>NZ_JACYTX010000002.1:1218906-1238877 GCF_014841435.1 Frigoribacterium sp. CFBP 8766
CCCCTTCGGCGGCTTCCCCGGGTTCCCCGGCTTCGGCCCCGGCGGCCACCGCGGCGGCCGCGGCCGAGCCCGCAAGGGCGACGTCCGCCTCGCGGTCCTGTCGCTGCTCGCCGACGCCCCGTCGAACGGCTACGGCCTGATCAAGGCCATCGCCGAGCGCACCGACGGCGTCTGGAAGCCGAGCCCCGGCTCGGTCTACCCCACGCTGCAGCAGCTCGTCGACGAAGAGCTCATCGTCGCGGGCGACGAAGCCGCCAAGGGCGAGTACTCGCTCACCGAGGCCGGCCGCACCTACGTGGCCGAGCACGCGGACGCCGTCGAGGCGGCCTGGGCCGCCACGACCGGGGACGAGGCCTCGGACGAGTTCCGCGAGAGCCTCGGCAAGCTCTTCGGCGTCGTGCAGCAGTTCCGCTCGGGCGTGACCGACGCGCAGCGCGCGGCGGCCACCGCCAAGCTCGACGAGACGCGGCGCGCGCTCTACGCGATCCTCGCCGACTGACGTCGGACGGGTCCCGCCCAGGAGGCGCGGTGCAGGCACGCCTGCACCGCGCCTCCTTCGCGTGCCCCGCCGCGACGGCTCCGCGCCCGGCCCGCCCGGCCCGCGCGTCGCCCATCCCTCGCGCAGGACCCGCGTACCCCGTCGTCACGGTCGCCTCTCGGCCGATCGGCGGGCGCTCCCCGGCCGGGTCGCTAGCATCCCCCCGACGACAGGGGGCCGCATGACGACGTTCGGCATCGAGGAGGAGTTCATCCTGGTCGACCCCGTGACCCTGACGCCGGCCGACGTCGCCGCGTCCGTGCACGCCGAGCTGCTCGGCTCGGCCCACGAGTCGAAGTTCGTCAGCCACGAGTTCCTGGCGTCGCAGATCGAGCGGTCGAGCCCCGTCTTCACGCAGATGGACCAGGCCGAGGCGGACCTCGTGACCTTCCGCACCCGGCTCGCCGCCCAGGCCCGCAGCCGCGGCGTCGTCGCCGCGGCCGTCGGCACGCCCTTCATGTGCAGCGGCTGGCCGGCGGTGACCGACACCGAGCGGTACCACCGTGTCGAGGAGGAGTTCCGGGGTCTCGTCACCGACCACCTCATCAACGGGACGCACGTCCACGTCGGGGTGCCGTCTCG
This sequence comes from Frigoribacterium sp. CFBP 8766, assembly GCF_014841435.1. Classification (NCBI taxonomy): domain Bacteria; kingdom Bacillati; phylum Actinomycetota; class Actinomycetes; order Micrococcales; family Microbacteriaceae; genus Frigoribacterium; species Frigoribacterium sp. CFBP 8766. The sequence continues at coordinate 1,220,027 of NZ_JACYTX010000002.1, forward strand.
GGACGTCGGCGTGGCCGTGCTGAACCGGGTGCGCACCTGGCTGCCGACGCTGCTCGCCCTCACCGGCAACTCGCCGTACTGGCACGGTGCCGACACGGGCTTCGCGAGCTGGCGCGCGATGCACATGCGGCGCTGGTCGACGGGCGGCTGCCCGCCTCCCTTCGCGGACGCGGCCGACTACGACCGGCGGATACGTCGGCTCGTCGGCGTCGGCGGCACCTACGACACGCGCACGATCTGGTGGAACGCCCGACTCGCCGAGGACCACCCGACCGTGGAGGTCCGGGTCGCCGACGCCCAGCTCGACCCGGGCGGGGCCCTGCTCGCCGCGACCCTGGTGCGCGCCCTCGTCGACACGGCCCGCGCGGAGGCCGAGGCGGACGTCGCCCCGCTCGAGGTCGAGCCCGAGCTGCTCGACGCCGGTCTCTGGCACGCCGCCCGTGACGGGCTCGGCGGCGAGCTGCTCGACCCCGTCGCCGGGGAGCTGCGCGGGTCCCGGGAGGTGCTGCACCGCCTCCTCGTGCACGTCGGCGACGCGCTCGACGCGTCGGGCGACCACGAACGGACGCGCGCCCTGCTCGACCGCCTGACGACCGACGGGACGGGCGCCGAGCGGCAGCGCGCGGCCGTGCGGCGCGGCGGCCCCGCCGAGCTGCGGCGGCTCTGCGAGACGGCGCTCGTGGCCCGCGCCTGAGCTGCGACGGCACGGAGGCACGGGCCGGTGTCGGAGGGGCAGTGCACGATGGGCTCGGACCACCCACCGACCACCAGGAGGCGCGGATGACGATCGCAGACGACCAGCCGGAGGCGGCAGCCGCCCTCGGGTACGACCCCGGGTTCCTCGCCGTGCAGGTGCCGCTGCCCCGCCCCGGCCCCCGTGCCGTGCGAGAGCTGCCCTACGCGCACTTCACCGTGCTGCTCGATCCCGGCCGGCGCCTGGCGGCGCTGACCGCGGTGAACGTCGACGGGTCCTCGCTCGTCGACCTCGAGCGGGGCGACGACTGGCACCTCGACGAGCGCGTCGCGGCCGACGAGCAGTGCGGGCCCGAGGTCTACGCCCGCAACGACCTCGACCGGGGTCACCTCGTGCGGCGCCGCGACCCGGTCTGGGGCACACCGGCGATCGCGTCGCGCGCGAACCTCGACACGTTCACCTACACGAACGCGGCGCCGCAGGCGGGCGACTTCAACCAGTCGTCCGAGCTCTGGCTCGGCCTGGAGGACCTCGTGCTCGAGTACGCGGCCGTGCACCAGCAGCGCCTCACCGTGCTGACCGGTCCGGTGCTGCACCCGGACGACCCGACCTACCGGGGCGTCCAGCTGCCGCTCCGGTTCTGGAAGATCGCGGCCTGGGCGACGCGCGACGGCGCCGCGCTGCGCACCTCGGCCTACCTGCTCGACCAGTCGCCCCAGCTCGACGACGCCGACCTCGGGCAGGCGACCGCCCGGGCCGGCGACGAGGGCGAGCTGCCCCCGCTCGGGCCGTACCGCACCTTCCAGGTGCCGGTGCGCGACATCGCCGCGCTGACCGGGCTCGAGCTCGCGCAGCTGGCCGAGGCCGACTCGCTGCAGGTCGTCCCGACGGTCCGGCCGCCGTCGGGGCTCCCCGAGGGGTGGGTGCCGCTCGACTCGCCCGACCAGCTGACGTTCTAGCGGGGCACGCCGGGTCGGGTCGGATCTCGGCCCGGGTCTGCCCGGCCCGTCCCGGCTCGGCCCGGGTCTGCCCGTCCCGGCTCGGCCCGGTCGACTCGGCTCGGCCGGAGGTGGGCGTGGCAGGATCCGTCCTCGTGCCTGCCGACCCTGCCGCCCGTGACGCCCCTGACGCCCCAGGCCCACGACCCCTCGCCGACGATCCCCCGACCGTCCTGACCGTCCGGCGCGAGCACGACGTCGTGCCGGAGCGGGCGACGCCCTGGCGCGAGGTGGTGGCGGAGTTCGACGTGCCGGCCGACGCGAGGGCGTCGGCCGACCTCGTCCGTCCCCTGCTCGACGACCCCGAGCTGCACTGGACGCCCGGCCTGCGACGAGGCGTGCTGGCGCTGCTGCCCTGCAGCACGGCGATGGTGCGCGTCGTGCTGTCGTGGGAGTGGTCGGTCGAGGCTGCCGACTTCTCGGTGCACTCGCCCGAGCCGGAGCCCTTCTCGTCCGACGACCTGGTCGTCCTCGAGGGGTGGCTCCGCGCTGCCGCGCGACGCCTCGCGTCCGAGGGCGATGCGATCGAGGTCGCGGTGACCCGGGTGGTCGACGACGTCGTGTCGGGGCTCGACCGGAGCGCACCTCCTCGATCCACCCCGACGCCGGCGGACGACGACGCCGTCAGCGACCCGGACGGCGCCCCCGGGCACACGACCGGCACGGCGGTCCTCGGCACCCGCGTCGCCGGGCCGGACACGGAGTCCGGTCACGGACGGGTCGACGTCCGCCTGCCCGACCCCGGCGACCCCGGCCACGAGGTCCTCGTCGACGTCTCGACGGGCCGCCTGCTCGGGCACCGGACCACCCTCGCGGACGAGGGCGACCCCTGGGCGTTCCGCTACGTCGTGGTCGACGAGGTCGAAGCGGCACGGGCCGAGGGGCCGGCCGACGTCGTCCCGACCGACCTGGTCCACTGGCACGACCAGCACATCCAGCGGCAGATGCTCGCCGACGACGCCCGGCAGGCTCTCGTGCACCTGCTGGCCGGCCTCGACGCGCCGGCGTCGGTGGGCTACCGCGGCTGACCGGCCGGGCGGGCTCGAGACACGCTCGGGACGGACCTGCCGGGCACGGGGACGGGGTCTACGGCCGCCAGTCGACGATGGCGACGAAGCGGCTGCCCACGCCGGTCACCTCGCTGCGCGCCGTGCCCTGTTCGGGCTCGGGCAGCTCGTCCACGCCGTGGTCGTCGCAGCTGAGGTGCGTCCACGAGGGCCACCACTTCTTCGGCCGGGCGGCCTCGTGGTAGCCGCACACCACGCAGGCGAGATCGACCCAGACGGGCTTGCCCGTCCGGTTCGCCCGGGACTGCAGCAGCCACGCGGGCGGGGACTTCTCGAGCGCGAGCAGCTCGTCGAGCGTCAGCGTCGCGGGGATGCCGTGCCGCACCGCCATCTCGAGCGGGATGTCGAGCTGCAGGGCAGCGTCTCGTCGCGTGATCATCGCGCCCAGCCTACGGGGCGACCAGCACCTTCTCGAAGCAGATCGAGTTCGGGAGCGCCTCGACGTAGGGCTCGTACGTCGGGATCGGCCGGTAGCCGACGCGCTCGTAGAGGCGGACGGCCTCCGGCTGGCGGTCGCCCGTCTGCAGGATGAGCCGCGGCGCCCCACCTGCCCGGGCGACGGCCTCGACCTCGGCCATCAGCACCCGGCCGAGGCCACGGCCGCGCTCGGTCGAGTCGACGATGACGCGCTTGACCTCCCACTCGCCGTCGAGGTCGCGCAGCACGGCGTGCGCCACGGCACGGCCGGCGTCGTCGGTGACGAGCACGGTCGCGTGGACCTGCTCGGGGTGCACGCGCAGGGCGTCGTCACGGGCGGCCGTGACCGCCGGGTCCTCCACGACGCCGGGGTCGGAGTACCGCTCGTTCATCTCGGCGTCCATGCGCGCCCGGAGCTCGAGGGCCCGTGGGTCGTCCCACGCGACGTGCTGCACGTGCAGCGCCGCCCCGGACGAGGCGGCGGGGACGCCCGCCTCGAGGGGCGAGGGCTGAGGGGAGACCTGGGCAGGAGGAGCGGCGTTCGTCACCGAGACATCCTGCCATCGCTGCCCGGGCGCTCCCTGCACGCTGTGCACGTCGCGCCGGGGCCGGGGCTGGGCCGGGGCCGGGGCCGGTCAGCCTGGGCCTGTGAGCCGGGGCCCGTGACCCGCGGCCCGCTAGCGCAGGCTGACGCCCCGGGCGGCCATGAACGGCACCGGGTCGGTCGAGGCGCCGTTGACGCGCGTCTCGAAGTGCAGGTGGCAGCCGGTCGAGTTGCCGGTGGAGCCGACGAGGGCGATGAGCTGGCCGGCGACGACGGACTGGCCGTTGCGCACCTTGATGCCGCCGTTGACGATGTGGCCGTAGGCCGTGCTGAGGCCGCCGCTGTGGGCGATCCGCACGTAGTTGCCGTAGCCGCCGTAGGCACCGGCGTAGTTGACCGTGCCGGAGGCCGCCGCGTAGATCGGCGTGGAGCAGCCGGGCGCCAGGTCGACGCCGTCGTGCAGCTTCCACTGGCCCGAGACGGGGTTGACGCGGTAGCCGTAGCCGCTCGAGATGCCGCCGCCGCTGGGGCGGACCCAGCCGGAGCCGGATCCCGACCCGCCGCCTCCGCCGGACGACACCGGGGGCGCCGCCGGAGCAGGGGCAGGGGCGCCGGCGCTCGGGGCAGGACGCGCGGCGGCAGCCGCAGCAGCCGCGGCCGCGGCGGCGGCACGCTGCTGACGCAGCTCCTCCGCCTGGCGGGCGGCCTCGGCGGCTCGGGCGGCCTGCTCGGCGGCGACGCGCTGACGCTCCGCCTCGACGCCGGCCTCGTACTGTTCCTGGGTCTGTGCGGTCGTGTCCTGCAGCACGGCCAGCTGGGCCTGGAGGCGCGACTCGTTCTCCTGCTGCGCGGTCACCGCGGCCGTGGCGGCGTCGGCCGCGGCCTGCGCCTCGTCCATCGAGACCTGCGCCGTGTCGCGGAGGCCGACCAGCGCCTCCTTCGCGACGGCAGCCTGGTCGCCGAGCGACTGGGCCACGTTGCGGTCGGAGACGGCCTGCTCACGGATGCCGTCGGCCTGTTCGGTGATCTTGCTCATGGCGCCGAGACGGTAGAGCAGGTCGTCGGCGGCCTCTCCGTCGCCGACCAGCTGCGTCGAGACGTCGCCGCCGCCCGTACGCGCGAGCTGGGCCGAGACCTGGCCGGCGCGCTTCTCGCTCTCGTCCGCGATCGCGTTCTTCTCGTCGACCTGCGCCTGCAGCTCGGCGAGCTTCGCGGCGCCCTGGTCGGCGAGGTCCTGTGCGGCCTGGAACGCCGCGCCCAGGCGCTCGGCCTCGGCCTGCGCGTTCACCGCGTCGGACTGCAGCTGGTCGAGCAGCCCCTGCAGCTCGGAGATCTGTGCCTGCTTGGACGACTCGTTCGCCTGGGCGGCCACGACGTCGTCCCAGGTCGGGTAGGTCGCCGCGCGTGCGGGCGAACCGCCGACCACGACACCGGCGACGACGAAGACGAGCGCGAGGAGCATCGTCGAGGCGACGGCGAACGCGCTGCGCGAACGCAGGGCCGGCAGGAGCGGTGCAGGCAGCGGAGAACTCACGTGGTCGTGTCCTGACTCGAGGGGGGCGACCTGCGTCGAGCTGCCTGTCGGCAGCTCGTCACTGAGGTCGGATGCGTGACCACCCTACGGCGGAAGAGGGCGAGGGTAAACCCGAGGTAGAAGGTTCGGGCGTCACCCGACGACCCCCAGAGCTGGGGCCACTCCAGTTCACTCGAGTCACACGAGTCACAGCGACCCCGTGATCTGTCCCCCGATCCGAGCGCGGCGAGCGTGGCCGGTCATGACAGGCGACCCGACGGGCGCCCCTCCGATCAGGCGGCGTCGCCGGTCGGGTCGGACGCGGACGGGTCGGCGAGCAGGGCGCCGCCGACCGGCTCGTCCGCCCACTCGACGATCACCCAGCCCTCGCCCGGCGCGCCCTCGAGCACCACCACGCCGGTGTTCGCCAACTGGTGGGCGCGCACGAACGCCGCGTCGACGTTGGACGCGCGTCGCCCCGCCCAGCCCCGGATCGCGGCACCGTGGCTGACGACGGCCGCGACGTCGAGGCCGCCCGCGCAGACCTCGTCGACCGCGCCGTCGAAGCGGGCGAAGAACGCGTGGCCGTCCTCGGCGCCGGGGACGCGGGCGTCGAGGTCGCCGTCGACCCAGCGCAGCACGGTGCCGAGGTAGGTCGACACGGCCTCCTGGTCGGAGCGGAGCTCGAGCTCGCCCGCCTCGACCTCGCGGAGGCCGTCACGGACGGTCGGCACGAGGCCGAGGGAGGCGGCGAGCGGGGCCGCGGTCAGCTGCGTCCGCAGCATGGTGCTGGTCGACAGCGCCCCGATGCCTGCCGATGCGAGGGCGTCGGGCAGCGCGGCGGCCTGCTCGAGGCCGAGGTCGGTGAGGCCCGGGCCGGGCACGGTCGTGCCGAGCTCGCCGCGGACGTTGTCGGGGGTCTGACCGTGTCTGATGAGGTAGAGGCGCATGGCTCACCACCCTACGGACGCCCGCCGACACCGCCGACACCGCCCAGGGCCGGGCCCAGGCCCAGGGCCGGGTCAGCCCGCGAGCACCGCGTCGGCGCGCTCGCGGGTGGCACGGACGAGCGCGGCCGAGCGCTCGTCGGGCCCGGTCGCCCAGGCGAGCGCCGCCTCCTCGGCCATGCCNGCTCGGCGCGGGCGCTCCGCCACGGCTCGTCGTCGACGAGCAGGTAGTTGCCCTCCACGATCACCACCTCGACGTCGGGGGCGACCTCGATCGAGCCGGCCACCGCCTCCTCGAGGCCCCTGACGTAGTCGGGCGCCCAGACCGTCTCGCCGAGCTCGACCCGTCGGATCCGACGGAGGAGGGCGAGCCAGCCCGTGCCGTCGAACGTGTCGATCGCGCCCTTGCGATCGAGTCGGCCCAGCCGGGCGAGGGTCGCGCTTGCGAGGTGGAAGCCGTCCATCGGGACGACGACGGCCGAGCACCCGGTCGTGAGCAACGCCTCCGCCAGCACCGTCGCCGTCGTGCTCTTGCCGCTGCCCGGCTCGCCCGCGAGGCCGACCACGACGCGACGGCTTGTCTCGGCCCGGAGGCCGACGAGGCTCTCGACGGCGTCGTCGACGGCGATCGGCTCAGGACCCGGGACCGGCAGGTCCGCTGGCGACGTCACGACCGGCGAGCTCGGCTCAGGCGCCGGGCGTGGGCGTCGCGCGCCGCGCCGAGATCGCCTTGCGGAGCACGGTGATCAGGATCGGCAGCACCGAGACGAGCACGATCACGATCGCCCAGACGTCGATGTGGTCGGCGATGATCGGCACGCCGCCCAGGAGCGAGCCGAGCACCGTGAGGCCGACGGCCCACAGGAACGCGCCGATGACGTTGAACGCGAGGAACGCCGGGTAGCGGTAGCCCGCCGTGCCCGCGGCGAGCGGCACGTAGGTGCGGACGATGGGCACGAAGCGGCCGAGGATGAGCGAGAGGCCGCCGTACTTGGCGAAGAACGCCTCGGCCTTGGCGAGGTGGGCCGTCTTCAGCACGCGTGCGTCGGGCCGGAACCAGCGCCGGCCGAAACGGTTGCCGAGGAAGTACCCCACCTGGTCGCCGAGGAACGCGGCGGCGAAGGCGCAGAGGGCGATCAGCCAGACCGGCAGCTCGAGGGCCTCGTGCAGCAGCCCGGCCGTGAACAGCAACGAGTCGCCCGGCAGGAACGGGAACAGCACGCCCGACTCGATGAACACCATCAGCGAGATGCCCGCGAGCGCCCAGGGGCCCAGCGCCGGCAGCAGCGCCTCGGGGTCGAAGAGCAGGAAGCCGCCGGAGGCGAGGGGCAGGGAGGCGAGGAGGGTGGCTGTCGTCACCGGGCGAGTGTAACGACCGCGCGCTCGCGGGTGCCTCCTCCCCCGGTGGTCGCAGGCCGTGGCCGGCGGGTGTCGTCCGGTCGGCGGATGTCGGCGGCGGTGCCCCTCTCCTAGTCTCGACGCAGGTCGGCAGCCCCCGTACGCGACGATGCGTGCCCGGGGCGACGACACCCGCACGACGACGAGAGGCACCCCCATGATCGAAGCTCGATCACTCACGAAGAGATACGGCTCGAAGGTGGCGCTCGACGACGTCAGCTTCACCGTGCGACCCGGCGTCGTCACGGGGTTCCTCGGCCCCAACGGCGCGGGCAAGTCGACCACCATGCGCATGATCGTCGGGCTCGACCGGCCCACCTCGGGCTCGGTGACCGTCAACGGCCGCCCCTACGCCGACCACCGTGCGCCCCTGCGCGAGGTCGGCGTGCTGCTCGACGCGAAGGCCGTGCACAGCGGCCGCAGCGCCCACGACCACCTCCTGGCCATGGCCGCCACGCACGGCATCGGCAAGGCCCGCGTCCGCGAGGTCATCGCCCTGACCGGCCTCGAGTCCGTCGCGAAGAAGCGCGTCGGCGGCTTCTCGCTCGGCATGGGCCAGCGCCTCGGCATCGCCGCCGCCCTGCTCGGCGACCCCGCGACCGTGATCTTCGACGAGCCCGTCAACGGCCTCGACCCCGAGGGCGTGGTGTGGGTGCGGACCCTCGCCCGCCACCTCGCCAGCGAGGGCCGCACCGTCTTCCTCTCGTCGCACCTGATGAGCGAGATGGCACAGACCGCCGACCACCTCATCGTCCTCGGCCGGGGCCGCGTCCTGGCCGACGCCCCCGTCAGCAGCGTGATCGCCCAGGCGTCGGGCGACGGAGTGCGCGTGCGCAGCCCGCACCTCGCCCAGCTGTCCGACCTGCTCCGCAGCCGCACCGAGGTCGTCGTGACGACGACCGAGGACGGCGCGCTCGACCTCCGGGGCGTCACCGCAGCACAGGTCGGCGAGGCCGCAGCCGCCCAGGGCATCGTGCTGCACGAGCTCACCCCGTTGGTCCGATCGCTGGAGGAGGCCTACATGACCCTCACCCAGGACTCGGTCGAGTACCACGCAGGAGGCACAGCCCACGCCGGTGGCGCCCCCGCGGCCGCCGACGCCGAATCCGCCACGACGTCGGGAGCGACGCGATGACCACGACCACCACGCCCCGCCCGACGCCCCACGCCCACACGGCGGGCTCGGGGGTCTCGTTCGCCCACGTCCTGCGGTCGGAGTGGATCAAGCTCCGCAGCCTCCGCTCGACAGCCTGGTGCTTCGCGGTCATCGTCGTGCTGCTGATCGGCTTCGCCCTGCTGTTCGGCGCCTTCGCGTCCGGCTTCGAGGGGGCACCGGCCACCGACGAGCAGCAGCAGTCGCTCGCCGTCAGCGTCGCCACGATCGGCGTGCCGTTCGCGCAGCTCGTCGCCGCGGTGCTCGGCGCCCTCGTCATCACCGGCGAGTACGGCACCGGCATGGTCCGCTCCACCTTCGCGGCCGTCCCTCGCCGCACGCCGGCGCTCGTCGCCAAGGTCCTGCTCATCGGCGTCACGACCTTCGTCGTGTCGGCCCTCGCGCTGGCCGTCGCGCTGCTCGTGTCCACGCCGCTCCTCTCGAGCTCGGGCGTCGACACCGACCTCGCCGACGGGCGCATCTGGCTGTCGATGCTCGGCGGCGCCGCGACCATCGGCTTCATCGCCATGATCGCCTTCGGTCTCGGCGCGATCATCCGCAACGGGGCCGGCGCGATCGCCTCGGCGATCGGCATCGTCTTCGTGCTGCCGATCATCTTCTCGATCGGCCAGGCGCTGATCGCGAAGTCGTGGATCTACTCGCTCTACGAGTTCATCCCGCCGCAGGCCGCCACGCGCGTCTACGACTACCCGGTCGACGGACAGTCGCTCACCGCGCTGCCGGGCCTCGACGGCTCGCTCGTGCTCGAGCCGTGGCAGGCGCTGCTCGTGCTGGTCGGCTGGGTCGTGGTGCTGTTCGCGATCGCGCTCGCCCTCGTGAAGCGACGCGACGTCTAGTCCGCAGCCGCGCCTCCTCGGCGGCAGGGGCCGACGCGACCACCCGGTCGCGTCGNTGCCGATTGCTCTGCTGTCCGCCCCTGTCGTTCACCTCGGATCGGGAATGAACGACGCCTCGCGAGCGCTGCACCGGTGTCTCGACGGCGAGACACCGCCACCGCCACCCGCCAGCCCCTCCAGGGAGATCACATGACGAGCGACACCGCCGCATCCTCCGCCGCCGACACCGGCTCGGTCGGCGCGACCCCCGACGGGGACGACGCAGCCCTCGCGGCCCGCAACAAGCTCGTCATCGGCCTGCTGCTCGTCAGCGCCTTCGTCGTCATCCTCAACGAGACGATCATGGGCGTGGCCCTGCCGAGCCTGACCCGCGACCTCGACATCACCGTGACCGCCGGCCAGTGGCTGACGACCGGCTTCATGCTGACGATGGCGGTCGTCATCCCGATCACCGGGTTCCTGCTGCAGCGGTTCAACACGCGCCCGGTCTTCATCACCGCGATGAGCCTGTTCAGCCTCGGCACCGCGATCTCGGCGATCGCGCCCGGCTTCGGCGTGCTGCTGCTCGGCCGTGTCGTCCAGGCGTCCGGCACCGCGATCATGATGCCGCTGCTGATGACGACGGTGCTCACGCTCGTGCCCGCCGCGACCCGCGGACGCACGATGGGCAACATCTCGATCGTCATCTCGGTCGCGCCTGCCATCGGGCCGACCATCTCGGGGATCATCCTCAGCGTCTTCGAGTGGCGCTTCATGTTCATCCTCGTGCTGCCCATCGCGCTGGGCGCCCTCGCCCTCGGCGCCGCGCGCGTCAAGAACGTCACCACCCCCCGCACGGTGCCGCTCGACGTCTTCTCGGTGATCCTGTCCGCCTTCGCGTTCGGCGGCATCGTGTTCGGGCTCAGCTCGATCGGGGAAGGCGCCGAGGCGGCCGTGCCGGCGTGGCTGCCGATCGGCGTCGGGGTCGTCGCCCTGCTCGCGTTCGTCCTGCGCCAGCGCGCCCTGCAGCGCGACGACAAGGCGCTGCTCGACCTCCGCACCTTCCTGTCGCGCACCTTCACCACGTCGGTCCTCGTGCTCGGCGTCGGCATGATCGCCCTCTTCGGCACCCTGATCGTGCTGCCGATCTACCTGCAGAACGTCCACGGCCTCGACCCGCTGGCGACCGGCCTGCTCCTGCTGCCCGGCGGCCTGCTGCAGGGCGTGCTCTCGCCGATCGTCGGCCGCATCTTCGACAAGCACGGTCCGACCGTGCTGCTCGTGCCCGGCACGATGCTCGTCAGCGCGGTGCTGTGGTTCCTCTCGACCGTGTCCGAGTCGACGCCCATCCCGATGGTGCTCGGCGCGCACGTCGCCCTCAGCGTCGGCCTCGCGCTGATGTTCACGCCGCTCTTCACGTCGGGCCTGGGCTCGCTGCCCGGCCGTCTCTACTCGCACGGCTCGGCGATCGTCGGCACGGTGCAGCAGGTCGCGGGCGCGGCCGGCACCGCCGTGTTCGTGACCGTCATGACGCTGGCCACCGTGTCCGCGGCGAGCGGCGGAGCCGGCGACATCGCCGCCGCGAGCGCCGGCGTCCGTGCCGCGTTCCTGGTGGGCGCGATCATCTCGCTGTTCGCCGTGGCCGGCGCCTTCTTCGTCCGCCGGCCCCCGGTGACCGAGGGCGCCGAGCCGATCGTGGCGCACTAGCCGCACCTCCCCCACGACCGCCCTCCCCGACCACCGGGGAGGGCGGTCGTGCGTCCGGCGCCGGGAGTACCGTCGCCGGTGTTCGTGCACCCTCTGCACGGATGCACACCGCGCACAGGGGAGATCACCATGAGCAGCTCGTCGTCGACCACGGCCCGAGGAGGCGGCGGCAGCGTCCGCAGCCTGGTCCCTGCCCGCATGGACCGACTCCCCTGGACCAAGTTCCACTGGACGATCGTCGTCGGGCTCGGCTTCTCGTGGGTGCTGGACGGCCTCGAGATCCAGATCGTCGCCTCCGCCGGGTTCCAGGCCGACCTCGGCCTGACCGCCGCGCAGGTCGGCTACCTCGGCACGATCTACCTGCTCGGCCAGGTGGCGGGAGCGCTGGTCTTCGGCCGGCTGAGCGACACGCTCGGCCGCAAGAAGCTCTTCATCCTCACGCTGGCCATCTACCTCGTCGCCAGCGGCCTGGCCGGGCTGTCGCCGAGCTTCGCGTTCCTGGCCGTCTTCCGGTTCGTCGCCGGCATGGGCATCGGCGGCGAGTACGCCGCGATCAACTCGGCCATCGACGAGATCATCCCGTCGCGCTACCGCGGACGCGTCGACATCGCCATCAACGGCACCTACTGGGGCGGCGCCGCCCTCGGCTCGGCCGCCAACCTCTTCCTGCTGAACACCGACTACTTCGCCGAGAACGTCGGCTGGCGCATCGGCTTCTTCATCGGCCCGGTGCTCGGCCTGATCATCATCTACCTGCGCGGGCACATCCCCGAGAGCCCCCGCTGGCTGATGACCCACGGCCGCGAGGAGGAGGCGGAGGCGACGGTCACCGACATCGAGCACCGCGTCGAGGCCGAGGGGCGCACCCTCGAGCCGGTCAGCGACGACCAGGCGCTCGAGGTGACCGACCAGGGTCGGATCCCGTTCAGCGTCATCGTCCGCACCCTGGTCAAGGACTACCCGAAGCGCACCCTCGTCGCCGCGACGATGATGATCACGCAGTCGTTCCTCTACAACGCGATCTTCTTCACCTACGCGCTCGTGCTGCAGAACTTCTACGGCACCGACCCGGCGTCGACGCAGTACTTCTTCTTCCCGTTCGCGATCGGCAACCTGCTCGGCCCGCTGCTGCTCGGCCACCTCTTCGACACGTGGGGCCGCCGCCAGATGATCTTCCTGACCTACGGGGTCTCGGCGGTCGTCCTGGCCGTCTCGGCCGTGCTGTTCCACAGGGACGTCCTGAGCGCGACGACCCAGACCGTGTTCTGGTGCGTGTCGTTCTTCTTCGCGTCGGCGGGCGCCTCCTCGGCCTACCTCACGGTGAGCGAAATCTTCCCGCTCGAGCTGCGCGGCCAGGTGATCGGCTACTTCTTCGCGCTCGGCCAGATCGCCGGCGCGGTCGCCCCGACGCTCTACGGCTCGCTGATCGGCGACGGCACCGACCGCGGGCCGCTGACGGCGGGGTACTTCCTCGGCGCGGGCATCATGCTCGTGGGAGGCGTGATCGCGTTCGTCTTCGGGGTGTCGGCCGAGCGGAAGTCGCTCGAGTCGATCACGAGCCCGCTGTCGGTCGTGACGCCGGGGAAGTCCGGCGGCACGGAGAAGTCGTAGCGGTCGAGACCTGACCGACGGGGCCGTGCCGTCGGGGGCAGACCGTCAGGGCCCAGCCCTCAGGGCGCGGGCTCCGGCACGCTGACCGCCGGCGGCACCGCGGCCAGGTCGGGCAGGAGGCCGATGTCGACGAGCACCACCTCGCCGGCGAGCGTGGCGGCGGGCTCGATCAGGAGCCCGGCCTTGTGGGCGCCGAAGGTGACGGTCAGGGTCGCGGGCAGCACGGTCGGGTCGGGCACGGCACCGTCGTCCGGGCCGATGCCGCTCGGCACGTCGACCGCGACGACGGGCGGGCCGTCGGCGGCCGTGACCCAGGGCAGCAGCGCCGCGACGACGTCACGAGCCGTGCCTCGCAGGGCCGGGTCGGCGCTCGTGCCGGTGCCGAGCACGCCGTCGAGGAGGACGGCCGCGCCCGACTCCCGGAGCCGGGCGCCCGCCTCCTCGACGGTCGACCACCGGGTCGGGTCGTCGACGACGGCACCGGAGGCGCGGGCCGCGGCGAGCCCCTCCTCGTGCAGCCGACTGCCGGTGGGCACGACCGTGACCGCGCAGCCCGCGTCGGCCAGTGCGGCACCCGCGAGGAGCGCGTCGCCCCCGTTGCTGCCGCTGCCGACGAGGAGCACGACGGGCGCGGGCCACCGGTCCCGGGCCTGCAGCAGCCGCTCCACCTCGTGCGCGAGCCCTGCGCTCGCGCGCTGCATCAGCGGCTCGCCCGCGTCGAGGTGCGGCTGCTCGGCCGCCTTCACCTGTGCGGCAGTCCACCCGTCGATCATCGATCCATCGTGCCCGCGCGCCGCCCACGCCGCCCGCCCGGCCGCCCGGCCGCGCCGACGGCGGATCACCGAGGCGGCGCCGGGGTGAGCGGGACGCGTCGAGGACTCAGGAGGCGCGGGCCGGCGGGCAGGAGCCGCGCCGGTGCCGAGCCGCCTGGCGACGACGGCACCTGAGTCGTCGACGGGTCGCCGCGCTGCCAGACTGGTCCGATGCGCGACCACGTCCAGAACCCCGTCGACGGCACCGAGATCGCGTACGAGGTCGCGGGCGAGGGGCCGCCCCTGCTGCTCGTGCACGGCTCGGGCCTGTCGCGCGGCGCGTGGCGCGGTCTCGGCTACCTGCGCGACCTCGAGCGCGACTTCACCGTCGTCGCCCTCGACCTGCGCGGCCACGGGCGGAGCGGTGCGCCGCACGACGCCGCCTCGTACGACATGGCTCTGCACCGCGGCGACGTCGCGGCCGTCCTCGCCGCGACGGGCCTCGCGCCGGTCCACTTCGTCGGCTACTCGTTCGGCGCCCGCGTCGGCCTGTCGATCGCCGCGCACGAGCCCGAGCTGCTCCGCACCCTGACCACGATCGGCGGCAGCTGGGCGCCGATGAACGGCAACATCGGCGCCACGTTCGCCCCGGACTGGGAGGAGGCGCTCCTGACCGGGGGCATGGCCGCCTTCGTCGAGCGCTGGGAGCACACCATGGGCCGTCGCCTGGACCCGGCGACCCGCCTCGCCTTCATGAGCGACGACCCGCTCGCCCTGGCGGCGTTCTTCCGGGCGGCCGAGACGGGCGGCGGGCTGACGGCGAAGCAGCTCGACGACGTGTCGGTGCCCACCCTGCTGATCGCGGGCACCCGCGACGAGGCACGGCACCGCGAGTCGCAGGACGCCGCCCGCCGCATGCCGACCGCGGCGTTCTTCGAGCTCGTCGGGCAGGACCACGCGTCGTCGCTGATGCCCGTCGACCAGGTCACCGACCTGCTCCGCACCTGGCTCGAGGCCGTCGACGCCTGAGGCGCGCGAGTCGGGGTCCGCCCCGCCGCGCGCGTCGCGGCGCACGTCGCGGTCCGCCCGCTGCGCACGTCGCGGCACACGTCGCCGCACGGGCCCCCGCCCTGCGATGATGGACGCACCATGGGCATCAGTCGTCGAGCGTTCCTGACGGGGTCGGCCTCCGGGGCCGCCGTGCTGCTGCTCGCCGCCTGCACCACCGACGGCCCCTCCCCCGCGCCGACGACCCCGAGCAGCACGCCGACGCCCACGCCGACCCCGACCGCGACGCCCTCGGCCGGGCCGACGCCGTCCGCGTTCCGCCGCAGCGGCTGGGCCGACGACCCGTTCGCGCGGGGCTCGGGCAGCTACCTGACCACGTCGTCGTCCGACGACGACCGCGCGGCGCTCCGCCGGCCGGTCGACGACCGGGTCTTCTTCGCCGGCGAGGCCACCGCGAGCACGGCGCCGGGCACCCTCGGCGGGGCCCACGCCAGCGGCTTCGACGTCGCGGACGCCGTCGCCGGGATCGCCGAGCAGGGCGAGCGCATCGCCGTCGTCGGCGCCGGGATGTCCGGCGCGACTGCAGCCAGGAGCCTCGCGGCGCGCGGCTACGACGTCGTCGTCGTCGAGGCCCGCGACCGCGTGGGCGGCCGAGTCGCCTCGTACACCGGGGGCGACTGGCCGTTCCCCGTCCAGCTCGGCGCCGCCTCCCTCGACGGCCAGGCAGCCACGGCTCTCAGCGCCGCGCTCGCCCTCGGCCGGGTCGACACCGTGCGCCTCGGCGAGGTGCTCGAGGTGCGGTCCTCCGGCGGGCAGGCGACCTCGCTCGACGGCGTCCCCGAGCGCTCCCTCGCGTCGGCCGCCGGGTGGGCCGACGACCAGGCGGCCTCCGTGACGGTCGCGCAGGCCGTCGCCGGCGCCGGCGCCGGGCCCGAGCAGCAGTCGCTCGAGCCCGACTCCACGGGCGTGTCCGACGCCGCCCGCCTCCAGTTCGTGCTCGACGAGGCGCTGCCCGTCCGCTGGGGCGCCGGGCCGGACGACCTCGCCGAGCGACAGGACCCGGGCGACGTCGGCGAGCTCGTCGCCGCCGACCTCGGCAGCCTGTTCCCGCTCGGCGAGCCGTTCGTCACCGGCGACCTGTCCGCGTTCGTCGAGGCGCACCTCGACGGCCTCGACGTGCTGCGGGGCAGCACGGTGGCCCGGATCCAGTACGGCGACCGCGGCGTCGGCCTCCGCCTCGCCACCGGCGAGAGCCTGTCGGTCGACCGCGTCGTGGTCACCCTGCCGCTGGGCGTCCTGAAGGAGGGGACGACCGAGTTCGCCCCGGAGCTGCCGACCACGCACACGGCGGCGATCGAGACGCTCGGCGTCGCCCAGCAGGAGGTGCTCTGGCTGCGCTTCGACGAGCGCGCCTGGAGCACGGAGGCGACGGTGCTGACCACGGTCGACGGCGCCTCGGGCTTCCGCGTCTTCGTCAACCTGATGCCCTCGACGGGCGAGCCGGTGCTCGTCGCGCTGGCGGGCGGGGACGACGCGGTCGCGAGCCTCGAGCTCGGCGACGACGAGGCCGTCGCCGACGCGCTGGCCGGCCTCGCGCCCTACTTCGACCTCGTGCCCGAGGCAGCGCCCGAGTCCACGTCCGACCCCGCCGCGGGGACGGACTCGTCGGAGGCACCGGCCGGCTGATCCTCGCCGGCGCGGCGTACCTCCGCGCCCCGGACCTCGGCGCCACCGACCTGGGCGCCGCCGACCTGGGTGCCGCCGACCTCAGCCCCCACGGCCTCGGCGCGCTGGCCGCGCCGCAGCAGCACGCCCGGCCGCGGCCCCGGCCGCAGGTGACTGAGCGCGATCAACGCCGACATGACCCCCACGATGACGCCCAGGGCGATCGCGTTGTACATCACGAACTCGTCCGGCCAGCGCACCTGCGCGGGGTCGAGGAAGAAGTACGGGTACCAGCCGACGTCCGCGCCGCGCACGATCGTCGCGATGCCCCAGACGACCGGGAACACCAGCACGACCGACAGCATCGCCCAGCTGACGCGGGTGCGCCCGGGGGCGAGCACCCAGTCGACGACGAGGAACCCCGGGATCCAGAAGTGCAGCACCTGGGTCGACCAGGGCACGCCGATCGCGAAGTCGTTGCTCAGCGACTCGACCAGGATGATGCCGTAGACGATGCCCGACACGACGACGTAGGTCGTCACCAGGGCGTGCACCGCGGCGAAGGCGCGGCCCTCGGGTCGGCCCCGGAGCGAGAGCGCCCCCGACACGACGAGGACGAGCACGTTCGCCATGTTGCTCTGCTGCGTGAAGTACGCGAAGTAGTTGACCGTCGAGAAGGTCGAGAAGCCGAGCGTGTAGAAGAAGTACGACACGAGGGCGGCCGTGCCCACGGCGGCGACGACGAGGCGCAGCACGCCGACGACTGTTCGCACCCTGTTCACTCGCTCCTGGTAGCGCGGGGACGCCTCGGGTAGGCCTCCCGTGCAGACGACGACCCTACTAGGACGGGCCGGTCTCCCCCTGCGGGGAGACCGGCCCGTCGGCACAGCCGGGCCCGGCCCGGGGGCCGGACGGGTCAGGTCAGCTCACCTGACCTGACCTGACCTGACCGCAGCTCAGCTGGGGATGTAGTCGAACGTGTCGGGGTCGGGGCCCGTGCGCTCGCCCTTGTCGAGGTCGGTGATGGCCGCGACGTCGGCGTCGGACAGCTCGAAGTCGAAGAGCGCGAAGTTCTCCTCGACGCGCGAGCGCGTGACCGACTTCGGGAACACGATGTCGCCGCGCTGCACGTGCCAGCGCAGGGTCACCTGGGCGGTCGACTTGCCGACGCGCTCGGCGATCTCGACGAGGGTCGGGTCCTCGAGGACCTTGCCCTGGGCGATGGGCGACCACGCCTCGGTGTGGATGCCGTGCTCGACGCCGAAGAGGCGCAGCGAGTCGTTGGTGAGGTACGGGTGCACCTCGATCTGGTTGACGGCGGGCACGACGTCGGCCTCGTCCAGCAGGCGCTGCAGGTGCGGCTGGTGGAAGTTCGAGACGCCGATGGCCTTGGCGCGGCCCGTGGCGTAGATCTCCTCGAGCGCCTTCCAGGTCTCGAGGTAGTCGACGTCCGTGGTGGGCAGGGGCCAGTGGATGAGGAACAGGTCGACGTAGTCGGCGTTCAACGCCTCGAGCGTGCCGTCGAACGCCTTCAGGGCGTCGTCGCGACGGTGGAAGCCGTTGTTGAGCTTGGAGGTGACGAAGATCTCGGAGCGGTCGATGCCCGACTCGCGCAGCGCCTCGCCGACGCCTGCCTCGTTGCCGTACATCTGCGCCGTGTCGATGTGGCGGTAGCCCACCTCGAGGGCGGTGAGGGTCGCGTCCTTCGTCTGGTCGGGCTCGACCTGGTAGACGCCGAAGCCGAGCTGGGGGATCTCGACGCCGTTGTTCAGGGTGATGGTGGGGATCGATGTCATGCACCCATCGAACCACCGCCTCCTGCGGCGTTCTCAGCGACGTCACGGATCAGCCCTGGTGCATCCGGCCCGACCGTGTTACCGTTGCAGGTCGCTTGGCAACGATCCTCTCAGATCGTTCCCGTCTCACGGCCCTGTCGTCCACACGCAGGCCGAGTCGAAAAGCCTGCAGATCCCGTCTGCACATCTCGAGAACCCCGGTCCGAGCCTCACCCGCTCGCCTACTCACCGGTCGTCGCCCGAGACGAGGCCCGACCAGGCTCCCCGAGCCTGAGGACATCCGTCCGCCCCACCGCCGAGAACGGCGGTCCACGCATGCCCCGCGCTGCGTGCCACGACGCTGAGCAACACAGCACACATCGAAGAAGAGAACACGCATGAACGAGAACATCACCACCCTGAGCGGCACGGTCACCACCGAGCCCGTCCTGTCCACCGCCCGCCTCGCCGAGTTCGTCGTCGTCGACGCCTCCGGCGCCGAGTTCGTCGTCCGCGCCTGGAGCGACGTCGTCACCGACGACGTCCGCGTCGGCGCGACCGTCACGGTCGAGGGCGCCCAGGGCTGGGTCATCCCCGGCCGCAGCTGGCGCCGCGAGCCGAGCCGCACCATCGTGCAGGCCTACAGCGTGAGCGCCCACGCGCTCGCCCTCGCCGCCTAGGCAGGTCCCGAGGAGGCGCGACCCGCCTCCTCGACGCCCGTCGCGCCCTGCGCGTCGACGGCGCGACAGCACGACAGACGAGAGGC
>NZ_JACYTX010000003.1:0-258356 GCF_014841435.1 Frigoribacterium sp. CFBP 8766
CCCCGGCGTGACGACGCGCGTGGCGCGGCCGCCCCTGCGAGACTCGGGACATGCCCGTACACGGTTCCCCGCTGCAGCGCCTCGGCTTCCTCACGATCGGGTCGTTCGACCCTGCGTCCCCGGCCGGCGGCCACGAGGACACGCTGCGCGTCATCGAGCGCGGCGAGCAGCTCGGCCTCGACAGCGCCTGGCTGCGGCACCGGCACCTGCAGCCCGGCATCTCGTCCCCCGTCGCGATCATGGCGGCCGCGTCGCAGCGCACCAGCCGCATCGAGCTCGGCACCGCCGTCACGCCGATCGGCGCCGAGAACCCGTTCCGCCTGGCGGAGGACCTCGGCACGGTCGACGTGCTGCTCGGCGGCCGCCTCAACCCCGGCTTCTCGACGGGCACGCCGATGAACTTCGACCTCTACCGCGACGCGATCTACCCCGACACCCTCGACCAGGAGGACCTCGGCCCCGACCGCCTCCTGCGCCTCCGCGACCTCGTCCGCGGCGACGTCGTCAGCGCCTCGCCGGGCCGCCGCGGCATCGAGGAGTTCAGCGACGTCGTGCAGCCGCACAGCCCCGGCCTCGTCGACCGGCTCTGGTGTGGCGTCGGCAGCACCCGGTCGGCGGTCTGGGCCGGCGAGCACGGGTTCCACCTGCTGGCGTCGAGCGTCACGAAGGCCGAGCAGGGCACGGACTTCGCGACGAACCAGCGCGCCCAGATCGACGCGTACCGCGACGCCCACCCGGCCGGCGCCTCCGCCCGGGTGTCACAGGGCCTCGTCGTCGTGCCGACCGACTCGGCGACCCCGGAGCAGCGCGCCCGCTACGCCGCGTACGCCGAGTCGCGCGCAGGACGGGTAGGCGTGCCGCAGGGCCCGGGACAGCTGCTGTTCGCCGCCGACCTGGTCGGCACCTCGGCCGAGATCGCCGACGCGCTGCACGCCGACCCGGCCTACCAGGCGGTCGACGAGGTCGCCTTCGCGCTGCCCTTCTCCCTCGAGCCGGACGACTACGCGCAGATCCTCACGGACCTCGCCGAGCACCTCGGGCCCGAGCTCGGCTGGGCTCCTGCGCCGACGCCCTGACGACCGCGTCCCCCTCCGCGCAGGCGCGATGAACCGCGTTCCGAACGATGAACCGCGTTCTATCCCCGTTCATGGTTCGGAACGCGGTTCGAGGCGAGAGAAGACCGGCCCTGGGCCTCTCGCGAGGCGGAACGGGTCGTGATGCGACCACAGCACGAGATCAGGCGCTGCCAGCGCCGCTGCCGCCGCCGCGCACCACGCGCTCGAGCAGCTCGAGGTCGATGCCGACGTGCGCCCGAGCGAGTGACGCCGCCTCACGTGCCCGCCCCGCGCTGATCGCGTCGACGATCGCCTCGTGCTCGGCGAGCGCGCGCAGCTCCATCTCGCGCATGCCGTCCCGACCGCCCCAGGGGTGGGCCGGCGCGGCGATGCTGACCCGCGCCTCCAGCTCGAACAGGACGTCGCGCAGGACGGCGTTGTGGGCGGCCTCGGCGATCGCGACGTGCAGCAGCTCGTCGGCCTTCTGCGAGGCGAGCCCCGAGTCGGCGGAGCGGTAGGCCTCGAGCCGGTCGCGCAGCAGGGCGACGTCGGCGTCCGTTCGGTTCTCGGCCGCCGCCTCCGCGACGGTGCCGTGCAAGCGGCCGATGGCCGCGCTCGTGTCGCTGAGGTCCGACCACCGGGCGGCGAGGGTGCGCTGCGCGACGGCGGACGTCGACCGGGCGTCCTGCTCGGGGCGGGAGTCCTGCGCGAGCACGAACGACCCGCCCCCGCGCCCGCGCTGCGTCTCGATCAGCCCCTGCTCGACGAGCCGCGCGAGAGCCTGCCGCACGGTCATGCGACCGACGCGCAGCGAGGTCGCGAGCTCGCGCTCGGCGGGGAGGCGCTGGCCGGGCAGGTACTCGCCGGTCGCGATCGCGGTGACGAGGCGGTCGGTGATGTCGTCGGCCCGGGTGGTCGGCTCGAGCGGCGCGTCGAGGGCGCCGGAGGCGGTCGTCTCGCTCGTCGTCATCCGCCCTGCCCCTGCCTGCGTCCGTTGTTACGTCCACGTTAAGTCACGAACAAAGGTCTTGGCACGAGACCTTTCCGGGTGCATGCTCTCTCGCATGTCCACGAGCACCGCCGACGTCCTCCCCTTCCGTGACGGCCACACCTGGCTCCAGGTGACCACGCCCGACGAGCCGCGCGCGGGCGCCCTGCCCCTCGTCGTGCTGCACGGCGGCCCCGGCATGGCGCACGACTACCTGCGGAACCTCGCGGCGCTCGCCGACGAGACCGGCCGCACGGTCGTCCACTACGACCAGTTCGGCTGCGGCCGCAGCAGCCACCGCCCCGGCGCCCCCGTCGAGACCTGGACCCCGGCGCTCTTCGTCGCCGAGTTCGACGCCGTCGTGGCGCACCTCGGCCTCGAGCGCTTCCACGTGCTCGGCCAGTCGTGGGGCGGCATGCTCGGCGCCGAGATCGCGGTGCGGCAGCCCGCGGGGCTCGCCAGCCTCGCGATCTGCAACTCGCCCGCCTCGATGCAGCTCTGGGTCGAGGGCGCGGCCGAGCTGCGGGCCCAGCTGCCGACCGACACGCAGGAGGCGCTGCAGCGTCACGAGGACGCCGGCACCACCACCGACCCCGAGTACCTCGCCGCGACGCAGGTCTTCTACGAGCGCCACGTCTGCCGTGTGGTCCCGATGCCCCAGGACTTCGTCGACAGCGAGGAGCAGATGGAGGCCGAGCCGACGGTCTACCACACGATGAACGGGCCGAACGAGTTCCACGTCATCGGCACGATGCGCGACTGGAGCATCGTCGACCGGCTGCCGCGCGTGTCCGCCCCGACCCTCGTCGTGGCCGGCGAGCACGACGAGGCGACGCCCGCCACCTGGCAGCCCTTCGTCGACGGCATCGCCGACGTCCGCTCGCACGTCTTCGCCGGAGCCAGCCACTGCAGCCACCTCGAGCAGCCCGAGGAGTTCCGCCGCGTCGTCGCGGCGTTCTTCGCGGCGCACGAGTCCTGAACCACCCCCACCGCACCTCCTCGTCGTTCACCCGCCTCGACCCGAGAAGAGACACCATGTCCGAGAAGACCGCGTCACCCGAGCTGAGCAACCAGCAGCAGCTCGAGCAGTACGGCTACAAGCAGGAGCTGAAGCGGTCGGTCTCGACCGTCGACCTGCTCATCTACGGCCTGATCTTCATGGTGCCCATCGCGCCGTGGGCGATCTTCGGCACCGTCTACAACGCGTCGTCGGGCATGGTGCCCCTGGTCTACCTCGTGGGCCTCGTCGCGATGATCTTCACGGCGCTCGCCTATGCGCAGATGGCCAAGTCGATCCCGCTCGCCGGCTCGGTCTTCTCGTACGTCGGCCGGGGCATCCACCCGATCGCCGGGTTCTTCGCCGGCTGGGCGATCCTGCTCGACTACCTGCTCGTGCCGACGCTGCTCTACGTGTTCGCGGCCGAGTCGATGATCGGCATCTTCCCGGGCAGCGCCCGCTGGATGTGGGCGCTGATCTTCGTCGCGATCAACACCGCGGTGAACCTGCTCGGCATCAGCTCGATCAAGATGATGAACCGCGTGTTCCTCGCGATCGAGGTCGTCTTCATCGCGATCTTCGTCATCATCGCCGTGGTCGCGCTGAACAACGGCACCATCCCCGGCGCGGAGTTCACGACCGACCCGATCTGGGACTCCAGCAAGGTCACCGCGCCCCTCATCGCCTCGGCGCTGTCGATCGCGGTGCTGAGCTTCCTGGGCTTCGACGGCATCTCGACCCTCTCGGAGGAGAGCACCGGCAAGCGAGGAGGCGCGGGCAAGGCGATGATCATCGCCCTGTTCATCGTGGCGTTCTGCTTCGTGCTGCAGACCTGGCTGGCGAGCGCGCTGGCGGGGGGCCGGGACTCGTTCCCCGAGGGCGAGGCCGGCAACGCGTTCTTCGACCTGGTCAGGGCCGCGTCGAACAGCGGCTGGGCGACGGCGTTCTTCGTCGTGAACGTGCTCGCGGTGGGCATCGCGAACGCGATGGCGGCGCAGGCCGCGACCTCGCGCCTCTTGTTCTCGATGAGCCGGGACAAGCAGCTGCCCGCGTTCCTCTCGAAGATCAACACGCGCAAGGTGCCGCAGGCCGCGATCCTCGTCGTCTCGGCGCTGTCGGCCGTGCTCGTTCTGTTCTTCGTCGGGCAGATCAACGTGATCGCGTCGCTGGTGAACTTCGGCGCGCTGTTCGGCTTCATGCTGCTGCACGTCTCGGTCGTCGTGCACTACGTCGTCAAGAAGAAGTCGCGCAACTGGCTGCTGCACCTCGTCGTGCCCGTGGTCGGGTTCCTGATCATCGGCTACGTGCTCGTCAACGCGGCCCCCGAGGCGAAGATCGGCGGGCTGATCTGGCTCGTGCTCGGCGCGGGCGTGTTCCTGTACTACCGCAGCCGAGGAGGCGCCGCCCCGACCCTGGGACAGGGCGCCGACGACGCCGCGGTCGCGTCGACCCCGGCCACCGACTCCGAGCGGCACGACGCGTGAGCGGCGGCGACCTGAACGACCCGGCCCTCTCGGGCGGTCGTGACGATCTCGGCGAGGCGGCCCCCGCCTCCTCGGGGCAGCTCGTCGGCATCGACCACTTCCTCGGCAACGAGCTCGGCCGCCCCGGCTTCACCGCCTCCGTCGAGCCGGTGCTGCGGATCACGCCGGGCACCGGCGAGACGATCGGCTTCGAGACGAGCGACGCGGTCTATGCCGAGCTGCACGGGCACCACGACCTCGCGCAGCTGTCGGTGCCGATCAACCCGGTCACCGGGCCGGTGTACGTCGAGGGAGCGATGCCCGGCGACGCCCTCGCCGTGACGGTGCACGACATCCGGCTGGTCGACCGCGGCTGGTCGGTCAGTCTGCCCGGCTCAGGAGCGCTGCAGCACGTGATGGGCGACGAGATGTTCACCCGGCGCGTGCCGATCGACGCCGACGGGGTGCACGTGACGTCGCGGCACACCTTCGCGGCGCGGCCGATGATCGGCTGCATGGGCACCGCACCCGCCGAGGGCGAGAACTCGACGATCATGCCGGCGTACCCGCAGGGCGGCAACATGGACGTCACCGAGAACACGATCGGCTCGACCGTCTACCTGCCGGTGATGATCGAGGGCGCGTACCTCTCGATCGGCGACGTGCACGCGATCATGGCCGAGGGCGAGTCGTCGTTCGTGGCGATCGAGGCGCAGGGCACCGCGGTCGTCTCGATCGACCTCGTGAAGGGCCTCGGGCTCCGGGCGCCGCGGATCGAGACGGCCGACGACTGGATCTTCGTCGGCCTCGGCGACCCCGTGCAGGAGAGCGTCCGGCGGGGCTACGAGGACGCGTTCGCGTTCCTCGTCGACGACCACGGCTGGTCGCGGGGAGACGCCTACGCCGTGCTCAGCGCGGTCGGGCACTCCCGGCTGGGCGGGCCGACGGGGTCGGTCGCGCCCGACCCGCTGCACCCGTTCGCGGCGGTCGGCGCGGTGACGCTGCACCGCGTGCCGAAGAGCGTGCTGTAGCCGCGCCGAGCTGCACCGCTTCGAACCGCGTTCCGTTCAGAGAACCCCGTTGCTCGAGGGTTCTCTGAACGGAACGCGGTTCGTCGCGAAGGGTCAGCTCTCGAGGTGCGCGAGCATCGAGCCGATCAGGTCGTTCGTGGGCACGTTGTACTGCTCGACGGCGATGTAGAGGTCGCCCCGGACGAACCAGGTGTGAGCCGCCTCGACCGGGTACTGCTCGACCTCGATCGGCTGCTGGCAGAGCTGGCCGCCGTGCGCGTCCTCGCAGGTGGCGCCCGCAGCGGTGACCTGATCGAGCAAGGAGGCGGCGGTCGGCTGGTCGAGACGGCCGAGGATCACGCCGATGCCGGTGATGTCGGCGGCGGGGTCGCGCCAGAAGCAGTCGAGCTCGGCGGCGGCGTCGACGATCTGGAACGGCTGCGCTCCGGCCTCGGGGACGGTCGCCGTCCGTGAGCCCCTGGCGGTGCCGTCACGACGCGGGAACTCGACCGGGTTGAGCGGGGTGCTGCCGAACGTGGCGGCGTAGGTGGCCCCGTCGACGATCTGGGTGCAGTCGGTCGGGATGGTCACGACGGGCGCGGCGGTCTCCGTCTCGGCGGGCTCCGTCGGCTCTGCCGTGGGCGACGACGTCTCGCCCGGCGTCTCCGTCGGGGTCGGGACGGCCACGGTCTCGGTCGGCCCCGCCGTGACGTCGTCGCCGGACGCGCCGCCGGCGCACCCGGTGAGCCCGATCAGCGTGGCGGCCACGAAGGCGGCGGCCCCCAGCGTCGTGCTGTGTCGTCGGTTCGTCATGGCGTTCCCCCTGCTGTCGTCTGCGGTGCCGTGCGCCCGTCGGTACGGGTGCCTGCGCCCACGGTAGCGAGCACGAGGAGGCGCACCGTCCTCCCCGAGGATGACGGGGCCGCCTGCCCGGTCACGATCCGATCACGCTGCCCGCGTGCCCGGCGAGTGCCTACGCCAGCTCGACGAACAGCGCCGAGACGAACTCGGTGCGCTCGACCATGCCGCCGAGGCTGATCCACTCGTGGCGGGCGTGGGCGCCGCCGCCGACCCCGCCGACGCCGTCGAGCACCGCGCAGCCGAGCGCCGCGGCGAAGTTGCCGTCGCTGGCGCCGCCCACCGACACCTCGCGCAGCTCGAAGCCGAGCGAGTCGGCCACGGCGGCGGCGCGTCCGTAGAGCGCGGCCGTCGCCTCCGTGCGCTCCATCGGCGGCCGGTTCCAGCCGCCGGCCACCTCGACGCGGGCGACCGGGTCGTGCGGCGCGAGGGCGGCGAAGATGGCCTCGACCCGCGCGGCCTCGTCCGCCGACGTGACCCGCACGTCGACCGAGGCGCGGGCGTGGCCGGCGCGGACGTTGGTGCGGGTGCCGCCCTGCACGATGCCGACGTTGAGCGAGGTGCCCGCGTCGATGTCGGCGGCGCCGTGCAGCTGCAGGATGATCCGGGCCATCTCGTCGACGGCGCTCGCGCCCGAGCGCGGGTGCAGACCGGCGTGCACCTCGACGCCGAACGTCTCGACCTCGAAGATGCCGACGCCCTTGCGGGCGGTCTTGACGGCGCCCTCCGCAGCGGACTCGAAGACGAGCACCGCGCCTCCTCGGGATACCTCGGCCTCGATGGCGGTGCGCGACGCGAGGCTGCCGATCTCCTCGTCGCCGTTGAGCAGCAGCCGGACGCCCGGCCGGGGCAGCCCCAGGGCGTCGGAGGCGGCGATCGCGTGCCCGAGCTGGATCAGCCCCGACTTCATGTCGAAGACCCCGGGGCCGGTCATGTGGTCGCCGTCGATCGTGACGGGCCACTCGGCGAGGGTGCCCTCGGACCAGACGGTGTCGTAGTGGCAGAGCGCCGAGACCCACTCGGCCGAGCCGGTGGGCGACGGGTACTCGAGGGTGACGGTGTCGCCGTAGCCCTCGACGACGTGGACGCGGCGCTCGGCGGGCGGGCCCACGGTGCGGCCGAGCCAGTGCTCGATCCACTCGAGGCCGCGGGCGAGCAGGTCGACGTCGTCGGAGGGCGTCTCGAGCGACGCGTAGGTGACCAGGTCGGCGACCATCGCCTCGCGCCGCTGCTCGATGCGCTCGCGCAGGGCGGTGATGTCGAGGTCTGTCACGGTGGTGCCTCCGGGGGAGTGGCGGCGCGGACGCCGACGTCGCTCGCCAAGAGGACGCACCCCCAGGGTAGGAGGCGCGGGTCGTGACCGCCCGCCCGCCTCCTGCGCGCACGGGTCAGGGCGCGTGCTCGCCCGGGGCCGGCGGCTGCAGGACGACCTGCTCGGCGCCCTCGCGGTCGAGCGTGCCGGGGAAGTTGTAGCGGCCGAACGCGCCGGTCGGATCGTGCGGGCTGACTGGCCGGGCGATCCGCGAGCCGCGGATCACGGCGAGCAGCAGCTCTCGCCGCTCGTCGTCGAGGACGGGCTCGGCGCGGTCCCGCAGCAGGACGGACGCCTTGCGTCCCTTCTCCTGCCCGAACCTCAGCAGCAGCCCCGAGGCGTCGTCGTTCGACAGGGGCCTGAGCTCGGCCGAGTCGACCTGCTCGAACGCGAGCACCCGGCCGCGGATCCGGAGGCGCTTCCCCACGACGTCGACCGCGAACGGTCGTGAGAGGCGCAGCACGACGTTCCAGGTGATCGCGGCCGCCGTGCTCCAGCCGACGAACCAGATCGGCACCGTGATCAGGCCCCAGGTCTGGAACGGCGACTCGCCCGACTTCGAGAAGAAGGCGCTCGCCGTGCCGACGAGCACCGCGATCGGCAACGCTGTCCGCATCCCCCGGAGGAACGCCCGCTGCTTGGGGGCGTCGGCGAACTCGACCCAGGTGCCGGCGTCGTCGGACATGCGCTCGAGGGTACGGGAACGGTGCCGGGCGAGTGCCGATGTCCCAGCGAGCGTCCCTGCGGTGTCGGCGGTGTCGGCGGCCGCCGATACAGTGACGGCGATCTGACGACGGCCGTCACGGCCACACCGACCACGACGAGAGGGCGACCGTGCGCATCCTGCACACCAGCGACTGGCACCTCGGGCGCACCCTGCACGGGGTCGACCTGCTCGAGCACCAGGCCGCGTTCGTCGACCACCTCGTCTCGCTCGTGGCCGAGCGCGACGTCGACGTCGTCGTGGTGGCGGGCGACGTGTACGACCGGGCCGTCCCCTCGGTGCCGAGCGTCCGCCTCCTCGGCTCGGCCCTGCGGCGCCTGAGCGATCACGCCGTCGTCATCGTGACCCCGGGCAACCACGACAGCGCCGTGCGGCTCGGCTTCGCGGCCGAGCTGATGCGGCCGGGACTGCACGTGCTCGCCTCGGTCGAGGCCCTCGACCGGCCCGTCGTCGTCGCCGACGAGCACGGGCCGGTCGCGTTCTACGGGCTGCCGTACCTGGACCCCGACACGGTCCGGCACACGCTGGCGCTGGGTGTCGGTGCGGGTGCCGGCGAGGATGCGAGCCTCGGTGCCGATGCGGGGCCCGGCCCCGCCGCCGAGCGCCTGCCGTTGCCGAGGTCGCACGAGGCCGTCGTCGCGGCCGCGATGGACAGGGTGCGCGCCGACCTCGCCTCGCGCCCCGGCACCCGTTCGGTCGTCGTCGCGCACGCCTTCGTCAGCGGGGGCGAGGCCAGCGAGAGCGAGCGCGACATCCGGGTCGGCGGGGTCGACTCGGTGCCCTCGGCCGTGCTCGACGGCGTCGACTACGTGGCCCTGGGGCACCTCCACGGCGCCCAGCGCATCGGCGCGTCCCGCGGCGAGCGACCCGTGATCCGGTACTCGGGCTCGCCCGTGGCCTTCTCGTTCGGCGAGCTCGGGCACGTCAAGTCGACCGCGCTCGTCGACCTCGACGCTGGGGGAGGCGCGACGGTCGAGCTCGTGCCTGCTCCCGTCCCGCGCCGGCTCGCGGAGGTGACCGACACCCTCGAGCACCTGCTCGACGGCCGACACGACGGCCTGCGCGACGCGTGGCTGCGCGTGCACGTGACCGACCCGGTCCATCCCGAGCGCCTGTACAGCCGGGTCAAGGCGCACTTCCCGCACGCGCTCGTCGTGCTGCACGAGCCGGTCGGCGCCGTCGACGCCCCCGCACTCCGCCTCGTGACTGCCGAGACCGATCCGCTCGAGGTGGCCGCCGACTTCGTCGCCTTCGCCTCGGGCGGCGCCGCGACCGACGCCGAGCTCGCGGCCGTGCGGCACGCCTACGAGACCGCCCGCAGCGCCGAGGAGTCCGCGTGAACCTGCACCGCCTCACCCTCCGCGCCATCGGGCCGTACGCGGGCGAGCACACGGTCGACTTCGCCGAGCTGGGCGCGTCCGGCACCTTCCTGCTCGAAGGGCCGACGGGCGCGGGCAAGTCGACGGTGATCGATGCCATCGTCTTCGCGCTGTACGGGTCGCTGGCCGGCGAGGGTGCGAGCCGCGACCGGCTGCGCAGCCACCACGCCGCCCCCGACGTCGAGCCGTTCGTCGAGCTCGTCTTCGAGACCGCCGCGGGCATCCACCGGGTGAGGCGCACCCCGGCCTGGCGGCGGCCGAAGAAGACCGGCACGGGCACGACCCCGGCGAACGCCACGGCGACCCTCGTCCGCCTGACGTCTCCCGACGCGACCGGCGGCGAGCCGGTCTCGACCAGCACGCAGGAGGTGGGTGGCGAGATCGGACGCATCCTCGGCCTGACGCGCCAGCAGTTCGTGCAGACGGTCGTGCTGCCCCAGGGCGAGTTCGCCGCGTTCCTCCGCTCGACGGGAGAGGAGCGTCGCACGATGCTCCAGTCGCTCTTCGGCACCGAGATCTACGAGGCGACGACGGCGCAGCTCGTCGAGGCTCGGCGTTCGGCGAACACCGAGGTGGCCGCCGCCGACCACGCCGTCGAGCTCGGCTGGGCGCGCCTGCGCGAGGCCGCCGGCGTCGGCAGCGACGACGAGCTCGGGGGCGCTCATGACGAGCCCGCACAGGGTGGCTCCGCGCTCGACGGCGACGCAACCCAGGGTGACGGGGCGTCCGACGCCGACGCCGACGCCGCGATCGTCGTCGTCCGTGACCTCGCCGCGCGACTGGACGCCGGGCCCGACTCCGACCCGGACGCGGTCCTCGCCGACCTCGTGGCGGCGGCCGCCACGGCGCAGTCGCTCCGTGACCGGCGGGCAGCCCGTCGCGACGAGCTGAGGTCGACCCTCGACGCACGACGTCGGCTCCGTGAGGCCCTCGACCGTCGGGCCGCGCTGCTCGTCCGCGCCGCCCAGCTCGAGGCCGCCGAGCCGGCCGTCCACGAGGCGCGTGACGACCTCGACGCTGCCGCCCGTGCCGACCTCGTCACGGGAGCAGCCCGAGGTGCAGCCAGAGCTGAGGAGGCGGTCCGTGCGACGGCGGACGAGCTCGCCCGGGCTGCGCGCGCGGCCTCCGCAGCCGGGGTAGCCGCTGCCGGCGCCGCTGGTGCCGACGCTCGACCCGACGCCGCCGCCGCCGCTGAAGCCTCGAGCGTGCCCGCCGCCCCCGCCGCCGCCCCCGCCCCCGATGCCGATGCCGCCCCCGCCCCCGACCTCGACCCCGACGCGGCCGCGCTGGTGGCCGAGCGCGACCGGCTCCGGTCCGAGCTGGCCCTGCTCGCCGAGACGGCCAAGGTCGAGGCGGCGCTGCCGGCGCGGCGAACCGCCGTCGAGTCGACCCAGGCGCGACTGTCCGCACTCGACGAGGCCCGTGCTGCCGCCGACGCCGAGCTCGCCGGTCGGCCCGAGGCCCGCGAGGTGCTCGAGGCCGAGCGCGACGATGCCGCCCGTCGAGCAGGAGGCCGCCCCGCGGCCGAACAGGCGCTGGCGACCGCCGAGCAGCAGGCCGCCGCCCTCGACCGCGTCGCGGTCCTCGAGCGGGACGCGGAGCAGGCCGCGACGGCGCTCGCGTCCGCCAGCCGCGACGCGGTCTCGGCCGTCGAGGCCGAGTCGGCCCTGCGCCTCCGCCAGATCGCCGGGCTCGCGGGCCAGCTCGCGACGACGCTCTCGGCGGGTGAGCCCTGCCCGGTCTGCGGCTCCGTCGAGCACCCGGCCCCGGCTGCCCTCACCCCCGAGCACCCGAGCGACGACGACGCCGACCTCGCCGCCGCTCGTGCCCGGTCGGCGCAGGACGCGCAGCGCCGCGCGGCCGAGCTCGCCTCCGCCGCCGAGGCCCGACATGACGACGCGCGCACGGCTCTCGACGGCCTCGATGTCGACGCTGCCCGGGTGGTGGTCGACGCTGCCCGGCTGCTGGTGCGCGAGGCCGTGGCCGCCGAGCAGGTCCTCGCGGCGGCCGAGCGCGCGCTCGTCGCGTTCGACGCCGACACCGAGCGTCGCCGGTCGGCTCTCGCCGTGGTCCTGACCGAGCACGCGACCCTGGCCGAGCGTCTCGTCGGCGAGCAGCGGCGACTCGACGACGACGCGGCCGTGGTCGGGGCCGCGCTGGCGGGGGCAGGCGAGTCCGTCGCCGGCATCGTCGCCGAGCGTCGGGCCCGCGCCGAGGCCGCCGAGCGCCTCCTGCGCGCCGTCGACGCCCACGGGACCGCCGTCGACGCGCGAGCCCAACGCGCGGCAGAGCTGGCCGCTGCCCTCGCCGAGTCGGGCTTCGACGACGCCGCGGCCGCGGCGCGCGCCGTGCTGCCGGCGCCCGAGCGTGACGCGCTGCGCACCCGGGTCGGACGGCACGAGGCCGACCTCGCCGTCGTCGCCTCCGGGCTGGCCGAGCCCGAGGTCGCCGGTCTGTCCGGCGACGAGGAGGTCGACGTCGACTCCGCCGTCGAGTCGCTGGCCGCGGCCGAGGCCGCCCTCGCCGGGGCAGCCGAGCTCGCGACCCGGCGTGCCGCACGGGCGACCGCGTCGGCGGCGGCCCTCGACGACCTCCGACGTGCGCAGCGGGCCGGGGCCGAGGTCGCCGACGAGGCCCGGGCCGTCGTGCGGATGGCCGACCTCGCCAGCGCGACCGGCTCCGTCAACGTCAAGGGCGTGACCCTCGGCACCTACGTGCTGCTGCGACGCTTCGACGACGTGGTCGCCGCGGCCAACGCCCGGCTCGGCGTCATGTCGAGCGGCCGGTACGCGCTGGAGGCGTCGGACGAGCGCGAGCAGCGGTCACGATCGCGTCGGGTGGGCCTCGCCCTCGCGATCCGCGACCACGCGACCGACACGACACGCGACCCCGCGAGCTTCTCGGGCGGCGAGACCTTCTACGCGTCGCTCAGCCTGGCGCTCGGGCTCGCCGACGTCGTGCAGGCCGAGGCCGGCGGGCTCGAGCTCGGCACCCTCTTCGTCGACGAGGGCTTCGGCTCGCTCGACCCCGAGACCCTCGACGCGGTGATGACCGAGCTCGGGCGCCTGTCCGACACGGGTCGCGTGATCGGCATCGTCAGCCACGTCGACGAGCTCAAGCAGCGCATCGCCGACCGCATCGAGGTGCGACGGCAGCCGGACGGCTCGTCGGTGCTGCGCACCNCCTGACCGCGGCTGGCTGCGCCCGAGCCTGAGCCCGAGCCCGGCGCACAGGGACGGGCGGGTCCGTCGCGACCGGGCGCTCGTGAGCGCCCGCCCGGGACGAACCCGCCCGTGGATGTTCATCGACCCCGGGAGGGTGCGTGTCGGCAGAGCCGGTCAGACGACCGGGCCGCCGCCGTCCTGCGTCGAGCGACGCGTGACCTGCTCGCCGCTGGCCGGGTCGACGGCCGTGCGCGCCTCGGTCACGGTGCGGCGACGACGCGTCGCGAACACGATGCCGAGGATCGTCACGAGGACGCCCGCCGCGATGAGGATGTAGCCGATCAGCATGATGTCGATGCCCGCGACCTGGAAGTCCAGGGCGTACGCGAGGATCGCGCCGATCACGATCAAGGCGATTCCGCCGCCGATGCTCATGGTGTCTCCTTCGTCGAGCGGGGGAGTGTCCACCGCGGTGGGCCACGGTACCGACGCCGCGCCTCCTGCGTCACCCCTTCTTCGGGCGTGCACGGGGGCAGACGGCGCCACGGGGGCGACGACCGTCGCACAAGTACGTCGGGAGACCTCCTCCCGCCGGGCCGCGTCCTCGCGGTATCCTCAACTCACTTCGGCGGGTACCCGGCCCTGGAGTCCCTGTTCAGCGACGTCCGTCGCTCGTGTTTCCCGGTGTGGGACACAGGGCCGGGTCCGTCGGAGCCCACGGTGCGCAGCCCGCCCCGTCCCCGGCCTCAGCCCCCGCAGCCCGCAGCCCGCAGCCCGCAGCCCGCGCGCGGCTCACGCCTCGGGCGTCGTCGCTCCGTGCAGCAGCTCCAACGCCGAGCGCACGCCCGCCGCGTCGAGCTGCCCGGGCGCGCTCGCCCCGTCCGCCGTCGCCGCGGCGAACGTGAGGCACGACCCGAAGGTCTCGCCGACGAGCCGGGACGCCGCGCCGAGCGGGCCCATCGACATGGTGATCGCCGGCACGAGGCCGGGGCCCGACCGGAAGTCGTCCGTCGCCGCGAGCAGGGTGAGCACGTCGGCCGGGCTCGCGGGCATCGCGGCGAGCTTCACGACGTCGGCGCCGTGCTCCTGCTGCTGCAGCAGGCGCGAGAGGATCTCGGCCCGCGGCGGCGTGCCCGCGAAGTCGTGCGACGACATGACGACGACGACGCCGGCGTGGTGCGCGGTCTCGACCACCGCCTCCCGGATGTCGGGCTGCGTGAACATCTCGACGTCGACCGCGTCGACGCCCCCGTCGCGGATCGTGCGGGTGAGCAGGTCGCCGTACTCCTCGGGCGTGATGTCGCGGTCGCCGCCCTCCTGCTTCGTGCGGAACGTGAACAGCACGGGGACGTCGTCGGGCAGCGCGGCCCGGACGGCCGCGACCGCCTCGCGGACCTTCTCGGCGTCGTCGACGGCCGTGAGGTGGTCGACCCGCAGCTCGACGAGGTCGTAGGAGGCGCGGGTCAGCTGGCCGGCAGCCTCGCCGAGCGCCGAGGCGGTCCGGGCGATCAGGGGAACGCACACCGCGGGCCGGCCGTCGCCGAGCACGAGCGACCGCAGCGTCGCGGGCTGGGGCGTCGGGCGCACGTCAGGCCACCGGCGAGGTCGTCGTGGCGGCGGAGACGATGGCGGCGTCCGCAGTGCTCGCCGCGGTCGCGGCCGTCGCCGCGGTCGAGCCCGTCTCCGGCAGGCCGACCGCGGCGCGCATGGCGGCGCGCACGCGGTCCTCGTCGTCGAGCCGCTCCTCCTGCGCTCGTCCGGTGAAGAGGCGCACCTGCGACACCGCCTGCTCGAACAGCATGTCGAGCCCGCTGAACGCGATGCCGCCGTCGGCCGACCAGGTCGACGCGACGCGGGTCGGCCACGGCTCGTAGGCGACGTCGAACAGGATCGACGACCCGCTCCGCGGACGCAGCGGGAGGTCGTCGGCGACCCCGCCGGGCAGGGTGCTGATGACGAAGTCGAGCGGAGCCAGCGTGCCGAGCTCGGTCAGGGGCGCGATGCTGATGTCGCCGCCCAGCTCGCTGGCCAGCGAGGTCAGCTCGCCGGCACGCATGGGGTTCCGCAGGTGCACCGAGAACGAGCGGGCTCCGAGCTGCCACGCGGCCCACATGGCCGAGGAGGCGGTGGCCCCGCCACCGAGGATCGTCGCGCTCTCGGGGCGCGCGTCGTGGTGCGCCTCGACCGTGCGGACGATGCCGTCGACGTCGGTGTTGTGGCCGTGGCGGCGTCCGTCGTCGTCGATGACGACCGTGTTGGCCACGCCGAGCGACAGGGCGAGCGGCGAGACCGTGTCGAGCAGGGGGAGGACCTCGCGCTTGAGCGGCATCGTGAGGCTCAGTCCGCGCCAGGGTCGGTCGCCGGTGTCGCCGGTGCCGGTGCCGCCGGTGGTCCCGGCCAGGAACTGCTCGAGCTCGCCCGAGGCGACCTCCGCGCGGTCGTAGTGCCAGTCGAGCCCGAGCTCCGCGTAGGCCGCCCGGTGGAGGGCGGGCGACAGGGAGTGGGCGATCGGCGAGCCGAGCACGGCCAGGCGGCGGGGAGCAGCGGACAAATCGG
Organism: Frigoribacterium sp. CFBP 8766; assembly: GCF_014841435.1. Taxonomy (NCBI): domain Bacteria; kingdom Bacillati; phylum Actinomycetota; class Actinomycetes; order Micrococcales; family Microbacteriaceae; genus Frigoribacterium; species Frigoribacterium sp. CFBP 8766. The sequence goes on from NZ_JACYTX010000003.1 coordinate 15,507, forward strand.
GCACCTCTCTGACGGCGGACGGACGCGACACAGTATGCCCGGGCCCCCTGGGCCGTCCCTCCTCCCGTCCGTGCCAGCATCGTCGGATGCAGATCCGTCCCTTCGCCCCCGCCGACACCGAGGCCGTCGTCGCCCTCTGGCACGAGTGTGGCCTCACGCGCCCCTGGAACGACCCGCACCGCGACATCGAGCGCAAGCTCGCGGTGCAGCCCGAGCTGTTCCTCGTCGGCACCGAGCTCGTCGAGCCGGGCGCCGCGGACGGCGACGGCGTCGCCGAGAGCGACGGCACCGGCGGCGGCGGCAGCCCCGAGGAGGTGGTGGTCGCGACCGCCATGGCCGGTCACGAGGGCCACCGCGGCTGGCTCTGGTACGTCGCCGTCGCGCCCGGGCACCGCGGCGGCGGACGCGCCCGTCAGATCGTCGCCGAGGCGGAGCGGCTCCTCACGGAGGCCGGCTGCCCGAAGGTGATGCTGATGGTGCGGTCCGGCAACGACGCCGCCGCGACCACGTGGGGCAGCCTCGGCTACGAGGCGGACGACGTCGTCGTCTACGGCAAGCGCCTCATCGCGGACTGAGTCGCGCCCTCGGCGAGCGGCAGGCCTGCGCGGCCGACGGGCACCCGCCGTGCGGCCGACGCTCAGTCCAGCGCCAGCAGCGCCGCCGCGCCGAGGGCCAGCACGAGCCCGCCGATCTGAGCCCTCGTCAGCCGCTCGCGCAGCACGACGGCCGCGAGCACGACGGTCGCCGCCGAGTAGAGCGCGGTCAGCACGCTCATCACGGTGAGGTCGCCGACCCGCAGCCCCACGAGGATCAGCACGTTCGCCCCGCTGTCGGCGACGCCGCAGGCGAGGGCCAGCCCCAGGGCGCGATGCAGGGGCAGGAGGTGCGGGGCGGCCTCGGCGACCGGCGCCGCGCCTCCTTCGCCCTGCTGCCGCAGCGGAGCGCGCCCCGGCTCCTCGGCCCGCGCGCGCCCCCGCACCCGCGCGACGAGAAGCAGCAGCAGCACCGCCCCTCCCGTCAGCACGAGGTTCGCCGACCGGTTGGCGACGAGCGGCACGAGCCCGGAGTCGTCCGGCGTCCGGTCGAGGAACACGAGCACCAGCCCGATCCCCGCGCCGGCGCCCAGGGCCATCAGCAGCCCGCGCGCGCTCGGTCGCGGAGCCGACGGATCGGGCACGAACCCGACGAGCACCACGGCGACGAGGGCGAGCGCGATGCCGGCCCAGCCCGCGCCTCCCAGCCGGGAGCCCTGCGCCAGTCCGACCCCCACCGGCACGATCGCCGAGACCACCGCCGTGAGGGGCGAGAGGATGCTCATGGGCCCGAGGGCGAGGCAGGCGTAGAGCAGGGCGAGGGCGACGGCTCCCGCGACGCCGCTGAGCAGGCCCCAGCCGACGGCCGCCGTCGAGGCCGTGCCGGGCACGACGAGCAGCAGCAGCGCGAGCACCACCAGCCCGCTCGCGGCGGCGATCGCCGTGACGCGCAGCGGGGCGATCCGGCGGGCCGCGAGTCCGCCGAGGAAGTCGGCCGAGCCGTAGGAGGCGGCGGCCAGCAGGCCGATGACGGCGGCGATCACGGCGACTCCAGGAGGTGCGGGGCGAGCCAGGACGACAGCTGTCGCCTCGCGAGACGGCCGTCGCGTTAACAACGGATGACGAAGCTGCGGGAGGCCTTGTCGGACTCCCAGCTGGATCTTATGGTCGTGGGGGCCGTCCCTCGACCGGGGGGCAGGCCGTCGAGGCCGATCCGGCCCCCACCCCGCAGCCCACCAGGAGACACACTCGTCATGCGCCCCCGCCCCGCCGCCACACCCCAGCGCGAGAACGGGGGCCGGCGACGTCGCCGCGCCGCCCTCTCGCTCGTCGCCGTCACCACGATGGGCCTCGGCGTCCTCGTCGCCGCCCCGGCCGCCCAGGCCGCCCCGCTCACCGTCGACATCGTCGGCATCAACGACTTCCACGGCCGCATCGAAGCCGACGACGGCGTGGGCCGCAACACGGTGATCGGCGGCGCTGTCTCGCTCGCGGGCGCCGTGGACGCGGTGCGGGCCTCGAATCCGAGCACGCTCTTCGTGTCGTCGGGCGACAACATCGGAGCGTCGACCTTCACCTCGTTCATCCAGCAGGACGAGCCGACGATCGAGGCGCTCAACTCGATCGGCCTCGACGTCTCGGCCACGGGGAACCACGAGTTCGACCAGGGCCAGGACGACCTCGACGGACGGGTCGACGACCTCAGCGACTTCCCCTACGTCGCGGCGAACATCATGCGCGGTGCCGAGCACGCGTACGACCCCTACGTCGTGAAGACGACGGCCAACGGCGTCCGCGTCGCCTTCATCGGCGCCGTCACCGAGACGATGCCGACGCTCGTCTCGCCGGACGGGATCGAGGGGCTCACCTTCACGCCCATCGTCCCGGCCGTCAACGCGGCGGCCGCGGAGATCGTCGCCGCCGACAGCGCCGACGCCATCGTGCTGCTCGTCCACGAGGGCGCCGCGGACGCGACCCCGGCGGCCATCGGGGGCGACACCGCCTTCGGGCGCATCGCCCGCGGCGTCAGCCCCGACGTCTCGGCCATCCTGTCGGCGCACACGCACGCCCAGTACAACACCACCGTCGTGCCCGACGGCGGCACCGTCCCGCGTCCTGTGGTCCAGACCAGCAGCTACGGCGCGTTCCTCAGCCACTTGACGCTGTCGGTCGACCCGGCGGCGACGGGTGCGCCGCGAGACACGGTCACCGCGAACCTGCTCGCCCAGCAGAAGCTGTTCGGCTACCCGGCGGGCCCGAACCCCGACATCGCGAAGATCGTGGCCGACGCGGTCGCCGTGGCCGAGGTGCGGGGGCGTGAGGTGATCGGCTCGATCGGCGACTCGTTCAACCGTGCCCGGCAGTCCGGCGGCGTCATCGAGAACCGCGCCGGCGAGTCCACGCTCGGCAACTTCGTCGCCGACGCCCAGCTCGCCACGACCACGGCCAACGGCGCGCAGCTCGCGTTCATGAACCCGGGTGGCCTGCGCGCCGACCTGACGTACGTCGGTCCGGACGGCGACGTCACCTACCGCGCCGCCGCTGCGGTCCAGCCGTTCGCGAACACCCTGGTCGTCGTCGACATGACGGGCGACGACATCCGCCGCGCGCTCGAGCAGCAGTGGCCGACGAGCACCCGGACGACCACGCTCAAGCTCGGCACGTCGGCGAACGTCTCGTACACCTACGACCCGACGGCCCCCGCAGGTGCACGCATCCGCACCCTGTCGATCGACGGCACGCCCGTCGACCCCGCCGCGGTCTACAAGGTGACGGTCAACTCCTTCCTCGCGTCGGGCGGCGACGGCTTCACGGCCTTCGCGAACGGGCTCCCGCACGCCGACAGCGGCAAGGTCGACCTGCAGAGCCAGCTCGACTACTTCGCCGCCCAGCCTGAGGACGAGCAGTCCCAGCCCGACTTCGCGTCGCGGTCCGTCGGCGTGGCAGGCCTGACGCCCGCGCCCGCCGCCGGGTTCGCTGCCGGCGACGTCGTGTCGATGACGCTGTCGTCGCTCGTGCTCAGCCAGGCCGCCCCCGAGGCGACGGGCGTGGTCACGGCCTCGCTCGACGGCGTGCAGCTCGCGTCGGCACCGATCGACGCGACGAACCTCGACTCGGGCGACGAGCAGGGCACCGCGACCCTGACCTTCACCGTCCCGGAGGGCATCATCGCCCCCACGGCTGGCCCCGTCACGCGCTCGCTCCGCCTCGCGGTGGCGGGCACCGGCACGGAGGTCGACCTGCCGATCGTGTTCGCCGCCGCCGCGGCCCCCGTGGTCGTCGACCCGACCCCCGGCGACGGTGACCCGGGCACGCCCGGCACCCCGGGCACCGGCGCGGGTGCCGCACCCGGCGCGGGTCCCGGCACCGGCGCGGGCACGGGCTCCAGCTCGACCCCGCGCCCCGCGGCCGCGGGCGACCTCGCCTTCACCGGCTCGGACGCGGCCACGACGGGCCTCCTGGCGGCGCTCGCCCTGATGCTCGCCGGAGCCGGCGTGCTCACGGCCACGCGCCTCCGCCGCCGTCGCGAGCTGCTCGCCGAGGCGACCGACTGAGCCCACGGGCATCTCCCGGCGGGCCGGTCGCACCTGCACAGGTGCGGCCGGGCCGCCGGCGTTAACCTCGGGGGCGTGACCACCGCCTCCGTCGAGTACCACCGGCTGTTCCGTGCGCTGCCGACGTACCGCTGGTGGCGGCCGCTGCTCGCCGCCGTGATCGGCGCCGTCCTCTACTGGGTGCTCGCGAACGCGGTCGTGCTGGCGATCTTCGCGGTCCTCCGGGCGGTCGGCGGCCAGGAACTCACCTCGACGGTCGCGCAGGGCGTCCAGGACGACCCGCTCGACGCCTCCCAGCCGCTCGTCCTGCTCACGACGCTCGCGTCCATCGCGACGCTGCTGCCTGCTGCCCTGCTCGCGACGAAGCTCGCCGGCCTCGGACGACTCGGCCAGCTGTCGAGCGTCACCGGCCGCCTCCGCTGGCGCTGGATGGCCCGCACGCTGCCCGCCGCCCTCGTGCTCATGACGCTGACGGTCGGCCTCAGCTACCTCGTGCTGCCCCCGCTGACGGGCCAGGCGATCGGCACGGGTCCCGTGACGACGCCGCCGGCCACGATCGTCTGGTCGGCGCTCGTCATCCTGCTGCTCGTGCCGCTGCAGGCCTCCGCCGAGGAGTTCGTCTTCCGCGGCTTCGCCATGCAGGCGCTCGGGTCGTGGATCGCCTGGCCCGTGGTCGCGATCGTGCTGCCGACGGCCGCGTTCGCGCTGTCGCACGCCTACAACCCGTGGGGAATGCTCGACGTCGCCGTGTTCGGGGTCGCGGCGGCGTGGCTGACCTGGCGGACGGGAGGGCTCGAGGCCGCCATCGTCGGCCACGTGCTCAACAACACCGTCCTGTTCCTGCTGCTGGCGCCCTTCGCGGGCACCGAGGCGAGCGACGGCAGCCCGCTGGGTCTCGCCGTCACGGTCGTCTGCACGCCGGTCTGGGCGTGGCTCGTGACCCGTGCCTTCCACAGGTCGGGGGAGCGTCGGTCCTCCCCGGCATCGCCCGCCGACGGCACCGTCCACGAGGAGGCGCAGGTCGGCTGACGCTGTCGGCGCAGCCTCCTAGACTCGTCGCGTGACCGACCCCGCCGCACCCACCGCCACCGCCGCGCCCTCCTCGTCGGGCCCCGCCGGCGCTCCCCTCGAGGTGCTGCAGCGCGTCTTCGGCTACGACGCGTTCCGCGGCGACCAGGCCGCGATCATCGACCAGGTGGTCGGCGGCGGCGACGCCCTCGTGCTGATGCCCACCGGCGGCGGCAAGTCGCTCTGCTACCAGGTGCCGGCGATCGTCCGGCCGGGCACGGGCGTCGTCGTCTCGCCCCTCATCGCGTTGATGCAAGACCAGGTCGACGCCCTCGAGGCGGTCGGCGTGCGGGCGTCGTTCCTCAACTCGACACAGGATCCCGACCAGCGGCGAGCCGTCGAGCAGGCCTTCGTCTCCGGCGAGCTCGACATGCTCTACCTCGCTCCCGAACGGCTGAAGCTCGACTCGACCAAGTCGCTGCTCGACCGCGGCCGGGTCTCGTTGTTCGCCATCGACGAGGCGCACTGCGTGGCTCAGTGGGGCCACGACTTCCGCCCCGACTACCTCGAGCTGTCGGTGCTGCACGAGCGCTGGCCCGACGTGCCCCGCATCGCCCTCACCGCCACTGCGACCGAGACGACGCACCGCGAGATCTCCCGTCGGCTCGAGCTCGACGACGCGGCGCACTTCGTCGCCGACTTCGACCGGCCCAACATCCAGTACCGCATCGAGGCGAAGGACGGCCCGCAGCAGCAGCTGCTCCGGTTCATCCGTGCCGAGCACGAGGGCGACGCGGGCATCGTCTACTGCCTGTCGCGCAAGTCCGTCGAGGGCACGGCCGAGTTCCTCGTCAAGCAGGGCATCGCCGCCCTGCCGTACCACGCGGGCCTCGACGCCGGCACGAGAGCACGCAACCAGTCGCGGTTCCTCCGAGAGGACGGCATCGTGATGGTCGCGACCATCGCCTTCGGCATGGGCATCGACAAGCCCGACGTGCGGTTCGTCGCGCACCTCGACCTGCCCAAGTCGGTCGAGGGCTACTACCAAGAGACCGGTCGAGCGGGGCGCGACGGCCTGCCGTCGACCGCGTGGCTCGCCTACGGGCTGCAGGACGTCATGCAGCAGCGCCGGATGATCGACCAGTCCGAGGGCGACGCCGAGCACCGTCGCAAGCTCGGTGCCCACCTCGACGCCATGCTCGCCCTCTGCGAGACCGTCGAGTGCCGGCGCGTGCAGCTGCTCGGCTACTTCGGCCAGGCGAGCACGCCGTGCCACAACTGCGACACCTGCCTGAACCCGCCGCAGGCCCTCGACGGCACCGTCCCGTCGCAGAAGCTGCTGTCGACGATCGTGCGCCTCAAGCGCGAGCGGAACCAGCAGTTCGGCGCGGGGCAGATCATCGACATCCTGCTCGGCCGCACGACGCCGCGCATCACCCAGAACCGCCACGAGCAGCTCTCGACGTTCGGCATCGGCACCGAGCTCACCGAGATCGAGTGGCGCGGAGTGGTCCGCCAGCTGCTCGCCCAGTCGGTGCTCGCGGTCTCGCCCGACGGCTACGGCACCCTGCTCATCACCGACGCGGCCGCCGAGGTGCTCTCGGGGGCGAAGCAGGTCCGCCTCCGCAAAGAGCCGGAGAAGGCTCCCCGTGTCCGCGGAGCCCGCGGGTCGTCGGGCAGCGGCTCGTCGCGCGGGTCACGCGGCGGCTCGGGGGCTGCCGACCTCGACGCGGCCGACGTGCCGCTGTTCGAGACGCTCCGTCAGTGGCGTGCGGGCATCGCGAAGGCGCAGGGCGTCCCGGCCTACGTCGTCTTCGGCGACGTGACGCTGCGCGGCATCGCGTCGAGCCGTCCGGGCTCGATGGGCGAGCTGGCGGGCATCAGCGGCGTCGGCCAGAAGAAGCTCGACACCTACGGGCAGCAAGTGCTCGACGTCGTCTCGGGGGTCGCCCCCGAGGAGGCGGCGGCCCGGGCGGCCGAGTCCGGTGCCGGCACCGGCGCGGCCGGCTCGGGCTCGACGTCTGGCTCGACCTCGGCCTCTGGCTCGACCCCGTCGTTCCGGGCGGAGACGAGCTCCCGCAGTCGTCCCGCCGCACGCAGTTCCCGCCCGGCGCCGACGACGAGCACGGCCCCGGCGGCCGACTCGGAGCCGTTCCCGTTCGACGACGAGCCGCCGTGGGACCCGTACGACGAGTCCGTCCCGCCCGACGACAACTACTGACGGGCCGCCCAGCCGGATACCGGGCCTGGCTGACGCGAACGGGACGAGGTGACGCGGGGCCCCGCGTCACCTCGTCCCTTTCGGGTCGTATGAGGCACCAGGGTCTCGCGTGAACGACCGCGTCGGCGCGGAGGAGTCGTGGCGGCAGATCAGCGGCGCGGGGCAGCCTGCTCGGAAGGGACGCCGGGAGGCACCACAGGTGCAGGCACGATCGCGACCGGCGCCGTCGGCGTCCGTCGCTCCGAGACGGGCCCGGCCGACCCGAGCCGCAGCTCCGTCGTCCGCTGGGCGAGCATCACGAGTGCGACGGTGAGGGCGATCATCGCGCCGAACCCGCCGAGGAAGGGCCCGCCGCCCAGTCGGGTCACGTACGCCGCAGAGAGCAGCATCGCGCTCGCCAGGGGCGTGGTCAGGTAGGCCGCGCGCACCGGGACCAGCGGCACCGTGCCTCCTCGGGTGCCCTGCACGCGGAGGGCGACGAGCGTCGCCGCCACCGCGGCGAAGAGCGCCCCGGCGGTCGCGTAGAGCGCCGTCGCGGCGAGCGGGGCCACGGTGCCGACGTGGCCGGCGTGGACCGCGCCGAGCACGGAGAGCACGGCGAAGCCGACGTGCCAGACGGGGGCGAGCAGCCAGGCGGCCCGCCTCACGCGACCCGCGGGCAGCGGCAGCAGGCCGTCGAGCGGCCCCTCGACGAGGTCGCCCTGCGTCCGTCGTCCGTCGTCGAGCGTCAGCCCCCGCTGCGCTCCTGTACCTCGTCCAGTCCCCACGCGGCGAGCATAGGGAGGGGCTCGGACGGGCCGCAATCCTCCCTGAGGGGGACACCCGTTGTCCCCGCACCGGGCGACAGCGGGCGAGAGGGGCGGCCCTGCCCGCCACCCGCCCCGCCCGAGGAGGCGGTGAAAGGGTGAGTAGATCTCGCTTCCGCGGAGGCCGACGTCGCTGCCGCGACCGGTCCGGGAACGGACCCCAGGAGGGCTCGTCGGCAGGTTCGACGCGACGCGCACGATGCTGCGCATGCCCCGCGAGGCATGCCGTCTGCGCCACAGTGGTGCCGTGCTCACCTTCCTCAGCCGCGTCGTGCTCGTGCCCCTCGTCCGGCTGCTCTGGCGCCCGAGGGTCGTCGGGCGGCGCAACGTCCCCCGCCGCGGTGCTGTCATCCTCGCGAGCAACCACCTCTCGTTCATGGACAGCGTCGTGATCACGCTCATGGCCCCGCGCGAGGTCTCGTTCCTCGCCAAGAACGCCTACTTCACGGGCACCGGCCTCAAGGGGCGGCTCAGCCGGTCGTTCTTCTCGGGCATCGGCGCCATCGGCGTCGAGCGGGGCGCAGGCGCCGCCGCCCAGCAGGCGCTCGACCTCGGCCTGGGCCGGCTCACCGAGGGGCACGCCTTCGCGATCTACCCCGAGGGCACGCGGTCGCTCGACGGTCGCCTGTACAAGGGCCGGACCGGCGTCGCCTGGCTCGCAATGACGAGCGGCGCCCCGGTCGTGCCCGTCGCGCTGACGGGCACCCAGGAGCTGCAGCCGGTCGGCACGACCGTGCCGCGCCTCCGTCGCTTCACCGTCGAGTTCGGCGAGCCGATCGACCTCTCGCACCACGGCGACGCCAAGTCGGGTCGCGCCAGGCGGCACGCGACGGACGAGGTGATGGCCGCGATCCAACGACTGAGCGGCCAGGAGGAGGCCGGCACCTACAACGAGCCGCCGACCCCGTCGGTCGTCGAGCGGGTCCGCCGCGCGATCCGGCGCGACCCCCTCGGGTCGGACGCCATCGACTGACCCGGACCGCGCCTCCCGGGGCCCCTCGAGGAGGCGCGTGACGCTTTCCGGGAACGGCTGCCGGAGGCGCGTCGCCCCTCCCCGGATCCGCTGCAGGAGGCGCGGTGCGCCTCCCGGGTCCGGTGTCGGCGGCCGGGCGTACGGTCGACCCCGGCGGCGCGCGGCGCCATCGGTGCGTCGACCGAACACGATCGACACCACGAACACGAACACGAACACGAACACGAACACGACGACGCGGCCCGGCGAGACGCCCGGCCGCAGGCGAGGAGCAGGCATGAAGGTCGCGGTGCTGGGCACGGGGATCATGGGGCAGGGCGTCGTCAGGACGCTCCTGCGCGAGGGGCACGACGTCACGGCGTGGAACCGCACCCGCGACAAGGCCGAGCCGCTCGCCGGCGTCGGGGCGACCGTCGTCGACACCGCCCGCGAAGCGCTCGACGGTGCCGAGGTCGTCGTCACGGTGCTGTTCGACGGCGAGGCCGTGCTCAGCGTGCTGCGCGAGGCGACCTCCACGGCCGACGCGACCGCCGCCTCCGACGCGACCGCCGCCGGCACCGAGGCCGACGGCCCCGTCTGGGTCCAGGCGAGCACGATCGGCGCCGCCGACACCGCGCGGGTCGTCGACCTCGCCGCCGAGCGCGGCGTGCCGCTGGTCGAGGCGATGATGCTCGGCACCAAGAAGCCCGCCGAGACCGGCACGCTGGTCATGCTCGCCGCCGGCGCCCCCGACCTCCTGGCCCGGGTGCAGCCCGTGCTCGACGCGATGGGCGCGAAGACGATCACCGCGGGCGACTCCGTCGGCCAGGGCACGGCGCTCAAGCTCGCCGCCAACGCGTGGATCGCGTCCGTCACCGCCGCGGCCGCCCAGTCGCTGGCCCTGACCCGGACGCTCGGGCTCGACCCGCAGCTGTTCCTCGACGCGATCGAGGGCGGGCAGGCCGACACCCCTTACGCGCACCTCAAGGGCGCCAGCATGATCGCCGGCGAGTACCCCGTGCAGTTCGCGCTCGACGGCCTCCGCAAGGACGTCTCGCTGATGCGCGAGGCCGCGACCGCGGCCGACGCCGGGTTCGACACCTCCCTGCTGGAGGCGCTGGCCGGTCTCTACGGCACCGCCTCCGACCGAGGGCACGGCGGCGACGACATCGCCGCGGTGCACACCGCCTTCACCGGGTGACCGCTCCCGGGGGCTGCGCTCCCGGAGCTGCTCCCCTGAGGCCGCGCCGCCCGGAGCTGCCTCCCCGGGGCTGCGTTCCTGAGGCTGCGTTCCTGAGAACTTCCTCCTCCGTGCTCGTCGGACGGAATGACCGCGCCGTGACCCGGGTTGGGTCGCAGGTGCGCGACGACGGGCACTCTCCCTGACGCGTCGCGAGGCGACGCGACCACCTCCTCCCTCACCACCGGAAAGGACCCCTTCGTGGATCTCTTCTCCTCCGCCGTCCTCGGCGACCTCGTCCTCTCGAACCGCGTCACCATGGCGCCGCTGACCCGCACCCGCGCCGACGCGGGCGACGTGCCCGGCGACATCGTGGTCGAGCACTACGGCCAGCGGGCCACCCTCGGCATGATCGTCACCGAGGGCACCTACCCGACCCAGGAGGGCAAGGGCTACACCGGCCAGCCCGGCATCGTCACCGACGAGCAGGTCGCCGGCTGGAAGCGCGTCGCCGACGAGGTGCACGCGAACGGCGGCACCATCGTCATGCAGGTGATGCACGCCGGCCGCGTCTCGCACCCCGACGTCACCGGCACCGAGCGGATCGTCGGCCCGAGCGCCGTCGCCATCGACGGCCAGCTGCACGTGCCCTCCGGCAAGGCCGCCTACCCCGTGCCGCACGCCCTCACCACCGAGGAGGTGCGCCAGACCGTGCAGGACTTCGTCACCGCCTCGAAGCGCGCCGTCCTCGAGGCCGGCCTCGACGGTGTCGAGCTGCACAGCGCCAACGGCTACCTGCTGCACGAGTTCCTCTCGCCCGTGTCGAACGTCCGCACCGACGAGTACGGCGGCAGCCCCGCCGCGCGCGCCCGCCTCGGCATCGAGGTGGCCGAGGCCGTCTCCGCCGCGATCGGCGCCGGCCGCGTCGGCATCCGCATCTCGCCGATGCACAACATCCAGGACGTCGTCGAGACCGACCTCGACGACGTGACCGCGACCTACGACGCCCTGATGGACGGCCTCGCCCCCCTCGGCCTCGCCTACATGAGCGTGCTGCACTCCGACCCGCGCGGCGAGCTCGTCCAGCGCCTCCGCCGCCGCTTCGGCCAGGCGGTCGTGCTCAACAGCGGCTTCGGCACGGTCACCGACCTGGCCGAGGCGAAGGACCTGGTCGAGAACGGCCACGCCGACGCCGTCGCCGTGGGCCGCATGGCCATCGCGAACCCCGACCTCGTCGCCCGCTGGGAGCGCGAGACGGAGCTCAACGAGCCGAACCCGGCCACGTTCTACGCCGACGGGGCGACCGGCTACACCGACTACCCGACGCTCGAGTCCGTCTCGCGCTGACCTCGGGGCGCCCCCCGCGCCTCCTCGGCACGCTCGCCGAGACGGAGCGAGAGCCCCGGCCCGGCACCTCCGGCCACGCCACGGCGTGTGCCCTGCACCTGCAGGGCGCACGCCGTCGTGCGTCCGCCCCCGATCGAGGTCTGTCCGAGGTCGGCGGCGCGGGATACGATCCTCGCGGCGGACGCACCCGGTCCGCCGTCGAGGAGCCGTCGCACCCGGCCCCGCCCGTCAGGAGCAGCCCGTGTCGCCGTCGATCCCTCCCACGCCCGCCGACCTCGAGCGCCTGGCCGGCCTGCTGCGCCACGGCCTGACGGGGGCCGAGATCGCCGTCGTCCCGTCCGCGTACTCGGCCGACCCGCGTGGGGCGGTCCGGGTCCGTCTCGGCCACCGCGCGTTCCTCGACCTCGCCGACGACGGCGCGTCCTGGTTCGTCGCGGGCCTCTGGGCCGACCAGGGCGGCGAGACCCCTCCGGGCGAGCGCCGTCGCGAGTTCCTCGCCGTGCCGCTGCAGGCCGAGGCCCCCGTCGTCGCGACCGCGGTCGTCGCCTCCGTCTGGCGCTGGGTCGAGGCGATCGGCGCGCAGGAGGCGGACGCTCCGTTCACGCGCACGTCCCGTTCCGCTCCTCCCGCGATCCCCGGCCCGGCCGCGTTCGGCGCGCCGGCGCCCGCGCCATACGCGACGGCCGCGCCCGATCCTCACGCGACGGCGCCCACGCCGTACGCGCCGTACGCGTCGACCGCGCCCGGCTCCACCTGGTCCGCTCCGTCCGCCCGGCCGCCGCGCCGCCGCAAGGGTCTCCTCATCGGGGGCATCGTCGCCGCCGGCCTCCTCGTGCTGGCGGGCGGCACCGCTGCCGCGGTCGCCGTCGCGCACTCGGCGGCGGAGCTCGCGTCGGCGTCGACCTCGCCGAGCGACGGTCCCGGCACGACCGGCGGCGACGCGGACGACCAGGGCGTCCAGCGCGACCCGGACGAGGCGGGCAGCGGCTCCGGCACGACCGGGGGCACCCCCGACATCTCGGCCTTCGACATCAGGGTGGGCGAGTGCTTCGGCTTCGGCGAGGGCGCGGCCAGGGGGTCAGGCGACATCGACGGCGTCGTCTACCAGCCGTGCGACGAGGAGCACGACAACGAGGCCTACGCGACCGTCGACGCCACGCAGCCCGGCTGGCCCGGCCTCGAGGCGATGACGGCGTTCGCGGACGAGGGCTGCTACGCCGAGTTCGAGTCGTTCGTCGGCATCCCCTGGGACGACTCGGTGGTCGAGTACGGCTACTTGACCCCCACCGAGCAGAGCTGGGCCGAGGGCGACCGCGAGGTCCTCTGCTACGCGTTCGTCGACGGCGACACGTCGCCGGGCACCCTCGAGGACTACGGCTACTGACGGCCGCCGTCCTCCGCTCCGCCGTGGCGCTGCGAGCCGCCGCCTAGGATCGTCAGGACGCCCGACCCGGATCGTCGCCGCCCCGCCCCCTGACCCAGGAGCCCCCGTGCAGCTCGTCGACCGCCTCTTCCGCACCGACGAGTGGCGGACCGTGCCGAACGCGATCACGGCCCTCCGCCTCCTCCTGCTGCCGGTCTTCGTCGTGCTCATCGTCGGCGAGCACTACTGGTCGTCGATGGTCGTCATCGCGGTCGTGTTCCTCACCGACTTCGTCGACGGCTTCGTCGCGCGCCGCACGCACACCACCTCCGAGCTGGGCGCCTGGCTCGACCCGGTGGCCGACCGGCTCACCGTCATCGTCGTGGTGCTGGCCTTCTGGCTGGGCGGACTGCTCAGCTGGCCGGTGTTCGTGCTGATCCTGCTGCCCGACGTGGTGCTGAGCCTGATCGCGCTGATCGCGTTCGGGGGCGCCTCCTTCCCCGTGACGTGGGTGGGCAAGGTCCGCACCGCCCTGATCTTCGTCGGCCTGCTGATGCTGCTCGTCGGCGTCGCGGTCGTGGCCCAGTGGCGCGGCTCCGAGGGCGGCGACGGCCCTGAGGCGCTCGGCCAGCTGCTCGTCGTCGTGAGCAGCTTCGTGCTGCTGCTCGGGCTCGTCGGGCACTACGTCGCCGCCGTGCTCTACGGCCGCGACCTGGCCCGCCGCTGGCGGGCTCGCGGCCGCACCGCCGCCTGACCGGCGTCCTGTCCTCGCCGGTGGACACCGCGCCTCCTAGGCTCGGGGCATGTCGTCGCGCACCCTCGCCGCCGCCCGTGAGCCACGGTCGCCCGTCGCCCTGCTGCTGCCCGGAGCCGGCTACGCGGTCACGGCGCCGCTGCTCGCCTGGTCGGGGGCCGTCCTCGCCGCCCGCGGCTGGCACGTCGAGGCGGTCACGTGGTCGTTCGACGCCCGCTCCGGTGAGGGCGACCCCGTCCCGCTGATCGAGGAGGAGGCGGTCGCGGCTCGCGAGTCGGCCCGCGCCGCCGGGGCGCACGGCCCGTGCGTCGTCGTGGCCAAGTCGCTCGGCACGCTCGCCCTGCCGTGGGCGCTCCGCGAGGGCCTCGCCGGCGCGTGGCTCACGCCGCTCAGCACCGACGTCGCCGTCCGGACGGCGCTCGGCGACGCCGGCCCGGAGCACCTCGTCGTGGCCGGCGACGCCGACCCGTTCTGGCGGCCCGCCGAGCTGGTGACCCGAGCAGACGTCGTCACCGTCCCGGGGGCCGATCACGGGCTCACGCTCGGCGACGACTGGCGTGCGTCGCTCGCGGCCCAGTCCGCCGTCTTCGAGCACCTCGACGCCTGGGCTGCGCGGTTCGGCGCGTAGTCGGCGGCCAGCGCCTCAGGTCGCGTCCCAGAGCCCCCGGTAGAAGGCGGTCCGCAGCGGGTCGGGGTCGATCCCGTAGGCGTCGAGCCAGACGGCGTCCCAGCCGGGGCCGTAGTTCCACTCGAGGCTCATCGTCGCGACGGCGATGTCGGCCCAGCGGTCGGCGGCCCCGAGCGCGTCGAGGTCGACGTGGCCCGACCACGTCCCGTCGTCGAGCAGCAGCGTGTTCGGCACGCACGCGTCGCCGTGGCAGACCACGAGCCGGTCGACCTCGGGGGCCGGCCCGAGCGAGTCGGGGTGCGACGACGGAGGCGCGGTGCGCGCCCGCGCACTCGTCGCGATCCGGTCCTCCACCGACCAGCTGAACGGGCAGTCGTCCACCGGCAGGGCGTCGTGCAGCACGCGGAGCCCGTGCCCCGCCGCCCGCACCGCACGCTCCGGGTCGCGCACCCACCGCAGGTCGACGGCGCTGCGGCCCGGCAGGCCCGCGGTCACGAGGTGGTCGCCCTCGTCGTCGCTGCCGATCTCGAGCACCCGCGGCACGACGGCGTGCTCGACGGCCCAGCGCAGGCGCATCTCCTCGGCGTGCAGGTCGAGCCCGCTGCCGTGCGGCGCCCACTTGGCGAACCGCCGGTCGGGACCGTCCCCGAGGCGGTACGTCACGCCTCCTGCCTCGTTCAGCCACACCGGCGTGACGGTGTCGCCGTCGGCCGCGGCGAGCACGGGCTCCGGCACCACGAGGAGGCGGTCGTCACCGGCCGAGGACGCGTCGGGGATCATCCGCCCACGCTACGGCAGCGCCCGCAGCGCCCGCAGCGCCCGCAGCGCCCGCAGCGCGGCGCCGACCGCGGCGGCGCCCACGTGGCCGCACCCCTCGGACCCGCGCGCACCCCTCGGCGCGCGCGAGGGTCTGCGCGGGTTCCGCGGGTCCGGACGCACTGGCGGCGCCTGCCGCGCACACGACGAGGCCCGCCCCGCTCAGCGGGACGGGCCTCGTCGACGTACGCGTGCTCAGGTCAGCGCGAGGCCTTCTTGGCCTTCTTGATCGCGGCCTTGCGGGCGACAGCGACGTTCTTCTTGGCGCTCTTGCGCGCCTTCTTCACCTGGGGGTCGTTCCAGAAC
The DNA here is from genome assembly GCF_014841435.1 of Frigoribacterium sp. CFBP 8766. Taxonomy (NCBI): domain Bacteria; kingdom Bacillati; phylum Actinomycetota; class Actinomycetes; order Micrococcales; family Microbacteriaceae; genus Frigoribacterium; species Frigoribacterium sp. CFBP 8766. Next base: position 30,975 of record NZ_JACYTX010000003.1, read on the forward strand.
GAGCCGACGTAGCCCGAGATCTGCTTGTAGCGACCGTGCCCGGCCTTCGCGCCGAAGGTGTAGGCGATGAACGCGATGATGGCGATGAGCAAGAATCGGAAACTCATGGGTCCTCCCAGGGAACGTTGACGTGTTGCCTCGACGGTAGTCCCCGCGCCTGTGCGGCGTCTCGCCCGTGCGGATGAGACCGCCGAGAACTCGCTCGGCGGCTCGACCGGGCCCCCGGCGAGCTCCGACCGGCCCCGACCTGGCCCCGCCGGGAGCCCCGTCCCCGCCCGCAACCGCCCGGAAACACCCTGGCAACACCCCGTCAGTAGCGTCGAGCCATGGCAGACCTCTTCGACCGCTACGCCGCGGCGACCCCGGCCCGGGGCTCCTCCATCAGGCAGCCGGCGCCCGCCTGGGACGAGATGTTCGCCTCCGACCGCGAGGTCCGCCGGGCGTACCAGGAGATCCACGCGACCCTCGAGGGCATGACGCAGGACGACCTGCGCGGCCGCACCGCAGCCCTCGCCGACTCGTACCTCGCGCAGGGCGTCACCTTCGACTTCGCGGGCGAGGAGCGACCGTTCCCGCTCGACGCCGTGCCCCGCGTGATCGAGCACGACGAGTGGCTGGACGTCGAGAAGGGCGTGAAGCAGCGGGTCAAGGCGCTGGAGGCGTTCCTCGCCGACGTCTACGGGCCGCAGCGCGCCGTCGCCGACGGGGTGATCCCCGCGGGGCTCATCACCAGCTCGAGCCACTTCCACCGCCAGGCCGCGGGCATCGACCCCGCGAACGGCGTGCGCATCCAGGTCAGCGGCATCGACCTGATCCGTGACGAGGCCGGCGCCTGGTGCGTCCTCGAGGACAACGTCCGCGTGCCCAGCGGCGTCAGCTACGTGATCTCGAACCGGCGGGTGATGGCACAGACGCTGCCCGAGCTCTTCGTCTCGATGAAGGTGCGCCCCGTGGGCGACTATCCCGCCCGCCTCCTCGCCGCCCTCAAGAAGAGCGCGCCGTCGGGGGTCGACGAGCCGACGGTGGTCGTGCTGACCCCCGGGGTCTTCAACTCGGCCTACTACGAGCACACCCTGCTGGCCCGGCTGATGGGCGTCGAGCTCGTCGAGGGCCGCGACCTGTACTGCTCGGGCGGCCGGGTGTTCATGCGCACGACCGGCGGTCCCGAGCGGGTCGACGTGATCTACCGCCGGGTCGACGACGAGTTCCTCGACCCGCTGCAGTTCCGTGCCGACTCCGTGCTCGGCTCGCCCGGCCTGCTGATGGCCGCGCGCCTCGGCACCGTCACCATCGCGAACGCGGTCGGCAACGGCGTCGCCGACGACAAGCTCGTCTACACGTACCTGCCCGAGCTGATCCGCTACTACCTGGGCGAGGAGGCGCTGCTGCCGAACGTGCGCACCTGGCGCCTCGAGGATCCCGGCGCCCTCGAGGAGGTGCTCGACCGCCTCGACGAGCTCGTGGTCAAGCCGGTCGACGGCTCCGGCGGCAAGGGGCTGGTCGTCGGGCCGGCCGCGAGCCGACGCGAGCTCGACGAGCTGCGCACCCGCCTGCAGCAGGACCCGCGCGGCTGGATCGCGCAGCCCGTCGTGCAGCTGAGCACCATCCCCACCCTCGTCGACGACGGCCTGCAGCCCCGCCACGCCGACCTCCGGCCCTTCGCCGTGCACGACGGCGACGACGTCTGGGTGCTGCCGGGCGGGCTGACGCGCGTGGCCCTGCCCGCGGGCCAGCTCGTCGTGAACAGCAGCCAGGGAGGCGGGTCGAAGGACACCTGGATCGTCGGCGGCGACGTGGCGGCCTGGGCAGGCCACGACGTGAGCGCCCTCATCGCGGAGCAGACGACGCCGACGCAGTCGATCCCGGTGATCACGCCGGAGGCGGCGGCCGCGGCAGCAGCGGCGGCCGCGGACCACACGCCCGACCACGCACCCCAGGACGACCCCCGCAACGACCAGCAGGCGCAGCAGCAGCAGCAAGAGCAACAGCAGAGACCCACGACCACGACTGAAGGACGACCATGCTGAGCCGCATCGCCGAGAGCCTCTTCTGGATCGGCCGGTACATCGAGCGGTCCGACGGGACGGCGCGCATCCTCGACGTGCACCTGCAGCTGCTGCTCGAGGACCCGTGGATCGACGAGGACACCGCCTGCCGCAGCCTGCTCGCGGTGATGGGCAGCGAGGCCGCCTCCGACGAGGCGCTGACACGCGGCGACGTGCTCGCCCGGCTGGCCGTCGACCGGCACGACCCGGCCTCCATCGCCTACTCGCTCGGCGCCGCCAGGGAGAACGCCCGACGGGCCCGCGAGATCGTCTCGACCGAGCTGTGGGAGTGCCTCAACACGACCCGCGCCCGCATGCCGCGAAAGGTCGCGGACGACAAGGTGCACGAGTTCTTCGCCTGGGTGCGGGAGCGCAGCGCGCTCGCCGTCGGCATCATCGAGAGCGCGACCAGCCGCGACGAGGTGTGGCAGTTCTTCACCCTGGGCCGGTCGATCGAGCGCGCCGACATGACGGCGCGGCTGCTCGCGACGCGCACGCTGACCGAGGCGTCGGGGCCGTCGTGGACGACGATCCTCCGCTCGTGCGGTGCCTACGAGGCCTACCTGCGGACCTACCGGGGCGTGCCGAGCGCCCGCAACGCGGCGGAGTTCCTGCTGCTCGACCGGCTGTTCCCGCGCAGCGTGATGTTCGCGGTCAGCCGTGCCGAGGCGTGCCTCCGCGAGGTCGAGCCGTCGAACGGGCGGGTGATCGCGACCGACGGGGGAGTGCGGATCCTCGGGCAGATGCGCAGCGAGCTCGAGTTCCGGCCGATCGGCGACATCCTCGACGACCTGCCGGCCCAGATGGACGCCGTCCAGGCGGCGACGAGCGCCGCCTCCGAGGCCATCCGCCAGCGGTACTTCCCGACCAGCGCGGCCCCGACCTGGGTCGGTGAGCGATCGTGAGCCGGCTGCGGATCCGCCACCACACCGGCTTCTCCTACGCCGGCGAGGCCGTGGCGAGCTACAACGAGGCGCGCATGCTGCCGGCGCACGCCGAGGGGCAGTTCGTGCTCTCGTCGCACCTCCGCATCGACCCCGCCGCAGGGACCCACGAGTACGTCGACTACTGGGGCACCCGGGTGTCGGCCTTCGAGGTGCTGCTGCCGCACCGGCAGCTGTCGCTGACGGCGACCTCGACCGTCGAGCTGCGGCCGGTGCTGCACCCCGAGACGACGACGGGCTGGGACGACCTGGCCCGCGTCGCCGGCGCCACCGCCCAGTTCGTGGAGCACCTCGAGCAGACGCCGCTGACGGCGCCGCCGGCCGACCTCGTCGACCTGGCCCTCGAGGCGAAGGGGGCGTCGACCTCGCCCTGCTCGACCGCGATGGAGATCTGCCAGAGGGTAGGAGGCGCGGTCCGGTACCTGCCCGGCGTCACCAACGTGAAGACGACGGCCGCCGAGAGCTGGGCCGCCCGGGCCGGGGTCTGCCAGGACATCGCGCACGTGACCGTGGGGGCGCTCCGCGCGGCGGGGATCCCGGCGCGGTACGTCAGCGGGTACCTCCACCCGCGGCCGTCGGCGGAGCTCCGCGAGACCGTCACGGGAGAGTCGCACGCCTGGATCGAGTGGTTCTGCGGAGCCTGGCACGGCTACGACCCCACGAACCTGATCGACATCGGCGACCGTCACGTGGTCGTCGGCCACGGCCGCGACTACCGCGACGTGCCGCCGCTGCGCGGGGTGTACGCGGGGTCGGGCGCGTCGTCGCTGTTCGTGACCGTGGAGATCACGCGCGAGGCGTAGCCGGCTCAGCAGCGAGCGAACGAGTACCCGGGGTCGTCGGCCGGCACCAGGTCGCGGTCGCGCACGACGGTGCTGCGCGGGGTCGTCGCCCGGGCGCAGAGCCCCTCGACGGTGTCGCGCAGGTCGTCCGTGTACTCGATCGCGAGCACGTGGTCGCCGTAGACGGACGTGTAGGCGTCGCACTCCGAGTAGCGGTCGCACTCCTCGGCCACCGCGAAGTCGAAGCCGATCTCGTCGCGGCCCCGCGCCTCCAGCTCGGCGGTGTTCTTCTGCCCGGCGAGCAGCCCGGTGTCGTGGGCCTCGCCGACGAGCAGGGTCGCGAAGGCGACCGCGTCGTCGAGGTCGAAGGCGCCGTCGGACCGGGTGTACGAGTCGAGGTTGTCGAACTCGACGGCGTCGAAGCCGTCGTCTGCGCAGCCCTGGACGGTCGCGCGCATCCGTTCGGCCACCGCCTCCCTCGTGGTCGCGTCGGCGAGGTCGAAGAGGTGCTCGTCGGGCCAGCCGGGGTCGACCAGCAGCTCGCCGGAGGAGCGGTGCAGCAGCCACTCGTCGGGCCACTCCACGCCCGGCTGGGTCTGGAACCCGTTCACGTAGCAGACGTTCCACACCCCGGAGGCAGGCTGCTCGGTGCTGTCCCGCACGACGATCCCGGTGCCGCTCGGCGGGTCGGAGGAGCCGCCGAGCTGGTAGTCGAGCGCCGCGCCGACGGGGAAGCCGTCCGGGTCCGGCGTGGCCGCCGGCATCGTCTCGACGAGGAGGGGAGCGCTGGCGCCGGACTCGCCCGGCGTGCAGCCCGTCAGCGAGAGCGCGAGGACGACCATGCCCGCGGCGGCTGTGCCGAGCGCCCTGGCCGCGGCTGTCCTGGGTCTGCGCATGCAGCGAGCATAGGTCCCCGGACAGCCGCGACCGCAGCTGCGGCCACGGCCGTGCCCGGTCCCTAGAAGGTGCGCAGCGGGATCTCCGCCGGCGCCTCCAGCAGGCGCTTCACCTCGTCGTCGAGCTTGACCAGGGTGATCGACGCGCCGGCCATGTCGAGCGACGTGCAGTACTCGCCGACGTAGCTGCGGACCGGGGTGATGCCCTGGGCGACGAGCTTCTCGTGGGCGATGCCGTAGAGCAGGTACAGCTCGCTGATCGGAGTGCCGCCGAGGCCGTTGACCATCAGAGCCACCTCGTCGCCGTCCGAGAACGGCAGATCGGACACGATGGGCTCGAGCAGCAGGTCGACGATCTCGTCGGCGGGCACGATCTTCTGACGGGCCCGGCCCGGCTCGCCGTGGATGCCGACGCCGACCTCGATCTCGTCGTCGCCCAGCTCGAACAGCGGCGAGCCCTTCGAGGGAGGCGTGCAGGCCGTCAGGGCGACGCCCATCGTGCGCGTGACCGAGTTGACCTTCTCGCCGACGCGGACGACCTCGTCGAGGTCGGCGCCCTCCTCGGCCGCCGCCCCGACCGCCTTGATCACGAAGAAGTTGCCGGCCACGCCTCGACGGCCGATCGTGTAGGTCGAGTCCTTGACGGCGACGTCGTCGTCGATGAACAGGGTCTTCACCTTGATGCCCTCGGCGTCGGCGAGCTCCTCGGCCATCTCGAAGGCCATCTTGTCGCCGGTGTAGTTGTTGACCAGCAGCAGCACGCCCTTCTCGCTCTGGACCCGACGCGCCGCCTCGACCACGTAGTCGGTCGGCGGGGCCGCGAAGACGTCTCCGGGGCAGGCAGCATCGAGCATGCCCTTGCCGACGACCATCACGTGGGCGGGCTCGTGGCCGGAGCCCGAGCCCTGCACGATCGACACCTTGTCCTGGTCCGGCGCGTCGGCGCGGACGATCAGGTTGTACTTCGGGTCGTAGGTGAGCGTGTCGGGGTTCGCCAGGGCGAGGCCCTTGAGCATCTCGGGGACGAACGCCTTCGGGTCGTTGATGAACTTCTTCATTGCGGGTGCCTCACTTCGTCGTGTGTCGCCGTGGTGGGAGGGGGAGGGGAAGTCGGTCGGACGTGCCGGGTCACCACGCGCCCGCGACGCGCTCGGCGAGCACGGCGACCGCGATCGCTCCGGGGTCGGGGGACCCGATGCTCCGCGCGCCCGTGTAGGAGGCGCGGCCCCGTCGTGCCTGGAGGCTCGCGGTGGCCTCGGCGGCGGCCCGCGCGACCTCGGCGGCGTGCCGCGCCGTCCCGGCCGCGTCGGTGCCCGCGGCGACGTCGGCCTCGACGGCGTCGGTCAGGGGCACGAGCGCGTCGAGCAGGGTCTTGTCGCCGACGTCGGCGCCGCCGCGCTTCTTGATGCCCTCGATCGCGGCCCGGAGCATCGCGACCGCGTCGTCGGGCGTCGTCTCGCTCTTGCCCTTCATCGTGATCGCGGCACGGAGGAAGGCGGTGCCCCAGATCGGGCCCGAGGTGCCGCCCATCCGGCTGCTCATCGTCGTGGCCACCTTCTGCAGGAACGCCCCGAGGTCGTCGTGGTCGAACTGGTCGAGGTCGGCGAGGACGGTCTCGAAGCCGCGCGCCAGGGAGTAGCCGAAGTCGCCGTCGCCCGCGACCGCGTCGAGGTCGCAGAAGTACGCCTCGTTGTCGACGCAGGTCTGGGCGATCAGCCGGACGGCGTCCACGAGACGGGACGAGTTCGTGTCGGCGGGGGGAGCGTCGTTGCTCATGTGTTCCTCGGTCTCCTGTGTTCGGGGTTCGGGTTCGGTCGGGTCAGTGCGTCAGCGCGACGAGGGTGCCGAGGTCCACGACGTCGAGGGGCCCGACGCCACGCGGGTCGGCGAGCACCCGGCTCGGGGAGGCGGGCAGGTCGCCCAGGCTGTCGACGACGAGCGCGGCTCCCGAGAAGTCCTCGTCGACGGTGAAGCTGCTCGTCGTCACGACCGTCGACAGGCCAGCGGCGACCGCAGCACGCAGGCCGTTGGCGCTGTCCTCGACGACGACGGCGTCGTCGGCCGGCACCCCCAGCTCGCGGAGCGCGAGCTCGTAGATGTCCGGGGCGGGCTTCTTGCGGGGGACGACGTCCCCGGCGAACACCGCGAACCGCGAGGCGGCCTCGGGCCCCACCACGTGCTCGAGCACGGCCCGGACGGACTCCTCGGCCGAGGTCGACGCGACCGCGAGCAGCCAGCCGGCGGCGTGCGCCTCGTCGGCGATGCGGGCGATGCCCGGGCGGCCGGGCATCTCGCCCGCCCGCACCTTCGCGGTGTACCGGCGGGTCTTCTCCGCGTGCCATTCCGCGATCGTCGCGCGCTGCGCCTCCTCGTCGTCGGGCAGGCCGGCGCGCTCGACGAACTCGGGTGTCAGCAGCGAGGTGAGACGCTCCTTGCCGCCGCCGATGCGCAGCACCCGTGCGTAGTCGTCGGCGCTCCACCGGACGGGCAGCCCGAAGTGCTCGAACGTCTCGTTGAACGCGGGGAGGTGGCCGTCGCGTTCCGTGTCGGCCAGCACCCCGTCGCAGTCGAAGAGGAGGGCCCTCGTCATCGTGCGCTCCCGGTGCCGGCGGCCTTGCCGTCGGCCCCGAACCAGGCGACGTGCTCGGCGATGACGTCGGTCACGGCGGCGGAGACGTCGGCGATCAGGCGGGGCGGGTCCCAGCGGTCCTTCGCGCGCGCCACCTCGAGGTGGGCCAGGGACGCCTGCATGTAGGCGTGCTTGACCGCCGTCGAGATGTTGACCTTCGAGACCCCCGCGTCGATGAACGACCGGAAGTCCGCCTCCGACAGGCCGGTCCCGCCGTGCAGCACGATCGGGCGGTCGGTCAGCGCCGCGAGCTCGGCCGCCCGCTCGGGCAGCAGCTGCGGGTGCGCCTTGTAGAGCCCGTGGCTCGTGCCCAGCTGCGGGGCCAGCAGGTCGCTGCCGGTGCTCTCCGCGATCTCGGCGAGCTGCTCGACGGAGTAGGCGTGCTGCGACTCGTCGCTGCCGACCCCGTCCTCGACGCCGAGGATGTTCTCGATCTCGGACTCGACGTCCACGCCGGCCGCGTGGGCCTCGGCGGTGACCTCGTGCGTCTCGCGCACGGCGTCGTCGAGGTCGCGGTCGGAGGCGTCGAAGAGCACCGAGGACCAGCCGGAGGCGATGACCTCGGTGAGGACCGCCCGGTCGGGGCAGTGGTCGAGGTGCAGGGCCACCGGCACGGTCACGTCGCGGGCCAGGGCGGCGAAGAGGTCGGTGACGAACGCGCAGCCAGCGGTGCGGACGGTCTTGGTCGAGATCTGGACGATGAGCGGGGACGCGGTCCGCTCCGCGGCGGCGAGCACGGCTCGCATGCTGATCTCGTCGAAGACGTTGACCGCGGGCACCGCGTAGCCGGCGTCCCGCGCGGTCCGGGTCATGGACAGTGTCGATGCGACCACGGATTCGACCTCACTTCCTCGTGGGGGTGGTGCCGCCTCCGGCACCTGCTCGGAATGTACATGTCCATACAGGGCTAGACAAGTAGACTCCGCAAGAATTCGCCGTGAGGGATCTGGGAGGGTGGTGCTCGTGTCCGACGTCGTCGACCGGGACTCCCTCGTCCCCCTCTACCAGCAGCTCGAAGAGATCTTCCGCGCGCGCATCGCGAGCGGCGAGTGGGCCCCGAGCCAGCGCATCCCGTCCGAGAACGAGCTCAACCGGCTGTTCGGCCTGAGCCGGATGACCGTCCGGGGGGTCCTCACGAAGCTCACCGCCGACGGGCTGCTGGTGCGGGTCCAGGGCAAGGGCACCTACGTCGCCCCCGACAAGATCACGGCCGTCTCGCCGGCCTACCAGGGTATCCGCGAGCAGCTCGAGGTGCTCGGCTACGACATCTCGACCGAGCTCGTCTCGTTGGTCTGCGAGCCCGCGCCGACGCGCGTCCGCGAGCGGCTGAGGCTGCCGCCGGGTGCCCTCGTCTTCGCGATCGTCCGGCTGCGCTCCGTCGACGGGCAGCCGCTGAGCGTCCACCGCTCGTTCGTGCCCGCCGACCTCGCACCGACCCTCGACCGTCTCGACGTCGTGGGCGAGCAGCTCTGCGTCGTGCTCGAGTCGGCGTTCGACCTGGCCATGCACGACGTCGCCGAGTCGCTCGAGGCGGTGGCCGTCACCGCGGTCGACGCCGAGCTGCTGCACCTGCAGCCGCGCGACCCGGTCCTGCAGCTGACCGACGTCATCTCGGACGCCGCAGGCGGTGCCTTCGAGTACTCGACGATCGTGTTCCGGGGCGACCGGATGCGGCTGTCGTTCGACTACAGCAAGCGCTGAGCCGCGGCCCCGCGGGGTGCTGCACCGTGCCCGCCCGCCAGGGCACCTGGGCCGTCTGGGCGCTCAGGGGGCTCGGCCGGGCTCTGGTCGTCGTGCTGCGGACGGTCCAGGTCCCGGGCTGCCGCGGGCGACGACGTGGCGAGCGGGACGCCCGCGCCGACGGCGGTCCGCTCGGACTCGTCCTCGAGTGGTCCGGGAGCCGAGGTCGCGTGCGCAGCCGTCGACCTCGCCGCCCCGGCGGCACGCGCAGCGGCCACGGACCGCGTGACCGCGTCCGTGAGGGAGCTCGTCGCGGAACGCCGCGCCGCAGCCGCTCGGTGGGTCGCCGAGGTCGCCGCGCGCCCTGCCATGGCCGCGTGCCGGCGGGTCGTCGTCCAGGCCGACGCGAGAGCAGCCGGCTCCGAGGCCGACGTGCGGACCGCCTCCTCGGGGGTGAGCACGGGCGCGGCGGGGGGCGGGGTCGGCGCCGTCTCCGAGCTCGACGCCGGCAGCCGTCCGAGCAGGCGGTCGGCCAGCGCGACGAGCAGCACGACGACGCCCCCGACGACGAGTGCGGACGCCAGCAGGAGGAACGAGACCGCGACGTAGTCGTAGGGGCCGTCGACGGCGCGGGCGTCCGCTGCCAGGCCGAGCGCACCTCCGGCGACGACGGCGGCGAGGGCCGCTGCCGCACACCGCGCTGTCCTGCCCATGTAAGGACCCTCCACGACGGGACGCCGCGGGGCCGGATCAGACCCGAGGACTCGTCATGGGCGGACTGTACGCCGGGCGGCCCGACCGTGGTAGCCCCTTGCGCTCAGCGGCCACGCGCTCACGACGTGCGCGACGCGACCTCGTCGGCGGCCAGCACGGCGGCGGCCTCGTCGCGCCGCTCGCGCGCGGGTCGGCCCCCGTCGCCGTCGTGCTCGACGGTGAAGTGCGGCACGAGCCGCGGGGCGATCCGCCGCACGACCCCGGCGTCCGCGGCCGCGGCGACCGGTGCCACGCGCCGCACCCGCAGGTGCTGACGGCGCACGAGCCAGACCACGGCGATCCCCGCGGCGACGAAGCCGGCCGCGGCGCCGACGCCGATCGCCCAGCGGGGCCCGGCCGTGTCGGCGACCCAGCCCACGATCGGGGCGCCGAGCGGCGTGCCGCCCGTGAAGATCGCCATGTAGAGCGCCATCACGCGGCCGCGCATCTCGGGCGCGGTCGACAGCTGCACCGTGCTGTTGGCCGTGGTCATCAGCGTGATCGACGACAGCCCGACGGCGACGAGCACGGCGGCGAACGTCCAGTAGCTGGGCATCAGCGCGGCGACGGTGCAGGTCACCCCGAAGGAGGCGGCGGCCAGCACCAGCACCCGCATCCGCGGGCGCTCGCGTCGGGCCGAGAGCAGGGCGCCCGTCAGCGACCCCACGGCGATGCACGACGACAGCAGGCCGAACCCGCTCGCGTCGACGCCGAACTCGACGCTCGCCATCGTCGAGGTGAAGATCGGGAAGTTGAGCCCGAAGGTGCCGATCACGAAGATCATCGTGAAGACGACGAGCAGGTCGGGGCGCCCCTTCACGTAGCGGAACCCCTCGCGGATCTGGCCCTTGGCCCGCGACACCGGCGGCTTGTGCTCGAGCTGCGACACCCGGATGAACCGCAGCGACAGCAGCACCGCCGCGAACGACGCCGCGTTGATCAGGAACACCCAGCCGGTGCCCACGCTCGCGATCAGCACGCCGGCGACGGCCGGGCCGAGGAGGCGCGCGCCGTTGAACGAGGCCGAGTTCAGCGAGACGGCGTTCGAGAGGTGCCCCGGGGGGACGAGCTCCGACACGAAGCTCTGTCGGATCGGGGCGTCGATCGCGTTCACCGTTCCGAGCAGGAGCGCGAAGATCCACACCATCCAGAGCTGCGCGACGTCGGTGAGCACCAGCAGGCCGAGGGCCAGGCCGAGCAGGGCCATCGTGCCCTGGGTGAGCATCAGCATGCGGCGCCGGTCGAACCGGTCGGCGATGAGGCCGGTGACGGGCACGAGCAGGATGGGCGGCGCGAACTGCAGCGCCATGGTGATGCCGACCGCGGTCGCGTCGTGGTCGGTGAGGTGGGTGAGCACGAGCCAGTCCTGCGCGGTGGCCTGCATCCACGTGCCCGTGTTCGAGACGAGCGCGCCGCCGAACCAGAGCCGGTAGTTGTAGAGGCCGAGCGAGCGGAACATCGCGCTCACGACCGGTTCAGCTTCCGCAGGATCTCGGTGGCGTCGGCCAGGGTGCGGCGCTCGTCGGCGGTCAGCGCGGCCAGCCGCGGCACCAGCCACTCGTCGCGGCGGCGTCGGGTCTCGAGCACGAACGCGGCACCCGCCTCCGTCGTCTCGAGCACCACCCGGCGACGGTCGTCGTCGTCGACCCGACGGCTGACCAGGCCGGCGTCGACGAGCTTGCCGACCGTACGGTTCATCGACGGGGGAGTGACGCCCTCGTGCTCGGTCAGGGCCCCGATGGTGAGCGGCTGCTCGTGGAAGACGTAGCCCAGGGCCGTCATCTGCGCGTCGGAGACGTCGACGTCGGCCTTCTGCTGGCGCATCCGGCGGGCGAGGCGGAGCACGGAGCCGCGCACGTCGGAGGCGAGCTGGGCGTGCGGGACGGTGCGGCGTGCGGGTGCTGCAGCTGCGGGTGCGGTGGTCTCGGTCATCGCCCGCCAGCCTAATCATTTAGCTCGCCTAAGTAAACGATCTGCCACGATGTACGACACCTGTTGCTGTCAGGTCCATGCAGGCGTATCGTCGAGGGCGGCTCGTCGAAGAGCCCCACACGACACGAGGAAGAAGCGACAGCATGGGCAAGTTCAGCGGCAAGACGGCGATCGTGACCGGCGGCGGGAGCGGCATCGGCGCCGAGGTCTCGCGCCAGCTCGCGGCGGAGGGGGCGTCGGTCGTCGTGACCGACATCAACGTCGAGGCGGCACAGCGCATCGTCGACGAGATCACCTCGGCCGGCGGCACCGCGGCCCCGTTCGAGCAGAACACCGCGAAGTGGGAGCACTCGGAGGCGGCCGTCGCGTTCGCGAAGGAGACCTACGGCGCCCTGCACCTCGCCGTCAACAACGCCGGCATCGGCGCCGCGCCGCAGACCATCGGCGACTACGACATCGCCGCCTGGGACAGGGTCCGCTCGGTCGACCTCGACGGCGTCTTCTACGGCCTCAAGTTCCAGCTGCCCGCGATGGTGGAGGCCGGCGGCGGAGCCGTCGTCAACATGGCCTCCGTGCTCGGCTCGGTCGGCATCGCGAAGAACGCCGCGTACGTCACGAGCAAGCACGCCCTGATCGGCCTGACCAAGGTCGCGGCGCTCGAGTACACGGCGCAGGGCGTCCGCACCAACGCCGTCGGCCCGGGCTTCATCGACACGCCGCTCGTCCGCTCGTCGATGTCGACCGACGAGCTGCACGCCCTCGAGGGCCAGCACGCGTCAGGCCGCCTCGGCACCGACTCCGAGGTCGCGGCGCTCGTGCTGTTCCTCCTCAGCCCCGAGGCCTCGTTCATCTCCGGCAGCTACCACCTCGTCGACGGCGGCTACTCGGCGCACTAGCGCGCGGCTCCTGCGATCCGCCCCGCGCGCCGCTTCAGCCCCGCTTCAGCGCACCCGCGCCAGGATGGGCACGCGGGCAGGGTGCGCGCGAAGAAGGGGCTGCCGTGCGCGTGCTCGTCGTCGAGGACCAGCCGACGCTGGCCGAGGGGCTCCGCGTCGGGCTCGAGGCCGAGGGCATGGCCGTCGACGTGGCGGGCACCGGCACGGACGCGCTCTGGCGCACGCGCGAGGGCAGCTACGACGTGGTCGTCCTCGACATCATGCTGCCCGGCATGAGCGGCTACGCCGTCTGCCGCGCGATGCGCGAAGGAGGCGACTGGACGCCGGTCATCATGCTCACGGCCAAGGACGGCGAGTGGGACCAGGTCGAGGCCCTCGACACCGGTGCCGACGACTACCTCACCAAGCCGTTCTCGTTCGCGGTGCTGCTCGCCCGCCTCCGTGCGCTCGTCCGCCGCGGGGCCCGGGAGCGGCCGGTCGTGCTCGAGGCCGGCGACCTGAGGCTCGACCCGGCGTCGCGCGACGTCCGCCGCGGCGACGAGCAGATCGAGCTGACGAGCCGCGAGTTCGCCGTGCTCGAGTTCCTGATGCGCCGTGCCGGCAGCGTCGTCACGAAGCGCGAGGTGCTCGACGGCGTCTGGAACGACGACTTCGAGGGCGACCCGAACATCGTCGAGGTGTACGTCCGGCACCTCCGCAACAAGGTCGACCGCCCCTTCGGCCGCGAGTCGATCGTCACCCTGCGTGGGGCCGGCTACCGGCTGGAGGCGCGGGGTGGCTGACGACGCCGGTCGCGTCGGCCCCGGTGGTCGCGACGACGACGGTGGCCGCGCGGCCCGCGCCGGTCGACAGGCCCGCACCGGTCGCCGTGGCTCGCTGCGCCTCCGCATCACCGCGGCCGCCGTGCTCGCTGTGGCGCTCACGCTCGGCGCGTTCGCGCTCGTCTTCGCGCTGGTGCAGCAGGCGGTGCTCGCGGACGCCCCGCGCTCGGCCGCGTCCGCCGACGTCGACCGGGCCGTCGCCGCGCTCGCGGGCGGGTCGAGCCCGGCCGTCGCCGTCTCCGGCGACGCGGACGGAGCGCTCGTGGCCGTCTTCGACTCCGCGGGGCAGCTCGTCGCGACGGGCGGCGACGACGACCTCGCCGGGTACGCGCGACAGCTCGCAGGGGCCGCCTCGGGCAGCCGGGTCTCGCTCGACGGGGACGACTTCGTCGTCGAGACCGACGGTGCCGAGTCGGTGAGCACGACCACGTCGACTCCCTCGCCGTCGTCGAGCCCGAGCGCGAGCCCGTCCACCGCGCCGGAGCCGTCGGAGTCCCCGTCCGACGACGACGACGCACTCGACGAGGACGACGCCGCCGAGGCCGCTCGCGACGCGGCCGACGACGCGCGTGAGGCAGCCGAGGACGCGAGCGCTGCGGCTGCCGCTGCCGCCGCCGCCGAGGGCGACGACGACCTCGACGTCCAGACCGTCACGACACGGTGGGACGTCGTGGCCGCGCGCTCCCTCGACGAGGCGCAGGCCGCCTCCTCGGCCAGCCTGCTGACGCTCGGCGTGGCCGTCCCCGTGGCGCTGCTCGTGCTGGGGGTGACGACCTGGTTCGTGGTCGGGCGGGCGCTGCGCCCGGTCGAGTCGATGCGCCGCGAGGTCGCCGAGGTGACCGCCGCGAACCTGTCGCACCGCCTCGCCGACCCAGGTGGGGGAGACGAGGTGTCGCGGCTCGCCTCGACCCTCAACGGCATGCTCGACCGGCTGGACGCCTCCGCGACCGCGCAGCGGCGCTTCGTCGGCGACGCCTCGCACGAGCTCAAGACGCCGCTCGCGACCATCCGCCAGCACGCCGAGGTCGCGCTGCTGCACCCCGAGAGCATCGACGGGCGGGCGCTGGCCGGCACCGTCCTCGGCGAGGAGGCGCGCCTCACCTCACTGGTGCAGGGCCTGCTGGTCCTCGCCCGCGCCGACGAGGGCGCGCTCGGCGTCGCCCGCCGCCCGGTCGACCTCGACGACCTCGTGCTGACGGAGGCGGCTCGCCTGCGGTCGGGCACGGGCACGGGCACGAGCGCGGGCGCGGGTGGGGGTGCGGCCTCGGGTTCGGGGTCGACCTCGGGCTCGGGCGAGGGCGTCGGTCGTGGCGTCTCCGTCGACGCCACGGCCGTGGGACCGGCACGTGTGCGCGGCGACGAGGGGCTGCTCGGCCAGGTCGTCCGCAACCTCGTCGCTAACGCCTCGCGGCACGCGCGCTCGGCGGTGGCCGTGGGGCTCGTCGAGACGGCCGACGGTCGCGCGGTCCTGACGGTCGACGACGACGGTGCGGGGGTCGACGCGGACGACCGCGCGCGGATCTTCGAGCGCTTCGTCCGCCTCGACGAGGCCCGCGACCGCGACGCCGGAGGCAGCGGCCTCGGCCTCGCCATCGTCGCGGAGATCGTGCGAGTGCACGGAGGGTCGGTGCGGGTCGAGACGGCGCCGCTCGGCGGGGCGCGCTTCGTCGTCGACCTGCCGGCCGACGCCGCCTGACCTGCAGGCCGACCTGCCTGACCTGTCGGCGTGACCAGCGCCTCCTCGCCGCCTCGATGTCGAGACACCCCGGAGTGGACCATGCACCCCGGAACGACGGGGTGCATCGTCCACTACGGGGTGCGGCGCGCAGTGACGGGCGGCGGGTGACTGACGGGCGGGCGGCGACGCTCGCTGAACGTTCCTTCAGGTCGCTTCAGGGGCGCTTCAGCGCCTGCCCGAGACAGTGGGGTCATCGCTCGAGAGAGCACCACTCGCCGCACCGCGGCCCACGATCGGAGACACCGTGAAGAACGTCCTGAAGAGCAAGAAGTCCCTCCTCGTCGCCGGCGGGGTCGTGGGGATCCTCGTGCTGGGCGGCGGCGGCGTGGCCGTCGCGTCGACCCTCGACGACCGCGTCGGCGGCGCGGCGAACGACCGGGCGCAGGAGGCGGCGCTCGCCGAGACCGGCGGAGGCACCGTCACCGACGTCGACCGCCTCGACGACGGCCTGCCCGGCTACGAGGTCGACGTCGTGCTGCCCGACGGCCGCGAGAGCACCGTGCTGCTGGGCGACGACTTCAGCGTCTCCTCGTCGCGCATCGACGACGACAGCGCCGGCCGCGACGACCGCTCTGGCCGCGACGACCGCTCCGGCCGTGACGACCGCAACGGCGACGACGACTCCGGCCGGGACGGCCGCGGCGACGACGACCTCTCCGACGACTCGACGGCCACGCCCGGCTCCTCGAGCACGCCCGGCTCCGGCAGCACCTCGGGCAGCGACGACGACCTCGTCGGAGCCGACTTCGACCAGGCCGCCGCAGCCGCGATCGCCGCTGCCGGCGGGGGCACCGTGACCGACGCCGACCGCAGCGACGACGGCGACACCGCGTACGAGGTCGACGTGCGCCTCGACGACGGGACCGAGGTCGACGTCGACCTCGACGCCTCCTTCGGGGTGCTCCGCACCGACGTCGACGACCGCCGCTGACCTGCCCGGCGCGCTCCGCGCCTCCTCCGCACCCTCCGGACCTGCGCACGCCCCCGTGCGCGCCGGAGGGTGTGCGGCGTAGGCCCGGGCTCCGGTTCGGGCTCCGCAAATGCCGACCGTTCGGGCCCTCCGTCGGCTGCAACACCGCGACATCCGGTGGTTGCAGCCCTCCCGGTCGGGTCCTGCAGCCCGAGTCGCCCCAGGCGCCGAGCCGCCCGCCGCCCACGGCCCGCTGATGCGAGGATGGCACCGTGCCCACCTTCTCCGCCGCGCGAGGCGACCACACGTTCGTCGACGCCCACGGCGTCACCGTCCACTGGTACGTCTGGCGGGCGGCTGACCCGCGCGGCTCCGTCCAGCTGATGCACGGCGTCGGCGAGCACGCGCTCCGCTACGAGGAGCTGGCGCAGGAGCTCGTCCGCGCCGGCTGGACGGTCTACGCCGACGACCACCTCGGCCACGGCGCGACCGGCCTCGGGCAGCACAGCGGTGACCACACGAAGCTCGGCCGCCTCGGCCCGTCGGGGCTGCGGGGAGCGGTGGAGGCGGTCGTCCAGTTCACGGGGATCATCCGCGACGACGCACCCGGCCTCCCCCTCGTGGCGCTCGGCCACTCGTGGGGGTCGCTGATGCTCCAGAAGATCGTCGACGAGCGGGCCTCGCTCTACGACGCCGTCGTGCTCAGCGGGACCGCGTACCGGGTGCCCGGCAGCATGAACGGCGGCGACCTCAACGCCCGGCACGCGCACCTCGGCACGACCGGCTTCGAGTGGCTGAGCCGCGACCCGGCGGTCGCGGCCGAGATGGCGGCCGACCCGCTGGCCGTCGACGCGAAGGTCGCGACCCTGTTCGGCTGGCGCGACGCGCTGCGCCTGCTCGGGCGTCCGGCCAAGCAGCTCGACCGCGACGTGCCGCTGCTGATCCTCGTCGGGGGAGACGACCCTCTCGGCGGCGAGGAGAGCGCCCGCAAGCTCGCCGAGGCCTACGTGTCGCGCAGCGGCCTCACGGACGTCGAGCTCGTCGTCTACGACGGCGCCCGGCACGAGGTCTTCAAGGAGACGAACCGGGCCCAGGTCTTCGCCGACCTCGTCGCGTGGCTCGACGCCCGCCTCCCGCGCCCCTGACCTGCCCTGCCGCGCCCCTCGACCCGCGGCGCGCCGTCGCCGTGCGCAAGCCGCAAATGCCGACCGCGGGACCTCGCATAGTGGGATATCCAAGGGTTGCGGGGCCGTTCATGCTGCTGCGGTCGGCATTTGCCACAGCCCCGACGCAGAGCGCGCAGGCATAGGCTGCAGCCATGCACGGTGAGTACAAGGTCCCTGGCGGCAAGCTCGTGGTGGTCGACCTGGAGGTGCGCGAAGGACGCATCGCCGAGTTCCGGCTCGCGGGCGACTTCTTCCTCGAGCCCGACACGGCGCTCGACGCCATCGACCATGCCGTGAACGGCCTGCCGGTCGAATCCGACGCGGCGTCCATCGCCGCCGCGATCAAGGCGGGCCTCCCCGACGACGCCGTCCTGCTCGGCTTCTCGCCCGACGCGGTCGCGACGGCCATCCGCCGCAGCCTCTCGAAGGCGACCGACTGGCGCGACCACGACTGGCAGATCATCCACGACGCGCCCGTCTCGCCGAACATGCACCTCGCCCTCGACCAGGTCCTGACCGAGGAGGTGGGGGCCGGCCGCCGCCAGCCCACCCTCCGCTTCTGGGAGTGGGACCAGCCCGCCGTCGTCATCGGCAGCTTCCAGTCGCTGCGCAACGAGGTCGACCTCGACGCGGCCGCCGAGCACGGCTTCGAGGTCGTGCGGCGCATCAGCGGAGGCGGCGCCATGTTCATGGACGCCCAGTCGATCGTCACCTACTCGCTCTACGCCCCCGGCGAGCTCGTGCAGGGCATGAGCTTCGCCGACAGCTACGCGTACCTCGACGAGTGGGTCATCACCGCCCTGAAGTCGCTCGGCATCGACGCGTTCTACCAGCCGCTGAACGACATCACCAGCGCGAAAGGCAAGATCGGCGGGGCCGCCCAGAAGCGCCTCGGCAACGGGGCCCTGCTGCACCACGCCACGATGTCGTACGACATGGACGGCGAGAAGATGGTGAAGGTGCTCCGCATCGGCCGCGAGAAGATGAGCGACAAGGGCACGACCAGCGCCGCCAAGCGCGTCGACCCGCTGCGCAGCCAGACCGGGCTGCCGCGCGCCGAGATCATCGAGCGCATGAAGCAGACGTTCACCGGCCTCTACGGCGCCGAGGTCGGCCACGTCACCGACGACGAGCTGCAGGCGGCCGAGCAGCTCGTCACCACGAAGTTCGCGACGCCGGAGTGGCTCCGCCGCGTCCCCTGAGCAGCAGAGCCTGACCGAAGGAGGCGCGGGCTCGGCCCCGGGGACCGGTCGCCGACCTCCCAGGACCCGGCCCCGAGCTCGGGACCCTCGAGTGGTCAGCAACTGTCCGTCCCGCGCGGGGGAACGACAGGAACTGACCACTCGACGTGACGCCCGGGCCATCGCGGCCCGTGCCCGTGCCCGTGCCCGTCCCCGAGCCTGAGGCCGGGCCCGTCCCCGAGGCCAGGGCCTAGCGCGTCAGGAGCTCCTGGTAGTCGACGTGTTCGTCGACCCAGTCGACGACGAACGGGCACATCGGCACGACGCGCAGCGACGTCTCGGAGCGGACGTCGTCGAGCGCGCCCTGCACGAGCTGTGCCCCGAGGCCGGCGCCGCGGCGGGCCGGCTCGATCTCGGTGTGCGTGAAGCGGATCTCGTCGCCGACGACGTCGTAGGCGGCGAGCCCGATCGTGCTGCCGTCCTCGACGAGGACGTACTGGTTCTGATCGGGGCGGTTCTCGACTGCTGTGCTCATCCCGACACGGTACGCCGGGTGGCTCCGGGGGTGTCCACCGGTGCGAGAGGATGGCGACCATGCCCGTCGACTGGACCCGCGCCTCCTCGAGTCTCGTGGTCCACGGCGACAACCTCGACGTGACCCCGACGCTGCCCGACGGCGCGTTCACGGTCGTCTACCTCGACCCTCCGTTCAACACGGGCCGGCCGCAGACGCGGCGCTCGACGACGTCGGTCCGCAGCGTGCCCGACTCGGTGACCGCCGTGACCGGTTTCAAGGGCCTCGGCTACGAGCGGATCCGCGGCGACCTGATGCGCTACGACGACCGCTTCGACGACTACTGGTCGTTCCTCGAGCCGAGGCTCGCCGAGGCGTGGCGGCTGCTCGCCGACGACGGCACGCTCTACCTGCACCTCGACTACCGCGAGGCGCACTACGCGAAGGTGCTGCTCGACGCGCTGTTCGGCCGCGACTCGTTCCTCAACGAGATCATCTGGGCCTACGACTACGGCGCCAAGAGCCGCAACCGCTGGCCGACGAAGCACGACACGATCCTCGTCTACGTGAAGAGCCCGAAGGGGTACTTCTTCGACTCGGAGACCGTCGACCGCGAGCCGTACATGGCGCCCGGCCTGGTCACGCCCGAGAAGGTCGCGCGCGGCAAGCTGCCGACCGACGTCTGGTGGCACACCATCGTGTCGCCGACGGGACGCGAGAAGACCGGCTACCCGACGCAGAAGCCCGAGGGGGTGCTGCGGCGCATGGTGCAGGCGTCGTCGCGCGAGGGCGACTGGGTGCTCGACTTCTTCGCCGGCAGCGGCACGCTCGGCGCGGTGGCCGAGGCGCTGGGTCGTCGCTACGTGCTGGTCGACAGCAACGAGGAGGCGGTGGCCGTCATGCGCAGACGCCTCCCGGACGCGACGTTCGTCGTCGCCGAGCCGCCCCGCGCCTCCTCGGCCAGCTGACCTGCGGCCGCAGCCGCCCGAGTTGCCGTCATGGCGGCTATAGCTCCGCAAATGCCGACCATCTGCCCGAAATCGCCCCTGCAACAAGGGGAAAAGCCGGTATTGCAGCGCGCCCGGTCGGCATTTGCGGCCAGCGGGTCCGGTCAGGCGGAGACGGGCTCCGAGCCGGCGTGGGCGTCGCGCGACGGCTCGGCGGCGGCAGTCCCAGCGGGGACGGCGTCGCGGCCCTCGAGCTCGGCGAGTGCCTCGGCCTCTGCCTCGGCCCGCGCCTCGGCCAGGGCGATCTCGGCGAGGGCGTGATCGTCGACGTCGACGGCGGCCGTCATGGCCTCGAGGAACGAGACGACGGCTGCGGTCTCGTCGGGCGAGAGCCCCTGGGCCGCGGTGATCATGCGGCCGTGCATGCCGGAGAGCGTGTCGGTGACCTCGGCGTGCGTGCCCTCGGTGGCCCGCAGCAGGACGCCGCGCTTGTCGGTGGGGTGGGGCAGGCGCTCGACGTGGCCGCTGGCGACGAGGCGGTTGATCAGCACGGACGTGGACGCGGAGGTGATGGCGAGGTGCTCGGCCAGCACCTTGGCGCTGACGGGCTCGTGCTTGCGGCCGGCCCGCACGAGGAACCGGAGCGCGGCGAGGTCGGTCTCGTTCATCTTCATGCTGTCGCGGGTGCGACGACGCATGTCCGACTCGGCGGCGCGGTAACGACGGAGGGCGTTCAGCACGGCGACTCCGCGCTCGCTGGCGCTGGAGCCGTACCAGTACCCCGTCGCGTCGTAGTTACGCCGGGTCGGCTCGGGAGGCATGCTAGAGAGTGTAGCTAAGCCGATCAGGGAGTCCTAGCCTGCGGCGAGCGTCGCGAGGGGTTCCCAGTCAGTTCATGGCGGGTGCGACCAGCCCCGGTCAGCTCGAGGAGGGTCGGTCCGAGGACGGCCCGCCCGACGCGGGGCGGTCCGAGGACGGCCCGCCCGACGCGGGTCGCTCCGCCGACGGCCCGTCGCCCTCGACGACCGGGACGCTGCCCGTCGTCGGCGCGACCAGCGCGCCCGATGCGGCCGCCGCCTCCTGCGCTGCCAGCTCGGCCGCGAGCCGGTCGTCGTTCGCCTCGTCGATGGCCGACTTCTGCCTCAGCGGCGTCGCCTTGAGGAAGAAGCTGAGCACGAAGGCGACGAGCACGATGCCGAGCGCGACCCAGAACACGGTGACGGTCGCCTGCGCGAACCCGTCGAGGAACGGCGCCGCCAGCCGGCTGTCGGCCGTGTTCAGGAACGACGTGTTGCCGTTCAGCGCTCCACCGACCTGCGACGTGTCGCCGTTCTGTGCCGCCTGGTAGAGGCCGAGGATGCTCGCGTTCGCGCTGTCGGCGGTGACGCTCGGGTCGGCGAGCGCGGCCTGGGCGTCGCGCTGCAGGGCCGGGTCGGCGAACGCCGCGGCGATCGTCTGCGGGATGCGCGAGAAGAGCACCGAGAACAGCACGGCGGTGCCGAGCGTGCCGCCGATCTGGCGGAAGAACGTCGACGCCGAGGTGGCCACGCCGATGTCGCGCGGGCCGACCGAGTTCTGCGACGCGATGGTGAGCGTCTGCATCAGCTGCCCGAGCCCGAGGCCGATCAGCAGCATGCCGATCATCATGAACCAGTAGGGCTTGTCGTACGAGAGGTTCGTGAACCAGAAGAAGCCGAGCGACATGAACGCGGTGCCCGTGATCGGGAAGATCCGGTAGCGGCCCGTCCGAGAGATGAGCTGGCCCGAGACGATCGACGAGATCATCAGCCCGGCGATCATCGGCAGCATCTGGAACCCGCTCTCGGTCGGCGTCGAGCCGAGCACGAGCTGCAGGTAGAGCGGCACGGTCAGCAGCGCGCCGAACATGCCGAAGCCGACCAGCACGCCGAGCACGGTCGCCATCGAGAAGGTGGCGTTGCGGAACAGCTTCAGCGGGATGAGCGCGTCGTCGCCCATCGCCCGCTCGACCAGGACGAACGACACGATGCCGATCGCGCCGATCACGTAGCAGGCGAAGGCGCCGGGCGACGACCAGCCCCACTCGCGGCCCTGCTCGGCGACGAGCAGCAGGGGCACGGCGGCGACGATCACCGAGGCCGCGCCCCACCAGTCGATGCGGACGTTCTCGCGACGCACCTGGCCGGGGATGTGCAGGAACCGCACGACGACCGCGAGCGCGACGACGCCGATCGGCAGGTTGACGAGGAACACCCAGCGCCAGCCGGTGACGAACAGGATCTGGTCGGCACCCGCGAAGAGCCCGCCCACCAGCGGGCCGATCACGCTCGAGATGCCGAACACGGCGAGGAAGTAGCCCTGGTACTTGGCGCGTTCGCGCGGAGCGAGGATGTCGCCCATGATCGTCAGCGGCAGCGCCATCAGGCCGCCGGCGCCCATGCCCTGCACGGCCCGGAACAGCGCGAGCTGGTACATGCTCGTCGAGAAGCCGGCCAGCAGCGAGCCCAGCAGGAAGATCGAGATCGCGATCAGGAACAGCGGCCGCCGGCCGAAGATGTCGGACAGCTTGCCGTAGATCGGCGTCGAGATCGTCGAGACGATCAGGTAGGCGGTGGTCACCCACGCCTGCAGGCTCAGCCCGTCGAGGTCGTCGGCGATGGTCCGCATCGACGTGCCGACGATCGTCTGGTCGAGCGCCGACAGGAACATGCCCGCCATCAGGCCGAAGATCACGAAGAGGATCTGGCGGTGGGTCATCAGCCCCTGTCGCTCCGCGGGTGCCGAGGAGGCGGTGGTCGCAGGGGAGGAGGAGGCGGTGGTTCTCGACATGGCGCGGCGTCCTTCGGAGGGCACGAGGTGGTGAGGCTGCGGAGCAGGGCGGGGGCTGCGGGACCGGGCGTGAGCTGCGGGACCGGGCGTGGGCTGCGGAACGGGAGGAGCGAGGCGGCGACGCTGCAGCCGAGGGAGGCGCACCGAACGTGCGCAGACCGCAAAAGTACTGCACCGGCACGGCTTCCACCAGACGTGGTGGCGAGCCTGGGGACGGAGCAGGCAGAGCTGCTGTCGGGGGAGGAGCCGTAGCCTGGTGCGATGCCGTCCTCCCGCCGCCGACCGTCGCGACACCGCCCGTCGGCGTCAGCCCCGCTGGCCGCGCTCGCGCTCGCCCTGGTGACGGCTGCGCTCGCGGGGTGCACCTCGGGTGCCGCGCCGGACGCGAGCACGAGTGCGAGGCCGAGCGCGCCTCCGTCGTCCTCTGCTCCCGCCGCGACCGCCGAGCCCTCCGAGGAGCCTGCCCCCGTGACCAGCCCCGCCGAGCCCCCGACGCCTGCCGCGCCCGCCTTCGACAAGTCGGCGATGTCGATCGACGACCCCGCGAGCCTCTGGGTCGTGAGCGACAAGCTGAGGCCGCTGAGCCCGATCGACTACGTGCCGAGCGACCTGGTCACCATCGACGTGGCGTCGCAGAACCCTCCCGTGTTCCGTCGCGAGGCCGGCGACGCCCTGCTCGCGCTGTTCGCCGCGGGGGAGGCGGAGGGGGCCGGGCAGTTCCAGGTGCAGAGCGCGTACCGGTCGTACGCCACGCAGGTGAGCGTCTACCAGGGCTGGGTCGACCGGCTCGGCCAGGCGCAGGCGGACATCCAGAGCGCTCGCCCCGGGCACAGCGAGCACCAGACGGGCCTCGTCGCCGACATCAGCCCGATCCCGCTGAGCTGCGCCCTGCAGGCCTGCTTCGGCGACACCGCCCAGGGGCAGTGGCTCGCCGCCAACGCCTGGCGGTACGGCTGGCTGCTGCGCTACCCGGCCGACAAGACGGCCGTCACGGGGTTCACCTACGAGCCGTGGCACTTCCGCTACGTGGGGGTGCCGCTCGCGACCGAGCTGCACACCACGGGAGTGACGACGCTCGAGGAGTTCTTCGGGCTGCCGGCCGCGCCGACCTACGCCGGCTGAGCCCGGACGCGCCGGCGGGCGAGTCCGGCGCCGGCGGTCCGTCGTGACGGACCGCGCCGACGCCGAACTCGCCCGTCGAGCCAGACCCGCCGTCCGGCGCCTGGCTAGGCGCCGAGCGCCGCGTCGACGATCTGCTTCGCCTCGGCCTGCACACGCGTGAGGTGCTCGGGGCCCTCGAACGACTCGGCGTAGATCTTGTAGACGTCCTCGGTGCCGCTCGGGCGGGCCGCGAACCAGGCCTTGTCGGTGACCACCTTGAGGCCGCCGACCGCAGCCCCGTTGCCGGGCGCCTCCGCCAGCTTGGCCGTGATGGGGTCGCCAGCGAGCTCGGTCGCGGTGATGTCGTCGCCGCTCAGCTTGCCGAGGCGTGCCTTCTGCTCCTTGCTGGCGGCGGCGTCGATGCGCTCGTAGACGGGGTCGCCGAATTCCTCGGTCAGCTCCGCGTAGAGCTGCGAGGGGGTCTTGCCCGTGACGGCGATGATCTCGCTGGCGAGCAGCGCGAGCAGGATGCCGTCCTTGTCGG
This sequence comes from Frigoribacterium sp. CFBP 8766, assembly GCF_014841435.1. Classification (NCBI taxonomy): domain Bacteria; kingdom Bacillati; phylum Actinomycetota; class Actinomycetes; order Micrococcales; family Microbacteriaceae; genus Frigoribacterium; species Frigoribacterium sp. CFBP 8766. Next base: position 55,262 of record NZ_JACYTX010000003.1, read on the forward strand.
TCGTCCACACCGTGCCGTCCTTGCGCAGGAACGACGCCCCCGCGCTCTCCTCGCCGCCGAAGGCGACCGAGCCGTCGACCAGGCCGGGCACGAACCACTTGAAGCCGACCGGCACCTCCCACAGGCGACGACCGTGCTTCTCGGCGACCTTGTCGATGATGCTCGACGACACGAGCGTCTTGCCGATCGCGGCGTCGTCGCGCCACTGCGGGCGGTGGGTGTAGAGGTAGTCGATGGCGACCGCGAGGTAGTGGTTGGGGTTCATCAGGCCGCCGTCGGGCGTGACGATGCCGTGGCGGTCGGCGTCGGCGTCGTTGCCCGTGAGCACGTCGAACTCGTCCTTGCGGTGCACGACGCTGGCCATCGCGGAGGCGCTCGACGGGTCCATCCGGATCTTGCCGTCCCAGTCGAGCGTCATGAAGCGCCAGGTGGGGTCGACGCCGGGGTTCGTGACCGTCAGGTCGAGGCCGTAGACGTCGCGGATGGCGCCCCAGTACTCGACGCTCGCGCCGCCCAGGGGGTCGGCGCCGATCTTCACGCCGGCCGCCTTGATGGCGTCGATGTCGATGACGTTGATCAGGTCGCCCACGTAGCCGCGCAGGAAGTCGTGGCGCCCGGCGCTGCCGTCGGCCTTGACGACGTCGACGTTGCCCGCGGCGATGATCTCGTTCGCGCGGTTCGCGATCCACGACGTGGCGTCGCTGTCGGCAGGCCCGCCGTGCGGGGGGTTGTACTTGAAGCCGCCGTCGCGGGGCGGGTTGTGGCTGGGGGTGACGACGATGCCGTCGGCCTTCTCGGTGTTGGCCGGGTCGGCGTTGTGCACGAGGATCGCGTGGCTCAGCGCGGGTGTCGGCACGTAGCCGCCGTCGGCGTCGGCGAGCACGTGCACGCCGTTGCCGACGAGCACCTCGATCGCCGTGCGCTCGGCGGGGGCGCTGAGCATGTGGGTGTCGCGCCCGATGAAGAGGGGGCCGGTGATGCCCTGGCCGGCGCGGTACTCGACGATGGCCTGCGTGATCGCGGCGATGTGCGTCTCGTTGAACGCGGTGTCGAGCGACGAGCCGCGGTGGCCCGAGGTGCCGAAGACGACCTTCTGCTCGGGCACCGACACGTCGGGGACGAGCGAGTAGTAGGCGTCGACGAGCTCACCGGTGTCGATGAGGTCGCTGTCGAGTGCGGGGGTGCCTGCGCGATCGGTCATGCGCTCATCCTGGCACCAGCCGCCGACCTCCGTCGCTGCCCGGCCACGGCGCTCAGCAGGCTCTCGGACATCAGCAGGCCCTGGGTCGTCAGCAGGCCCTGGGTCCTCAGTAGGCTCTCGGACATGCCGACCCCCGCCTCCTCGTCGACCTACAGCTACCTCGGCCCGGCCGGCACCTTCACGGAGGCGGCCCTCAAGCAGGTGCCCGAGGCCGCGGGCGCCGAGTGGCGCAGCGTGAACAACGTGGGCGAGGCGCTCGCCGACGTCGTGTCGGGCCGCAGCGTCGCCGCGATGATCGCGATCGAGAACAGCGTCGAGGGCGGCGTCTCGGCCACGCAGGACGCCCTGGCGACCGTGCCCGGCCTCCGCATCGTCGGCGAGTACCTGGTCGCGGTCGACTTCGTGCTCGTCGCGCGTCCGGGCACCCGCCTCGAGGAGGTGCGGGTCGTCAACGCGCACCCGGTCGCCTACGCGCAGACCCACCTCTGGCTCGAGGCGAACCTGCCGGGGCACGGGCACCTGCCGGCGACCTCGAACGTCGCCGCGGCGGCCGACCTGCTGTCGACGCCGGCCGGCGCAGGCCGCGCGGACGCCGCGGTGGCCCCGCCGACGATCACCGAGCACCACGACGTCGAGGTGCTGGCCCGCGAGATCGGCGACAACCGCAACGCCGTGACCCGCTTCGTGCTCGTCAGCCGCACCGTGCCGGTGCCGCCCGCGACGGGCGCCGACAAGACGAGCATCATCGTCGAGCTGCCCGAGGACGGCGCGGGCGCGCTCGTCGACATGCTCGAGCAGTTCGCGACCCGCGGCATCAACCTCAGCCTGATCCAGTCGCGGCCGATCGGCGACGCCCTCGGACGGTACCGCTTCGTGATCGACCTCGAGGGGCACGTGCTCGACGAGCGCGTCGCCGACGCGCTGCTCGGCCTCAAGCGGTTCAGCCCGAACGTCATGTTCCTCGGGTCGTACCCCCGGGCAGACGCCCGCCCGGTCGTCGTCGTGCCGCGCTACGACGACGACGCGTTCGTCGACGCGCGCGACTGGCTGCGCGGGCTGGTCTCGGGAGCCTGAGCCGCGCCTCCTGGGGTCGAGCGCGTCCCTCGGTCCGGCGTGCCCGACCGGGGGAGCGGAGGAGGCGCCGGTCGTCAGGCCGGGACGCGCACCGTCAGCGCCCCGGGGTCGACCCACGTCTTGATGGCGACGGCCTTGCCGACCGAGTCGCCGTCCATCTCGAAGTCCTGCGGCTCGTCGAGGCGCACGACGATCTCGCGCCCCTTCGAGTAGCGGACCGTGCGCACCTCGCGGCTGTGCGCCATGATCTTGCGTCCGACCGAGCTGCGACGCAGCACTCCGTTCTCCCACACGATCTTGACCCAGATCTGCACCCAGCCGAAGAAGCCGTCGGGGCGCAGGGCGACGATGTCGAAGACGCCGTCGTCGACCGCGGCGTCGGGCAACAGCATGATGTTGCCGGGCAGCAGCCCGCAGTTGCCGACGAGCACCGTGTGGGCACGCATCGTCTTGCGGCCCTGGCCGTCGAGGTCGTACCGGATGACCATGCTGTTGTCGTCGCGGAGCGAGCGCGCGATGGCGTCGACGTAGGCGAGCCAGCCGACGCGGGCCTTGAGCTTCGGGTTGGTGTTGGCGAGCATCTTGGCGTCGAGGCCGATGCCGGCCATGACGACGAACGCGAAGCGCTCCCGCTCGCCGTTCTCGCGCTCGACGTCGACGAGCCCGAGGTCGATGGCGCGGTCGCGGCCGGAGAACGCGGTGGCGACGGAGCCGTCGAGGTGGTCGAGATCGAGGTCCAGGTTGCGGGCCAGCAGGTTGCCCGTGCCGCTCGGCAGGAGGGCGATGGCGGCGTGCGAGCCCCGGAGCGCCTCGGCCACGGCGCGGACCGTGCCGTCGCCGCCGGCCGCGATGACGACGTCGGCGCCCTCGGCCACGGCCGTCGCGGTGATGCCGCCGCCGGGATCCTCGACGCTGGTCTCGTAGAAGCGGGTCGGCCCCCAGCCGGCCTCGGCCTCGTGCCGCAGCACGGCCGCGCGGAGCTTCGCGATGTCGACCTTGATGGGGTTGTAGACGACGGCAGCCGTCTTCTGGGCCGTCGCGGCGTCGGGCGCCGAGGGGGACTCGGCGGGCGAGGCAGCGGGGGAGGTCGTCATCCGCCCACCGTAACGGGCGGGCACGACGCGAGGCCTGCCTCCTGCACCGCCTGTGGAAGGATGCGCGGCCCGCACCTGTGCCTGGGGAGAGCGCCGAGCGTCAGGGGGCGTCCATAAGATGGACCCGTGATCGATCCCCAGCTGCTGCGCGATGCCCCCGACGTGATCAAGACGAGCCAGCGTGCCCGAGGTGAGTCGGAGTCGCTGGTCGACGACGCGGTCGCCGCCGACGCCGCCCGCCGTTCGGCCATCGCCTCGTTCGAGGAGCTGCGGGCCGAGCAGAACGCGTTCGGCAAGACCGTCGCCAAGGCGCCGAAGGAGGAGAAGGCCGGTCTCGTCGCGCAGGCCCAGCAGCTGGCCGCGAAGGTCAAGGAGGCGCAGGCCGCGTCGACCGAGGCCGACACCGCCTTCGACAAGGCCGTCCGGTCGCTCGGCAACGTCGTCGTCGACGGCGTGCCCGCCGGCGGGGAGGAGAACTTCGCGACGCTCCGCGAGGTCGGCACCCGCCCCTCCTTCGACTTCGAGCCCCTCGACCACGCCGACCTCGGCGAGAAGCTCGGCGCGATCGACATCAAGCGCGGCACGAAGGTGTCGGGCTCGCGCTTCTACTTCCTCCGCGGCATCGGCGCCCGCCTCGAGCTCGCGCTGATGAACATGGCGCTCGACAAGGCGATCGAGAACGACTTCACGCCGCTGATCACGCCGACGCTGGTGCGACCCGAGATCATGGCGGGCACCGGGTTCCTGGGCTCGCACTCCGACGAGGTCTACCACCTGCCCGCCGACGACCTCTACCTGACGGGCACGAGCGAGGTGGCCCTCGCCGGGTACCACTCCGACGAGATCCTCGACGTGACGGCCGGGCCCATCCGGTACGCCGGCTGGTCGACCTGCTACCGACGTGAGGCGGGCGCCGCCGGCAAGGACAACCGCGGCATCCTCCGCGTCCACCAGTTCAACAAGCTCGAGATGTTCAGCTACGTGCACCCCGACCAGGCCGAGCAGGAGCACGACGCGCTCGTGGCCCTTCAGGAGTCGATGATGCAGGCGCTCGGCCTCAACTACCGCGTGATCGACGTGGCGGCGGGCGACCTCGGCTCGAGCGCTGCGCGCAAGTTCGACATCGAGGCGTGGGTGCCGACGCAGGGCACCTACCGAGAGCTCAGCAGCACCTCGAACTGCACCACGTTCCAGGCTCGTCGCCTCGACACCCGCTACCGCACCGAGAGCGGCAAGACGGCGCCCGTCGCGACGCTGAACGGCACGCTGGCGACCACGCGCTGGCTGGTGGCGATCCTCGAGACGCACCAGCAGGCCGACGGCTCGGTCGTCGTGCCCGAGGCGCTGCGTCCGTGGCTCGGCGGCCTCGAGGTCATCGAGCCGGTCGCGTGAGCGGGGGCGACGTGGCGACGGACTCACCCGTGCCTGCTGGCTCGGGCGCCGTGTCCGGCCCGGGTGTCGTCTCGGCCGACGAGCGCTGGCTCGTCGCGCTCGACGTCGACGGCACCATCATGCAAGAGGGCGGCACCATCTCGGAGGCGGTGGCCGACCAGATCACCCGTCTCGCCTCCCAGGGGCACGCGGTGATGATCGCGACCGGACGGTCCGTGTCGATGACGCTGCCCGTGATGGACCGCCTCGGCCTCGTGTCCGAGTACGTGGTCTGCGCGAACGGGGCGATCACGCTGGGTCGCGACGAGTCGGCGCCGACCGGCTACTCGCAGTTCCACGTCGAGGAGTTCGACCCGACCGACGTGCTGACCACCATCCGCGAGGGCCTGCACGAGGCGGCCTACGCCGTCGAGGACCGCGACGGGGTCATGCGCTACTGCGGCTCGTTCCCCCAGGTGGAGCACACGGGCGGCGCCGAGAAGGTCGAGTTCGAGCAGCTCTTCGACATCGCGGCGACCCGCGTCGTCGTGGTGTCGCCGTCGCACGACACCGACGACTTCCTCGAGGTGGTCGAGCGGATGGGCCTGCAGAAGGTGAACTACAACGTCGGCTGGACGGCGTGGCTCGACATCGCGCCCGACGGCGTGACGAAGGCGACGGCCCTCGAGCGCGTGCGTGCCGAGCTCGGCATCCCGCGCGAGCGCGTCCTCGCCGTGGGCGACGGCCGCAACGACATCGCCATGCTGCACTGGGCCGCCGCCGAGGGCCGGGGCGTCTCGATGGGGCAGGCTCCCGACGACGTGCACGAGGTCGCCAACGAGCGCACCCGCACCGACCTCGACGACGGCCTCGCGGAGGCGCTCGCGCAGCTCTGAGCTGCCGCGGCGGCGCTGCGGCGCTGCCGCATGGCGCAACGCACCGGGTTTCGTGCACTGCACCGCGTCTAGACCCGGTGCGGTGTACGAAACCCGGTGCGGTGTCCTCGCGCGCGGGTTCGCGGGCCGCGGCGGCCTGCTGCCGCCGAGACCCGCGGAACCAGCGCGGACCCTCGCTCGCGCGGAGGGGTGCGCGCGCGTTCGGCTGGTGCGGACGCACCAGCCCCGCGGCGCCCGACGTGTGGGCCAGGCGCCGCGACGATCCTGCCCGGCTGGCGAGGCGCCTCCTCGGCTAGACTCGGCGCGGTCGCACCGGCTCCGGCGGGTGTGCCGGGAGGGCTGTCCGAGCGGCCGATGGAGCTTGTCTTGAAAACAAGTGGGCAGAGATGTCTCGTGGGTTCGAATCCCACGCCCTCCGCCACCACGGCCCGAACGAGCAGCCTCCCGAGCCCGGCCAGCCGGATCAGCCCGCCCAGCCGGATCAGCCCGCCCAGCCGGATCAGCCCGCCCAGCCGGATCAGCGCGCCGAGCCCGCCCAGCCGGATCAGCGCGCCGAGCCCGCCCAGCCTGCTCAGCGCGACGACGCGAATCGCCGGCGTCGAGACGCGCTAGTCGTCCGTCGGGCGGCGGCGCTGCTGCTTCGTGGCAGAGCGCTCGTTCTTCGCGGTGAGTCGACGGCGGTCCGAGCCGCGGGTGCGCCGGGTCGGACGTCGAGGCGCCGCGTCGGGAGCGAGGCCGGCCGCGACCACGTCGGCGAGCTTCGCCAGCGCGGTCTCGCGGTTGCGCAGCTGCGACCGCTGCTCGGACGACGTGACCGTCAGGGTCCCGTCGACGAGCCGGTCGCCGAGGCGGGCGAGCAGCAGGTCGCGCTGGTCGTCGCTGACGGCGGCCGAGGAGGCGACGTCCCACGAGAGCTGCACCCGGCTGTCGGACGTGTTCACGTGCTGACCTCCCGGGCCCGACGAGCGCGAGAACCGCCAGACGAGCTCGGCCGCGGGCACGGTGAGCGCACGCGACACGACGAGGTCCATGCGGTCAGCTTCGCACGAGGGAGGCGCGGGCGGTGAGGGAGGCGCGGGTGGGGCTGGGGCGGCGCGGCTACGCGCCCTGCCCGGTCGCCTTGCGCAGCAGCGCCGCGATGACGGGGCTCGTCGTCTCGTCGACGCTCGCGAGAGCGTACGACGTCGGCCACATGTCGCCGTCGTCGAGCTGGGCCGCGTCCTGGAAGCCCATCGTCGAGTAGCGGCCGCCGAACTTCGAGCCGGGCTGGAAGAACACGACGATCTTGCCGTCCGCGTCGGCGTACGAGGGGAACCCGTACCAGGTCTTGGGGGCGAGCATCGGGGCGTGCTCGAGGACCAGGGCGTGCAGTCCCTCGGCGACGACCCGCTCCTCCTGGGGCATCGCGGCGTGCGCGTCGAGGACCGCCTGCAGCTCGGCCGCCGCCTTGTCCGCGGACTTCTGCCGCTTCGCCTCGGCGCGCAGCTCGGCCGCGCGCTCCTTCATCGCCGCGCGCTCCTCCTTGCTGAAGCCCTGCTCGCCTGACGCCATGATGTGTTCCTCTCGTCGTGGACCCGTCGCCGCTGCTCGCACAGCCGCAGCCGCAGCCGCAGCCGCAGCCACGCGCACGGCAGCCGCGAGCGGGTCGCGCTCATCCTGGCCGCGCACCCCCGGCGCCACAAGTGCGCGCCCCTAAGGTGTGCACATGTCGTCGCCGTTCACGCGCATCCCCGCCGACCAGCACGTCGCCGCGAACGACCTCGCCTTCGCGGTGCGCGACGCGAACCCCGTCTCGCCCGGCCACACGCTGGTCGTGCCGCGACGCGAGGTGGCGACCTGGTTCGACGCGACGGCTGACGAGCACGCCGCCCTCACGGCCCTGGTCGAGGAGGTGCGGCTGCAGCTGGACGACGAGCTCGCGCCCGACGGCTACACCCTCGGCGTCAACGTCGGGGAGGCGGCCGGCCAGACGGTCATGCACCTCCACGTGCACGTCATCCCCCGGTGGGCGGGCGACGTGCCTGCGCCCCGCGGGGGAGTCCGGGGCGTGATCCCCGAACGGCGCGACTACCCGCCGACGCCGTAGGCGGCCAAGGCGGCCGAGCCGGCAGGCGGCCGGGCAGGCAGCCGAGCCGGCAGGCGAGCGCGGAGGAGGCCAGGCGACCAGTTGAAGCGGGGACGGCAGACCTGCCGTCAGGCGATCGACACCGCCGCCACGATCCGCTCCGCACCGAACCGCCAAGCAGCGTCGACGTCGCCGCCGAGGCCGAAGCCGCCGGCGAGCTCCATGCTCACGAAGCCGGCGGCCCAGGCGGTCACCGTGCGCGCCGCCTCCAGCGCCCGGTCCTCGCCCGCGAGGGCACCCGCGTGACGCAGGATCGGCCGGCTCGTCGCTGCACCGAACTCGGGCCGCGCGGTCGGGACGCCCGGCCCCGGCGTCATCACCAGCTGGAACGCCGCCGGCCGCTCGTGCCCGAAGGCGCGGAACCGGTCGACCAGGTCGCCCAGGTCGGCGCTCTCCTCGAGCCGCACGCCCACCTCCTCGAGGGTCGCCTCCGCCACCAGCTGCACCAGCTGGTCCCGCCCCTGCACCCGCTTGTACAAGGAGGGGGCGCGCACGCCGACCCGCTCGGCCACCGCCTGCATGGTCAGGCCGGCCAGCCCCTCCGTCTCGAGCAGGTCGCGGGCGGCGGTGACGATGGCCTCCAAGGAGGTGCGGTCGGGAGTCGGCATCCGTCCACCATACCTATTGACCGTAGCCATGATGGCTATGTATCGTAGCCATCATGAAGATCAGCGAGCACGTCCACCGCCTCGGCAACGACATCGTCGCCTCCTACCTCGTCGTCACGCCCGAGGGCGTCACCGCCGTCGACGCCGGCCTGCCCGGCCACCGCCGTGAGCTGCTCGCCGAGCTCGCCTCGCTCGGCCTCGGACCGGCCGACGTCGCCGGCGTCGTCCTGACGCACGGCGACTCCGACCACGTGGGCTTCGCCGAGTGGCTGCGCCGCGAGCACGGGGTGCCGGTCTTCGTCCACGCGGCCGACGCCTCCCGCGCGAAGGGCGGCGACAAGCCTGCCGGCTTGAAGCAGCAGATGAAGATCGGCGCGATGCTGCAGTTCCTCACGTACTTCGTCCGCAAGGGCGGCGCACGTTCGGCCTGGCTCAGCGAGGTCGTCGAGGTCCACGACGGCGACGTGCTCGACCTGCCCGGCTCGCCGCGCGTGATCAGCGTGCCCGGCCACTCGGAGGGCAGCATCGCCGTCCACGTGGCGCTCGCCGACGCCCTGTTCGTGGGCGACGCGCTGACGACCAGGCACGTGCTCACCGGAGCGGAGGGGCCGCAGCCGGCGCCCTTCACCGACGAGCCCGAGCGTGCCGTCGCGTCGCTGCGCGCCCTGGTCGACACGGGCGCGACGTGGGTGCTGCCCGGGCACGGCGCCCCCTGGGGCGGGGGAGTCGCCGCCGCGGTCGCCGCCGTCGAGGCCGCCGCCGCGCGCCTCTGACCCGCACGCTGCCGCGCCGGGTCCACGCGCGGACAGTGCGCGCACCGTGAGCGTCGAGGAGGCGCCCACCCGACGTGCAGGATCCCGCACCCCAGTCCTGCGCAGCGGGGACGCGCGACGTACCCCCACCCCCGAAGACGGGCGACGTGCGCCTCCGGACGGGGGGTAGGGGCAGCCGCGCCGTCGTGGTGCACTGAGCCAGTCGCGGCGCTCGCCGAGCGGGCCGGCGTGACCGGCACCTCCTCGTCAGCACCCTCCACGCACCTGCTCGCACACCACCTCCTCACCCCGAAGGACCCTCCCGTGATCGACCTCGCCCGCGCGGGCGTCGTCGCCGGGGCCGTCGTCGCGCTCGCGGCCGGTCTCGTCGTCGCACCTCCCGCCTCCTCGTCCCCCGGCTCGGCTGCGGAGGCCGCGGCTCCCCGCACGACCGCGACCACCACCTCCTCGACGATCCGCACCGCGTCGGCCGCGACCGTCTTCAAGGGCGGGCTGCACGTCGAGCAGTACGGTCCCGCGGCCACCGCCGCGACCCAGCTCGCCGCCCAGGGGCGCACCGTCGACGCCGCCGCGGCCCGCACGATCGCGGCGCAGCCGATCGCGATCTGGCTCGGCTCCTGGTACGACGACGCGATGCTGGTGAAGGTGATCCAGCGGAACCTGGCCGCCGCCGAGGCGAAGGGGACGACGCCGGTGTTCGTCACGTACGACATCCCCGGGCGCGACTGCGGCGGGCACTCCGCAGGAGGCGCGGCGAGCGACGCCGCCTACCTGGCCTGGAACCAGAAGGTCGCGACCGCGCTCGCGGGGCACCGTGCCGTCGTGCTGGTCGAGCCCGACTCGCTGGGGCACCTCAGCTCGTGCCCGGCCCTGACCGCGACCCGGACCGCCACGATCGCGAGCGCCGTCGCCGCCTTCTCGCGCGCCGGCGTGCCCGCCTACCTCGACGGGGGCAACTCGAACTGGGTGAAGCCCGCGGACATGGCCGTCAGGCTCAAGGCGGCGGGGATCGACAAGGCCCGCGGCTTCTACACGAACGTCGCGAACTACTACACGGTCGACCAGGAGCGGGCCTACGCCGACGCAGTCTCCGCCGCGACGGGCGGGGCTCGGTACGTGATCGACGTGTCCCGGAACGGGCGCGGGTGGAAGGGCACCTGGTGCAACGCCCCCGGCGCCGGACTCGGACAGACGCCCCGCGTGGCGACCTCGGGGACGAGCGCGCTCGACGCGCTGCTGTGGGTCAAGACGCCCGGCGCGAGCGACGGCACGTGCAACGGCGGGCCCGCGGCGGGCGTGTGGTTCCCGTCGTACGCGACGGCGCTGGTCGCGAACCGGCGCTGAGGCTCGGGCCGGGCGGGAGTCCCTCGGGCCCGTCGCGCGCTGATCGGCTTCCTGCCCGCGTGCGCTCGGAGCCGCAGATGCCGACCGCAGGTGCCCTGCAGCTCCGATCGTGACGGGAAAACCCGCTGTTGCAGGGGGCGCGGTCGGCATTTGCGGAAAGCAGACCCGCCGCGCTCCGGGGAGGACGGGCTGGTCTGAGCATGGGCTGCGCAGTCGCCCGGCCGCAGACGCGCAGGAGGCGCGGCGCGAGCCTCGCTCGCACCGCGCCTCCTGCAGGCGGCCGGGTCGTCCCGGCGGGGCCGACCTAGAGCGTGGCCTCGGACGGGTCCCAGGCCTCGGCGAGCGGCTGCGGCTTCGCGACGGTCGAGGCGACCTCGACGACCGAGCGCGACTCCGCGGCCTCGCTGACCGCGAGCAGCACATCGAGCACGTGCGAGGCGACGGCGCCGCTCGCACGCTCGGCGTCGCCGCCGCGCAGCGCCCGGGCGAGGTCGAGCACGCCCGAGCCTCGGCCGTACGTCGATCCCGCGGCCGTGAGGGTGCTCGGCTCGTCCTGGCCGAAGCGCCAGATCGTCGAGTCGCCCTCGAAGGTGTTGGGGTCGGGCAGCACGATGGTGCCCTCGGTGCCGCTGATCTCGACGAAGCCCATGCGGGGCAGCGCGTTCTGGAACGAGAAGGTCGACTGCGCCGACTGCCCGCCCTCGAACGAGATGAGCGCCGCGTGGTGCGTCGGCACCTCGACGGGGAACTCCGTGCCGGCACGGGGGCCGCTGCCGATCGAGCGCGTGGTGCGCGACGTCGACGAGACGGCGCTGACCGAGCTCGCGGCGCCGAACGCGTGCACGAGCGTCGTCACGTAGTACGGGCCCATGTCGAACAGCGGGCCGGCGCCTTTCGCGAAGAGGAACTCGGGGTCCGGGTGCCACGCGTCGGGCCCTGGCACGTGGAACAGCGTCGTCGCGGTCAGCGGCTCGCCGATGTCGCCGCGGGCGATCGCGCGCATCGCTGACTGGATGCCGGCGCCCAGCACGGTGTCGGGTGCGCAGGCGACACGGACGCCCGCGGCGTCGGCCGCGGCCAGCAGGTCGCTGCCCGAGGTGTGGTCGAGGGCCAGCGGCTTCTCGCTCCAGACGCTCTTGCCGGCGGCGACGATCTGGCGGCCGACCTCGGCGTGCACGGCGGGGATCGTCAGGTTGACGACGATCTCGATCTCGTCGATCGCCAGCAGCTCCTCGACGGTGCCGTGGCGGGGCACGCCGTACTCCTCGGCGCGCGACCGGGCGCGGTCGGCGATGAGGTCGGCGACGAAGAGGACCTCGAGGTCGGGGAACCTCGTCATGTTCTCGAGGTAGGTGCCGCTGATGACGCCCGCGCCGATGACGCCGACTCCGACGCGGCCCGTGCGGCCGGTCCCGCCGGTGGCGTCCGTCTCGACGCCGGTCACTTGTCGTTCTCCGCGAGCCACGCGAGCGACTCGGCGATGCCGTCGAAGACGTCTGCGCTGTAGTCGTCGAACTCGACGACGCGCAGCGCGTGCGGCGCGGCGGCGAGCACGGCGGCGACGTCGACGTCGCCCTGGCCGGCGGGCGTCTGGTTCTTGAACGCGGCGGCGAGGGCCTCGGGCACCTCCAGGGCGCTCTCGCTGCTGGGCAGCGCGGTGGCGATGTCGCCCGAGATGCGGCCGTCCTTGACGTGCAGGAACTGGACGCGGTCGCCCAGCGACCGCAACAGCGCGGGGGTGTCCATGCCGCCGACGGTCGACCAGAAGGTGTCGATCTCGAGCACGACGTCGTCGTTCAGGCGCTCGAGGAAGAACTCGTAGACGGGGCGCCCGTCGACCTTGTTCGCGAACTCCCACTGGTGGTTGTGGTAGCCGAACCTCAGTCCCGTCGCGGCCGCCTGCACCTGCAGCTCGTTGACGCGGTCGGCGATCGCGCGTGCGTCGTCGGCGGTCTGCCAGCGGTCGCTGGGGATGAAGGGGTCGATGACCGTGCCGACGCCGAGCTGGGCGGCGGCGGCGAAGGCGCGCTCGGGCTCGGTCGAGTCGATGACCGGCGCGTGGGCGGAGGGGGCGGTGACTCCCGAGGCGGCGAAGGCCTTCTCGAGCTCGTCGGCGCGGGCGACGAAGTCGTAGGGCTCGACCTTGGTGAAGCCGATCTCGGCGACGCGGGCGACGGCGCCCTGCAGGTCGGCCGAGAGGGCGTCCCTGACCGTGTAGAGCTGGACGGAGGGTGACGAGGTCATGGCGAACTCCTTTGTCGTGGTGGATCTCGTGGTGGCCGGAGGGCCGGAGAGGAAGATCGAGGGCGTGCACGTCAACTCTGTCACTTCTGTCGACCCATGACAAAAGGTTCCCGACGATCGACAGGACGGATCTCGGGATCGAGGAGGCGCCTCCTAGGCTGACGGGGTGCGCCTGCGACTCAGCCCCCGACTGCAGGGCGCCCCTCCCGTGGTCGTCGTGCTCGTGCTGTACGCCCTCTCGCGGCTCGTCTCGAGCGCCTGGCTCGGCGGGCTCTTCTCGCTCGCGATCTCGCAGGGCTGGGCCTTCGCGAGCCATCGTGCCGACCCGAGCTTCGCCTCCTTCTCGGGCTCGTGGGACGCCAGCTTCTACCGGACCATCGCCCAGCAGGGCTACCCGACCGAGCTGCCCGTCGACGACGACGGCCACGTGCTGCCCAACCCGTGGGCGTTCCTGCCGGTGTTCCCGGGGCTCGTGCGCGGCGTCGCGTCCGTGCTCGGCGTCGAGCTCGCCGGGAACGCCTTCTTCGCGATCGGCCTCGTCGTGGCCGTGGTCGCAGGAGGCGGCGCCGCGGTGCTGCTGCACCGGGTCGTCCTCGAGACGGTCGGCCCGCAGAGCGCCCTCTGGGCCGTCGCCCTGTTCTGCTTCGGGCCGCTCTCGTTCGTCCTGCAGGTCGCCTACGCAGAGAGCCTGATGCTGCTGCTCACCTTCGCGGCGCTGCTGGCCCTGGTGCGCCGGCAGTACCTGCTGATGGTGCCGTTCGGCGTCGTCGCCGCCTTCACCCGGCCCGGCGTGCTGGCGCTCGCCCTGGCGCTCGCCGTGACCGCGATCGTGCGGCTGCGACGCGAGGGTCGAGGGTTCAGGAGGCGCGAGCGCGTCTCGGTCGTCGTGGCCGGGCTGCTGATCTCGGCGGCGGGTCTCGCGTGGCCCGTGATCGCGGACCACGTGACCGGCCGCTCGGGCGCCTACCTCGACACCGAGCTCTCGTGGTGGGTCGGGTTCGTCGGGCGCCAGCACTTCGCCCCGCTGACGCCCTGGTTCGTGATGGCAGGCACGTTCCTCGGCGTGGCGGGGATCGTGCTCGTCGGGGTGCTGCTCGGCGTCGTGGCCTGGGCGTTCACCCGTCGCTCGACGCAGGCGATGGGCGTCGAGGTCGTGTCGTACGCCGCGAGCTACCTGCTCTACCTCGTCGCGGTCTTCCTGCCGCAGCAGAGCCTGCCGAGGTTGCTGCTGCCCGTCGCGCCGCTGCTCGGCCACCCCGTGGTCGTGGCCGTGCCGCGCCTCCGGTGGGTGCTGCTCGGGGTCGGCGTCGTGCTGCAGCCCGTCGCCGTCGTGCTGCTCTGGTTCGTCGGCTACCCCTGAACCCCACGAGCCCCCCGTTCTGGGCGACGGACCGTTTCGTCGGGTTCCGCCCGTTACGATGCCGTTCTGCCCGCCCATCGCGCAGGCACGATCCCCGCCGACCGTCACCGGGTCCGCGTCGTGCCCGCGTCGACCGAGAGGACTCCGCGTGACCGACGACCGCGACCGCACCGCCAGCCGCACCGAGAGCCGTACGGGCCGCCGCGCGGCCGAGACCTCGGGCCGAGGCGTCGCCCGTCACGGGCGCCTCCGGGCCACGGGTCCGCTCGGCACGATCGGCAAGGTCGTCGCCGGCGCCCTCGCCGTCGTGCTCGTGAGCGGGGCGTCCGTCGGGGCCATCGCGGCCTACCAGGTGCGCTCGGACCTCGGCACGGGCGTCGCGCTGCCCGCCGCGAAGGGGAAGACCCCGGTCGTCGCGTCCCCGCCGTCCGTCGACGCCTACCCGGGCGGCTTCAACGTGCTCGTCGTCGGCACCGACAACGACGCGGCCCAGGACGAGGGCGCGTTCGGCAAGCGCGACGCCACCCTCAACGACGTCAACATCCTGCTGCACGTGTCGGCCGACCACTCCAACGCGACGGCCGTGAGCATCCCGCGCGACATGGTGGTCCCGATCCCCGCCTGCGCGAAGGAGGACGGCAGCGGCTACTACTCGGCCATGTCCGCCCGGCCGATGAACGAGGCGTACTCGTACGGCGGCCTCAGCTGCGTCGTGTCGACCGTGTCCGAGCTGACCGGCCTCGACATCCCCTTCGCGGGCATGATCTCGTTCAACGGCGTCATCGAGATGTCGAACGCCGTCGGCGGCGTCCCCGTCTGCGCCGCGACCCCGATCAAGGACCGCTACACCGGCCTCGACATCCAGGCCGGCGAGACGGTGCTCCAGGGCGAGCAGGCGCTGCAGTTCCTCCGCACGCGCCACGGCGTCGGCGACGGATCCGACCTCGGCCGCATCAGCAGCCAGCAGGTCTACCTGTCGTCGCTCCTGCGCACGGTCAAGAGCGCCGACACCCTCACGAACCCGACCAAGCTGTATTCCCTCGCACGAGCGGCCGCGAGCAACATGACCCTGTCCGAGCAGCTCACCGACCTCGGCACCATGGTGCAGATCGGCTCGGCGCTGCGCGACCTCCCGCTCGACCAGGTCAACTTCGTCCAGTACCCCGGCACGACCGAGGGCACCGGCGTCTACGCGGGCAAGGTGCAGCCGATCACGTCGGTCGCGACGAAGCTCTTCGACGCGATCCGGGCCGACCAGCCGTTCACGCTCGAGGCAGGGAGCGAGGGGCTCGGTGCGGCGTCCGCCGCCATGGACGACGCGGCTGCGGGCGACGCGGCTGCGGGTGACGTCGCAGGAGGCGCCTCCGCGGCTCCCGAGACTCCCGCCGCCTCCGCGTCCGGGACGCCTGCCCCCACGACCCCGGCGACCGGCACTCCGACCGACCCTGCCGTGGCCCCTGCCGGCCCGGAGGTCATCTCCGGCCTCACGGGCCAGTCGGCGGCCGAGCAGACCTGCTCGGTCGGCTTCCTGCAGAAGTAGTCCTGCCGCCGGCGCCGGCGCCGGCGCGGTGCCCGGCAAGGCGGGAGAGAGGGCGCCCCGGCGAGTAACCAGCTCGCCGGGACGACCGGGGATCCCCGCGCGGGCGCCCGAACGCGCCGTGGGGGGCCCTGCGGTGCCGGGATCAGGGGTTCGGCACCGCAGGGGGTGTGACGTCGACGTCGTCGTCGACAGAGATGCCTCCGGTCGGTGCCGCGTCGGGAGCGGCACAGCGTCGGGAAGTGCGTCGGAGGTCGGGGTCGGCGCTGTCAGGGGGGGAGCCGTCGCGTCCGGGGACGCCCCGTGCTGCCGGGTGGTGCACGACTCCGCCGTCTCCGGCGCCAGGGGTACTCTATGAGTCGGCATATAGGTGGACAAGGCCGGGACGCCCCCCGAAAGGGGGATCAGCGGGTGAAACACGGGTGAGCAGGCCCGCTCGTCGCGCCGAGGAGGTGCGGCTCGGCCCGCCGACGAGGCATGGTTCGGCAGATCGCGTCCAGCCCGCTATGATCGTGGGTGCGCCGTCACGTCCCGCACGAGACTGCGCATGGAGCCGTCGCATAGTTCGGCCTAGTGCACCACCCTGCTAAGGTGGAGTTCCCTTTGTGGGAACCGTGGGTTCAAATCCCACCGGCTCCGCGGGGCCCCGTCGCGTTGTGATCTCGCCAGATCGATGCACGGGGCCTTTTTCTTTGCCCCGGCATGGTCGGACCAGCCGACACGGGGATGCAGGCCTCTCCCAGCCGCACCCCGTCAGCGAACCGCGGGGATGCAGGCCCCTCCGAGCCGCACCGCGTCAGCGAACCGCGAGGATGCTGCCCGCCGCCGTAGGGAACCCGTGAGGACGGCCGTCCGGACCCGTGCGCCGGTGTCTGCTGGGTGACCGTGCCCCCGTCGGGCACGCGACCGGCGCCGCCGGCCGCACCCGCTCCTCCTGGACTCGGAGTCACCACCGTGCTCGACCTCGTCTACCTGCTCGCCATCGTCGCCGTCATGGCGGTCGTCGCCCTCGTGGCGAAGGGGGTGGAGCGCCTGTGACCGCCCTCGGCATCGTCGCGGTCGTCCTCGCCGTCGCCGCCCTCGTCTACCTCGTGGTCGCGCTCGTCGCGCCCGAGAAGTTCTAGGCGGCCGGCGTGAACGACACCTTCGCGGGCCTCCTCCAGATCGCCACCGTCGTGCTGGTGCTCGTGGTGCTGCACCGGCCGCTCGGCGACCACATGGCGCGCACCTTCACGAGCACCCGCGACCTCGCGGCCGAGCGGCTGCTCTACCGCGTCATCGGCGTCGACAGCTCGTCCGAGCAGACGTGGCGGGCCTACCTCCGCGGCGTCCTGGCCTTCTCGGTCGTGGGCCTCGTCCTGCTCTACGTGCTGCAGCGCACGCAGGCGCTGCTGCCCGCCTCCCTCGGCCTGCCGGCCGTGCCGCCCGACCTCGCGTTCAACACCGCCGCGAGCTTCGTCGCGAACACGAACTGGCAGTCGTACTCGCCCGAGCTGACGATGGGCTACGCCGTGCAGCTCGCCGGCCTCGCCGTGCAGAACTTCGTCTCGGCGGCCGTCGGGATCGCCGTCGCCGTCGCTCTGATCCGCGGCCTCGCCCGCGCTCGCAGCGGCACCCTCGGCAACTTCTGGGTCGACCTCACCCGCTCGGTGACGCGCATCCTGCTGCCGCTCGCGGTCGTCGCAGCGTTCGTGCTGCTGGCCGGCGGCGTCGTTCAGACCTTCGCCGCGCCCGAGACGGTCGGCACGCTCACGGGAGGCTCGGCCGTGATCCCGGGCGGGCCGGTGGCCTCGCAGGAGGCGATCAAGCTGCTGGGCACGAACGGCGGCGGCTTCTTCAACGCCAACAGCGCGCACCCGTTCGAGAACCCGACCGCCTGGACCAACCTGTTCCAGGTCGTGCTCATGCTCGTCATCCCGTTCTCGTTGCCCCGCACCTTCGGCCGCATGGTCGGCTCGGCCCGCGAGGGCAGGGCGATCGCCGCCGTCATGACCACCATCGCCGTCGTCTCGCTCACCGCGATGACCTGGGCGGAGGTCCGGGGCGCCGGCACGGCTCCGCAGCTCGCCGGCGGTGCCCTGGAGGGCAAGGAGGTGCGGTTCGGCGTCTGGGGATCGACCCTGTTCGGCTCGACCTCGACGCTCACCTCGACGGGCGCCGTCGACTCGATGCACGACTCGTACACGGCGCTCGGCGGCATGGTCGCGATGATCGACATGATGCTCGGCGAGATCGCCCCCGGCGGGGTCGGCTCGGGGCTCTACGGGATCCTCGTGCTCGCCGTCATCACGGTGTTCATCGCGGGGCTGCTCGTCGGCCGGACGCCCGAGTACCTCGGCAAGGCGATCGGGCCGCGCGAGATCAAGCTCGCGAGCCTGTACATCCTCGTCACCCCGACCCTCGTGCTCACCGGCACGGCGCTGAGCTTCGCGATCCCGGCGGTGCGCGCCGACGTCGAGGGCACGTCGATCTGGAACCCCGGCCTGCACGGCTTCAGCGAGGTGCTCTACGCCTTCACGTCGGCCGCGAACAACAACGGCTCGGCCTTCGCCGGGCTCACGGCGAACACGCCCTGGTTCAACACGGCTCTCGGCGTCGCGATGCTGCTCGGCCGGTTCGTGCCGATCGTGATCGTGCTCGCCCTCGCCGGCTCGTTCGCCGCCCAGGGCAAGGCGCCCGCGACCGCGGGCACCCTGCCCACCCACCGCCCGCAGTTCGTGGGCCTCCTCGCCGGCGTCTCCGTGATCGTGACGGCGCTGACCTACTTCCCCGTGCTCGCACTGGGGCCGCTCGCCGAAGGGCTGAACTGACCATGGCCACCTCCACCGACACACCGACCGACTCGCCGACCGGCTCGTCCGTCGAGTCCACCACCCCCGAGCAGGGCGCCGGCGGCGCGACGGACGGCTCTGCCGGCTCGGGCTCGTCCCGGGGAGGCGGCGCCTTCAGCGTCGCCCAGCTCGCCGTGGCGCTGCCCGGCGCGCTCCGCAAGCTCGACCCCCGCCTGATGTGGCGGAACCCCGTCATGTTCATCGTCGAGGTCGGCGCCGCCTACACGACGGTGCTCGCGGTCGCGGGCCTGTTCGCCGGCCCGCAGACCTCCGGCGGCTCGGCCGTGCCCGGCTCGTTCACCTGGGCCATCGCGCTCTGGCTCTGGGCGACCGTCGTCTTCGCGAACCTCGCCGAGTCCGTGGCCGAGGGCCGCGGCAAGGCGCAGGCCGAGACGCTCCGGGCGACCCGGACCAGCACGACGGCGCGACGCGTGGCCTCGTGGGACGAGACCGGCGACCCCTCGGCCGAGCGCGCCTCCTCGGAGCAGGTGTCGTCGTCCGACCTCGTGCTCGGCGACGTCGTCGTGGTCGTGGCCGGCGAGGTCGTGCCGGGCGACGGCGACGTCGTCTGGGGCATCGCGAGCGTCGACGAGTCGGCCATCACGGGCGAGTCCGCCCCGGTGATCCGCGAGTCCGGCGGCGACCGCAGCGCCGTCACCGGCGGCACCCGCGTGCTGTCCGACCGCGTCGTCGTGCGCATCACGAGCAAGCCCGGCGAGACCTTCGTCGACCGGATGATCAGGCTCGTCGAGGGCGCCTCGCGGCAGAAGACGCCGAACGAGATCGCGCTGAACATCCTGCTCGCGAGCCTCTCGGTCGTCTTCGTCGTCGTGACCCTGACGCTGAACCCCATCGCCGCCTACAGCGACGCGTCGGTGAGCATCCCGGTGCTGATCGCCCTGCTGGTCTGCCTCATCCCCACGACGATCGGCGCGCTGCTCAGCGCCATCGGCATCGCGGGCATGGACCGCCTCGTGCAGCGCAACGTGCTCGCGATGTCGGGCCGGGCCGTCGAGGCCGCGGGCGACGTGACGACCCTGCTGCTCGACAAGACCGGCACCATCACCTACGGCAACCGGCGCGCGTCGGAGTTCGTGCCGCTGGACGGCGTCGCCCCGGGCGAGCTCGTCGACGCCGCGGCGACCGCGTCGCTCAGCGACCCGACCCCCGAGGGGCGCTCGATCGTCGACCTCGCCCTGACGACGGGCTGGCACGAGGGAGGCGCGTCGGGCTCCGCGGGCGACGGGAGCGTCGTCGTGCCGTTCACCGCCCAGACCCGCATGAGCGGCCTCGACCTGCCGGACGGGAGCGTCGTGCGGAAGGGGGCCGCCGCCTCCGTCGTCGCCTGGGCCGAGGAGGCACGCGCCCTGCCCGCAGACGGGCGCGAGCAGCTGCGGGGCCTGGTCGACGCCGTGTCGGAGGCGGGCGGCACGCCGCTGGTCGTCGCCGTCGCGGACGCCACGGGCGAGCGCCGGGTGCTGGGTGTCGTCCACCTCAAGGACGTCGTCAAGGACGGCCTGAGCGAGCGCTTCGCCGAGCTGCGCACGATGGGGATCCGCACCGTGATGGTCACGGGCGACAACCCGCTCACCGCCAAGGCCATAGCGGCCGAGGCCGGCGTCGACGACTACCTCGCCGAGGCGACACCGGAGGACAAGCTCGCGCTGATCCGCCGCGAGCAGGAGGGCGGCGCGCTCGTCGCCATGACCGGCGACGGCACCAACGACGCCCCGGCCCTGGCCCAGGCCGACGTCGGCGTCGCGATGAACACGGGCACGTCGGCCGCGAAGGAGGCCGGCAACATGGTCGACCTCGACAGCGACCCGACGAAGCTGATCGACATCGTGCGCATCGGCAAGCAGCTGCTCATCACCCGCGGCGCCCTGACGACGTTCTCGATCGCGAACGACGTCGCCAAGTACTTCGCGATCATCCCGGCCATGTTCGCCGGGGTGTTCCCGGGGCTCGGGGTGCTGAACGTGATGCAGCTGAGCTCGCCGGCCTCGGCGATCCTCTCGGCGATCGTCTTCAACGCGCTCGTCATCGTCGTGCTCATCCCGCTGGCGCTGCGGGGCGTCGCCTACCGCGCGGCGTCGGCCTCGCAGGTGCTCAGCCGCAACCTGCTGGTCTACGGGGTCGGCGGCGTCGTCGCGCCGTTCGTCGGCATCAAGCTGATCGACCTCGTCGTGGCGCTGATCCCCGGCTACTGAGCGCGCGCCTCCTGCTCGGCCCGCTCCTCCTGCACCACCGCCTCCTGCACCGCACCCGCACCACCAGAAGAAGGAACCCCATGGACACCCGCTCGACGCTGCGCCAGTACGGCACGGCACTCCGCGCGATGGTCGTCGCGACCGTCGTGCTCGGCCTCGGCTACACCCTGCTGGTCACCGGCGTCGGACAGCTCGTGCTGCCGCACCAGGCGGACGGCTCCCGGCTCACCGTGGACGGCGAGGTCGTCGGCTCGTCGCTGCTCGGCCAGTCGTTCGTCGACGCCGACGGGGCCGCCCTGCCCGAGTGGTTCCAGTCGCGTCCCTCGGCGGCGGGCGACGGCTGGGACGCCGGCGCCTCGAGCGGCAGCAACCTCGGCCCGGAGAACGCCGACCTGATCGCCGCGATCGAGGAGCGTCGCGCCGCCGTCGCCTCCCTCGACGGGGTGGACCCCGCGTCGGTGCCCGTCGACGCGCTGACCGCCTCGGCCTCGGGCCTCGACCCGGACATCTCGCCCGAGTGGGCGCGCCAGCAGGTCGAGCGCGTCGCCGCCGCGCGGTCGCTGCCCGTCGACGAGGTGAGCGAGCTCGTCGAGCAGCACGTGCACGGCCGCGAGCTCGGCTACCTGGGGGAGCCCACGGTCGACGTGCTCGAGCTGAACGCCGCGCTGGCGGAGCTCGGGTCGTGAGGGCGGCGGGCGGGGCCGGTGCGACGCGCGCGGCGTGTGCGGCCCGTGCCGTGGGCGTGGCGCGTGCCGCGGGCGTCGCCGTGTGCGCGGCCCCGGACGTGTCGGCGGCGCGTGCGAAGCTGGGCGCATGACACGAGGTCGGCTGCGGGTGCTGCTCGGTGCCGCTCCCGGCGTCGGCAAGACCTTCACGATGCTCGAGGAGGGCGCGAGGCTGCGCGACGAGGGCAAGGACGTCGTGGTGGCCGTGGTCGAGACCCACGGCCGGGCAGCGACCGCCGCCCGGCTTGGCGACCTCGAGGTGGTGCCGCGCGAGCGGCACGTGCACCGCGGGGTCGAGCTCGACGAGATGGACCTGGAGGCGGTGCTCGCCCGGGCGCCGCAGGTCGCGCTCGTCGACGAGCTCGCGCACAGCAACGCCCCGGGCTCCCGGCACGACAAGCGCTGGCGCGACGTGCAGGCCCTGCTCGACGCCGGAATCTCGGTGGTGTCGACCGTCAACGTGCAGCACGTCGAGTCGCTGGCCGACGTCGTCGAGCAGATCACCGGCGCGGCGCAGCACGAGACCGTGCCCGACGCGGTGCTGCGCGCGGCCGACCAGATCGAGGTCGTCGACCTGGCGCCGCAGGCGCTCCGCGACCGGCTTGCGGCGGGCGATGTCTACCCCGCCGCCCGGGTCGACGCGGCGCTCTCGAACTACTTCCGGCTCGGCAACCTCACCGCGCTGCGCGAGCTCGCCCTGCTCTGGCTCGCCGACGAGGTCGACAGTGCCCTCCGCGCGTACCGCGTCGAGCACGGCATCGACGCCGCGTGGGAGGCGCGCGAGCGCGTGGTCGTGGCCCTCACCGGAGGCGCGGAGGGCGAGACCCTGATCCGTCGCGCCGCGCGCATCGCAGCCCGCAGCGCCGGGGGCGAGCTGATCGCCGTGCACGTGAGCACCCCCGACGGCCTCCGGCAGGGCGCGCCCGGCGCGCTCGCCGCCCAGCGCGCCCTCGTCGAGAAGCTCGGCGGCAGCTACCACCAGGTCGTCGGCTCGGACGTGCCGAGGGCGCTGGTCGACTTCGCCAAGGGGGCCGACGCCTCCCAGCTCGTGATCGGCGTCAGCCGGCGCGGGCGGCTCGGGTCGCTCGTCACCGGGCCGGGCATCGGCGCGACCGTGATCCGCGAGTCGGGCCAGCTCGACGTGCACATCGTCACGCACTCGGCGGCCGGCCGGGGCTGGTCGCTGCCCAAGCTCGGCGGGGCCCTGTCGCGCTCGCGGGTCGTCACCGGCTTCGTGCTCGCGGCCGTCGTCGGGCCGCTGCTCACCTGGCTGCTCGCGGGGCACCGCACCGAGGACGGCATCGCGGGCACCGTGCTGCTGTTCCAGCTGCTCGTCGTCGTCGTGGCGGTGACCGGCGGCGTCTGGCCGGCGCTCTTCGCCGCCCTGCTGTCGGGCGTCACGCTCGACCTCTTCTTCATCGCGCCCATCTACAGCGTCACGATCGCCGAGCCGCTGCACCTGCTCGCGCTCGTGCTCTACGTGCTCAACGCCGCCATCGTCAGCTGGGTCGTCGACCAGGCGGCACGGCGCAGCCGGTCGGCGGCCCGGGCCCTCGCCGAGACCGAGCTGCTCGCGACCGTGTCGGGCAGCGTGCTGCGGGGGCAGGACGCGCTGCAGGCGCTCGTCGCGCGCACCCGCGAGGCGTTCGGTCTGAGGCGGGTGCGGGTGCTGTCGGGCGACGAGGTGCTCGGCGACAGCGGGGTGGCGGGCGACGGTGCTGGTGCTGGTGCTGGTGCTGCTGCTGCGGCTGCGGCTGCGGCTGCTGGTGGTGGTGCACGTGCGGGTGGGGCTGCTGCTCGTGCGCGTGCCGGTGCGCCTGATGCGGGTGCCTCGGCCGACGTCTCGACGCTGCCCGCGGGGGAGCACGGCGTGCTCGAGCTCACGGGCGAGCCGCTGCAGGCGGGCGACCGACGCCTCCTCGCCGTGGTCGCCGCGCAGGTCGAGGCGGCGCTCGAGCACTCGGCGCTCACCCGCACGGCCGGCCAGGTCGCGCCGCTCGCCGAGGTCGACCGGATGCGCAGCGCGCTGCTGGCCGCCGTCGGACACGACCTGCGCCGCCCGCTCGCCGCGGCGACCGCCTCCGTCAGCGGCCTGCGCCAGCCCGGCGTCGAGTGGAGCGACGCCGACCGGGACGAGCTGCTCGCCACCGCGTGGGAGAGCCTGGAGTCGCTGTCGTCCCTCGTCACCAACCTGCTCGACGTCAGCCGGGTGCAGGCCGGCGCGCTGGCCGTCCGCACGGCGGTCGTCGACGTCGACGACGTCGTGCTCGGGGCGCTCGACGAGCTCGGGCTCGGGCCCGCCGACGTCGAGCTGGCGCTGCGCGCCTCGGTGCCGGCCGTCGTCGCCGACGCCGTGCTGCTGCAGCGCGTCCTCGTCAACCTGCTCGACAACGCGCTGCGCCACTCGCCCGACGGCACCCTCGTGCGCATCTCGACCAGCGGCTTCGCCGGCCGGGTGGAGGTGCGGGTCGTCGACCGCGGGCCCGGCGTCCCGCCGGAGCGCCGCGACGAGATCACCGTCGCGTTCCAGCGGCTCGGCGACACCGACAACTCCACGGGGCTCGGGCTCGGCCTCGCGCTGAGCAAGGGGTTCACGGAGGCGATGGGCGGCACCCTCACGATGGACGACACCCCGGGCGGCGGCCTCACCGCCGTCGTCTCCCTGCCCGAGGCCCCTGCCCCTGGTGCCGGCGCGGATCCTCACGGGATCCCTACGTCGGGAGCGCGATCGGCGCCTCCTGCGGGCGGTACCGTCGTCGAGGAGGGCCCGTGAAGATCCTGATCGCCGACGACGACCCGCAGATCCTGCGGGCGCTCAAGGTGACCCTCGGCGCCCACGGCTACGAGATCCACACCGCGTCCGACGGCCGTGAGGCCCTCGACGTCGCCATGACGCAGCACCCCGACCTGGTCATGCTCGACCTCGGCATGCCCCGACTCGACGGCGTCGAGGTGATCGCGGGCCTGCGCGGCTGGTCGACCGCCCCCGTGCTCGTGGTCTCCGGGCGCACCGACGCCGCCGACAAGGTCGAGGCGCTCGACGCCGGTGCCGACGACTACGTGACGAAGCCGTTCGCGATGGAGGAGCTGCTCGCGCGGATCCGCGCGCTCACCCGCCGCCTCGCTCCCGGCGACGACGACGCGCCCGTCGTCGAGTTCGGCGACGTGAGGGTCGACCTGTCTGCCACGACGGTGACGCGCGCCGGCGAGCTCGTGCGCCTCACGCCGACCGAGTGGCGCGTGCTCGAGCTGCTGCTGCAGAGCCCCGGCAAGCTCGTCACCCGCGAGACCCTGCTGACGCAGGTGTGGGGCGCGTTCCACGCGAAGGACACGGGCTACCTCCGCCTCTACTTCGCGCAGCTGCGCAAGAAGCTCGAGCCGGTGCCGGCCGAGCCGCGCTACCTCGTCACCGAGCTGGGCATGGGCTACCGCTTCGTGCCGGACGGAGGCGCCGAGAAGCCCTGACCCCAGAGGAGCCAGACCTCAGAGGAGCCAGACCTCAGAGGAGCCTGCCCGCCGAGACCGTCGCCGGGCTGCCCCGCACGTGACCTGCGGGCCCGCCGTGGGCCCGCTGGGCGCCTGCTGCGGACGTCCGAAGTCCTCACGACATCCTTACGGCCGACCGCCCCGTGCCGCCTCGCGCCGGGCGTAGCGTTGCTCCGTCGAGCCGTCCCGGGTGCGACGAGCGACGAGAGGTCACCGTGTCCACGACGTCCGAGCAGCGCGACGCCGACGCGCTGGAACCGGCGCTCTCCCGCACGTCGGGGTCGCGCCTCCGTGGCTGGCTGCTGGGCGGCCTCTCCGAGAACAGCGGAGCCCACCAGGGGCCGCACGCCACCACCGTCGAGAAGACGCACTCGTGGTGGCGCGTCATGTGCCTCACCGGGGTCGACTACTTCTCGACCCTCGGCTACCAGCCGGCGATCGCCGCCGTCGCGGCCGGCCTGCTCTCGCCGCTGGCGACGATCGTGCTCGTGCTGCTGACCCTCTTCGGCGCGCTGCCCGTCTACCGCCGCGTGGCCCGTGAGAGCCCCCGCGGCGAGGGCTCGATCGCGATGCTCGAGCGCCTGCTGCCCTGGTGGGGCGGCAAGGTCTTCGTGCTCGTTCTGCTCGGCTTCGCCGCCACCGACTTCATGATCACCATCACCCTCTCAGCCGCCGACGCCACGGCGCACGCCGTCGAGAACCCCTTCGCGCCGTCGTGGTTCCACGGCGCCGAGGTGCCGATCACGTTGTTCCTGGTCGCGCTGCTGGCCGCGGTGTTCCTCCGGGGGTTCAAGGAGGCGATCGGCATCGCCGTCGTCCTGGTCGGCGTGTTCCTGGCGCTGAACCTCGTCGTGATCGCCGTGGCGCTCGCCCACGTCGCCGAGAACCCGGTCGTCATCGGGAACTGGTGGCAGGCGCTGACCGTCCAGCACGGCAACCCGCTCGTCATGGTGGGCATCGCGCTGATCGTGTTCCCGAAGCTCGCGCTCGGCCTGTCGGGGTTCGAGACCGGCGTCGCCGTCATGCCGCAGATCACCGGCGACGCGAGCGACACCCCGCAGCAGCCGGTCGGCCGGATCCGCGGCGCGCGCCGCCTGCTCACGTCGGCCGCGATCATCATGAGCTCGTTCCTCATCCTGTCGAGCTTCGTGACCACGCTGTTGATCCCGCAGGAGGAGTTCCAGTCGGGAGGCGAGGCGAACGGCCGTGCCCTCGCCTACCTCGCGCACGCCTACCTCGGCAACGGCTTCGGCACCCTCTACGACGTCGCCACCATCTGCATCCTCTGGTTCGCCGGTGCCTCGGCGATGGCGGGGCTGCTCAACATCGTGCCCCGCTACCTGCCGCGCTACGGCATGGCGCCGCAGTGGGCGCGGGCCGTGCGGCCGCTCGTGCTCGTCTTCACGGCGATCGCCTTCGTCATCACGATCGTGTTCGACGCCGACGTGGACGCCCAGGGCGGGGCGTACGCGACGGGGGTGCTCGTGCTGATCACCAGCGCCTCCGTGGCGGTGACCCTGTCCGCGCGCCGGGCGCGTCAACGGAAGCGGACCGTCGCCTTCGGCGTCATCGCGGTCGTCTTCGTCTACACGACCGTCGTCAACGTGGTCGAGCGTCCCGACGGCGTCCGGATCGCCGCGATCTTCATCGTGGGCATCATGGCGGTGTCGCTGATCTCGCGGGTGCGGCGGTCGTTCCAGCTGCGCGCGACGTCGATCTCGTTCGACGACACGTCGCTCGGCTACGTCCGCGAGGACGCCGACGAGTACGGCTCGATCCGCATCATCGCGCACGAGCCGGGTCGCGAGGTCGCCGAGATCTACAAGAAGAAGCTGAGCGCGGAGCGCAAGTACAGCGGCATCCCGCAGCGCTCGCCCGTGATCTTCCTCGAGGTGCACCCGGGCGACTCGTCCGACTTCGAGGAGGACCTCGAGGTCACCGGCTGCGTCGTGCACGGCTACCGCGTGCTGCGCGTCACGAGCGGCGCCGTGCCCAACACGATCGCGTCGGTGCTGCTCGCGGTGCGCGACGAGACCGGGGTCGTGCCCGACGTCTACTTCGAGTGGACCGAGGGCAGCCCGCTGTCGAACATGGGACGGTTCCTGGTGACCGGGGCCGGCGAGGTGGCGCCCGTGACGCGCGAGGTGCTGAGGCAGGCGGAGCCGCACCGCTCGCGCCGCCCCGACGTGCACGTCAGCTAACCGCCGCCCCGCCGGCCGCCGCCCGAGGGCGCCGCCGCCGCCGCGCCCCAGCTCGCCTGCCCACCGCCTCCCTCCCCCTTCCGAACCGCGTTCCGAACCATGAACCGCGAAAAAACGCGGTTCATGGTTCGGAACGCGGTTCATCGCGGTCAGCCGACGAAGCGCCTCAGGGCGATGCGGGCAGCGGAGTCGACCCGTCGCGGGTCGAGCCCCACCCCCACGCCCTGCAGCAGTTCGGCCAGTCGGCGAGGCTGGACGATGTCGAGGTACTCGCAGTGGACCACGTGCTCGATGTCGTCCGACTCGAGGAGGCGTCTGTCGCGCCGCCCACGGTCGCGCACGACCTCTGCAGGGGTGCGTCCCGCGAGCATCGTGGGGTCGGTCAGCTTGATCAGCCCGTTGAACTCCAGGGCGACGCCGTGCTTCGCGAGGAAGATGTCGCAGCGCCCGGCGAATCGACCTCGGCTCTCGAACGACCGCTGCAGATGGACGTCGGAGAGCCCTAGTTCGAAGAGGAGGAGACGGAGCAGGGACTCGCCGCCGTTCTCGGCCCAGGGCGACGCGAACTGCACGACGCGGCGCGCGGCGCGGTCGCCCGGCCGTGAACCGTCGCCGATGCGCTGGAGGAGCTGCGTCCGGACCGTGGCGAGACGTTCGACGACACCGGGGCTCGTCTCGTGGCCGCGAGGGAGGACGAGACGACGCAGCACCGCGTCGACACAGAGGACGGCGTCGGCGAAGGGAGACGTGCGCGACACGTCGACGGCCGTCCTGGAGAGATCTGTGACGCAGAGTCCGTGCACGAGCGACGTCTCGCTGGCGGGGGCCCGCCCCGGACGCCGGAGCAGGTGAGTCGAGCGGGCGGTCGTCGTCCGCCGCGGATCGACCACGGTGACGACGTCCGGCATCGCCGGGGAGACGGCCGGCAGATCGTGCAGGACCGCTGCCGACGTGTGCGACACGACGCAGACGTCGGCCAGGCCCAGGGCGACTGCTCTCGCGAGCACGACGTGTAGACCGCGCTCATCGAGACGACGGAAGTCGTCTGCCCGGAGGTACGTCCCCTGGTGGATCCTCACGAGCTGGCCCCGTCGGACGCTCCTCCGCAGGGCCGCGGTCTCTCTGGCACCGTCTCCGTGCGTGGCGGCGAAGAGCAGCTCGCAGCGGGAGGGGTCGGTCGTGTCGTCCACGGCTTGAGGCTGACGGAGACCGGCGTCGCGAGCCTGCGCCGCACCTCCCCGATGGGGACGTTGGGGCGAGGACGGCAACTGTGGAGGAGGAGCCACCAAGCCCCATGAACCGGGTTCCGAACCATGAACCGCGATAAAACGCGGTTCATGGTTCGGAACGCGGTTCCCGGCGTGGCGGGGCATGGGCGGGCGGAGGCACGGGCTAGGCGCGCGGAGCGCGCGCAGGGCGGCGGGGTACAGCGGGCCGGGCGCTCAGCTTGGCCCCCGCAGCCGCGCAGCCTGTATGTCTGGTGCATGACCGCTTCTCGCTCCCTGCCCTACCCCCTCGGCGTCACGCCCCTCGAGGGCGGCGGCGCCCACGTCGCCGTGTACTCCGAGACCGCCGACAAGATCTGGTTCTGCCTGTTCCACGACGCGGACGACGGCACCGACGGCACCGGCAGCACCGGCGGCACCGAGACCCGCTTCGAGCTCACCGAGCGCACCGGCCACGTGTTCCACACCGTCGTCGAGGAGGCGCGCGTCGGCTCCCGCTACGGCCTGCGTGTCGCAGGCCCCTGGGACCCGGCCGCCGGCCTCCGCCACAACGAGAACAAGCTGCTGCTCGACCCCTACGCCACGGCCCTCGACGGCCGCTTCGACTGGGGCCAGGCCGTCTTCGGCCACGACATGGACGAGCCCGGGACGATGGACACGACCGACTCCGCGTCGGCCATGCCGCGCAACGTGATCGCCGACCGCGACTTCGACTGGGGCTCCGACGAGCGCCCGCTGACCGCCCTCGAGGACACGGTCGTGTACGAGGTGCACGTCAAGGGCTTCACGCAGCAGCACCCGGACGTGCCCGAGGAGATCCGCGGCACCTACGCGGGCCTCGCGCACCCGGCCGCGATCAAGTACTTCACCGACCTCGGCGTCACCGCCGTCGAGCTGCTGCCGACGCACCAGTTCGTGCAGGACAGCCACCTCGAGGAGAAGGGCCTCCGCAACTACTGGGGCTACAACTCCATCGGCTTCTTCGCGCCGCACGACGAGTACGCCTCGGAGGCGGCAGGCACGCGAGGCGGCCAGGTCGCGGAGTTCAAGGCCATGGTCAAGGCCTTCCACGAGGCCGGCCTCGAGGTGTGGATGGACGTCGTCTACAACCACACGGCCGAGGGCAACCACATGGGCCCGACGATCTCGTTCAAGGGCATCGACAACGCGTCGTACTACCGCCTGGTCGAGGGCGAGGAGTCGGCGTACTTCGACACCACCGGCACCGGCAACAGCCTGAACGTCAGCCACCCGGCGGCGCTCGGCCTGATCATGGACAGCCTGCGCTACTGGGTCACCGAGATGCACGTCGACGGCTTCCGCTTCGACCTGGCGACGACGCTGACGCGTCAGGGCGGCGAGGCCAGCGAGCACAGCGCGTTCCTCACGCTGATCCACCAGGACCCGGTGCTGCAGAGCGTCAAGATGATCGCCGAGCCGTGGGACACCGCCGGCTACCAGGTCGGCGGCTTCCCGGCCGACTGGTCGGAGTGGAACGGCAAGTTCCGCGACGACGTCCGCGAGTTCTGGAACGGCGAGCCCGGCGTCCTGTCGACCTTCTCCGACCGCGTGCTCGGCAGCCCCGACGTCTACGAGGACTCGCGCCGCTCGCCCCTCTCGAGCGTCAACTTCGTCACCGCGCACGACGGCTTCACGTTGGCCGACCTGACGATGTACGCCGAGAAGCACAACGACGCCAACGGCGAGGACAACCAGGACGGCGAGAGCGACAACAAGTCGTTCAACGGCGGCGTCGAGGGCCCGACCGACGACGGCGCCGTCAACGAGTACCGCGACCGCCAGCGCCGCAACTTCCTCGGGACGCTGCTGATCAGCGCGGGCGTGCCGATGATCCTCGGCGGCGACGAGATCGCGCGCAGCCAGGGCGGCAACAACAACGCCTACTGCCAGGACAGCGAGATCTCGTGGTTCGACTGGGAGCGCGCCGACCGCGACCTGCTCGCCTTCACGACCGAGCTGATCACGCTGCGTCGCGAGAACCCGGCGCTGCGCCCCGACTGGTTCCGCTACGCGCCCGAGGTCGAGAGCGACGACCACGTGCAGGTGCGCCGCGCCGACGACCACTCGTTCTCGACGGGCGACTGGCAGCAGGGCGAGAACAAGGCGATCACCTTCGTGCTCACGCACAAGGACGCCGACGCCTTCGCCTACCTCACCAACGGCTCGACGAGCGTCGTCGAGTTCCAGGTGCCCGAGGCGCCGCACGGGGAGTGGGAGCTCGCCAGCTCGAGCGACCCCGACCAGCAGGTCGAGGGCCCGGTGACGACGCTGCTCGTGCGCGACGCGAGCTTCACGCTGCTCCGCAGCCGCGCCTCTTAGGGGCACCAGGCGAGAGCCGACCCGAGGAGGCGGGCGTCGCCTCCTCGGGTCGGGTCACGCCGGTCCCGGGAACAGGACCGCGGACGAGAACGCCGGAGGGCGGGCACCCAGGGGTGCCCGCCCTCCGGCGTGTGGTCGGGTCGGAGGCGTCAGGCCGTCGCGAGGTGCCGCGCGGGCTCGACGAAGAAGTCGGCGTAGGAAGGGCCTGCGGCGACGACGGGCACACGCGGCGCCCGCGAGGTGCGGCGGCGCTTCGGGTACGCGCCGATGCGGGCCGGCGCGACGCTGGACTCGCGGCGGTAGGAGCTGTCGCTGGTGACGTCGACCCGGGAGCGGACGTGCTGGACGAGCTGCTCCGGGACGAGGCCGGCGAGGTCGCGGGCCGACACGGAGCGGAGAGGGGAGCGGGGGGTCGATGCGGACATGTTCGGCTCATTCCTGGCGCCCTGCGAACGCCTGATCGAACTGCGGATGATGGCTGCGCCGCCGTGAATCGGCACGTCCCCACCATCGCAGTCGACCCCGGAAGTGTCTAGCTCACCTAAGCATTGTTCGCGTCGCGGATACCCGCACTACCACGTGAGCCGCCCTCATGGCCGGTCGGCCGCTTCGCGTCGCGCGCCCGGTCGGCCTCGCGGCGTCGCATCCGCCGCGTCGGACGAGCCCGGTCAGACGCGCCGGTCGACGAGCGCGTCGGCCAGCTGCCGGGTGACCTCGGCGTCGATCGCCACCGGCTCGCCGTCCAGCGACGAGAGCGGCGCGACCAGCCGGCCGCTCGAGACGAGCCAGAGCGCGTCGGCCCGGCGCACCTCGTCCATCGGCAGCAACACCTCGGCGACCTCGTGCCCCAGCGAGCGCAGCACCTCGAAGGCCGCGGCCTGGGTCGTGCCCTCCAGGATCCCCTGGTCGGTGCGCGGCGTGACGTAGACGCCGTCGAGGCGCGCGATGAGCGACGCCGACGGCCCCTCGAGCGCGTAGCCGTCGCTGCTCACGAAGAGCACGTCGTCGGCTCCCCGGCGGGCGGCCTCGCGCAGCACGCTCTTGTTGACGGCGTACGACAGCGTCTTGGCGCCCTGCAGCAGCCACGGCGAGGTCTGTGCGACGTCGTGCCGGTAGCCGCGGTCGAGCGACACGACGCGGATGCCGTGCACGCGCTCGGCGTCGTGGTCGGGCATCAGCTCGGTGCGCACCCACGCCGTGGGCGAGCCGTCGCCTCCCTCGATCCCTCGCGTCACGACGAGCTTCTGCAGGAGGAGCGGCGCCGGCTCGTGCAGCCTGGCCGACTCGAGGCAGGCGGCCCGGATCACGTCGAGGTCGAGCTCGGGCAGGTCGAGCAGGGCCGCCGAGCGGGCGAGCCGGGCGAGGTGCGGCTCGAGTGCCTGGATCGAGCCGTGCGAGACGCCGAGGCCCTCGAAGATCCCGTCGCCGCGGGTGACGCCGAGGTCGGTGACGTGGATCGTGTGCTCGGACGGCTCGACGACTCGCCAGCCCGTCTCGCCCGGACCGAGCGGGGGTCCGCCCGCGGCCGCTCGGTCGATCATCACGAGCACGGGAGG
Organism: Frigoribacterium sp. CFBP 8766; assembly: GCF_014841435.1. Lineage (NCBI taxonomy): Bacteria > Bacillati > Actinomycetota > Actinomycetes > Micrococcales > Microbacteriaceae > Frigoribacterium > Frigoribacterium sp. CFBP 8766. Next base: position 87,464 of record NZ_JACYTX010000003.1, read on the forward strand.
CGGGGCGTCGGTCATGGGGGCGACGCTAGCAGCGCCCCAGGTCCACGGGGTGGTCGCTAGACGGACTAGTCAGAGCGTCTAACGAAAGTGGATGGTGACCAGGCTTTTTCGTCAGAGTCAACCCCTGTCGGGGAGTCGCCTGCGGCCGTAGGCTGGCGGAGCCCGCCTCGAGCAGGCACGTGGCTCTCCGCACCGTCGGAGCTTCACGCAGGGACGATCGCTGCGGAGGGTCACGAGGGGCAGGCACGCGACACGTCGCCGCCGGGCCCGTCGCCTCCCGGCCTCACGCCGCCGTCTGGCCGATCCTCCGAGGAGGGGCCGCGCCCCTCGAGCGAGGAGCGCGACCCGGATGCCGCTGCGCGAGCGTGAGCTTCACGGGCAGGGAACGCTCGCGGGGAGCGACATCCTGTGGGACCGGTGAGGTCCCGACACGACAAGGCTACGCGTTCCGTCGAGTCCCCCGGAAGGGGGCCAGTCGACGTGCACGGCATGCACAGGCTGCACGGAGCAGCCCGGCCGGGCCCGTTCCCCGGCGAGGTCCCCCGTCCTGCCCACGACCGTGCCGTCCATCACCGTGCCGTCCACGGCCGTCCAGGGCCGTCCACGACCGTCCCGCCTGGGTCGTGCGCCAGACTGACGCCATGAGTCCCGAGCAGCCCCGCACGACCCTGACCGCCCGGGCGGTCGTCTTCGACATGGACGGGACGCTCGTCGACTCGACCGCCCTCGTCGAGCGCATCTGGACCGAGTGGTGCGGCCCGCTCGGCCTGCACCCCGGCGAGGTGCTGGCCTTCGCGCACGGTCGGCAGACCGCGGACACGGTCCGGCGGTTCCTGCCCGAGCTGGACGAGGAGGCGGTGCTCCGGCACGTCGACGCGCTGCTGTCGGTCGAGGGCGAGGCCCCTGACGGCGTGGTGGAGATCCCCGGCGCGGCCGCGTTCGTCACCGCCCTGCCCGTGCAGCTCGTCGCGCTGGTGACGAGCGCCCCGGGGACCATCGCGCGGAGCCGCACCGCCGTCGCGGGGGTCGGGCTGCCCGCGGTCGTGCTCGCCTCCGAGGACGTGCCCGTCGGCAAGCCCGCTCCCGACGGGTACCTGCGGGCGGCCGAGCTGCTGGGCGTCGAGCCGGGCGACGTCGTCGTCTTCGAGGACGCGGAGGCGGGGCTGCAGGCTGCGCGCGCCTCCGGGGCCCAGGTCGTGGTCGTGGGCGACCACGACGGGCCGGCCGCCGAGGGGCTGACGCGCATCGCCGACTACCGCGGTGCCGCGGTCGAGCTCGGCGACGACGGGCTGATCACGATCACGCTCTGAGCCTGGGCGGCAGCGCCCGCGCGGCTGTCAGCCGCTGAGCGGGTGCGAGCCGGCGTGCGAGTCGCGCCGGCCGATCGCGCGGGCGAAGGCGCGCAGCGTGTCGCCGGAGGAGTGCCGGGGCGTCCAGCCGAGCTGCTCGCGCGCGGCGTCCGTCGACATGACGGGGACCTTCGCGGCGATGTCGAGCCAGCCGGGCTCCGTCGGCTGCAGGCGCAGCAGCCACGTCACGAGCGCCGCGGCGCGCATCACGCGGTAGGGCACGGGCAGCAGCCGCGTGCCGAACGCCTCCGCCACCATCTGGGGATCGACGATCGGCTCTGCCGCGAGGTTGAAGGCCCCGCCCACCCGGCGGTCGATCGCGCGCCAGAAGGCGTCGGCGACGTCCTCGGCGTGCACGACCTGCGACACGAAGCGCGGCGCGAGGGGGAGGAAGGGGAGGCGGTGGTGCTGCATCCACCGGGTCGGGACCCAGCGGCCGAGGAACAGGCCGATGATCTCGCTCGCGGCGGCAGGCTGGAACACGAGCCCGGGACGCATCCGGGTCAGGACGACGTCGGGGTGCTTCGCTGCCCACGCGTCCATCAGGCGTTCGTTGACCGCCTTGTGCTTCGAGTAGCTCGACCGGCGCACGCCCTTGGTCTTGTAGGACTCCGAGACGCGACGCGACTTGGGGCCGCGGCTGTAGGCGCCGACGGACGACGCGACGAGCACGTGCGGCACCCCGGCCAGGGCGACGGCGTCGAGCACGTGGCGGGTCCCGACGACGTTGGTGCGCCACATCGCGTCGCGGTCGTGGCTCGGCTGCAGCGCCCAGCCGAGGTGCACGACGGCGTCGGCGCCGACGAAGGCGCGGGCCAGCCGGTCGGGCGAGGCGTCGTCGCCGACGTCGAGGGTGAACCACTGGACGTCGCCGTACGGCGGCGAGGCCGTGCGGGGCGCACGACGGGCGATGCCGACCAGCTCGGTGACGTCGGCTTCGGACTGGAGCCGCGTCAACAGGGCCGTGCCCAGGTTGCCGGTGGCTCCGACGACGACCACGCGCATGCTGCGGTCTCCCTCGCATAGCTCTCGGACAGGTGTGGACGCCTCGGCCCGCCCACGCGGACCCGACGTCGCCTCGACCCTACGCGGCGCGCCTGGGCCGACGCCCGGCACCGCCCGCCGCCCGGGGTCGCCCGCCCCCGTCGCGGGCACGTCGAGTTGCTCCGAACGGCTGCCTGGCCGTCGAGGAGGCGACCGTTCGGGGCAACTCGATCACGCTCGTCAGGAGGAGGAGGAGGAGGAGGAGGAGGGGGCCGGGGCACCGGCGGCCGCGGCGATCGCGCGCACCGCCTCCTCGTCGAGGACGAACACCTCGTCGCCGTCGTGCTCGTCGTGCACCCGCACCGGCGTCGAGCGCACCGAGCCGTCGGGGAGCAGGTCGACGAGGAGGAACCCCGACCCGCGCACGGCCCGCTCCGTGCCGTGCGGCGCGCAGACGTCGGTCTCGTTGGCGACGGCGGGCGCGACGAGCACGGGCAGGCCCGCCAGCGAGCCGACCACGTGGCGGTGGTAGTGGCCGGCGAGGACGACGCGGACGTCCGTTCCCTCGACCGCCTCGGTCAGCGCCTCCGGGGCCTGCAGGGCCAGCGACTGGTGCAGGGTGGTGGGCGCGGGGAGCGGCGGGTGGTGCAGCACGACCACGGTGCCGCGCGGCGCGGGCTCGGCGAGCAGGTCGCGGAGGCGGTCGAGCTGCTCCGGCCGCAGCAGGCCGTAGCCGGCCCGCGGCACCGAGGTGTCGAGGGTGACGACGCGCCAGCCGTCGACGAGCGAGACGCCGTCGACGGGGCGCGCGGCGTCAGGTCGCTCGCGGGCTGGCTGGCCGGCGTCGGGCCGGGCGCCGTGCGCGAGGTGGCCGTCGCCGAGCACCTCCGTGAAGCCGGCGCGCAGGTCGTGGTTGCCGGGCACGAGGACGACGTCGACCTGACCGTCCCGGCTCGTGGCCCAGGCCTCGACCCGGTCGCGCAGCAGGGCGTAGGAGGCGGTGCTCCCGTCGTCCGACAGGTCGCCCGAGCCGACGAGCAGCCGGACGCCGTCGACCCGGGCCGCCTCGGCGAGGACGCGGTCGAGGGCGGCGAGCGTGTCGACGGAGCCCTGGTGCAGGCTCCCGTCGCCGCTCAGGTGGGAGTCGCTCAGGTGGACGACGCGCAGGGCTCCGGGCGGAAGGGCGAACATGCGCCGACCCTACTGGCCGCCACCGCCTCCTCCTCGACCGACCGCACGACCGGACGAGGGGTCGGCGCGGCTAGGCCAGGAACTGCTCGACGGGCCCGAGGCGCGCGTCGAGCTTGGCGCCGAGCTCGGCGAACATCGCGGTGACCGCGTCCCACTGCTCGTGCGAGGGGTTCTGCGGCTCGACGTAGAGGCCGTAGAAACGGCGGCCGAGCGCGAGGGTCTCGAGCAGCACGGTCTCGGTGTCGTCGAGGAACTGCGTGCCGTCCTTGTTCAGGTCGGACGGCGACACGTTCAGGCCGGTCAGGGTGCGGAACCCGCCCGCCGTCAGCGCCTTCGCGGTCGCCGACCGGGAGAGCCGCGGCAGTCGTTCCCGGCCGCCGCGCGGGTCGCCGTGGATCGTGCTCGCCTCGAGGCGGGCCCGGACGTGCGCGAAGACGAGCTCCGGCTCGAGCACGGGGTGGGTGCCCGGGGGCGGAGGGGTGGCCATCCGTCAACTGTGGCAGGGCGCGCGACGCCCGGTCACGCCCAGTTCGGGGCCGACCCGGCCGGGGGTGGTGGCGCCTCCTCGACGCTGCCATCATGCCGGGAGGCAGCGCGGCCGCCGGCCCACGCCGCCCTCCCGACGTGCCGGCGACACGACCGAGGGAGCACCGATGTCCGTCCAGCTCACGCCGTATCTCGCTTTCCGCGCCCAGGCCCGCGAGGCGCTCGACTTCTACGCCTCCGTGTTCGGCGGCGTCCCCACCTACAGCAGCTACTCCGAGTTCGGCATGGGCGGCGAGGGCGAGGGCGACAAGGTCATGCACGGGCAGCTCGCGACCCCGCACGGGCTCCTCCTCATGGCGGCCGACCGGCCCGACTCGGTCCCGCTCGAGAGCGAGAACGCGATCTCGCTGTCGCTCTTCGGCGCCGCCGAGGACGAGGACCGGCTGACCGGCTGGTTCGCTGCGCTCGCCGAGGGCGGCACGGTCCACGAGCAGCTCGCGAAGGCGCCGTGGGGCGACAGCTTCGGCCAGCTCGACGACCGGTTCGGCATCCACTGGATGGTGAACATCGGCGGCGAGGCGGCCTGAGGCGCCGAGGTCGGCCCAGGGCGAGGGAGCCGAGGAGGTGCGGGGCGGCCGGGCAGCCGCGCAGCACCTCCTGCGCTCGGTCGGCTGCACGTCGGCCCGCCGGGGTCGGCGATGATGGACGGATGGACGACTCCGCACGCTGCCCCTGCCTGAGCGGCGAGACCTACGGGGCGTGCTGCGGGCCCCTGCACGCGCACGTCGTGCCGGCTCCCACCGCCGAGCGGCTGATGCGCTCGCGGTACTCCGCGTTCGCCGTCGGCGACGCCGCATGGCTGCTCGAGACGTGGCACCCGTCGACCCGCCCGGACGAGCTGGAGCTCGACCCGACGGCGCGGTGGTTCCGGCTCGACGTGCTGCGGACCGAGCGCGGCGGGCCCCTCGACGACCAGGGCGTCGTCGAGTTCGCGGCGCACCGCCGGGTCGACGGGGACGCCGAGGTGCAGCGCGAGGTCAGCCGGTTCGTCCGCGACCGTTCGCGCCGATGGCTGTACGTCGACGGCGTGCCCGGCTAGCTGGCGCTCGGCGGCGCGGGCTAGCCGGCGCTCGGCTGGCCGAGCCGACGAGAAGTGCTCTCCGAGGTGTCGCCGAGGGCAGTTCTCGCCGGTTGACCGGGCTGAGGCCTGGACTAGGGCTGCGGGGTGCCCTGCGGGTGCGCGCCGGGGTCGAGCTGCCCGCCCGTCGACGCACGGCCGAGGGCGTGGGCGAGCTCGGCGAACGCCTCCTGCGACCGGGCCGCCCCGAGCGCCCCGCCCTTGACGAGGCCGGTGCCGAGGTCGCGGCTGAGGCGCACCACGAGGCGGTCGGAGTCGTCGACGAAGTACTGCAGCCACAGCACGACGTGGAACGCCTTGCCGGCGAAGACCCCCAGGAACAGCGTCTTGGTGAGGTCGCCGCGCACGGCCTTGGTGCTGCCGTTCGGCATCTGCTCGAGCCGGAACCCCTGCGCCTGGGCCACGTGGTCGACGAGCCTCCGCGAGTCGTCGTGCGGTCCCGTGAAGAAGTAGTCGTAGCTGCTGTCGGCCATGCGTCCCCCGTGTGGTTCCCCTGTCGCCCGAGCGGGCTCCGAGCGACAACCTAGCGCCACGCGCCGTGCTCGGACGCGTCCGCGCACGGCGACGCACCGCAGGCCCTGAACCGGTCTGCGGTGCGCCGCCGTGCGGAGCTGTCGCTGTTGCTGCCGCCGTTGCTGTTGCCGTCGCGGTCGCAGGTGCGATCGCGTCGTCGCTCAGGCGCGTGCCCGGCGGCGAGCCGCGAGCAGCAGTCCGAGCCCGGCGAGCAGGGCCAGCAGGCCGGCCGCGAGGCCGCCCGTCGACTCGCTGCCGGTGAACGCGAGGGCCGAGGTGTCGGCCGCCGCGGCGACGGGCTGACCAGCCGAGGAGGCGGTCGAGACGAACACGGTGCGTCCCGCCGTCGAGGCGGTCACCACGCCGGTGCCGGAGTTGGTCGTCACGACGACCTCGCCACCGCCGGTCGTCGGGACGTCGCCGTCACCCTCGGTCGTCGGGGTGGTGGGGTCCGACGGGTCGAAGGGGAAGGCGGGCGTCACGGGGACCACCGGGGTGCCGGGGTCCGTCGGGTCGACGGGGGTGCCGGGGTCGACGGGCGTGGTGCCGGTGGTGCCCGTCGTGTCGGTGCTGCTGTCGCCGACGACGGTCACGGCGTTGCCGCCGAGGTCGATCGGGATCGTGATGACGGGGATGATCTGGGTGCCGCCGCCGATGCCGTCGTCGCCCGAGGTGGTGCCGCCGGTGCCGGTGCCGGTGGCGGGCGTGGTGCTGGTGCCCGTTCCCGTGGTGGTGCCGGTGCTGCTGCTGTCGCCGATGACGCTGACGGCGTTGCCGCCGGCGGTGACCGGAGCGTTCACGACAGGCACGATCTGGGTGCCGCCGGCGATGCCGTCGGTGCCCGAGGTCGTGCTGCCGGTGCCGGCGGCGGGCGTGGTGCTGGTGCTGGTGCCCGTGCCGGTGGTGGTGCCGGTGCTGCTGCTGTCGCCGATGATGCTGACGGCGTTGGCGCCGGCGGTGACGGGAGCGGTCACGACGGGGACGATCTGGGTGCCGCCGGCGATGCCGTCGGTGCCCGAGGTCGTGGTGCCGGTGCCGGTGCCGGGCGTGGTGCTGGTGCCCGTGCCCGTGCCGGTGGTGGTGCCGGTGCTGCTGCTGTCGCCGATGATGCTGACGGCGTTGCCGCCTCCGGTGATCGGTGCCGTGATCACGGGCAGGACCTGGGTGCCGCCGAGGATGCCGTCGGTGCCGGTGGTGGTGCTGCCCGTGCCGGTCGCAGGCGTGGTGCCCGTGCCGGTGGTGGTGCCGGTCGAACTGCTGTCGCCGATGACGCTGACGGCGTTGCCGCCTCCGGTGACGGGAGCAGTCACGACGGGTGCGATCTGGGTGCCGCCGGCGATGCCGTCGTCGCCCGAGGTGGTGCCCGCCGAGCCTGCTCCGGACGAGCCCGAGCCCGTCGTGGGCGTCGTGCCCACGGCCGGCGTGGTGCCGGTCGAGCTGCTGTCGCCGAGGATGCTGACGGCGTTGCCGCCGACCGTGACCGGCACCGAGACGCCGGGGACGATCTGCGTGCCGCCGAGGACGGAGTCCTCACCGCTCGTCGTCGCCCCGGAAGTCGCCGGGGTCGACGTGGTCGGGGTCGTCGTCGCCGGCGCACCGACGTCCGTGCTGGAGCTGTCGCCGAGGAGCGACAGCCCGTTGCCGGAGATCGTCACCGGCAGGGCGACGTCGACGAGTGCCTGGGTACCGCCGCCGATCGAGTCGCTGCCGGAGGTGGTCGCCGCGGGGGCCTCGACCGGTGCGGTCGGAGCCGGGGCCGGAGCAGCAGGAGCGGGCGCGGCCGGAGCCGTGCTGGCCGTGTCGCCGACGACCGAGATCGCGTTGTCGGTGACCGTGATCGGCACGTCGACCGAGACGATTCCCTGTGTGCCCGAGAGCAGACCCGAGTCGCCGCTGGTCGTCGTGACCGGGGCGGGAGCAGGAGCGGGAGCCGGCGCGGGTGCCGGTGCCGGTGCGGGTGCGGGTGCGGGTGCCGGTGCCGGTGCGGCAACAGGCGCAGGGGCCGGTGTCGCTGCGGCAGCAGGCGCAGCGGGTGCCGTCGCGGCGCTGTCGCCGACGACCGAGATCGCGTTGCCGAGTGCCGACACCGGGGCGTCGACGACGGCCTGGACCTGGGTGCCCGAGAGCAGCCCGTCGTCTCCGGTGGTGGCAGGTGCCGCGTTCGCGGCGGTGGTTCCGAGGGCCCAGATGCCCCCGACGAAGAGCGCTCCGGTGAGCCCTCTCGAGACGTACTTGTTCATGACGAACTCCAAGACGATGTGAGGTGTGGTGCCGCGGTCTCGCGGCGTGGTCGCGTGTGTCGTCAGCAGGCAGGTGCCGGCTGCGGGTGCAGCAGGGCCCTGACGACGCGACCGACCTCAGTCGGGGGAGCTGTCGGTGTCGTACGTGGGCGTCGACGGGAGATCGTCGTCGCCGTCCGCGGAGCCCGCCGAGACGGCGAGAACGGGGAGCGAGGAGGGGCGGGCCGCGTCGCCGACGACGGCTCCCGCCGAGCCGGCACCCGCGCCGGCCGAGCCGGAGCCGGTCGACCCGGTGCCGCCCGAGGGCAGGCCCGGGAGGCCGTCGTCGCCGAGGGGCGAGCGGTCGTCGCCGGGCAGGGGAGAGACCGGAGCCGGGGTGCCCGCGCCTGCGGGAAGAGCAGCACCGGCAGCGGCCCCATGCGCCGCGATGCGGTCGCGCAGGATGCTGGCGGAGTCGGCCGCGACCACGTCAGCAGAGCCGGCCGTCGCCTCGTCGGCCAGGGCCGCGGCGGCCGCGTCGTCGCCGGCCGCGATGCCGCTGGCAGGAGTCGAGGGGAGCGAGCCGCCGACGTGCGCACCGGGCGTGCCGGGCCGGTCGGGCAGGGGAGTCGTCACGGGCCGTACCGGCACGCCGGGCAGACCCTCAGCAGGTGCTGCCGCCGCGTCACCTGTGCTGCCGAGCGCGGTGTCCACGACGCCGGCGACGGGGGCCGTGACGGTCGAGACCGGTGCCTGGCCGACGACGGCGGGGACGACGGGAGTGGCGGCGACGACCGTGTCGACGACCTGCGCGACCGGGGCCACGACGCTCGAGACGGGAGCCGCGGCGGCCACCTGCTGAACGGCCTGCGGCACCACCGGCGCCACGGCCTGGACGACCTGCTGCGCCGGGGGAGCGACCGCGGTGGCCTGGGTGGCGACCTGCGCGACCGTCGACACCGCGCCTCCTGCGGTCGTCCCTACGGCGGCGACGGGAGCGTCGAGCGACTGCGCGACGCCCTCGACCGCGGACGTGACGCCGCCGAGCAGCGACGAGTCGGCCGGGGGAGGGGCCGGTGCCGCCGACGCGGACGTCGACGAGAAGAACAAGCTCAGCACGACTGCCGCGAGAGCGACGAGGCCGGAGACCACGAGGAGGCGCACGAAGGAGAGCGCGGCCGGTCGCCGCATCGTCCCCTCGGCCGTCTGATCCACGGCACACCTTCTTCGGTCGCTGAGCTGCTGCCGGGGTGGTTGGGCCCGGCCGACGGGGGTGGTGGCCCCCGCTGTGCCCCTTTTCTACGCCGGTGTGCCTCAGATGTCCACGAAGATCCCTCATTTGTACCCCTGGATCCGCCTGGGCATCTCCTGTGGAGGAGGCACGACGTCGGACGGCGTCCGCGCGAGGCCGAGAGGGACCGCCCGGCCCGGGATCAGGCGAGCGGCAGCCTGAGCTCCAGCTCGCGGCTCGCGGGGTCGAGCACGTACGGCACGGTGACGCCGGTCGGCTCGAAGCCCCGACGGCGGTAGTACGCGATCGCCCGCGCGTTGTCCTCGTGGACGTGCAGCGTCAGCGCCGAGCCCTCGGTGCGCGCCCACTCGACCACCGTGTCGAGCAGGGCGTCGGCGACCCCCGCCTCCGTGCCTCGCCGGCTCGGTCGCACGTAGACGCCGACGAGCATCGGGCTGCCGGGCGCGTCGAGGTAGCCGCCCATCGTGCCGAGCCACTCGCCGGTCTCGTCGTCGATCGCGGCGACCATCACGCTGTGCGGCGCCTGCCCACGGGCGCCGCGCGAGCGCCACTCGGCCTCGCCGTGCGTCAGCCCGGTGGCGAGGGTCTCGCCGTAGGCCATCGGGGTGTCCTCGAGCATCTCGAGCCGCAGGTCGCGCACCTGCTGCCAGTCGTCGGCGGTCGTGCGGCGGATCGTGACGGTGCTCGGGACGCGCGGGCTCATGCGCCCAGCGTGCCACGCGCTGCGCGCCGCGTGCCGCCCGTCACTTGCCCGCTCGTGCGGCCGCTTCCGCACTGCACCGGGTTTCGTGCACTGCACCGCGTCTAGACCTGGTGCGGTGCACGAACCCCGGTGCAGTGACTGCGGCAGGGCGCCAGACCCGGTGCGGTGCACGAAACACGGTGCGCGCGACCTCAGCGCCGGGCGCGCCCGACGGGCACGGTGCCCTCGGGCGCGGCGAGCCGTTGCACCTCGCGCGCGGGTGAGATCAGCGTCGCGCGCCGGCCGAGCGCATCGGGCTCGGCGGCCGCGCCGAGCACCTGCATCCGCTCCGGGCGGCGGGCGCGCATCGACGCCGTCCACGCGCAGACGAGCGCGTCGAGCAGGTCCTCGCGGTGCTTGTACGGCCGGTCGACGAGCGGCGACGGCTCGTCGACGAGGAGGCGCGACACCGGGTGCGAGAGCAGCCGCAGCGGCGGGTCGGCCGATTCGAGGGCGGCCAGGCGCGAGATCAGGTCGTCGCAGGCGACCGCGCGTGCGCCGCGCCGCTCCTCCGCGGCGACGGTCGTGTCGGGACGCTTGTAGCGCGGCCGGCGCTCGTCGTAGCCGAGCTCCGGGGCGCCGACGAGCGTCGTGTACGGGTAGCACTCGAAGTAGGAGACGGCGTCGGCCGGCACCGTCGCGACACCGTCGTCGTACACGGCACCGGCAGCGGCGAGACGCTCGCCGAGGGTGCGTCCACCGAGCCACGGCAAGGAGGCGCTGGAGGCGTTCGCCGACACGTGCCACCGTCCGTACGCCCGGCCCACGAGCCGTTCGCTCGGCCGCATGCCGGTCGCGTTCGGCACCAGCACGGGGGCGTCGATCGCCACGTGCGACCCCGGGGTGGCCCAGTGCAGCACCCACTCGGTCACCTCGTCGACGCCGCGGGCCCAGCCGGCGTCGAGCACGGTCCCGTCGGCGGCGATCACCGCCAGGCCCGTCTCGTTCGCGGGCTTCGTCGGGGTGGAGTCGCGCCAGGCGAGGTCGACGCCGAGGTAGCGCGGGGCGTCGGCCGTCACGACCGTCCCGTCGGTCACGAGCGGCGGTCGAGCTTCCAGCCGACCCAGGCGGTGACGAGCACGACCCCGGCCGCGGCGAGCCGGGCGCCCGTCAGCACGCCGCTGCCGGTGGAGGTCGTCACGCTCATGTCGCTGCCGATCCCGATGCCCCAGACGAGACCCGAGATCGTGAGGCAGGCGACGAGTGCGAGCCCCAGCAGGCCGGAGGTGAGCGCGAAGGCCTTGGGCCCGACCGCGTCGACGGCGGCGGGGCTGCGGAGGCGGCCGCGGGCCCTCCCTGCGAGGCGCGAGGCGGTGAAGCGGACGGCGGCGAGCCAGAAGAGGGCGACGGCGCAGGCGCCGACGATGTCGCTCGAGCGGTGCCAGCCGTAGGCGACGGTCTGCTCGGCGACGATCGCGGCGAAGGCCGTGCCGATGAGGAACACGAGGGGGCGCACGTGGCGTCCGAACGCCGTCATCACGGCGAAGAGGGCGGCGACGGCGATCGTCGTGTGGCCGCTCGGGAAGCTGTTGCCGTACAGCTCGCCGGTGAGGTCGGGGCGCGGCACGAGCTGCTTGAGCACCTGGGTCGTCACCGTCGCGCCGATGATGAGCACGCCCGACTGCAGGGCCGCGCCCGGCCGTCGTCGGAGGAACGCGACCAGCATCGTCAGGCCGACGAGCAGCATGAGCGCCGCGGGCGAGATCGCGTCGAGCGCGGAGCCGGAGCCGAGGAGGCGGTCGTCGTCGACCGAGCTGAGGATGCTGTCCTCGACGGACTGGCCCGTCTCGGTCAGCACGGCCATGACGTACACGCCGCCGAACGCGACGACGGAGGCGCTCGCCGCGACGATCCACCGGGCCGACCCGTGTCGCCGGACGGCGCTCGAGGTCGGGAGAACGGGGGCTGCAGTCACTTCCCCATAGAACAGCACCCCTCCTGGACGCCGCCTCACACCCGCCTGGTGATGCGTCGAGAAGGGCTGTGGACTCACAGGGAGCGGTCGGCCCGGCGCAGCTCGGCCCGGAGCACGCGGACGCGACGGAGGCGGTGCAGGCTCGCGAACGGGGAGACGACGGTCAGCAGCCCGAAGAAGACGAGGCCGGCCCAGGGGATCCAGGTCGGGAGGGGCGCGTCGTCCGGTGCCCGCGGGAGAAGGAGCAGGACCACGTTGAGGCCGACGAACAGGGCGAACTCGAGGGTGAAGAGCCAGATGCCGCGCCGCGCCCAGGTCTCCTGCCGGGCGAGGATCGGATCCCAGGTCGCTACGTCAGCGCGGTGGGGGACGCGGCCGGTCTTCACGGCGCGGGCGATCCGGACGGCCTGGTCCGCGCCTCCCTGCTGTGACCAGGTCCAGGCGATGAGCAACGTCATGGTGACGCTGAACGACAGCCCCGAGGCCAGGCCCGTCGCGACCGCGGCGGCGACGCCCACCCCGGACGGGACGTCCGCGAGGGGAGCCAGGACGGCCACGACGGCGGCCATCGCCCCGCCGAAGACCACGGTCATCGCGAGGAAGAGCAAGAGCAACGTGCGGCGTCGTGGCGCCTCGAGCACGTGCTCCCTGATCCAGCCGCGCCGCTCGTCCACCCGTCGACCCTGGCACGGTCGGACACCCGCGCCGACTGCGGACGCGCACGCTCACCCGTCGACCCACCTGGTCGGTCGCCCGTGCTCTCGCTCGGGTCGGCGTCCTGGCCGTCCTCCTGGGAGGCGCGGAGGTCGCCGGAGCATGATCGACGCACATCAGCCGACACGGTCGGCTCGACACGAGGAGGCGCTCGATGAGCACCACGAACAGCAACGAGCCGCAGCAGGGCGGGGTCACCGACGAGACTGCCGAGTTCGGCGACCGCTCGCAGGTCCCCGTCGCGGGCAGCACCGAGAACCACGGCGACGTGGAGCAGCCCGTCGCGCCCGGCACCGACGACGAGCCCGACCACCTCACGGGTCGCGAGGCCACCGGCGACGTGCTCGACCGCACGGGATCGGTCGACGCCTCCGACGTCGACGACCTGCTCGGCCGCCGCGAGGACCGCGACGACGACCACGAGGGCCCGCGCGCCCCGTAGCTCGCGATCGATGTGACGCGTGTGAGGGGTCTGCTCGCCGCAGATGCCCTCGTCGCGTCACATGGTTCGCTACAGAGCAGGACCGAGACGAGGAAGCGCCCTCGATTCGCGAGGACGCCCTCGGTCGTGTAGTGTTTCCCCCGGCCATTCGGCCGAGGAAATGCGCCTGTAGCTCAACGGATAGAGCATCTGACTACGGATCAGAAGGTTGGGGGTTCGAGTCCCTCCAGGCGCACAGAACATCAGGAATGACCCGATCTGAGATCGGGTCATTCGTCATTTCAGGGCCCGGTCGCACAAAACTCGCCTTAAACGTCAGGTCTTCGCGCCGATGCTTGCTCTCGTCCAGTCTCGCTCTGGCGGGAGAATTTTCGGGAATGGGCACGCTTACCGCTAAACCGGTAGCGCTGAACTACTCTCGCCGGTACTCCGACGCTGTTGCTCACGGGCAGGGCGATCGTGTTGTCAGCGTTAATCAGCTGCCAGACGTGCGCCTTGGCGGTGAGTTCTCATTTACGACGGCAGCGCCAAAGGATGGACGAGCCGCGGGCGTGCCGGTCGACAATGCTCGGTCCAGCATCGTCGTCTGTAGTCAAACAACCGTCGCGGTCCAGGCTAGCCAAGTTGACCGGCAGCTGAGCGGACCCGAGTCCAAGTACCCAGGGGTACAGATGGCTCGAGTAGCGAAAATCATCAGCAGCACGTGAGCACAGCTGTCGGTGCTTGCTGGGAAGCTGAGCCTATGGATGATGTCGTAACCCCCCAGGTTGCCCAACTTGCAACGCAGCTCGCCGCCAGCGCCGCTCGAAACACGGCAACGGCAATCGCGGACAAGATCGGCGTGCTCCGCGCGTCGAAAGATGCAGTCGACCGCACCGACGCCCTTGAGCAGAGCGCGAGCGGGATTCCTCATCGTGGAGCCCGCCGTCAAGACGGGCGACACGTACCGATGGGCTCAGTGCACCGGCGGCAGCCGCACTCCACTACTCGTCGAGGTGGGCTTCGACAGCGGCGTAGGGATCGTCGCCCCGGCTGGCTCACCGTCTGCCGAACCCTGAACCGACCCCGTCGACGAAGTGACGCACGGTTGCCCACGGGGTCATTCCAGAAGACTCTGGGAATCGCCATCGGACCTCGGCTTCGGCTGCCTGCGACAGTTCTATAAGTTCTGGGTCTCGTTGAGAGCAATCGGTAGCGAACTGCATCTCGGTTCATGCGCGGCAATGCGACTCGCGAAAAGCGGGTTCGCGCGTTCTGCACGATGAGTGCAGGCTCGGACTCACGACGTTCAGCCGGAATATCCTCCTGTCATAAGGCTCTGACGTCATGGTTCGGCGACCGCCGAATGCTGAGTCAGAGTGTGGGGGCGGGCACGACTGGCTGTGGCCGTGACCGAGGAGCGGTGGGGGCAGGGCCGTTGGGGATCCCCGGTTACTGCGCTGGCTCGGGACACTAAGCTCGCCTCACGCATTCGCTCGCACGCGGCGCAGTCCTAGGGCAGTCGGGACATGGACGCTTACCGTCGGGAGTTGGTCGTCTTAAACCGTCTATCGAGACGCTTCTCTGGCTCGCTGGCTGGCTCGGGTCTAGTCTCGCGGCCCTGGCTCGGGACTAGGCGAGGGATGAGCCGGACGAAGATCACCATGCCGATGAGTTCGACGAGCGTCTGGGTCACGACAACCACCGGAGCAAGCGACAGCGATGACGGCAAGGCCAGCGCGAGCGGCAAAACCACGAGCGAGTTCCTGGTCGCACCGCTGAACACCAAAGCACGGGTCGCTGGCACGTCGAGCCGGAAGATGCGGCCGGCACCAACGCCGAGCGCTGCCATAACGACGAGGAACCCGGCGTAGATCGGCACCAGCACGAGCAGCTGCCCCAGGGAGTCCCCGACGGCTCCCGCTTGCGAGGCCACGACGGTGAACAGGGTCGCCATCATCAGCGGCACCATCAGGCCCAGCATCGTCCGCTCGATCACGACACCGGATCGGTGTCGCCGGGCGAGTGCCTGCACGAGCGCGGCCGCGGTGAGCGGGACGACGATCAGGAGGAGGAAGGCCCGGGCGAAGGGGCCGACCTCGACTACCGCGACGCCCTCTGGGCCGATGAACAGCAGCAGGTACAGCGGCAGGAGCAGGATCTGCGCCAGCATGAGCAGCGGTGCCGCAGCGAGGAGCCGTTCTGACGCGCCGCCAGCAAGGCCGGCGAAGACGATCACGTAGTCGATGCACGGGGTCAGCAGCACCAGCAGCACCCCGAACAGCAGTGCCGGCTCGGCCGCAACGAACCGGGACAGCCCGTAGGCAACGAGGGGGACGACGCTGAAGTTCAGCACCCCGACCGCGGCGAGGAATGGTCCGTCTCGGAGGGACTTCCCGATCGCGGCGAACGGGACTCCGAGGAACGTCGCGAACAGCAGCAGCGCGAGCACAGGCTCGATCGTTGCCTCTAGGTGGTGTGCTCCCGGCACGGTGAGGCCGACGATGCTGGCAACCGCGATCGCCACCAGGTAGAGGCCGATCTGCCGGTGTTCGAGCCAGGAAACGACCGCGTTCACGGCAGGACCGATGTGGAGGAGGTAGGCACGTCAGTGACCGTAGAGGTTCAAGCCGCTTGAAGGTCAAGCGGCGTCGGCGGCTCTAGGGTCGCGGTGTGCGAATCTCCGAGGTCAGTAAGCGCAGCGGCGTCTCCGCCACGGCGCTCCGGTACTACGAGTCCATCGGGCTTTTGACCCCAGCCAGGGCCCACAACGGGTATCGCGACTACAGCCCGGACGTGCTCAGCCGCCTCGACCTGATCGAAGCCAGCAAGGAACTCGGCCTGCCCCTCGATCAGATAGGCGCGCACCTCAGCACCATGGAGTCGACGTCCTGTACCGATGTCCGAGAGGCGCTACGGCCGCTCTTGGCAGAGCAGATGCGTCAGATCGAGGCGAAGCAGGCGCGCCTCGACCGGCTTCGGTCGCGTCTCGCTCGTGCGGAGCACGATCTGGCCGAGTGCCCAGATCGGTCTGAGCGGTGCTCGACCGAGTGCGTCTTCCGTTGCAGCGCCTAGGTGGCTGCCTGCGCCCGGAGAAAGATCGCTCACCGGATCGCGTGGCTTGGCCACCACCGTCACTTATGAGTGCGATCGGCTCGGGCGTTTCGAATGAAGCGCATGGCGAGTGATCCGGCTGTATAGATGGCGGCCTAGGCGAGGAAGGCGACCCAGACGGGCGGTTGCACGCGGTCGATGAGAAACCAGAAGAGGCCACCGCCGACGAAGATCAAGGCGAGGTTGAGGAGGACGGTTCTTGCCGGCAGCCACGGCGTCGGGCGCTCAGTCACTGCGGTCGCATCGACGGAGCGAGCACGCGATAGTCCTTCATCGTCGCTCATAGGACGAGCATGCCCCACGACATGATCCGGCATCGAATATCGTCCCAGTAGGGGATGGTCCCTAGCGATGCGTTCAGGTGGCGTACTCCCTGTGCCACCAGGCCGACAAGTGGTCAAGGGTCGCCGTGGCTGCGCCGTCCAGACGCTCGCGAGTGTCTCCCCGATGAGCATCCGAGAGGACCGCATCGCCGATGCTCGCGGTGGTTTGCTGCACCACCGAGACGAGGGCGGCCGCGTACGCCCGCTCGGACATCGCGTTCGGTCCCGTGCCTGCGAGTTCAGCTGCCACCGCGGTCGTGACGTCGTCGTAGAACTCCAGGGCCCGACGTCGGAGCAGCGCACTGAGCCGACACTGCGCGGGGAACTCGCCCTTGGCCAATCCCTCGTCGTCCTCGACGTACCTGTCGATGTCCTCGAGGATGAGGGAGCGCAGGGCATCGGCGGGTGACTGCTGGGGGTCTCGCCGGGAGATCGCAGCCCGGATCTTCTCGAGCACTTCGTCTGCTCGGTCGAAGACGAGGTCGGGCACCATGCACCCCGTCGTTCCGGGGTGCATCGTCCACTTCGGGGTGCGGCACCCCGCCGTGCGCGCGGGCACCTCGCCGCGGCACGCACGCATCCCTCCCTGCGCAGTGGCCACCTGAAGCCGTTTCGCGGACGAGTCCGTCGAGCTAGGCAGTCGTTCGGAACACGCATTCGGTCGAACACTTCTTGGACCGGTCGGGGCACGCGGCTCAGTCGAGCAGGGCCTACCGGGTTACCGCGGAAAGCGCTCGGCACCGGACGTCGCGGAGGTGGGCAGGTTGTCCTTCGGGAGCGTTTCTCCCTCGGCCAGTGCGGTGATCCAGGCGTTTGTTGACTCGACGGCGGCGAAGTTCGAGTTCAACAAGGCCATGAGGGTCGTGTGGACGGTCTCCGCGTCGACGTGGCCGGCGTCGTTGCTGATGCTGATGGCTCCGGTCGCGTCAGAGAGGACCTCAGCGGCGATGCCGATGGTCTCTGCCTGGGCAGCGGAGGCGATGATGCAGTTGTTGGTCATGTAGCCGACGAGGGTGACAGTGTCGACGCCGTTCTCCCGAAGCCAGTCGACGAGGTCGGTCCCGGCGAAGACGGAGCCGTACTGCTTCGTGATCGCCTTCCAGGCGGGGGTGCGGCGCTGCTCGATCTCGGGGTGCAGCGCGAACCCGGGAAGGGTGGGGTTGAACACCGGGGCGTCGTCGCCTGATGTGTGCTGGACGACGACGACGGGGATGCCGTTCGCTTCAGCGGCATCGATGGCGGCGATGATCCGCGGGAGCGAATCCGTCGGGGCGGGGTACTGGATCTCCAGCGGGCCGGTGAAGTACTCCTGTTGGATGTCGACGAGGACGAGGGCGCGAGCGGGCGTGGTCATGGTGTGCTCCTAACAGATCAACTTCGGGGGATGACAACGATCCTGCGGTGTTCACAGAACGTCTGCCATTGGCACGCGTGCACACTTACGATGATTCCAGGCCAACAGGAAGGGGCATCGTGAGGATCGCCATCCATGCGTTCGACGGTGTAACGATGTTCCATCTCGCCGTTCCCCAGATGGTTTTCGACGAAGTGAGGAGGCAGGGCCTCGCCGACTGGGAAACGGTGCTCTTCGCCGACCGAGCGGGGTCGGTCCGGACGGCCGAGGGCTACGCCATCAGTGGCGTGCAAGGAGTCGACGCCACGTCGGACGCCGTCGTCGTCGTCGTGCCCTCCTGGATCGCGGACGGCCGGGAACCCAGACCGATCCTCCGGCAAGCTCTGCTCGCAGCCCACGACCGCGGCGCCACCATCGCAGGCCTTTGCCTCGGGGCCATCGCCGTGGCGGACCTCGGCCTCCTCGACGGTCGCCGCGCCGTTACGCACTGGCATGCGATCGACGCCCTCGACCGAAAGCACCCGCGGGTCGATGTTGACCCCGACGTCCTCTACCTCGATCACGGGGACGTCATCACTTCGGCAGGAACAGCCTCGGGCATCGACGCGTGCCTGCACATCGTCCGGACCCGCCTGGGCGCCGAGGCCGCGAACAAGGTCGCCAGGAGCCTGGTCGTCGCCCCTCACCGCGAAGGTGGCCAGGCGCAGTTCATCGAGCGCCCGGTTCCTCAGGACGGGGCGGACGATCCGATCGCGCGAGCGACTGCCTGGGCACTGCAGAACCTCGGCGACGATCTGGGGGTCGACAAGCTCGCTGCCGCCGCTCACCAGAGTCGACGGACCTTCATCCGTGCCTTCCGGGCGGCCACCGGGTCCACACCCGCCGCGTGGGTCAGATCGCGCCGACTCGACGAGGCGCGACGCCTCCTGGAGGCATCGGAGCTTCCCATCGGACAAGTCGCCGCAGTATGTGGCTTCGGCAACGCCGTGACCTTGAGGCAGAATTTCGTCAGCACCTTCGGCAGCACCCCGTCGAGCTATCGCAAGCGCTTCGCGACGGTCCTCTGACGTTCCGCTTCTCTCTTTCTCGAGAAAGGGGATGACAGGTGCTTTCCCGTCGCGAGGTCAGGAGACCACATGCAACACCGGCGGTACGACGTAGCCCTCTTCGACATCGACGGAACGCTCTGCGACCCGGGCTCGGGCATCACGGACGCTGCAGCTCACGCCCTGGCCCAGATGGGCTTCGTCGAGAACGACCCCCTTGCTCTGCGTCGATTCGTCGGCCCGCCCCTGGAGCACTCGTTCCGTGATCTCTACGGGTTCGACGCGGCGGCTGTGACCGAAGCTGTCGGGCACTACCGCGAGCACTACGCAGACGTGGGGATCTCCCAGTACCGTCCGTACCCGGGCGTCGGCGAACTCCTCGAGCGCCTGCTCGCTGCCGGGGTCGAACTCGGCGTGGTGACGGCCAAGATCCAGGAATTCGCCGAGGGTGCCTTGCAGACGGCAGGACTCCGTTCCTCCTTCACGACGGTGCACGGTCGTGCTCCCGACGACGTGGTCGCCAAGGTCGTCACGCTCCGCCGCGCGATGCAATCGAGACGCGCTGCGCCGGAACAGGTAGTGATGATCGGCGATCGCGAGCACGACGTGGAAGCCGCCCTGGAGAACGGCGTCGACGTGATCGGCGTGCTCTACGGCTTCGGGACTGCCGATGAGCTCCACCGCGCGGGCGCACGGATGACGGCGGCCGCGCCTCGACGAGTAGGAGACCTCGTCCTGGGCGGGTCCGTCCCGCAGTGACGACACGTGCCCCGCGGGCTTGCGTGCAAGCCCGCGGGGCACCTGTCGCGACTCGCCCCGGAGCTGGCAACGACCTCGTCAGACGAGCGGAGATCGACGTTCGATGAGGATCGTGTCGCGCCAGCGCCCCGCCTGAGGCCCGGACAGGGGTGCGGCGATCCGCTCTCGCCGACCCACCACCCGGAACCCCAGCTCGGCGTGGAGCGCGAGGCTGGCCGTGTTCTCGGGGAACACCACGCCCTGCAGGGTCCAGATGCCGGACGCTTCGGTCGACTCCACGAGGGCCAGGAGCAGAGCTCGCCCGACTCCCTTGCCTCGCGCGACGGCGTCGACGTACACCGAGTGCTCGACGACGCCGCCGTAGACGGCCCGGCGAGACACGGGAGAGACAGCAGCCCAGCCGACGACGCGGCCGGAGGCTGAGGCCGCGACGATCCGGTGCTCGGCGAGCCGAGAGGCGTCGAACTCGCCGGGAGTCGGGGGTGCTGACTCGAACGTCGCAACGCCTCCGTCGATCCCTTGCTGGTAGATCGAGAGCACGGCGGGGAGGTCCGCCTCGCTCATCGCGCGGAGTGCATACGTGTCGTCCATCGTGATCCCGTCGTTCAGCAGGCCCGGCGCTCAACCGTACTGAGCGTCAGCCCTGCAGGTCGACCAGCCACTTCTCGACGGAGCGAGGGCTGAGACCGAGGCGTTCCTGAGCGCTCGTCGCCGGGGCGATCAGCTCGGACTCCTGGGTGGCGCGCCAGCGGTACGAGTCGACGACCGGGTCGGAGCCGGCCTTGCCGAAGAGCGGCTCGATCAGGCTCCCGAAGTCGTCGGGCTCCTGGGACTCGAAGTGCACTTCGCGCCCGAGCTGCGCTGCGAAGCCGGCCGCGAGGTCCGCTCCCCGCAGTCCCGGAAGCGCGCCGACTCCGACGATGCCGGTGACCGACGTGTCGGCGAGCAGTCGTGCGACCACATCCGCGACGTCGAGGTGCGAGCTCCACGACACGGCGTAGTCCTCTCGGATCGGGTAGCGGAGCACGCCGTCCCTCTCGACGACAGACGTGACGGGAGGAAGCAGGAGGTTCTCGAGGAAGAGGCGAGGCGCGACGATCGCGACCGAGACGCCCGTCGCCGTCAGCCCGGCCGCCAGCGCGGCCACGGGGTTCTCACCCGAGCCGTCGTCCTCGGCCGAGTAGCCGCTGGTGGAGACGACCACCCGTGCGGGCCGTGCCTTGTCGACCGCGGCGACGATGTTGCGGGCGTGAGCGAGCTGCTGCTCACCAGTGCCGATCGGTAGGTGGACGAAGACGCCGTCCACGCCCTCGTAGGCGGCCGCCAGCGATGCGACGGAGGTGAGGTCGACGGCGACGGCGGTGCCGTCTCCCGAGTAGGTGGAGGGGTCGCGGACAGCCGCGGCAACGGAGGCGCCGGACTTGGTGAGCGCGGCAACGACGGGGGAGCCCTGGGCGCCCGTGGCGCCGTGGATGAGATAGGTCATGAAACCATTAGTGCATCTGGTGCATCGGTTACGTCAACTGCACTAATAGCCTAAGCTCGCTTTTCATGGCTTTCTGTGGGGATATCTGGCCCGAGTGCGGCATCGCGAAGTTCCTGACCCTGCTCGATGGCCCTTGGGCGACTCTCATCGTCCGGAACTTGCTCGAGGGGCCGGCGCGGTTCTCCGAGCTGAAGGAGTCGCTGCCGGGCATCAGCGCTCACACCCTGACGAACCGCCTCCGCAAGTTCGAGACGTCGGGCCTCGTCACCAGGACGGTGTACGCCGAGATCCCCCCGAGGGTCGTCTACGAGCTGACCCCGACGGGCCTGGGTCTCCGGCCCGTGCTCGAGTCGATGAACGCCTGGGCCCTGGCCGTCCCTGCCGTCGCGGACACCGAGGACGACGCCTCGACGACGAACGCCCACCAGCGCGCGGTGTCGGCCATCTAGGCTGAGAGCCGGAACGAGCGGGAGGCGGCCACAGTGCAGTCGAGATGGGGACGCCTGGCGCGTGGCTCATCGGCGACCCTGGCGGCGGTGACCCTGGCGGCGTTCTCGCACGTCGCGGGTGGGGGTTCCTCTCCTGGCGTGCTCGGTGTCGTCCTCGCGATCGGACTCTCGCTGCCGCTGAGCGTCGCCCTGGCGGGACGAGGGCCGTCGCTCGTCCGGCTCTCGATCGTCGTCGCCGTCTCCCAGGCGGCTTTCCATCTGCTCTTTTCCCTGGGCGGAGGAGGCGCCGCGCGCGTCGACGTCTCAGGTGGCGGGCACCACGCGCACGAGACGATGGTGCTCGCGGCCGACACATCGATGTCGTCGGGCACGATGCCCGCCATGCACCACGGCGGCGCCATGTGGATCGCGCATGCCGCGGCTGCGCTCGTCACCGTCGTCGGTCTCTGGCGTGGCGAGAGGGCTGTCTGCGCTGCCGTCGGCCTGGCGGACCAGGTACTCCTGACCGTGATCACGGTCTCGGGGATCGCGGCGACCACAGCACCGCAGATAGTGCGGCACCTCGTGCCGCGAGTCGCACGGATCGTCCCCCATGCGCTCCGCGCCGCGGTGCCCGCCCAGCCCCTCCGAGGGCCGCCGCTCCCCGCCTGATCCGAATTGATGCACGATGCGCCGAGAAGGCGCCTCGTGTGCTTCGCCGAAGCGTCCGCGCAGGCGAAGCTCCCCGCGCATCCTCGCCGTGGACGACGTCCCGGCATGCGCCCGTCTGCGTCCCTGCGACCGGACGAGACCTCATGGACACTCCGGCACCCCGTGCCGACGAGAACGAGACGAGTCATCTTGTCGACAACACAGAATTCTGAGACCAAGCGCGAACGACGGGAGTCGGCCCGCGAGAAGGCCCGCATCACCCGGGAGGCAGAAGCCAAGAGACGGCGCCGCAACAAGTGGGCCCTGCAGGGCGGCCTCGTCGTCGGCGTGCTCGCGGTGCTGGCCGTCGTCGCCCTGGTGATCACCCGGTCGATCGCACCCGCGGGCCCCGGCCCCCTCAACATGGCCAGCGACGGGATCGTGCTCTCGGGCGACGGCGCGACCGTCTCCGCCCTGTCGACGGACGCGACGCCCGCCGACGGCTCCCCCACGCCGTCCGCGGCCGGCACGGCCGAGAAGCCGAGCATCGTCGTCTACCTCGACTACATGTGCCCCTATTGCGGCCAGTTCGACACCACGAACGCCGAGCAGCTCGAGACCTGGGTCACGCAGGGCGTGGCCGACCTCGAGATCCACCCCCTCGGGTTCCTCGACAACGCGAGCCTCGGGTCGAAGTACTCGACCCGGTCGGCGAACGCCCTGGCCTGCGTCGCGAACTACCAGCCCGACACGGCGCTCGACGTCAACACCGCCCTGTTCGCGCAGCAGCCGGCCGAGAACACGACCGGCCTGACGAACGACGAGCTGGTCACGCTGGTCCAGGGCGCCGGCGCCGACGACCCAGACATCGCCTCCTGCATCACCGACGGGCAGTTCACCGACTGGGTCGCCTCCGCGACGGAGCGCGCGCTGAACGACCCGGTGCCGAACTCCGACCTCGCCGCGGTGTCCGCGACGCCGACCGTGCTGGTCAACGGCCAGCAGTACCAGGGCTCGCCGACCGACGCCGCCGCGTTCGCGAAGTTCGTGGCGCAGGTGTCGGGTGGGGCAACGGGCACGGAGGCGCCGTGAGTGCCGCGGAACCCCGAGCCGTCGTGACGATCGAGGGGGCCCTTGCCCGGATAAGATCGAGCGATGACCGACAAGTCCGACACTCCCGCCAAGCGTTCTCGCGGCGAGCTCGAGAACGAGGTCATGAGAGCCCTCTGGCGTGCGGGCGCGCCCGCCTCAGCGAAGGAGATCCAGGCGACCTTCGAGCACGACGCGACCCCGGCGATCACGACTGTGCTCACGATCCTGGATCGGCTCCACAAGAAGGGGTCCGTCAACAAGGCACCCGCGGCGGGCGGCGGATTCGTCTTCTCGGCGGCACAGTCGGAGTCGGAGTCTGCGGCGAGCACGATGGTCTCTGCACTCGTCGCGAGCAGCGACCGCAGCGCTGCGCTGCTGCGCTTCGCCGGGCAGCTCGACCCTCGCGACGTCGAGGCGCTACGGGCGGCGCTCGAGGCCGACTGACCCCTGGTGAACTGACCCCCGGCCGACTCACCTCGGGCGGGGTGATCTAGGTGGCGGTCGCCGTCACCGTGCTCGCCTGCATCGGGGCGTCACTTGTGCTGATCGTCGGTGCACCTTTCGTACTGGCCCATGGCCGCTGGCGGTTCCGCTTCCCGCGGCTGGCGCTCGCCTCCTGGTACACCGCGTTCCTTGGCGGCATTGCTGCGGCTGCTCTCGGGCTCGTCAACTCGATGGCAGCGGTCGCGTTCTCTCGGGAGGCCCCGTCGGGCCCGATGGGCGGTTGGTTCGCGTCGACGGTGCTGGTCGTGGTCGGTTGGGGCGGTCTCGTCGCCGTCGGGGGGCTGGTGGCGCTCGTCACGACGCGGTTCGAGCCGCTCGCGGCGACGGACCGGGCCCTGCACCAGCAGATGGCGCTGGTGGCTGCCTGCCACCCGAGTACACGGGTGCGAGGGGTGGACGTGACCGTGGTGCCCTTCGACCGCGCCTTCGCGATGAGCATCCCGGCCCCGAGCAACCGCGTGCTCGTCACGACGGCGCTCGAGCGGGCTCTGACCGCTGTCGAGCTGGCGGCGGTCGTCGAGCACGAGCGGACGCATCTGCGGCAACACCACGGCGTGATCGCGCAGCTCGCGCAGCTCAACAGGGCGTGCACTCCGGGCCTGGCTGGAGCCCGTCACCTCGAGCGCACCACCAGGATGCTCGTCGAGCTCATCGCCGACGACGCGGCCGCGCGGCGCCTGGGAGCCGTGCACACCGCCAACGCGCTGGTCAAGATGGCGCACCTGGCCGAGGACGAGTCGTTGACGCTCCGCGCTCGTCGCCTCGTGGACGCCAGCAACCGGCACGCACCCTCCCACCGGCGGTCTCTGCTGGCGGTACGCGTGCAGGGCTGACCGACGTCAGCGGAGGCGCATCACCCGCGAGGTGCGCCTCCGCTGCGGTTCGGCTCGAACGAGCGCAGTCGCAGGCTGTTCGACACGACGAGCACCGACGACAGGGCCATCGTCGCCGCCGCGATCAGCGGGTTGAGCAAGCCGACCGCAGCCAGCGGGATGGCGAGGACGTTGTACCCGAACGCCCAGACGAGGTTTAGCCTGATCGTCCGGAGCGTCTGGCGTGACAGCTGGACGGCGTCCACGACCACCCGGAGGTCGTCCCTGACCAGGATGATGTCGGCGGCCTTCATCGCGATGTCGGTGCCCTGCACCATCGCGAGCCCCAGGTTGGCGGTCGCGAGGGCAGCGGAGTCGTTCACGCCGTCGCCCACCATCGCGACCCTGTGCCCGTCGGCCTGGAGGGCGGAGATCGCGGCGGCCTTGTCGGTCGGCAGGACGCCCGAAATTACCTCGTCGACTCCGATGGCTGCGCCGACCGTCTGTGCCACGCCGTCCGTGTCCCCGGTCAGGAGCACGGTGCGCAGGCCGAGTGCTCGGAGGCCCGCGACCGCGGCGGGTGCGGACGGCTTGATGTCGTCGTGCACCCCGAACACTGCCGAGGCGATGCCGTCGACCGCCAGCAGGACCGCGGAGGCGCCGGTCGAGCCGAGCCGTTCGACCGCCTCGGTGAGCACGGCGTCGAGCTCGATCCCGTTCTCGCGAAGGAGGCGGGCGTTGCCGATGAGGATCTGGTGGCCGTCGACGACGGCGCGTGCTCCGAGGCCGGTCAGCGCCGTGAAGCCCTCGGGCGTGGACAGGGCACCGACCTCGGCGGATGCTGCCGCCGTGACGGCGCGGGCCACAGCGTGTTCCGAGGCGGTCTCGACGCTGCCGGCGAGGTGCAGCAGGGTCTCCCGATCGAGCGTCCCGGTGACGACGACGTCGACGACGCGCATGCCGCCGGTGGTGACGGTGCCGGTCTTGTCGAGGACGACGGTGTCGATGACGCCGCTCGCCTCGAGGGCGTCCTGTCCCTTGATGAGCACGCCGAGCTGGCCGCCGCGGCCGATGCCGACCATGAGCGCGGTCGGGGTGGCGAGGCCGAGGGCGCAGGGGCACGCGATGATCAGGACAGCGATGCCGTTGCCGACGGCCGTCGAGGGTTCGGCGCCGGTCAGGAGCCAGATGGCGGTCACGATGGCTGCGAGGGCGATCACGCAGGGCACGAAGACGGACGAGACCTTGTCGGCGAAGGTCTGCACCCCGGCCTTGCGCCTTTGGGCGTCCTCGGTGAGGGCCGCCATCTGTGCCAGGCGGGTGCGGGCGCCGACGGTGACTGCGGTGATCTCCAGACGCCCGGTGACGTTGACCGTTCCGCCGATGGCGTCGTCTCCCGGTGCCAGGTCTGCGGGGACGGACTCACCGGTCATGGCGCTGGTGTCGACGGTGGATGTCCCGGACGAGACGGTCCCGTCAACGGCGATGCGCTCGCCAGGGAGGACGACGACCGTGTCTCCGACACGGAGCTCGGTCGACGGCACGACACGCTCGGCACCGTCGGCGTCTCGGATGCGGGCCTGCCGGACGGCGAGGTTCCCGATGGCGTTCAGCACGTCACCGGCGCGGCGGCGCGAGCGGGTCTCGAAGTAGCGCCCGCCGAGCTGGAACGTGACCATGCCGGCGGCGACGTCGAGGTAGATGGCGTCGGCGCCGGCGGGGGTCACGCCGAAGCCGAGCCAGTAGCCCGGCTCTGTGCTCGGGGCGAAGACGAGCGTGTAGACAGCCCACCCGAAGGACACGATGCTGCCGAGCGAGACCAGGCTGTCCATGCCGAACGTGCCTCGACGAAGGCTGCGCCAGGTCGCCTTGTGGAACGGCCACGCCGCCCACGTGACGATGGGCACGGCCAGCAGGACGCAGACGAGCTGCCAGCCCGGGAACCGGAAACCAGGCACGAGCGCGAGCAGGATCGTCAGGTCGCAGAGCGGGATGGTGAGCAGCGCCGCCACGGCGAGTCGGCGACGCAGCGACGTGATCGTGGTCTCGGTGGCCCTGGCGGTCCAGCTGTCGTCGTCGCCCTGTCGCATCGCGGCGGCGTAGCCCGCCTTCTCGACCGCGGCGATGGCCGTGTCGACCTGCGCGGGGGCCAGCCCCGAGACGAGCGCGCGCTCGGTGGCGTAGTTTACCGAGGCGGTCACCCCGGGGAGCTTGTTGAGCTTCCGCTCCACGGCGTTCGCGCACGAAGCGCAGGTCATGCCGCCGACGTCGAGCTCGAAGTACGCCTCCGACGGGCCGGTGGTCGTGTCGACGGCTGCCGTGGGCTGGGAGGTGGTGGTCACGTCTGGTCCTTCATCTCGGGCACCCGCTCGGCGGTCGCCGTCGTCTCGGGCGGTCCCGAGGGGGTGGTGCTCCGGCCGGAGAGCCGGTGGAGCATGTCGTTGTAGGCCTCGAAGCTGTCGTCGATGCCGCTGTCGAGGTGGCGGTCGACCCGCTTCGCGCGTCGGGAGTCCTGTCTCGACCACTGGGTGACGAGGGCGATGACGACTGCGATCAGGGGAAGCTCGCCGGCGGCCCAGGCGATGCCGCCGCCGACGTACTGATCGTGGGCGAGATCGGTCATCCACCACTTGCCGATGTACTCGTAGTAGTTCTGTGCGATCACGGTCTCGCTCGACATGATGACGACGCCGAAGAAGGCGTGGAACGGCATCGCGGCGAGGACGAGGCCGAGCTTGCCGATGTGGGGCAGCGGACGTGGCGGGTGGTCGACGCCGATGACGAGGCTGTAGAAGACGTAGCCGATGACGAGGAAGTCGAGGTTCATCAGCTGGTGTGACCAGTGGTACCTCAGTGCCTCCCCGAAGATCGGCGTCAGGTAGAGCAGGTAGTAGGTGCCGACGAACGAGACGAAGACGTGGACTGGGTGGTAGAACGCGTGGGTCAGGCGCCAGTTCAGCACCGCGGTGATCCACTCGTGCACGCCTGCGGGCTCGTTCCTCCGGTGCGCGGTGCTGGCTCGCAGGGCGAGCGTCACGACGCCGCCCATCACGAGCAGCAGCGGCCCGAGCATGTTGAGGGACATGTGCAGGATCATGTGCAGGCTGAAGGACACGCTGGAGTACTTGCCGAGGCCGGAGGACGTCGTGAGGAACACCGTGGCCCAGCCGAGCACCCATGCGACCGTGCGTCCCACGGGCCAGGCGTCGCCTCGCTGTCGGAGCCGTCGGACACCCCAGAGGTACAGGCCTATCCCGGCGGCGGTCAGGACGGCGAAGAGAATGTTGGGCCGCCATTCCAGGAGGAGCACGAGCGGGCTCGGCTCGCTGTCGACGTCGTAGCCGAGGAA
This sequence comes from Frigoribacterium sp. CFBP 8766, assembly GCF_014841435.1. Lineage (NCBI taxonomy): Bacteria > Bacillati > Actinomycetota > Actinomycetes > Micrococcales > Microbacteriaceae > Frigoribacterium > Frigoribacterium sp. CFBP 8766. The sequence goes on from NZ_JACYTX010000003.1 coordinate 115,306, forward strand.
CACCTGGTCCACCGAGGTGGGGACGAAGTACTGAGGAGGCGGGATGCGCGTCATGGCGCTGGCGATCCCCAGGTGTGCAGAGAGCAGCAGGGCAGTGAGTGACGTGATCGTCCAGGTCGAGTGCTTCGGAGCGGCATCTGGTCGTGTCGCCCGCCAACCGAGCACGCCGAGGGCGCCGAGGAGGGCGAACCGCACCAGGAACAGCCACCCCGTCGCTGTCTCCCACGGAGCCGAGCCCGCCAACATGAACGCGGCGATGATCACCTGGGTGCCCGCGGCGATCGCGCCGGTCACGACCGCCGTCCACCGCAGGCGGCGGGACTCGACGGCGCCGAGGGCATCCCCCCGCGCAGCAGCCCAGGCCACCAGGAACACGAGCCCCGTGAGGATGGTCATGGCGGGTGTGCCAATGATGGCAGCGTCGCCGCCGAAGTCGTGTTGCGGTCCGACTAGGACCTGCCCGACGACGACAGGGGCGAGGACGGCGATGAGGCTGAGGGCGAGCATGACGAGAAGCGGCTGCCATGTGCCCAGGAAGTTCGCCATCAGGTAGATGGTCCACGCGACTACAGCTGCCACCACCCACGCGCCGGGCAAGTAGGAGGCGGACATCAGGTACGAGAGCGAGCCAGGCTCCAGCAGGCGGTCGAGCGATTGGCCGCTGGCGTCGGCGGCGTCGACGGCTGCGAGGCTCGTCGCGCTGAGGGCCCAGAGGAGCGAGGCCCACCGGATGGTGCCGAGGTCACGACCGTTGTCGACGACCAGCCGGCGTGCGCCCGAACGCGCTCGGACGAAGGCGGCGAAGAACAAGGCGCCCACCGTCACGGAGCTGGCGCACTCGGCCACGACCCGGAGCAGGCCGCTCGTCAGGGACGTGACGAGGTCGGGCACAGGTCGGTGCAGGGACTCGTACCCGGACGGGCCCATCACGACGACGGTCACGACGACGGCGAGCAGCGGGATGCCGACGAAAACGGAGCCGAGGGCCGTGCGCCGATCGCGAGTTCGCTGGGCGGGGTCGGCTGCCGTTTGTGGCGAGACCGTCTCAGCCATCGACGACGGTGTAGCCCGCCTCCTCGACCGCCTCGCGGACAGCCTCGGGATCGGGCGCAGAGGCGCTGGTCACTGAGATCAGGCCCGTCACGTGGTCGGCGGTCACGGACTCGACACCGAAGACATCGCCCACCTCCCCGGCGACTCGCTTCTCGCAGTGCTCGCAGGTCATGCCGGCGACGGTGAACGTGGTCTGCACAGGGGGTCCTCTCAAATGGAGGCCTCCCGGTCGACGCCTCACGCACCTCCTACTCTACGTGCTGTAGAACGCGGTGGGGAGCGTGTTCTCTCGACGTCGACCGGTTCCTCAGCGAGCGATCGAGAATGCTCCGACCGCCGAGAGGCTGGCGCCGACCTCGGCGTCGCTCAGCTCGCGCGTGCCGTGCGCGGTGACCGTCGAGGTCTTCCCGGGGGCGAGGTCGACGTCGACCGAGTCGACGCCGTCGAGGCCGGTGAGAGTCTCGGTGACCGTCGTCACGCAGCCGTTGCAGGTGAGGCCGTTCACGGGCCCTGTCCAAGTGGTCATCATGCATTCCTTTCCATCGTGGGCCGCGCGGGCGTGATGCCCGAGCGGTCGTCGGCAGTCTCGTCCGACATCTCGCGACTCGGCTGTGTGATCAGACCGAGCCGAAGAACTTGCGCAGGCGCGGGACTCTGCGGATGAGCAGCTGGTCCAGTGCCAGCACGAGGATCAGGGAGAGTCCGAAGACCGGTAGGAAGAGCCCTAAGGCCACCATCGCGACGAGCAGGACCCTGCTGCTCCAGACGGGGAGCGCTGCCCGGGGGGCTGAGAGTCCCGAGGCGCGTCCTCGACGGGTCCACCACATGAGTGGCCCCGAGATGCAGAGGAACATCACGGCGAGGCAGAAGAGCACCGTGAGGACCGTGTTGACAGTGCCGAAGCGACGTCCCTCGTGCAGCGCGACGCCCTGTGACACCGTCTTGGCGGTGGCGCTGAAGTCGTCGTAACCATAGGTGCCGGCGACGTCGCCGGTGTACTGGTCGACGTGGACGGTCTTCTCCAGGGCCACGTCGGACTCGGAGGGGTTGCCGTTGTCGTTCCACTGGCTGCCCATCACGCTGAAGACGCCGTCGTCCCCCTCTGGGTAGACGATCGAGTACGGCTCGGGCGCGCCTTCGTTGCGAGCGGCCGCGACGGCTTCGTCGATCGAGATCATCGGGCCGGCGCCCTGGCTCGTCCCCAGGGGGCCGCCTGCGATCGCCCAGCCGGCCGGCGCCGTCGTGCCGTTGGTGTCCTCGATCAGGTCGCCGAGGGTCGACTCGGCGCCGGGGTCTGCGCCCCACAGGGATTCTCCGTCGCCCGCCGCGACCTGCTCGGCAAGGGAACCCCAGACGCCCGTCCACGGTAGGCCAGAGACGACCAACATCAGGATGCCCAGCCCGACCGGCAGGCCGGCGATCGCGTGCATTCCGCGCAGCCTGGAGCCCGGCACCTTCTTCGCCCGAGCGGCGCCTCGGGGGCGGCGACCCAGGAAGAAGATGATGAACCCCGTGATGGTCAGGACGATCGCCCAGCTGGCCCCGAGCTCGACGATCCGGTCGCCGATCTGCTCGTCGCCCAGCAGCAGGTCGCCGTGGATGCGCTCAGCCCAGTTCGACACGAGCTCGTTCTCGGTCAGGTCCCCCGTCACGGTGGTCGAGTACGGGTCGACGTAGACGTTGCTCCCGACACCGTCGGCGCTTTCCGTGACGAAGACGGTCGAACGGTCGCCGGTCGCGTCCACGACGGAGAGAATCTCCCTGTCCGGGAAGGCCTCCCGGACAGCGGCCTCCTGGCTCGACAGGGAGGCGCGCTCTGCGCCCTCGGGGGCGGTGACGGTGAGGACGCCGGGATGGGTGAACGAATCGACCTCGGCTCGGAACATGTAGGTCAGGCCCGAGATCGAGAGGATGAACAGGACCGGGACGACGATGATGGAACCGTAGAAGTGCCACCGCCAGAAAGCAGCGAACCAGTTCGTCGGACGCTTGCCTGGACGGTGAACTCGGCTTGTCGGTCTGTTCGGGACGTCGGCTCCGGTGCGGCGGTCCATCTCGGTCGCGGTCATGCCAGCCTTTCGATCGGGACCGGGGTCGTCCGGTCGTCGAGTTGGCACTCTACAAGATGTAGAACTAGCCTGGCGACGTGATCGACTACCCCTGGAACATCGTCCTGACCATCGCCTTCGCGTTCACCTTCGTGGTCTGCGTGGGGGACGCCCTGGTGGGAAGGCTCCGTGCCACGGACCGGCGAGCAGCCATCACCGACGGCGAGCTCGTCGACGTCAACCACGGCGTCATGAGCATCGCCATGATCGCCATGACCTGGTTCTTCGCGATGGACGTCGTGACCTGGGCGCAGGTCCTCCTGTTCGTGATCCTCGGCCTCTCGCTCGTGCCGCCCCTCCTGCGCGCGTCGTCCCGGCGTGGGCGCACCGAGCTCGTGGGCCACATCGCGCTGGACGCGGCCATGATCTGGATGCTCGCCGCGATGCCGTTGCTGATGGCCGGTGCCATGAGTGCCGCCGGCGGATCGATCCACGCCGAGCACGCCGGAGCGGATGCCGGTGCCGACATGCTGATGGCGACCCCGATCTGGGCCGACGTCGTCAACGTCCTCTTCGTCGTCGTCTCAGCGGTGGCGGCCCTCTGGTGGCTCGTGCAGATGTTCATCAGCCGAGGGCACCGCGTCCACCTGCTCTGCCACGTCGTGATGGCCGCGGGCATGGCGTGGATGCTCGTCCTGATGAACGTGTAGAGAACACCTCCCGCCGCCCAAGGCCCAGGCCCACGGGCCCGCGTGACCGCCCACGGCTCACACGTCTAGTTCGAGGACGGAAGAGAGCGACCGCGAGCAGCAGGTGTTGATGTGGGTCCCTGCGGTGTGGTCCGCCTCCGTCTGGAAATCGTCCCGATGATCGGGGACGCCGGCGAGCACGGCGGTCAGGCACGACCCGCAATGACCCTGGCCACAGGAACGGTAGGTCTCATAGCCTCGCCGCTCCAGGGCCTCCGCAAGGGACTCGTCCGCCCCGACCTCGATCCTCTCGCCCGTCGAGCGGGCCACGACGGTGAAGCTCCGATCGCCGTCTCGTGGCGTCTCGGCGGGTGGGTCGAAGCTCTCGGATCGCACCTGGTCCGCCCGCCAGCCCGCCGCGAGGGCGCGGTCCCGGGCCACGCTGACGAAGCCCGCGGGCCCGCAGGCGTACACCGCGCCTCCGTCGTCGACCGTCTCGAGCGACCGTGGCCAGCTCGTCCGGAAGGAGTCGCCTTCATCGCTGTGGTGCAGGGTGACGCGATCACGCCAGGGGCTGGCGGTGAGGACGGCGAGGAGGGGGAGGGCGTCGGCGTCGCGGGACCAGGCGTGGAGCTCGAAAGGCGTGCCCCACCGGTGCAGTTGCTCGGCCATCGTCACGAACGGCGTGATGCCCACACCTCCTGCCAGGAGGACCGCCATCGAGTCCGACCGGCCGAGGGGGAACGTGTTGCGGGGCCTCGACACGTCGACCACGTCGCCCACGGTGAGCCGCTCGTGCACCGCCGCCGAGCCGCCGCGACCGTTCGGGTCGTGGCGCACGCAGACGAGGTACCTCGCCGTGTCGTCGCCGTGGCTGACGAGTGAGTACTGGCGCACGAGGCGCTCGTCGAGGTGGAGGTCGACGTGCGCCCCGGCCTCGAAGGTCTCGAGCTCCTGGTCCGGATGCACGGGCCGGAGCTCGACGAGGAGCGCGTCGCGGGCCGCCCGGGTGATGTCGTGCACGCGTACTGACTGTCTTGCAGGCCGGGTCATTCCCCGAGTCGAGGAGCTGGGCGTCCGGCGGGCGCGCAGGGCCCGGAACAGCGGCGGGGTCACGACGGGTCTCTCGGTGCTCGACGCGTTCGAGCGAATCGGGAGGCGAGCCGGTCGGCGAGGTGCCTCAGGGAGGCGACGTCGTCGCCGAGGGTCACGGCCCGCGGGTCGTCGTCGTCCGGCGTGGGTCGAGCGAGCACCAACACGATCAAGACGGCGATGGCGACCACCTGTGTGAGGCTCGTCGCCGTGTCGAGCCACGGGAGGTGGTCGACCTCGTTGGCGGTGGTCATCGATGCTCCCTCGAATCGTTCGTCGGTGTCGTCGCGACGGTGTTCTACAGAATGTAGTTCATGGTCGAGAAGTGTTGCCCGAGCCCCTTCTACGATACGTAGAATAGACGTCATCACCGACTGAAGGAGTCCCATGCGGCCCACTGTCCGACGCGTCCTCTCCGGAACCGGGGCAGCGGCCGCGCTCCTGCTCCTGACCACCGCGTGCACTGCCACGGGCGACGAGGCGACGCCCGCGAGTCCGCCTGCCGGTGCGACGTCGACTGACGCGACGTCGAGCGCATACCCCCTCACCCTCGAGAACTGCGGTCGACAGATCACCATCGACGCCCCGCCGGAGCGTGTGGTGAGCCTGTGGCAGTCGAACACGGAGGCGCTCCTCGCCCTGGGCCTGGGCGACCGGATCGTCGCGGTCCAGGAGAACTACGCGCCGTATCCCGAGTCGGTCGCGTCGCAGGCGACCGGGCTCAAGAACGTCGGCAGCGAGATGGGCTTCCCCTCGAAGGAGGTCCTCCTCAGCGAGAAGCCCGACTTCGTGACCGGTCAGGTCCTCGACGGCTTCGCGTTCGACGCCTCGCAGGGCTACGCATCCGTCGAGCAGCTCGAACAGGCCGGGGCGGCCGTCTACGGCGCCAACCTCTGCGGCTCGACCGACTCGCAGAGCACCGAGACCTGGAACATCGAGTCCGTCGAGAAGACGCTCCGCGACTACGGGACGATCTTCGACGTCGCCGACAGGGCCGACGAGGTCGTCGCGGAGCTCGAGGCTGACAGGTCGGCCGTCGTCTCGGCCGTCGAGGACGAGCCGATCACCAGGACGGCCTACTTCAACGGCGGGACCGGCCCGGTGATCGTCCTCGCGGGTGGCATCTACGACGACCTGATCACCACCGCGGGAGGTGAGAACGTCTTCTCGTCGGACTCCGTCTACGTCAGCAAGGAGGAGTTCGCCGCCTCCGACGCGGACGTCGTCCTGGTGGGGACCTTCCCCGGACAGGACTTCGCGTCCCAGAAGGCGTTCCTCGAGGAGAACTTCCCCGACTTGCCCGCCGTGCAGGCCGGCAAGATCACCGAGGTGCCCACGCAGGAGACTGACTCCTCCATCTCGGTCATGGTCGGGCTGACGAAGATCGCCAACGCGATCCACCCCGACCTGAAGCTCCCGGTTCCCTCGTCGTGAGCGAAGGGGCCGCCGTGACTCGGCGACCGGCTCCCCGTCGCCCGAAGCTGATGGTCGGCGCGCTCGTCGCCGCCTGCCTCGTCGCCGTCGTCCTGTCCGTGGCTGTCGGCAGCGTCGGCATCGCGCCGAGTCGAGTCCTCGAGGTCGTCGGCGGGCGCCTGGCGCCGTGGGCCCTCGGCCAGGTCGACGGTCTCGACGACCAGATCGTGTGGGTGTTCCGTCTTCCTCGCGCCCTGCTCGGCCTCGTCGTCGGAGCGGCCCTCGCGGTCGCGGGTGCCGTCCTCCAAGCCGTCGTGCGGAACCCCCTGGCAGACCCGTTCGTGTTCGGTGTCTCGTCGGGCGCCTCCGTCGCCGCGGTCGCAGCGCTCACCCTCACGACCGGTGCCCTCGCCTCCGTGTCCACACCGCTGGCCGCTTTCGTCGGAGCTCTCGTCGCGACACTCCTCGTCTTCGTGCTCGCCCAGCAGGGAGGGCGCGTCACACCGAACAGGCTGCTGCTCGCGGGCGTCGCGTTGTCGTACCTGCTGAGCTCCGTCACGAGCTACCTCGTCCTCCGGTCGAGCGGCACGAACCAGGGCGTCGGGCCGGTGCTCTCGTGGCTCGCCGGCAGCCTCGCCGCGGCGACCTGGAGCGACCTGGGTGTGCCGGCCCTCGTGCTGGTCGCGTCGACGGCCGTGCTGGTGCTCCTCGCTCCCGTCCTCAACGCGTTCCTCACCGGTGACGAGACGGCCGCGAGCCTAGGTGTCGACGTCGGCCGGGTGCGACTGGGGTTGTTCGTCATCACCTCGTTGCTCGTCGGCGTCGTCGTGGCGGTCAGCGGCTCCATCGGGTTCGTCGGACTCGTCGTGCCGCACGCCGTCCGCATGGTGATCGGCTCCGACCACCGCTGGGTGCTTCCTGCGTCCGCTCTCGCCGGAGGGCTCCTCCTGGTGCTGGTGGACATCGGTGCCCGGCTGCTTCTCGCGCCGACCGAGGTGCCGGTCGGCCTCCTCACCTCCGTCGTCGGTGCACCGTTCTTCCTCTGGCTGTTGCGCCGCTCCGGGCGGAGCGGACGATGAGCGTCAGGGCAGGCGGAGCGCTCCGCGTCGAAGGCGTCAGCGTCGACCTCGCCGGACACCGGATCATCGAAGAGGTGGCCTTGAGTGCCCACGGGAACGTCGTCGGCCTCGTGGGCCCGAACGGGAGCGGCAAGTCGACGCTCCTGCGGACGATCTACCGCATGCTGCGGCCGGCCGAGGGGACCGTGCTCGCCGAGGATCGTGACGTGTGGTCGATGTCGGCCAAGGAGGCGGCGCGCATCACCGCAGCGGTCGTCCAGGACAGCCCCGTCGACCTCGAACTCACCGTCGTCGACTGCGTCACGACCGGACGCCTACCGCACGGCAGCTTGCTCGGATCGGGCCGTGCCGAGGACGGGCGAGTCGTCGAGCTGGCGATGAGGAGGGCCGGTGTCGAGGACTTCGCCGACCGTGGCATGAGCACGCTCTCGGGTGGAGAACGGCAACGCGTGCAGCTCGCCCGCGCGCTCGCGCAGGAGCCGCGGCTCCTCGTTCTCGACGAGCCCACCAATCATCTCGACATCCGACACCAGCTCCAGCTGCTCGCTCTCGTCCGGGCGCTCGACGTCACGACCCTGGTCACGCTGCACGACCTGAACCTCGCGGCGTCCTACTGCGACGAGATCGTCGTGCTCGAACACGGCCGGGTCGTCGCCTCGGGACTGCCGGGCGAGGTCTTCACCCCGCAGCTGCTGCAGCGCGTGTTCGGCGTCCGCGCCGACACGCTCGTCAACCCGCTCACCGGCCGCCTCCAGCTCGTCTACGCGGACAGCTGACGGCCGACCCCGACCGGTCACGACCACTACGAGAAGGAGAACCACACGTGAACGACGAACTCAACGACACCGCCGAGACTGCGGCGCTGCCCGGACACACGGCAGGGAACGACCCGACCGGGAGCACCTTGTTCAGCGTGGTCGGCGACGACCCCGCCAAGCAGGACGCCATCGACCGTTCGATCGCCGCTCACCACACCCTCGCCGCGCGGCCCGGGATGCGCTTCGCCACGGGCAAGACGATCCTGATCGTCCTGCACCCCGGCTTCGAGCTTCTCGACGTCGTCGGTCCTTTCCACTTCCTGGCAGCGACGGGCGCGGACGTGCACTTCGTCACGACGGGCTCCGCGGATGAAGCGGTGCTGAGCAGCAGCGGTGTGGCCCTGGTGCCCGCGCTGGCGCTCCACGACATGCGTGTCGCCCCGGAAGTCCTCCTCGTGCCCGGTGGCGACACGGGCATCCTCCTCCGTGACGCCCGTGCCATGGCCGACCTGCGACGCCTCGGCGACCAGGCGACCTACGTCACCAGCGTCTGCTCCGGCTCGATCGCTCTCGCCGCCGCAGGCCTCCTCGAGGGACGACGTGCGACGTCGCACTGGTCCGTCCGGCACCTCCTGGCCGGCTACGGCGCCGTCGAGGTGAATGAGCGCGTGGTGGAGGACGGCAACCGGCTGACCGCGGCGGGAGTCACCGCGGGGATGGACCTCGCCATCAAGCTGGTCTCGTACCTGTGCGGGGACGAGATGGCACGCTTCGCCGTTCTGGGCGCCGAGTACGCCCCCGAGCCCCCAATCGACACGGGCACTCCCGAGAAGGCCGGCCCGGCACTGACCGACCTCTCTCGCGACTTCCTCGCACCGCTCGTCGAAGAGCTCCGCGCCCCCGCACGCTGACACTGCACGGGCATCCGTTCGCCATGCGGCGCACGGTGTGTCGACGTGGAGGAATCCGCGTGTCGCTGTGTTCTACAACTTGTAGAGTCAATCATTCCCTCTGAAGAAAGGCCTTCCCATGCACTTCGCCAGATCACGTACCGCGCTGGCCCTCGGATCACTCGTCACCCTCACCGCCCTGGTGGGGTGCTCGGCCACTACGTCTCCTGCCGATTCAGCCGGCCCGGTCGGCGACGGGACGACGCTCACCGGCGGGCCGACGTCGTATCCCCTCAGCGTCGAGAACTGCGGCCTCACCCAGACGTTCGACGAGCGGCCCTCTCGAGTCGTCCTGATGAACGGAGCGTCGGTCTCCGAGGTGGAATCACTCGTGATGCTCGATCTCGAGGACACGATCCTCGCGAACACCCAGAACTACGGCATGTCCGACATGCCGGGACTGGTCGAGCAGATCGACGCGCTCCCGACGGGAGACGTCGACACGGCCGGCAGTTTCGAGATCCCCGCCGAGCAGCTCCTCGCGCTCGAGCCGGACCTCGTCATCGCGACGACCTCGGGAGGGTTCGACCCGAGTTCCGGTCAGTCGTCACGGGAGGAGCTCGCCGAGGCGGGCATCGAGACCCTCGTCAACCCTGCCAACTGCGCCATGGGCAAGGAGGACGCGACAGAGGAAGAACTCGGCGCGTTCGACGAGGCCACCGTGGAGTCGTCCTTCGATTTTCTCAACTTGGTCGGCAACGTCTTCGACGTGCAGGACGAGGCGCAGGTCCTCGTGGATGACCTGCGCGGTCAGATCGACGCCGTGTCGGCAGCCGTCGAGGGCAAGGAAGAGCCCACGGGGCTGATCGTGTTCCCCGGCATGTCGATGATGACGCCCAACGGGATGCCCGCCGTGTTCCTCGGGGGGATCTTCGACGACGTCCTCGCCCGCGCAGGGGTCTCGGGCGCACTGAAGGACAGCGGGTTGACCTTCACCTCGGCCATCGACGAAGAGCAGCTATCCTCCGCCGATGTGGACATCCTGGTCGTCGGCGGGTTCACTCGGGGAGAAGACCTCGACGCTGAGGCGGCAGCGCTCTTCGCCGAGTACCCGCAGTGGGACGCAGCCAAGAACAACAGCTACGTGACCGTGTCGGACGGGGTGTACGTCGGGCCGACGAACGCCGCCGCGATCGACAAGATCGCTCGCGCTGCGCACCCCGACGCCTTCTGATCGGCCGGGGCTCGTGGAGGTTCGTACGTCGCCGACGCGACAGGGCTCGCTGCTCGCGTGGATGGTCGTCCTGGCCGCCGCGACGACCGTCGTCGCCGTCGTGGCGGTCTCGATCGGCAGCGTCTCCGTGAGCCCCGAGGCGGTCGTGCGGACCGTCGTCGGCAACCTCGGCGGGGACAGGGGCTCGATCGATCCCCTCGACCAGAGGATCATCTGGGAGCTGCGAGCTCCCCGGGTCGTCCTCGCCGGGATCGTCGGGGCATCCTTCGCCCTCGCGGGGGCAGCTCTCCAGGGGCTGCTCCGCAACCCCCTGGCGGACCCGTACATCATCGGGGTGTCTTCGGGCGCCTCCTTCGGGGCCGTCCTGGTGATGGCCTTCGGGTCGGCCGCCCTGCTGGGCGTCACGACCTCCGTCGCCGCCTTCGTCGGGGCGATCGGGCTGCTCGGACTGGTCTTCGCGTTCGCGCAGCGGTCTGGCTCGTTCACCGACATGAGGCTCGTGCTGTCGGGGGTCGCCCTGGGCTACGTCGCCATGGCCGGCACGAGCTTCGTCCAGCTCCACGCGGATCCCGGTGAGCTGCGAGGCATCCTGTTCTGGATGATGGGAAGTGTCGCCGGGGCACGGTGGTCGGCCTTGGTCCTGCCCGCGGTGGTCCTCGTCGTCGCGGGGGCGTGGTTGCTCGCTCAGTCGCGAGGCCTGAACGCTCTCGCACTCGGCGACGACGACGCCACCGCAGTCGGCGTCGACCTGCGGCGCACCCGACTCGGGCTGCTGCTGGTCTCGGCAGTCCTCACGGCGGTGGCGGTGAGCGTGGCCGGGGGAGTGGGCTTCGTCGGCCTCATCATCCCGCACGCGATGCGGCTGCTCGTCGGGTCAGACCACAGGCGCCTGCTGCCGGTCTCGGCGATCGCGGGGGCGCTGTTCCTCATCCTCGTCGATCTCGTCGCACGCACTGTCGGCAGCCCCAACGAGTACCCGCTCACCGTGTTCACCGCCCTCATCGGCGGCCCCTTCTTCCTCTGGCTGATGAACTCCGAGGGGAAGCGAGCATGAGGGTCTCCCTCGACCACGTCACCATCAGCCTGGGCGGACGCCCGTTCATCCACGACCTGAGCCTCGAGGTGGAGCAGGGCTCGTTCGTCGCGATCGTGGGCCCGAACGGCTCGGGGAAGTCGACCCTCCTCCGCGCGATGTATCGAGCCCTGCAGCCCGATTCGGGAAGCATCCTCATCGGTGACACCGACGTCTCGACGATCACCCCTCGCCACGCCGCACGACTCCGCGCAGTCGTCACCCAGCACCAGACGACGAACGACAGCCTCCTCGTCCGAGACGTGATCGCGACCGGACGCCATGCTCACCAGAGATGGTTCGCCGTGGAGTCCGCGGCGGACCGCGAGATCATGCGGCTGTGCCTCGAGAAATGCGGCGCCGTGCACCTCCTCGACCGTCGCTACCTGACGCTCTCCGGTGGCGAGCGTCAGAGAGTGCTCCTCGCCAGGGCCCTGGCCCAGGACGCGCCTGTGCTCCTGCTCGACGAGCCCACCAACCACCTCGACGTCCGGGCGCAGCACGACCTGCTCGCCCTCCTCGAGGACGTCGACCTGACCAGGGTCGTCGTGCTGCACGACCTGGACCACGCCGTCGCCCACGCCGATCATCTGTTCGTCGTGCACGAAGGGCGCATCCGCGCCTCCGGGCACCCCGTTCAGGTGCTCACCTCAGGGCTCACGGAAGAAGTCTTCGGCTGCCGTTCGGCGATCACCGAGCACCCGTTGACCGGGCGCCCGCACCTCGTCACGGCGCCGGTGGGCCGGTGACAGACGGGACACACCAGGACCACGTCACGAGAGCGGCAGAGCTCATTTCCCCAGGCTCGTCGCCCTCGACGAACCGGGATCCGTCGTCAGCGGCACCCGAGGGATGACGCTCACGGCCAGCCATGTCCTGGACCAGAAGCACTTGGCATGGTGATCCTGCCCGGAGCGTCAGGACCCACCGTCGGGGATCCGGACATGGTCAGGACCATCCCCGTCATCCTCGCCGGCCTCGGCGAGACTGCTTTGCCCGACCTCTTGCGTCGAGCCCTAGCGGCCCCCGACACACTCGTTGCCACCATCTGCGTCGGCGGCCTCGCGCTCGGCATGGCTGGCCTCCTCGAAGGGAGGACGGCGGTCACGCACACCCAGGGCAACGACGTCCTCGAGGCGACCGGGACGACCGTGGTCAGAGCTCGCGTCGTGGACGAGGGCGACCTGGTCAGTGCCGGAGGTGTGACGTCTGGCCTCGACCTCGCTCTTTACCTGCTGGAGCGGGAGTTCGGGCCCCGCATCGCCCACGCAGTCGATGGGCTGTTCGAGTAAGAGCGCCGAGGTACCGTCTGGGCCGCGCGCGGACCTGAGGTGCTCGCGCTGTGACGACCCGGACCGCGCCAACTTCTGACGACCGGGGTGGCGCTTCCATCGACCGCGTCGCCGGCACATGGGACATCTGGATGCGAACGCCCATCGGGACCATGCGAGCCGTGCTGGTCTTCTCTGTCGATGACGGAACGGTGAGGGGAAGGGCTCCAGGCAAGTCGGAGGAAGTGCCCTTGCGGGACCTTCGCGTCGAGGGCGACCGCGTCATCTGGACGCAGTCCGTCACGAAGCCCATGAGGCTCGAGCTCGCCTTCGATATCTCTGTCCTTGGGGATCAGATGACTGGCCATTCTCGCGCAGGACGACTGCAGCAGAGCACTGTGTCCGGCGCTCGAAGGCCCAATTGACTTGTGTGGTGTCCCAGACCAAATCGTCAGTATTGGCTGTATAGTCAGCACATGCTGACCCTTTCGACGCGGGCCGACGTCATGAACCGCATCGGGCGTGCCATGGCCGATCCCACCCGATCGCGCATCCTGCTGCACCTGCTCGATGAACCTGGCTACCCAGGCGCACTCGCCGATCAGCTCGAACTCACCCGGTCCAACGTGTCGAACCACCTCTCCTGCCTCCGTGGCTGCGGCATCGTCGTCGCCGTGCCCGAGGGCCGATCGACCCGCTACGAGATCGCCGATGCTCACCTCACGAAGGCGTTGACGGCCCTGGTCGACGTCGTGCTCGCCGTCGACGACGGGGAGCCCTGCACGGACGACGCCTGCGATGTCCCTCTCTGCTGTGGGACCGGCGCGTGAGCGCGACCACGCTCCCTGCCGTGCTCGTACCGGCCCGACGGCTCCTGCTGCAGCGTCGCATCCGGATCATCGTCGCCGTGACGATCGCCTACAACGTCGTCGAGGCCATCGTGGCGATCGCTGCCGGCACCGTCGCCTCGTCGACGGCTCTCATCGGGTTCGGTCTGGACTCGATCGTGGAGGTGCTGTCGGCCGCCGCGATCGCGTGGCAGTTCGCCGCACCCGATCCCGAGAAGCGAGAGCGGGTGGCGTTGCGCGTGATCGCCGTATCGTTCTTCGGCCTAGCCGCCTACGTCACGGTCGACGCAGTGCTGTCACTCACGGGTCTTCGTGAGCCCGAGGACTCTCCTGTCGGGATCGTCCTCGCCGCGGTGAGCCTAGCGATCATGCCGTTCCTCAGCCTGATCGAGCGCCGCACCGGCACCGAGCTCGGCTCCGCGTCAGCCATCGCCGACTCGAAGCAGACCCTCATCTGCTCCTACCTCTCCGCGGCGGTCCTCATCGGCCTCGTCCTCAACCTTGCGTTCGGGTGGACATGGGCTGATCCGGTAGCCGGGCTCGTCATCGTCGTATTCGTCGTCCGCGAGGGCCTCGAGGCCTGGCGCGGGGACGCCTGCAAGACCCCCGTGTCGGCCCTGACAGGCGAGCGCCAGGTCGAGACCTGCGACTGCTGCTGACCGACCCCGACCACCCCTGACGGCACGACGTCCGTGCCGCGACCGCCAGGAGAACCATGAAGCGCACCACGAAGATCAACCTTGCCCTGATCGGCGCCCTCGTCGCCGCAGCGACGATCGCCGCAGTCGTCCTGATCAGACCCGCAGCGCCACAGGCAGAGCCGGCGGAGGTGACGGTCGTCGCAGAGAACAGCCACCGCCTCGACACCGCATCTAACGGGTCGGTGGTGTTCACCGAGTTCCTCGACTTCGAGTGCGAGGTCTGCGCGGCCGTCCACCCGATCGTCGAGGAACTGCGTGACACCCACGCCGGCGAGGTCACCTTCGTCACTCGGTACTTCCCGCTGCCGGGCCACGCGAACTCGATGAACGCCGCGGTCGCCGTGGAGGCCGCGGCCGAGCAGGGTCAGTTCGAGGCGATGTACCAGCGCATGTTCGAGACCCAGGCTGAGTGGGGCGAGCAGCAGGAGTCGAAGGCAGGCGTCTTCCGTGGCTACGCCGTGGAGCTGGGCCTCGACATGGAGCAGTACGACCACGCCGTTGGTGATCCGTCGACGGAGGCGCGGGTGCAACAGGACTTCGACGCCGGCATGGCGCTCGGGGTGGAGGCGACACCGACGATCTTCCTCGGCGACGAGCCGATCGAGCTGTCGACACCCGACGCGTTGAGGCAAGCTGTCCGAGACGCCGTTGACCAGAACTGACGGCCCGCCGCCCGGGACTGAGGAGGTCGGCCCATGACTGACCTGCTCACGCGCACCCGACCCAAGGTCGCCCGCCGCGCTCAGCGCATCGGGCTCCTCGTCGCTGCCGGCGGACTCGCGGCAGTGTTCCTCGTCCGCACGCTCACGGGAGACATCGCCCTCGTCGACCTGCCCAATGCCGCGCAGGACCTCGTCACCCTGACCGTCAGTGTGATGATCGAGTCCCTCGGGTTCGTGATCCTCGGGATCCTGATCTCGGTCCTCGTGCAGGTCTGGATACCCGACCGGTGGATCGTGAAGGTCCTTCCTCGGAACGCGGCAGCTCGGCGGGTCGTGATCTCCGTCCTCGGGGTGCTCCTGCCCGTCTGCGAGTGCGGCAACGTGCCCCTCGCGCGCGGCCTCATCGCGAAGGGGTTCTCGGTCCCGGAGGCCATGACGTTCCTCGTCGCGGCGCCGATCGTGAACCCGGTCACGATCCTCACCACCTACCAGGTGTTCGGCTTCACCGACGGCATCCTGGTCTCCCGGATCGTCGGTGGGTTCCTGATCGCGAACCTCGTCGGCTGGCTGTTCAGCCAGCACCCGACCCCCGGGAAGCTGCTCACGGAGAAGTTCGCCGCGGAGTGCGCCCTCCCCGCCGCAGACGACCACGACCACGGCGGATCCCGCTGGCAGGAGAGCCGGGACCTGTTCGCCCGGGAGGCAGCCGCGGTGATGCCGGCCCTGGTCCTCGGAGCGTTCATCGCCGGCCTCGTGCAGGTCGCCGTTCCCCGTTCTGTGCTGGTGGCGCTCGGCAGCAACCCGGTGTGGTCGGTCCTGGCGCTGATGGCCCTCGCGTTCGTCATCTCGATCTGCTCGAACATCGACGCGTTCTTCATCCTCCCGTTCGCCGCAACGTTCATGCCCGGCGGGATCGTCGCGTTCCTGCTGTTCGGCCCCATCGTCGACATCAAGATGCTCGCCATGATGCGGACCACCTTCACGACCAAGACCCTCGTCCAGATCACGACAGTCGTCGCTCTCATGAGCGCCACGATCGGATTCATGGTGAATTTCTATGCCTGACCTCAAGCGCTACCAAGGCCTCGCCCTCATCGGCGTCATGTCCGCCTCGACCCTGTGGCTCGCCGCCACCGGACAGCTCGAGCTCTACGTCGCCCCCAAGCACGCGATCTTCGCCGTCGTCATGTCGAGCCTCGGCCTCGCCGCCGTCCTCGTCAGCGCCATGCGTGTCACCGTCCATCACCACGCCGAAGCACGGCCGCGGATGCTCGGCCGCGTCACTGCCGGCGTCGGCGGCACGGTCGCGGCACTCGTGACCGCGACGATGGTCCTCCTGCCGCCGGCGACCTTGACCTCTGCCACGGCGGCGCAGCGCGACGTCAACAGCACAGCCCCGCTCACGGACACCACGACCCTCGACGAGCAATCCGAACCCGACGCCTCGACCGCGAACCTCTCACTGCTCGACTGGGCATCCCTCCTCAGGCAGACCAGCGACCTCGGCTTCTACGAAGGCAAGACCGTCCAAGCCACAGGGTTCATCACCCCCGACAGCGACGACCCCGGCAACGTGTTCTACGTCTCGCGGTTCTACATCAGCCACTGCGCCATCGACGCCCAAGCCGTCGGCGTCCCCGTCTACATGCCGAACTGGGACAGCACCTACGACGCGGACGAGTGGATCGACCTGGAGGGCGAGTTCGCCGTGAACGCCAGCACGAGCAGTGCTCAAGGCATCGCCGTGACGGCCGACGCCGTGCGGAAGGCCGCCCAGCCCGACGATCCCTACATCTACAAGTAGGAACGACTCGAGATCGCGCACGTCGTGTCCGACACGCGACTCCCCGTGAGATGAGGGGACCTTCGACGTACGTGACACCGATCTCCGACTCGACCAGCACGGCCGGACGACCACGAGCCGGCATGTGAGGCTTCGTCGCGGACCGATATGGTCGTCGAGGTGTGACGCTCGGTCCGCCCTCGCTCGCGCCCCAGGAGGACGCCCGTGACGAACGCCCGCCTCAGGACTGCAGGAGGCGTGGTCTCGACGCTGCTGGCCTGCCTGCTCGTGGCATCCTGTGCCACCGCGCCTCGCGCCTCCGTCGTCCCGGGCCTCGGGGGAGGCGCCTCCGAGCTGACGACCGCCGAGGCGGATGCCTGGCTCGACGGGTTCGTCCCGACGGCCCTGGAGAGGGAGGGTATCGTCGGCGCGACCGTGTCGATCGTCGCCGAGGGTCAGGTCGTCACCGAACGAGGCTGGGGCTGGTCCGACCTCGGTGACGAGCGGGCGAACTGGCGTCCCGTCGATCCCGACAGCACGCTCTTCCGGATCGGGTCGATCTCGAAGGTCGTCACGGCGACCGTCGTCATGTCCCTCGTGGAGGAGGGCGTGCTCGATCTCGACAATCCCGTCCAGGACCGCCTCGACGTCACGCTGCCCCGCGCGTTCGACCGTCCGGTGACCCTGCGCCACCTGCTGAGCCACACCGCGGGCTTCGAGGACGAGCTGGCTGGCGTCATCGCAGGCCCGGGGGAGGGACCGACGACGCTGCGGGACGCCGTGTCCGTCGAGCCGCCCGAGCAGATCTACGAGCCCGGCACGACCCCCGCCTACTCGAATTGGTCGAACGGAGTCGCGGCGTACGTCGCCGAGCGGGCCACCGGACGCCCGTGGGCTGACCTCGTCCAGGAACGGGTCTTCGACCCCGCAGGCATGGTGTCCGCGACGCTCGACCAGCCCCTCTCCTCCAGCGACGCTGCCGTGGTCTCCGGGGGCTGGGACGCCGCTGGGGCAGCGGCGGTGCCCTTCGAGATCGTCTCGCCAGCGCCCGCCGGCGCGGTCTCAGCCACGGCGTCGGACATGAGCGCGTTCATGCTCGCCCAGCTCGGGCACGCCGACGGCATGCTCGGGCCGGAGGCCCTCGTGGAGATGCACGCACCTGCCCTCGATCATGACGACCTCGGCGGGCTCGCTGCCGGGCCTCGCATGACGCTCGGCCTCTTCGAGGAGGACCGGAACGGACACCGGGTCCTCGGCCACGGCGGCGACCTCACGGCCTTCCACGCCCAGATGGACCTCTGGCCCGACGACGACGCCGGGATCTACGTCTCCCTCAACAGCACGGGGGTGCGGGGCGATGCCACGACTGCCGTGCGCGAAGCCCTGGTGGACGGCTTCGCCGACCGGTGGTTCCCGTCCGACGCCGCGGGGGAGACGGCCGTGACCGCCACGGAGACTGCCGGGGAGCACGCGGACGCTCTGGTGGGCAGCTACCAGGTGTCGAGGCGTGCGGAGTCGACCTTCGTCCGGCTCTTCTACGCCCTGTCGGCGGTCGAAATCTCCCGAGGTACCGGCGACTCCGTCCTGATCTCAGCCCTCACGGACACCTCGGGGGCGCCGGTCGAACTGGTGGAGGTCGAGCCATGGGTCTGGCAGGAGATCGACGGCGACCGCAGGGTCGCCGTCGACCAGGTCGACGGGTCCGTCCAGGCCGTCGGGCTCAACCCGGCGTTCACCCTCCAGCCGATGCCGACGACACGGCAGGTACTGCCCCTCGTCCTCGTCGCGTCCCTGGCCGTGCTGGTGCTGGCACTCGTCGGCACCGCCGTCGCGGCGGGACGCCGGGTCTGGTTCGGGAGGCGCGTAACGGAGCCTGCCCAGTCGCGTGCAGAAACGATCGGTCGAGTCGGGGTCGCCGTCGCCCTGCTGGCCCTCGTGGTCGCCGGCGTGCTCTGGGCCACGGTCGCGTCCGCCCTCCTCAGCGACGCCGGACCACCGTCCACGGTCGTGCTGCGGACGGCGCAGGTCCTCACGGCCGTCACCGCGGCCGGGGTGCTGCCTGCGGTGGTCGTCCTCGTCGGGCGGGTGAGGCGCGCACCTGCTGAGCCGGCAGCCGGGGGCGGAGCGCCTCCCCGCCTCCGGAAGGTCGTCGCCGTCGCCGGTCAGGCGCTGCTGGTCCTTGCGTTCACGGGGCTCGGGTACGCCGCTGTGACCGGTGGCCTGCTGCTCCCTGACATCTCCTACTGACCTGCGCGATCTCGGCTTCCACGACCGGATCGGTGTCCCGTTGTCGGAGAAGGGCCCCGCGTAGGATGGGCGCGCGCCATCCAGGACCTCCACGCCGGCGCAGATGACGCCGAGCTGCGTTGCGAAGCGTGCAGGACGGAGTGTGGGTGAGCGTCAGAGGCGGCGGTGAGCGGTTGGGTCTTCGCGAGGTGGCCGAGCGTGCCGGCGTCTCGCACATGACCGTGTCCCGCGTGCTCAACGGCCATCCGCAGGTGAAGGAGTCCACGCGCCAACGCGTGCTCGAGGTCGTCGCCGAGCTCGACTTCCGGCCCAACAGCGCTGCGCGCGAGCTCGTCACCCAGCGGGCTCTCCGGATCGGCGTGCTGATCGAGAGCGCCGTCGAGTTCGGTCCGTCGAGCATCTTGCGGGCCATCGAGCGATCGGCGCGCGACGGCGGGTACTCCGTTGCGTCGTTCGCGCTCCGCGACGACTCGGCGACGCCCGAGGAAGCCGTACGCCACCTCACAGGCCAGGGCATCGACGCACTCTGCGTGGTCGCTCCGCGCTCGTCGTCAGTGGCCGTGCTCCGGACCATCACGACGGGGCTGCCGACCCTGGTCGTCAAGGCCGAGAAGGACCCGGCCTTCCTCACGGTCTCCGTCGACCAGGCCGCGGGCACGAAGCTGGCCGTCGATCACCTCGCGTCGCTCGGCCACCGCGACGTACTCCATCTCTCAGGGCCCCTCGACTGGTTCGACGCGCGCGCCCGCGAGCGTGCATTCCACACCCGCACCAGGGCCTGGGGCATGCACGAGAGGCCCATCGTGATCGGCGACTGGTCGAGCGACTTCGGCTACGACTTCGCACGCGGGCTCGCCAGCGTCCCCGAGTACACCGCGGTGTTCGTGGCGAACGATGAGATGGCGCTCGGGGTGATCCACGGTCTCCACGACCGCGGCATCCGCGTGCCGGAGGACCTCAGCGTCGTCGGCTTCGACGACCTGCCTGTCTCGCGCCACTTCCTCCCTCCGCTCACGACCGTGCGGCAGGACTTCCCGGCGCTGGGGTCGCTCGTGGTGGACGTGCTCATCGCAGCGATCGAGGGCCGCGAGATCCCGCAGAACAGCCGGATCCCCGCCGAGCTCGTGGTGCGTGACTCCAGCGCGGCTGCGCGCCCGGTCGACTGAGACGGCCAGCTCAGGTAGTCCTGCTGGTCGTCGCTCGCCCTCGGGCATGGCGACAGCTACAGTCGTGCACGTCGGGCACCGCCCGGCGCGAGGCCGTCGAGGCCTCCGACCCGAGGAGCACCACGTGCGTCACGTACGGGCATCGACGACGATGCGCCCGATCGGCCCTCAGGCCGCGGGCCCGACCTGGCCCGATCGCGGCGAGCGGCGGGACGGACCCGCCCGTCCCACGGTGCAGATGCGGGGCGTCACCGTCGCGTTCTCGAACGCCGTCGCGCTCGACAGGGTCGACCTCGACCTGCACCCGGGCGAGGTGCATGCTCTCCTGGGCGAGAACGGAGCGGGGAAGTCCACGCTCATCAAGGCGCTGCTCGGCGTCTACCCGATCGATGCAGGGGAGGTCTTCGTCGACGGTGAGCCCGTCCGTCTCGGCGGGCCGGCTGACGCGCGGGCCCTCGGCATCCAGGCCGCGTTCCAGGAGACGCACCTGGTGGAGAACCTCAGCGTCGGTGAGAACGTGATGCTCGGCCACGAGGTACGCGGTCGCGTCGGCATCTCGTGGCGTGCGACGCATGAACGCGCCGCCACGATGCTCGCCGAGCTCGGACTGGCCGAGCTGGACCCGCGAGCCCTGCTGGCGGACCTCACCCCCGCCAGCCGCCAGCTCGTCTCCATCGCCCGCGCCATGGTCGACCGGCCACGGGTGCTCGTCCTTGACGAGCCCACGTCGAGCCTCGATGCCGTGGACGTCGCGCGGCTCTTCGAGGTGATCCGCCGGCTCCGCGACCAGGGCGTCGCGATCCTCTTCGTCTCGCACTTCCTCGAGCAGGTGCTGGCGCTCAGCGACCGGATGACCATCCTCCGCGGCGGCGTGAAGAAGGGCGACTACCTGCCGCACGAGATCGGCCGGGCCGAGCTCGTCGCGCGGATGATCGGCAAGGACATCGCGCACCTGCAACGCATCGGGTCAGAGCGTCGGGCCCATCGTGTGGATCCGATCGGCCCTCCGCTCTACCGGGCCACCGGGGTCGGACGCCGCGGCATGCTGCGGCCGGTCGACTTCGAGCTGCACGCGGGCGAGGTGGTGGGCATCGCGGGGCTCAGAGGCTCCGGCCGGACCGAGCTCGCGCGCCTGCTGGCCGGCGCCGACCGAGCTGACGGCGGCGTGGTCACGCTCGGCGGTCGGGCCGTCGTGATCGACCGCCCCGCGGACGCATTGCGGAACCGGGTGGCGCTGTCTGCCGAGGACCGAGGGGCGGAGGGACTCATCAACGAGCTCAGCGTGCGGGAGAACATCGTCCTCGCCCTGCAGGCTCTGCGGGGCTGGGCGCACCCGCTCTCCAAGGCCGAGCGCGAGGACCTCGTCGAGCGGCACATCGAGCACTTCGACATCACGCCCGCCGATCCGGCGACACCCGCCGGCGAGCTCTCGGGCGGCAACCAACAGAAGGTGCTGCTCGCCCGCTGGCTGGCGATCCGGCCGCGCGTGCTGATCCTCGACGAGCCGACCCGCGGCGTCGACATCGGCGCCAAGGTCGACATCCAGGCGCACATTGCACAGCTCGCGCTCGAGGGCGTGGCCGTCGTGTTCATCTCGAGCGCGTTCGACGAGCTCGTGCGGGTGAGCGACCGGATCGTCGTCCTCAAGGACCGGCAGAAGATCGGCGAGCTGAGCAACGGGCCCGGAGTCACGGTCGACACGCTCGTCGAGCTCATCGCCGCCCCCGACGACGAGGACGACGAGGACGACTTCCCCCCGCCACGGCAGGGCGTGTCCCTCCCGCGTCCGGCGCCCTAGCGACGCCGGGTCGGACCTGCCGCTTTCCACCGGCGTGGATGATCCTCGCAACTCTTGTCTTCGCAAGACTGTTACCGGTAACATTCCTGACAAGCGGAAGCACCCGAGCCCACGCAGCACGACCGGCCCACGGCCACGAGCGGACGCAGACGTCCGGTCATCTCAAGGAGGAGATCCATGTCCACGAAGAGGCACATCGCCACAATCGCCGCCGTAGGGGCCATCGCCCTCAGCCTGGCGGCCTGCAGCTCCGGCACCGGTTCGACCGACGGCGGTGACGAACTGGCCACGATCGGCTTCGTCGCGGTCGGCCCCGAGGGCGCCTGGCGCCAGGCCAACGAGTCGAACATCCAGGACACCTTCACGAAGGACGCCGGATTCGACCTCAAGTACGCCCCTGCCACCAACAACGACCAGAAGTCGCAGATCGACGCCTTCACGTCGTTCGTGGACGAGGGCGTCGACGTGATCCTGCTCTCGGCCACCGAGGGCTCCGGCTGGGAGGACTCGCTGGAGCGGGCACAGGAGGCCGAGATCCCCGTGGTCCTCATCGACCGCGGCATCGAGCCGGACGACACCTCGCTCTACGCGACCCGGATCGCCCCCGACAACATCGCCGTCAGCGAGTCGGTCGCCGAGTGGGCCAAGACCGCTCTCCCCGAGGGCGGCAACTACTTCACGCTCGAGGGCCCAGCCGGCGTCTCGGTCGTGAACGAGCGCAACGAAGGCTGGGACGAGGTGATCGGTGCCGAGAGCTCGTTCACGAAGATCGGCGCGCAGACCGCCAACTGGTCGACCGAGGAGGCCAAGAGCGTCTTCGAGACGGTCCTGAAGTCGAACGGCAACGACGTGCAGCTCGTCTTCGCTCAGAACGACGAGATGGGCCTCGGCGCCGTCCAGGCTGTCGAGGAGGCGGGACTCACGCCCGGCGTGGACGTCAAGATCGCCACGATCGACGGAACGAAGAGCGCACTCGAGGCGCTGGCCGACAGCAAGCTCAGCTTCGTCGCCGAGTACAACCCGCTGTTCGGCGACACGGCCCTCGAGGCAGTGCAGAAACTGCTCGACGGCGACACCGTCGAGTCGTCGATCGTCGTCGAGTCGGCCACGTTCGACTCGCCCGAGGCGGCCGCCACGGCACTGCCCGACCGGAAGTTCTGACCAGTCCGCACGGCCACACCCGGCGGCGAGGCGGACCTGACCGCCTCGCCGCCCCCGCCACCCCCGCCCGCTGCCACGGCAGCGGGCGGGGGGGTCGGCAGACAAGGAGCACACGCCATGCAGGCATCCAGTCCGATCGTGGAGATGCAAGCCATCACCATCGCCTTCCCCGGGGTCAAAGCGCTCGACGGGGTCGACCTCCGCCTCTTCCCCGGCGAGGTCCACACGCTCATGGGCGAGAACGGCGCCGGCAAGTCGACGCTGATCAAGGCGCTCACGGGCGTCTACGGCATCGACTCCGGCCGCGTCGTCGTCGACGGCGCCGAGCGCCGACTCTCCGGCACCGCCGATGCGCAGGCTGCCGGGATCTCCACGGTCTACCAAGAGGTCAACCTCTGCGCCAACCTCACCATCGGCGAGAACGTCATGCTCGGCCATGAGCGGCGCGGCCGGTTCGGGATCGACTGGAAGGGGACGCACGCCGCCGCCTCCAAGGTCCTCGCCCGTGTGGGTCTGGGGCATCTCGACCCCCGCACCCCGCTCTCCTCACTCAGCCTCGCGCTCCAGCAACTCGTCGCCATCAGTCGTGCCACGGTCGTCGACGCCAAGGTGCTGATCCTCGACGAGCCGACCTCCAGCCTCGACGCCGACGAGGTCGAGGGTCTCTTCCGAGTGATGCGACGGCTCCGCGACGAAGGAGTCGCCATCCTCTTCGTCTCCCACTTCCTCGACCAGGTCTTCGCCATCAGTGACCGGCTCACCGTGCTCCGGAACGGCAAGCTCGTCGGGGAGCACCTCACCCGCGACATCGACCGGGCCGGCCTCATCGCCGAGATGATCGGCAAGGACCTCCAGAGCCTCCGCTCCCTCGACCGGGAGCGGGCCAGCCGACAGGTCGCCGAGGGCGAGCCCGTCTACCGGGCCACCGGGATCGGCCGGAAGGGCTCGCTCGACGCGACCGACGTGGCTCTCCGCCGAGGCGAGGTCGTTGGCCTCGCGGGGCTCCTCGGCTCCGGCCGCACCGAGCTCGCGCGCCTCCTCTACGGCGTCGACCGACCCGACACGGGAACCGTGACCATGGACGGCGTCCCCGTCGCCATCTCCTCTCCCGCGAAGGCGCTCAAGCACCGCATCGCGTTCTCGAGCGAGAACCGCCGTGACGAGGGCATCATCCGTGACCTCAGCGTCCGCGAGAACCTCGTGCTCGCCGTCCAGGCGAAGCGCGGCTGGGCCCGGCCGCTCTCCGCGAAGGAGAAGGACCGGGTCGTCAACAAGTACCTCACCGAGCTCAACGTCAGACCGGCCGATCCTGATCGGCCCATCCGGAACCTGTCCGGCGGCAACCAGCAGAAGGTGCTGCTCGGCAGGTGGCTCGCGACCGAGCCCGAGCTGCTGATCCTCGACGAGCCCACCCGCGGCATCGACGTGGGCGCCAAGGCCGAGATCCAAGAGCAGGTCGCGGCACTCGCCGACACGGGTGTCGCCGTCGTGTTCATCTCCTCCGAGCTCGAGGAGGTGGTGCGGCTCAGCGACAGGATCGTCGTCCTGAAGGACCACCGCAAGATCGCGGAGCTCGAGGCGGGGCCAGACGTGACTGCTGAGTCCATCGTCGCCGCCATCGCGGAAGAGGGCGTCTCCGAGGTCCCTCTCGAGACCGTCCCCCACACCACGCCTGAGGAGGCAGCCCGATGAGTGACCCGACAATCCCCGTGACCAGGCGCCTGGGCCTGCACGGCCTCGGCGACGTGCTCCACCGACCCTGGGTCTGGGGCACGGTCGCGATCGTCCTGCTGCTGGCGATCAACGTGGCCAAGGACCCCGGCTACCTCGCTCTGTCCGTCAACCCGGACACCGGCAACCTCGTGGGCAACCTCATCGACATCCTCCGCGCAGCCGCCCCTGTGCTCATGATCGCGGTCGGCATGTGCCTCGTCGTCGCCACCGGCGGCATCGACCTCAGCGTCGGCTCGATCATGGTCGTCGCCGGCGCAGTCTCGATGGAGTTCCTGAAGGCAGCCGGCTCCGACTCCCTCGGCGTCGCGCTCGCGGCGATGGGGCTGGCTCTCCTGATCGCCGGCGTCCTCGGCGCGGTCAACGGCATGCTCGTCTCGGTCGTGGGGCTGCAGCCGTTCATCAGCACGCTGGTGATCATGCTCGCCGGCCGCGGCCTGGCGAAGGTCATCACGGGCGGCCAGAACACCGCCGCCGCCAACGAGCCGTTCCGCTGGGTCGCCAACGGCTACCTCGTGGGGCTGCCGGTCGTGTTCCTCCTCGCGATCCTGATCACGCTCGGCGTCGCTGCGCTCGTGCGGCGCAGCGCCCTGGGCCTCATGATCGAGGCGATCGGGATGGACCCGAAGGCCGCGCGCCTCGCGGGACTCGACCGCCGGGCGCTCCTGTTCACCGCCTACATCGGCAGCGGCCTGCTCGCCGGCGTGGCCGGCATCTTCGCCACGTCGAGCGTCATGACGGTCGACGTCTCCCGCACCGGCTACCAGCTCGAGCTCGACGCCATCTTGGCAGTCGTGATCGGGGGCACGTCCCTGGC
This sequence comes from Frigoribacterium sp. CFBP 8766, assembly GCF_014841435.1. Lineage (NCBI taxonomy): Bacteria > Bacillati > Actinomycetota > Actinomycetes > Micrococcales > Microbacteriaceae > Frigoribacterium > Frigoribacterium sp. CFBP 8766. The sequence goes on from NZ_JACYTX010000003.1 coordinate 140,819, forward strand.
AGGCGGGAAGTTCCACCTGCTCGGAGCTGCCGTCGGAGCGTTGCTGATCGCCACGCTCGACAAGACCGTCGTGTTCCTGGGCGTCTCGTCCTCGGCCACGCCTGCCTTCAAGGCGATCGTCATCGTCGCGATCGTGCTCCTGCAGTCCCGGCGCGTCCGCGCCCTGTTCACGAGGCGCCGACGTCCGGTGCCCACCCCCGTGCCCACCGAGAAGGAGGCCGTGTCCGCATGAGCGCCACCACGATCCGCCCGCCCCTCACCCCGACGCCGGCACCTGGTCCCGGCAGCGGGCCCCTCGAGCCGCGGCGCCGCATGCGACTCCGGCTCGACTCCCTGCCGACCGTCGCCGCCCTCGTGATCCTGATCGCCATGCTGGCCTACGGCGAGATCGCCTACGGCCGCATCGTGCAGGCCGCGACCCTGTCGAACCTGCTCATCAACAACGCGCATGTGATCGTCCTGGCCGTGGGGCTGACGTTCGTGATCCTGACGGGCGGGATCGACCTCTCCGTAGGCGCGATCGTCGCCGTCAGCAGCGTCGCAGGCGTCCTGCTCGCCAACGCCGGCTGGAACCCGTGGGCAGTCATGGTGCTCATGATCCTCATCGGCACGGCATCCGGCGTCGTGTCCGGCGTGCTGATCCAGTTCTTCGACGTGCAGCCGTTCATCGCGACGCTCGCGATGATGTTCCTCGGCCGCGGCCTCGCCTCCATCCTCAGCACGGTGCCCGAGCGCCTCGCCGACGAGTCGCCCATCCGGTCGCTCGCCACGAACATGAAGGTGGTCGACGGCCCGAAGGTGAACGACGTCGTCACGACGCCGGGCGTGCTGATCGCGCTGGTCGTGGTGGCCGTCGCGTTCTTCGTCCTGCACCGCACACGCCTCGGCCGCACCGTCTACGCGATCGGTGGATCCGAGCAGTCGGCCGCCCTCATGGGACTCCCCGTCCGCCGAACCAAGCTCGCGGTCTACGTCATCAGCGGTTCGCTCGCCGGGCTCGCCTCGGTCATCTACACAGCCCGACTCGGGAGTGCGCAGAACATCACCGGCATCGGGTGGGAGCTCGACTCGATCGCCGCCACGGTGATCGGCGGCACCCTCCTCACGGGCGGCGTCGGCTTCGTGCTCGGATCCGTCGTGGGGGCACTCGTGCTCGGACTGATGAACGTGCTCATCACGCGAGACGGGGGCATCCCTCCCGAGGCGACCACCATCATCACCGGTGGGATCCTCCTGGTCTTCGTGCTCCTGCAGCGCGCCGTGATGGCGAGACGGCGGCAGACCTGACGACCACGACGGAGCTGATCCGACACGCTCGGGGTCAAGCCCCGACGTCGCTGACCGGTGCGACCACGAACGACCTCGCTGCCTCAAGGACCGGCGCGCGGAGATCGCTGACCACCGTGCACGCGAACAGGCTTGACGGGCGGCGCAACAAGACCACGGAGAACGTGCTGCTCGGGGCGAGCACGACGGTCTCGCGGCACTGTGCCTGCAGCGCGCCTCTTCTGTCGGTCTCTCGGCTGCGGAAGGTCGACACTGAGGCTGCCCCACATCCGTCCCGCTCTCCGTTTTGCTCGTCTTAAACGGCTCCACGCAGATGCATCTCGATGGTTCTCGGTAGCAAAGGCTGCCCGGCCGTCGTGAAGCCCGCGATGCCATGAGCTCTTGTTCTTGGCGTAATGGTCACCCCCCCCGGGGCATCTGACCACGGATCAGAAGGTTGGGGGTTCGAGTCCCTCCAGGCGCACAGAACACAAGGGAAAGCCTGGCCATGAGCCAGGCTTTCTTCATTTCTCGGGGTTGCTCGTCCTTCGCTCGACGTGGACGCCCCCCGGCGGAGGTCTCGGCGCCGAGCTGCACGCACCCTGGGCAGTGCCTCGGTTCTGTCGTGGCCTCCCACGACCCTGGGCTGGCCACCTCGATGCGAGAACTCCACAAGCGTCTTGGCGACATGACGACGAGGGCGTAGGCTGAACAACAGATCAGCTTACGAACAATTGTTCCCAGTGCAGCGGAGACATCGGAGTCCATGTGCAACGACGCACCCAGATCATCCTCGGCATCGACGCGGGCACCACGTCGGTCAAGACCGTGGCCTTCACGCTCAACGGGTCGATCGTCGGCGTCGCCCGATCGACCGTGCACATCACACGAGGGCCCCGGGGCGAGGCCGAGGTCGACATGGAAAGGGTGTGGCAGGCCACCGCCTTCACCGTCAGCGCTGTGGTCGACCAGCTCGGCGAGCTGAGCGGGGACGTCATCGCCATCGGCCTCACGGGCCAGGGTGACGGCGCCTGGCTCGTCGGTGACGACGGCCGGCCGCTGCGCCCCGCCGCGCTCTGGCTCGACGGTCGCGCCTCCAACGTGGTCGAAGCGTGGTCGGCTGACGGTCGCGGCGCCGCGGTGGCCGAGGCCACCGGATCCCCGCTGTTCCCGGGGGCTCTCCCCGTGCTCGTCGACGCCTTGGACGCCGACGGATCGCTCGATCGCGACCGCGGCGTCCACCAGCTGAACTGCAAGGACTGGCTGCGGTTCCGTCTCACCGGCAAAAGGGCGACCGACCCCAGCGAGGCCTCTCGCACCTACTTCGACACGGCGACGCTCGAGTACTCCGGCCAGCTCTTCGGACAGGTGGCGCAGGAGGAGGTGGCCGGCTGGCTCGCACCGGTCCTGTCCCCGTCGTCCGTCGCCGGTCGCCTCACCCGGCACGTCGCCGACGTCGTAGGCCTGTCGGAGGGGATCCCGGTGGCTGTCGGGCTCGTCGACACGGCCGCCGCAGGCGTCGGCATCGGTGCGGTGGCCGACGGCGATGGCTACGCGATCCTCGGGACGACCGGCTTCGTCGGCGTCAACCACCCGTCCCGCGACCACGTCCGGTCCGACCAGAGCATCGTCCTGGCCACCGGCCGAGGCCGTTAGGTGCTCGAGTCGCTCGCGCCGATGACGGGGACGCCCAACCTCGACTGGGTCCGCGAGTGCCTCGGCCGGGGGGCCGAGGACTGGGCCGACATCGAGCGCGCCGCCGCCGGGGTGCCGCCCGGCAGCGGCGGCGTCCTCTACCTGCCGTACGGCTCGCCCAGCGGCGAGCGCGCCCCGTTCTCCGACGGCGCTGCCTCGGCCGCCTGGCTCGGGATGAGCGTCACGACGTCGTCGGCGGAGTTGCTCCGCAGCGTCTACGAGGGACTCGCGTTCGCCTTGACGGAGTGCCTCGACGTCCTGCGGCTGGACGGCGTGCTCGCGATCTGCGGGGGAGGCTCCGACTCCGACCTCTTCTGTCGCGTTCTCGCCGACGTCTCCGGCCGGACCGTCGTGCGTCAGGATGCCCCCGAGGTCGGTGCACGCGGCGCGGCGACGCTCGCAGGGGTCGCCGCCGGGGTCTTCGGCGACCTCACGAGCGGCGTCGCCGCGCTCGCGCCGACGACCACCCGGTTCGCCCCCCGCGCCGAGAGGGCCGAGCTCTATCGCCGCGCCTTCTCGACCTTCATCGCGACCCGCGATGCGCTCCGCCCCTCCTGGCCCGAGCTGCGGGTGCTCCGTGGCCTGGTCCCGGATCTCGTGGCCGAACGGCCCGAGCTAGCCCCGTCACACCACTAGGAGGCACCATGACCACCAGCGACAAGCCCACAGTCCTCGTCACGGCGTCGTTCGACGCCGACGTCGCCGCCTCGCTCGGCGACGTCTTCACCGTCCGCACGGTCGCCCCGCGCACGGACGGCACGAGCTTGGCCGACCGAGGGCTCGGCACCGAGCTGGCGGAGGCCGACGCGATCGTGGCCGAGCTCGACCTCGTCGACGCCGCGACCCTCGCCGCGGCGCCGCAGCTCCGCTTCGTGGTCTCGTGCCGCGCCGCGCCCGTCAACGTCGACCTCGCCGCCTGCTCCGCCAGGGGCATCCCCGTCGCGACGACGCCGGGACGCAACGCCGAGGTCACCGCCGACCTCAGCTTCGCCCTCCTGCTGGACACCGTCCGCCACGTGAGCGCCGCCGAGCGCTGGCTGCGGGACGGCCACTGGAGCGAGGAGGACGTCTTCGAGCCCTACGAGCGCTTCCGCAGCATCGGCCTCGGCGGCCGGACGCTGGGCATCCTCGGCGGCGGAGCCGTCGGTGCGCGCGTGCTGCGGCGCGCCCGCGGCTTCGGCATGACGGTCAAGGTCTACGACCCGTTCCTGCCGGCGGACCACTTCGGCTCGGAGGCGACCGTGGTGTCGCTCGAGGAGGTCATGTCGACCTCAGACGTCGTCACCGTGCACGTGCCGCTGATGCCGGAGACCGAGGGCCTGATCGGGGCGGCGGAGCTCGCGATGATGCAGCCCCACGCGTTCCTCGTCAACGCAGGCCGGGCCGCGATCATCCAGGAGGAGGCGCTGATGGACACCCTGCGCGAGCGGCGCATCGCAGGCGCCGGCTTCGACGTCTACTACCAGGAGCCGCTGCCCGCGGAGTCCGAACTGCGGACCTTCGAGAACGTGACCCTGACGCCCCACATCGCCGGTGCCTCCGACGACGTCATCGTTGAGCACTCGAGGATCGCGGCGGAGGCGCTGCGGGCGTGGCACGCGGACGAGCCCGTCCGAGCCGTCGCGAACCAGCGCGACCTCGCGGCAGCCGTGTCGTCCTGACCCGTCCGCGCCCGCTCGTCAGCGCAGGAGCACCCGGGCGGTCTCGACGTCGGTGACCAGGGCCGTCGCGAGGCCGCCCTCGAGCGCGGCCCGGAGGGGCTCGACCTTGGCGGGCCCGCGAGCGATGACGAGGCGACGCGGGATGCGCCGCAGGGCGTCGAGGGTGAGGCTCACCACGCGGCGGTCGAGATCGCTGTCGATCGGGCGGGCCGAGCGGTCGAAGTACCGGCCCGCGAGGTCGCCGACCGCGCCCCTCTTCGTCAGGTCGTTCCGCACCTCCTCGTCGAGGGAGGGCAGGAGCAGGCCTTCGCCCAGGGACATCCCGCCGAGGCCGGAGATCATGACGTCCGCCTCGGCGGCGCGTGTCATCACGGCTCTCACCGACGGATCACTGAGGGCGAGGCGCGCTGCCTCCTGCGTCGCGGCCACCAGTGGCGCGGGGACGTGGAAGGCCTGCCCGCCGGTGCGGGCGGCGAGCTGCAGCGCGAGTTCGTGGGGATTGGAGGCGACGGCGCGACCGCCCGTGGAGCCGCCCAGAGGGACGAACTCCGCGCCCGGCCGGGGATGGTCCCCGAACGCCGCGACGGCCGCCGCGACGGCGCTCGACAGGCTCAGGGCGACGACGGTCTCTCCGTCGGTGACCGACTCGACGGCCTCGGCCCCGACCGTCGCGAACGAGCGGGCGTCCTTCTGCTGGTCGCCGATCGACGGCGAGAGCCACACCTGGGAGAGGCCGAACCGGTCCGTGAGGGCATGCTGCTCGTCGGCGAAGAGCGGCTCGTCGCTGTGCACCGTGATCTCGACGATTCCCTGTGCCCGCGCATCGGCGAGCAGCCGTGTCACCCGGATGCGCGACAGCCCCAGGGCCGTCGCGATCTCCTGGTGCGTCATGCCGAGCTCGTAGTACATGCGTGCGACGCGACCCAGGAGCATCTGGCCATCTTCCCACCCGCTTGACACCGACGCCGTGCCGCCCCAGGATAAGTGCATCGGTTCAGAACCTTGAACATATGTTCACCATCAGGTCGGCCACCGATCCACTCAACGAGGAGTACGACATGGTCAGCACCCCCGCCCCCGTCAGCGAGGGCCGCTTCGCGCGGCTGCTGCGCACCCAGGGAATCTCCCGCCCCATCGCCTGGGGCTTCGTCGCCGTCACGATCTTCATGGTGGGCGACGGCATCGAGGCGGGGTTCCTCTCGCCCTACCTGGACGAACTCGGCTTCTCGAACGGGGACATCGCCCTGCTCTTCTCGGTCTACGGCATCGTCGTCGCGGTCGCCGCCTGGCTCAGCGGGGCACTCGCCGAGGCCTGGGGCCCGAAGCGGGTGATGATGCTCGGATTCGGCATCTGGTTCGTCTTCGAGATCGTGTTCCTGCTGTTGGGGGTCATGCAGCAGAACTTCGCGGTCATGCTCCTGGCGTTCGGCATCCGAGGCCTCGGCTACCCGATGTTCTCGTACGGGTTCCTGGTGTGGGTGACGATGGGCACCCCCGAGCCGGTGATGGGCAGGGCGGTCGGCTGGTACTGGTTCTTCTCCACGCTCGGCCTCGGCGTGATCAGCTCGTACTTCGCCGGCGCGGTCATCGGCACCCTCGGCGAGCTCGGCACCCTCTGGACGTCGCTGGCCTTCGTCACCGTCGGCGGCCTGATGGTCGCGTTCCTGCTGCGAAATCCCGTCCGCGAGCCGGTCACCCTGAGCAACAGCGTCCGGGGAGTCGTCAGCAGCATCACGATCGTCGGATCACGACCCAAGGTCGGGATCGGCGGAGTCGTGCGCATCATCAACACGCTGTCGTTCTACGCCTTCGTCGTGTTCCTCAGCACCTACATGGTCCGCGAGATCGGCTTCACGCAGGGGCAATGGCAGGTCATCTGGGGCACGATGCTCGCGGCCAACGTGGCCGCCAACCTCATCTCGGGGTACCTCAGCGACTGGATCGGCCGCATCAACGTCATCGCGTGGGCGGGCGGCATCGGCTGCTTCGCGACCGTCCTCGCGCTGTTCTACGTGCCCACGGCCCTGGGCCCGGCCTTCGGCGTCACGCTCGTCATCGGCATCTTCTACGGTCTCGCCCTCGGCATGTTCGTGCCTCTGTCGGCGGTCGTCCCGCTCCTGGCCCCGCGCAACAAGGCGGCCGCGGTCGCGATCCTCAACCTGGGCGCCGGCCTCAGCCAGTTCGCCGGGCCCGTCATCGCCGGCCTGGTGACCCCGCTCGGCGTCCAGGGGACCGTCTGGATCATCGCGTCGTTCTACCTGGTCGGCTTCGTCCTGACCTTCTTCCTGCGGCAGAACGACGCCGAGCGGGACGAGGCCCGGGCCATCTCGGACGAGGAGGCGGCCCTGGTCGCCGCCGTCTAGCCGCACCCCGTCCGGCCGGGTGCGCCCTGCGCCCGGCCACCGCCTCCTCGGAAGGAACCACCGTGACCACCACCACCACCACCACCGACGTCGACCTCGACCTCGACGCGACGATCGCTGAGCTCATCGACGTGGGCCGCACCGCCGTCGACCGAGGCCTCGTCCTCGCCTCGGGCGGCAACCTCTCCGCCCGGGTGGGCGCGGACCGGTTCGTCGTGACCGGCGCCGGCACCTGGCTCGACCGGCTGACCCCGGAGCAGTTCGCCCTCATGGGCCTCGACGGCGAGCACCTGGGCGGCGCCGAGAAGCCGTCGAGCGAGTGGAAGCTGCACCAGCGCAGCTACCAGGTGCGCAGCGACGTGAACGCCGTCGTCCACGTGCACCCGCAGGCCGCCGTGCTGCTCGACGCGCTGGGGCACCAGGTCCGGCTCTTCACTCTCGACCACGCGTACTACGTCAAGAGCGTCGGCAGGACCGACTTCCACCCCAACGGCTCGGACGCCCTAGCCGACTCCGCCGCGGAGCAGGCGACGGAGCACGACTGCATCATCATGGGCCACCACGGCTGCTCGGCCCTCGGCGAGAGCATCGAGATGGCGTTCCGTCGGGCCCTGAACCTCGAGGAGGCGGCGACCGCGACGTTCCGTGCGCTCCAGCTCGGGGACACCACGACCACCTTCCCCGCAGCGGCCTTCGACGCGCTGCACCACGCCTGAGTCGCCGAGGAGCACCCACATCGTGACCACCGCCGCGCCCCACAGCGTCGACGACCAGATCGACGCCACCACCCGCGCGTTCCTCGAACGCCCCCCGCGCCTCCTCATCGACGGCGAGCTGGTGGAGGCCCGGTCCGGCCGGACCCTCGACGTCGTCGACCCGGGCACCGGGCAGAAGATCGCCGTGGCTGCCGCCGGCGACGCGCTCGACGCCGACCGGGCCGTCGGTGCGGCGCGTCGTGCGTTCGAGCCGGGCGCGCCGTGGCGGACCATGTCCGCCCTCGACCGCGGGCGCCGCATCGAGCGCTTCGCCCGCCTGCTCGAGGAGCATGCCGACGAGATCGTCGCCCTGGAGGTGCTCGACGGCGGCAAGCTGCGTGGGGCCGTCGTCGCGGGAGACCTTCCGCTGGCGGTGAAGCACCTCGACTACTTCGCCGGCTGGGCCTCGAAGATAGAAGGGAACACGATCCCCGTGTCGGTGCCCGACACCATGGTCCGTACCGAGCGCGAGCCCGTCGGCGTCGTGGCGCAGATCGTGCCGTGGAACTTCCCGCTGCTGATGGCCATGTGGAAGATCGCCCCGGCGCTCGCCGCGGGCTGCACGATCGTGCTGAAGCCGGCCGAGAACACTCCGCTCACCGCGATGCGGTTCGGCGAGCTGGCTCTCGAGGCCGGCATCCCGCCGGGGGTGCTGAACATCCTCACCGGCTTCGGCGCCGAGGCGGGGGAGGCGCTCGTCGACCACCCGGGCGTGGACAAGGTCGCCTTCACCGGCTCGACCGCCGTCGGCATCCGCATCGCGCAGAGGGCGGCGTCGCAGGTCAAGCGCGTCACCCTCGAGCTCGGCGGCAAGAGCCCGAACATCGTCTTCGCCGACAGCCCCGTCGAGGAGGCCGCGCTCGGCGCCGCGTCCATCTTCGGCAACGCGGGTCAGGCCTGCTCCGCCGGCACCCGGCTCTACGTCGAGCGGAAGTCGTTCGACGACGTGGTCGGCCGGCTGAGCGAGATCGCCTCGGGCATGCGGATCGGACACGGCCTCGCCGAGGGCAGCGACCTCGGGCCCGTCATCAGCGATCGCCAGCACGAGCGCGTCCGCGGGTACATCGACGGCGCGCTCGAGCAGGGTGCGACCCTCGCCGCCGGCGGGTCGAGCATGCCCCGCGGGGTCGACGACCGCGGCTACTACGTGCAGCCGACCGTCCTCACCGACGTCGACGACACCTTCACCGCCGTGCGCGAGGAGATCTTCGGCCCCGTCGTCGTCGCCCAGCCGTTCGACGACCTCGAGGACATCGCTCGACGCGCGAACGACTCGCCCTACGGTCTGGCTGCCGGCATCTGGACCCGCGACATCGCCCGGGCGAACCGCTTGGCGCGGCTGCTCCAGGCCGGGACCGTCTACATCAACATGTACGGCCAGACCGACGCCGCTGCACCGTTCGGCGGCTACAAGCAGTCGGGCTACGGCCGCGACATGGGGCACGCCAACCTCGAGAGCTACCTCGAGACGAAGACCGTCTGGACGAGCTTGGCCTGAACCGCCGCGAGCGGCCGTCAGGGGACTCGAGGCCTGCCCGACTCGTCGGATAGTCGGCAGAGGGTCGTCTCGCTCACGGAGCGAGGCACGGACGTCAGGGAAGCCATGATCGAGGCCGTCATCGCGCACGGTCCGCTCAGCACGCTCGACCAGGACGAGCTCGCCGTCGTAGGGCGGCTCCTGGCCAAGGCGCTCCGCCTGAGCTAGTCCTTGACGGCCGGAGGCGCGGGGCGAGGGTGCCGGATCGTCGCGACGGTGCCCGTCACGCAGACGGCCGTGGCGACGAGCAGCGCGACGAGGATCAGCACGTCCACGAGGGCTGCGCCGCCCTCGTCGGTCGCCATCCTCACGATGACGCTCACCACGCAGGACAGCCACACGACCGCGGCGATGCCCCAGCCCACGGAGGAGCCGCGGAACGTCGGCTTCTGCAGCCGGAGTCGCCCCTGGTCGCGGTTCGTCTCGTCGTCCATCGTCGTGGTCCCCTCGTCGTCGTCGACCTCTCCACCGTACGTCGGGCCCCCTCGCCGGCTCAAGGGCCGGGCCGCGAGCGGGTCCTCCTCCAGGATGGCCAGCATCGTCCGCGCGAGAGGGTCGGCGCGCGGCCGCCGACCTGTGATGCTCGCTGGATGACCCGTTCACTGGTGACGACCCTCGCGTGGTGGCTGCTCGGCGCGGCCGTGGGGCTCGTGCTCGGCGGTGCGACCTCACCCGGCCAGCAGTACCTGCCCGGCGGGCTGAGCTCGTTCGCGAACTCGAGCGGCGGCTGGACGATCCTCACCTTCGCGACGGTCGTGGTGGTCACCCGCAGGCCGAGCGCCCGGAGGTGGTGGACGGCAGCCGGGCTCGGTCTCGTCGTCTTCCACGCCGCGGTCCAGGGCTACGTGGTCGTGTCCACCCTGCGGGGCTTCCCCGACTCGTACGGTCCGGGCGACTTCTGGTTCACGGCGGCGACCCTGGCCGGGCCGGTCATCGGGCTCGCCGGGCTGTGGTGGTCGCGGAGCCCCGTCCTCCGTGCGGCGGGGATCGCGGTCCTCGCCGCCGTGATGATCGGCGACGGCGTCTCCGGCATGGTCCGTGTTGCCGACACGACCGGGACGACCTGGTGGCTGATCAGCATCGCCGTGGGCGTCACGGCTCTCGGCTGGGTCGTGGTCCGGCGACTCGACGGGTGGCGGGAGCGTGCGCTCGCCGTCGGGCTCACGGCCGTCGGGGCCGCGGCTTTCGTCGCCCTGTTCAGCGTGCTCTGACGGTGCCCGCCTCGAGGCGACCGTCGGCCGGGACGGCACGCCTGACACGAGCTAGACGGCGGGGCAGGTGAAGGTGCCGGACGCGCCCTCGTGGACGCCCGGGCCGAGGTCGGCGCAGACACCAGCCTGGCCGGCGAACACGGCCTGGAAGTAGACGACCCCGGCGATGAACGCGGCGGTCGTCGCGAGGCCGACGATGATCCCGACGAGGGCGACGGTGTCCTTCTCGCCTGCCCGGCGAGCGCGGAGCAGGGCGACCACGCTGACGACGACGCCGACGGGACCGGCGACGCAGGCGAGGATCAGACCGAGGACGGCCAGGCTGCGGGGGTTCGGCGGGGGCGGCGGCGTCGCGACGACCCTGGCCTCACGGGCGCGGCCCCGGTTCCTAGCCACGGGCGGGCATGTCCGAGTTGCGGCGCGACGACGACGAGCGCGCACACGAGGCGACGGACGTCGTGGTCATCGTGCCTCCTTCCCGGACGACGGTCGAGGACAGGCTATTCGCCGTCCTCGACCGCAGCCTGCACGACCTCGCGTCACGTCACGCTTCGTCACCGTCGTGCGGGTGTCGGCGGCGGCGGGCAGGGTGGGGGGATGAGTTCCCCCGACCCGGACACCGCCGAGCTGGCACCCGTCGTCCACGTGCTGCACGACAACGAGGAGTGGCTGCCGCCGCTGCTCGCCGCGCTCGACGCCGCGGGGGTGCCGCACGCTGAGCACCTGCTCGACGGGAGCTCCTTCGACCTGTCGGCCGCGCCTCCTGCGGGGGTGTTCTGGTCGCGTCTGAGCGCGTCGGCCGCGACCCGCGGCAGGGCGACCGCGAAGGAGGTGGCGCGTGCGACCCTGCGCTGGGCCGAGCGGCACGGGCGCCGGGTCGTCAACGGCAGCGGAGTCGTCGAGCTCGAGGTGAGCAAGGTCGCGCAGTACCTCGCGCTGTCGGCTGCGGGCTTCGACGTGCCGCGGACGGTCGCGGTCTTCGGCACCGCCGACCTGAAGGCGCGGGCGCGCGAGCTGCCGACGCCGTTCATCACGAAGCACAACCAGGGCGGCAAGGGCATCGGGGTCCGCCGGTTCGACGACCACGTGTCGTTCGACGCCTACGTCGACGGCCCCGACTTCGAGCAGCCCGCCGACGGCGTCACCCTGCTGCAGGAGTACCTCCAGGCCGAGGAGCCGTTCGTCACCCGCGCCGAGTTCGTGGGCGGCCGCTTCGTCTACGCGGTCAGGGTCGACACGTCCGCCGGCAGCTTCGAGCTGTGCCCGGCGGACGCCTGCGTCGTCCCGGCGGGTGCCGACCCGGCGACCTGGGCGCCGTTCGCGGTGCGTCCGTCCGTGACGGCCGAGCACCCGCTCGTGGTCCGGCTCGAGGAGTTCCTCGCCGCGCAGGGCATCGAGGTGGCCGGCGTCGAGTTCATCGAGACGGTCGACGGCCGCGTCGTGCCCTACGACGTCAACACGAACACGAACTACAACCCCGACGTCGAGCGGGAGTCGTCGGTGTCGGCGACGGCGGCGCTCGCCGATTTCCTCGGGGGCGCGCTGGCGGACGCCGCGTAGGCGCGCCGACGGCCGCCGCCGGGTGCCGACGCGTCCGGCGCCCGGTGCCGCCCGGGTCCCGACGCCAAAGCGACGAAGGGACGCGGGGCCCCGCGTTGTTTCGTCGTTTTCGCGTCGGCACACCCGGCCGCGACCGCCACCGGCCCGGCGCGGCCGCGGGCGTCAGCGGCCGTCGAACAGCTCGACCACCTGCCGTCGCACGGACGCGCGGTCCGTGATCGGCGCGGGCCACGGCACGGTGAGCACTCCCTCGACGCCGTCGGCGTCGGTGACCGACCAGGTCGTCTCGAGCGCGTCGAACCCGAGCATCAGCGCGGCCGTCGCCCCCGCGGCCCCGTGTCGACGCACGATGACGACGCCGTCGGAGGCGTGGTCGTCGCGCATGTGCGCCAGCACCGCCTCGACCACGTCGTCGCCGAAGGGCAGCCGACGGGCGTCGGCGTCGGCGCGGCTCACGAGGAGGCTCCCGTCGCGACGGCAGTGGACGGGCCCTCAGTGGCCGGGCCCGGCGCAGCCCCGAGGCCGCGCTCGGCGTCGAGCTCCGCGAGGAGGCGGGCGTTCAGGTCGTAGGCGTGCAGGACCTCCGTGACCATCGCCTCCTCGTCGGCCTCGCCCCAGGGGAGGGAGTCGAGCCGGGCGCGGTACTCGTCCTTGAAGGTGGTCGGGTCGGGGACGCCGTCGAAGGTGAAGAACGTCGTCGCCTCGTCGAGCAGCCCGTAGCGCTGCCGCAGGGCACGGCCGATGTGCTGCCCGCCCGACAGGTCGCCGAGGTAGCGCGTGTAGTGGTGCGCGACGAACGCGGTCGGCGACGACGAGGCAGGGCCCCGGAGGCGGTCGACGTACTCGACCGTCGCGGGCACGGCGTCGAGACGGTCGCGCCAGCCGGGGCCGGCCAGGTGTGCCAGATCGGCCTCGAGCGACGGCAGCCGTGTCAGTCGGTCGGTCACGAACGCGCCCGCGACCGGGTGCGCTGCCGCGCCGACGGCCGCCTGCTCGAGCGCTCGGTACACGTGCCAGTACTGGGCGAGGAGGCGGACGAGGTCGTCCCTGGTGCAGGTGCCGCGCATCAGGTCGGACATGAACCCCGCCCGGCTGCTGGTGCCGTGGCCGCTGCGCGTGCGGGTGCGCAGCCGCTCCGAGAACGGGACGGGGGCCGGCGGCACGGCCGGATCGAGCTCGTCGACGGTCGTGTCGCCGAGGGAGGCGCGGGGCGCGCCCAGGGGCTCGGCGGCGATCGTGGGGGGAGGTGCGGTGGTGGTGGTCACGATGTCTCCTTCTCGTCGTCGTGCGCGGTGTGGGACGTTCCCGTCGTCGAGCTGTCGGTCGAGCCGCCGGTCGTCGAGGCGCCGGCGGCCAGCCGACGACGGCGCACGAGGAGCCACGCGGGCGCCCCGAGCCGCGCCGCCGCGGCGACCGCCGACCAGGCCAGGGCGGCCGGCGTCGGGCCGGTGTCCGTCGCGGTGCCGGTGCTCGCGTCCGGCGAGCCCGCCGCCGCAGGGGCGGACGTGGCCGTCGGCGACGCGTCGGCCTCGTCCTCGGAGGCGACCGCCGCCTCCTCGGCGTCGACCGGTGCGGTGCAGGCGAGCGGCACATCCGCGGTCAGCGGGTCGAGTGCGGTGCCCGGCTCGTAGCTGCCGAACGCGGCGGCTCCCTCGGCGGTCAGCGTCGTCGGCGCCCCCGCGAACGAGAGCGCTCCCGTGGACGGGTCGACGGGCGAGGCGCTGAGGTCGACGTCGGCGAAGGGGACGTCGGGCGAGCTGACGGCCACCCCCTCCTGCGTCGTGCCGGCCACGTCGAGCAGCAGCTGGGCCGAGGTGGCCGACGTGAAGCGCAGCACCGGGTCGGCGATGGTCGTGTCGAGCACGCCCTGGTGGCCGGTGAAGCGGACGCTGCCGCCGAACGCGACGTCGCCGGCCGCACCGGCCGTCGGGTCGCCGAGCTGGCCTGCTCCGGAGGACCAGCCGAACGACGGCGTCGCGTAGGTCGCGCCTCCCTCGGGCGTCCAGGCGCCCTTGGCGATCGATCCGCTGATGTACGACCGGAACGACTCCTTCACGCCCCAGCTCAGGGTCGCCCCCGAGACGGTGCACGAGGAGGCGCCCGTCGCGGCGGCAGCACCGGCGACGGCCCCCGAGGGGGCCGGCAGCACCGCCGCGGCGGCCGCCAGGGCGAGAGCCCCGACGACCACCGCGGCGGCGCGGCGCCGAGCGGCGCCTGCGGCACGAGCCTCAGGCACGGGCGGCCTCGAGCACAGCTGCACCCTCGGGCGCACCGGCGCGACGACGGCGCACGGCCACCGCCCCGAGCCCGGTGAGCAGCAGCAGCGAGCCGAGCAGCAGGCCGCCGAGGCCCTGGTCCCCGCCCGTGAACGCGAGGGCGGACCCGGCCGGGGCGGTGCTGCCGTCGCAGGCGACGGTCGCGCCGAGCGGCATCGAGAACGACACGGGGTCGAGCGCCTCGCCCGCCTCGTAGAAGTCGCCGAACGCGACGGCGCCGGCCGCGGTGAGCGTCGCGGGGACGCCCGACCAGCCGAGCGTGCTGTCCGTCGCCGTGCGCGAGCCCTGGCCGAGGGCGAGGGTCGCGAGGGCGAGCCCCTTCGTCGTGACGGCGGACCCGCCGGCGAGCGGCTTGCTCGTCATGTCGACGACGAGGGTCGCCTGGCTGCCCGAGACGAGCTGCACGCGCGGTGCCGAGATCGTCATGTCGAGCGAGCCTCCGTGGCCGGTGAAGTGCACTCCGCCGCGCCACCTCGCCGAGCCGCGGCCGGCCTCGGTGTTGACCGAGCCCGAGCCGCCCGACCAGGCATAAGCCCCGCCGGAGGTGGTGGTCACGCCGTCGAGGGACACCGCGCCCTTCGCGATCGGTCCCGTGATGTACGAGCGGTAGCTCTCCTTGACGCCCCAGCTGAGGGTCGCGCCGCTGACCGCGCGGGCGACGCAGCGGTCCTGCTCGGCGGCCGCGCCGGTCGGCGTGCCGGTGCCGGTCGGGACGACGCCGTTCCCGGGGCCGGTGCCCGCGCCTCCTCCGGGCAGCGGGGCGACGATCGGGGTGTCGCCGCCGGGCTCGGCGACCGCGGTGCGGAAGCCGAACGAGACGGGGTCGGCGGCCTGCCCGCGGTACTGCGCCCAGCCAGCGGGCGACAGGGTGTCGCTGAAGGTGCTGGCGACCGAGTCCCAGCGGGCGGTCGGCGCCGCGGCGGCGTCGAGGGCGGCGAGCAGGCTCACGGCGGGAGCGCCGGTCGCGGCGCTCTGGTTCGCCGCGCTCGGGACCGCCGTGCTCTGCGCCAGGCGGACGAGCTCGATCCGCTCGGTCGAGTCGAGGCCGGCCGTGTCGTTGGTCGAGGTGCGGGCGGTGAGCACCGAGCCGCCGTCGGCGGTCGTCGTCACCCACGGGTCGGCGAAGCCGATGCTGAAGCCGTGCGAGGCGCTCGTGAAGAGCACGGCGCCCGTGTAGCGGATGGTGCCGAGCCCCGTGGCGGGGTCGAAGTCGCCGCCGTCGACCTGGTCGAAGACGAAGCGCCCGTCGGGGGCGACGGTGGCGCCTCCGGAGACCGCCGTCGTGCCGGCCGCGACGGTCGCGAGGTAGCCGCGCCAGGAGTCCTTGAAGCCCCAGGCGAGGTTGCCCTGCCCGGCCTCGGGCTCGGTGCCGGGGACCTCGGGGTCGGGCGTCTCGGGCTCGGGGGTCTCGGGCTCGGGCGTCGTCACGGGTGCGGCGCCCCAGGCGAGCGAGACGGGCGACGGCGGCTTGGTCGCGTTCGCGGCCGTGGTGCCCGACGTGTAGTAGAAGGCGCGCACGGCGCTCGGGACCTGCAGCACGAAGGCGTTCGACCAGGCGTCGTCGAAGTCGCGGCTCCAGGTGCCCTGCGCGGTCGTGCCCTCGTAGGCCAGGGGAGCGGTGAGCTCTCCGTCGGCGGCGAGGTCGGGGAACGCGGCCCCGGTCACGGCGGCGACGACGGTCTCGACCGGTGCGGAGGCGTTCTCCGCGCCGACGCCGGTGCGGACGCCGGCGCTCCAGGTGCCGGTGCCGTCGGAGGCGATCGACAGCGACGGGTCGACGAGCTCGACCCACTGGCCGGCGGGCGGGAAGAAGCTCGCGTACGCCGCGACCCTCATCGTGCCGGTGAAGTCGACGACGACGCAGTCCGCGTCGCCGATGGCGGTGCCGCCGGTGAGCGCGAAGGTCTGGCCGTCCTCGGCGAGCGAGATGCCGCCTCCTGCGGTCTTGGTCCAGCCGGAGCTGTAGGTCGACCAGCCCCAGCGGGCCGTGACGTCGTCGGAGGTGGCGACGGCCGCGCTGCCCGGCGTGCAGGCCGCGGGCTGCGTCGCGTCGACGACGGACCAGTTGGCTGCTGAGGTCGCGCCCTGGCCGGTGCCCATCAGCGGAGCCGAGGAGGCGCGGAACGCGGTGCTGCCGGAGGTGCCGCCCGCGTAGGCGGCCGAGATCGCGTGGCCGCCGGGCGCGAGGGGCGTCGTCAGCGTGGCGACGCCGTCGACGAGGGGAGCGGTGCCGAGGTCGACCGGCGTCGTGGAGCCGGCCGGGGTCGCGCTGAAGGCGACGGCGCCGGTGGGCGTCGACGTGCCGTCGGAGGCGACCGTCGCGGTGAAGGTCGAGGGGGCAGGCGCGACGACCGGGGCCGGGGTCGTCGCCGCGACCTTCGTGGTCGTTTCGAGCGTCGTGACGGGGTCGGGGTCCGCGGTCGGGTCGGGCGTCGGCTCGGGGTCGGGGGTCGGCTCGGGCTCGGGCTCGGGCTCGGGCTCGGCCGCGAGCGTGCGGTCGACCGTGATCGTGACGGGGTCGAGCGACGAGCCGGTCGCGCGCACCTGAGGCGTCTGCGAGGCGTCGGAGCCCTCGAGCAGCGCGAGCACCTGGGCGCCCTGCGCGGTGATCGCGGCGGGGGCGGCGGTCCAGGTGATGGAGGTCGGCGTGCTGACGGCCTGCACGGCCGAGAGGTCGACCGTCGCGAACGTGCGCGTGGCCTTCGCCGCCGTCGGCAGGGCCGGGTTCAGGTCGTGCGACGAACCGGCGGTGGTGCCGGAGATCGTGGCGACGCCCCCGGAGATCGAGACCGTGGGGGAGCCGAGGTGCACGTAGTTGCCCTGGGCCGTGCCGACCTGGGCGTCGCTGCCGAGCACGTAGCCGATGCGCGCGGTGCCCGAGAAGGCGAGCTCGCCCTGCTGGGAGGCGTCGTCCCACGTGCCGCCCGAGAGCGGGAAGGTCGCGAGGTCGTCGACGAACGAGGCGGGGGCCGTGGCCGTGCGGTAGTTCGCGAAGGTCGCCCGGTAGTCGGCGTCGATCCCCCAGCTGAGGGAGCCGGCGGTCGCGTCGACCGGTGCTGCGGCCGCGGGTTCGACCGGGGCCGCGAGGCCGACGAGGCCGGCGCCGGCCACGAGCGACGCGGCGACGAGCAGGGACAGGTGGCGGCGCGCCGAGGCGCGCGGGAGTGGTGTCACAGAGGGGCTCCAGAGATGTCGGAGGGGCAGGTCGGACTCGACCGCCGGGGACTCCTGCACCGTATTTAGGTAAGCCTCATTAAGGCAAGCCTTACCTAACTATTGCCCTCCGTCGTTACCGGACCGTGACGTTCGGTCTCGGGCCGCTGCCGGGTGCGGCTCACTGGCCGGGCGCGTAGACCGCGCGGGCCAGTGCCTCGAGCACCTCCGGCGTGCGGGGGCCGAAGCTGAGCACCTGCCCGTCGGCCATGTCGACGAACCGCCGGTGCTCGCCGGCCGCCGTCAGCGCGACCGCGGGCTTCGCCGCGAGCAGTCCGTCGACGCCCCCGGCGCTCTCGAGGCCGCCCGTCATCACGAGGAACACGTCGGGGTCGGCCGCGACGAGCGCCTCGTCGGTCATCGGCCTCGCGCCGACCCATCCGATCTCGGCCGCCACGTCGACCCCGCCGAGCCCGTCGACGAGCGCGTCGGCGCCCGTCCCCTCGCCGAGCAGGTAGTAGATGCCCGCACTGCCGCGCAGGTAGAGGAACGCGATGCGCAGCCGGTCCGCCTCGGCGGCCGGGGCGAGCCCGGCGATCTGGGCCTGCACCTCCTTCGTGCGCTCGCCCACCGCGTCGGCCAGCGCCTCGCCGGCCGCGGGCACCCCGAGGGCGGCCCCGACCGAGCGCGCCAGGTCGCCCGCCCCGGCCGGCGACGGCTCGTTCTCGACGTAGACGACGGTCACCCCCGACTGGCGGAGCTGCTGCACGACGTCCGTCGGTCCGATGCTGCCGTCGGTGATCACCAGGGTCGGCTCGAGCGCCAGCACGGCCTCGGCGTTGATCGAGTGGCCCTCCTTCGTGACGACGGGCAGGTCGGCGGCGCTGTCGAAGGTCGTCGAGACGTCGCGTCCGACGAGCAGGTCGCCGAGCCCCAGCCCCGTGACCGTGGCCGCGAGCGCGCCCGAGATGTCGAGGGCGAGCAGCCGCGACGTCTCGGTGACGACCTGGGTCGTGTCACCGGTGAGGTCGTGGGAGGTCACCTGGGCAGGGAGGCTCGCGGTGCCGGGGTCGACGAGCGGCACGACCTCGTCGGAGGCGAGCACCGCGGTCGACGGGCCCTCGACCGCGCGCAGGTCGGCGGGCACGTCGAGCTCGTCGAGCGGGGTCGCTGCTGCTGCGCCTGTGCCGGTGCCGACGCCGGTGGTCCCGTCACCGCTCGCTGCGTCGCCCGATGTGCAGCCGGTCGCGACGAGGGCGATGCCGAGGGCGAGCGCGGTCGCGACGCCCGCCCGCCGCCGTCCGGCCTGCCTCGAGTCGCGGCGCGACGGGGGAGCCGAGGTGGGGGCCGGCGACAGCGGCGAGCACGGGAGATCGAGGGGCAACATGTAGGTAAGGCTATCCTTACCGAGTGCCCCTCCGCATCGACCGCTACGCAGACCCGCGCGCAGACCCCCGCGCGGCCCACCGCACCGGCCACCGCACCCGGCACCGCCGCCTGGTCGCCCTCACCCTCGTCGTGCTGCTCGCGCTCGTGCTCGTCGTGGCCGTGCTCTCGGCGGGCATCGGCCAGTACCCGGTCGCGCCGCGCGACGTCGTCGGCGCGGTGCTGAGGGCCTGGGGCGCAGGAGGCGCCCCCAGCGACCCCGACGCCCGCTTCGTCGACCAGGTGGTCACCGGCATCCGGCTGCCGCGGGTGGCCCTCGCCCTCGTGGTGGGCGCCGCGCTCGCCGCCGCCGGCACGCTGATGCAGGCCGTCTTCGCCAACCCGCTGGCCGAGCCCGCGGTGATCGGGGTCAGCTCCGGGGCCGCGCTGGGCGCCTCCTCGACGGTCGTGCTCGGCTGGGTGTCGGCCGGGCTCTGGGTGACGCCGACGGCGGCCTTCGCCTGCGGCCTGGTCACGACCCTTCTCGTCTACGGCCTCTCGCGCTCGGGAGGGAAGACCGAGGTCGTCACGCTCGTGCTCACCGGCATCGCCGTCAACGCGGTCGCGGGGGCGGGCATCGCGCTGCTGACGTTCCTCGCCGACACGCAGGCGCGGGAGCAGATCGTCTTCTGGCAGATGGGCAGCATCAACGGGGCGCTCTGGACCGACGTCGCGGTCGCGCTCCCGATCGTCGTGGTGGGTGTCGGCGGTGCTGCCCTGCTCGTCCGCAAGCTCGACCTGCTGGCCCTCGGGGAGCGGAGCGCCTCGCACCTGGGCGTCGACGTCGAGCGCCTGCGGATCGTCGCCATCGTGCTCGTCGCCCTGCTCGTCGGGGCCGGAGTCGCGTTCACGGGCATCATCGCGTTCGTCGGGCTCGTGGTGCCGCACCTGCTGCGGATGGTCGTCGGCCCGTCGCACGGCGGGCTGCTCGCCACGAGCACGGTCGCCGGGGCGCTGCTCGTGCTCGTCGCCGACACCGCCGCACGCGTCGTCGTGCCGAACGCCGACCTGCCGCTCGGGCTGCTCACCTCGCTGGTGGGCGGGCCGTTCTTCTTCTGGCTGCTGCGACGCACCCGGCGCCGGGCCGGGGGCTGGGCATGAGGGCCGGGAGGTCGGCGGCTGCGGAGGGCGAGCGCGAGATCCCCGCCGCCGCGCTGCGCGTCCGCGGCCTCGGGGTCGAGCTCGAGGGCACGACGATCCTCGACGGCGTCGACCTCGACGTCCGCCCCGGCGAGGTCGTGGCCCTGCTCGGCCCGAACGGCGCGGGCAAGTCGACCCTGCTCGGCTGCGTGGCCGGCGACGTCGCGGCCGCTCGCGGCACCGTGGAGCTGGACGAGCGCCTCCTGGGCTCCTTCAGCTCGGGAGAGCGGGCGCGTCGTCGCGGGGTCATGACGCAGGAGGCGCACGTCGCGTTCCCCTTCACGGTCGCGGAGGTCGTCGCGCTCGGCCGTGCCCCGTGGTCGCGCAGCCCGGAGGCGGACCGCGACGACGCCGTCGTCGACGAGGCGCTCGCCGCGACGGACACGACCGAGCTGCGCGACCGCCGGTTCCCGTCGCTGTCGGGGGGCGAGCGCGCCCGGGCCTCGTTCGCCCGGCTGCTGGCACAGCGGACGCCGGTGCTGCTGCTCGACGAGCCCACCGCCGCCCTCGACCTCGGCCACCAGGAGCAGCTGCTCGGCACCCTCCGCGACCTCGCCTCGGCGGGCGCCTCCGTCGTCGTGGTGCTGCACGACCTCAGCCTCGCGGCGGCCTGGGCCGACCGTCTCGTGCTGCTCGAGCGGGGCCGCGTCGTCGCGGCGGGCACCCCGGCCGAGGTGCTCACGGCCGAGCGCGTGTCGCAGGTGTACGGGCACCCGGTCACGATCGTGCCCGACCCGTCGACCGGGGCGCCGCTCGTCGTGCCGGTGCGGGTGCGCGGGGGGTCGCCTCGCGAGCTGCACCCCCGGATCGGCCTCACACCCTCGGTTCCGGGGACGTAGCGCTGGATCAGGGGTGCAGCCGGGACGGAGCGGGGGCCGCGAGCCTGGAGCGCGTCGCTACGCTGGGGGTCGGCAGGGGAGGTCGCCGTGGGGAGCACGAAGCCGGTCGCCATGGCGGCGGTCCACGCGCTGGTCGTCGGCGCCGCCGTCGCGGTCGCGACTCCGTGGGCGCTCGTCGTGCCGGTGCTCGTCTCCCTCCTGACGGGTCCGCTCGGTGGTGCGGCGGTGGCCGGGGTGCCCGCGTTCGGCATCCTGTGGCTCCTCGACGCGGCGTTCCGGAACGGCCTGCCCGGGTCGGGCCTGAGGGCGGCGCTGCCCGCCGGCGTGCTGGCCTTCGGGGCGTTCGCCGTGTGCTCGGCGCAGCTGCAGCTCCTCGAGGACCCCGACGCGGCACTGCCGTCGGACCTCGCCGTCGCGCTCTGGACGGGCGGGCTCAGCGCGGCGGCCGTGCTCGTGACGCACGTCCTGTTCGACCGCGACCCGACAGCCGCGCGCGCCGAGCCCGGCGCCGCCGATCCCGACCCCGGCCCCGGCGCCGGCGCCGCCGATCCGACCACGAGGAGCCCCGTGACCACGAGAGACGGCGCCGAGCCCGCCGCCCCCGCCGAGCAGGTCGAGCCGACCGAGCAGGTCGAGCCGACGGCTCCTGCCCGCGAGCGCTTCGACCACGTCGTCGTCGGCGCCGGCGTGATCGGGGCGGCGACTGCTCGTTCGCTCGCCAGGAGCGGCGCGCGCGTCCTGCTCGTCGAGCAGTTCGGCCGCGGCCACGACCGCGGCTCGTCGCACGGCGCGAGCCGGATCTTCCGTCGCGGATACACCGCCGACGACTGGGTCGCGCTGACGGGCGACGCGATCACGGCCTGGCAACAGCTCGAGGCCGAGACGGGCCGCACCCTGCTCGACTTCACGGGCGCGCTCGACCACGGCGACCCGGTCGTGCTCGACGAGATCCAGGCGGCCCTCGAGCGCGGCGGCGTCGCGCACGAGCGGCTCACGCCCGACGAGGCCGCGGCGCGCTGGCCGGGGCTCCGCTTCGACACGAGCGTCTTGTTCCACGCGCAGGCCGGGCGGGTCCGCTCGGCCGACGCCGTCGAGGCGCTGCTCGACAGCGCCGCGGCCGCGGGCGCCGAGCTCCGTTCCGACACCGTCGTGGCCGCGATCGAGACGGAGGGGGACGACGTGGTGCTGCGTCTCGAGGGCGTAGGAGGCGCCTCCTCGACGGTCGTGTCGACCAGCGTCGTGCTCGCGGTCGGCTCCTGGGCGCGGTACCTGGCCGGGGACCTCGTGCGGCGCGGGGGAGCGGCGCTGCCCGAGGTCAGGGTCACGCAGGAGGAGCCCGCCCACTTCGCGACGGAGCTGCCCGACGACGCCTGGCCGAGCTTCGTCCACCACCCGACCGACCCGGCGCTGCGGGCCCGGGTCAGCACGATCTACGGGCTGCTCACCCCGGGCGAGGGCGTCAAGGTCGGGACCCACGGCACCGGCCGCGAGGTGCACCCCGACGCCCGTCTGGCCTCGCCCGGCGCGGAGGGGCAGGCCGTGCTGCGCGACTACGTCGCCGAGTGGGTGCCCGGCGTCGACGTCGACACGCTCGCGCCGATCAGCTGCCTCTACGACACGACCCCGACGGAGGACCCGGTGCTCGACCGCGTCGGCTCCGTCACCGTCGCGACGGGGTTCTCGGGGCACGGCTTCAAGTTCGGCGCCGTCTTCGGCGAGCTGCTGGCCGGGGTCGCGACGGGCACCCCCGCGCCGGAGCGGTTCCGGCTGCGCCGCCGCTGAGCGCCGGCCGCGGCTCGGGGTGGAACCCGCGTCAGTCGTCGGTGCTGCGGCGTCTGCTGCCCTTCATCCCGAGGGCGACGAGCACGACGCCGACGACGAGCATCGGCACGCCCGCCCACGGGCTGTCGAGCGTCAGGAAGAGGGCGACGCCGACCAGGGCGAACACCACGCCGACGCCGACGTTGTCGTTCCGCTTCTTCTTCTCGGTGACGGCGTCCGCGCCTGCCTCGGTCTCGGGTCGCTCCTCGTCCATCGTCCAAGGCTAGGCAGGAGCGCCGGCAGCGACTTCCCCCACGCGACGGACCCGAGGAGGCGGCAGTCCCGCCCGCGCATCCCTCACGACGCGTCCCTCCGCGAGAGCGACGAAGCGACGCGATGTGCCGCGCAGGTTCGTCGCTTCGACGGAGCTTCGCGCGCGTCTCGCGGAGCTTCCGTCAGCAGGCAGGGCCGAGCAGGTCGCGCGCGAGCTCGCGCACCGCGGCGCGGCCGGCGCGGTTCGCGCCCACCGTCGACTGTGACGGCCCGAAGCCGATCAGGTGCACCCGCCGGTCGCGGGCGGCCCGGGTGCCGACGAGCGGGACGCCCCCGAGCGGCCCCCGCAGGTCGAGCCCGTCGAGGTGCCCGACGCTCGGCCGGAACCCCGTCGCCCACAGCACGACGTCGACGCTCGTCGACGAGCCGTCGGCCTCGACGACGTGCCGCGGCCCCATCGCGGTGAACATCGGTCGCCTCTCGAGCACGCCGCGCCGCGCGGCCTCGCGGGCGTAGCCCGTCCAGATCAGCCCGGTGTACGACACGATGCTGCCCGGGAGGCGGCCGGCCGCGGCGTCCTCGGCGACGCGTCGCTCGACGTCGACGCCGTCCGACCCCGAGGTGAAGTCGTGGTCGAGGAACACGGGCTCACGCCGCGTGTACCAGAGCGTCGTCGCGACCCGGCTGATCTCGTCGAGCAGCTGCACCGCCGAGATGCCGCCGCCGACGACGGCGACGCGCCTTCCCGCGAACTCGGCCGCCGAGACGTACTCGCGCGTGTGCAGCTGACGACCTGCGAACGAGGAGGCGCCGGGCACGTCCGGCAGCACCGGCTCGTCCCAGGTGCCCGTCGCGTTCACGAGCGCGCGCGTGGTCCACGTGCCGGCGTCGCTCTCGACCCGCAGCAGGCCCGCGGGGTCGTCGTCGACGGCGTCGACCCTCGTCACCTGCACGGGACGGTGCACCCGCAGCTGCTCCGCCTCCTCGTAGGCGGCGAAGTAGCGCGGCACGGCGACCCGGCTCGGCTCGGACTCGTCGACGGGCGGCAGCGCCATGCCCGGCAGGTCGAAGATGCCGTTGACGGTGGCCATCCGCAGCGACTCCCAGCGGTGCTGCCACGCGCCTCCCGGTGCCTCGCCGGCGTCGACGACGACGAACGTCGGCGCAGCGTCCGCAGAGCCAGAGCCAGAGCCAGAGCCAGAGCCCGAGCCCGCACCGCCCTCGGCCGCGACGAACCCCCGGAGGCGCAGGTGGTGCGCCGCGGAGAGCCCGGCCTGGCCTGCCCCCACGACGGTGACCGTCGCGTGCCGCAGGTCGTGGAGGAGGTGCACGGGACCACGCTACGGCGGTGACCCGGGAGGCCCGTCACGCAGCGCGCACGGCCGGTCACCCGCGCCGCCGGCGCCCCCCTCGCCCACCTCCTCCTGGACCCCCATTCCGGGGGTCGATCGGCCGGATCGGGGGACATGCGGCGAAATAGGTCGAGCGATCCTCGCCGACGTGCCCTATCGTCGGCCAGGTAGCGAGTCTGCTGCCTCGGTCTCACCAACCGACGGCGCAGGCGCCAACCACCGCTGCCATGAGGATCAGGAGCGAGTCCATGAGGACTGAAGCACTCGCGCGCGCCGAAAAAGGGCGACCGACCGCGCACCGTCACCACTCCAGGGCGAAGCAGGGCGTGGCCGTGCTCACGGCCGCCCTGCTCGGCATCGGCGGCAGCGTGCTCGCCGCGGCCCCGGCCACGGCCGCCCCGGCGGCCTCGATCGCCGAGGGCAGGTTCCTCGACGGCACCGCCCTCGGGCTCGACCTCGCGAACGTGCTGCTGCTGCAGCCCGCCGCGGCCACGAACACGGGGCAGCCGGCCCCGGTGACGCAGTCGACGCCCCTCGACGTGACGGTGCTCAACGCCGCCCGCGCCGACCTCGGCAGCGGCATCCAGCTGCTCGGCCCCAACGGACTCCTCACCGTCGGCGCCGTCAACGAGTTCGCGCAGGCGAACGCGAACGGCAGCTCGACCGCCGCCTCCGGCGCCGTGACGAACGCCGGCGGGATCGGCGTCGGCGGGCAGGCCGGGGTGCCGCAGGCGAACGCCAGCTTCAACCTCAGCCGCCTGGCGAACACGCAGGCGCTCGCGAACCTCCGGGTCACGACGGGTGCCCTCTCGGCCACCGCAGCGCAGGCCGCCGGGCCGAACGGGGCCCAGACCGGCGCGTACCAGATCGCCGACCTCGACCTCAGCCTCACCAGCCCGGTCCTCGCGACGACGATCAACGGCCTCCGCTCGACCCTCACGAGCCTGCAGCCGACGGTCGACGCGATCCCCGCCACGCTGACCGGCCTGCTCGGCCCGACCGTCCAGGTCTCCGGCCTCCCGAACCTGACCACCCTCGGCAACTCGCTCACGACCGTGACCAGCGCCGACGGGTCGATCACCGCGAACCTGCAGACGGGCGCCATCACGGTCGACGTCCCCACGGTCCTCGCGTCCCAGGGGCTGGACATCAACACGCTGCCGGCCGGCACCGAGCTGACGCCCTACATCACGACCGCGCTCACGACGCAGCTGCTCCCGGCCGTCACGGTCGCCCTGCAGTCCCTGGTGACGCAGATCACCAGCAGCCTCAACGGCGTCACGGCGACGGTCAACGCGCTCGGCCTCCGGGTCCCCGTCAACGTCGGTGTGCTCGGGCCCGTGCTCGCCGACGCGCTCGCCCTCGCCGTCGCGCCGGTGAACACCGTCATCGCTGGCCTCGGCACGACCGTCATCACCCCGCTCGCGAGCGCCCTCACCGGCGTCGTGTCGCTGCGGGCGAACAACAAGACGACCGCCGGCGGCACCTTCACGCAGAGCGCCCTCCGCGTCGGCCTGCTCGGCGTCCTCCAGGCCGGCACCGCCGTGGAGCTCGCCTCCGCCTCGGTCGGCCCGAACGCCGGCCCGCTCGCCGCGCCGACGCTCACCGGCATCACGCCCGTCGAGGGCCCGGTCGCGGGCGGCACCGCCGTCACGCTCACCGGCTCGGCCTTCACCGCGGACTCGCGCGTGAGCGTCGACGGCGGCGCGCCGATCACGCCCACGGCGGTCTCGGACGACGGCACCTCGCTCACCTTCGCCACGCCCGCCCACGCGGCAGGCCCGGTGCCGGTCACCGTCACAACCGCCGTCGGCACCTCCGGCCCGCAGACCTTCACCTACATCCCGGTCCCCGCGATCACGGGCCTCACCCCCGCCCAGGGCCCCGTCGGAGGCGGCACCACGGTGACCGTCGCCGGTTCCGGGTTCCTCGACGGCTCGACGGTCTCGGTCGACGGCTCCGCCCCGATCACGCCCGACAGCATCGCCGGCGACGGCTCCTCGCTCACGTTCACGACCCCGGCGCACGCCGTCGGGCCGGTCGGCGTGACCGTGACGACGCGCGGCGGCACCAGCGCCCCGCAGACCTTCACCTACCAGCCCGCCCCCGTCGGCGCGCCCGTCCTGACCGGCATCACGCCGGTCGAGGGCCCGGCAGGAGGCGGCACCCCCGTCACGATCACCGGTTCGGCCTTCACCGCCGGCTCGACCGTCTCGGTCGACGGGTCCGACCCGATCACGCCCGACACGATCGCGACCGACGGCACGACGCTGACGTTCACGACGCCCGCCCACGCCGCCGGCCCCGTGCCGGTGACGGTCACGAACGGCACGGGCACCTCGGCGCCCCAGACGTTCACGTACCTCGCGCCTCCGCTCGCCGCTCCCGTCCTGGACACGATCACGCCCGACGAGGGCCCGGTGGGAGGCGGCACCTCCGTCACGATCACCGGCACCGGCTTCACCGCCGGCTCCACGGTCTCGGTCGACGGCTCCGCCCCGATCACGCCCGACGCGCTCGCCGACGACGGCACGTCGCTGACGTTCACGACGCCCGCGCACGTCGAGGGCACCGTCGCCGTCACGGTGACGAACGCCGGCGGCACGTCCTCGCCGGTGGACTTCACCTACACGCCCGCCCCGGCCACCGCGCCGGTGCTCGCGACGATCGCCCCCGACGAGGGACCGGCCGGAGGCGGCACCGCCGTCACGATCACCGGGACCGGCTTCACCGCCGACTCGACGGTCTCGGTCGACGGCTCCGCCCCGATCACGCCCGACGCCATCGCGACCGACGGCACGTCGCTGACGTACACGGCTCCGGCGCACGTCGCCGGCACCGTGCCCGTCACGGTGACGAACGCCGGCGGCACGTCGGCGCCGCTCGAGTTCACCTACCTGCCGGCCCCGCCGACGGCGCCCGTGCTCGCCACGATCGCCCCCGACGAGGGACCGGCCGGAGGCGGCACCGCCGTCACGGTCACCGGGACCGGCTTCACCGCCGACTCGACGGTCTCGGTCGACGGGTCCGCCCCGATCACGCCCACGGCGATCGCCGCCGACGGCACCTCGCTGACGTACACGGCTCCGGCGCACGTCGCCGGCACCGTGCCCGTCACGGTGACGAACGCGGGCGGCACCTCCGCCCCGCTCGACTTCACGTACCTGCCTGCTCCTCCGACGGCCCCGGTGCTCGAGACGATCGACCCTGCCCAGGGACCGGCCGGAGGCGGCACCGTCGTCACCGTGACCGGCACCGGCTTCACCGCCGGCTCGACCGTCACCATCGGCGACACGACGGGCCTCGTGCCCGACGCGGTCTCGGACGACGGCACGTCGCTGACCTTCACGACGCCGCCGAACGCCGCGGGCGACGTGACCGTCACGGTGACGACCGAGGGAGGCACGTCCGCACCGCTGCCGTTCACGTACACCGCGCCTCCTGCGGGTGCTCCGGTGCTCGCGACGATCGACCCCGTCGAGGGACCGGTCGCCGGCCGCACCGTCGTGACGCTCACCGGCTCGGGCTTCCTGCCCGGCTCGACCGTCAGCATCGGCGACACGACGGGCCTCGTGCCCGACTCGATCGACCTGACCGGCACGACCCTGACCTTCACGACCCCGGCGAACGCCGCGGGGCCCGTGGCCGTCACGGTGACGAACCTGGCGGGCACGAGCGCACCGCTCGGCTTCACCTACCTGCCGGCCCCGGCCGACGCGCCCGTGCTCATCTCGGCCACCCCGGTCGAGGGACCGGTCGGAGGCGGCACGATCGTCACCGTCGCCGGCTCGGCCTTCGCGCCCGGCTCGACGGTCTCGATCGGCGACACGGTCGGCCTCGTGCCCGACTCGATCTCGACGGACGGCACCGAGCTGGTCTTCACGACCCCGGCGAACGCCGCGGGCCCCGTGAGCATCACGGTCACGAACGCCGCCGGCACGAGCGCCGGGCTGCCGTTCACCTACCTGCCGGCCCCGGCCGACGCCCCTGTGCTCACGACGATCGACCCCACCTCGGGCCCGGTCGGCGGCGGCACCGAGGTGACGATCACCGGCACCGGGTTCACGGACGACTCGACCGTCACCATCGGCGACACGACGGGCCTCGAGCCCGACCTGGTCTCCGACGACGGCACGTCGCTGACGTTCACGACCCCGCCCAACGCCGTCGGTCCCGTGACCGTGACGGTGACGAACGACGCGGGCACGAGCGCCCCGCTGGGCTTCACCTACGTGGCGGCCCCGGTCGGCGCACCGGTGCTCGCGACGATCGACCCCGTGGAGGGACCGGTCGGCGGCGGCACCCCGGTGACGATCACCGGCACCGGCTTCGCGGCCGGGTCGACCGTGTCGATCGGCGCGTCCGCGGGCATCGTGCCCGACGACATCGCCGCTGACGGCACGTCGCTCACCTTCACGACCCCGGCGAACGTCGCCGGTCCCGTGGCGGTCACGGTGACGAACGACGCGGGCACCAGCGCGCCGCTCGGCTTCACCTACGTCGCGGCGCCCGTCACCGCACCCGTGCTGACGACGCTGGCGCCCGACTCGGGCCCGGTCGGCGGCGGCACCCCGGTGACGATCACCGGCACCGGCTTCACGCCCGGCGCCACGGTCACCGTCGGCGGCACCGCCGGCATCGTGCCGGACGACGTCTCCGACGACGGCACCGAGCTGACCTTCACGACCCCGCCGGGCACCGTGGGCGACGTGCCGGTCACGGTGACGACCGACGGCGGCACCTCCGCGCCGCTGACCTTCACCTACGAGGCGGCCCCGGCCGGCGCGCCGGTCCTGACGTCCCTGACGCCCGAGTCCGGCCCGGCCGGCGGCGGCACGTCCGTCACGATCACCGGCTCGGCCTTCCTGCCCGGGTCGACGGTCACGGTCGGCGGCACGGCAGGCATCGTCCCCGACGCGATCGGGGTCGGCGGCACGACGCTCACCTTCACGACGCCCCCGGGCACCCCGGGCGACGCTGCGGTGACGGTGACGAACCTCGCGGGCACGAGCGCACCGCTCGAGTTCACCTACGTGGCGCCTCCTCTGGGCTCGCCCGTGCTGACGGCCATCGCGCCCGACGCCGGACCGGCGGCGGGCGGCACCTCGGTGACGCTCACGGGCACCGGCTTCACCCCCGCGTCGACGATCACGATCGGCGACGCGACGGGCATCGTCGGCACCCTCTCGCCCGACGGCACGCAGCTCACGTTCACGACCCCCGGCGGCACCGCCGGCGACGTGCCCGTGACGGTCACGAACGCGACGGGCACCAGCGCGCCCCTGACGTTCACGTACCAGGCGGCGCCCGTCGTCGCACCGACGCTGACGACCCTGACGCCCGCCGAGGGCCCTGCAGGAGGCGGCACCCCGGTCACGATCGTCGGCACCGGCTTCACGGGCGACTCGACGGTCACGGTCGGCACCACGACGGGCATCGTGCCCCTCTCGGTCTCGACCGACGGCACCTCGCTGGTCTTCACGACGCCGGCCGGCGCCGTGGGCCAGGCCGACGTCTCGGTGACGACCCCGGCAGGCACGAGCGGCACCCTGCCGTTCACCTACCAGGCGGCCCCGGTCGGCGCGCCCGTGCTGGCGACGCTGTCGCCGACGAGCGGTCCTGCAGGAGGCGGCACCACGGTGACGGTCACCGGCACCGGCTTCACCCCCGGGTCGACGGTCTCCGTGGACGGCTCCGCGCCGATCACCCCCGTGATCGACGGTGCCGGCACGTCGCTGACCTTCACGACCCCGGCTCACGCCGCGGGCCCCGTGCAGGTCACGGTGACGAACGAGGCGGGCACCTCCGCCCCGCTGCCCTTCACCTACCTGGCGCCGGCGTCCACCGCGCCCCTGCTGCTGAGCCTGGCGCCCGCGTCCGGCCCGGTCGGCGGAGGCACCGTCGTGACGATCACCGGCTCGGGCTTCGTGGTCGGCGCGACGACGGTCTCGATCGACGGAGGCGCCGCCCTGACGCCCTCGTCCGTCTCGCTGGACGGCACGCAGCTGACCTTCACCACCCCGGCCGACACGGCCGGCCCGGTGCCGGTCACGGTGACCACCGCCGGCGGCACCAGCGCGCCGCTGACCTTCACCTACGTCGCGGCTCCCGCCGGGGCGCCGGTGCTGGCCTCGCTCACGCCGAGCTCCGGCCCGGTCGGCGGCGGCCAGACGGTGACGATCACGGGCACCGGCTTCGCGGCCGGGTCCACGGTCTCGGTCGACGGCGGGGCAGCGATCACGCCCGCCACGATCAGCGCCGACGGCACGTCGCTGACGTTCACCACTCCGGCGCACGTCGCCGGGCTGGTGCAGGTGACGGTCACGAACGCCACGGGCACGAGCGCCCCGCTGACGTACTCGTACCAGGCCGCGGCCGCGCTGGCTCCCCAGCTGACGTCGCTGACGCCTCCGACGGGTCCCGTCGGCGGCGGCACCGTCGTCACCGTGACGGGCACCGGGTTCACGCCGGGCTCGACCGTCTCGGTCGGCGGCTCCGCCCCGATCACGCCGGACAGCATCTCGGCCGACGGCACGACGCTGACGTTCACGACCCCGGCCGGCACGGCGGGCAGCACGACCGTCACCGTGACGAACGCCGCAGGGACCAGTGCCCCGCTCCCCTTCGTGTACGCCGACGCGGGCGCGCCGCCCGTCGTCACCTCGCCGGTGCCGGGCCAGGTCGTCACGACGCCGAACCCGGTCGTCACGGGCACGGGGACGCCGGGCTACACGGTCACCGTGACCGTCCCCGGCCGGGTGCTCTGCACGACGGTCGTCGCGGCCGACGGCTCCTGGGCCTGCTCGCCGCTCGGCGGGCTGCCCGAGGGCACGTACACGCTGACGGCCACGCAGACCGGTCCTGACGGAGTCGCCTCGGCGGCCTCGGCTCCCGTCCGGTTCGCGGTCGACCTGCCGGCTGCCGGCGGACCCGGTGCCGGGACGCCCGGCGCGGGCACGCCCGGCACCGGCGGCAACGGCGGCTCGGGCTCGGGCGGCTACTACAGCGGCACCGCGGGCAGCGGCCCGCTGGCCTTCACGGGCAGCGACACCGCGCCGGTCCTGCTGGCCGCGCTGCTGCTGATGGTCGCGGGCGGGTTCCTCACCCTGCGGAGGAGGTCGCGCCGCAGCTGAGCCCGCTCAGCGACCACAGGAGGTGCCCGTCCGGCCGTGCCGGACGGGCACCCCCTCGTCTGCGCCCGTGCCGTGGGCCGTGCCTCACGGGACGGTCTGTCGGTAGCGTCGGGGCATGAGCGATCCTGTGACTCCTCCCTCGGCCCACGTCCCCCCTCCGGCCGCAGCCTCGGCGTCCGCGGGCATCGACCGCAGGGCGCTCGTCGTCGCGGGCGCACTCGTCGGGCTGGCCGCCCTGGTCACGGCCGCGCGCTTCCTGATCGGCCTGGCCGCTCTCTCGACGACCTCGCTGTACGCGGTCCTGCCGGTCTTCGCCCTGATCGCGACCCTCGCCACGTCAGCGGGGCTCTGGCTGGTCAGCGGCCGAGGGGGCATCTGCGCGACCTCGCCCGCCGGACGCGTCGCGCTGCGCATCGCTGCCGTCACCCAGGTGCTGGTCGCCGTCCTCGCGTTCATCCCAGCCGTCCTCGCTGCGGGTCCGGGGTCGCTCGTCGTCCTCCTCCTCTCGGTCGTGTCCGTCGTCGCGGCCCTCGTGGGCGCCGTGCTGGCGGCGCGCTCCGGCAGCGTCCGGGGCGTCGCGGGCTGGGTTCTCCTGCCGTGGACGGTGGTGGCCCTCGTCCGCACCGTCGTGTTCTCCACCCCGGTCGGGTTCGCGCTCGGCGCCTCCTCGATCACGGCGTTCGCGTACGGCGGGCAGGTGCTCTCGATCGTCACCCTGCTCCTCGTGGCGGTCGCGTGGCTGGTCGCCGGGCTGCGCACAGCTCGCTGACCTGCCCGCCGCGCGCACGAAGAACCGGGTTCCGAACCATGAACCGCGAAAGAACGCGGTTCATGGTCCGGAACGCGGTTCATGGGCACGGGTGGCGGGCACGCGCGGCGGGCCGGGCGGCAGCCCGGGCGGCAGCGACACAGGCTCGTTGACACGCCCGGGCGGCGGGACTACGTTCTGGCCATGAGCGGTCCCGACGCTTCTCCCGGCCGAGTGCCGACCTCCTCCTCGCGCCCGGCCGCCCCCGGTGCACCGGGGCCCGCCGCCACGGCCCCCGACACCTCTGCCCCTGGTGTCCCGTCCGCCGGCAAGGGCCTCGCTGCCGGCACCCTCGGCCTCTGGGGCTCGACCGTCATCGGCCTCGCGAGCACGGCGCCCGTCTACTCGCTCGTCGCGACGCTCGGCTTCGTGGTCGCCGCCGTCGGGGCGCAGGCGCCGATCGCGTTCATCGTGGCGTTCATCCCGATGCTGTTCATCGCCTTCGCCTACCGCGAGCTGAACCGGGCCGTGCCCGACTGCGGCACGACCTTCACCTGGGTGACGAAGGCCTTCGGCCCCCGCGTCGGCTGGATGGGCGGCTGGGGCGTCGCGATCGCCGGCATCGTCGTGCTGGCCAACCTGTCGCAGATCGCCGGACAGTACACCTGGCTGATGGTCGGCGACGGCTCGCTGGCCGAGAACGTGCCGCTCGTCACGGCGACCGGCGTCGTGTTCATCGCCCTGATGACCTGGATCAGCTACCGCGGCCTCGAGCTCGGCGAGCGCGTGCAGAACGTCCTGCTGGGCGTCCAGTACGTGGCCCTCGCGCTCTTCGTCGTCGTCGCGCTCTACAAGATCGCGACGGGCGACGCCCCGAACGCGACCCCGGTCGAGTGGAGCTGGTTCGACCCGACGGCGTTCACCGACTGGTCGGGGTTCGTCGAGGCCGTGCTGCTCGCCCTCTTCATCTACTGGGGCTGGGACGCCTGCCTCGCCCTCACCGAGGAGACGAAGGACCCGCAGCGCACCCCCGGCCGCGCCGCCGTGCTGTCGACGGCGATCCTGCTCGTCACCTACGTCGGCGTCACCGTCGTCGCGATGTCGTTCGCGGGCCTCGGCAGCACGGGCATCGGCCTCGCGAACGAGGCCAACGCCGACGACGTCTTCTTCGCGCTCAAGGACCCGGTGCTCGGCCCGCTCTCGGTCGTGCTCGTGATCTCGGTGCTCGTCTCGGCCGTGTCGTCGACCCAGACGACCATCTTGCCGACGGCCCGCGGCACGCTCGCCATGGCCGTCTACGGCGCCCTGCCCGCCCGGTTCGGCCGGGTGCACCCGAGGTTCCGCACCCCGTCGTTCTCGACCTTCGTGATGGGCGTCGTCGCGATCGTCTTCTACGTCGTCATGACGCTGGTGAGCGCGAACGTGCTGCAGGACTCGATCCTGTCGCTGGGCCTCGCCATCGCCTTCTACTACGGGCTGACCGGCTACGCGTGCGTCTGGTACTTCCGGCGCGAGCTGACGTCGTCGTGGCAGGCGTTCCTCTTCAAGGGCCTGCTCCCGCTGCTCGGCGCGCTGATGCTCACGTACGCCTTCGTGCAGTCGGTGGTCGACATGCTCGCGCCCGACTACGGCTACACGGTGCTGCTCGGCATCGGCGGCACCTTCGTGATCGGCATCGGCTCGCTGCTGCTCGGCGCCGTGCTGATGGTCGTCTGGTCGGCCTTCGCGGAGTCCCGTCCGTTCTTCCGCGGCGAGAGCCTGAACCGCGACACGGAGGTGCTCGTGCCCGACGAGCCCGAGATCTACACCCGCTCGATCGACGGAGGACTGGCATGACGACGGCACCCACCACACCCGCACCCGGCGACGTCGCCGCGGCACCGGCCCGCATCCTGATCGTCGGCGCGGGAGGCGTGGGCTCGGCCGCGGTCCGCATCGCCGTGCGTCGCGCCTTCTTCGAGCTGCTCGTCGTCGCCGACTACGACCCGGCCCGCCCGCAGGCGCTGGTCGACTCGCTGGCCGACCCGCGCCTCCTCGGCGCCTCGGTCGACGCGTCGAGCGCCGACTCGGTCACGGCCCTGATCCGCGAGCACGCGATCACGCACGTGCTGAACGCCGTCGACCCGCGCTTCGTGATGCCGATCTTCGAGGGCGCCTTCGCGGGCGGAGCGGTCTACCTCGACATGGCGATGAGCCTGTCGCGGCCGCACCCCGACGAGCCGCACGCGCTGACCGGCGTCAAGCTCGGCGACGAGCAGTTCGCGCAGGAGGCGCGGTGGCGGGACGCAGGACGACTCGCCCTGGTCGGCATGGGCGTCGAGCCCGGCATGTCCGACGTGTTCGCGCGCTGGGCGGAGGACGAGCTCTTCAGCGAGATCGACGAGCTCGGCGTGCGCGACGGCGCCGACCTGGTGGTCAGGGGCTACGACTTCGCCCCCTCGTTCTCGATCTGGACCACCATCGAGGAGTGCCTGAACCCCCCGGTGGTCTGGGAGGAGGGGCGCGGCTGGTACACCACCGCCCCGTTCAGCGAGCCCGAGGTCTTCGACTTCCCCGAGGGGATCGGCCCGGTCGAGTGCGTCAACGTCGAGCACGAGGAGGTGCTGCTCATGCCCCGTTGGACGAGCGCGAAGCGCGTCACCTTCAAGTACGGCCTCGGGCAGGAGTTCATCGACGTGCTGAGGACGCTGAACAAGCTCGGGCTCGACAGGACGGCCCCGGTCGACGTCAAGGGGGTGCAGGTCTCGCCGCGTGACGTGGTCGCGGCCGTGCTGCCCGACCCGGCGACGCTCGGCGACGTGATGTCGGGCAAGACGTGCGCGGGCGTCTGGGTGCGGGGCACGGGCAAGGACGGCAGGCCGCGGTCGACGTACCTGTACCACGTGGCCGACAACGAGACCTCGATGCGCGAGTACGGCTCGCAGGCCGTCGTGTGGCAGACGGCGCTCGGGCCGGTGATCGCCCTCGAGCTGCTCGCCACGGGCGTCTGGTCGGGCGTCGGGATCCTCGGGCCGGAGGCGTTCCCGGCCGGGCCGTTCCTCGACCTGCTCGCCTCGCCCGAGGGGCACGACTCGCCCTGGGGGATGGTCGAGAAGCCGATCTGAGCGGCGACGCGGCTCGGCCTCGGCGCAGCCGCGTCGGACCTCAGGCAGCCCTCCGTCGGCCCTCCGGCGGCGGCGACCGCCAGGATGGTCGGATGGCCCTCTCGCACCGTGCCCGCTCCGTTCGCCGCTCGACGGCGCCGTCCGGTGCGTCCGGCCCGTCCGACGCCTCGTCGTCCGCGCGCTCGACTGCGTCTCGTGACCAGTCGTCCAGCCCGCTGCGGCGCCCCGGCGCGTTCCGGTTCGGCCTGATCGCGACCCTCGGCGGCGGGCTCGGCGTCGGCATCATCGTCGCCCTGATGGCGCTCTCGACGATCCTCGTCTACATCGGCCTCGCGTTCTTCCTCGCCCTCGCCTTCGAGCCCGTCGTGCGGCGCCTCTCCCGGGCCGGCGCCCCGCGCTGGGTCGGCGTCGTCGTCTCGATCGTGCTCGTGCTCGGCGCGGTCGTCGGCATCCTCGCCGCCGTCGTGCCCGCGCTCGTCGACCAGGTCGGCCACGTGATCCGCACGGCGCCCGCCGCCCTGCAGGACATCTCGCGCCAGCCGTGGGTGCAGCAGGCCGTCGAGACCCTCGGCCTGGAGGTCGACGTCGACGACGCGGTCGCCGCCGTGAGCTCGTACCTGCTCGACCCCGACCGCCTGCTCGCCCTGGGAGGCGGCGTGCTCGCCGTCGGCCAGGGCATCACCAACGGCATCACCGCGGTGATCATCGTCGCGATCCTCACGATCTACTTCGCCGTGACGCTGCCGCAGATGCTCCGCTCGCTCAGCCGGGCCGTGCCGCGCAGCCACCGCGAGCGTGTGATGGACATCTCGGACGAGATCTTCCTGTCCGTCGGCCGCTACGTCGCGGGGCAGGTGGCGCTCGCCGCGATCAACGCCGTCTTCGTCTTCGTGGTGCTGACCATCGCCGGCGGTCCGGTGCCCGTGCTCTTCGCCGCCCTGGCGTTCCTCGGAGCGCTCATCCCCGTCGTCGGCACCGTGGTCGCGTACGCGATCATCATCGCGGCGACCCTGAGCGTCTCGCCGGTGACCGCGATCGTCGTCGGCGTGGTGCTGCTGGTCTACGCGCAGATCGAGGCGTACGTGCTCACGCCGCGGGTCATGTCGAAGGCCGTGGCCGTGCCGGGGGCACTGGTCATCGTGGCGGCCTTCGGGGGAGGTGCGCTCGGCGGCGTGCTCGGCGCGCTCGTCGCGATCCCGATCGCCACGGCGGGGGTCGTCGTGTTCGAGCGCGTCGTCGTGCCGCGGCAGCAGAGGGTGTAGCGGCCCCGGCCGTCAGAGGAGCAGGCGCCGAGGGCGAGGAAGTGCCGCGGCTCAGGCCGTCAGGCAGTCGGCGCGTCGTCGGCGTAGCCCGCGGGCCGTGCCGGTCGAGCCGGGCGGAACGCGGGAGCCGGCTGCCTGCCGTCGTCGGGGTCGCGAGGCTCGGGCGGGCGGGTGCGGAGCGGCGCGTCGTCGGCGGACTCCGCGGCGTGCTCCTCCTCGTCGACCGAGCTGCCGGACGCGGCGTCCACGAAGCGCGCCCCGCCCACGGCGGCGGCGCGGCGCACGAGCTCGGCGACGAGCGCCTCGTCCTCGGGCTCGAGCTCGTCGTCGGGGGCGGTCTCGATCATCAGCTGGCTGGCGGGGCCGAGCAGCAGCTCGGCGGTCGCCGCCGACCCGTGCTCGTCGCTCGTGGGCACGTCGACGATGTCGGTCGTGCCGTTCTGCCCGAGGGCCGCGGCGTAGGCGATGACGGCCTCGGCGATCGCGTCGCCCGTCATCACGCGGTTCTCGCCGTAGACGATGTACTTCATGGTCCCCCTCGGTAGGCCTCCAGCATGCTCCGCCGGGGGTGTGCGCGCTCGCGGGAGGCGCCTCCTGCGACGAGCGGGAAAGTCACCCAATCGGGGGGTGCCTCGGCTCCGAAGACATGCCCGGGTGTTCCCTAGGCACCCGGCACGGCTCGCGGCCGTGCACCTCCGGGAGCCCGAACTCCCGGTGGGCGCCGAGAGCCCCGACTCTCGGCACGGGCTCCTGCGTCAAGGGCGACGCACGAGCCTGCCAGGGGGGCTCATCAGGGGCCCCGGCTCCGGACACCTCCCGTTCACCTAGCCCTCGTGCCGTCGGCGCACAAGGGGGTGTTCCTGATTGATTCCGGACAAAGTGCCCGTCTGGGAGCAAGCTGGTGGTCGACCTCGGGTCGCCTGCCCCGAAGCGGCCCCTCATCATCTTCAGAAAGGGCTCACCATGAGCTTCCTCGCCTTCATCCTCCTCGGCCTCATCGCCGGCGCCATCGCCAAGCTCATCCTCCCCGGCCGTCAGGGCGGCGGATGGCTCGCCACCCTCGTCCTCGGCGTGGTCGGCGCCCTCATCGGCGGCTGGGTCGGCGGCGCGCTGTTCAACGTCGGCTACGACGGCTTCTTCTCCATCCAGAGCTGGCTCATCGCCATCGTCGGCGCCATCGTCGTCCTGCTCATCTGGGGCCTCATCACCGGTCGTCGCGGCGCCAAGCGCTGACCCGACCCGCAGCACCCGAAGGCCCCCGTCGCTCTGCGGCGGGGGCCTTCGCCGTCCCCTGCCGCCCGCTAGCGGCCGTTCGGCGCCGGCACCGGGCCGGTCGTGCCGCGGACGACCAGCTTCGTCGGCAGCTGCACCTCGGGCCGGTCGATGACCCCGCCCTCGAGCAGCGTGAACAGCATCGTCGTGGCGACGGTCCCGAGCCGGTGCATCGGCTGCCGCACGGTCGTCAGCGCGGGCTGCTCCCGAGACGCCTCGGGGATGTCGTCGAACCCGACGAGGCTGAGGTCGTCCGGCACCCGCAGGCCGAGCTCGTGGGCCGTGCGCAGCACGGCGATCGCCGACAAGTCGTTGGCGGCGAACACGCCGGTCGGGCGGTCGGCCGGCCTGACGTCGAGCAGCTCGCGGGCGGCACGGCGTGCGGCGCCCATCTCGAAGTCGCCGTCGCGGGTCAGCGCCGGGTCGCGCGTGATGCCCGCCGAGCGGAGCGCGTCCGCGTAGCCGGCCTCGCGCAGCGACGCGGAGCGCAGGTCGGGCCGCCCGGCGAGGAACCCGATGCGCCGGTGCCCCAGGGAGACGAGGTGCTCGACCGCCTGCACCGCGCCTCCTCGGCTGTCGGCCTCGACGCTCGGCAGGTCGGCGCGCCCCTTGTGCGGGTCGACCGCGACGACCGGCACGCTCGTGGTGGTCGTGAGGACCGACGGGGTGACGAGGATCGCCCCGTCGATGAGCGTGCCGCTGAGGCGGCTGAGCGAGCGCCGCTCCCAGCCGTCGGCGCCGCCCTGGTGCGCGCCGCTGTAGGCCAGCAGGTCGTACTCGGCGCCGAGCTGGCGCACGGCGGTGCCGACGCCCTTGAGCACCTCCGAGCTGAACGGCTCGAAGTCGGCCACGAGCACGCCGATCACGCCGGTGCGGCGGGCCCGCATGCTGCTGGC
Organism: Frigoribacterium sp. CFBP 8766; assembly: GCF_014841435.1. Taxonomy (NCBI): domain Bacteria; kingdom Bacillati; phylum Actinomycetota; class Actinomycetes; order Micrococcales; family Microbacteriaceae; genus Frigoribacterium; species Frigoribacterium sp. CFBP 8766. The sequence continues at coordinate 179,501 of NZ_JACYTX010000003.1, forward strand.
GACGAGGCTCGACTCGTAGCCGAGCGCGTCGACCACGGCCATCACCTTCGCCGTCGTCTCGGGGGAGACCCCGTACCGGCCGTTGACCGCCTTCGACACGGTCGCGAGCGAGACGCCCGCCGCCGCGGCGACGTCGTGGATGGTCGGACGAGCGTTCACGAGCGCGAGCCTAGCCTTGTCGAAATGGTTTTCGAAAACGTTTGACACCCTCTCGGCCATTTCTGACACTGGTCCGACGCAGCACATCGGAGCGCTGCGTCCCGGGCCGACCACGGCCGCTCAACGACGAGGAACAGGTGGCACTGATGACGACGACGACCCGACGACTCCTGGCGGGGTCCGCAGCCCTGCTGGTGGGAGCAGGACTCCTGACCGGCTGCAGCGCAGGCGGATCCGGGGGAGCCGACGACGGCACCCTCACCCTGTGGCAGAACTCGACCACGGGCCCCGGCCAGGACTTCTGGGTGAAGGCCGCGGCCGACTTCACGGCGGCCAACCCCGACGTCGACATCGACGTCCAGACCGTGCAGAACGAGGACTTCGACAGCAAGCTGCAGACCGCCCTGAACTCGGGCGACGCCCCCGACGTGTTCCTGCAGCGCGGCGGCGGCAAGCTCCAGGCGATGGTCCAGGCCGGGCAGGTGAAGGACATCACGGACGGCATCTCGGACGACGCCCGCGCCGACATCAGCGAGGGCACCTTCGGGGCCGGCTCGATCGACGGCAAGGTCTACTCGATGCCGATCGCCGTGCTGCCCGGCGGCTTCTGGTACAGCCAGGACGTCTTCGACGCGGCGGGCATCACGACGCCCCCCACGACGATCGACGAGCTCGACGACGCCGTCACGGCGCTGAAGGACTCGGGCACCCAGCCCGTCGCTCTCGGCGGAAAGGATGCCTGGCCCGCCGCGCACTGGTACTTCTTCTTCGCCCTGCGTGCCTGCAGCAGCGACACCCTGGAGCAGGCCGCGACCGACCGCGACTTCAGCGACCCCTGCTGGGTCGACGCGGCGCAGGACCTCGCCGACTTCCGCGACACCGAGCCCTTCAACGAGGGCTTCCTCACCACGGCCGCCCAGCAGGGCGCCGGCAGCTCGGCCGGCCTCATCGCCAACAAGCAGGCCGGCATGGAGCTGATGGGCGCGTGGGACCCCGGCGTCATCGCCTCGCTCACCCCCGACGCGAAGCCCCTGCCCGACCTCGGCTGGTTCCCGTTCCCCGCGATCGACGGCGGCGACGGCGAGCCCGGCGCGATCATGGGCGGCGTCGACGGGTACTCGTGCTCGGCCGGCGCGCCCGACTCGTGCGTCGACTTCCTGAACTACCTGGCCACCCCCGACGTGCAGGAGGCCTACTACAAGGCCTTCAACGCGCCTCCGGTGAACACGGTCGCCCAGGAGGCCGTCACGGAGCCGTACCTGCAGGAGGTGCTGGCCGCCTACAACGACGCCCCGTTCGTCTCGCAGTGGCTCGACACCGTCTACGGCCTCAACGTCGGCAACGCGATGAACGTCGCCGTGGTCGACCTGCTCTCGGGCGACGGCACGCCGCAGGAGTTCGTGGACGCCGTCGACGCGGCCGCCAAGAAGGCGTAGGCCCCTCGTGAGCCTCCGCGAACCCCCCGTGCGGCCCGCCGCACCAGCCGGGGCTCACGCCACCGCCGGGGGCGAGGCAGTCGCCTCGCCCCCGGCGGCCTCCCGGGCCGTGTCCCGGCAGGGGCGTGGTGCCCGCGGCCTCGAGATCGCGCTGCTGGTCGGCCCGGCCCTCGTGGTCTTCCTGGCCTTCGTGGTCTTCCCGATCGTGATGGCCGCCTACTACGGCTTCTTCAGCTGGCAGGGCTTCGGCCCGCCGACCGACTTCGTCGGGTTCCGCAACTACCTGACGATCTTCCAGGACACGACGTTCCTCGACGCCCTGCGCCACAACGCCACGATCGTGGTGCTCTCGCTCGTGCTGCAGGGACCGGTCGCGATCGGCCTCGCGCTGCTGCTCAACCGCAAGCTGCGCGGGCAATCGCTGATCCGGGTGCTGATCTTCGTGCCCTACGTGATCAGCGAGGTCGTCGTCGGCACCGGCTGGAGCCTCATGCTCCAGGGCAGCGGCGCCGTCAACGACGTGCTGACGAAGGTCGGCCTCGGCGCCTTCACGCAGGACTGGCTCGCCGACCCGAGCATCGCCATCTGGACCCTGCTCGTCATCATCACCTGGAAGTACGTCGGCTTCGCCGTGATCCTGTTCCTCGCCGGCCTGCAGGGCGTGCCCGAGGAGCTCAGCGAGGCGGCGGCGATCGACGGCGCGAGCTGGTGGCAGATCCAGCGCCGCATCACGCTGCCGCTGCTCGGCCCGACCCTGCGCATCTGGGCGTTCCTGTCGATCATCGGCTCGCTGCAGCTGTTCGACCTCGTCTACATCATCTGGGGCCAGTACATCGCGGCCACCGCCGGCACCTCGACCATGGCGACGTACATGGTCGCCAACGGCCGCACCTCGGGCAGCTACGGCTACGGCAACGCCGTCGCCGTCGTGTTGTTCCTCATCTCGCTCGTCGTCGCCCTCGTCTACCAGCGCTTCGTGCTGCGGCGCGACACGGCCGGCGCCCTCACCACGTCAGGAGACGAGTCATGACCGCGAGCGCCCTGCCCGTGCGCCCCCGCGGCGCGGCGGGCCCGGACGGCGGAGGCGCGGGCACACCAGCGCGCACGCCCCGGTCCACGGCCGACCGGCCGACCCCCAGGAGGCGCGGCATCGCCGACCCCGGACGCGGCGTCGCGTACGTGGTCGCGGCGGTCGTCATCGTGGCGATGCTCGCCCCCGTGGCGTTCATCGTGATCGGCGGCTTCCGCACCAACGCGCAGATCACGACCGACCCCTCCGGGTTCCCGAGCCCCTGGCAGGTCGGCAACTACCTCGACGTGCTGACCGGCGGCACCTTCTGGCGGCAGGTCGGCAACTCGCTGATCTCGGCCGGGGCCACGACGATCGGCACGGTCGCCCTCGGCCTCGCCGCGAGCTACGTGCTGGCGCGCTACCAGTTCGCCGGGCGCGGGGTGCTCTACGCGCTCTTCGCCGCCGGGCTGATGTTCCCGATGACCGTGGCCATCACGCCGCTCTACCTCGTGATCCGCGACCTCGGGCTGACGAACTCGCTGGCCGGGGTGATCCTGCCGCAGATCGCCTTCGCGCTGCCGACGACGATCATCATCCTCGTGCCGTTCCTGCGGGCGATCCCGGACGAGATCGAGGAGGCCGCGTTCATCGACGGCTGCAGCCGACTCGGGTTCTTCTTCCGCATGGTCGTGCGCCTGTCGCTGCCGGGAGTGATCACGGTCGGCATCCTCGCGTTCATCGGCGCGTGGAACTCGTACCTGCTGCCGCTGTTCATCCTCAACGACCCGTCGACGTTCACCCTGCCGCTCGGCGTGCAGGCGTTCTCGTCGCAGTACTCGGTCGACACGGCACGGGTGCTCGCCTTCACGGCGCTGTCGATGCTGCCCGCGCTGATCTTCTTCAGCCTGTTCGAGCGCCGCATCGTGGGCGGCCTGACGGGGGCGGTGAAGGGATGACCATCGAGATGCAGCACGAGACGGATCGCCGCGGCGACGAGGGCCGGGCCGGGGAGGCGCGGGCCGCGACGAGCGCGACCGGTCTGGTCCTCAGCGACCGCGTCCGCCGCCTCCTCGACGACATGTCGCTCGACGAGAAGCTGGCCCAGCTGGTCGGCTGGTGGGTCGACCAGGGCGGCGGCGCCGTGGCGCCGATGCAGGGCGCGATGACCCCCAGCGACGACTACGGAGCGGCGACCGAGCACGGGCTGGGGCACCTGACCCGGGTCTACGGGACGCGGCCGGTCGACCCGGTGCAGCGCGCCTCCTGGCTGTGGGAGGAGCAGCGCCGGCTGCGCACCGAGACGCGTCTCGGCATCCCGGCGATCGTGCACGAGGAGTGCCTGACGGGCCTGGCCGCCTGGCAGGCCGCGACGTTCCCGACGCCCCTCGCGTGGGGCGCCTCCTTCGATCCCGACCTCGTGGAGCGGATGGCGGCGCTGATCGGCGGCTCCATGCGCGAGCTCGGCGTGCACCAGGGCCTCGCGCCGGTGCTCGACGTGGTCCGCGACCCGCGGTGGGGACGCGTCGACGAGTGCATCGCCGAGGACCCGTACGTCGTGGGCACCATCGGCACCGCGTACGTGCGCGGCCTGCAGTCGGCCGGGGTGCACGCCACGCTCAAGCACTTCGTCGGCTACTCGCTCTCGGACGCGGGCCGCAACCACGCCCCGGCGAACGTCGGGCCGCGCTACCTCGCCGACGTGCTGCTGCCGCCGTTCGAGATGGCCGTGCGCGACGGCGGCGTCCGCTCGGTGATGAACTCCTACGCCGAGGTCGACGGCGTGCCCGTCGGGTCGACGCCCGAGTACCTGACCGACCTGCTGCGCGGCGAGTGGGGCTTCGACGGCGTCGTCGTGTCCGACTACTTCGCGGTGGCCTTCCTCGAGGTCATGCACGCCGTCGCCGCCGACCGCGGAGAGGCCGCCGCGCTCGCCCTCGAGGCGGGCATCGACGTCGAGCTGCCCACCGGCGACGCCTACCTCGCCCCGCTCGCCGAGCGCGTGCGGGCCGGGCTGGTCGACGAGACGCTGGTCGACCTCGCGGTCGCCCGCGTGCTCGCGGAGAAGGAGGAGCTCGGCCTGCTCGACGAGGCCGCCCTCGACGCCGCGGAGGCCGCGGGGCCGCCGACCGAGATCGACCTCGACAGCCCGGCGCACCGCGCGGTCGCGCGCCGCCTGGCCGACGAGTCGGTCGTGCTGCTCACGAACGACGGGGTGCTGCCGCTCGGCGGCGGCGCCGGGGCCGGCCCGAGCGCCGGCCCGGCCCGCGTCGCCCTGATCGGCCCGAACGCCGACAGCGCCGAGGCGCTGATGGGCTGCTACTCGTTCGTCAACCACGTCCTCGCGCACCACCCCGGGGTGCCCACGGGCATCGCGGTGCCGACCGTGGCGGAGGCGCTCCGCGAGGAGCTGCCCGCCGCCGAGCTCGTCGTCGTGCCCGGCTGCGAGGTCGAGGGCGCTCTCGACGCAGACGCCCGCGCGGGCATCGACGAGGCGGTCCGCGAGGCAACCGCCTCCGACGTCGCCGTCGTCGTGGTGGGCGACCGCGCCGGGCTCTTCGGCCGCGGCACCGTCGGCGAGGGCAACGACGTCGAGAGCCTCGAGCTGCCGGGACCGCAGCGCGACCTGGTGGAGGCGGTCGTCGCCTCCGGCACCCCTGTCGTGCTGGTCGTGCTGTCGGGTCGTCCCTACGCGATCGGCTGGGCGGTCTCCGGGCCGTCCGCCCCGGCGGCGGTCGTGCAGGCGTTCTTCCCGGGGGAGGAGGGCGGCCCCGCGATCGCCGGCGTGCTCTCGGGCAGCGTCGTCCCGTCGGGCCGGCTGCCCGTCTCGCTGCCGCGGTCAGCCGGTGCGCAGCCGTTCTCGTACCTGCACCCGCCGCTCGGCGGCCCGAGCGAGGTGACGAGCGCCGACAGCACCCCGGTGCTGCCGTTCGGCCACGGCCTGTCGTACACGACCTTCGAGCGGTCGGGGCTCGTCGTCGAGGCGGCCGACGGTCCGGGCCGCGCGGACCGCGACGGGGCGTCGGGCCGGTCGGGCGAGGTGCCCGCAGGAGGCGCGTTCACCGCGACCGTGACGGTGCGGAACACGGGCGGCCGGGCCGGCGCCGACGTGGTGCAGCTCTACGCGCACGACGTCGTCGCCTCGGTGACCCGTCCGGTCGCGCAGCTGCTCGGCTACGCCCGGGTCGAGCTCGAGCTGGGGCAGGAGGCGCGGGTCACGTTCCGCGTGCCGACGCAGCGCCTCGCGTTCAGCGACCGCCGGATGCGGCGCGTGGTCGAGCCCGGCGCCGTCGAGCTCTGGGTCGGTGCCTCGTGCGCCGAGCGCGAGACGGAGGCGTCGCTCGCGATCACCGGGCCGGTGCACCTCGTCGGGCCGGGCGACGCCCGCGTCGTCGCCGTCGAGGTCGAGCTGCACTGAGCCCGGCCCGCCGGCACGCGGCCCGGCCCCGAGCTGCACCCCTGAACCGGCGCTGCACCCCGTGATCCGGGGGTGCAGCGCCGGATCGGGGGTGTGGCTCGCGCCGTGCTCAGCCCGACCGCGGCTGGCGCCGGACGCGCTCTACCGCTGAGTCCGGCCGGGTCGGACGCCAGGGAAGCGCGCGTCCAGCTGCGCGTCGATCGCCTCCGCGAGGACGTCGCCGACGTCGATGAACACCGTCTCGGCGGCGTCCGACATCGCCGACCCCACAGGCTCGCCCCGGTCGAGTGGCTCGTCTCCCCCTGCGCCGGCGAGCCCGCGCTGCACCAGCACCTCGGCCGCGTCCACCAGCAGCCCGACGGTGTGGCCGTCCCGGCCGAGGGCGTCGAGCACGTCGCCCAGGACGAGGGGCGCCACGGCGTCGAGGGTGTGCGGCCACAGATCCTCCTGCTCCGGGTCGTCGAGCAGCTCCCACCACCCCGTCGTGAGCTGATGGAGCAGGGCCGGCTCCACGTACGAGAAGAGCGTCCTCCAGGGCGGCTTCCCGGCCAGGTCCTGCAGGGACGTGGGCAGCCCGGGCGAGCTCCGGGCGACGGCGGCGCCGACCCGCGTCCGGGCGAAGGGCGTCGCGGTCCGGAGCTCGGCACGTCGCTGCTCCGACTCGACGATCGCGGCGTACCAGGCGGGCAGGTGCTCCGGCGACCGGGGGTGCGTCTCGAGGTCGGCGACCCACTCCGCGTCGCCGGGGCGCGCGTCCGCGGCACGCTCGGGCGCGCGCCAGCGGTCGGTCGCCTGCAGGTGCGTGTGCGGCCGCATGTCGAGGTTGAGCCGCAGGTCGAAGGAGGCGTCCGGGAAGACGGTGAGGAACGCGCTCAGCCAGGCGCCCCGGTCCGGGTCGGTCGTGGTCTCCCGCAGGTCGCGGAGCAGGTCGTGGACCCTCGCCCCCACGAGCGGGTCGCCGCGGTGCACGGTGCCGTCACGCAGCAGCGTCGTGCCGGTGCTCCAGGAACTCCGGTCGAGCACGACGAACTCGTGGTCGGTCCGCGACCAGGCCAGGCCCCGGTGCGCGTCGACGACGTCCATGGCGAGCTGGCGGACGAGGAGGCGCGCCTCGCCGCGCGTCCCGGGCTCGAGCAGCTCGTCGTCGGAGCTCACGGGCCGCCGGACGGCCTTCGTCAGCCACGCCGGCGTGTGCCTGCGGGACCGGGGGAAGTCGGCGAGGTCCAGCACGAAGTCGGTGTCGTAGGGGAGCGGCGGCACGGGCCACGCGCCCGCGCGGGCGGTGTCGCGGAGGAACTCCGGGCGGCCGTCGTGGTCGTAGGAGAACGTCTCGTGCACCGTCTCGCCGGTGAGCCTCCGGCTCACGTGCAGCGACGCGACGAACCAGGCGCCCCGGTCGGCGGTCGCGGTCTCGCGGCGGAGGTCGACGAAGGTCGACCGCAGTTCGTCCGGCACCGGGACGAGCCGGCGCCCGTGCTGCGGGTGCGACGCGAAGATCCGGCAGGTCGTGATGCCGGCGACCTCGCCGAAGACGACGTCGAGGCCGTCCCACGGGACGCGGCCCGCCGCGCGGCGGGCCAGCTCGACGACGTCCTGTTCGAGGGGGTGCACGGACCCACGGTACCGACTGCCCCGCCCCGTCACCCGGCGCGGAACGCCTCGCGGTAGCGACCCGGCGAGACGCCGACCTCGCGGGTGAAGTGCTCGCGCATCACCGCGGCGTTGCCGAACCCCGCCGTGGTGGCGACCGTCTCGACCGGGCAGTCCGTCGCCTCCAGCAGGTCCCGGACGAGGGCGACGCGCTGGCGCGCGATCCAGGTGGAGACGGACGACCCGGTCCGCGCCCGGAACGCCCGGGTCAGGGAGCTGCGGCTCAGATGGGCGACCCCGGCGAGCACGTCGATGGTGAGCGGCTCGGCGAGGTGGGCGGTGGCCCAGGCGCAGGCACGCCCGACCGCGTCGTCGGTCGGGTCGAGGAGCACGGGCTGCTCGACGAACTGCGCCTGGCCGCCGGGACGGTGCGGCGCGGCGACGATCCGACGGGCGACGCCGTTGGCCACGGACCGGCCCGCGTGCTCGGCGAGGAGGTGCAGGCACGTGTCGATGCCCGCGCTCGCCCCGGCGCCGGTCAGCACCGAGCCCTCGTCGACGTAGAGCGCCGTCGCGTCGAGCTCGACGGCGGGGAAGCGACGGCGGAAGGCGTCGGCCCACCGCCAGTGGGTCGTCGCGCGGCGGCCGTCGAGCACGCCGGCGTCGGCCAGGACGAACACGCCGAGGCAGAGCCCGACGATCGTCGCGCCTCCCGCGTGGGCCCTGCGGATCGCGTCGACGACGAGGGCGGGCGCCGGAGCGGACGGGTCGCCCCACCAGGGCACGATGACGACGTCGGCCGTCTCGAGGGCCTCGAGCCCGTGCTCGACGACGATGCCGAAGCCCGCGCTCGTGGTGAGCGTGCCGGGCGTGGTCGTGCAGACCACGAGGCGCCAGTCGTCGCCGTCGCGAGCGACGAGGTCGTCTCCGGGGTCGTGGTCGAGCACGAGCGACGGCACGGAGAGGTGGAAAGGGCTGATGCCGTCGAACGCGACGACGGCCACGGAGCGTGACGACACGGGCCCCTCCTCGAGTCCGATCCGATCCCGGCGTCGGTCGACCCGGATGCACCTGGGCGGGTCGCGCCAGGTGGCCCAGAATCTAGCTCACCGACCTGAAAGGACATGACATGTCACCCTCCACCACCCTCCGCGACGTGAGCGACCTCCCGACGACACCTGCCGTCCTCGCCGACTCGACCGTGATCCTCGTCGACTACCAGGTCACCTACACGACGGGCGTCATGGAGCTCGAGGGCTGGGAGCCGGCCCTCGACGCCGCGGCCGACCTCCTCGCTCGTGCACGGTCCGCCGGCTCGACGGTCGTCCACGTCGTCCACGACGGCGGCTCGGGCACGCCCTACGACATCAGCGCTCCGATCGGCCAGGTGCACGAGCGCGTCGCACCGATCGACGGGGAGGCGGTGGTCGTCAAGAACGCGCCGAACGCCTTCGTGGGCACCGACCTCGGCGACGTCGTCGACGCGGCAGGCCACGCCGACGTCGTCGTCGCCGGCTTCATGACGCACATGTGCGTCACCTTCACCGCCGAGGGGGCCTTCCTCCGCGGGAACAGGCCGACAGTCGTCGCCGACGCCTCGGCCACTCGGTCGCTGCCCGGCGTCGACGGGCCCGTGGCGGCGCGCGACCTGCACCGTGCCGCCCTGGCGACGATCGGCGACCTCTACGCCGTCGTCGTGCCGACCGCCGCCGAGCTGGGCTGAGCTCGAGCCCCCTCCCCGCACCGCGCCACACCCCGGAACCCGCACCACACCCCGAGTGATCAAGGTGTCGTGCGGGTCCCGGGGTGTCCCGGCAGCGCTACGCGCGGGTGCGGGCCGCCGTCACGAGGGCGTCGACCACGATGAACAGCACGAGCCCGAGCCCGACCATGGGCAGGAACAGCCCCACCACGAGGCCGACGGCGACGACCGCGACGAGCCCCTGCCACGGGGCGCGGACGAGAGCGCCTGCGGGAGCAGGGCGTCCGGCACGGAGGCGGCCGGCACCTCCTGCAGGGCCTCGACGCCACCACATCAGGTAGCCGAACACGACCATCGCGGCGACCCCGAGGGCCGTCACGACCAGGAGGAGCTGGTTCGGCAGGCCGAACATGGTGCCCATGTGCGTGTCGACGCCCCAGCGGGCCAGCTTCGCCATCAGCGGGTGGTCGGCGAAGTCGGTCCGGTCGACGACGGCGAGCGTCGCTCCGTCGACCGCAGTGGAGTCGACCTGGGTCGGCCAGCTCCGCTTGATCTCGGTCACGGTCCAGGCGCTGTCCGCGTCGGCGGGCGGCTTGATCTCGACGAGGCCGGTGTCGACGTTCACCGTGCGCGCGACGGCGAGCACGTCGTCGAACAGGGCCGGGTCGACGTCGGAGACGCCGGGGGCGGCCGCTCCGTGGTGACCGGCGTGGGGGTCGGCAGCGACGCCCGCGGCGTCGGATGCAGCGCCTCCTGTCGTGCCTGTGCCTGCGCTGGTGCCCTCGGCCGGCAGGGCGGTGTCGAGCATGGGAGCGGTCCAGCTGAGTGCGGCGCGCAGCGCGGTGACGTTGTCGCCGGCGTGCTGGGACCAGGTGATGCCCGTCGCCGAGAGGAACAGGGCGCCGACCGTCAGCACGACGCCGACGGACGCGTGCCACGAGAACAGCCGCCGCAGTCCCGTCGCGCGCAGGTCGGGACGTACGAGGTCGCGTCGTGCCCGGGCTCGTGCCTGCCCTGGCCCACGTGCCCTGAGGCGTCGAGCGATCCAGAGGCCGAGGCCTGCCAGCACGACGACGCCGAGCCAGCTGGCGGCGAGCTCGCTGTACAGGCGGCCGACGTCGCCGAGCCCGAGGCTGCGGTGCAGGTCGGAGATCGTCGTACGCAGCGGCAGCGAGCCGCTCGTGCCGTAGACGGGCAGGTCGCCGCGGATCTCCGCCGTCGCCGGGTCGACGAAGATCGCCCGGGTCTGGCTCTCGATCAGGTCGTCGCCGGTGAACAGCACGCGCGTGGTGTCGCCCGGCTCGGGTGCGGGACGCACGGCGACGAGCTCGCCGCCGTCGCCGACCACCCGCTCGGCCGCCTCGACCTGGTCGGCGAGCGGCAGCGCCGGCCCGGTGCCCGGAGCCGTCAGCTCGTCGGCGTAGACGACCTGCTCGAGCGTCGGCGCGAGCGCGTAGGCCGCGCCGGTCAGGGCCGCGACGAGGATGAACGGCCCCACCACGATCGCCGCCCAGAAGTGCAGGCGCAGCAGCAGCGGGCCGAGCCAGCTGCCGATCCCGCCGGGTGCGCGGGGCTCGCGAGCGGGGGCGCTGTCCCTCGCCCGGGCTGTTCCGTCTCGTGACGGATCAGCGGGAGCGGGGACGGGCGGGGCGCTCGCGCTCATCGGCGGGCCTCCGCAGCGCGACGGCGCAGGGTCGTCGTGAGCAGGACGAGCCCGACGACTCCCACGACGAGGGCACCCACGGCGAGGGCCCTGGCGGTCTCGTCGACGGGAGCAGGTGCCGAGGAGGCGGCGGCCGCCTCCTGCGAGCCGGTCGCGGCGTCGGTGCCGCTGGCACCCGCTCCGCCGCCGTCCGCGTCGGTCAGGGTCAGGACGGGCGCCGGCGACGCGGGCTCCGCCTCGGAGCCCGGCTCGGCGACCTCGACCCAGTCGTACGAGCCGACCTCGCAGGTCTGCACGGTGGGGAACGCGACGAGGTCGCCTGCCGCTCCCCCGACCGGGAGCAGGGCCGAGACGGCGACCGTGTCGCGGAAGCCGTCGGGGAGGGCGGAGCCCGGGTCGGCCGTCCAGGTGACGGTCGTGCCGGTGGCCGTCCCAGTGTCGGTGCTGGTGCCGGTGTCGGTCTCGGCGGTGTCGGCGGTCTCGGCACCGACTGCTGCGACGGCCGGCACCTCGGTGATCGACCAGCCGGGCTTGACGGTCGGCGTCACGGCCTGGACCTCGGCGGGGAACGTGACGGCGAGGGAGGTGGTGGGGGATCCCTCGCAGCCGTGGCCGACCGCGAAGGTCAGCACGCTGAGCGCCGCGGGCGCGGTCGACGAGGCCTCGAGCTCGACGTGGGCCTGGGCCGTGAGGGGCGCGGCGACGGCGAGGGCGAGCCCCGCGGCGGACGCGACGACGGTGCCGACGACGAGGGTGCGGGCAGGGGAGGTGGTGCGGGCGCGTGGGCGCATGGAGGTGTCCTTCGGGCAGGCGGGGCGGACCCCGCGGCGACAGGGGAGGCCGTCCGGGCCGGACCGGCGGGAGCGGTCGGGCACGCACGACGCCGCGCCCGCCGTCAGGAGGCGTGCGCGGCTCTAGGTCGTCGCCGGCGCGGGCGGCCCGCGCAGGGCTCGCGTGGTCGCGAGCAGCAGGGTGACGAGCGGTCGCGGGGCACGCTCGACGCGCACGGCGCCGCGCGGCCGGTGCGGCACGACGAGCGCCGTCACGCGGACGACGAGCCGCACGAGCACCAGCCCCAGCGCGCGGACGAGCTGCCGCACGGCCGACGTCCCTACGCGGAGCGACGCGATCGTCACGAGGCCGGCCACGACGTGCGCGCCGACCATGCTGCCGTCGTGGGCTCCGGCGGCGAGCTCGGGCAGCACGGCGGCTCCGGGGAGGTGGTGGCCGGCGTGCGTGCCGCCCGCGCCTCCTGCGCCCTGGTCGTCGGTCATCGGGGCCATGCCGCCCGCGAGCGTGAAGACGGCGTGCAGCAGGCCCTGGGTCGCCGCGACGGCGACGACGAGCCGAGGGAGCGTCACGCGGCGGCCGCCGAGCGCGAAGCAGACGAGCACGCTGACGACGACGGCGGTGCCGAGCAGCAGCGCGGGAGGGAACGTGCCGCCGCCGAGGGCGTGCGCGGCGGCCGTGACGAGGGTACTGACGCCCGCGGACAGGGCGGCGCGCAGCATGCGCTGCCGACGTGCGTCCACGGGGGCCTCCTGGGGGTCGGGCTCCACGGTAGCCGAGCGGGGGACGGTGTCGGGGGCAGGGTGCAGGATGGGCCGCATGGCACACCTCCTCGTCACCGGTTCCTCCGACGGCCTCGGGCACGGCTCGGCCGCGGCCCTCCTCGAGCAGGGGCACGACGTCGTCGTGCACGTACGGGGCGAGCAGCGGAGGGAGGCGGTGGCCGGCCTCCTCGAGCGTGGCGCGCGCCTCCTCGTCGCCGACTTCGGGGTGCGCGACGACGTCCTCAGCGCCGTCGCCGAGCTGAACGACGGCCCGGCCCTCGACGGCGTCGTGCACAACGCCGGCGTCTACTCGGGCGCGCCGCTGATCCCGGTCAACGTGGTCGCGCCGTACCTGCTCACCGCCCTGCTCGAGCACCCGACGCGGCACGTCTACCTCAGCAGCGGGATGCACCGCAGCGGCACCGCCTCCCTCGACGGGATCGACTGGGCCGGCGGGCGCGCGACGGGCAGCTACTCCGACAGCAAGCTCTTCGTGACGGCCCTGTCGGCCGCGGTCGCGCGCCGGTCGCCGGGCCTGTTCACCGCCTCCGTCGACCCGGGGTGGGTCGCGACGAAGATGGGCGGCCCCTCGGCCCCCGACGACTTCGAGCTGGGCCACCGCACGCAGGACAGGCTGGTCGTCGGCGAGGGCGCCGACTCCGGCGTCAGCGGCGCGTACTGGCACCACGATCGGCAGCAGCAGCCGGAGGCCGCGGCGCTCGACGAGGCGTTCCAGAACGAGCTGCTCGCCGCGCTCGCCGAGGCCACCGGCGTGGAGCTGCCGCACCGCTGACGCGGACGCCGCCCCGCCAGCTGCGGGGACGCCGGCCGCCGCCTCCATGGGGACGACGCGTCCGGCTGACGTCGTGCAGGGCGACAGGTGACGTTGATGGCGACAGGTGTAGCGTATAAGCCGATCTCGTGCGCGAGCACGCGGTCAGGACTCGCCGCACCGCTGAGCTCCGAGCCCTTCATCGTCGAAGTCAGGAGAGCACCATGACCACCACGCCCGCACCTGTCCCCACGCCCGCCGTCGACCGCTTCGCCGGCAAGGTCGTCCTCATCACCGGCGGGGGCTCCGGCCTCGGCCGTGCCGCCGCCGTCCGCCTGGCCGCGGAGGGCGCCTCCCTCGCCCTCGTCGACGTCAGCGAGAAGGGCCTCGCCGACAGCGTCGAGGCGATCCGGTCGTCCACGCCCGACGCCGAGGTGCTGACCGTCGTCGCCGACGTGTCGAAGGAGGCGGAGGTCGACTCCTACGTCACCGCCACCCTCGAGCGCTTCTCGCGCATCGACGGCTTCTTCAACAACGCCGGCATCGAGGGCCGCCAGAACCTCACCGAGGACTTCACGGCCGACGAGTTCGACAAGGTCGTGGCGATCAACCTGCGCGGCGTGTTCCTCGGCCTCGAGAAGGTGCTCGCGGTGATGCGCCGTCAGGGCTCGGGCATGGTCGTCAACACGGCGAGCGTCGGCGGGATCCGCGGCGTCGGCAACCAGTCCGGCTACGCCGCGGCCAAGCACGGCGTCGTCGGCCTGACCCGCAACTCGGCCGTCGAGTACGGCCGGTTCGGCATCCGCATCAACGCGATCGCCCCCGGTGCCATCTGGACGCCGATGGTCGAGGCCTCCATGACGCAGATCAGCGCCGATGACCCCCGCGGTGCGGCCGAGCAGTTCATCCAGGCCAACCCCACGAAGCGCTACGGCGAGGCACCTGAGATCGCGTCGGTCGTCGCGTTCCTCCTCTCGGACGACGCCTCCTACGTCAACGCGGCCGTCGTGCCGATCGACGGCGGGCAGTCCGCGGCGTACTGACGTCCCGGGGCGCGGGGCACGGGGCACGGGGCACGGGGCACACCCGAGCAGGCGGCACATCATGCTCCCGGGCGACGCGGCAGGACGCCCCCAGTTGTGGTCAGAACGACCGTCCTGAGTGATCCTCGCCAGTATCGTCGGCTCGACACTCGTGGTCACCGTGGCGGCGCTGGGCCGCCACGGTCCTCTCCCCACCAAAGGTCCCCTGTGCCCCGAACGCCCCGCGTCGCGCTGCCGTCGCGCCCGCTCCGCTCGTCCGTCTCACCCTCCACCCGATCCGCTCGCCGCACCTCCGTCGCCCGTCTCGGCACCGCCGCGGTCGCGGTCGTGGCCGTCGCCGCCCTGGGCCTGACCGGCACGAGCACCGCGCTGGCGGCGGACGCCCCGGCCGCCCCGGTGCAGACCACCTTCGTCGACGAGGGCTTCACGGGCACGACCGCCGGTTCCGGCTACGTGCTGCCCACCTCGCCGTCGGGCACGAACTCGGCGTGCCTCACCGGCAAGCCGACCCGAGCGACCTCGCCGGACGACTCGCTGCCCGGCTGCGTCACGCCCCTCGACGCCGCCGGCCAGGGCGCGCTCCGCCTCACCAGCGCCGAGCTGAACCGCACGGGCGGCGTCGGCGCCCGTCAGTCGGTCCCGATCACCAAGGGCATCGACGCGATCTTCGACAGCTACCAGTACAACGGCACCGCCGACGGCACGGGCACCACCGCCGACGGCATCGTGTTCTACCTCGCGGCGACCGACCCCTACGCACCGGCCGTGCCCCAGCAGATCGGCCAGCTCGGCGGATCGCTCGGCTACAGCGGGACGCGCTCGGGCTCGGGCCTCGCCAACGCCTACCTCGGCATCGGCCTCGACCGCTACGGCAACTTCGTCGCCCCCGACTTCCAGGGCACCGGCTGCTCGACGCCCTCGCCGCAGCGGGTCCGGACCCCGGACAGCGTGACCGTGCGCGGCCCCGGCAACGGGACGACCGGCTACTGCGTCGTCTCGTCCGCGAAGCTGCAGGGCGGCTCGCTCAGCAAGGCCGGCGTGACCGACCGGGACCAGGCCAAGGTGCCCGTCGAGATCCTCATCAACCCGACCGCCCAGCCCCTCACGGGCAGCCGCGCCACGGACGTGACCGTCGCGCCCGGCCAGTACTCCGTCGTCTTCACGCCGATCGGAGGCGCCCGCCAGGTCCTGACCGGCGACCTGCCGAAGCTCGGGGCGTCGAACGTCGCGGGCATCCCCTCCTCCTGGATCGACCAGGCCACCGGGTTCCCCTACAAGCTCACCTACGGCTGGGTCGCCGGCACCGGCGGCGCCTCCGACGTCCATGAGGTCAACTACCTGAAGGCGCAGACCCTGGCCGGGCCCGTGCCCGTCCTGTCGGCGACCGCCGCCGACGTCACGATCGCCCGCGGGACGCAGGGCGTGCACGCCGTGACCCCGACGGTCTCGGAGCAGGGCGGCAGCGAGTCGCAGCCGATCCGCACGACGACCACGTTCCCCGTCGGCGTGACCCCCGCCTCCTCGTTCGACCCCGGCGACGGCTGGACCTGCGACGTCGCAGGGCAGGAGGTCATCTGCGAGTTCGTGCCCACGACGGAGCTCGCGCCCGGCACGACCCTCCCGGCCGTGCGCGTGCCGGTCACCACGTCGGGGACGGCACGTGCCCTGAGCGTCTCGACCGTCGTCGCCTCGCGCGACGCCGAGGCCCGCACGGTCGCCTCCGTCGTGACCGTGCCGGTGCAGGCCGTCGTCGGCACGTCCTCCGACGTCGCGGCCCAGCGCGGCGTCGAGACGATGCTCCGCGCGACGTTCTCGTCGACCTCGGCCGGCGCGACGACGCCCTCCGGCCTCGCCGTGTTCCGAGAAGCCGAGACCGGTGTCGAGCTGTGCTCGGCGAAGCTCGACGGCACCGGCGCCGCCGCGTGCTCGACCAGGCCGGCCGAGGTGGGGACGCGCGGCGTCGTCGTCTCGTACGCCGGGAACTCCGACCACGCCGCGGCGTCGACCACCTTCGACCTGGTCGTCGCCCGGAGCGCCACCGCGACGGGCCTCGCAGAGCCCACGCAGGAGGCGCGTCACGGCGTCCCGACGACGCTGACGGCCACGGACCTGCCTGCCGACGCGACCGGCACGGTCGACTTCGTCGCGGCGGACGGCACCGTGCTCTGCACGGCGACCCTCCCGGCGACGTCGTGCGACGCCCCGGCCGACCTGGCCGCTGGTGACCACCAGGTGTCGGCGCGCTACTCGGGCGACGGCGACCACGAGGGCTCGACCTCGGCGCCTCGCGGTCTCCGCGTGGCCAAGGGGACGGCCGTGATCGGCGCGCCCGCGACGGGCGGCGGCACGGGCGACGGCACCGGCACGGGCACGGGCGACGGCGACGGCCCTGACGAGGCCGACACGACCGTCGAGGTCGTGCACGGGCAGCCGGCGGTCCTCGACTCCGAGGGCGTCCCCGCCGGGGCGACCGGGACCATCGTCTACACGACGGCCGACGGCGCAGTCCTCTGCACCGCGACGCTGCCCGACACCTCCTGCACCGTGCCCGCCGGGCTCCACGGCGGCACCCACGTGGTCCGCGCGGTCTACAGCGGCGACGCGAACTACGACCCTGCCGAGGGCGAGCCGTTCGACCTGGTCGTCGCCCCCGAGCCGACGTCGCCGACGGTCGGCACGTCCGGGGCAGGCGCCGTCGCCGGCAGCCCGGTGCGCCTCGTGGTGTCCGGCCTGCCCCGGGGCGCCACCGGCACGGTCGTGTTCCGCGAGGGCGACACCGTGCTCTGCACCGTGGTCCTGCCGGCCGACGGCTGCGACGTGACGGGTCTCGCTGCCGGCACCCGCTCGATCACGGCCGACTACAGCGGCGACGCCGACTTCGCCGCCTCGAGCGTCACGACCACGGTCGTCGTCGCGGCCGCTCCGGTGCCCGCCGCGCCCGCCGCGGGACAGGCAGGGGCGCCGTCCGCGCCCGCCGCCTCCTCGTCGGACGCTGCCGGCAGCTCGGCCGCAGCGGCGGCCTCGGCCCTCGCCTTCACCGGCAGCTCGGTCATGACGACGCTCGCGCTCTCGCTCGGAGCGGCCCTGCTGCTGGCCGGCCTCGTGCTGGTGCTGGCTCGCCGCCTCCGTCGCCAGGGATCGTCGCAGGGCTGAGCCTCCGCGGCCTGCAGGGGCAGGTCGAGCCCGAGACGGGCGAGTTCGTCGGTCTCGGGCTGTCGCGGCAGCCCGGCTGCGACGGACTCGCTCGTCTGCGGCACGCCGCGCGCGGTGGGGCGTAGAACGGACGCGTGTCCGCCGCCCCGCCGCTCCCGCACCGACCTGTCACGCAGCACGACTGGCGCGAGGTCGTCGGCCTGCACTGGCGGGTCGAGCCCGACCGCGTCGCCCCGCTCGTGCCGCCCGGCACCCGCCCCGACGAGCACGACGGCGCGGCCTGGGCCAGCCTCGTCGCCTACCGCTTCGTCGACAGCACCGTGCCGCCCCTGCCGAGGCTCGGCCGCCTCGGCACCATGACCGAGATCGTGGTGCAGCTCGCGACGGTCGACGACGCCGGCAGGCAGGGCGTCGCCTACCGGTCGATCGACACGCAGCACCTCCCCGCCGTGCTCGCCGCGCGCACGATCGGCCTGCCCTACGTCTGGGCCCGGGCCGGGTCCCGCGTGCGGCCGGACGACGTCGCGCACCGCACGCAGCGGCACCGAGGAGGTGCGGGCAGCCTCGTGCGCGTCGCCCCGGGCGACGAGGCGGTCGCGCCCGACCCGGCCCTCGAGTTCCTGACGGAGCGCTGGGGCGTGCACGCCCCCTCCTTCGGCTCGACGCGCTGGTGGCGGAGGGCCCACGAGCCCTGGCCCCTGCGGACCGCGACGGTGACCCGCCTCGACGACGAGCTGCTCGCGGCGGCCGGCCTGCCCGGCCTCGTCGACCGCGAGCCCGACCTCACGACGTGGTCGCCCGGCGTCGTCGTCCGGTACTCGCGCGGCTGACCCCTCGCGCGGCTGACGCTCAGCCTCCGCCCCTACGCTCGCCGAACCGAGACGATCAGTCTCGTTACACGCGAGGAAGCGAGACACCATGACCACGAACGACCGCCCGCTGACCGGCTCCACCTCCATCGGCGACTGGCTCGACCACCCCGAGGGCGGCGCCCTCGTCCGTGAGGTGCTCGGGCAGGGAGGCGCGTTCGACGAGTCGTCGCTCGCTCCCGTCCGCGGCCTGCCGCTGCAGCAGCTCGTCGCGCTGAGCCAGGGCCAGCTGCCGCAGGCCCTCGTCGACGACCTCGTGCTCCGGGCCAACGGCGGCGTGGTCCCCGAGGAGGCGGCGGGCGACGACGACACCGGCCCCTGGCGCGAGAAGGCCACGCCGGGCCGGTTCACGGGCAAGACCGTGGTCGTGACCGGCGCGGCCTCCGGGATCGGCCGGGCGACCGCCTCCCGCGTGGCCCGCGAGGGCGGCCGCGTCGTCGCCGTCGACCTGTTCGCCGACAAGCTGGAGGCGCTCGTCGCCGACCTGCCCGGCATCGACGTCCCCCTCGTCACGGTCGTCGGCGACATCACGGCGCAGGACGACGTCGACCGCATCGTCGCCGCCGCCGACAGGCGCATCGACGCCCTCGCGAACATCGCGGGCATCAACGACGACTTCTCGCCGCTGCACGAGACGAGCGACGCGATGTGGGACAAGGTCATCGCCGTCAACCTCACCGGCGCGTTCAAGCTCTCGCGGGCGGTGCTGCCGCTCATGCAGGAGGCGGGCCGCGGCTCGGTCGTCAACGTCGCCTCCGAGGCGGGGCTGCGCGGCAACGCCTCGGGCAACGCCTACACGGTGTCGAAGCACGGCGTGGTCGGCCTGACGAAGTCGGCCGCCTTCATGTACGCGGGCCAGGGCATCCGGGTCAACGCGGTGGCGCCCGGCGGCGTCGCGACGGGCATCCCGTTCCCCGCGGCCGTGTCCGAGGTCGGGTCGGCCCGGCTGCGGCCGTTCCAGGCGGCGATCCCGAGCGTCGCGACCGCCGAGGAGCTGGCGGCGTCGATCACGTTCCTGCTCAGCGACGACGCGGTCAACATCAACGGCGCGATCCTCGCGAGCGACGGCGGCTGGTCGGTGCAGTAGCGGCGATCGGCCAAGCTGGAGCCATGACCACGACACGACCCGGCCGGGCTCGCAGCGAGGAGGCGCGCCTCGCGATCCTGCTGGCGGCCCGCGACGAGCTCGCCGAGCGAGGATACGACAAGCTCTCGCTCGACCGGGTCGCGGCGGCGGCCGGCGTCGGCAAGCAGACGATCTACCGCTGGTGGTCGTCGAAGGCGGCGCTCGTGGCCGAGGGCGTCCTCGAGGGGCACCTGATGCCCGGCCTCGCCGTGCCGAGCCCCGAGACCGACAGCGACGACGTCTGGGCCGACGTCGCCGGGTGGCTGCGCGACTTCGGCCGGGCGCTCGCGACGCCGTCGACGTCCGCCCTGCTGAGGGCGACGTCGGCGGCCACGGCAGAGGACGACGAGGTGGCGGCTCGCTACGACGAGCAGCTCACGACGGTGACGAGGGTGGCCCTCGAGTCCCGGTTCGACCGCGCGGCGGAGGCAGGCCAGGTACGTGCGGACGCCCCGATCGCGACGGCGGTCGAGGCGTTGGTGGGTCTCCTCAGCTACCACATCGTGACGCGGCGGGAGCTGACGGAGGAGTCGATCGACGGCGTCGTCCGACTCCTCCGGGACGGCGTCGGCGCCTGAGGCCTGGGCCCGGCCGACGGCGGACTACTGCTTGGGCGGGCCCGGCTTCGGGTGCCCGGGGATCGAGTCGCCCGAGAGGTTCAGGTCGGCGGGGTCGACGTCGATCGTGCCGACGTCGTCGGGCCCGCCCGAGCCGGGCAGGGTCTTGACGGCGTCCTGGTCGATGTCGTCGTCGATCGCGGGGGAGTCCGACACGGGCGTCGACTGCATCTCCTCCACGGTCTCCTCGCTGGTCGCGGTCGAGGTGGTGGGGTCGTCGGTCTCGTGCTTCGCCTCGGAGGGGCGAGTGGTGTGATCGTCGTTGGTCATGGGCGCGAGCGTACGCCGTGTCCCGAGGGGCCACACCCAGGAGGCGGTGGTCGCCTTCCGAGGGACTCGCTCGCTTCATGGGGGAAAAGGGACGACATGGACGGGGGCCCACGTCCATGTCGTCCCTTCTCGCCTACGACTCGCGAGGGGCGGGTCGGGGCCGGCCCGCGCCTCCTACAGGGCGGTCGCGCGCAGCAGCAGCAGCTGCTCGGGGTGCAGCGCGGGCAGCTGCAGCCCCTGCTCGGCGAGCACGCCGCCCGACAGCACGACGCCCCCGTCCACGATCCACGGCGGCGGCGAGTCGGACCGCGTGCGCGGCACGTCGCCGGGCGCCTGCAGCTCGACGCGGTACCGGCGTGCCGGATCGAGCCCCGGCAGCGGCACGGACCCCGTCGCCGAGGTGAGCGGCGTCGTCAGCTGGACGAAGGCGAAGAGGGCGTCCGACCCGTCCTGCGACACGACGCCGTGCAGGAGCGACGACTCGTCGACGTGGTCGGCGCGCACGACGCGACCGGTGTGCACGAGCGGTCGCACCTCCTTGTAGAGGTCGACCCAGCGGGCGAGCTCGGCGCGCTCGTCGGCGGAGGCGCTGGAGACGTCCCACTCGATGCCGAAGTGGCCGAACAGCGCGGTGCCCGCGCGGAACGCGAGGGTGTGCGTGCGGCCCGTCGAGTGCGAGTGCGGCGAGCCGACGT
Source organism: Frigoribacterium sp. CFBP 8766 (assembly GCF_014841435.1). Lineage (NCBI taxonomy): Bacteria > Bacillati > Actinomycetota > Actinomycetes > Micrococcales > Microbacteriaceae > Frigoribacterium > Frigoribacterium sp. CFBP 8766. Next base: position 200,576 of record NZ_JACYTX010000003.1, read on the forward strand.
GCGAGCCGACGATCTCGCCGGGCAGCAGCTGCGAGGTCCAGCGCTGGATCTGCTGGCGCTCGAGCGGGTCGATGTTGTCGCTGGCCCAGACCCGGTCGGTGCGCTCGAGCACGCCGAGGTCGGCTCGGGCACCGCCGGACGAGCACGACTCGATCTCGACGGCCGGGAACCGCCCGCGCAGCTCGTCGAGCAGGCGGTAGAGCGCGAGGGTCTGCTCGTGCACGCCCGGCGTGCCGGTGGGGGAGTGGCCGGCCTCGAGCAGGTCGCGGTTGTGGTCCCACTTGACGTACGCGACGTCGTGCGAGCCGAGCAGGTCGGTGAGTCGCTCGAGCAGGTACGCGTACGCCTCGGGGTGCCCGAGGTCGAGCACCTGCTGGCTGCGGCCGGTCATGGGGAGCCGGCCGGCCGGCGCGAGCATCCACTCGGGGTGCGCGCGGGCCAGGTCGCTGTCGGGGTTGACCATCTCGGGCTCGACCCAGATGCCGAAGTCGAGGCCGAGCTCGCGGACAGCGTCGATCAGCGGCTCGAGGCCGTCGGGCCAGACCGTCTCGTCGACGAACCAGTCGCCGAGGCCGGCCGTGTCGTCGCGTCGCCCGCGGAACCAGCCGTCGTCGAGCACGAACCGCTCGGCGCCGACCTCGGCGGCCGCGCGGGCGAGCTCGACGAGCCGGTCGAGGTCGTGGTCGAAGTACACGGCCTCCCAGGTGTTGAGGACGACGGGCCGCGGCGACGAGGGGTGCCCGGGGCGCGACCGGAGGTGCTCGTGGAACCGTGCCGCGGCGGCGTCGAGGCCTCGCCCCCAGGAGGCGTAGACCCACGGCCCCTGGTACGTCTCGCCGGCCGCGAGCCGCACCTCGCCGGGCAGCAGCAGCTCGCCGCCGCCGATCACGCTCGTGCCGCTCGCCATGCGCTCGGCGTACTCGCGGTGGTCGCCGCTCCACGCGACGTGCAGCGTCCACACCTCGCCGGACGAGAAGCCGAAGCCGGGCGTGCCGGCGGCCAGCACCAGGGAGGCGTCGGCCCCGGTCCGCCCGCGCCGCGAGTCGCGCAGGTGCGCGCCCACGACGAACGGCAGCCGCTGCGGGGCGCGCTCGCGGCCCCACCGGCCGGCGAGGTCGAGCACCTCCTGGGCGCGCCGGGGCACGGGCAGGGCGACCTGCAGCGAGTCGACGACGAACTCGTCGCCGGAGGTGCGGGTGACCGCGGCACGGCTGCGCAGCAGCCCGGACCCGAGCAGCTCGACGACGACGTCGACCGCGAGGCCCGACTGCTCGTCGACGCCGTGCACGGTGAGGACGCGGCCCTCGAGCGTGGTGGCCTCAGCCCGGAAGAGCGGCGTCCACGCCGTCCCCGCGCTGTGCCCCTCGAGGCCGGGCTGGCCCCGCCAGCCGCCCGAGGCGAGCGGCAGCAGCTCGACGACCTCGGGCTCGTCGAGCTCGTTCGGCACGACGCCGGCGAGGCCGCCGCGGACGACGGCGTCGAGCTCGTCCGCCGACAGGTCGCCGAGTGCGGCGCCCCACCAGGCGACGACGGGCAGGCGGCCCGCGCCGAGGTCGAGCACGACGCTCACGCCGCCGGAGGTCAGGTGGACCACCGAGGGGACCGCAGTCGCGGTCGGCTCGGCGGTCGCGGGGGTGGTCGTGGGGTCGGACGGCGTCGTCATCGTGCTCCTCGGGCGGGGTCGCGTGCGGCCGAGGTGGTCGACCTCGACGTTTATTTGTAGTGCGCAACGATCTGATCGGTCAAGCAGGTGGGCCGTCACTACACTGCTGATCGTCGGAGGAGGCACCGTGGGAGACGAGACCGGGACGGGTCCTGCCGCGACGCCCGCCTCCCTCCTGCCGCGGCGGGGCACCGGTCACCAGGTGGTCGTCGAGCTGCTGCTGCACGGCCCGCTGACCCGCGGCGGGCTGGGCCTCGCGCTCGGGCTCACGCCGGGCTCGGTGACGCGCGCGGTCCGGCCCCTGCTCGACGCCGGGGTGGTGTCCGAGCTCGGCCCGGTGCTCGGCCCCGGCCTCGGCCGACCGGTGACCCCGCTCGACCTGGTCGTCGACCGCGACGTCGTCGTCGGCGTCAAGATCACCACGGGGCGGGTCTGGGGCGTGGTCGCCGGCCTGCGCGCCGAGGTGCTGCACGACGCGTCCGTCGAGCTCCCCTCGACGGATCCGGGCGTCGTCGTCGCCGCGGTCGCCGATCTCGTGCGCCGACTGCTCGCCCTGTGCCCGGACCGAGCCGTCCACGGGGTCGGGGTGAGCGTCGGCGGACAGCTCGACGCAGAGGGCCGCGTCTCGGTCGCGCCGCTGCTCGGCTGGGTCGACGTCGACCTCGGCGCCGCCCTCCGGCAGCGCCTCGACCTGCCCGTCGTCGTCGACAACGACGTCGTCTCGCTCGTCCGCGCCGAGCGCTGGCTCGGGGCCGCGCGCGACCTCGACCGCTTCGCGCTGGTCACGATCGGCGCCGGCCTCGGCTACGCGCTCGTCGTCGGCGGGGAGATCCTCGAGCTGCCGTCGAGCGCGCGGAGCCCGATCGCCCACGTGCCCCTCGGCATCGGCGACGGCGTGTGCGACGAGGGCCACCGGGGGTGCGCCTCCTCGGTGCTGGCCGTGCCGGCCGTGCTCGACCGGGCCGCCGGGGCCCTCGGGCGGGGCGGCGACGTCTCGCTCGACGACCTGCTGGCCGCGCACTCGTCCGGGCAGGCCGGGGCGACGGCCGTCGTCGAGGAGGCGGCGGAGGCGCTGGGTGCGCTGCTCGCGCTCGTCGCCGACCTGGCCTGGCCGCGCGCGATCGTCGTCACGGGCGACGGGATCGGGCTGGCCCTGGCGGGCCGCGACGTCGTCGACACGGCGATGCGGGCTCGTCGGGCTGCGGACGCGGAGCCCGTGACGGTCGACCTGCAGGCGACCGGGTTCACGCGGTGGGCGCGGGGCGCGGCGGTCGCGGCGGTCGAGACGTTCGTCGTCGGCCGGTGACCGCCGGGTCCTTCCGCTGCAGGACGCCCAGGTCTCCATATCTGCTGACTTCCTCCGTAATTCTGGCTATGGTGGAGTGATGATCCCTACCGATCCTGTCCGCGCCGAGCTCGACGAGCTGCGCGAGACCCTGGCCGGAGCCCTCGCGCGCCTCGACGTGCTCGAGCAGGCGGCCGGTGCCGGTGCCGGTGCCGACGAGCCGGTGGGCGCCTCCTCGGCTCCTGCTGCCGCGGGCTCCTCGGCCGACGTGTTCTGGGCGCTCGACGGCGTCAAGCAGCGCCTCGACCCCCCGGGAGGCATCGTCTTCGCGGGCTCCGTCGCGGTGCCCGCGGGCCCCGTCGACTGGCAGATCACGCTGACGACCGACGGGCTGCTGTCCGCCGACTGGGCGCAGGTCGCTCCGTCGCTCGCCGCGCTCGGCAACGCCACGCGGCTCGGCCTGCTGCAGGCGGTCGTGGGAGGTGCGGACACGGTCGCGCAGATCTCGGCCGAGGGAGGCCTCGGGTCGACCGGGCAGCTGTACCACCACCTGGGGCAGCTGGTCGCGACGGGGTGGCTCGTGGCCGTGGGTCGGGGGCGCTACGCCGTGCCGCCCGAGCGGGTCGTGCCGTTGCTCGTCGTGCTCGGCGCCGCGGGGAGGACCTCGTGAGCGGGGCCGAGCGCACCGGACGCACCACCGGCAGCAACGGCGGCACCGTCGGCAGCACGGGCCGTGGCGGCCGTGGCGGGCGCCGCGTCGTCGCCGCCGTGGTCGCGGGCGTCGTCACGCTCGGCCTCGGCGCCGCCGCGATCCCGCGCCCGCCGTCGCTCTCGACCGAGGCGACCGGCGACGAGGCGCTGATCCAGCGGGTCCGCGACGAGCTGCCCGCCGGCGCCTTCGACCGGCTCGCCGTCGCGGTCGTCGACGGCGACGAGGTCACCCGTGCCGAGTTCGGCACGGCCACGGGGCCGGGGGCCGACGAGTTCGAGATCGGGTCGGTGACGAAGACGGTCACCGCCTCCTTGTACGCGGTCGCCCAGCAGCGCGGCGAGGTGCAGCGCGAGAGCACGCTCGGCGAGCTCCTCGGGGTGACGGGCGACGCCTCCTCGATCACCCTCGAGGAGCTGGCGACGCAGCACAGCGGCCTGCCGCGGCTCCCCGCCGACCTGCCGTTCACGGGGCGGGTGCTTCTCTCGAACTTCTCGGGTGCCGACCCGTACACCGACGACGTCGCCGCGCTCGTCGGGCAGGCCTCGCGGGCCGAGGTCGACGACGAGAAGCCGTACGGCTACTCCAACTTCGGGATGGCTCTGCTCGGGCAGGCGCTGGCCGCGGCGGCCGACACGCCCTGGGAGCAGCTCGTCGCCGAGCGCGTCGCCGAGCCGCTCGGCCTGGCCGACACGTACGCGCCGGGCGACCCGGACGGGCTCCGCGCGGACGCGCCCACCGGCTTCACGTCGAGCGGGCGGCACGCGGACGCCTGGACGATGCGGGCCTTCGGCCCCGCCGGCAGCGTCCGCTCGACCCTCGACGACATGGTCGCCTACACGATGGCGCAGCGCGACGACCGGGCCCCGGGAGTGATCGCGACCGAGCCTCTCGTCGAGGCGGGCGGCGGGGGCGCAGAGATCGGCTGGGCGTGGATGACGACGCCGCACGACGGCGACGGCACCTCGACCTGGCACAACGGGATGACGGGCGGCTACGCGAGCTTCGTCGGCTTCGACCGTGACTCCGACCGTGCGGTGGTCGTGCTGAGCAGCTCGGCCGTCAGCCTCGACGACCTCGCCTTCGAGCTGCTGGAGGAGGAGAAGTGACCTGGATCTCGGCCGTCGTCGTCGGCGTGCTCGCCCTGTTCGTGCCGGGGGCCTTCGCGTTCTCGGTCTGGACCGCGAAGGAGGCGCGGCGCACCCGCAGCCGCGTCGACCTGCTGATCGCCGCGCTGAACTCGGTGGTGGTCCTGGTGGTGCTGCACCAGCTGCTGCCCTGGAGCTCGGTCCCCGTGGCGCTCTGGCTGCTGCCGGTGCTGCTCGTCGCGGCCGGCGTGGTGGGCGCGGTGCTGCGCTGGCCGGCTCTGCCGTGGCTGCGGCCCGACCGGTCGCGTCGGCGGATCGTGGCGGACGTCGTGCTGGAGGTCGTCGTCGCGGCTGCGGTCGTGGTGGTGCTGATCGTCCTCTGAGGCGGGCCGGTCGGTCGGCCATGGCGGGCTCGCGCGGCGCAGATGCCGACCGTGGGCGCTGCAATACGTGGATATCCGGGTGTTGCAGGGCCCGTGCGGCGCGAACGGTCGGCATTTGCGGGCCCCACGCCGAGGAGGAGCCCGGGCCCGGCGCCGAGCGCGCGCGCGGCCGGGCCCGCTACGTGATCGTGATCGGCGTGCCGAGCGGGAGCATCGCGGCGAGCTCGCTGATGTCGGCGTTCGAGAGGCGGATGCAGCCGTGGCTGGCGGCCTGGCCGATGCTGGCCTCGTCGTCCGTGCCGTGCAGGCCGATCTGCCCGGGGCCTCCGCCGAACGAGTTCAGGGCGTCCGAGAACGCGGAGAGCCCGTAGGCGAACGGCCCGTAGCCCTGGTTCGTCGGGGCGAGCAGCTCGGTCAGGTAGAACGACCCGGTCGGCGTCGGCGTGCCGCCGGTGCCGGTCGCGACCGGGAACGACTTCTTCTCGACGCCGGCGTCGTAGAGCACGAGCGTGTTGCTCGTCGTCGAGGCGACCAGGGCGTAGGAGGTGGTGGTCAGGGTCACGGCGGAGGCCGGCACCCAGCCGCTGCTCCCGTTCGGACGCTGCGCGACGGAGACGTTCACCCAGTCGCCCTCCTGGCCGAGCACGAGCAGCACGAGCGGTGCCCCGGACGCCTGCGGGTTGTCCAGGGTGGTCGTCACGGCGCCGTCGGGGGCGTCGTGCACCTCGACCGACCGGCCCGTGACGCTCGCGACGGTCGACGTCGAGGGGACGGCGGGGGCGGCGCTCAGCGTCGGTGTCGGCGCGGGCGCGGTGGCCGACCGGGTGGAGCTCGGAGACGGACGGTCGGGCTCGTCGTCGGCGGTGGAGCACCCCGCGAGGAGGGCGGCGGAGAGCACGACGGCGGCGAGGGGAGCGAGGCGACGGAGCACGGCGTCAGTCTACGTGGACGTGACGAAGTCTCAGGCGGCCGCTCGGCGGAACAGCTCGCGCTCGATGTCGAGCGCGAAGCCGCGGAGCAGCTCGACCTGGAGGTCCGACACGTCGCGGGGCTGCGGATCGAAGACGCACAGAGCCCCGATCCGCGTGCCGTCGGCCGTGTGGACGGGCCAGCCCGCGTAGAAGCGGATGTCGTTGCGGGGCAGGTCGAGCCCCTCCTGCCAGGCGTCCGACACGACGAACGGCTCCTCCGAGCGGATCGTCGTGACGCAGAACGACTCGCTGAGGGGCATGGCCGTGGCCGACCCGAGCGTGCTGACCACGGCCCACTGGTGGTCGTCGAGCACCAGGTCGAAGGCGGCCCCGTCGGTCGAGAACGCCTCCCTGGCCCGGTCGGTGATGTCGTGCAGGGCCGCCGTCGGCTCGGCCTGGACGAGCCCCGAGGAGCTGATCGCGTCGAGCCTGACCCGCGCGGGCTGGGGCCGGTTCCGCGCCCGCTGCGGCGAGTCGGTCCGGGCGCGCTGGGCGTGCAGCAACGGCGCCACGTGCTCGCTGAGCGCGTCGGCCCACTGCTCGTAGAGACGGCCGGTGGGGTCGTCGACGCCGCCGGGCGCCTCCTGGGCCCCGATCCTGTGCGGCGCGGCAGATGCGGCCGACCCGTCGTGCCCCGCAGGGACGGCAGGCAGCGCGAGGTGCGTGACGCGCGCGTGATCGGCGCAGACGCGATCGGCGACGTCGCGGAGCACCCGAGCGTGCCGGTCGGCGGCGGGCGACGGGTGCAGCCCGAACGTCGAGAGGGCGTCCGACAGGGGGGCCGAGACCACGACCACCCGCGCGCACGGCCGGAGCCTGGCCAGGAGCGAGGTCACGAGCGCGTCGAGCTCGCGGCCCCAGGCGCGCGGCGAGCGGAGCGTCACGGCGTCGGCAGCTCCGAGCGTGACGACGACCACGTCCCAGTTCTCGAGGAACAGGTCGTCCAGGGCCTCACGGATCGCGGGGAGGCGGTGGGTCGGCTCCGCGAGGGAGGCCACGTGGGAGCCGCGGCCCGTGCGGCGAGCCAGCCGACGGGAGACGCGTCCCGGCAGGGCGAGGTCGTGCGAGCTGGTGCCCCAGCCGACGGCCGGCCCTGCTCCGACGACGAGCACCCGGTCGGGGTCGACGCCGGCGCCGGCGCCGAAGGGCACGTCGCTCGGACGCGGCGTCGACGTCGCCCTGGCGCGGAGCCTCGCGTACCGCGCGGCCGAGGCAGGGGCGCGGAGGAGGCGGCCGGCGGTCGTCGCGAACCGGTCCGGTCGGCCGCCGATCGCGCCGCCTGCGCTGCTGCTGCCGCTGCCGGCGGCGCCGGTGCCGCCTCCGCTGCCTGTCTTCGTCGTCGTCGACATGGTCCGTCTCCCTGATCGCGTCGTGCTCGCGAGTCGGTGAGCAGCAGCGCTGCCTCGCGTCCGGCACCCCCCGGTGCCGTGCCTCCACGGTAGCCACGCCGGGGCGGACGGACAAGGTCGTCTGCCCCTCTCGCAGCGAGCTGTCGGTCTCGGCGACCCGCCGGCCCGGACCCGCTGCCGCAGCACCGCCTACCATCGCCCGGATGCCCTCCTCACGCTCGCGCGCCTCCTCGACACCCGCCGACGCGACCGCGGACGCACCCGCCGACGCACCCGTGGCCGCATCGGCGGCCGCGCCCGCCGACGGCTTCGTCCGCGTCCGCGGCGCCCGCGAGAACAACCTGCGCGACGTCGACGTCGACGTGCCCCGCGACCGCATCGTCGCGTTCACCGGCGTCTCCGGCTCGGGCAAGTCGTCGCTCGCGTTCGGCACGATCTTCGCGGAGGCGCAGCGCCGGTTCCTGGAGTCGGTCGCGCCCTACGCCCGCCGCCTCATCGCCCAGGGCAGCACCCCGCACGTCGCGTCGATCACCGGCCTGCCGCCCGCCGTCGCCCTGCAGCAGCGTCGCGGCGCGCCCAGCTCGCGGTCGACCGTCGGCACCCTCACCACCCTCTCGAACTCGACCCGCATGCTCTGGTCGCGCGCGGGCAGCTACCCCGAAGGCGCCGAGCGGCTCGAGTCCGACTCCTTCTCGCCGAACACCGTCGCGGGCGCCTGCCCGCGCTGCCACGGGCTCGGCATCGCCCACGAGGTGACCGAGGCGTCGGCGGTGCACGACGACTCGCTCAGCATCCGCGAGGGCGCCATCGCCGCCTGGCCCGGCGCCTGGCAGGGCAAGAACCTGCGCGACGTCACCGCCGTGCTCGGCCACGACATCGACCGCCCGTGGCGCGAGCTGCCGAAGGCCGACCGCGACTGGCTCCTCTTCACCGAGGAGCAGCCCGTCGTCGAGGTCGTCCCGCAGCGCGACCGAGTGGCGAAGCCGTACAAGGGCCGGTTCTGGAGCGCCCGGGCCTTCGTGCTGCACACCCTCGCCGACTCGCAGAGCGAGACGCAGCGCGCCAAGGTGCTGCAGTTCGTCGAGTCGGGCCCGTGCTCGCTCTGCGGCGGCACCGGACTGACGCGGGCGGCGCTCGCCGTGACCTTCGCCGGCCGCACGATCGCTGAGCTGAACGGGCTGCCCCTGTCCGAGGTCGCCGAGGTGCTGCGGCCGACCGCCTCGCTGGCGCACGCGACCGCGGCGACCTCGCGGGCCTCCTCGGGCGAGGGCACCGAGGTGGCCGTCACCATCGCGCGCGACCTGCTGTCACGGGTCGAGGTGCTCACCGGCCTCGGGCTCGGCTACCTCAGCCTCGACCGCGCGACGCCGACGCTCTCGCCGGGCGAGATGCAGCGGCTGCGGATCGCGACGCAGCTGCGCTCGGGGCTCTTCGGCGTCGTCTACGTGCTCGACGAGCCGAGCGCGGGCCTGCACCCGGCCGACGCCGAGTCGCTGGTCGAGGTGCTCGAGGCCCTCCGCGCCGGGGGCAACAGCGTGTTCGTCGTCGAGCACGACATGGAGATCGTCCGTCGCGCCGACTGGGTCGTCGACGTCGGGCCGGGCGCCGGCACCGGGGGAGGCGAGGTGCTCTACAGCGGCCCCGTCGACGGCCTCGCCGACGTCGAGGCGTCGGTCACCCGCCGGTTCCTCACGCCGCGTCGCGCGGCGGTCGCGACGTCGGCCCCGGGGCACGAGGAGAAGCCCGAGGAGGCGCGCGAGACCGCCCAGGACGCGCCCGCCTCCCGTGCCCCGCGCGTCCCCGCCGCGTGGCTCGAGCTGCGCGACGTCGCCCGGCACAACCTCCGTGCCCTCGACGTCGACGTGCCGCTCGGGGTCCTCACCGCCGTCACGGGCGTGTCCGGCTCGGGCAAGTCGAGCCTCGTCGGCGGCGTCCTCGCCGAGCGCGCGACCGAGCACCCGCTCGTCGACCGCGTGGTGCAGGTCGACCAGGCGCCGATCGGCCGCACCCCGCGGTCGAACCTCGCGACGTACACCGGCCTCTTCGACGCGGTCCGCGCCTCCTTCGCGGCCACCGACGAGGCGAGGGCCCGCGGCTGGGGAGCCGGACGGTTCTCGTTCAACGTGGTCGGCGGCCGCTGCGAGGTCTGCCAGGGCGAGGGCTCGGTCACGGTCGAGCTGCTGTTCCTGCCGGGCAGCTGGGCGCCCTGCCCCGAGTGCCACGGCGCGCGGTACACCGCCGAGACGCTCGAGGTGACCTGGCACGGCGCGACGATCGCCGATGTGCTCGGGATGACCGTCGACGAGGCCGAGGGGTTCCTCGGCGACGTGCCGGCCGCCTCCCGCGCGCTCTCGACGCTGCGGCAGGTCGGCCTCGGCTACCTGCGGCTGGGGCAGCCGGCCCCCGAGCTGTCGGGCGGCGAGGCCCAGCGGATCAAGCTCGCGACCGAGCTGCAGCGGATGCGCGGCGGCCACACCCTGTACCTGCTCGACGAGCCGACGACCGGCCTGCACCCCGCGGACGTCGAGCTGCTCGTCGCGCAGCTGCAGCGGCTGGTCGACGCAGGCAGCACGGTCGTCGTGGTCGAGCACGCGATGGACGTCGTCGCGGCCGCCGACCACGTGATCGACCTCGGCCCCGGCGGGGGAGACGCGGGCGGGCAGGTCGTCGCGACGGGCACGCCGGGCGAGGTCGCCGCGTCGCGAGCGAGCCGCACGGCCCCGTACCTCGCGCGGGCCCTCGGCCGCTGAGGGGCCCGGCCGAACTTCCCAGCGATTCCCCACCTGGGCGCCGTGCACCGAGTGCGTCGCTGCACTTAGTGTAGGCAGGTGCCCACGACCGCTCCCGCCCTCGACCGACGCGCCGCCCTCAAGGCGCGGCACCGTCAGGCGATCCTCGACGCGGCCGACGCGCTGATCGCCGAGCGCGGCGCCCCGCGCTTCAGCGTCGACGAGCTCGCCGACCGTGCCGACGTGTCGCGCCGCACGATCTTCAACCACTTCGCGAGCCTCGACGAGGTCGTGATGACGCTCGGCACCGTGGCGATCACCGACGCCGTCGACGAGTTCCAGTCGGCCACCGCGGCCGTCGCGACGCCTGCCGTCGCCGGCACCCGCGCCTCCTTGTTCGACGAGGTCGCGCTCGCCCTCCGCGGCATCGACCTGCCCGCCGTCATCGCCTACCTGTGGCGCGTGCTCGACGGAGACGCTGAGGGCAACGGGGCGCCGAACGTCATGCAGGACGTCTTCTCGCGCGCGACCGAGCAGCTCTCGGCCGACGCGGCCCGCCGCAGCATCGACGTCGACGAGCTCGACGTCGAGCTGCTCGTCAGCTCGGTCATGCACGGCATCGCGGTCATCGCGGTGCACTGGGTCAGGCGCACGGAAGGCTCGCTCGACGACGCTTCCCGTGAGGTCTGGGCCGAGTTGTTCGACCGGCTGATCGCGACCGTGCGCAGCGGCTACGCGCCTCCTGCCTGACCTGCCCGACCCCCACCTCCTTCCCGACGACGCGACGCGAGGCTCCACCACCCCACGGACCGACCACCGGCCCACCGCACCACCAGGAGGACGACCGCCCATGGCATCCCTGCTCTACCGACTCGGCCGGCTGTCGGCCCGACGCGCCTGGGTGGTGATCGCCGCCTGGATCGTCGTGCTCGGCCTCGCCGGCGGCTCGTTCGCCCTCTTCGGCGGCACGCTCACCACCGCCGTGAGCATCCCCGGCACGAAGACGCAGGAGGTGTCGGACCAGCTCGCCGACAAGTTCCCGCAGGCGAGCGGCGGCACGGGCTCGGTCGTGTTCACGACCAGCGACGACAGCGCCTTCAGCGCCGACCAGCAGGCCGACATCGTCTCGCTGCTCGGCAGGATGACCGACCTCGACGACGTCAAGGGCACGGTCGACCCGTTCGCCACGCAGGCACAGCTCGCCGACCAGCAGGCGAAGATCGACGCCGGTCGTCAGCAGATCGCCGACGGCCGCACCCAGATCGAGTCGGGCCAGGCGCAGATCGACGCCGCCCAGGCGCAGCTGACCGCGGGCCAGCAGCAGCTCGACGCCGCACGGGCGCAGGCCGGGGCCGCCGGCCAGCTCGCCGCCGCCCAGGCGCAGCTCGACGCGCAGCAGGCCCAGATCACGGCCGGTCAGCAGCAGATCGACACGCAGCAGTCCACCCTCGACTCGAGCCTCTCCGAGCTCGAGACGCAGGAGACGACCCTCGAGGACGGCGCCTCGCTGCTCGACCTCTCGTCCGGCATCCGCCAGGTGTCGGAGGACGGCACCACGGCCGTCGCCACCGTCCAGTTCGACAAGGCGCTCAACCTGGTGCCCTCCGAGGCGAAGGAGGCGGTCGTCTCGCACCTGGAGGACGCCGACATCGCCGGCGTCGACGTCGAGGTCTCGAACGACATCGCCGCGACGATCCCCGAGATCCTCGGCCCGGGCGAGGTCGGCGGCGTGATCATCGCCGCGATCGTCCTGTTCGTCATGCTCGGCACCCTGATCGGCGCCGGCCTGCCCCTGCTCAACGCCCTGGTCGGCGTCGGCGTCGGCGTGCTCGCCTCGCTGTCGCTCTCGGGCGCCGTCGAGATGCTCTCGGTCACGCCCGTGCTGGGCGTGATGCTCGGCCTCGCGGTCGGCATCGACTACTCGCTGTTCATCCTGAACCGGCACCGCACGCAGCTCAAGGCCGGCGTGCCGCTCGACGAGTCGATCGGGCTGGCCAACGGCACGTCCGGCAACGCCGTCGTGTTCGCCGGCTCGACCGTGCTCATCGCCCTGCTCGCCCTCAACCTGACGGGGATCCCCTTCCTCGGCCTGATGGGCACCGTCGGCGCGGTCTGCGTGTTCGTCGCCATCCTCATCGCGATCACGCTGACCCCGGCGCTGCTTCGCCTGGTCGGCCCGCGCATCCTCACGAAGAAGGCGCGTGCCGCGGTCGGCCGCACCGGCGCCGTGAAGGTGCCGTCGACGCCGATGGGCACCGGCCGTGCCGTGCTGACGCTGATCGCGGGCGTCGCCGTGCTCCTGATCATCGCCATCCCAGCGCTGTCGATGCGCCTCGGCCTCCCGGCCGGGTCGTCGGAGCCCGTCGACTCGAGCGCCTACCAGGCGTACAAGATCGTCGAGGACAAGTTCGGCGCCGGCGTCAACGGGCCGCTGCTCGTCGTCGCCGACCTCGACCAGGCCGTCTCGGACGACGACCTCGTCGCCGAGCAGGTGCGCGTCGGCACCGAGCTGGCCGCCCAGGACGACGTCGCCGCGATCGCCCCGATCGGCGCCTCGGACGACGACACCCTGCTCGCGTTCCAGGTCGTGCCCGAGGGCGGGCCGACGGCCGAGTCGACCGAGCAGCTGGTCCGCGACCTGCGCTCGCTCGACGTCGAGGGCGTCTCGTCGCTCGGCGTGGCCGGCAACGCGTCCGGCAACATCGACGTCAGTGAGAAGCTCGCCGCGGCCCTGCCGCTGTACCTGCTCGTCGTCGTCGGGCTGTCGCTGATCATCCTGATCTTCGTGTTCCGGTCGATCCTCGTGCCGGTGACGGCGACGCTCGGGTTCGTCCTGTCGCTGTTCGCCGCGTTCGGCGGCGTGACCGCGGTGTTCCAGTGGGGCTGGCTGGGCCCGGTGTTCGGGGTGCACGACCCCGGCCCGATCCTGAGCTTCCTGCCGATCCTCATGGTCGGGGTGCTCTTCGGGCTCGCGATGGACTACCAGCTGTTCCTCGTCAGCGGCATGCGCGAGTCGTACGCCCACGGATCGCCGGCACGCCTCGCCGTCCAGCGCGGCGTCCACGCCGGGCGGACCGTGGTCATCGCGGCGGCGCTCATCATGGCCGCGGTCTTCTCGGGCTTCGTCTTCTCGAACTCCGTGATGATCCAGTCGATCGGGCTGGGGCTCGCCCTCGGCGTGCTCGTCGACGCGTTCGTCGTCCGCCTGCTGCTGATCCCCGCGGTGATGCACCTGCTCGGCGACGCCGCGTGGTGGATCCCGAAGTGGCTCGACCGCATCCTGCCCGACGTCGACGTGGAGGGCGCGTCGCTCGAGCGGTCGCACCCGGCTGCGGGTGCTGACGGCGGTGCGGGCTCGGGCTCCGGCACCGGCTCTGGTTCGTCGGAGGCCGTGTCGCACGTCGCGGCCGAGGCGCCCGTCGACGCCGAGACGTCGACCCGGCACCACGGGGACGGCGCCCACCGGGCCTGACCCGTCCCCCGGGCCACGGCCCGACCAGCGTCGAGGAGGCGCGGTGCGGCACCCTGCCGCGCCGCGCCTCCTCGTCTGCGTGCCCGACCTGGGCCGGGCCGTCGAGGGCACGACCGGGCACAGTATGGGGCATGCTCCTCTGCCGCGTCCGCGCCTCCTCCGCCCTCGAGGCCCGGCCGTGAGGGCCGTCCTGCTCCGCGCGCGGGAGTCGTTCTGGTTCTTCCCGGCGCTGCTCGGCGTCGTCGCGATCGCGGCGGCCGAGCTGCTCGTCGCCGTCGACCGCGGCCTGATCGGCGGCGGCACGGTCGGCCTGCCGTTCCTCGATGCGCTGAGCGCGAGCGGCGGACGGTCGCTGCTCTCGATCATCGGCTCGTCGATGCTGACGGTGGCGGGCACCTCGTTCTCGATCACCATCTCGGTGCTCGCGACGACGTCGTCGACCTACGGGCCGAGGCTCGTCCGCAACTTCATGGCCGACCGCGCCAACCAGCTCGTGCTCTCGGCCTTCACCTCGACGTTCCTCTACGCGATCGTCGTGATGCGCTCGGTGCACACCGAGGTCGACGGCGCCGACGCGTTCGTGCCGCTGCTCGCCGTGCACGGAGCCGTGCTGCTCGGCGTGGTCGACGTCGGCGTGCTCGTCTTCTTCATCCACCACATCGCGACGTCGGTGCAGATCACGTCGCTGCAGCAGCAGGTGCTCGGCGACCTGCGCGCGGCGGCCGACCTCGCCTACCCGGCCTCGCCCGGCGTCCGCGTCACGACCGACCCACAGGAGGCGCCCCGCACGACGGCCGCGGTGCGCACCGACCGGGACGGCTACGTCCAGGCCGTCGACTGGCCTCGGCTCGTCCGCGTGGCGGCCGACGCCGACACGGTCGTGGTCGTGTGCGCGATGCCCGGCAGCTGGGTCATCGTCGGCGACGAGCTCGTGGGCACGACGACGACCGCGTCGTCCGCCACGGCGACGGCGATCCGCGCCTGCGTGACGCTCGGCCCGTCGCGGACCCCGCACCAGGACGTCGACTACGCGCTGCAGCAGCTCGTGGAGATCGCCGTGCGCGGCCTGGCCTCCGGCACCAACGACCCCTACACGGCGGTCAGCGCGCTCGACATGTCGACGGCGGTCCTCGTGCCCGTGTGGCGCGGACGCGACCGCGTGACCGGGCACCGCGACGCCGACGGGGCGCTCCGCGTCGTCGTCGGGCTGCCGTCGGTCGAGTCGCTCGTCGACTCGGTCGTGGCGGGCGTCGAGACGTACGGCTCCGACCAGCCCGCCGTGGTCGCGGCGGCGCGCCGGCTCGTCGGGCGCCTGCGGGACGTGTCGCCGGAGCGGCGGCTCGGCACGGTCGACGAGCTCGAGCGACGGCTGGCGGCGTTGCCGGCCGCTATCTGAGCGACCCGGCGCCGCGTGCGCGCGCTCGCGCTCGCCCGGCCCGACGTACCCCGGCGGGAGGCGGCTGTCTGGGAGGTCCGTCAGCCGCGCGTTCGTAGTGTCGGCGGTGCCTCGTAGCGTTCGTCGTGGCCCCGCCGTCCGGGGGCACCGCGCCGAGGCCCTCGAGGAGCAACCGTGAACACACCCGTCGACGCGTCCCGTCCGACCATCTTCTTCCTGCACGCCCTGGGCATGAGCGCGCGCGAGTTCGACGGCGTCGCCGCCCGGCTCGCCGACACGGCCGACGTGGTCGCGCTCGACCTGCCCGGCTTCGGCGACGCGAGCGCCGCCTCCGGCGTCTCCGTCGACGACATGGCCGCGCTCGTCGTCCGCAAGGTCCGGCGCCACGCGCCCGGCCGCTGGCTGCTGGTCGGCCACAGCATGGGCGGCAAGATCGCCTCCGTCGTGGCCTCCCGGGCCCTCGCCGGCGAGCACGGGCTCTTCGGCCTCAGCGGCGTCGTGCTGCTCGCGGCCTCGCCGCCGACGCCCGAGCCGATGAGCGACGACGACCGCGCCGAGAAGCGCGCGATGGCCGACGGCGGGGCGCTCGACGCCGCCTCGGCTCGTGCGTTCGTCGACGCGAACGTGGGTGCGCCGCTCGACCCGACGTCCGACGCGACCGCCGTCGGCGACGTCCAGCGCGCCTCCGCCGAGGCCTGGACGGCCTGGTTCGACCGCGGCAGCCGTGAAGACTGGTCCGAGGCGGTCGGCGTGCTCGACGTGCCCGCCGTGATCCTCGCGGGCGGCAGCGACGGCGACCTCGGCGAGGCGGCGCAGCGTGAGCTCAACGGCCGCGTCTACCCGCGGGCCCAGGTGCACGTGCTCGAGGGTGCAGGGCACCTGCTGCCCCTCGAGCGTCCCGACGAGGTCGCCGCCGCGATCCGCGACTTCTGGCGCGACGAGGCCGGCACCGGCCCGGTCGTGCCCGTCGACGTGGTCCGCACCCTCGCCTCCTCCCGTGTCAGCACGCAGACCCGAGCGCTGCACGCGCGGCGCGTCCTGGCGGACGACCCCCGCTACGCCCCCGTCGTGCTCGACGAGGTGCAGCTGCGCACCCTGCGTGAGCTGAGCGACCGCGTCGTCCCGCAGCGCGCGCCCGAGCCTCGCCAGGCGATCGACCTGGCCGCCCGCGTCGACGCCCAGGTCGGCTCCGGTCGTGGCGACGGCTGGCGCAACGCCGCCCTGCCGCCCGACCCCGAGGCCTACCGCCGCGGGCTCGACGAGCTGGCCGGCTTCGGCGACCTGCCGCGGGCCGATCAGGACGCCCTCGTCACGGCGGTCGTCGCCGGCGAGCACGAGCCCCGCGCCGACGACTTCACGGCCGAGCAGCTGACGCTCTGGTTCGAGGACTGCCGGGTCGACCTCGTCCGCACGTGGCTGTCGCACCCGGCGACGATGTCGCGCATCGGCTACGACGGCTACGCGAACGGCGGCGACGGGCCGCGGTTCCAGGGCTTCCAGCTGCTGGCCGCCGATGCCCGAGAAGCGTGGGAACCGACCATGGAGGCAGCACGATGAAGCTCGACGACATGACCACCTACGGGCACGACGAGGTCGTCGACGCCGTCGTCGTGGGCACCGGCGCGGGAGGCGCGCCCCTGCTGGCGAAGCTGGCGGCGGCCGGCCTGCGCGTCGTCGCGATCGAGGCAGGGCCGAACTTCGACCCCGAGCTGTACACGAACGACGAGGACGCGGGCACGGCCATCAACTGGATGGACGAGCGCCTCAGCGACGGCGACGACCCGAACGCGTTCGGCCCGAACAACTCGGGCCGTGGCGTCGGCGGCTCGACCCTGCACTGGGGCGCCTTCGTGCCCCGGCCCGACGAGCGCGACCTGCACCTGAAGACCGTCACGGGCAAGGGCGTCGACTGGCCCGTCGACTCCGCCGAGGTCACGCGCTACATCGAGCAGGTCGAGGCATTCGTCGGCGTCTCGGGGCCGAGCGACTACCCGTGGGATCCCTCGCGGCACTACGCCTACCCGCCCGCGGGGCGGAACGCGGCGGCCGACATGATGGTGCGCGGCTGTGACGCCGTCGGCATCCGCACCGCCGACGCCCCCGAGGCGCTCATCACGCACGACCACCACCAGGAGCACGCCGGCCTCCGGCACGCCTGCGTCAGCTGCGGCAGCTGCCACCAGGGCTGCCGAAACGGCGCCAAGGTCAGCATGGACGTCACGTACCTGCCGAGCGCGGTCGCCCACGGCGCCGAGATCCGGCCCGACTCGACGGTGACGGGGATCGACACCGACGACAGCGGCGAGGTCACGGCCGTCGTCTATGTGCACGACGGCGTCGAGCACCGGCAGCGAACCGCCGCCCTGTTCCTCTGTGCCGGCGGCGTCGAGACCCCGCGGCTGCTGCTGCACACCGGCCTCGCGAACAGCAGCGGCCAGGTCGGTCGCAACTTCATGGCCCACGGCGCGACCCAGGTCTGGGGCACCTTCGAGGGCGAGATGCGCGGGCACCGCGGCTACCCGTCGTCGATCATCACCGAAGACCTACGGGCGCCTGCCGATGCCGACTTCGTCGGGGGCTACCTCATCCAGAGCCTCGGCGTCCCGCCGCTCACGCTGGCCACGACGCTGGTGCGCGGCGGCGGGCTCTGGGGCGACGAGCTGGCCGACGTCATCGGGGGCTACCGCCACCTGTCGGGCATCGGCATCAACGCCGAGTGCCTGCCGAGCGACGACAACCGCCTCGTGCTCTCCGACGAGCTCGACGAGGTCGGCGTGCCCAAGGCGCGCATCTCGTTCACGGCGGGCCCGAACGAGCAGGCCATCGACGAGCACGCCATCCGCACGATGACGTCGATCGTCGAGGCCGCGGGCGGCACCGACATCCGGGTCCTGGCCCGGACGGCGCACACCCTCGGCACCTGCCGCATGGGCGACGACGCGGCCGACGCCGTGGTCGACCCCGACGGCCGCAGCTTCGACGTGGCCAACCTGTGGGTCTGCGACAACTCGACGTTCCCCAGCGCCGTCGTGGCGAACCCCGCCCTGCTGCAGATGGCGATGTCGCTCCGCACGGCCGACAGGTTCCTCTCCCAGCACCCGACGGCCTCGGTCGTCGAGGTGCGTGACGGCGGGGCCGACGGCGACGCGGCGCAGGACGGTGCGGCTGACCGCCGTACCCTGGTCTCATGACCGAGACGACCCTCACCAGCGCCGACGCGGCGCGCCTCATCGACCACACCCTGCTCAAGCCCGAGGCGACCCGCGCCGACGTCGACGCCCTGATCGCCGAGGCCGTCGAGCTCGGCACGTACTCGGTCTGCGTCTCGCCGTCGATGCTGCCCCTCGTGCTGCCCGAGGGCGCCGACCTCAAGGTCGCCGTCGTCGCCGGGTTCCCCAGCGGCAAGCACACCTCCGCGGTCAAGGCCGCCGAGGCGGCCGAGGCCGTGCGTGCCGGGGCCGACGAGGTCGACATGGTCATCGACGTCGGCGCCGCGGTCGCCGGCGACTACGCCTCCCTCGAGGAGGACATCGCCGCCGTCCGCCAGGCCGTGCCGGCCCCGACCGTGCTCAAGGTCATCATCGAGTCGGCCGCGCTGAGCGACGACGCGATCGTCGGTGCCTGCAAGGCCGCCGAGTCGGCCGGCGCCGACTTCGTCAAGACCTCGACCGGGTTCCACCCGGCCGGCGGTGCGTCCGAGCACGCGGTCCGGCTGATGGCCGAGACCGTCGGCGGGCGCCTCGGCGTCAAGGCCTCGGGCGGCGTGCGCACCCTCGCCGACGCGCAGAAGTACGTCGCCGCCGGTGCCACGCGCCTGGGCGTCTCGGGGTCGCGGGCGCTCCTCGCCGACTCGGCCGCCGCCTCCTCGGGGGCCGGTTCGTACTAGTCCCTGAGCGTCTCTCGGAGGTCATGTCCCTGCCGCCGACCGCCCCTGCCGCCCACAGCCTCTGACGCCGCCGAGTCAACGGAACACCTGCTCGTCTGCCGGTGTCGCGCCCACTCGGCGGTGTCCGAGCCCGGGCGATGCTGGCAGCTCAGGGGCTGCCGGTTCAGCGGGCGACGCGGGGCTCGGCGATCAGCGCCGCGTGCGGGCGTGATCCGGGTCGGTGCGCGTCGTCGTCTCGAGTACGGAGCTCGCGCTGCCCGCACCCCGCGGACCCACGCACACCCTTCGGCGCGCGCGAGGGTGCCCGCGGGTTCGAGGGGTGCGGACGCAGCTGGCGCCGCGGCGCCGGCGCCGGCGCCGCACGCGGTGCAGCCCCGACGACGCGCTGCACCCCCGATCGTGCACTGCACCCCCGAATTCGAGGGTGCGGTGCACGACCGGGGGTGCGTCGAGATGTGTCCGGCGGTGGCGGCGCCGCACGCGTGGCGCGCACCCGCGTAGCCGCGCTCACGCCACGCGGCGACCGTCCACGAGGTGCACGACGTCGATGCCCGGCCCGCGCAGGGCGTGGTCGTGCGTCGCCTCGACGACGGTCGCTCCGCGGGCGAGCTCGGCGTCGACGGCTCCGCGGATCAGCGCCGTGGCGGCGGCGTCGACCCCGGCCGTCGGCTCGTCGAGCAGCAGCAGGTCGGCCTGGCGTGCCAGTCCCTGGGCCACGAGCACGCGCTGCCGCTGCCCGCCCGACAACGCCGCCAGCGGACGCCGGGCGAGGTCGGCGACGTCGAGGGCCTCGAGGCAGTCGTCCACGACGGAACGGTCCCGACGCCCCATCGGCCGCCAGGCACCGAGCGACCCCCACCTCCCCATCGCGACCGTCTCGCGCACGGTGATCGGCAGGCGGTCGGTGACCGCGCTCCGCTGGACGACGAACGCCGTCGTGCCGGAGGCGGGCAGGGCGACCTGCCCCTCCACGTCGCGGTGGGTGCCGGCCAGCACGCCCAGCAGCGTCGACTTGCCCGACCCGTTCGGGCCCACGAGCACCGTCAGCCGGCCGCCGAGCACGTCGACGTCGACTCCGCGCAGCGCGGTGCGTCCGTCGTGGTGGGCGCTGACGCC
The DNA here is from genome assembly GCF_014841435.1 of Frigoribacterium sp. CFBP 8766. Lineage (NCBI taxonomy): Bacteria > Bacillati > Actinomycetota > Actinomycetes > Micrococcales > Microbacteriaceae > Frigoribacterium > Frigoribacterium sp. CFBP 8766. The sequence goes on from NZ_JACYTX010000003.1 coordinate 220,623, forward strand.
GAGGAGGCGCGCGACCGTCCCCGAGGTCGGCTCTGCGAGGCGAGAGTCGGGACGGGAAGCGAGGCGGGAGGGGAGGTCGGAGGCCGGTGCGAAGGGTCCCGGTGCGATGTTCATGCCTTGATCATACTGATAATCGTTTTCATGTATGGTCGTGCCTCGTGACCTTCCTCCTCGACCCGTTCAGCACGGCGTTCATGCTCAGGGCCCTCGTCGGCGGCGTGCTCGTCGCCGTGCTCTGCGGCGTCGTCGGCACGTGGGTCGTCGTCCGCGGCATGGCGTTCCTCGGCGAGGCCATGGCCCACGGGGTCCTGCCCGGCGTCGCCCTGGCCGCGCTCCTCGGGCTGCCCGCCGTGCTCGGCGCCGCCGTCAGCGCCGCCGTGATGACGGCCGGCGTCGGTCTCGTCACGCGACGCTCGCGGGTCTCTCCCGACACCGCCATCGGCCTGCTCTACGTCGCGATGCTCAGCGTGGGGGTCGTGATCGTCTCTCGCTCGCGCTCGTTCGCGACCGACCTCACGGCTGTGCTGTTCGGCGACGTGCTGGCCGTCGACCAGGGCGACCTCGTGTTCATCGCCGTCGCGGTCGTCATCGGGGTCGCCGTCACGGCCGCGTTCCACCGCCCGTTCGTGGCCCTCGCCTTCGACCCGCGGGTCGCGAGCACGTCCGGCCTCCGCCCGGGGCTGGCCCACGTCGTGCTGGTCGGGCTCGTCACGCTCGTGGTCGTCGCCTCCTACCAGGCGGTCGGCAGCCTCCTCGTCGTCGGCCTGCTGATCGCCCCGGCCGTGGCCGCGGCCCGATGGACCCGTCGCATCCCCACCACCATGGCCGCCGCCGCCCTCGTCGGCGCCCTGGCCGTGCTCGTCGGGCTGCTCGTCTCGTGGTACGCCTCGACGGCGGCGGGCGCGAGCATCGCCGCGTGCGCCGTGGCGCTGGCCGGGCTGTCGGCCGCGGCTCGTGCCGTGGTCGGGGACCGCGCCTCCTCGGCACCGACGCCTGGCGCGACCGCCGGAGCCGCGACCGCGCCCGCATCCGCGGCGACGGCACCCGCCCCCGCGACGACGGCGTCCGCGCTCGTCGCCTCCGTCGCCGCCCACCCCGCACCTGACCGCCCGACCCTCGACCTCGCGCCCCCGGCACGACAGGAAGCGACCCCGCACTCGTGACCAGAAGAACAGCCCTCCTCCCCGCCGCCCTCGTCACGCTGCTCGCCCTCGCGGCCTGCAGCCCCGGCACCGACTCCGCCGACGACGCCGGCACGGCCGGTGCCGACGAGACCGCCGTCCCGCACGGGTACGTCGAGGGAGCCCGCGAGCTCCAGGAGCCGCAGCTCCGCCTCGTCGCCCTCGACGGCGACGTGCTGAGCGCCCTCGACCCTGCCTCGGGCGAGATCGTCGAGCTGGCGTCCGGGGGCTCGCTCGGCGACGCCTCCTCGCTCACGACCGACGGCCGCCACCTGTTCGCGGCGACCCCGGACGGGCGGCTCACCGTCGTCGACGGCGGCGCCTGGACGGTGCCGCACGGCGACCACTCGCACTACTACCTCGCGGATCCCCGGGTCGTCGCCGAGCCCGACGACCTGGCCGACCTCGGCGTCGAGACCGGCACCGGCGTCGAGACCGGGAACGGCTCCGGCTCCGCTGCGGCCGGCGCGTCCGAGGGCAGTGCACAGGAGGTGCGGGCTGCCTCCAGCGCCTCCGTCACCGCCGCGTCCTGGTCGGCCACCGGCACGGGGCTCGTGCTCGACGGCGACGCCCTGGCCGACGGCGAGCTCGACGCGGTCGGGCGGATCGAGGGGACGCCGCACGACGGCGTGCTCGTGCCGCTCGGCGACCAGCTGATCGCGAGCGTCGTCAGCGACGCGGCCGACGCGTCCGACACGTCCTTGTCCGGGTCCGCCGACGCGTCCGGGCCGGCCGCGCCCGTGCGCGCCGACACGGTCGTCGTCACGACCGCCGAGGGCGAGCCCGTCGACGGCCTCGAGGAGCCCTGCCCTGCCCTCCGAGGCTCGGCCGCGACCCGCGTCGGGGTGGTCGTCGGCTGTGCCGACGGCGCCGTGCTCGCCACCGCCGACAGCGCCGGCGACGTGACGCTCGAGCGCATCCCGTACCCGGCCGGAACGGCCGCGTCGGACGTGGCCGCCTCGTTCCAGGCACGTCCAGGACGCCCGGCCGTCGCCTCCGTCGCCGGCACCCGCGGGGCCTGGCTGCTCGACACGCGGGCCCGCACCTGGACGCTGATCGAGACCCCGGAGCCGCTGCTGCGCGCCACGGCCGTCGGCGACTCCGACGACACGGTCGTGGCGGTCGACACCTCCGGACGCGTCGTGGTGCTCTCGCCCGAGGGCGTCCTCGCGCAGACCGAGCCGCTCGTCGCGGCCGACCTCGTCGCGGGAGCCGACGGCCCCGAGCTGCCCGCGGGCGTCGTGCTCGAGGTCGACGCGTCGCGCAGCTACCTCAACTCGCCGTCGGCGGGAGTCGTGCACGAGATCGACCACGCCGACTCCGCTCGCGTCGCCCGCACGCTGCCGCTGCCCGGCCGCCTGGTCGTGGAGACGGGCCGATGAGCCGCGCGCGCCTCCGCGCCGGCTCCGCCGCCGCCGCACCCGCGCCCGCCGTCCTCCCACACCCCGGAGTGGACGGAACACCCCGTCGTTCCGGGGTGCATTGTCCACTCGGGGGTGTCAGAGCATCGCGACCCGCGCGACTCGCACGGTCAGGGCGACCCGCACGACTCGCGCGATCAGGGCGACCCGCACGAGCAGCAGCAGCAACTGCATCAGCCGCCGCCGCCCTGGCCGTGCTGCTCGTCACGAGCGGCTGCTCGGCCCTCGCCGACGGCGGCCCGGGTGGCCCCGGCGGCACAGGCGGCGCAGCCGCCGGCACCCCGCGCATCGTCGTCACGACGAACATCCTCGGCGACGTCGTCGGCGAGCTGATCGGCGACCAGGCCGACGTCGTCACGCTGATGCCCCCGGGGGCCGACCCGCACAGCGTCGAGATCTCCGCCCGCGAGGCCGCCGACCTCCGCGACGCCGACCTGGTCGTCTCGAACGGCCTCGGCCTCGAGGAGGGCCTGCGGCAGCACGTCGACTCCGCCGCCGCGGCGGGCGTGCCCGTCGTCGAGGCCGGCGACCTGATCGAGCCCCTGGCCTACGCCGAGGGAGACGCCGAGGGCGAGCTCGACCCGCACTTCTGGACCGACCCGCAGCGGATGCTCGACGTCGTCGACGGGCTCGAGCGCGAGCTGTCGACGCAGGTCGACGGCCTCGACGCCGGTGCGCTCGAGTCGGCCGCCGCCTCCTACCGGGGACAGCTCGAGCAGCTCGACGCCGACCTCGCGGCGAGCTTCGGCGCGATCCCGGCCGAGCGCCGTGCGCTCGTCACGAACCACCACGTCTTCGGCTACCTCGCCGAGCGGTACGGGTTCCGCGTCGTCGGGGCGGTGCTGCCGAGCGGAACGACGCTGGCGGCGCCGAGCGCGTCCGACCTCGCCGGGCTCACCGACGCGATCGAGGAGGCGGGGGTCGGCACGATCTTCGCCGACGCCTCCCAGCCGGACCGCCTCGTGCAGGTCCTCGCCGACGAGGCCGACGTCGAGGTCGACGTCGTCGCCCTGCACACCGAGTCGCTCAGCGCCCCCGGCGGGGGAGCCGAGACCTACCTCGAGATGATGCGCTCGAACGAGCAGCTCATCGCGACCGGCCTGTCGCCCTGACCGGCCCGCACCACCCCCATCACCGAACACGGAAACGGATCACATGACCCCGCGACACCAGATCTCCCGACACCAGACCAGGGCCCTCGCCGGCCTCGCGCTCGCCGCCTCGGCCGCCCTCGCCCTCACGGCGTGCAGCGGCACGGGCCAAGGAGGTGCGGGAGGCGACGCCGCGACCGGCGCGGCCTCCGAGACGGGCGCGACCACCGCCTCCTCGGCGCAGCCCCGCATCGCGGCCACCTACGACGGCGGGGTGCTCGTGCTCGACGCGACCACCCTCGAGACCGTCGCCGACATCGAGCTGGCGGGCTTCAACAGGGTCAACCCGGCCGGCGACGGACGGCACGTCCTCGTCTCGACCGAGGAGGGGTTCCAGGTGCTCGACACCGGGGCCTGGACCGCCGACGGGACGTCGTACACCGCAGAGCCCGAGCTCACCGACCTCGTGTTCGAGGCGCCGACGCCCGGCCACGTCGTGCGCCACGGCGACAAGACCGTCCTGTTCTCGGACGGGACCGGCGACACCACCGTCTTCGACACCGCCGACCTGCTCGACGTCTCGTCGACCGGGGAGCTGCCCGCGACCGAGACGATCTCGTCGCCCGAGGCCCACCACGGCGTCTCGATCGAGCTCGAGGACGGCACGTTGCTCACCACGATCGGCGACTCCGAGTCGCGGGTCGGCGTGCGCGCGCTCGACGCCGCCGGCGAGGAGACCGCGCGCAGCGAGGAGTGCCCCTCCGTGCACGGCGAGGGCACCACGGCCGACGAGGTCGCGGTGTTCGGCTGCAGCGACGGCGTGCTGCTGTACGACGACGGCGCGTTCACGAAGATCACCGCAGCGGACGAGTACGGCCGCACCGGCAACGCCTACGTCACCGACTCGTCGTCCGTCATGCTCGGGGACTACAACAGCGACCCCGACTCCGAGGGCTACGAGCTGACGCAGCTCACCGCGGTCGACACCGCCGCGGCCACCTCGCAGGTGCTCGACCTGCCCGCCGGCGTGGCGTACACCTGGAAGGGCGTCGGCCGCACCGCCGACGACGACGCGCTCGTGCTCGGCACCGACGGAGCGCTGCACGTGCTCGACGTCGCCGCCGGGACGTTCGGGGCCTCGTACCCCGTGATCCAGGCGTGGGAGGGGCCCGCCGAGTGGCAGGACTCGCACCCGAGCCTCTCGGTCGTCGGCGACACCGCGTACGTGACCGACCCGGCGTCGGGCTCGATCCACGCGGTCGACGTCGCCACCGGCGAGGTCACGGCCACGGGCGACCTCGGCGTCGCGGCCAACGAGATCGCAGTCGTCACCGGCTAGCCCGGGCCCTCCCCATTCAGGAAGATGTGTCCTGAGTCGCGCAACGGGGGGAGCGGGAGTCCTGATTCGTGCACCGTTCAGGAGGCGCGGGTCCGCACCTCCTGAACGGTGACAGTGCCGAGCTGGTCCCGTCTCCGTCCCGTCGCCGGGCGACGAGACGACAGAGAAGGTCCTTTCCCAGAAGGGAAAGGACCTTTTTTGACGGTTCACGAGCGAACGGAGGGAGAACCCCGCCCCACGCCGGAGCGTGGAGCGGGGCCCCACCGGGAACACCGGCCCACGTGCAGGGTCGGGGCCGGTGTCGTCGTCACTCGGGTGAGGGCGGACCCTACTCGGTGGCGACGGTGATCTTCGCGACGCCGACGAGCATCTCGTCCTGGACGGCGTCGGTGTTGAAGGTCTGGTTCAGCAGGGCGGCGGCGTCGGGGCTGATGTGGACGGTGGTGCCCTCGAGGACGGCGTTGGTGCCCTCCATCTGGAGGGGCTTCAGGGTGCCGCCGTAGAGGTTGAAGAGGTAGGCGTCCTCGGCTGCGACAGCGCCGTTGGCGGTGACGGTGCCGTAGAGCTTGCTCTCGCCCGGGTCGATGCGGAAGTCGCTGAGCTCGACGACGGTGCCGTCGGCAGCGGTCAGGCTGAGGCCGGAGCCGTCGTGGTCGATCTCGCCCTGGACGTAGGGGCGCACGTCGGAGGAGGGGTCGTAGTAGTCGACGTTGCCGCCGGTGATGGGGAAGGAGAAGGTGCCCGTGGTGGCGTCGAAGCCGGCGGTGCCGACGACTCCGGGGGTGAGGCCGAGGCTGGTGAGGGCCTCGACGAAGGACGCGTCGACGGCGACCTGGGTGTCGACGCCCTTGCTGAGGTCAGGCAGCGACGCGACGGGCTCGGTCGACGCAGCCGACGACGACGACGACGGGGCGGCCGACGACGACGAGGTCGAGCCGGCGTCGGTGGAGGAGCAGGCGGCGAGGCTGAAGATGAGGGCGCCGGAGGCGACGGTGCCGAAGGCGGACTTGGTGATGGTCTTGCGTGAGATGTTCACGATGGTTCTCCTTGTCTGTGGTTCCCGGTGGGGAGTTGACAGGGGTTCGCCACCCTCGCGCAGATGGATGGGTACGCATCGACTTCGTTATCGCGCCGTTACTTTCCGGGACCGCCCACCGGTCGAGCGCTGGTCCGTCTAGCGGCGGGGTGCGACCACGGCCCAGCCGTGCGCGCCGACGACCAGCACGTCGCCGTCGAGGCCGGCGTAACGTCCCGCGACCCAGCCGTCGGCGGCGGGCGCCGGGTCCGCGACGCGGAGGGGCTCGTCGCCGAGGTTGAGCGCGACGAGCAGCAGCTCGTCCCCACCGTCGGCCCCGGCCCCGCGCACCTCGAGCACGAGCGTCTCGTTCGTCACCGAGACCGTGCGCGTGCGCGCCCCGTGCAGCCACGGGTGACGCCGACGGACGCCGACCATCTCCTGGTGGAGGGCCAGGACGGCCGGGTCGGCATCGGCCACGAGCGACACGGCGTCGTGGCCCGACCAGCGGGGGAACGCGGGACGGATCGCGTCGTCGCCGCCGACCCGCTCCTCCTTGACGGCCCGCAGCCCGAGCTCGTCGCCGTAGTAGACGGACGGCACGCCGCCCAGGGTGAACAGCAGCACGACGGCGTGCGCGTGGTGCCGCTCGTCGTCGATCTGGCTGGCGATGCGGGTGACATCGTGGTTGCCGACGAACGTCAGCGGCGCGAACTCGTCGAGGAACTCGTCGTGCCGCGTGAGGGCCCAGGCGAGCTCGTGCAGGTTGACGTCCTGGATGCCGTGCCAGGTGCCCTGCCAGAGCTCGTACTGGGTGACGCTGTCGAGGCCTCCGTCGCGGACGGCCGCCGCGTAGTCGCCGTGCAGCACCTCGCCGACCACCCAGACGTCGGGGTGGCTCTCGCGCAGGGGAGGCAGCACCTCGGCCCAGAACGACGACGGCACCGAGTAGGCGGCGTCGAGGCGCCAGGCGTCGGCGCCGCGGTCGGCCCAGTGCACGAGCACGTCGGCGACGGTGCGGACCACCTCAGGCGACGAATGGTCGAGTGCGATCAGCCCGCCGTGCCCCTCGAAGGTCGCCAGCTCGCCGTGCTCGTCGCGACGGAACAGCGCGGCGGCCGGCGAGGACGAGTCGGCCCGCGCCTCCTGCAGGGCCGGGAACTCGGGGCCGACGTGGTTGAAGACGCCGTCGAGCATCACCCGCACGCCCGCGGCGTGGGCGGCGTCGATCAGCGTCGCGAGGTCGTCGTCGGTGCCGAGCCGCGGATCGACGCGGAACCAGTCGATCGTGTCGTACCCGTGGGTCGACGACGCGAAGACGGGGCCGAGCGCGAGCCCGTTCGCGCCGAGCGCGAGCAGGTGGTCGAGCCACGGCACGAGGTCGAGGAGGCGCGGCTGCGGCGAGCGGTCCGCCCCGGTCGTGTCGGCCCCGCCGAACCCGAGCGGGTAGACGTGCCACCAGATGACGTGCTCGGTCCAGGCGCGCTCGGGGGCGGTCGGGGTGCGGACGTCGCTGGTGCTGTCGGCGCTGCCGTCGGTGGCCGGGGTGCTGTGCTGCATGCGGGCCACGGTAGCGGCGGGCGCGCGGGCCGGTCCGCCCGCACGTCGTCACGCGCGCTGCGCGGCTGCGCCTGCGCGGTCCGAGGGCGGTCGCGGGTCAGTCCGCGTCGATCTCGACCGGGTCGCTGAGGTCGAGCGACCAGACGGCGACGCCGGCGAGGCCCAGCCCGCGGGCGAGCTGGACGCGCGTGTCGAGCGAGCGCGAGTCCGACCACCAGAGCACCGCGCCGTCGGCGAGGGTCGCGGTCTGCTCCGCGGCCGTGGAGTCCCAGCGGGCGCTGCCGCCGGCGTCCCCGACGCGGTCGCGCGCCTCCTCGTCGGACACCTGCCCGGCGGGCTCGTCGCCGCCCCAGCGGTAGCCGTACCCCGCGACGCCGAGCACGACCTGGTCGGTCGGCGCGAGCGCGGTGAGGGCGGCGAGCGAGTCGATCGTCCAGCCGAGGGAGCCGACGGGGCCCGGGGCGTCGGGCTCCCACGGGCCGTGCTGGTCGTAGGCCATGAGCGTGAGGTGGTCGAGCGACGCCGCCAGCGCCGGCACGTCGTAGCCGAGGTCGCCGTAGCCCTCGACCGTCGTCGAGGCCTGCAGCGCGACGTCCAGACGCACGTCGGGGCCGACGGCCGCGCGCAGCTCCGAGGCGAAGGCGGTCAGCCCGGCGGAGTCGCCGGCCGTGAGGCCCTCGAGGTCGACCATGAGCGAGTCCCAGCCGCCCGTCGACACGCGCGAGGCCAGGTCGGCCGCGACGGCGGACCGGTTCGCCGGGCTCGAGAGCAGCGCGCTCGCGACCGGCTCGCTGAAGTCGCCGATCCGCTCGTCGTAGTTGCTCACGAGCAGCTGCGCCTGCAGCCCCCTGGCGTGGGCCGCGTCCCGCTGGGCCTCGGCGTCGAGCGACGGGCTGCTCACGCTCGCCCCGTCGGCGGCCACGAGCACGCCGTCGACCCCGACCACGTCGAGGGAGGCGGCGCTCGCGTCGACGAGGTCGGGGTCGGAGCCCTCGAGCACGAAGCCCGTGACGTCGAGGCCGGGGGCCGTGACGGCGTCGGCGGGGGCGGCGTCGGCAGGGACGGCGTCAGCGGGGGCGGCGTCGTCCGACGCCACGGCGTCGTCGAGCGTCGCCCCGGACGAGGAGGCGGCCGGCGCGTCCGGCGACGAGGCGCGAGTGGTCGACGTGCACCCGCTCAGCGCCAGGGCGAGCAGGGCCAGGGCCGCGACGGGGGCGACGGCAACGACGGGACGCGACCCGCCCGCGCGGACGGAGCGGGAGCGGCCGGACGTCGGTGTCATGGACGGATCGTACGACGACTCGCGACCGATGCGAACTCCCGCCGCCGCAGGGTGACGCGTCGACGCCCCGGCGTCCTGGCGCGGGAGGCACGACTCGTTCGTCGACATCGCCATGGTCGACTCCGCGACCGCCGCCTCCTACCCGGGCTGGCTGGCCGACCCGGCGGCCGCGCAGACCGAGCAGCGCTCCGGCGACGTGTACGACTGCACGGACCGTCTCGGCGGGACCGTCTGCCAGTTCACCCGCACCGAGGAGCAGTACGGGACGGACTCCACGCAGACCGTGCTCGTCCGCGACGACGTCGTCGTCACGGTGCGCCAGTCGAACTACCCCACGGACGACCTGCTCGGCGCGATCGTCACCCGCATCTGGGGCTGACGCCCGACCTCGCGCTCGTGCTCGTGCGCGGTGCCGGGAACGAAGTGAGGCTGCGGGGGAGTGGGAAGCTGCGGGACACCCCGGACGCGTCACATCGCTTTCACCTCAGGGCAGATCAGACGCGGCCGCCGGGGCGGGCGGCGGCGAGCTCGAGGTTCACGTCGTCGGGGTCCTGCAGCGAGAGGACTTCGAGGCCGAACGCGGGCAGGTCGGTGACCTCGCCGTGCTCGATCCCCGCTGCCTCGAGCCGCTCGGCCGCGGCGTGCAGCTCGTCGACGGAGCCGACCCGGAGGCTCAGGTGGTCGAGCCCGACCCGGTCGGGGTCGAAGCGGTCGCCGGCCGGGGCGACGGGGCGCAGCCCGAGCGTCTGGCCGCCGAAGGTGAACGAGCAGCCTCCGTAGGTGCGCTGCGGGTCGTCGTGGATCGTCGGGTCGTCGATCTGGTCGCTGAAGTCGCTGCCCGGCGGCATGCCGAAGAGCTGCTCGTAGAAGGCCTTGCTGCGGCGGATGTCCGTGACGGTGAGGCGCACGTGCGAGAAGCCGAGGGGGGTGACGATGGCGTCGTTCATGGGGCCATCATCGGCCGCCGTGCCCGGACCGGCCCGGGCCGTGCGGGGATCGGCCACACGGTCGGTCCCGCCTTGCTGCACGTTCCTCAGGGCCACGATAAATTTATCAACGGCGGCCGCACCCGTGATAAATTTATGGCCATGCGATCTCCCCTCACCAACCCGTTCCAGCCGGGGTCCGACGTCGTGCCCGACGTCTGGGCGGGACGGATCGAGCAGCTCAGCGACTGGCACGACGTGCTGCGTCCGCGCCGACATGCCGGGCTGTACGAGACGGGTCGCACGATCCTCGGCGAGCCGGGGACGGGCAAGTCGAGCCTGGTCCGACGCATCGCGAGGGACGCTGCGGAGGCCGGCGACTGGGTGACTCCGCAGGTGAGGATGCCCAGCGGAGCCGACCCCTTGAAGCTGGTCGCCTCCGCCGTGCTGCGGCTCGCCGACAAGGCGGGGCTCGCCGGCTCGACCCGTAAGGGCGTGCTCGATCTGCTCGCCCGCGTGGAACAGGTCGCCGTGACGGGCTTCTCGGTCGCTGTGCGCGGGGCAGAGGGGCCCGAGCCGTCGACCGCGCTCTTCGAGCTGCTGGTCGAGCTCGGCCAGGCTGCGATCAGGCAGGACGCCGTGGTGCTCATCCACATCGACGAAGTGCAGAACATCACCGACGAGGCGGCCCTCTCGCAGCTGCTCATCGCTCTCGGGGACGCTCTGTCCCACGAGGTCGACGTCGACCTCCCCGGTGGAGTGTCCGTCTCGAGGTACCTCCCGATCGCCGTGTACCTCACCGGGCTTCCCGACTTCGAGGACATGGCCGGGGCGCGGAAGGGCGCGACCTTCGCCAGGCGGTTCCGGACCGTCACCCTCGCCGCCCTCGACGAGGGGGACCTGCTGGAGGCGCTCCAGCCCTTCGTGATGGCGGGGTGGGAGACCGCGGACGGTGACGGGGGCGTCGGGACCGTGAGGATGAGCCCCGAGGCCGCGAGGGCCGTCGTCGCCCTCTGCTGCGGGGAGCCCTTCCTCTTCCAGCTCGCGGGTCAGAGGGCGTGGAACGCCGGTACGTCACCGGTCGTGTCCGAGGGCGACGTCGTCGAGGGGTGGCGCGGCGCCGAGGGAGAGGCGTCGGCGCACGTCGAGCGCGTGCTCGGCCGTCTCCCCGACCGCGAGCACGAGTTCGTGACCGCGATGGCCGCGCTGGCTCCGAGCGAGCGGACGCTGACGCGGATCGCCGAGGCGATGGGCATGGTCTCGGCGACCCAGATCGGAGCTGTCTCCCGCCGACTCGACACGGTCAGGGGCATCGTCGACCGAGGCAAGCCGTACACGTTCCGCAACCGGGCCGTCGAGGCTTACCTGACGACCGACTGGCCTCGCGTCGGTTGACGAGGCACAGCTGGGCCTGACCCCCGGATGCGCAGCCTGTCGCCAGGGCAGGCGACCGCTCAGCGCAGCAGCCCCGAGCGCCAGGCCCAGACGACGGTCTGCAGCCGGTCGCGCGTGTCGAGCTTCGTCATCACCCGGGTCAGGTGCGACTTGACCGTGCTCGTCTCGATCACGAGGCGTGCACCGATCTCGTCGTTCGACAGGCCCTCGCCCAGCAGCCGGACGATCTCCTGCTCGCGCGGCGTCAGCACGTCGACCGAGACCCCCGTCGAGGAGGCGGCCCGCCGTCGCGTGAACTCCGCGATGACCCGGCGGGTGGTCGCGCCGTCGATCGCGGCGCGCCCCGACGCCAGTGCACGGACGGCGGCGACGAACTCGTCGGGCTCCGCGTCCTTGAGGACGAACCCGCTGGCGCCCGCCTCGAGGGCGCCGAAGACGTACTCGTCGAGGTCGAAGGTCGTCGCGACGAGCACGGCGGGGCCGCGGCGGGCGTCGCCGGGCTCTGCCTGCGGGTCGCCGGGCAGCGCGACCGAGGACGCCTGCGGGTCGCCGCCCGGGGCCGCGCCCGTGATCGACCGCGTTGCCTCGATGCCGTCGCCGCCGGGCATCCGGACGTCCATCACGACGACGTCGGGCCGGGTGCGCCGCACGACCTCGACGCCCTCGCGGCCGCCGGAGGCCTCGCCGACGACCTCGATCCCTCCCGCGGTCTCGAGCACGATGCGGAACCCGGCCCGCACGATCGACTGGTCGTCGACGAGCACGACCCGGATCACGCGCCGGTCCCGTCGGCGGACTCGGCGTCGTCGGCGGCGCCGGGCTCCCTCTCGACGGGCAGCTCGAGACGCACGCGCCAGGTGCGGGCGCCGGCCGCGTCGGCCCCGCCTGTCGCAGCGGCCCTGGCGTCCGCGTCTCCGTCTCCTCGACCGCCGACCGCTCGCGTCTCGGCCGACCCCGTCTCGACCGGCCCCGTCTGCGCCGGACCCGTCTGCCTCGGGCCCGTCCCGACGACTCCCGCCTCGAGCAGCCCGCCGACGAGGGCCGCGCGCTCGCGCATCCCGACCAGCCCGTACCCTGCCGGAGCAGAGCTCGCGGGCCCCCGGGGCACCGCGTTCTCGACCACGACGACGAGCCGCCCCTGCCGCACCGTCGTGGTGAGCTGGACGCTGGCACCGGGGGCGTGCCTTCGGGCGTTGGCCAGCGCCTCCTGCACGGTGCGGTAGGCCGTGACGTCGGCGAGAGGCGCGAGCGTGGGCAGCTCGCCCTCGACGCGCTCGTCGACGACGGTGCCCGCCGCACGGGCCGCGGCGACGAGCCCGCCGACGTCGCGCAGCCCGGGCACCGGAGCGGTGCCGGTGGCGTCGTCGCCGGTCTCGCGCAGGATCCCCACGATCGACCGCAGCGAGTCGAGCGTCTCGCGTCCCTGCGACCGGACGCTGCGGAGCGACTCCTTCGCGCGCTCCGGGTCGACGTCGACGAGGCGCTCGGCGGCGCCCGCCTGCACGACGAGGCCGGTGAGGTGGTGCGCCGCGATGTCGTGCAGCTCGCGGGCCATGCGGGTGCGCTCCGCGGCGACGGCCGACCGGGTCAGCGTCTCGTGGTGCTCGACCGACTCGACGGCCCGAGCCCGGCTGTCGCTGTCGTGCCGGCGACGGAGCGCCACCCACGAGCCGACGGAGGCGCTGATCCCGTTCACGAGGACGGCCGTCGCGACCAGCGCGAGCGCCTCGACGGACGCCCCCACGGGGCTGAGGCCGGGCAGGGCCCCGAGGCCCTGCTTCACCAGACCAGCCGCCCCGACGGCCGCACCGGCCGACGCGATGCCGACCGCGACGAGCAGCCAGCCGACCGCGGCGCGCGTCGTCAGCAGGGTGCCGACCGTGTACGCGGCGACGACGGGCGCGGCGGTCCACACCGCGAGGCCGCTGGGCAGCACGGTCAGCAGACCAGCCTGGACGATGCTGATCGCCAGCAGCGTCGCGACCGGCGATCGTCGTCGGAACGCCAACGGGAGGCACTGCGCGACGGCCAGCACGAGCACGGCCGTGGTCTGGGCGGCAGGGATGCTGCGGAAGGCGCCGTAGAACTCGCCCATGCCGACGAGCGTGCCCAGCATGGCGACCGTCACGAGCGTCCACACCGCGGCCAGGGCGACGTCCCGCCCGAACGGCGTCCGCACCCCGACCCGGGCGAGCAGCCGGCGGGCGGCCGCGAAGCCCGGCCCCGTGCCCTCGTGCCGTGCCGCGCCGACGAGGCCGGCGACGGCTGCGGAGCGGGGGGAGGAGGAGGTGGTCACGTCCCGAGCATGCCAGGTGCCGTCGACCTCGTGGTCGCGGGGCGCACCTCCCTGTGGGAGGCGCATCAGAAGCTCACGCTCGGGGAGAGGAGACGCCACGTGACCGCGAACACGGCCAGCACGACGAGCGCCACGACGACGAGCACCCGTCCGGTCACCGAGGCCCAGCCCCGTCGCTCGCGCACGGCCTGCACGGCGGCGACGGCGGCGGGCACGATCGCGACGACGCCCACCAGCTGCAGCGCCTGCACGACGCGGATCGACCCTGCCGAGACGTCGACGAACGACATGGCCTGCCCGGCCACGACCGCCCAGCCGACGAGGGCGAGCAGCGTCGCGACCTGGCCGATGCGCGACAGCAGCAGAGCGCGGCGGCGACGTCCGGCCTCGGGACGGCGTGCGGCGACGAGGTCGCGGCGTCCGGTGCGGCGGCCGAGCCCGACGAGCGCGGCGGTCGGCCACGCGACCACCGAGACGAGCAGCACCGCGACGGCGGCGATCACCGACGGCAGCGCCGTCGACGCGACCTGCCAGGGCTGCGCCCGCAGCATCGTGAAGGAGGCGCCCCACGAGATCGCCTGGACGGTCGCGTCGGCGTCGTCCGAGTCGCCGTCGGTCCGCGTCGCGAGCAGGGAGTCGCCGCCCACCTCGCGCCACAGGTGCTCGTCGACCAGCTCGTACACGCCGGTCGTGGTGGCGAGCGGCTTCGGGGTGACCGCGATCGTGCCGTCCGAGCGGGGGACGATCGTCGTCTGGCCGCTCAGGGCGAGCAGCGCGCCCGGGTTCGTGACCGGCGAGCGGGAGGAGGTGAAGGTGCCGGCCATCGCGGCGGCCGCGGCGGCGCTGTCGAGCTGGCCCGCGCCTCCTACGGTCTCGTCGGTCGTCAGCGACGACCCTGCCGCCGACGCGTCGTCAGAGGGGGAGGCGTCGCGCAGGTACCGGTCGGCGAAGCCCTGCAGCAGCGTCGTGCGGAGGTCGAGCGTCGCGGTCGGGGTGCGTCCCGAGGCGTTGAACGACACGAAGATGCCCGCGTCGGACTCGGGGAACATCCGCATCGCGCTGTGGAACACCTGCGTGTCGCCGTCGTGCCCGAAGGCCGGGACGCCGGGGGTGCTGTCGTCGAAGAAGCCGAGGTCCATGCGCTGGCCGACGGCGAGGGTGCCGAGCTGGCCGGCCCCGAGCGCGGGGCGGTGCATCTCGTCGAGGGTCGCGGGCTCGAGCAGGGACTGCTCGGCGGGCAGGTCGCCCAGGTGCGCGAGCATGAAGCGCGCCATGTCGGAGGCGGTGGCCGACATCGCGCCGGCGGGTGCCGCGTTCACGACCTCGGTCGGCACGGACGGCGCCGAGTCGTTCGGGTAGCCCTTCGCGAGCCGGGCGTCGAGGTCGGCGGGCAGGGGCTGTGCGAACGACGACGAGGTCATCCCTGCACGGTCGAGGACCTGCTCCTGCACCAGCTCGGCGAACGGCTTCCCGCTCACCCGCTCGGCGACGTAGCCGGCCAGCGTGGCGCCGTAGTTCGAGTACGCAGGAGTCGTGCCGGGCTCGTAGACCTGCGCCGGGGGAGCGTCCGTCACCGCCTCGCGCAGCGTCTTCTCGCTGCCGGGGGTGCCGATCAGGCCGGCGATGACCTCCTCGAAGCCCGCGGTGTGGGTCAGCAGGTGGCGCAGCGTGATCGCGCCCTTCGGGGTGTCGAGGTCGAAGTCGAGGTACTGCTGCACGTCGGCGTCGAGGTCGAGCTTCCCCTGCTCGACGAGCTGCATGATCGCGGTCGCCGAGACGACCTTCGAGACGGAGCCGATGCGGAACAGGGTGTCGTCGGGGTCGACCGGGCGGGCCGGGTCGCCGTCCGTGCCGGTGTCGGCCAGGCCGTAGCCGCGGGCGGTGAGCACCTGGCCGTCCGAGACGACGGAGACCGTCGCCCCGGGGATGCCCGTCGTCTGCAGCGCCGAGCCGAGCGCGCCGTCGAGCCAGGCGTCGACGTCGCCCTTCGTGAGCTCGCCCCCGCCGGGCTGGTGCTGAGGGGCCGCCGGAGGCGCGGGCTCGGCGGCGGGGGAGGTCGCGCCGGCCGCGGTGCCGGTGGCGGTGCCGGCCGCGGTGGACGGGTCGGACGCGCCGGCCGAGCAGGCGGCGAGCGGGACGGCGAGGGCGACGACGGCCGCGGCGGCGGCGAGTCGGGGCAGGAGGCGGCGGGCGCGGAGGCCCGTCCGCGGCGGGGTGGGGAGGGGTGTCGATGTCATGCCTCCACGCTCGCCGGTCGGGCGCCGTGCCACAGGGGGCAGAGGTCGGGACCTCGCCTGCGACCTGAGTCGCAGGCGGCTCCCCACCTCCCGCCGCCGCCGGGGCCTGCGACAGCGGCCGCTACAGCCGCACCACGAGTTTGCGTGCCGACACCCCCGCGCGCAGCCGGTCGAGGGCGACCTGCACCGACTCGAGCCCCTCGCCGACGACCTCGGGAGCAGGTGCGCAGACGTGGCGTCCCTCCGCGAGCGCCGACGGGAGGTGGTCGCGCCAGAGGGCGGGCCCGACCTCGTTCGTCATGAGGGTGCTGCCCCAGACGTACCGGGCCCTGATCCCGTGTCGCCGCGCCCGCACCTGCAGGGCGACGTTGCCGGCGGCGAGGCGGGTCATCGTCCGGACGAACGCCGCGCCGAACCGTGCCCCGCGCGGCAGCGAGCCGAACGAGACGGAGGGGCTGGCGAGCGCGACGCGCGTCGCGCCCGTCGCGATCGCGACCTCGACGGACGGCTCGGCCGACCCCGTGCCCACCGCGAGCACGCCGGCGACGTCGGCCCCGCCGATGCCCGCGACCAGCTCGGCGACCGCGCCGGGGCTGCGATAGTCGACGACCACCTCCGCGCCCAGGCGGCGCATCGCGTCGTGGTTGCGAGGTGAGGCGGTGGTCGCGACGCGGTGACCGGCCGCGACGGCGAGCTGGATGGCGTTGCTGCCCACGCTCGTCGCTCCTCCCCAGACCACGACCGTGCGTCCGGTGGGCGTCGGGGCGGAGGACGGGAGCGGGAGCGCGAGGTGGTCCTGCTGGAAGAGGGCGGTCGCGGCGGTCGAGATGCCCAGGGGCAGGACCACCGCCTCCTCGTGCGCGAGGCCGTCGGGCAGCGGGGCCGCGAGGTCCTCGCGCACGACGGTGAAGTGTTGGAAGCCGCCCTCGGCCTCGTGGCGGCGGCCGCGCTCCATGCCGACGGCGTAGGCGACGACCCGGTCGCCCACGCGGAACCGGTCGGCCCCGGCGCCGACGGCGACCACCTCGCCCGAGACGTCCTCGCCGAGCACGACGGGCCAGGGCAGCCAGCGATACATCAGGTTCCCGGTCCACTGCTTGACGTCGTCGAGAGGGTTGACGGCGACGGCCCTGTTGCGCACGAGCAGCTCGCCAGGGCCCGGCTCGGGCACGGGGGCGGGACCGACGACGAGGTCGGCGCCGGGAGCAGGGAGTCGAGCGGCGGCGTTGGTCGTCATGAGGGTCCTCCTGGACTGTGGTGCAGGTGTGGCGGGGAGCCGGGCGGCGGAGCGGCGACGAGCGCGGTGGGGCGGTGCGCAGGTGATGACATGCCGTGTCGTCACCTTACGCCTGATGGCACGAGATGTCATCAGCTACCCTGGCCCGATGGCACGCTGGGCACCCGACGCAGCACTCCGGCTCGAGGAGGCGGCGATGAGCCTGTTCGCCGAGCGCGGCTTCGCGTCGACCACCGTTCCGCAGATCGCGGAGCGGGCAGGCCTGACCACCCGCACGTTCTTCCGTCACTTCGCCGACAAACGCGACGTGCTGTTCCTCCGCCAGCGCGAGTTCCCCGAGGTCGTCTCGCGACTCGTCGCCGCTGCGCCCGACGGCCTCGGCCCGCTCGACCTCGCGATGCACGGTGTCGAGGTCGTCGCCGCCGGTGACCTGCAGCGCTGGCGCCCCGAGGTCGCCGCACGACGTGCCGTCGTCCGCTCCGAGCCACAGCTGCGTGAGCGCGAGCTGCTCAGGGCTGCCGCGCTCGCCGACGCGATCGCGGAGGCGCTGGTCGAGACGGGCGTGCCGGGCGCCGACGCGTCCCTGGTCGCGCGCACCGCCTCCGTCCTCTTCGAGTCGTCGCTCGAGGACTGGATCGCGGGGCCCGACGACGTGCTGCTCGTCGACGTGGTGCGCGCCGCCCGGCGCCGCCTCGACCGGCTGGTCGTCGGCGGCTGACTGCCGCCCACCCGCCGGCTCGCGACAGGGCCGCTTGTCCGGCCCTGCACGGCCCTGCACGGCCCTGCTCGGCCTTACTCGGCCTTGCTCGGCCCTAGTCTCGGCTCATGACGAGGACTCGACGACCCGGCCGCCGCCTCCTCGGGACGGCCGTCGCGCTCGCCGCGGCGGGCGTGCTGCTGTTCGGGCTCGCGTCGCTCGTGGTCTGGGCGGGCGATCTCACGGCCGGCAGCCCGGCCGTCTACAGCACGGCTCCCGCGACGGACTGGTCCACCGTCCGGCTGCTCGCCGGCAACGTCCTCACGATCACCGCGGGCGGGCTGCTCGCGGCGGCTCTCGTGGTCGGCGTGGTCGGCGGCGTGACTGCGCTGCGCCGCCGGGGCACCACGTCCGACGGCAGCCGGGCGTGACCGGCGCCGCGGACGGGGACGCCCAGGGCGCCTCCGGCGAGGGCACCTCGAGCGAGAGCGCCTCCGGCGAGGGCACCTCGAGCGAGAGCACCTCCGGCGAGGGCGCCTCGGACAAAGCCGACGCGCCCCTCGCCTCCGGCTGGGTGCGGATCGGCGAGCGCAGCTGGTGGTCGTCGTGGGCCGGGTACAGCGCCGTGTTCGTCGTCACGATGATCGTCTACTTCGGCGCGCAGGCCGGCCGGTTCTTCGACGGCCTCGTGCCGTTCCCGAGCAACCTGCTGCTCGGAGCCGTGCTGATCGCGGCCCTGATGTGGGTCGCCACCGCGGCGCGGAACGCGATCTACCCGCAGCCCTGGGTGAACCTCGACACCGACCAGCTGCGCGCCGGCACCCGCCGCACCGTCGCGCTCGCCGACGTCGACCGCGCTCTCGTGCCGCTCGACCCGGCCCTGCGGTCGGACGTGCTCGTGCTCCGCCTGACCGCGAAGGAGGCGCGGGTCGAGATCATCCTGCGCGACCGGCGGGGCCCCCGCCTCGACGGCACCTCCACCCGGGTGCTCGCGGAGGCGCTGCGCCGCACCGGCGTCGCGATGCCGACCTCGTCGAACGATCCGACGGGCCGCTTCGGCCGCTACAACTTCCCCGGGCACGTCGGACTCGACGACGCGATCGCGCTCGTCGAGCACCCGCCCGCTCCCGGAGCGCCGCTGCCTGCCTCCTGGTGAGCGCGCGCGGCCCACGCGCGGCGGCTGGTCTTGCCGGCGTCGTCGCGCACGGGCTCGTCCACGAGCCACAGCGCAGCCGGACGTCGCTCGGGGTCGAGCCGCTGCCGCGCCCACGCGAGGAGCTCCTCCGCCGTGACGCCCGCGGCCGCACCCGCGACGTCCACCACGGCCTCGATCCGCTGGCCGAGGTCGTCGTCGGCGACGCCGAACGCGACCGCGCCGCGCACGGCGGGGTGCGCCTCCAGCACCCGCTCCACCTCGGTCGGGTGCACGTTGACGCCGCCGCGCAGCACGACGTCGTCGACCCGGTCGACCAGGTGCAGGTACCCGTCGGGGTCGAGGCGGCCGAGGTCGCCGAGGGTGTCCCAGCCGTCGTCGGTCCGGGCCGAGCGGCCGCCGAGGTACCGGTACGTCGGGCCTCCTGCGCGCCGCAGCCACACCTGCCCGACCGTGCCCTCCGGCAGGTCGTCGCCGTCGGCCGTGCGGACGGCGACGCTCGTCCCGCCGCCCGGCCGCCCCACGCTGCCGGGGTGCTCGAGCCACTCGTCGCCGCGGATCGTCAGCACGCCGTTCGACTCGCTGCCGGCGTACACCTCGACGACGCGCTCGGCACCGACCCAGGCCATGAACCGGCGCTTCAGGTCCGGCGGACAGGGCGCGCCGAGGTGCAGCACGGTCTGGAGCGACGACAGGTCGGCGGCGGCGCGCTCCTCGTCGGGCAGGCGCAGCAGCCGGTGCATCATCGTCGGCACGACCAGCGCCCAGGTCACCCGGTGCGACGCGATCGCCCGCAGCATCCGTCGCTCGTCGAAGCGCGGCAGCAGCACGAGCTCGTGCCCGGTCAGCAGCCCGCGGAACGCGTACGTGAACGTCGCCGAGTGCGTCAGCGGCCCGGCCACGAGCTGCACCTGGTCGCGGGGCAGGAACGACGCGACGGCCGCCGACGGGTCGAGCAGCGCGGGCGCGGCGGCCAGCACGACCTTGGGCCGTCCGGTCGACCCCGACGAGGTCGGCGCCTTCCAGCTCGACGCCCACGCGTCCGGCAGAGGAGGCGCGTCACCGGCCACCGGGGGAGGCACCCAGCCCGCAGGCACCCACGGCACGCCCCCGGCACCCCCGGCACCAGCGGCACGCCCGGCACCACCACCCGCACCCGCCGACGGCACCCCCACCACCAGCGCCGGCCGCACCAGCGCCTCCAGCTCGGCTCGCTCCGCGGCGTCGAGCCCGAGCGAGATCGGCTGCGGCGTCGCCCCGCACCTCCAGATCGCGGCGCAGACGACGATCATCTCGACGGTGTTCGGCAGGGCCACGGTCACCAGCGAGTCGTGGCCGACGCCGAGGTCGAGGTAGGCGCGGGCGAGGACCGAGGAGGCGCGGTCCAGCTGCGAGGCCGTCAGCGTCCCGGCGTCGTCGCGTGCCACCACGCGGTCGGGGTCCGCCTCAGCGAGCCCCGTGACGATGCGCGAGATCGACTGCCGCGCCATGGTCGCCCTCCCTGCCGACGGCCTCGTAGAACTGCTCGTGGAGCAGGGCGACGTCGTCCCAGGAGTGCGACCCCGCGAGGTCGCGGCCGGGACCGGCTGCGGGGCCTGACCCGTCGAGGGCGGCGACCAGCGCCTCCTCGATCGACCCGGGATCGGCCGCGTAGGCGACGGTCGGGCCGAAGACCTCGCGCAGCACCGGCAGGTCGCGGGCGACGACGGGCACGCCGGCGGCGAGGGCCTCCATCGCGGCGAGGCCGAAGCCCTCCTTGGTCGAGACGAAGGCGAGGGCGCCGGCGGCGGCCACGAGCGAGGGCAGGTCGTCGTCGTCGACCACGCCGAGCACGACGGGGTCGAGGCCGAGCTCGGCGATGCGGGCGTCGACCCTGGCGCGGTACTCGCGGTAGTCGAACAGGGTCTCGCCGCCGCCGAAGACGAGGCGCACGTCGGGTCGGCGGCGCCGGAGCAGCGCGAACGCCTCGACCAGGTCGAGGCTGCCCTTGCGGGGCTCGATGCCGCCGAGCGCCAGCACGTACTCGCCGAGCCGGTCGCGCCAGCGTGCCCGGTCGCCGTCGCCCGAGGGTCCGGCCGCCGCGGCGAAGCGGGCCGAGTCGACGCCGTTCGGGATCACGGTCGGCGTCAGCCCCCAGCCGCGCTCGACGTCGGCGGCGACGGCGGCCGACACGCAGATCCGGGCGAGCGGGCGGCGGACCGCGTCGTCGTGGCAGCGCACGAGCTCGGGCGTCGTGAACTCGTCGAGGTGGTGGATCGTCCGGAGGCACGGGCCGACCGCGTTGGCCGAGATGCAGTCCTGGGCGTGCACGACGTCGTACCGCTCGTGCTCGCGGGCCTCCGCGAACGCGGCCCCCATCGTCTCGATCGACCGAGCGATGCGGTCGCCGACCGACTCGTCGTCGCGCGCCTCGAAGGGCACCACGCGGATGCGCACGGCCGGGTCGACACGGCGGAAGAACGCCTGGTCGCCGCCGCGGCCGAGGGTCCACACCGTGACCTCGTGGCCTCGCCGGGCCAGCGCCTCCGACAGGGCCAGGGCGTGCACGACGCCGCCCCGCGGCTTCGTCGAGTACGTGACCTGCGCGACCCGCATCAGCGCGCCGCCCGCATCGGTATCGCCAGCATCATCGCAGGCCGTTGTCGTAGGCCGACGGCACGCGCTGCCGCAGGTGGTCCATCGTGCGGCGGGCCCTGGCGGCGTCGGCGGCGACGTCGGCCGTCGCGACGGCCAGGCCGCCCTTGGCCCAGGTCTTCGCGACGATCTCGCCGGCCGGGTCGACGACCTTCGCCTGCCCGAGGAACCTCAGCCCGCCGAGCACCCCCGTCTGGTTCGACGAGACGAGCCAGAGCTGGTTCTCGGCGGCCCGTGCGCAGTCGTAGAGGTCGAAGAGGTGCGCCTGGCGGTCGTTCCGGAGGCGGTCCGACCTCTCCGTGACGCTGGCCGGCCAGGCGCTCAGGCAGACGAGCAGCTCGGCGTCCGCGAGCGCCAGCGTGCGCGACGACTCGGGGAACGTCTTGTCGAAGTCGATCATCATTCCGAGGCGGCCGACGGGGGTGTCGACCGGGACGAACCCGGTGCCGGCCCGGTACACCTCCGACTCGCCGAGCGGCAGGTGCACCTTGCGGTGCGAGCCGAGCACGCGGCCGCCCTGGACGCAGACGGCGCTGTTGTAGCGGACGTCCTCACCCCCCTCGAGGGCACGCTCGGTGACGCCGAAGCAGACCGTCATGTCGGCGGCGAGATCGGCGACGGCCTGCACCTCGGGCCCGTCGATCTCGACCGCCGGCGGCAGCAGCGAGTCGGGACCCGAGGAGGCGCCCCCCGGGTGCACGAGGTCGAGCAGGTACCCGCCCACGGTCGCGTCGGGCAGCACGAGCAGGTCGACGCCGCGGGCGCGCGCCTGCTCGACCATGCCGGGGAGCTTCGCGAGCGTCCGCCCGACGTCGCGGCCGAAGTGCGCGGCGACGGCCCCCATCGTGATCTCGGCCATGGCGTCAGGCTAGCCCGCCGCCACGGCCTCCTCCGCGAGCACCGACTCGTCAGCCCGGCCGGCCCGGCCGGCCCGACCGGCCCGCGCCGCGATGCTCTCGGCGACGTGAGCGGCGTCGCGGGCGATCGCCTCGAAACGACCCGACCCCCAGGTGTGCAGCCACGGCAGCCCGAGGAAGTGCAGGCCCGGCGCGGTGGTGCTGCCGCGCTGGTGCGTCGGGACGCCGCCTCCGTCGAAGACCCCGACATGCACCCACGACCAGTCCGCCCGGAACCCGGCCGACCAGACGACGCTCGTGATGCCAGCCTCGCGCAGGTCGAGTCGCGTCACCTCGGTCTCGGGTCGCCAGACCGGCACGTAGCGCGGCTCGACGGGCGCGTCGACGCCGGTGCGCTCGATGTGGCGGTCGATGTCGGACTTGATCGACTCCATCACCGAGTCCGCGTGGTCGAGCGACGCCTCAGTCGTCGGGCTGAAGGTGAGGGCGGTGCCCTCGGCGCCGGTCAGCCGGCCGTAGAGCCGCATGCCCTCGAGCGCGAAGGCGCGGAGGTCGATGTCGCGCCCGCCGCCCCGCCCGGTCATGTAGTGGTTCGTCGACTCGCGCTTGGTGAGGCCGCCGACCTGCGCCTGAACCGGGATGTCGTAGACGCCCATGTCGCTCAGCCACGCGATGCAGTCGCGGCCGCGGTAGAAGCGGGCGCACCGGGGCGCGGAGCCGAGCGCGAGGTGCACCTGGCGCCCGGCGAGGTGCAGGTCCTCGGCGATCTGGGCGCCCGACTGGCCCGAACCGACGACGAGCACGCCGCCCTCGGGCAGCGCCTGCGGCGAGCGGTAGTCGGCGGAGTGCACCTGCACGACGTCGTCGGACACCCCCGCGGCGACGGCCGGCAGCACCGGGCGGTGGTAGCCGCCGGTGGCCAGCACGACCTGGTCGGCGAGGATCGTGCCCTGGTCGGTGACGACCTCGAACCCGCCCGCCGCCGCCTCCCGCAGCCGGGTGACGAGCACGCCCTCCACGACGGGGGCGTCGAAGGAGGCGGCGTACCGACGGATCCACGCGTGCACCTCGTCGCGGCCCATGAAGCCGTCGGGGTCGTCGCCGTCGTAGGCGAAGCCCGGCAGCACGCACTGCCAGTTCGGGGTCACGAGCGTGAAGGCGTCCCAGCGACGGTCGATCCAGTCGTGCGCGATCGTGTCGCGCTCGAGGACGACGTGGTCGACGCCCTGGCGCGTCAGGTGCCAGCTGATCGAGAGGCCGGCCTGGCCGCCGCCGACGATGGCGACCTCGACGCGCGTGCCGTCGACGACGCGGCGCGGGGAGGTCACGAGCGCGGTCACGACGACGCTCCTGCAGGAGGCGCGGGCGCGGTCGCCGGGGCAGGCAGCGGCGGGTGCATCTCGAGCACCCGCACCGCGCCTCCTTCGTGCGTCGCCGCGATCGTGGTGATCTCGGCCTGCTGCTGCATCGCGGAGGTGCAGGCGAAGCCGTAGGCCGCGGCGACGCGCTCGCTCGCGATGCGGAGAGCGGTCGTCGAGCGCTCGACGAAGTCGGCGAGCGGGTACTCGGCTCCGGCGGTGAGCCAGTCGTGCACCACGAGGCTCGGCGAGTAGCAGGCGGTCTCGGAGCCGTCGGGCCAGCGCACCTGGAACGTCATCTCAGGCACGGGCGAGGCTCCTGCCGGCGGCGGAGGCCGCCTCGGCCTCGCCGGTGCGGTACGCGTCGGGCCGCCGGTCGCGCAGGTGGAACATGCCGCCGCGCATCGCCCGGAACGTGCCCTCGACGTCGATCTCGGCGATCGCGAGGCCTGCCTCGAGCAGGGTCGTGGCGAGCACGACGCCGCCGGGGTCGACCACCTTCGCGTTGCCGACGTAGCGGAGCGAGCCGAAGGTGCCGGCCTGGTTCGAGGCGATCCAGAAGACCTGGTTGTCGAGGGCGCGGGCCGTGTCGAGCAGGTTGAAGCGGTAGGTCCAGCGGTCGTCCTGCAGGTTCTCGGCGGTGGCCGTGCGGGCGACGGGCCAGGCCGACATGCTGACGATGATCTCGGCACCGTCCAGCGCCAGCGACCGGGCCGCCTCCGGGAACGCCTTGTCGTAGCAGATCTGCATGCCGAGGCGGCCGACGGGGGTGTCGAAGGCCTCGTAGACGTCGCCTGCCGAGTACGACATCGCCTCTCCGAGGGGCTGGTGCACCTTGCGGTACGAGCCGTAGATCCGCGTGCCGTCGAGGCAGACCGCGGCGTTGTAGCGCGTCTCGCCGTCGTCGGCGAGCTCGCAGAAGCCGATGCAGACGACCATGTCGCCGACGATCTGCTGCACGCGGCGGAGCTCGGGGCCGTCGAGCGCGACCGCCGGCGGCAGCGAGCGCGTCGTCGTCTTGAGGGTGTCGCCGTGGTTGCCGAGCGACGACAGGTAGCCGCCGATCGCGGCCTCGGGGAAGACGAGCAGCTGCACGCCGGACGCCCTCGCCTCGCCGACGAGGGTCTCGATGAGCTCGTAGTTCTGGTCGAGGTCCCGGGTGAAGTTCGCCGAGACGGCGGCGACGGTCGTCGACATCGTGTCTCCTCTGGTCGGTGGAGGCGGTGGCGCAGGTTCCTGCGGTGCGTCCATCAGACGCCAGAAGCTGTTTCCGATTGGTTACAGCCGGAATAAGAACTCGTGTCGCAGGTCGCGGCCGCAGTAGAGAGGCACGATCTGCGCCGCCGAAACAAAACGGCGAATCCTCGTAATCCGCCTGCAACACGGCGGTCGAAGACTCGGGACCAGATCCAGGCACCGCAGTTCGACCGGCACCGTCTCGTCCCGACCCCGCAAGGAGCCCGCACCATGAGCGACAACGACATCGACTTCGACCAGCAGGTCCTCGACAACATCGAGATCTCCCGCAACGAGATCGCGCACCCCTCGCTGCCGAAGGGGAGCAACATCTACGGCTCGACCAAGATCTTCCCCGACTACACGGCCACGAAGGACGAGCACTACTTCCAGCTCGTGCACGGCATCGCCCACGAGTCGTCGGTGAGCTTCGTCGCCGTGCTGCAGGCGACCAGGGCCCTCCGCAAGGGCTTCACGAGCGTGCTCTACTTCTACGGCCCCGGCTCGATGAACTGCATCGCCAACCGCGGGTTCCCGACGACGGGCTCGGACGGGTTCCCCGGCGAGAACAACATCAACAACGCGCTCGAGACGTTCATCGCCGAGGGCGGGACGGTGTTCTGCTGTCGCTTCGGCCTCGCGCTGCACGGCAACCGCGAGGAGGACCTGATCGCCGGCGTGATCCCGTGCCACCCCCTCGACGTGCAGGACGCCGTCATCCACTACGCCCGCAAGGGCGCCATCATCAACAGCACCTACATGGTCTGAGCCGGTGACCGCGTGACGATCACGAACGAGCCGCAGGCCCCCGCGCGCGGTGCCGTCGGCATCTCGAACGGCGGGGCGCTCTCCACCCGCGTCGACGTCGCCATCCGCGGCATCCGGGTCGCCGCCCCCGTGCACCGGGAAGGAGGCGCTGGTCCGAGCGACGACGGACACGTGCTGTTCCAGGGCCTGCAGTCCGCGATCCCGCAGAGCCAGGACAGCCCGTACCTCGTCGACGACGGGCGACTGCTGCTCGACGGCGAGGACACGGGCATCGAGGTCACGCCGGTGGCCCGCCCCCGGTTCTACGACCTGGCGACGGCGGACGGCGTCTCCTACGAGGCGATCGCGCGCCTCCACGGGGCCAAGGTGCTGGCGACCACCGTCGTCCAGACCTGCGTGCGCTACGACGTCGCCGAGCGCTGCCGGTTCTGCTCGATCGAGGAGTCGCTGAACTCCGGCTCGACCGTGGCCGTCAAGACGCCGTCGATGATCGCGGAGGTGGCCGAGGCCGCCTGGCGACTGGACGGCGTCGAGCAGATGGTGATGACCACCGGCACCTCGAAGGGGCGCGACCGCGGCGCGACCCACCTGGCTCGGTGCGTACGCGCCATCAAGGCCGTGGTGCCCGAGCTCGAGATCCAGGTGCAGTGCGAGCCGCCGGGCGACCTCGCGACGATCACCGACCTGTACGAGGCCGGCGCGCGCTCGATCGGCATCCACGTCGAGTCGATGGACGACGACGTGCGCCGCCGCTGGATGCCGGGCAAGTCGCGCGTGTCGATGGACGAGTACCGGGCCGCCTGGCGCGAGGCCGTCCGCGTCTTCGGCCGCAACCAGGTCTCGACCTACCTGCTCGTCGGCCTCGGCGAGGACCCGGACGAGATGGTCGCCGGCGCCCAGGAGCTGATCGACATGGGCGTCTACCCGTTCATCGTCCCGTTCCGGCCGCTGCGCGGGACCCTCGCGACCGACGTCGACCACGTGCCCGCGCCGCACGGCTCGGTGCTGCACGACATCACCTTCCGGGTGTCGGAGGCGCTGATCGCGGCCGGCATGAAGGGCACCGACCAGAAGGCCGGCTGCGCGGCCTGCGGCGCGTGCTCGGCGCTGCAGACGGCCGGGGGCTGAGGTGGCGCTGCTCGACGTGCCCGCCCTGATGGGGCCGCGGGTCGTCGCGCCGCCCGCCGCGGAGTTCATCGTGGGGGTCGCCGACCGCGCCGAGGTCGAGGCGTACCGACGGCTGCGGCGCGACGCGTTCGTCGACGAGCAGGGGCTCTTCGAGGGCACCGACCGCGACGAGCTCGACGACGACCCGCGCACCGTCGTGCTCGTCGCCCGGGCCGGCGGAGGCGTCGTCGGCGGGGTGCGCCTGGCGCCCGTCGGCTCGGAGGACATCGGCTGGTGGACGGGCTCGCGGCTCGTCGTCGCGCCGTCGGCCCGGAGCGCCCTCGGCGTCGGGTCGGCACTCGTCCGGGCCGCGTCGGCGCTCGCCGAGCAGCTCGGGGTGCTCCGCTTCGACGCGACCGTCCAGGTGCGCTCGTCGGTGCTGTTCCGGCGTCTCGGCTGGGAGCAGACCGGCCGCTGCGTGATCGGCGGCGTCGACCACCTCCGGATGCGCTGGCCGATCGACCGGCACCAGCGGCTCGTCGACGCGACGAAGTCGGTGCTCGAGGCCGTGCTCGAGCCGCACACCGCGTGGGCGGCTTCGCCCGACGGATCACTGGGAGGCGCGGGCTGGGTCGGCGACGACGGGGCGCCCGTGCCGGGCACCGACGTCGTCGCTGCCTGCGACGCGATCCTGCCCTCGATGGTCGAGCGCGACCCGGAGTGGGCCGGCTGGTGCGGCGTGCTCGTCAACGTGAACGACCTCAGCGCGATGGGCGCCGCGCCCGTCGGGCTGCTGGACGCGGTGGCGGGCCGCGACGCCGCGTTCGTCCGACGGGTGCTCGCCGGGGTGCGCCGCGGCGCCGAGGCCTGGGGCGTGCCGCTGCTCGGCGGCCACACGCAGGTCGGGGTGCCGGCCGCGCTCAGCGTCACGGCGCTCGGACGGACGGCCCATCCCGTGCCGGGCGGCGGCGGCCGGTACGGCGACGCCCTCAGCCTCACGGTCGACGTGAGCGGCTCGTGGCGCGAGGGGCACCACGGCAGCCAGTGGAACTCGACCGAGGGGCGCCGCTCGCACGAGCTGCGCGACCTCGCGGGCACCGTCGCGCGGGCACGGCCCGCCGCGGCGAAGGACGTCAGCATGGCCGGCATCGTCGGCACCGTGGGGATGCTCGCGGAGGCCAGCGGGTACGGCGCTGTCGTCGACGTGGCGTCCGTGCCGAGGCCGGGCGGCGCCTCCTCGGGGGTGACCGTGGGGGACTGGCTGAGCTGCTTCCCCGGGTTCGGCATGGTGACGGCCGACCGGCCCGGGGAGTCGCGGATGCACTCGCCGTACGCGGAGACGGCCGAGATCGGCGAACTGTCGCTGCGGCGTGGGGTCGACCTGCGCTGGCCCGACGGCGAGGTCACGCGTGCGGTCGGCGGCGGCGTGACGGGGCTCGGCCCCGCCTGAGCTCGCGCGCAGCTGCTCGGCGACACCCGACGGGAAACACGACCGTAACGACACTGTGCGTCTGCTCGAAACACCCCATGAATACGGTGTGGATCGTGTGATCCACACGAGCGGACCGACGGCGATCTGCGAGGCACGAGGCCGTCCCGTCGGCCCCGTCGAGCAGCCCGGCCGCGCGTCGGACCAGCGTCCCCCTGCCCCGCAGTCGACGGCGAGCCGCGCTCGACCTCGACCGAAGGAACCTGCCCCGATGCAGCACACCACCCGGCGCCTCGTGCGCCCCCGGACGGCCCTGGCCACCGGCGCCCTCGCCGTCGGCCTCGTCGCCCTCGGGAGCGCTCCGGCCCTCGCCGCGCCCGCCCCGATCGCGCCCGGCATCACCGCCGCGTCGGTCACCGCTCCCGCCGCGGCCACGGTCGGCGACGTCGTCGACGCGTCGGTCGCGCTGACCGGCACCAGCGACGTCTACGCCTACGAGCTCGTGGTCGAGTACGACCCCGCCGTGCTCGACTACGTCGACGGCAGCGCGACCGCGCCCGACGGCGGCTTCGACGCCGTCGACGAGCAGGACGGCACCCTCACCGTCACGCACACCCGGCTCGGCACCTCGCCCGGGCTCGCGGGCGACCTCGCCGTCGACCTGCAGTTCGCCGCGATCGGCGCCGGCGACGGCACGCTCGACCTCGCCTCGGTCACGCTCGTCTCCGAGGACGGGCTGACGACGACGCTCGCGGCGCCGTCCACGGCGCCCCTCGCGGTGACCGCCGCGGCAGTGCCCCCGGTCGACCCGGCACCCGTGCCGGTACCCGACCCGAGCACCCCCGCAGGAGGCGGCACCGCGCCGGTGCCCTCGCCCACGTCCGGCGCGACCGGCGCCTCCTCGTCCTCGGGTCCCCTGGCCTTCACGGGCTCGGACGCGTTCCCGGGGATCCTCGCGGGCGCCGCCGTGCTGCTCGCCGGCATCGCCGCCGTGGTCGTCGCCCAGGTGCGCCGCCGCCGCTCGGCGGGCACCCGATGAGCGCGCTCCGCCCCGGCGCTCGCCATGCGCCGCTCCGTGCCGACTCGCCCGGCCACGTCTCGCCCGCCCCCGACTCGACCAGCCACAGGAGGACCTCCCTCGTGCCATCCACCCGACGCCGCGCCCTCGCCGCGACGACCGTCACCTGCGCCCTCGCGCTCGGCGGGCTCGTGGCCGTCCCGGCCGCGAACGCCGTGAACACCGCCGACGCAGCCGCAGCGGCCGCCGCGGCAGCGCCCGCGCCCGCCGCCGGCACGTTCCTCGCCCCGTACTGGGTCGAGCTCGACCTGACCGGCGACCGCCAGGTGACGGCCGACGACCTCGAGGTGCTGAGCTCCGCGTTCGGGGCGACCAGCGCCTCCTCGGCGTGGGACCAGGTCGAGGTCGCCGACACGGACGCCGACGGCGTCATCACGATCACTGACGTCGCCGCCCTGTCGCAGCGCATCGTCTACGACGACGGCCCCTTCGAGATCGTCGAGGCGTCGGTCGTCGAGATGCAGGCCGCCATGAACGCCGGGGTCACGACCTCGGTCGAGCTCACCCAGGACTACCTCGACCGCATCGCCGCCTACGACACGGCCAAGGTCGACCCGGCGTCGAACGGGCGCCCGCTGCGCTCGATCATCACGACCAGCGGGGTCGCGCTCGCCGCGGCCGCCGAGGCCGACGCGACCCGCGCCTCCGACGGGATGACCGACATGCTGCTCGGCGTGCCGATCGCGGTGAAGGACAACTACGACACGGTCGACATGCCGACCACCGGCGGCTGCGGCTGCTGGGACGGCAACCAGACCAGCACCGACGCGACGATGGTCGCGGGGCTGCGGGCGTCCGGTGCCGTGATCCTCGCGAAGGCGAGCCTCGACGAGTTCGCGTTCGGCTTCGCGTCCGAGTTCTCGTCGTACCAGCCCGCCGGCACGAGCACGCTCGTCGCCAGCCCGTACGTCACCAGCCAGACGGCCGGCGGCTCGAGCGGCGGCACCGGCGCGGCGATCGCGGCGAACCTCGCCGGCATCGGGTTCGGCACCGACACGGGCGGCTCGATCCGCATCCCGTCGTCGTACAACCAGCTCGTCGGCGTCCGTCCCACCGTGGGACTCGCCAGCCGTGACGGCATCATCCCCCTGGCGCTCACGCAGGACACCGGAGGCCCGATCGCCCGCACCGTCACCGACGCCGCCGTGGCGCTCGACTCCGTGACCGGCGTGGACGCCGCGGACCCGGTCACGAGCGAGCAGCAGGGCCTCGTGCCGGAGTCGTACACGAGCTTCCTCGACGCGGACGCCCTCGCCGGCACCCGCATCGGCTACGTGACGTCGATGGTCAGCACGAACCGGACCACCGCCCGGCTCTTCGCGGATGCGCTGGTGACCCTGCAGGCGCAGGGCGCGACGATCGTCCCGATCGCGACCCCGCCGAGCGGCTTCGCCGCCGTGCTCGCCGAGGGCAGCGGCAGCACGAACGAGTTCAAGCACGACCTCGACGCCTACGTCGCGAAGCACCTGGCGCCGAACGTCGAGGCGCGCTCGCTGCAGGGCGTCCTGGCGTCGGGCAAGTACGTCCCGTCGCGGGCAGGCACCTACCGGTCTCGCGACGCCGTCACCGAGGCGACCTACCAGGGGTGGGCAGGCCCGACCGGCACGCACACCACGGCCATCGCGAACGGGCACACCCTGGTCACGGCGATGCTGGACGACCAGGACCTCGACACGCTGATCTACCCGTCGGGCAACCCCTACTCGTCGTTCAGCACGAACATGCGGCTGAGCCCGAACACGGGCATGCCGGCCGTGACGGTGCCGATGGGGCAGGCGACCGCCGAGGACGGCACCGTCACCGGCGCCGGCGTCAACCTCGAGTTCCTCGGGCGGGACTACGCCGAGGGCGACCTGCTCGGCCTCGCCTACGCGTTCGAGCAGGCCACGGGTCCGTCGCAGTCGCGCACGTCGCCGACGTACTACGGCCCGCTGCCGGCAGGCTGACCGCAGGCCTGAGCCGCAGGAGGCGCGGGTCCCGTCCGCAGGACGGGGCCCGTTCCCTGCGCCGTCCGTGCACCCCATGGACTGCGCGGGCCCCTCGAACCCGCGCAGACCTCTCGGCGCGCTCGAGGGTGCGCGCGGGTTCCGCGGGTGCGGCGTCGGTCGGGGCCATGCTCGTCGGCGAGGACGTGCTGGCGCGGCGCTCGGCGGCGTGGTGAGGTGGGGCATGTCCTTCTTCCCCGAGGTGTCCCCGGTCGACGACGACGAGCTGCCCGAGGCGTGGGTCCCGCCGGCCTGGACACAGCCTCCCGCGGGCTGGTTGCCCGGGCGACTGGCCGAGGCCGCCCTTCTCGCGCGCACGGACGAGGTCGCGGTCGCCGTGACGGGCGTCACGGCGCACCCCTCCGGCGTCGGCATCGAGCTGCAGTCGACCCTGAGGAACCCGGGCCAGGGCCGGCGCGCGTGGGCCGTCCTGGTCGACCGCTTCGAGGGCGGGCGCTTCCGGCCCGGCCTCGCGGACGAGACGGCAGGCCTCCGCTTCGGCGTCCAGCTCGCCGACGGCAGCACGGCGATCGCCGACATGGGCCACGGCTTCGGCGGCCACGGGGGCCACGACGAGGTGCCGGTCGGCCCCGTGCTGACGTTCGCGCCCCAGGGCGGCCAGGGCGACGACCGTCTCATGACGAGCACCGGCACCCTGTGGCTGTGGCCCCTGCCCGCCGACGGGCCCCTCGAGCTCGTGCTCGCCTGGCCCGAGTTCGGCGTCCCCGAGACGCGGCACCGCTTCGAGCACCTCGAGCTCGACGCCGCCGCCCGCCGGGCACAGCCCCTCTGGGAGGCCTGAGGGCCCGCCTGCTGCTCACACCCCCGACGGTGCAGCACACCCTCGAATTCAGGGGTGTGCTGCACCGTCGGGGGTGCGCGGGTGACGGGCGCGGGTGCGCGGCGGGCGAGCGCAGGAGGTGCGGGCCGGCCGGGCAGGTCAGCGCACGCTGAGCAGGGCGACGCCTTCGCGCGCGACGTCGTCGGGCGAGCCCGCGCTGAGCACGGCGGCGCCGTCGCGGCGGGCGGCGTCGACGACGTCCCACACGACCGCCGCGCTGCCCGGGTCGAGCTCGCTCGTGGGGTCGTCGAGGCAGAGCACCGCGGGCCGTCCCGCCAGGGCGCGCGCGACGGCGACCCGCTGCTGCTGCCCGCCCGAGAGCTGCTCGAGCAGGTTGTGCCAGCTCGCCTCGGGGACGCCGAGGCCGTCGAGCAGCTGCTCGACCTCGGTCCAGGAGGCGAGTGCCCCGGGCGTGCGGGCGAGGAGCGGCAGGGCGACGTTCTCCGCCGCGGTGAGCGAGCCGAGCAGCTCGTGCTGACGCGTCACGAGGCCGACGTCGGGGCGCCCGGGGCGGCCGCTGCCGCTGCCGCTGCGGTCGCCGGCACCCGCGCCGTCCCCGCCCCCGTCCCCGAACAGCACCTGTCCGGCGAGCGGCCGCTCGAGCCCGGCGACCACGCGCAGCACCGCCGAGGGCACCCCGTCGGGGTCGCCGAGCAGCACGGCGGCCTCGCCCCGCGAGAGGACGAGGTCGACCGGGGCCGAGGGGGAGCCGTCGGGACGACGCACGACGAGCCCGACGAGGCGCAGCGCGGGGGAGCCGACCCGCGCCTCCTCGGCAGTGAGCCCTGGCCGGACTGGCTGCCCTGCTCGCCCCGACAGCCCCGCACCCGCACCCGCACCCGGACCCGCGCCCGCACTCGCGCCCGCACCCGCATCGCGCTCACTCATGCCCCCGCGCCTCCCGTCGTCCTGCGGCCCGACCTGCCGCCCGCCTCGTCGACCCGGCGCACGCGCAGCTCGCCGGGCGCCACCTCCTCGACCGAGACGAGCGCCCCGTCCCACCAGTCGGCCCGTAGGGCCTGCGGCAGCTGCAGCGAGCCGTCGGTGCCGACGACGGACCAGCGCCCCTCGGCGGTCGCCTCCTCGCCGACGCGCCCGTCGCGGAGGTGCACCATGCGCTGCATCCGCGCGGCGACGGCGTCGTCGTGGGTGACGACGAGCACGGCCGTGCCCGCCTCCGACGTGGTCTCGACGAGCAGGTCGAGCAGGGCGTCGCGCGCCTCCGGCCCGAGCCTGCTCGTGGGCTCGTCGGCGAGCAGCAGGCGCGGGCGCGGGGCCAGGGCCACGGCCAGCGCGACGACCTGCTGCTCGGTCGGCGTGAGCTCTCCGACCGGTCGTCGGTCGCCGACGAGCCCGGCGGCGCGCAGCACGCGTCGGCCGACGCGGAGGTCGTCCCGCTCGCGGCTGCCCACAGCCCAGGCGACGTTGCCGACGGCGTCGTCGTGCAGGAGGAGGTTGGCCGGGGCTCCCTGCATCATCAGGCCCAGCGTCCCACGGCGCAGGCGGGTGATCGTGCTCGCGCGCGCGGTCGCCAGGTCGGTGCCGAACACCTCGGCCCGGCCGGCGGACGGCCGCGTCACTCCCGCGACGATCGAGAGCAGCGTCGACTTGCCCGAGCCCGACGGGCCGAGCACGGCGACGCGCTGCCCGGCGGGCACGACGAGGTCGACGCCGCGCAGGGCGGCGACGTCGGTGCCGGCCTCGCGGTACACGTGCACGAGCCCGCGGCAGAGCAGGGCGAGGTCGTCGTTCATCGAGGCTCCTCCTCGGGGCCGAGCTCGGGCCCGCTGTGCTGGGGCCCGCCGAGCTCGCGCCGGCTGCGCTCGGGCCCGCCGAGCTCGCGCCCGCCGAGCTCGGGCCCGCTGCGCTCGGGCCCGACCGTTCCGCTCCCGCTGAGCTCGACGCGCGCCGCGACGCCGGCCACGCCCGCGAGCAGCGCCAGAGTGCCGACGACGAGCAGCACGAGAGGCCCCCACGACGGCACGAGGTCGGGCGGCGGCGTCCGCCCCGAGCCCACGACGAGCGGCAGCCGCGACACGGTCAGCAGGTACGCGACCAGCCCGGCCGCCCCGCCGAGCACCGTGCCGACCGCGGGAGGCAGGAACACCTCGAGGGCCGCCGCCTGCCGCAGCCGTCGTCGGGGCACCCCGGCCGACTCGAGCGCCGCCCGGTCGCCCCGGCGCGACGGCGCCGAGACGACGCGCGCGGCCACGGTCGCGGCGAGCGTCAGCAGCAGGGCGGCGGCTCCCACCACGAGGGCCAACGAGGAGGCGCGGGTCGGCGACGCGTGCCGGTACCCGGCCGTCACCTCCTGCAGGGTCCTGGTGCCGACGACCTCGACGCCCTGGTCGGACAGGGCCGAGACGACCCGCGCCTCCTCGGCGCTCGTCATCGGCGCGAGCCACACCTCGTGCTCGGCCTCGGACGCGCCGGGATCGCTCACCCGGTCGAGCAGCGGGAGGTCGACGAGGATCCCCTCGCCGCCGATGCGCGGCAGGACCCGGGCGTGGCCGACCTGGGCGAGCACGCGCGACGTCAGGTCGGGGGCGACACCGACGAGGCCGCCCTCCACCCCGGCGAACGGGGTCGTCGCGGTGCCGTCGGCGACGACGACCGGCAGCGGCTCGGGCGCGTCGAGCGGCGCGATCGACGCCGTGTTGCCGCCCTGCTGGTCGAGGAACGACAGCGCCAGCCCGGGAACTGCGCCGCCACGGTCGACCGCATCGGCGATCGCGGTCGTCGCCGGGCGGGTGGGGTCGACGGCCTCGCCGACGCGGTCGCGCCACCGGTCGGGGGCGAGCCAGTCGGCGGTGTCGGCCGCCGCCTCCTGGTCGGTCGAGATGCCGGTCACGGTGAGGGCGACGCCGAAGGTCGGGGTGGTCGCGCGCGAGCTGGTGACGCCGAGCCAGACGACCCGGCAGCCGGCCTCGCACGGGAACCGGCCGGGCACGCTCGTCAGGGTGCCGTCGCGCGGGTCGCCGAGGTCGACCGTGTGCCAGCCGTCGGCCGCCTGCACCACCACGCGGAGCGACACGTCGGCGAGGTCGGTCGGGAACCCCTCGACGGTGAGCCCCTGCGGCGCGATCGTCGTCACGTCGGCGACGTCGAGCGACAGGCTCGAGCCGGTCAGCACGAACGAGTCGCCGACCGGCGGGGCGAGCAGCTCGGCCAGGCGGTCCGGGGTGCCGGCGGAGCTCCAGCCGGCCGACCAGGCGGACACCGCGCCGAGGCGCTCCGTGTCGACGGCGACGATGCGGCCGACGCCCTGGCCGCGGCGCAGCACGTCGACGGCCATCGCCCGGTCGCCGTCCGGATCCGCGGCGCGGACCGCGTCGACGACGTCGACGTCGTCGCGGACGCCCACGCTCAGCACGGTCGAGGCCCCCACGGAGGCGCGGGCCCGGTCGACCTGCAGCCGGTCGGCCGTCACGGCGACCTGGCTCGCCCAGCCGGTGACGGCCACGCCGAGGCAGACGAGCACGGCCGCGGTGAGCACCGACGGCGTCCGGCCGAGCCGTCGCGTGACGAGCAGCGCGCGGAGCGAGCGGGGCGGTCGTCGGGCCGAGCGGCCGGCGAGCAGGGCGACGAGCCGGAGGGCGCCGACGCCGACGAGCACGGCGACGAGGCTGGGCGCGAGCAGCGCGACGCCCGGGCCGGGGGCCTCGCCCTGCGTGACCAGCGCGACGAGCACGGTCACGGTGACGAGCGCGAGGCCGGCCTGCACGACGACGCCGAGCCGCCCGAGCCGCCGCGGGTCGGCCGACCCGCCGAGCAGCTGGTCGAGGGGCACCCGCGCCGAGCGCAGGCTCGCCACGCCGAGCGCGACGAGCGACCCCACGAGTGCCGAGGAGGCGGCGCCCACCACGAGCGGACTGGTCGGCTCCACGTGCACCTCGTCGCCCAGCCAGGCCCGGGCCGCGACGGCGGCGGAGCCCCAGCCGGCCAGCGCCCCGAGCACCGCGCCGAGCACGACGGCCAGGGCGGGCTCGGTGAAGACCGTCGCGAGCCAGCGACCGCGCGTCAGGCCGCGCAGCCGGGCGAGGCCCCACTCGGCCGAGCGGACGCGGGCGAGGCGCTGCACGACGAGCGCGACCGCGAACCAGGCGAGCGCGAGGGCCTGCAGCGCCGTGGCCGCGGCGATGACGGCTGCGGCGTCGGCCTGGCGGTCGACGGCGCCGAGCACGCCGGTGAGGCCGGTGCGCAGGCTGGCACGGGCGGCGGCGCCGTCCGTGCCGAGGGTCGCCTCCTCGAGGGCAGCGGCGTCGGCACGGACCCGGGCCACGTCGTCGAGGGCCAGCGGACGGGACGGGACGAGTGCGGCGTAGACCTTGGCGTTCAGCAGCAAGGCGTCGAAGCCGTCCGACGTCACCACGAGGTCGTCGGCGCTCGGGACGTCGACCCGCACGGCGCGCGAGGGGGCGGCGAAGAACCGGCCGTCGTCCCGCGTCGGGTCGTAGCGCCCGCTGACGGTCAGCTCGACCTGGTCGCCGTCCGTGACGACCGTGAGGACGTCGCCGACGGCCACGCCCTCGACGGCCGACGACACCATGACCTGGTCGCTGCCGACAGGGCAGGCGCCCTCGTCGAGCACGGTGTCGCCGCAGTCGTCGCGGAGGAGGCTCGACACGCGCGCGCCGCCCGTCACGTCCGCGTCGCTCGCCGACGTCCAGAGCACGTCGGCGGCCGACTCCGCGGCCACCACGGGGGCGCGCCACACGGGGCCCGCGTCGACCGACTCGACGACGTCGCGGCCGTTCGACATCCCCACGAGGGTCGAGTCGCCGTAGAGGTCGGACACGACGACGAGGCTGAGCTCGTCGACCCGCGAGAGGGCGGTCGCCTCGGCGAGGCCCTGCTGCTGAACGGCCCGGAGCAGCATCGGCGCCAGCACCGAGATCAGCACGGCGAGGGCCGAGAGCACGACGAGGGAGGCGGCGCCCGCGGGACGGCGGCGCACGCTCGTGACCCAGGCAGGTCGAGCCACCGGGCACCTCCTCGTGCGGTCGCGGACGAGCAGACACTACCGCCGAACGGTGCCGCGGCTGCACGTTCCCGGCGTGGGCACGCGCGCTAGCCTTCGACGGTGGACGACGACCTGCCCTGGGCCCGCTACGAGAAGGACAGGCTGCCGCGCGGCTGGGGCTGGCCCCTGACCCGGTCGACCGTCGAGGAGCTGCTGCGCGAGCAGGAGGTGGTGGTCGACGAACTGCACTTCGGGATGCCCCTCCTCCCGGCCGACCTGTCCCGCGTCTGGTTGGTCTCCGCGCGGATCCCCGGGAACGCCGTCTCGCCCCTGCGCATGCCGTCGGTCGACACTCGTAGATCACGCCCCTGGCTCCTGGTGAGAGCGTTGAGCCCGGAAGCCAGGAGGGCCGTCCCCGCCGAGGTCGTCCGGGCCGAGGTCGTCGCGACCATCGCCTGGATCGCAGCGACCCTGAGCAGCGGTGACGCGCGCCTCGCCAGCGACCACTCGCGGTCGAGCTGGTGGGACGGAGAACGGGCCGTCTCGCGAGGAGACTGAGCTGGGCTCGGCGGCCGCGCGGAGGGGCTGCGCGGGGCAGGCGTCGTGGGACGGGACAGGCGTGGGCCCACGCCTGTCCCGTCCCACGAC
>NZ_JACYTX010000004.1:0-168178 GCF_014841435.1 Frigoribacterium sp. CFBP 8766
GGTGGGGAGTTGACAGGGGTTCGCCACCCTCGCTGGAAGAGTTTGGTGCGTTACCTGAACGAGACATCAGCAGAGCGGAAGAACAGCCTCTTCCCGCCCGCCCTGAGTTCTGCCATCCTCACAGCCAGGAGGAGGCCGCGAACGTGAGTACTTACGAAAGCGCCCCCGACGCAGTGCCGGTCCGGATCGTTCCCTATGCGTCTCGCCGCCCCCTCGCAGAGCCAGCGACAGCAGTGCAGAACTCACCTGACATGCCGGTGTCGTACGAGGACCTCATCAGGAATGCAGCCATCGACGCATCAACAGATGGCGACGTACTCCCCGCCTGACCCTGCACCTCGTCGTTGATGGGTCATTCCGGGAAAGGCTGCTGATGAATCCCGATAGCCGATCCTTTTTTGCTTTGGCCTCCTGACAGCGGACGGCCTCGAGGTCGTCACCAGGATGCTGGTAGCGGTTTTCCCGGTGCGGGTGGGTGCTGGACGAGGGCGAGTGTGTCGTCGAGGTCGATGTGCCCGGGGAAGTTGTACCTCGCGAATTTGCCGCTGGAGTCGTGGATCGAGGTGGGCATCGTGATGGTGGTGCGTCGGATTGCCTCGGCGAGGACCTGTGTGGATTCGGTGTCCAGGCGTGGGCCTTTGCGGGTGCGGAGGATCATCTCGACGCGCGCGTTCTTGGCCAAGAGCCGGAGCGTGAGGATCTCCGACTGCGTCGCTGGGTCAGACGGGATCAGGGCGCTGTCGATGGTGTTCAGGGCCAGGGTCCGGCGGCCGGCTCGGAGCTCGTCCGTGTCGAGGTTCACCCAGGGTTGCGGGTAGCGGGTGTTCCGGATGAGCGTGGCCGCGACCACGAGAACGCCTGCGGTCAGGGCGCCCAGGAGAAGGCTGCTGGGCCAGGGGGCGACGCCTTCGAAGAATGACCCGAATGTGCCGGCGCCGTAGATGCCGAAGAAGACGAACGTGAGTACTCCGGCGCCGGCCAGGGGCGCCCACCACCTGCGTCGCTCGCCGATCAGTACCCACCCGGAGGGGAAGCTCTCGGGGGCGTCGGCTGATGTCTCCGCGTCAGAGGTGGTCACCTTGTTGACGGTAGATGCAGAGCAGGACATCTTGGTGCTAATTCTGCGCGGAGGGCCTGGTGTGGGCAGATGCACGGCCGACCACCGCCCGGTAGGGGATCGGCGGCCGGCACATCGGCGCCAGTGCTGGGCAGACGCACTAGCGTCTGAGCATGTGCGCTGACTCGCTGTCGATCACCGTCGCATCGGTGTCCTCCACGGAGGGACTGTGGTGCGCGCTTACGGACGAGCGCGACTCCTGGTGGCCTGAGCTGGTGCTGACTCCCGAGGTCGGCTCGGCCGTGCGCTATACCTGGACCGAGGGCGGCCGCGAGCACTTCGCTGACGGTCGCGTGACGGAAGCAGTACCGCCGAGTCGGCTGGCCTTCGTGTGGCAGCAGCCGGAATGGCCGGCGCCGCTCACGGTGCGCTTCGATATCCGTAGTGACGGCGAGCGGAGCACGGTCACGCTGACGGAACGAGGTTTTGGGCAGCTCGCGGATGGCGACGGACTTCGAGCCGCACACGAGGAGGGATGGAACTTCCATCTCGCAAACCTGCTCAGGGCGGCGTCCCGATAGACGATCGGCCACCGAGACTCGGCCGCGCTGTTGGTCGATCTCTCGGAGCCAAAGCTTGGATGGGCCGTTCAGGTGCCCCGCGGTCCGATGAGGGGTTCGGAGCCGATCACTTCCAATAGGGCGAGGTTCTCAGCGTCTCGGGAGCCCGCTGGTGCGGTGTAGAGCACGAGGTGTTGGTCCCGCTCGGTGATGGCTAGGGAGTCGCAGTTGACCGTGATCGGCCCGGCCGCTGTGTGGTGGAAGGTCTTCTGCAGGGGCGGTGGTGTCTGGACGTCGTGCCGCTCCCAGAGCTGTGCGAACACAGCGCTGCCGGAATGGAGGTCGTCGATGAGATCGCGGACGCTCGGGTCAGATGGGTAGACAGCCTGGGCGCTACGGAGTCGGGTCACGACACCTTCCCGGAATGCGGCCTCGTCGGAGATCCCGTAGATCGCCTCCGGCGGCTGCCCACCCTCGAGGAAGGTCTTCCTCGCGAGGTTGCGATCGCGGGGAACGAGCAGGGAGAAGTCCTCCATGAGAGCTGCCGCCAGGTCGTTCCAGGCGAGCACCTCGAACGTGGCCGAGAGGACGATCCCGGCGGTGTGGGGGAGCCGTTCGAGCAGGGTCAGGATGCTCGGCCGTACGTCGCGACTGTGCAGTCCCGTCGGAGTGGGGGCGGTGCCAGCCAGCCGGTGCAGGTGGTCGGACTCTTCGGGGGTGAGACGCAGTGCGCCCGCGATGCCTGCGAGGACGACGGCTGAGGGCCGAGGCGCGCGGCCCTGTTCGAGTCGGGCGTAGTACTCGGTCGAGACGTGAGCGAGGACGGCGACCTCCTCGCGCCGAAGACCTGGAGTCCTTCGCCGAGACCCGGACGAGAGGCCGACGTCTTCGGGGCGGAGACGCTCGCGGCGACTCCGGAGAAAAGCTGCGAGCTCACCCTTGTCCATGTCACGAGTCTCCGCCCTGAGAGGCGGTGGACCCGCGTACCGTTTGTGCCTGGATGCAGATTCCCAGGGCGCAGACGCTCTTTACATGACGAACAACACTGAGTCCACGCCGGTCGGCCTTCTGACCGGGAAGGTCATCTTCATCACCGGAGCCAGCCGCGGCATCGGCGCCGCGGCCAGCCGTCTCTTCGCTCGAGAGGGCGCATCCGTCGTGCTCGCTGCCCGCGGCACGGGGGCGCTCGACGCCCTCGTCGACGAGATCCGCACCCAAGGCGGCACGGCTGACGCCGTCGCGATGGACCTCGCCGACCGGGCCAGCATCCGTGCGGCCGTCGAGCGAGTCGAGGAACGCCACGGGCGCCTCGACGGGGCATTCAACAACGGAGGAATCAACCAGCAAGGAATCGGCCCACTCGACACCACGTCCGATGACGACATCGACGAGCAGTTCGCCGTGAACTTCCGTGCACACTGGGTCGCGATGGTCGCCGAAGCAGCCCTCATGCGGAAGACCGGCGGCGGCGCGATCGTCAACACGTCCAGCATCGGCAGTCGCCGTGGCGTGCCGCCGCTGCCGGCGTACGGGGCCATGAAGAGGGCGTTGAACAGCATCACGGAGACGGCGGCGGTCACCTGGGCTGCCGAGGGCATCCGTGTGAACGGGCTCATGCCCGGCGGAACGGCGACGGAGATGATGGACGAGTGGGAGAAGAAGGCCCCGGGGATCATCGACGCCAACAACGCGGCCAGCCCGATGGGCCGCATGGCGACCGCCCTCGAAGTCGCCGAGGTAGCCGCATTCTTCCTGAGCGATCGTGCATCGGCCGTGACGGGTGCCATCGTGCCCGTCGACGGCGGCGCCGGCGCCTGAGGCCGGGGCCGCTCACGTGTCAGACGCGCCTTCGGTCGTCACCGACAGGAGACACGTCGGCCAGGCGATCGGTCATCGGCCGTTCACCACGCGAGCTGCTGATCGTCCTCGAAGACCGCGCCGGTCGGGCCGGCCGTGGGGAGGGTGGCCAGGCGGATGGCGGCGGCGGCGCCTTCGTCGGGCGTCCGGGTGCCACGGAAGTCGTTGAAGTCGGTGGCGACGTGTCCTGGGGCGGCGCCGTTGATCTTCAACGACGTGTCGGCGAACTGCCGGGCGTAGTGCACCGTCAGGGCGTTGAGGGCTGTCTTCGAACTCGAGTACGCCATCGACGGCTGCCCCGCCCAAGCGCCCTCCTCGCCGATGGACCCGCGCTTGCTCGTGACGTTGACCACCCGCGGTGCGTCCGCCTTCGTGAGGAGCGGCAGGAACGCGGTCATCATCCGGACGACGCCGAACACGTTGACCTCGTACACGTTCCTGATGTCGTCGACCGTCTCCTCGGTCGGCCTGGGCAGGTGGTCCATGGGGTGGAAGGTGAGGGTGCTGACGCCGGCGTTGTTCACCAGCACGTCGAGGTGCCCGAACTCGTCCGAGACATCCGCGGCGAGAGCGTCGACCTGATCCTGCTGGGTGACGTCGAGGACGACGGGGCGAACGTCACCGTCCAGTGATGCCGCTGCTTCCTCGCCGGCGCCGATGCTCCTCGCGCCTAGCAGGACGATGAAGCCTTTCGAGGCGAGGCCCCGCACGATCGCGATGCCGATGCCTCTGTTTCCGCCGGAGACGAGAGCGACCTTCTTCATGCTGTGTGTTGTCATGTCAACAGCATGGACCTACCGCGTTGACGCGTCAACACCACGGCCGGTAGGTTCGACGCATGACCGCACCCCTCACGGAACAGGAACAGGATCTGTGGCATGCGTGGAAGGTCGCCGCCGACATGGTGCGGCAGCGTGTGGCCGAGGACATCAAGGCGGGCTCGGGGTTGTCCGATCAAGACTTCGGCATCCTGACCCGACTGGTCGAGATGGGTGGCGGGGAGCTTCGCCAGAACGATCTCGGCGGTCTGTTGCAGTGGGATCGCAGTCGCCTCTCTCACCAGCTCACGCGCATGGAGAGCCGTGGACTCGTCAGTCGCAGCGCGGTCGACGGTGGCGTTCTCGTCAGAGTCCTGGACGAGGGAGCGAACCTGGTCCGGATCGCGCGACCGATCCACGCCGCCGCGGTCCGAGAACACCTGCTGCAACGCACCGAGGGCCTCGAGCACGCGACGCTGATGCACGCTCTGGAACGACTTTCAGTCGACCGACCATCGTCTCAGTAGGCGGTCTCGCGAGGGCAAGCAGGCAGGGACCGTGGCGCGCTTGCCGTCGATGGACATCGCGGGATGCCCGGAGGACGAACTCGGGCGGCTTCACGCGGACGCGGCATGGGTCACCAGAGCAGCAGAGGCCACGATGAGAGCGCCCAGCGCGAGCAGTGCACCGAAGGCGAGGCCGACGAGGCGGGAGGGGCGGACGCGGTCACGGAGCACCCAGATGCCCACGGCGCAGACCAGGACGATGAGCCCGGCGAGGAACGGGTAGCCCTGCAGGGTCCCGCTGCCGAGGGCATAGTTGCAGCTGCCCGGTCGTGAGCTGCAACCGGCGAACGCCATGGACCCGATCGCCACGACGTACCAGCCGACGAACGCGAGGGGAACGCCGAGGAGGACGACCCCGGTCATGGCCGCGACGACGATGCTCGTGGGCGACCCCTCGTGCACGACTTCGCGTCTCATGATGCGATCGTGTCACGTCACGCTGGCAGGGCTGCGGGGGCAGCCTCTTGTGGCAGGGCCCGCAGCGGATAGAGTCGCGCGTACCGAGCGTTGATCGAATGTTCATGAGGCATCCCCAGGCCCCGGATGCGTCGGGAAACGGTGCACGATCTCATCCACATCGGTGGTCTGGACGGACCACCCCATGGGTTCCATCAGCTACGACGGGCTCGTGGTCGTCGTGGACGACCGCACCCTGACGCACCTCCAGATCGTCATCGTCAACAAGCTCCGCCGCGGCGAGGCGTTCCTCATGTCCTGGAAGGACAGCGTCGAGGCCGGCTCGGGACGGAGCGCGATCTGGATGCACCCGCAGGTGCTCATCTACTTCAAGTTCGACGGCAGCCGTGTCCCGGTCATCAACGAGACGTGGCTGCGCGAACTGGCGGACTCGGCGGAGAGCTCCCGGGGGCTCGTCGTGACCACCGAGGCCGGGGACGTCCCGAGCCTGGCACCGAGGAAGTACTCCCAGCCCCGAGGCACGGTCATCGCTCCGACGGACGGCGGGGGACGTGACCGGACCACCGCCACTCGGGTGCGGGCTTCCGCCGAGCTGTCGTCATGACGTCAGGCAGCGTCGACGTCGAGTTCGCGACCTTCAAGCAGCAGTTCCTGAACCGGACTCAGCGTCGCAGGCTCGGCATCGAGCTCGGACAGGACGACGCCTGGCAGATCTACGGCGACGATGCCGCCCTACGTCGTGAGTTCGACACGTGGCAGACGCGGACGCGCCAGCCTCTGCGTCCCCGTCTCATCCGGATCGGACGAGCGCCACGCGGTCCGTGGCACAGGTGGATGACGGGCCGGAAGGGGCAGGCTGGTCGGATGACCGACGGAGCGCGCCAGATCGTCCACTTCCACCGGCAGCACTACGACGCGATCGTCAGCGGCGAGAAGGTGACGACGGTCCGGTGGGGCGAGTCAGTCCGGGTCGGAGCGTCGACGTTCGTCTTCGACGAGCACCTCACCGCCCCGCCCCTCGCCGGGCACGTCACCGCGGTGCGGCGCCATCGTCTCGACGAGCTCACCGCCGAGCAGGCGCGACAGCCCGCAGGGGCGGACATGGCGCTCTTCGCCGAGCAGCTCCGGGAGAACTGGTACCCGGACATGCCCGACGACGCGGTCGTCGAGGTCGCCGAGCTCACCGTGGCGACGCCGACGCGATAGGCGTCCACCGCCGGGGCGTCGTGATCGCGCCACCCGGCGAACATCGGCACAGCCCTGTCAGCTCTGCGAGGAGTCGGACCACACGGCCTTCGCGCCGGAGTCCCCGATCCGGACCGTCGTGACGATCCCCCCGATGCTCGTCCCGACGGCCAGGACCGTCAGCAGGGCGCCGACGATCAGTCGGGCGCTGCCCCGGACTGCCGGACGGGGACGCTGCCTCTCCGGCGTCAGCACCCAGTGCTGCCACGCCCACTGCGCCACGGCCACGACGACCACTGCGATCGCCCAGGGCAGCAGGGTGTCGCCCAGCTGCGTGTGGGTCTCGAGCAGTGCGCTCCCGCCGACCCGCTCCTCCAGCGACTCGCCCGACGACGTCGCGAGGGGCACCGCGATCAACGAGACCAGGGCGATCAGCGGGGTGATGATGCCCAGCCGCCGTCGCAGCGCGGGCCAGAACGCCCCGACCAGGATCAGCAGCGACGCCGTCGGGAACGCGACGGTCACGAGG
Source organism: Frigoribacterium sp. CFBP 8766 (assembly GCF_014841435.1). NCBI lineage: Bacteria > Bacillati > Actinomycetota > Actinomycetes > Micrococcales > Microbacteriaceae > Frigoribacterium > Frigoribacterium sp. CFBP 8766. Next base: position 6,930 of record NZ_JACYTX010000004.1, read on the forward strand.
TGGACGATGAGCGGGTGCAGGGGGAGGCCGTTGAGCTGCCAGTCCATGGGGTCTTCTTTCTCGAGTGGGTGGTGAGGGAGGAGGGGCGGGGGCGGCTAGACGCGCAGGGCCGGGCGCGCCGGTCGCCGCACCGTGAGGACGACGACGAGGGCCGCGATCGCCGCGAGGAACACCACGCTCGTGACGGTCGACCCGAGGCCGAGCCCGCCGTCCGCGACCGGCTGCGACAGGAAGTCCCCGACGGAGGCGCCGAGCGGCCGGGTGAGGACGTACGCCGCCCAGAAGGCGAGCACCGACCCGGCGCCGGCGAACCGGTGGGCCAGGGCGACGACCCCGATGGCTGCGGCGAACAGCAGCGCCGACGGCAGGTAGCCGAGCGCGAGCTGCTCGCCGAGCAGGTCGCCGACGGCCGTGCCGAGCGCGAAGGTCATCAGGACGGCGGCCCAGTAGAAGGACTCGCGGCGCGGGGTCGTGACCTCGTGGATCGACAGGGTGCCCTCGACGCGGTGCCAGACGACGAACACGGCGGCCAGCGCCACCGCGAAGACGGCCGTCGACAGCCACAGGCTGACCCCGAGCGAGTCGGTCAGCGTGTCGGTGAGGAGGGTGCCGACGACGCTGATCAGCACGACCGCGAGCCAGTAGACGACGGGCACGTAGGCCCGCGTCCGGAACTGCACGACGAGGGCCACGACGAGCAGGGCCGCCATCACGATGCTCGTCACGGTCAGTCCGAGTCCGAGGCCGTCGGCGAGGAAGTCGGCGAAGGTCTCGCCGACGGTGGTGCACAGCACCTTGATCACCCAGAACGCGAGGGTGATCTCGGGGACCTTGCTCAGCAGGGCCCGGCGGTCGAGGGTCGGGGCCCCGGTCGGAACAGCGCGTGTCGTCATGCGACGACGGTCGGGGGTCGCCTCCCAGAAAGCCCCCAGAGGCCGAGACGAGGAGGCGCACCGCCCGAGACGAGGAGGCGCGGGTCGGCCCGCCAGGGCGTCTGAGCGGTTTCTGGGACGGCCGGGCGGAGCCTGCGTGCATGACCGTCCTGCACCGTCCGCCCTCGCCGGCGCTCCCTCGCGGCCGCACCGCGCCTCCTCTGTTCCCGGCTGTCCGCTCCGTCGTCCACGACCGGGCGTGGGCGGCCTGGGGCGCGACCGGCGTCGCCGGCGTCGTCGTCGCGGGGCTGCTGATCACCTCGGGCGCAGGCAGCGTGGGCGAGGTCGACCTCGACCTCGTCCAGCACGCGAGCCGCGCGCACGTCCCCGTGCTCGACGGGGCCGCACTGCTCGTCGACCGACTGCTCGGGCCGCAGCTGGGCGCGGCCCTCGTGCTGCTGCTGGTCGTCGCGGTGTGGGTCGTGAGCCGCCGAGCGGCCGCCGCCCTCACTGCCCTCGGCGTCGCGACCGGGCCGTGGGCCGCCGCCGAGCTGGTCAAGCTCGTCGTCCAGCGTGACCGGCCCGACCCGGGGCTGCTCGTCGACCCGCTGATCGTCGAGCCGCACTCGTTCTCGTTCCCCAGCGGGCACACGGCCCTCGCGACCGGGCTCGCGCTCGCCCTGGTCCTGCTCGCCTGGGGGAGGCGCGGCGCACCGGTCGTGATCGGGACGGCGGCGCTCGCCGTGGCCGGCGTCGGGCTGTCGCGCGTCTGGGTGGGCGTGCACTACCCGAGCGACACGCTCGCCTCGGTCGTGCTCGGCTGCTCGGTGGTGGCGCTGGCCCTGCCGCCGTGGCTGCACCTCCTCGACCGGATCGAGCAGCGCTCGGTGTCGGCCCACCCCGTCCAGCCGTCGGCGCCGAACCCCTCCCCGACCACCGACCCAGGACGGACCCGCTCGTGAGCATCCTCGACCCCCAGACCCTCCTCGCCGGCATGGGCCCGTGGGCCCTCGGCGGCCTGTCGCTCATGATCTTCGTCGAGTCGGGCCTGCTGTTCCCGTTCCTGCCCGGCGACTCGCTGCTGGTCACCGCCGGCCTGCTGCACCAGAGCCTCGGGCTCAGCGTCGCGGTGATCGCGCTCTGCGCGTTCCTCGCGGCGGCGGCCGGCGACCAGGTCGGGTTCTTCCTCGGCCATCGGTTCGGTCGCCGCTGGTTCCGTCCCGACGCCCGCGTGCTGAAGACGGCGCACCTCGAGCAGGCCGAGGCGTTCTTCGAGCGGCACGGCGGCAAGGCGCTCGTCCTCGGCCGGTTCGTGCCCGTCGTCCGCACCTTCGTTCCCCTGGCCGCCGGCACGAGCGGCTACCCGTACCGCAGGTTCGTCGTCTGGAACCTCACCGGCGCTCTCCTCTGGGCCGTCGGCATGACCGTGCTCGGATCGCTGCTCGGTGGCCTACCGTTCGTGGCAGACCACATCGACCTGCTCGCCGTCGGGCTCGTCGTCGTGTCGGTGCTACCGATCGTGGTCACGGCCCTGCGGCGCTCGCGCGCCGCTCGGGCCGGGAGGACGGCCGCAGCGACGACGACGAGGGACGAGGAGGCGGTGGGTGACCGGTCCTGACGCGCGCCCGCGCCTCCTGCTGGTCGAGGACGACCCCGGGCTCGGGCCCATCGTGGCCGACGTGCTCGGCGAGGCCTGGCAGGTCGACCTCGAGACCGACGGCCGACGCGGGCTCGACGCCGCCCGGGCAGGAGGCCACGCGGTGCTCGTCGTCGACCGCCGCCTCCCGGGGCTCGAGGGCACCGAGCTCGTCGCGACCCTCCGTCGCGAGCACGTGACGACCCCCGTGCTGATGCTGACCGCGCTCGGCACGACCGCCGACCGGGTCGCGGGGCTCGACGGCGGGGCGGACGACTACCTCGTCAAGCCGTTCGAGTTCGACGAGCTCTTCGCCCGGCTGCGCGCCCTGACGCGGTCGTTCGCCGCCCAGGAGCGCTGGCTCGACGTGGGGGAGGCCCGCCTGTATCCCGAGAGCCGCATCGTCGTCACGCCGTGGTCGAGCCGCGTCGTGCTGAGCGAGCGAGAGAGCGCCCTCCTCGCCGAGCTCGCCCGACGCCCCGACCACACCTTCGACAGGGCCGACCTGCTCGCCCGGGTGTTCCCGCACGGCGAGCAGCTCGGCACCGTCGACACCTACGTCAGCTACCTGCGCCGCAAGATCGACCGCGACGTCGTGCTGACCGTCCGAGGGCGCGGGTACCGGGTGGGTGCCCTGTGAGCTGGTGGCGCGGGCGCGGGCGCGGGCACGGTGGTGCCGGTGCCGGTGCCGGTGCCCAGGCAACGCCCGCTGCCGATCCCGAGGCCGCGGCCCTGCAGGCCGCCGCCCGGTCGATCGGCCGACAGATCGTGCTCGTCTCGGGACTCGTCGTGGTCGGCGCCCTCGCGCTGACCATCGCGTGGGTGCTGCACCAGACCGTCCCGCAGGAGCGCCTCGAGCAGGTCGCCGCCGCGGGCCAGGGCGAGGTCTTCGTCTCGGCCACGGACGTCGTGGCCGGCCTCGTCGTCCTCGGCGTCGCCGGCGTCGTCTTCGCCGGCGTCGTGACGGTGGTCATCGCCCGACGCGCCGTCCGGCCGCTCGGTGAGGCCCTGCGCTTGCAGCGCCAGTTCGTCGCCGACGCGAGTCACGAGCTGCGCACGCCCCTGGCCGTGCTCGACGCCCGTCTCCAGGCGCTGCAGCGCCGGATCGCAGGAGGCGCGGCGACCGCCGACGACAACGTCACCGCCGACCTGGCGAGGCTCCGCGACGACTCGCGGGCCCTGATCGACATCGTCGGCGACCTGCTCGAGGCGGCCGGCGGCGACCCTGCCGAGGGAGCGACGTCGGCGGGGTCAGCCGTGCTCGACGACGTGGTCGCCGAGGTCCTGCGGTCGATGTCGGTGCTGGCCGAGGAGCGTGCGGTGGCGCTCGACCAGCAGGGCGACGGGTCGGTCCGCGTCGCCGTGCCGCCCGCGAGCCTCCGACGGGCCGTCTTGGCCCTTGTCGACAACGCCCTCGGCCACGCGCCGGGCGGGTCCACGATCACCGTGTCGACCCAGGTCAGGGGAGGCTCGGTCGTGCTGGCCGTCACCGACCGTGGGCCCGGCATCATCGGGATCGACCCGACGCGCGTCTTCGACCGGTTCGCCCGGTCGGAGTCGCCCGCGGTGAGCTCGGTGGCCCCGGCGCCGGCGCCGGCTCCGGCTCCGACGAGCGGAGGGCAGGGCACTCGCCCGAGCTTCGGCATCGGCCTCGCGCTCCTCCGCGAGGTCGCCCTGCGTCACGGGGGCAGCGTCCGCGTGGCCTCGACCTCGGCCGCCGGGACGACGATCGAGCTCACCCTTCCCCTCGCCGACCTCGCGAACTGACGGGCTCGGCGGCCACGTCTCGTGACTGGTGACCAGCTGTGCTGGTCAGCCGCGGTGCTCCGCCACGAGCAGGTCGCGGACCGTCCGGGGCTCGCGTCCGAGCTGCTCGCCGAGCCGGGGATCGGTGCCCGCGAAGAACCCGCGGGCCGCGGCCTGGTACATGCCGAGCATGAAGCGGGCCACGAACTCCGGCTGGCCGGACGTCACCTGCCGGTCGATCCACGCGTCCTCGCCGACGACCTCGGTCCTGACCGGTCGTCCTGAGACCTCGGTCGCGATCGAGGCGATCTCGGTGAAGGTGGGCGCGGCGGCCGCGGTGAGGGTCGTCGGGCCGTCGAAGGCCTGCTCGGCCAGCAGGATGCGCGCAGCCGCCTCGGCGGCGTCCTCCCGAGCCGTCCACGACATCGGCCCGTCGACCGGCACGGTGATGACGCCCGTCTCGCGCCAATCTCCGAGCGACCACGTCAGGCTGTGGGCGTAGAACCCGTTGCGCAGCGAGGTCCAGGCGAGGCCCGAGTCGGCCAGCAGGGCCTCCGTCGCCGCGTGGTCGCGACCCGGCCCGAACGGCGTCTCGAGCGACGCGCCCTGATGGCTCGTGTACAGGACCCGACCGACGCCTGCGTCGACGGCGGCCTCGACGGCGTTCCGGTGCAGGGCGACGGCATCGGCCCGCTGGTCGTTGGACGAGACGAGGAGGAGCTGGTCGGCTCCTGCGAAGGCGGCGGGGAGGGACGTGGGGTCGGCGTAGTCGCCCGTCCGCACCTCGACTCCTCGATCGGCGAAGCGGGCCGCCTTCGCGGCGTCGCGCACGACGACGACGACGTCGGACGCCGGCACCGTCTCGAGGAGGTGGTCGACGGTGGCTCCGTTGAGAGAGCCCGTGGCGCCGGTGACGATGATCATGAGGTGAGCCTCTCGGTGGTCCTCGGATGCGGTATCCGTGGTACGGCATTGATGCTAACGCTGGAATCTCAACGATAGCAAGGAGCCGCTATCGTTGATCACGTGATCGACGCCACGACTCTTCCCGACACCCGCACCCGCATCGTCGAGGTCGCCGCCCGGCTCCTGCGGGACGAGGGTCCCGGCGCTGTCACGACGAGGGGCGTCGCGCAGGCGGCCGGCGTCCAGGCGCCAGCGATCTACCGGCTCTTCGGCGACAAGGACGGCCTGCTCGAGGCCGTGGCCGAGAGCGTGATGTCGTCGTTCGTGGCGGCCAAGGCGTCGGTCGTCGAGGCGGCGGCCGAGGCGGACGTCGACCCGGTCGACGACCTCCGCGACGGATGGCGCAGCCAGGTCGCGTTCGGCCTCGCGAACCCGGCTCTCTTCGCGCTGCTCAGCGACCCCGGTCGAGTGGCGGGCTCACCTGCCGCCCGCCGAGGCAAGGAGGTGCTCGAGGCGCGGATCCACCGGGTCGCGGTCGCGGGGCGGCTGCGGCTCTCCGAGGTCCGGGCCGTGGGGCTGGTCCAGTCCTCCGGGGTGGGCGTCATCACCACGCTGCTCGCGACGCCGGTCGACGAGCGCGACCCGGGGCTCTCCGAGGCCGTGCTGGCGGGCCTGCTCGCGCAGATTCTGACCGAGGCGCCCGCCTCCGAAGGACCGGGCGACCTGTCGACGACCGTCGCGTTCCGCGCGCTCGCCCCCCAGCTCGAGCAGCTCAGCAGCTCCGAGCGCCGCTTGCTCCTGGAGTGGCTCGACCGGGTCATCTCCTGACGGACGCGGACAGGGTGGTGCGCACCGCTCCTAGGGCTGCAGGTTCTCCAAGTCCGAGAGCAGGCTCGCGTGCGTGGGCTCCCACCCCAGCGCCTCCCTCGTGACGGTGCTCGACGACGGCTGGTCCATGGCGAAGATCGGTCCGAACGGACCGAACACCTCGTCGGCGACCGGAGCCGTGGGGATCCCGAGGCGACGTCCGACGACCGCGGCGATGTCCACGACCCTGTCGCCCTCGTCCGCGACCGCGTGCCACGCGGTCCCGGCGGGAGCCTTCTCGAGTGCCAGCCGGAACAGCACGGCGGCGTCGCGTGCATGGACGGCGGGCCAGCGCTGGGTGCCGTCGCCCGGGTAGCCAGCGACTCCTGCGGAGCGGGCCGCCTCCGTCAGGAGGCCGGCGAACCCGCCCTCGCCGTTCTCGTGGACGGTGCGGGGCATCCGCACGGCCGACGCGCGGACACCTCGGGCGGACAGTGCCAGCGCAGCCTCGACCGAGACCGCTCGGCCGGCCACGGGGCCCTCCTTCGGCAACGGGTCGGACTCGGTCGACGGTCGTCCGGGGGTCCACGGCGTGCCCGAGACGACGACGAACGGCTTCTCCGTCCCGACGAGGGCCTCCCCGAGAGTGCGCATGGCCGCGCCCTCGTCGTCGATGCTGGTCGCGAGCGCCTCGGCCGAGCCGTAGTCGCTGCCGAACGCCAGGCTGATCACTCCGTCGGCCTGCCGGGCGCCCTCGCGCAGCACGCCGAGGTCGGCGAGACCACCTCGGATGGTGTCCGCGCCCGCGTCGCGCAGGGCGGCCTCCGAGCTGGCCGAGCGGGCCAAGCCCAGGACGGTGTGGCCGTGAGCCAGGAGCTCTGCGACGACGGGCGAGCCGATGGTGCCGGTGCCTCCGGTGACGAAGACGTGCATGGGTGCTCCTCAGCCAGGACGGCCCCCTGATGGGACCGTTGTCCCGTCACCGTAGCACTGCGATGGGACAATTGTCCCATCCAGTTACCATTGCTCCATGGCCAGATGGGAACCGGGAGCACGCGAGCGTCTCGTCATCGCTGCCGTCGACCTCTTCGTCGACCAGGGCTACGACGACACCACCGTCACCCAGATCAGCGAGCGGGCCGGCGTCACCAAGAGCACCTTCTTCCGGCACTTCCCCGACAAGCGCGAGCTCCTCGTCGCGGGGCAGGAGACCCTCAGCGCGCTCCTGGCCGAGGGGATCGCCTCTGCCCCGGCCGGGTCGTCGCCCCTCGAGGCGGTCGCGGCAGGGCTCGAGCGCGCCTCGTCCGAGATGGGTCCGCGCAACCGTGACCTCGGACCTCGCATCCGGGCGGCGATCAGCGCCAGCAACGAGCTCCAGGAGCGCGACGCCCTGAAGAGCGTCGGGATGGCGGCGGCGATGACGTCCGCCCTCCAGTCGCGCGGAGTCCCGGAGATGACCGCCCAGCTGGCCAGCGAGATGGGCGTGCTCGCCTTCAAGCAGGGCTACGCGAGCTGGTCCGACGGGGACAGGTCGGACGAGGCCGGTCTCGCTCCCCACTCGCTCGCCGCGCTGCACGCACTGCGTCTCGCAGCGACGTCGCTCGGCTGACGTGCCGCCGAGGCCGCGGGGTCACCGGCGTCACTTCGTGAGGTCCTGGGCGAGCATCACGAGGATCCCGCTCGGGCCGCGCAGGTAGGTGAGCGCGTAGGCGTCCTCGTAGGTCGCGACGCCCCGGAGCGGGTGGCAGCCGTGGCGCGCGGCGGTCTCGAGCGCCTCCTCGATGTCGTCCACGGAGAACGCGACACGGTGCGTGCCGATCTCGTGAGGGAGCGTCGGCTCCGTCTCGATCGCCTCCGGGTGGAGGTACTCGAAGAGCTCGAGGTGCCGCGCCCGCGACTGACGGGCCGGGCCCCGTCAGGAGCCCGGCCGCGTCCCGCCGCCTATCGGGGCGTCACCGTGATCGAGTCGAGCTCGGCGAAGCCGGTGCCCCCTGCGAAGTTCGGGGATCCCTTCGCGAGTCGGATCACGTTGAAGCCTGCCTTCAGCGTGATCGGCGTGGCCGCTGACGTCGCGAACTGGCCCCAGCCCCCGGTCGGGGCGTACGACACGGTCGAGAAGCCGCTCCCGTTGTAGGCGAGGCCCTGGGTCGACGTCGTCGTGCCGCCGTTCGCGTAGCGGGTCGTCAGTGAGTAGCTGCCGGCCGTCGGGACCTCGACCACGAAGTCGACGAACGAGTTCGACCGACCGTCTCCGAGGCCGTCGACGCGTCCGACGTAGCTGCCGTTCGACGCCGATGCCGACGGCAGGATCGACGCGTTGACGACGGTGGCGTTCTCGGCCTCGTACGTCTGCTGGTAGCTCGTGACCGGGCCCGAGGCGGGAGTGACGACGACCTGGTAGGCGCCGAGGTGGTCCTGGTTCGTGATCGGCACGGTGACGGCCCCGTTCACGACCGTCGCGGTCGTGCTGGACACCTGCGTCGGAGCCGCCACGTTCGTCATGCGTCCCGAGCGCGGCGTGTAGTTCACCGTCACCCTGACCTGGGAGCCGAAGCTCGCCAGGCCCTTGACCTGGACGGCGTTGTCGCCGAAAGTCCCGCCGAGGGCGACGTTCACGATCTTCCGGGTCGAGTCGTACGACGCGAAGCCGTCGAGGTCGCCCGAGGGCGTGACGCCGACCATGTTCCCGGCCATCTCGCCGTACCACTTGTACAGCCAGTACGACCCGGTCGGGCGGTCGTTCCAGACGAGCCCGCCGACGGTGCCGGACTCGTACCAGTAGGCGCGCTCGGCGTCCTTGATGCCGGTGCGCTCGAACTGGGCGATGAAGTGGGCGGAGACGCTGGGCGTGTCGACCTGATTCGGGGAGCCGTACTCGTTGATCGAGATAGGTCTCGGGCTGATGCCGAGGCTGCGCTCGATCGAGCGGTAGTCGGCGACGTGCTCGTCGACGTCGTTCCAGCCACCGTCGTCGAGCTCGTGCCAGACGACGACGTCGGGGAGGGTGCCGTCGGCCTTGGCCCTTGCCATGAAGTCGCGCATCAGGTCGGGGTAGTAGCGGCTGTAGCTCGGGCCGACGATCGGGGTGGTCGTGTCCTGCGACTTCACTTGACGGTAGGTGCGGGTCCAGCCGTCGAGGAACGGGCCGGCCTTGGCGGTGTCCCAGGTGCCGTCGGGTTCGTTCCACAGCTCCCAGCCGTTGATGTTCGTGGTCGACCGGGCGTCGACGCGAGCCTTCACCATCGTGTCGATCTTCTGGGTCCAGTCGGCCCAGCTGATCCAGCGGTAGGGGAAGTTCGGGTACACGTCGGGCATCCGCGCGTAGGCCTGGGCACCGTCGCGGGTGAACGCCGGAGCCGTCTTGAGGATGTCGCCCGAGGGCACCGTCGCGCCGTTGCCCAGCTGCTGGACTCCGGGTGCGGGCTGGGTGTGCTGCTTCAGCCTGAGCGGCGTCAGGAGGCCCGGGGCAGGGTCGGTGTCGCTCGCGACGGCGTACAGGCCGCCCGCCCCGACGTGGGTGACGGGCCGGATGCTGTTCGCCGCGTCGACGACGAGGGTGTTCCCGGCGGCGTTCGCCGCGGCCCCCGGGGTGAGGAGCGCGGCGACGACCGCCGCGCTCAGGCCGAGGCCGAGGACGGCCCCCGTCGACTTCTTCATCGTTCTTCTCATCCTGTGCTCCTTTGCGTGGACGAGCGGCGCCGTGGGGGACGGCAGTATCCGAAACCGCTTTCAGCAACCCTGACACTCAGCTGCATTTTAAGCAAGTACCCGGCCTGAAGAGGTTTCGGTAGGGTAGCCCCGACCGATACGCGTGAGGTCGTCATGCCTCGAGGTCGTCCGTGGGGAGCCACACGCGCATCGTCGACGGGCCGCGGTTGCCCCACGAGGCGTACGGCACGAGCGGGACGCTGCCGAGGCACAGGGCGGTGGCCTCGACACGGCCGTAGGGCCAGCCGCTGTCGGGCGTCTGGCTGCGGGACAGCTCGACCCGTGCGCCGGTCGACGTCGTGACCGGGTCGACGGAGGTGTCCACGAGCACGTCGTTGACGCTGCCGGAGGGCAGGTCGACCGACTCGAGCGCCAGCACGAGCGGTCCGCGCTGGACGGCGACCTGACCACGGACGGCGTCGATGCGCGGGTCCGGGGCGACCCACTCGGCCGTGGTGGGCAGCTCGAGCACGACGACGTCGCCCGCCGAGAAGGGGCGGCGGACGACGACCGTCGAGCCCTGCGCCTGCCGGACCTCCCCGTCCGGCAGGGCCACCGTGACCGGCGAGCCGTCGGCCCACGAGGGGACACGGAGCGTGAGCTCCACCTCGCGGTCGACGTCGCCGCGCCACGTCACCTCGACGCGCCCGTCGAGGGGGTATCCGCTCGCGACCGACAGCGCCAGCGGCGTGCCGTCGTCGAGCACGGTGTCGACGTCGTAGCTGCCGTACTGGTGCAGCTGCACCCCGTCGGAGGTGCGGGTCGCGAAGTACTGCTCGACGCTGGCCAGGGTGCGGGCCACGTTCGTGGGGCAGCACGACACCTCGAACCACGGCGCGCGCAGGCTGGACAGGGCGCGGGCGTTCAGCTCGTCCTCGTCGGGCTCGGTGCCGAGCGTCCTCTGGTGGAGCGTGTTCGTGTAGAAGAACGCGCGACCGTCCTCGCGAGGCGAGGCGAGCACGACGTTGAGCAGGGTGCGCTCGATCAGGTCGGCGTACCGGGGATCGCCCTCCACGAGCAGCAGCCGCCACGAGAGCATCGTCGAGGCGATGCCCGCGCAGGTCTCGGAGTACGCGCGGTCCGGCGGCAGCTCGTCGTCGGCGCCGAAGGCCTCGTCCTGGTGGTGGGAGCCCATGCCGCCCGTGACGTACGTGCGATGGGCGACCGTCGCCTCCCACTGTCGTCGGACGGCAGCGGCGAGCTCGTCGTCGCGCGTCTCGACGGCGACGTCGAGGGCTCCCGCAGCGAGGTAGAGGGCACGGACGGCGTGTCCGCGCAGCACGTCGGCGTCGCGCACCGGCAGGTCGTCCTGGAAGTACTCGGAGCCGTACTCGATCTGGCCGAGCAGCCCGTGCCCTCGCCGGTCGACGAAGAGGCGGGCGAGCTCGATCCAACGGGGCTCGTCCACGGCGCGGCCGAGCTCGGCGAGCGCGACCTCGATCTCGGGGTGCCCGCAGATCGCGACGCGCCCCCCGGGGCCGAAGACCGTCCAGAGGTGCTCGGCGAGACGGCGACCGACCTCGACCAGACGGGGCGAGGAGGCGGTGCGCTCGGCAGCGACGACGGCCTGCAGCAGGTGGCCCATCGAGTACAGCTCGTGGCCCCACTCGAGGTCGCTCCACCTCGGTCGCTGCCAGGCACGGCCGAAGCTCGTGTGCAGGTAGCCGTCGGCCTCCTGGGCCGCGGCGACGCGGTCGACGAGGGAGTCGTAGCGGGCCTGCAGGGCGGGGTCGTGCTCGCGGCCGAGCTCCCAGGCCATGCCCTCGAGGAGCTTGTAGACCTCGGAGTCGACGAACTCGATGCCGGAGTGCTCCCAGGGGGTGCCCGGGTCGTCGAGGCCGGCGGCAGCGCGGTCGAAGTTGGCCGTCCAGCCGATGCGCTCCATCCAGTCCTCGCAGTGCCTCAGCACGACGTCGGCGTTCAGGGCCTGCTTCTCGGCCCAGAAGCCGTCGGTGAACCGGATCTCGGTCGCGTCGAGCGGCGTGAGGACGGAACGGGACGGATCGACCGGGCCGGAGAAGGGGCGGCTGTCGCCGAGGTCGGTGCGGGAGGCGCTGGTGCGCGGAGAGGTGGTGGTCACGATGTGCTCCAAGAAGAGAGGGGAAGCAGGAGGAGGTGGTGCCGAGGTCGACGCGCGGGTCAGTCCTTGACGGCGCCGGCCGTGACGCCGGCGGCGACGTAGCGCTGGGCGACGACGAGCAGCACCGTGGCGGGGATCGACGCGACGACGGCGGTCGCCATGATCGAGTTCCACTCCTGGTTGTTGTTGCCGATGTACCGGTAGATGCCGAGGGTGATGGTCTGGGCGTCGCCGCCGCTGTTGAGGGTCGACGAGAACACGAAGTCGGACCACGCCCAGAGGAACGCGAACAGCCCTACGGTCACGGCGGAGTTGCGGCTCACCGGCAGCACCACCGACCGGAAGGTGCGCCAGGCGCCGGCACCGTCGAGCTTCGCGGCGCTCATCAGCTCGTCGGGGATGCCCCGCATGAACGCGGTGAAGATCAGCACGCCGAAGGGCACAGCCAGGGTCGAGTCGGCGATGACGAGGCCCCACCAGTGGTTCAGGATGCCGAGGTTGAGGTAGATCGCGTAGAAGCCCATGGCCATGATCACCTGGGGGATCATCTGCGCGACGATCATCACGAAGCTCAGCGCGCCTCCTCCGACGGGTCGCAGCTTGGCCAGCGAGTACGCGGCCGGCGCGGCCAGGGCGATAGTGACGACGACCGTGCCGAGGCCGACCAGCAGGCTCGTGCCGAGGAAGGGCAGCTGCTCGCTCACGACGGCCCGGTAGCCGTCGAGCGTGGGTGACGAGGGGAACCACGACGGCGGGCTCTGCCGCATCTGGGCGGTCGGGGTCAGGGAGACGTTGATCATCCAGTAGATCGGGAACAGCATGATCGCGGTGAGCGCGACCCCGAACACCGTGGTGGCGAGGCTGCGGCGGCCGGCACGACTCGAGGAGGCGCGGCGGGCGGCCGACGTCGGGGCGGCGGCGGGCCTGATGGTGGCGCTCACGACTGGTCTTGCTTCCTCTGCACGCGCAGGTAGACGAACCCGCAGACGAGCGCCATGACGATCAGCAGGTTGCCGACCGCGGCAGCGGGTCCGAAGGAGGGGAGGGTCGAGCCGAAGCCGAGCTGGTACGACCAGATGGCGAACGTGGTCGAGGCGTCGCCGGGCCCGCCCCGCGTCATGATCCAGATGATGTCGAAGACCTTCAGCGTGTAGACGAGGCCGAGCAGGATCGTGATCGCCGAGACCGGGCGCAGCAGCGGGAACGTGATGCGCCAGAAGACCTGCCAGGCGTTCGCGCCGTCGAGCGCCGCTGCCTCGTAGAGGTCTCCGGAGATGTTCTGCAGCCCGCTGTAGAGGATCACCAAGTTGAACGGGATGCCGATCCAGATGTTGGCGATGATCACGCTGGTCAGCGCCCACTGCGGGGACGTGAGCCAGTTGATCTGCTCGCCGCCGAGGGTGCGGATGACGGAGTTGACGACGCCGCTCTCGCTGTTGAGCATCCACGACCAGGTCGAGGCGCTGACGATCAGCGGGAGCAGCCACGGCACGAGGAACAGGGCCCGGAGCGTCGACGACAGCGGGAACTTCTGGAAGAAGAACACCGCGAGGGCCATGCCGATCGTGAACTGGAACGCGATGGAGATGCCCGTGAACAGCAGGGTGTTCACCAGCGCCGGCCCGAAGGTCGGGCTGGAGAAGACGTCCGCGAAGTTCTCGAGCCCGATGAAGGGAGCGGTGCCGTCGATGAACGACCGGACCGAGTAGTCGTGCGTCGAGAGGTCGACGTTGCGGACGAGCGGCCAGACGTAGAAGACGGCGAGGTAGGCGACGACCGGGGCGAGGAACGCCCAGGCGGTGAGCTGGGAGGCGCCGGGTCGGCGCCGACGGCGGGCCACGCCCCCGGGGAGGCCGGCCTGGTGCAGGGCCGGCCTCCCCTCTGACGGTGCCTCGCGACGTTCGATCGTGTCGGTGCTCACGGTGCGCCTCGGCTACTTCGTGGCGGACGCGGCGGCCTGCTGCGCCTCCTGCAGGGCGGCCTCAGGGGCGGACGACCCGCTGAGGCTGTTCTGGACGGCCTTCCAGAGCTGCTCCGAGATCTTCGGGTAGTCGGTGCCGAGGTCGTCGCTGGTGCGGCCCTTGGCATCGGCGACCGCGGTGACCCACGGCTCGAGGTCGGGGTCGGCGGCGACCTGCTCTGCCTGGGCGTCCTTCGTCGGGGCGACGTAGGACAGCGTCGTGTCGGTCGCGACGAGGTTCTCGGTGCTCGTCAGGCACGACTGGATCTTCTCGCTGGCCTCGTAGCGGGCGTCGTCGCTCTGCACCGGGACGGTCAGGAACTCGCCGCCGGTGGGCGCAGGGGCCGCGCCGCCGTCCTTGGCGGGGATCGAGATGATGCCGTAGTCGATGCCCGACTCCTTGACGCCGGCGAGCTGCCAGGTGCCGTTCTCGCCGAAGGCGTACTCGCCGGTCAGGAACTCCTGCCAGCTCGTCGTCTGCGTGTTGTTGATCACCGAGTTGGGGGCGTAGCCCTTCTCGACCCAGTCGGTCCACAGGGCCAGGGCGGAGACGGCGTCGTCGGAGTCGAGCTCGGTGAGGTCGGCACCTGAGCCCCAGTACCAGGGCAGGAACTGGAAGCTGCCCTCCTCGGTGCCGATGCCGGAGAAGGTGATGCCCTTGCCGCCGGAGGCAGAGACCGCCTCGAGGGCGGAGGTGAGGCTGTCCCAGTCGGTGACCGACGCGGGGTCGACGCCTGCCGCGTCCAGGACGGCCTTGTTGTAGTAGAGCGCGAGGGTGTTCGCGCCGATGGGGACGCCGTAGGTCTTCCCGTCGAGCTGGCCCGCGGCCAGGATGTTCGCCTCGATGTCGGAGGTGTCGGCCCCGGTCTCGTCGGTGTCCGTGAGCAGGCCCGCCTCGGCCAGGGTCGAGACGACCGGGTTGTCGACGAGCAGCAGGTCGGGGGAGTTGCCCTGCTGGCCGGCGAGCAGCGCCTTGCTGGTCAGGTCGGAGGTGTCGTACCCGGTGCGCTCGACGGTGACGCCGGCGTCGGTGCCGCACTTCTCGACGAGCTTCGCCCAGTCGCTCGAGTCGTCGAACTGGGGGTACGGGTCCCAGAACGTGTAGGTGCCCGAGGCGGCGTCGGACGAGCCGCCGCCCGCGCCGCCGGCGCAGCCGGTGAGCGCCAGGGACGCGGCGGCGAGGCCGACGACGGCCACGGCGGTGCGCTTGCTGCGGATGAAGGAGATCACAGGAGGTTCCTCTCTGAACTGCCGCGGATGCTCCGTCGGAGGGCCCGGCAGGTGCAGCACAGGGCGCTCATCGTCGAGAGCAATGAGACCGAAACTGGTTTCGGGAGTGAAGTTACACGGGCAATGGTTGCCCGTCAATGAGTTTGTGAACTATTTTCGGTACATGACCAATGCAGGAGGCGGCAAGGCGGCGACGACGCCCGTCACGCTGGCCGACGTGGCCAGGGCCGCCGGGGTCTCGGTCGCCACGGCCTCCAAGGCCCTGAACGGCCGGGCCCAGGTGCGGGAGTCGACCCGCGTCAAGGTGCAGGAGGCTGCCGCGGCGCTCTCCTTCACGCCCAACTTCTTCGCGCAGGCGCTGAACTCGGCCAGGACCGGCACGATCGGGATGGTCACGAGCGACCTCGACAACCGTTTCGTGCTGCCCGTCCTGCTCGGCGCCGAGGACGCCTTCGGCTCGGGCTCGTTGTCGGTGCTCCTGGCCGACGCCCGGGACGACGCGCTCCGCGAGCAGCTGCACCTGCAGACGCTGCTGACGCGTCGGGTCGACGGGCTGCTCATCGTGGGGCGCACGACGAACCCGCGCCCGCCGGTCCCGTTGCTCGCGGACGTCCCCGTCGTCTACGTCTACGCCCCCTCCAGCGACCCGGCCGACGCCTCCTTCACCCCCGACAACGTCCAGGCCGGACGCCTGGCCGCCGAGCACCTGATCGAGAAGGGGCGGACGCGCATCGCCCTGGTCAACGGAGAGGCGTCCTACGCCGCGGCGCGCGATCGTGCGACCGGCGTCCAGCAGGCCCTGACGGCGGCAGGGCTCGAACTGGTCGGCGGGACCTCCCTCTTCGGGCAGTGGGGCGAGGGATGGGGGCGTGACTGCGCCCGCCTCCTGGTCCGGGGCAGCGAGTCGGTGGACGCCATCATCGGCGGCAGCGACCACATCGCCCGTGGCGTCATCGACACGCTCCGGGACGAGGGGGTCGGCGTCCCCGACGACATCTCCGTGGTCGGCTTCGACAACTGGGACCTGCTCGTCCGCGACTCGCGACCACCGCTCACGAGCGTGGACATGTCGCTCGAGCAGCTCGGACGCGCCGCCGCACAGCACCTCGTCGACGCCATCGGCGGAGCGCCCTCCCCGGGCATCGTGGCCGGCGCCGTGAAGCTCGTCGTCCGGGGTTCCGCCTAGGCGCCTGGCCCGTCGTCCGAGCCCGCGGCGGAACGCGCAGACTGGGGCGGTCCTCCTCGAAGAAAGAAGACCCCCTCATGTCAGCGTTGACAGTCCTGTTCATCGGCGGCACCGGCATCATCAGCTCGGCGGCCGCGGCCCGAGCCGTCGAGCTCGGCCACGACCTCACCGTCCTCAACCGCGGGGCGTCGTCGACCCGGCCCACACCTCCTGGGGTCGAGGTGCTGACGGGGGACGTGTCCGACCCGGCGTCGATCCGCCGGGCCCTCGGCGACCGGTCGTTCGACGTCGTCGTCGACTTCGTCGCGTTCACCCCCGACCAGGTCCAGGCCGACATCGACCTCTTCACCGGTCGGGCCGGCCAGTACGTCTTCATCAGCTCGGCGTCGGCGTACCAGAAGCCCGTCGCCGCCCTGCCGATCCGCGAGTCCTCGCCGCTCCGCAACCCGTTCTGGCAGTACTCGCGCGACAAGATCGCCTGCGAGGACCTCCTCGTCGGCGCCTACCGGGAGAGCGGCTTCCCGGTCACGATCGTCCGCCCCTCGCACACCTACGACCGCACCACGATCCCGGTCACCGGCGGCTGGACCGTCGTCGACCGGATGCGGCGCGGCCTCGAGGTGGTCGTCCCCGGCGACGGGACCTCCCTCTGGACACTCACCCACCACGCCGACTTCGCCCGGGCCTTCGTCGGGCTGCTCGGCCTGCCGGCCGCCGTCGGCGACGTCTTCCACATCACCTCGGACGAGGCACTGCCGTGGGACCAGATCTACACGACCCTCGCGGCCGCGGCGGGCGTCGACGAGCCGGCGCTGGTGCACGTGGCGAGCGAGAGCGTGGCCGTCGTCGAGCCCGAGTGGGGCCCGGGGCTCCTGGGCGACAAGGCGCACTCCGTCGTCTTCGACAACGCGAAGGTCAAGGCGTTCGTGCCCGGCTGGCAGGCGACGACGTCGTGGGCCACGGGTGCTCGGGAGATCGTCGAGTGGTACGACGCCGAGGCCTCCCGTCGCGAGGTCGACCCGGCGACGGAGACGGCGTTCGAGCGCCTCCTCGCCGGCGCCCGCGCCTTCGGGGCCTGACCGAGACGGCGATGTCCCCTCGTGTTCCGAGCATCACGTCGAGTCATGGTCGGACGTGACGCTCGGAACGTGATGTGACACGACCCCGGGTCGTCCTCCCGGGGGACCGCGTCCCGGTACCGGGGGACGACTCGGACCCTCCCCTGGGGCCATGTGCCGACGGTCTCGAGCCCGGTACTTTCTGGGCATGGGAAACGTGCTGCCGGGAGTGTTCGCGTTCGGGATCGGCTCTGTGCTGGCGATCGGCGCCCTGGTGCCGTGGACGGCGGCCGAGTACCGCCGGCACGGGCAGCTCGGCGTCCGACGCAGCCTCGTCGCCTTCGGCACCTTGGTCTACGCCCTCGCGCTCGTCACCTACACGCTGCTTCCCCTGCCTGCCGACGTCGCGACCATGTGCGCCGCCCCCGCCCCGGCGCAGCTGACCCCGTTCGCGTTCGTCGGCGACATCGTCAAGGAGGGCGGCATCTCCGGGCCGCGCTCGCTGCTGACGAACCCGGCCGTCGCGCAGGTCCTCTTCAACGTGCTGCTGTTCGTCCCGCTCGGAGCCCTCGCCCGGCATGCCGTCGCCCGGAGGCGGCTCCTCGGCGGCCTCCTGGTCGGCCTCGGCACCGGGTTCGTCGTCTCGCTGCTCATCGAGCTGACGCAGCTCACCGGCGACTGGTTCCTCTACCCCTGCGCGTACCGGCTGTTCGACGTCGACGACCTGATGGCGAACACCGCCGGCGCCGTTGTCGGCACCCTGCTGGCACCGCTGGTCGGGCTGCTGGCCGGCTCGGGCGACCCCGTCGACGCCGACCGGCCCCGGCCCGTGACCGCCGCCCGCCGGTTCTCCGGCATGCTCTCCGACGTCCTGGCCATCTGGCTCCTCTCCGGCGTGCTCAGCGTCGGCACGACGCTCGCCTGGGCCCTCGCCGACCGCGACGACGACGACCCGCTGCTGGCGACGCTCGTCACGACCGGCGCGCTCGTGGCACCGGCGGTGCAGCTGGTCATCGTCCTGGCCTCCGGGCGCACCCTCGGGGAGCACGTCGTCCGCCTCCGGCCGGCACCTCGTCCCGGGGCGGGCGGGCGCCTGCTGCGCTGGGCGCTCGGCTCCGGCGGGTGGACGACCCTTCTCGCCCTCGACGTCCCGCTGTTGGCCTTCGTCGCCTCCCTGCTGGCGATCGCGTCCGTCATCGCGGTGTGGTCGACCCGAGGGAGGCGCGGCCTGGCTCTCGCAGTCCTGCGGGTGGACGTCGAGGACGACCGGACTGCACGGGAAGGGTCTGCGGCACAGCGCGGTGCATGAGCCGTCGTCGCGACACGGACGTCGTGCCGTCGGGACGACGAGGCTGGACGGCGCGGGTCAGCAGCAGTCGCAGGCCTCGACCTGGCGCTCGCCCGTGAGGGCTGACACGGGCGTCTTGCAGGAGTCGCCGCGCCAGGCCTGGAGCCCCTCGCGCACGGCGAACACGACGATGACGAGGCCGGCCACGGGGTCGGCCCAGATCCAGCCGAACGCGAGGTTGAGCACGAGGCCGACGAGGACGGCCGCCGACAGGTACGAGCAGATCAGCGTCTGCTTCGAGTCCGCCACGGCCGACGCCGAGCCCAGCTCGGTGCCGGTGCGGCGCTCGACGAGGCTGAGGAACGGCATGATCGCCAGGCTCACCGCGGCGAGCACGATGCCCAAGGGGGAGTGGTCGGGCTCGCGGATCCCGGTGAGGGCGAGCACCGCGTCGACGGACACGTAGGCGGCCAGGCCGAAGAACGACACGGCGACGACGCGCAGCGCGACCCGTTCCCGCTTCTCGGGGTCGGGGGCCGCGAACTGCCACGCGATCGCGGCGGCCGACAGCACCTCCACGATCGAGTCCAGGCCGAACCCGATCAGCGCCGTCGAGGAGGCGACGGTGCCGGCGGCGATCGCGACGATCGCCTCGATCACGTTGTACGTGATCGTGACGGCGACGATGATCCGGATCCGGCGCTGCAGCACGAGCCGACGGGCCGACCCGAGGAGGCGCGGCGCGGCCGTCGCGGTCATGCGCCGGTCCCGCAGCAGAACGGGACGTCGCAGGCGTCGTCGGTGCAGGGCTCGCCGTCGTCGACGGCGAGGACGACGTCGACCAGGGCGGTCAGCGCTCGCGTGAGGTGGGCGTCGGCGATCTCGTACCTCGTCGAGCGCCCCTCGGGCACGGCGACGACGATGCCGCAGCCCCGCAGGCAGGAGAGGTGGTTCGACACGTTCGAGCGCGTGAGGCCGAGCTGCTCGGCCAGGGCGCCGGGATAGCCGGGCTGCTCGAGCAGGTGCAGCAGGATGCGGGACCGGGAGGGATCGGCCATGGCGCGCCCCAGGCGGTTCATGACGTCGACGCGCGACGGGATGGTCAGCATGTGCTGACCATACAGCAGCGGCTGACCAATGAGGCGGTCCGGGGTGTGGACCGGGAACCGCCTCACTTGCTCTCGACGTGGCCGATCGGGTCGGCGGCGTCGTGGAAGGCGGAGCGGGCAGATGCCCAGCTGCCGTCGTCGACGTTCAGCGCGGTGCGGAGCCATGCGGTGGTCAGCCGCTGGACGACGGCGACCCGCTGGGGGCTCTCGTCGGTCGTCTCGGCGACCTCGTAGCCGACGATCCCGCCCAGGGAGTGCTCGGCGCCGTGCAGGGTGAGCAGGTCGGTGGCCCCGGGGCTGTGCGTGTAGGCGTCGATGAACCAGTCGGGGCCGCGGCGGGACATCCTCGACTGGTCGTGGTCGCCGGCGACCACGAGCGTCGGCGTCGCCAGCTCGGCGAAGGAGGGGCGCATGAACGGGAAGTTCGCCTGGGCGAACGGAGCCAGGTCGTCACCGGCGAGACCGGTCGCGGCGAGCAGGACGCCCGCCGTGACGCGAGCGTCGGACCTGTCTCGGCCGACGCCTCCTTCGTCGTCCAGGATCCGTGCGCCCAGCAGCGACTGCGCCGTCTGGCCGCCCCAGGAGTGACCGGCCACAGCGATGTGGCTGCGGTCGACGCGGCCGGCGAGGCCCGGGACGGCGGCCTCGACGGTGTCGAGCTGGTCGAGCACGCGCGTCAGGTCCGAGATCCGCTCGGTCCAGATGTCGGGGAAGACGGGGTGGTCGGGGCCGAACCCGTTCCGGCGGGAGTCCAGGTGCGTGGGCTGGACGACGACGAAGCCGTGCGACGCCCAGAACGCCGTCAGCGGTGCGTAGCCGTCGAGGTCCCAGCCGTTGCCGTGCGAGAACACGACGACGGGCAGGTCCGTCCCGGTGGCGGGCGCCGACACGCGCACCTCGAGCGGGACGGGGCGGCCCGGGGCGGCCAGCCTCACGGGGGCGACGGACACGACGGGGCTCGGAGTCCCGATGACACTGTCTAGCGGAGTGGTGGCGGTTGAGGGCATGGTGCTTCCTTCCTGAGGGTGTGCTCTGCGAGACTGACTATCGGAGCAACGCTCCGCAACGTTACGGAACGTTGTTCCGTTAAGCAAGCACCAGATCGAGACCTCGACGGAGGCGACATGACCGATCCGCAGGACGACGACCGATCCGCTGCGCGGACCAGGCCCCCAGGCCGTCCGCGACAGGACCCGCAGGCCTTGCTCGCCGCCGCCGCCGCGGTGTTCGTGGAGTCGGGCGTCGACGCGCCTGTACGGGAGATCGCCGCCCGCGCCGGCGTCGGGGTGGGCACCGTCTACCGCCACTTCCCGACCCGTCCGGCGCTGGTCGTCGCCGTCTACCGGCACCAGGTCGAGGCGTGTGCGGAGGCCGGCCCGCGCCTCCTCGCCGAGCGCTCGTCCCCTGAGGAGGCGCTGCGGGAGTGGATCGCGCTGTTCGTGGACTTCCTCGTCACGAAGCACGGCCTGCCCGGTGCGCTCCGGGGCGACGACGCGGGGTCGGACGCGCTGCACGCCTACTTCGTCGGCCGCCTCGTCCCGGTGTGCGCCTCCTTGCTGGAGGCGGCTCGCCTGGATCGCGGGCTCGCCGGCGGCGACGCGCCCCTGGACGGGTACAGCCTCCTCAGGGGCGTCGGCAACCTCTGCATCGGGGCTGCGACCGACCCCGACTACGACGCCGACCGGCTCGTGCAGGCCCTCGTGACCGGCGCGCTCGGCGGGATGCCCGCGGGCCCCTAGGGGAGCCCGGCCTGAGCTATCGCCGGTAGGCGCTGCCGTCGCAGGTGTGCACGGTCGTGTCGTCCGAGAGGGCTGTGAGGTTGTACTTCGCGCAGTCGACGAAGGTGCCGATGCTGATCCTGCGGGCCGAGCGCTGCAGCTCGCCCCGGGACGGGCCGTCGGAGCCGATCCCGGCACGGTGGACCGTCCAGGCGATGTCCCGCGTCTCCTCGTCCAGGTACCGCATCACCGCCTCGTTGTCCTCGTGCTGTCCGATGTAGCCGCGCGCGATCGTGCTCCGCACCAGCCGGAGGGCAGGGGCGAGCGGCTTGCCGGGCGCGGCGCTCAGCCCGCCGGCCTGGTAGAGGAGGCGCTCCGTGCCCGTGCGACGCATGGCCGGCACGAGCGCCTGGACGAGGGGCGTGTTCACCGGGCGCTCGCGCTGGGCTGCCGCGTCGCCGAGCATCATCACGACCGCGTCGGTGCCGTCGAGCAGCGCGTCGAGGTCGAGGTCGTCGGTGACGGAGCCCTGGACGACCTCGAGGCGGTCGTCGTCGAGGGTGAGCTTCGAGGGCGTCCGCGCCAGGACGCGGACGCGGTGTCCGTCGCCGAGGGCGAGGCGGGTGAAGTGCTGGCCGGTCTGGCCCGTGCCGCCGAACACGAGGAGGGATCGCTGAGTCGTCATGCGGCCAATCTAGTCACTGACTAGAAAATAGGCAATGACTAGTGCGGGTCTATGCTGGGCCGATGACGCAGCGGCCCTTCCACCACGGGAACCTGCGGGCCGTGCTGCTCGACGAGGCGACCACGGTCCTCCGGGAGTCGGGCGTCGACGGGCTGTCGCTCCGTGACCTGGCGCGCCGGGCCGGCGTCAGCCACGGTGCCCCCCGGAGCCACTTCGTCGATCGTCAGGCGCTGCTCGACGCCCTCGCGGAGTTCGGCTTCGAGCGGCTGACGGCCGAGGTGCGCCGGGTGCTGGAGGCCGGCGGCGACCTGCCCGTCCGGTTCCGGCGCGTGGCGCGGGCCTACGTGGACTTCGCCATCGACGACGCCGCGCTGATGGAGCTCATGTTCCAGGCCAAGGTGACCCAGCGGGCCGGTCGGCTGCACGAGGCGGCGGGCGTCCTCTTCTCCGTGCTCGACGGTGCGCTGGGGCCCGCCGCGGACGAGTCCTCCGACGCCGACGCTCGCGACGTCTTCAAGATGCTCTTCGCGGCGACCATGCAGGGGATCGCGGCGCTCGTCTCGTCCGGCCGCATCGCCCGGGCGCAGGCCGACCGTCTCGTCGACGCGGCCGTCGACACGATGCTCGAGTCGTCCCTCCGGGAGCGGGCCACCGAGGCGCCCTGAGCGGATCGGCGCCGGGCTGGTCGGGCCGCCTCAGCGAACGAGGTGCGAGTAGTCGGGCAGGTCGATCGCATCGGCCGGGGGAGAGAAGAGCGTGCCGCCGACCGCGCTGAACGCCCGGCTGGCGCCGATCCTCGCGGCGGTGTTCAGCACGGCGATCCCGGCACGGGTCCTCGGGTTCGCGAGGCGGGGGGCCCCGGGCGGGAGCTGCTGGGCCTGCGCGACGTAGGGGCGCATGATCCGCTCGTAGCCGCGGAACGCGTCGCGGTGGTCGACATGGGCGGCGATCTCCCCGGCGAGGACGTAGGCGCCGACGAGGGCGAGGCTCGTGCCCATGCCGCTGATCGGTGACGCACACCAGGCCGCGTCGCCGAGCAGGGCCACGCGTCCCGTGGTCCAGGCGGGCGCGTGCACCTGACCGATGTGCTCGAAGTAGAGGTCGCCCTCCTGCTCGAGCCCGTCGAGGATGCGCCGCGCCTCCCAGCCGGCGTCGGCGAACTTCTCGCGGAGCAGGTCCTTCTGTTCGTCCGGGCTGAGGCCAGCGTGAGCGCCCGGCGTCGACAGGAACGACATCGTGGCCCGGATCGTGCCCTTGGTGTCGGGTCGCAGGGTCATCGTGCGCCCGCCGGGCGCGTTGTGCCAGCGCGCCCAGTCGCTGTCGCGCTCCGTCCGCGGAATCGTCAGGTACGAGGTGTCCAGGCCCAGCGGTCGGATGGTCGGGGCGCTGCCGAACACGAGTCGACGGGTGCGCGAGTTCATCCCGTCCGCGATCACGACGAGGTCGACGTCGCGGTCGCCTCCGTGCTCGAACGACACCCGGACGTGGTCGGGCTGGTCGTCGATCGCGGCGATGCTGTCGCCGAAGACGTACTCGACCGCACCCGCAGTCCCAGAGCCGACCGAGGCGTCGACGAGCAGGCGGGCGAGGTCGCCTCGCAGGATCTCCAGCTCGGCCGTCGCGCCGCCCGTGTCGGAGGTGCTGGCCGGGAACTGCGCGACGGTGCTGCCGTCCGACCGGACGAACTCCGTGCCGAGCTCGCCGGTCGTGGCGTCACGGATGCCGTCCTCGACTCCCATGCGACGGGCCACCGTGCGGCCTGCGCCGCGGACGTCGATGTTCTGCCCTCCGTCGCGGAGCTCGGGCGCACGCTCGACGACGGTGACCTGCCACCCGTAGGCGGCGAGCCAGTACGCGAGAGCCGGCCCGGCGATGCTGGCGCCGGAGACGAGGGCGGTCTTGGCAGGGATCATGGTCGTTCCGCTCATTGGTAATCAATAAGATTGGCAAGATAGAGTATTACCATGGTGGGCATGGACGTCAAGCCGGACCTGCCCTCGACCCCGCCGAGCCGGAACGAGCGCACCGACCGCGCCGAGCGCACCGCCGCCCGCCGTGACGGGAGCGACGGCGCAGGCGGCGACCTCCGCGCGCAGGTGCAGCAGATCGCGATCAGGCAGCAGCGCTTCGAGCAGCACCTCGCCGCCGAGCTCGACGTGGACCGTGCGGGCCTGGAGGCGATGGACCACCTGATGACGACGGGGCCGACGACCCCGACCGAGCTCGCGCGCCGCCTCGGCATCTCCACCGCCGCGACGACCCTGGTGCTCAACCGGCTCGAGGCCGCCGGGCACCTGCGGCGCGACCCGCACCCGACCGACCGGCGCAAGCTGGTCGTCACGGCCTCCGAGGAGTCGTCCGACCGCGCCTGGGGCCACGTCGCGCCCCTGATCGACAGCGTGGAGGCGCTGATCGAGTCCCTGGGGGAGTCCCAGCGCGCAGTCGTCGAGGACTTCGTCCGGGGCCTGCTCGCCGCCTACGACGACGCGACGCCGGCACGCTCCTCGGGCTGAGGCTCGCGGGAGGCGGTGGCGCCGGCGCCCCGCCCGCGGGGTGTCCCGAGCGACGAGCGCGCCGAGCAGCTCGGCGACGTCGGCGAGCCCGAGCCCGGCCGCCGTCGCCGCGTCCGGGAACCCCTCGAGGCGCGCGATCGTCAGATGCCCGTGGCGATGCTCCCGGGGCGCAGTCGGGGCCTGCATCTCGAGATCCGACTGGCGTAGATCCGATAGGATATGCGATAGTTGCCGAAGCGGGTGGTCTGCACCCGGGTGGAACCGATCACTGGAGATCAAGACGATGAAGTCACGTACCCCCCTCGTCGCCGGCCTGGCCGCGGCGTCCCTGCTCTGCCTGACTGCCTGCGGCTCCGCCGCCGGCGCAGGATCCTCCGACGGCGCCCCCACGGGCAACGTCACCATGCTCGTGCCGATGGGCGCCGGCGGCGGCAGCGGCCTGTCCGGGCGGGCCATCGCCTCCGGCCTCGAGGGCGGCACCGGCCTGAACGTGAGCGTCGAGAACCGCGAGGGCGGCTCCGGCGCCATCGGCTACTCGTACTTCCTCGGCCAGGAGGGCAGGAACGACCTGCTCCTCGCCGCGGAGACCGCGATGCTCGCCTTGCCGGTCACCCAGGACGTGCAGTTCACGTACGAGGACTTCACGCCGATCATGAAGGTCGGCGACGACTTCACGCTCATCGTCGTGCCTGCCGACAGCGACTACGACACCTGCACCGACGTCGTCGACGCCGCCGGCGACGAGCGCGTCGTCGCCGCCGTCTCCGGCTCGACCTCGCTCGACGAGATCGTCTTCACGCTCATCGAGCAGGAGGAGGGCGTCGAGTTCGACCGCGTCCCGTTCGAGTCGGGCAGCGAGGTGCTCACGGGCCTCCTCGGCGGCCAGGTCGACGTCGCGTCGCTCAACCCGGCCGAGGTCATCGCCCAGCTCGAGGCCGGCGACCTCAAGGCGCTCTGCGCCGTCGCGGAGGAGCGCTACGAGTACGACGAGCTGGCCGACATCCCCACGGCCGGCGAGCAGGGCATCGACGTCTCGTTCGCGCAGTTCCGCGGCTTCATCGCCCCGGGCGGGATCAGCGAGGAGGCCGAGCAGTTCTGGATCGACGCCGGCCAGGCCTACGCCGACAGCGACGCCTACACGGAGTACGTCGAGAGCAACTACCTCCAGCCCAACGCCCAGTACGGCGACGAGTTCACCACGTACCTCGGCGAGAACACCGCCGACCTCGAGAAGGTGTTCGGCGAGTGACCGCGGCGCAGCGCGGCGGGATCGCCGCCAGCGCCGTCCTCGCGGCCGTGGGCGTCGCGGCCCTCCTCGGGGGCCTCGGCTACGGCGTGACCGTCGAGGGCGGCGAGATCGGCCCGGGGTTCCTGCCCGCGATGGCGGGCGGCCTGGTCGCGGTCTTCGCGGTCCTCGACCTGGTGGGGCGCCTCCGTCGCCGGTCCGACCGGCCGACGCAGGCCGAGCTCATCCTCGACACGGCGTCCCGTCCTGAGGACGGGGTCGTCCTCGGGGACCCGCGCGACCCGGGCGCCCCCTCGACGAGCACCCAGTCGATCCACTCCCCGCTCGTGGCCGACGACGACGCCGACGGCGTCGACATCCTCGGCCGCACGCAACGTCAGCGGAACCGGATGCTCGCCGTCGTGCTCGGGCTCGTGGTCGTGACGCTCGTCATGGTGCAGGTCGTCGGGTTCCTGCTCGCCTTCGTGCTGCTGCTCTTCGTGGTCGCCGTCTTCGTGGAGCGCCGCCGCGTGCTCCCCTCCGCCCTCGTGGCGCTCGCCGCCGGCGCGGTCACCTACGCCGTCTTCGTCGCCCTCCTCAGCGTGCCCCTGCCCCAGGGCCTGCTGGGCCTCATCTAGGGACTGGCCCTCATGATCGACAACCTCGTCCTCGGCTTCTCGACGGCGTTCACGCCCGAGAACCTGCTGTGGTGCTTCATCGGCGTCCTGCTCGGCACCGTGATCGGGCTCATGCCCGGCCTCGGCTCGACCACCGGCGTCGCCATCCTCATCCCCCTGACCCTCACCCTCGAGCCGGTCACCGCGCTGATCATGCTCGCCGGGATCTACTACGGCGCGCAGTACGGCGGCACGATCACCAGCGTCCTCATCTCGACGCCGGGAGAAGCCGCCAGCGTGGTCACCACGCTCGACGGCTACCAGATGGCCAAGAACGGCAAGGCCGGCTCGGCCCTCGCCATCAGCGCCATCGGCTCGTTCGTCGCCGCCATCATCTCGCTGGCCCTGCTGATGTGGCTCGCGCCGCCGCTCGCGGACCTGGCCCTGAACTTCGGCCCGGTCCAGAACCTGGCGATCATGATCCTGGGCCTCGTCATCGTCGTGAGCTTCGCGGGCGGCTCGCTGTCCCGCGGCCTCATGATGGCGGCCGCCGGCCTGCTCATCTCGACGGTCGGCGTCGCGACCGGGTTCAGCGACGCCCGCTTCACCTTCGGCAGCATCAACCTGCTGAGCGGCATCCCCTTCATCGAGGTGATGATCGGCCTCTTCGCCGTCGGCGAGGTGCTGCACCAGATCCGTCGTGGGGCCGACGCCCCCATCCGCACCCGCTTCCGCGACATGGTCATCAGCCGGGGCGAGCTGAAGCGCAGCGCCGGTCCGATCCTCCGCGGCAGCGGCATCGGCTTCGTGCTCGGCATCCTGCCCGGTGCGGGCTCGACCCTGGCCTCCTTCATGGCCTACGGCATCGAGAAGCGCGTCTCGCCCCGCAAGGCCATGTTCGGCAAGGGCGCCATCGAAGGCGTCGCGGCGCCCGAGAGCGCGAACAACGCCGCCGCGAACGCCAACTTCGTGCCGACGCTCGCCCTGGGCATCCCGGGCGGCGGCACGACCGCGGTCCTGCTCGGTGCGTTCACGGTCTACGGCCTGCAGCCCGGCCCGCGCCTGTTCGAGACGCAGCCCACTCTCATCTGGGGCCTGCTCGTCTCGTTCTTCATCGGCAACGTCATGCTGCTCGTGCTGAACCTGCCGCTCGCGCCGGTCTTCGCGCAGATGCTCCGCATCCCCTACGGCTACCTCTACCCGATCATCCTGCTGACGAGCTTCGTCGGCGCGTACTCCGTCAGCAACAACATGTTCAGCGTCGTGCTCGTGCTGATCTTCGGAGTCGTCGGATGGGTCATGAAGGAGCTGGACCTGCCGATGGCGCCGCTCGTGCTGGGCCTCGTGCTCGGCCCGCTGTTCGAGAAGGCCCTCGTGCAGACGTCGGCGATCGGCCAGGGAAGCTTCCTGGTGCTGCTGCAGAGCCCCATCAGCGTCGGCATCCTGCTCTTCGCCGTGCTGCTCATGGTCGGCCCGAAGCTGGCCGCCCGGTTCGCGGTGCGTCGAGGCCCCCGCGGAGCTGCCGCGGTCGACCCCGACGCGGCCGAGGCTCGCGAGCACGCGCGGGACGAGGCGGGACGATGAGCCCCTCCCGTGCGGACTGGCCCATCGCCGCCGCGATGCTCCAGTTCCCCGCCGTCGGCCGCGACGGCACGAGCACCCTCGACGCCGAGCCAGAGGTGTGGCAGGCCTCGTTCGAGGAGATCGCGGAGGCCGGGTTCGACCTCGTCGAGATCAACGACAACTGGCTGCGAGTCGGCGACCTCCCGGGCCGTCGGCTCGACGAGCTCGCCGCCGCCGGCCGGGCCGCGGGGGTCGACCTCACCAGCGTGTGCGTCGTCCGGTCGAGCGTCATCGACCCGGCGACCGGCTCCGAGAACCTCGCGTACAGCCACCGCACCCTCGAGGCCGCGGCCCGGCTGGGAGCAGGCGTCGTGTCGGTCGGCTTCCACCGACCGCTCACGCCGGAGCAGCGCGAACGCCTCTGGTTCTGGACGGCCCAGGGCGAGGTCGACGCGCCCGACGACCCCGAGAACTGGCGGCTCGCCGTCGAGCGCGTCTCGGAGCTCGGCCGGCACGCCGCCCAGCTCGGACTCGACCTGACCCTCGAGATGTACGAGGACACCTACCTCGGGACCGCCGAGAGCTCCGTGCGCCTCGTGACCGAGGTGGGTCTCGACAACGTCGGCCTCAACCCCGACGTCGGCAACCTGGTGCGGCTGCACCGCCCGATCGACGACTGGCGCGAGACGCTGGCCGCGACCCTGCCCCATGCCAACTACTGGCACGTGAAGAACTACCACCGCGACGAGGACCCGGCCACCGGCACGTACACGGCCCTGCCGGCCCCGCTCGAGCTCGGCCTCATCAACTACCGGCACGCCGTGCGCGACGCCGTCGAGGCGGGCTTCCGCGGCACCTTCGTCTGTGAGCACTACGGCGGGGACGGGCTCTCCGTCGCCGCCCTGAACAGGGACTACCTCCGCCGGGTGCTGCCCAGCGCCGAGCGGATGGCCGTCCTCGACGAGCAGGAGGCGCTGGTCGCCTCCGTCGTCACCGACCCGAGAGAGGAGATGGTGTCATGACCATCCTCGAGTACGACGCGACCACCTTCGCCGACGAGGCCCTCGACGGCTTCACGGCCGCACACGGGTCGCTGCGCCGCGTCGACGGCGGAGTCGTGAGGCGCGACCGCCTGGCCGACGGCCAGGTCGCGGTCGTCGTCGGCGGCGGCTCCGGCCACTACCCGGCGTTCGCCGGACTCGTCGGCCCCGGCCTGGCCGCCGGAGTCGCCTACGGCAACATCTTCGCCTCGCCGTCGGCTGGCCAGGTCTGCCGCGTCTCGCGGGCCGTCCAGCGCGGCGGCGGCGTGGTGCTGTCGTTCGGGAACTACGCCGGGGACGTGCTGAACTTCGGCCAGGCCGCCGAGCGCCTCCGGGCCGAGGGCGTCGACGTGCGCGTCGTCGCCGTGACCGACGACATCGCCAGCGGCGGCCGGGACGAGATCGCGAAGCGCCGGGGCATCGCCGGAGACCTGACGGTGTTCAAGGTGCTCGGCGCCGCGGCCGAGGCAGGCCACGACCTCGACCGCGTCGAGCAGCTCGGGCGTCGCGCGAACGACCGCACCCGCTCCTTCGGCGTCGCGTTCTCCGGCTGCACCCTGCCGGGTGCGAGAGAGCCGCTCTTCACCGTGCCGGAGGGGCGCATGTCCATCGGCCTCGGCATCCACGGCGAGCCCGGCGTCGGCGAGGCCGACCTGCCGTCGGCTCGCGAGCTGGCCGAGCTGCTGGTGGGCTCGTTGCTCGCGGAGGCGCCCGAGGACGCTGGAGACCGGGTCGTCGTCCTGCTGAACGGCCTCGGCACCTACAAGTACGAGGAGCTCTTCGTGCTCTACGGCCACGTCGCGCGCCTGCTCGACGAGGCGGGCGTGACCATCGTGCAGCCCGAGGTCGGCGAGCTCGTCACGAGCCTCGACATGTCCGGCGTGTCAGCCACCTTCTTCTGGGTCGACGCCGAGCTCGAGCAGCTCTGGGGGAGCCCCGCCTCGAGCCCCGCCTTCCGCAAGGGCGCCGTCGAGACGCACGACGACCGCACCGGGGACGACCGCGAGCCCGACGAGGTGCCTGCCGTGCTCCCGGTCGACGACCTGCGTCACGCCCGCGTCGGCGGCCCCCTGCTGGCGGGGCTCGAACGCGTCGCGGAGATGGTGGTGGCGTCCGAGGACGAGTTCGGGCGCCTCGACGCGGTGGCCGGCGACGGAGACCACGGGATCGGCATGGCGCGCGGCATCACCGCGGCTCTGGCCTCGGCTCGTGCGGCCGTCGAGCGCGGGGCCGGTGTCTCCACGGTGCTGGCCGAGGCCGGCGAGGGCTGGGCGGAACACGCCGGAGGCACTTCGGGCGCGCTCTGGGGCGTCTGCCTCACCAGCGCCGGGGCCGCCCTGGCCGCCGAGCCCGATCTCCGTGATCCGCGGGCCTCGGCACGGGCCGCCGCGGCGGGACTCGCGGCGATCCAGCGCCTCGGCGGCGCCGAGGTCGGCGACAAGACCCTGGTCGACGCGTTCGTCCCCCTGGTCGATGCCCTGCACCGGGCGGCGGCGGACGGCCTCGACCTGCCGGACGCGTGGGCGCGTGCCGCAGAGGCAGCCGACGAGGCGGCCGACGCGACCGCGCACCTCCGCCCCCGCCTCGGCCGTGCCCGGCCCCTCGCCGAGAAGAGCGTCGGCCACCCGGACGCGGGCGCCGTCTCGTTCTCGCGCATCGCCGGCGTCGTCGCTCGCGAGACGGTGATCCCGACCGCGGCGCCCGACGCCCCGGTACCGACCCCGACCCCGACCCCGATCCCGACCCCGATCCCGACCAGCCAGGAGGCCTGACCCGTGAGAGAACCACTGCGCATCGTCGTCGGCTGCGACGACGCCGGCTTCGAGTACAAGGAGAGGCTTCGCGCCGACCTCGAGGGTGACGACCGCGTCGCGAGCGTGGTCGACGTCGGCGTCGGCCCCGACGGGCACACCGCCTACCCGCACGTCGCGGTCGAGGCCGCCCGGATGGTCGCCGACGGCCGTGCCGACCGCGCCCTGCTGGTCTGCGGCACCGGGCTCGGGGTGGCGATCGCCGCGAACAAGGTGCCAGGAGTCCGTGCGGTCACCGCGCACGACGGCTTCTCGGTAGAACGAGCCGTGCTCTCGAACGACGCCCAGGTGCTCTGCTTCGGGCAGCGCGTCGTCGGCATCGAGCTCGCGCGTCGTCTCGCCTCGGAGTGGCTCGACCACCGCTTCGACCCCACCGGCGCGTCGGCCGCCAAGGTCGACGCCATCAGCTCGTACGAGGAATCCCCGGAAGGATCCGCAGCATGACCGTCAGCACACCTGCCTCCGCCAGCCACCACCGCGACGAGGCCGCCGACGGCGTCGCGCCACGTCCCCGCATCGCCCTGACCCTCGGGGACCCCGCCGGCGTCGGGCCCGAGCTCGCCGCCCGCCTCCTCGCCGATCCTGCCAACCTCGAGGCCGCCGACATCCTGGTGCTCGCCGACCGCGCCGAGCTCGACGCCGCGGCCGCCGTGATCGGCGTGACGATCCCGCTCAGCGACGAGCCCCGGCCCGGCTTCGCCACGCTGCTCGACGACGGGTCGGCGCCGGCGGATCCCATCCCCCCGCGCCAGGTCAGCAAGGAGGCGGGGGAGCGCGCCCTGCACCAGCTGCGGCGGGCCATCGACCTGGCCAACGCGGGCGAGGTCGGCGCCATCGTCTTCACGCCCCTGAACAAGACGAGCCTCCACCTCGGCGGCATGACCGAGGAGGACGAGCTGCGCTGGTTCGCGAAGGAGCTGCGCAGCGAGGGCGTCACGAGCGAGATCAACATCATCCCCGGCCTCTGGACGGCGCGGGTCACCTCGCACATCGGGATCCGCGACGTGGCCGACCGCATCACGACCCAGGGCGTCGTCGACGCGGTGCGGCTGCTCGACGAGCTGCTGCGCGACTCGGGCGTCGAGCGCCCCCGGCTCGGCGTCTGCGGCCTCAACCCGCACAACGGCGAGAACGGCATCTTCGGCCGGGAGGAGATCGACGTGATCGCCCCCGGCGTGGCCGAGGCTGCCGCAGACGGGATCGACGTGGTCGGCCCGTTCCCCTCGGACACGATCTTCGTCGGTGCCCGCGAGCGCTACGACGGCATCGTCACGATGTACCACGACCAGGGCCAGATCGCCATCAAGCTGCTCGGCTTCGACGGCGGGGTCACCGTGCAGGGCGGCCTGCCCGTCGTCATCGCGACGCCCGCGCACGGCACGGCGTTCGACATCGCCGGGACAGGAGTCGCCAGCGTCACGTCGAGCCAGCGTGCGCTCGACGTCGCCATCGCGGTGGCCGGCCGTCGCGCCGTCCGCCAGCCCTGACCGTGCTCGTCGGGATCAGCACCAAGGCGTACCTCTCGAGGGCGCGCACCCTCGGGTGGCTGGCGGAGCTGGCCGACCTGGCCAGGGACCACGTCGCGGTGCGCAGCGGTGCGGTCGAGCTCGTCGTGGCCCCCTCGACGCCGCTGCTCGAGGCGGCGGTCCGGCTGCTGGACGGGACGGGCGTCGAGGTCATGGCGCAGGACGTCAGCCGCTTCGCCGGAGGCGCGGTGACCGGCGAGGACGTCGCGTCGCTCCTCGCGGACCTGGGCGTCGCGTACGTCGAGGTCGGCCACGCCGAGCGTCGCAGGCTGCTCGGCGAGACGGACGCGGTGGTCGCGGAGAAGGTCCTGCGCAGCCGGGAGGCGGGGCTCGTGCCGTGGCTCTGCGTGGGGGAGGAGACGCGGGTCGGCCCCGTGGAGGCCGCGGCGTCGTGCCTGGCCCAGGTCGCCGCCGCCGCGGGCGACGGGCCGCTCGTCGTGGCCCACGAGCCCGTCTGGGCCATCGGGGCGGCGGAGCCGGCACCCGCCGGCCACGTCGTGGGAGTCGCGGAGGCGCTCAGGGCGGGACTGCCCGAGGGAGTCGCCGGTGCCCGGCTCGTCTACGGGGGCAGCGCCGGGCCGGGACTGCTGGCGGCGACGGCACCGGCTGTCGACGGGCTCTTCCTCGGGAGGCGTGCCCACGACGTCGCCGGGGTGGCGAGCGTCCTCGACGAGGCGCTCGCCGCCTCCCGTCGTTCCCCACGCATCTCGGGACAGCGGGCTCGATGAGCCTGCCTATAGGAAAGACGACCGTTCCCGGCGTGTGGAACACTGGGCGGATGCCAGCCACCGACGGACAGCGCCGACCGAAGCGGGTGTCCTTGTCGGACGGTGTCTACGACGAGCTGCTCCGCAGGCTCTTCGACGACACGCTGCCCCCGGGGACGCCGCTCAACATCGACGCCCTGGCTCGCGACCTCGACGTGTCGCAGACGCCGATCCGGGAGGCGCTGGCGCGACTCGAGTCGACCGGTCTCGTCACCCGAGCTGCCCTGCGGGGCTACCGGGCGGCTCCGCTGCTGACCGGCGCCGAGCTCGACGACCTCATGCACGCGCGCGGCGTCATCGAGCCCGCGGTCGCACGGCTCGCCGCTCCTCGGCGCACGGACGCCTTCATCTCGGCCCTCGACGAGACCGTGACCCGTCTCGCCGAGGCGCCGAAGGGGCCGACCTTCGCCGAGTACCACGCCTACTGGGAGGCCGACGAGACCTTCCACGAGCTGATCGCGCAGCAGGCCGCGAACCCGTTCCTGCACCGCGCGTTCGAGTCGCTCGGCGGGCAGGCGCAGCGGTTCCGGATGTTCGGCGGGCTGGGCGTCAGCGACGCCGACCACGCGATCCGCGAGCACCGGGCAGTGCGCGATGCGCTCGACTCGGGCGACCCGGACGCAGCAGGGACGGCCATGCAGGCCCACGTCGACGCGGTGCGCGGGCGAGCCGCCGCCGAGGCGTGACCGGCCCGCGCACGACGGCCTAGCGGCGGACGGCGTCGATCTTCAGCATGCGCGCGATGACGCTGTCGAGCTGGCTGTCGTCGAAGATCTTCTTCCAGTCCTCCTTGATGATCGACTCGCGGCCGTAGTCCATCGCGATGTGGCAGGCGTCGCTGAAGGGGTTCGAGCCGCGGAGGCCGTTGGTCAGCGCGATCCAGGTGTGGCCGTAGAGCATCGCGCGAGCCGCCTCGTAGGGGACGCCGACGCCGTCGACGGTCTCCTCGAGCGCCTCCTTGAGGAACGCGCCGATCATGCAGGCCATCGTCTCGACGAGGGTCGGCTCGAGGACGGCGAGCTGCTTGACCGTGACGTAGTGCACCGCGATGACGGGGGCGTAGATCGTCGAGATGACCTGGGTCGCGAGCTCGCGGACCGGCGAGTCCGCAGGCACGCCCTCGAGGGCCGCGACGACCTCCTGCGGGGCGGCGACGCCGCCGAACGTGTCGGCCCACTCCTCCTTCGTGGTGCGCTCGAGGAACACCGAGGGGTGGCACGGGTGCGCGACCGCGTAGTGGATGTCCTCGCGCACGGCGAGCAGGCCGGCGTAGGCGGCGGCCGGGTCGAGGGTGAGGATGACCGCGCCGCTCTTCATGGCGGGCACGACCTGCTCGGAGACCTTGCCGAGCACCACGTCGGGCACGGCGAGGATGACGACGTCGGCGTCGGCGACGGCGGCGTCCGTCGGCGTGACCGTGCGGCCGAGAGACTCGATCAGCTCGACGCCGGCGGGGGAGGCCTCGCTGTAGAGCGTCGTGTAGGCGCTCTTGGCGAGGTTGTTCGAGACGCGCTGGCCCATCTTGCCGCCGGCGCCGATGACGGCGACCGTCACGTCGGGCGAGCCCTGGCCGTCGGCGTACGTGACGCTCGGGCTGGTGGTGTCGAGGGTGTCAGTCATTGTTCTTGCTCCTTAGCTGAGAGATGGATCGTGTCGTCCACTCGGCTTCGAGCCGGGTGGTGGTCTCGGGGTCGCCCTGCCAGGGCAGCCAGTGCTCGACGACCTGGTTGACGCGGGTGGCGCCTCCGTCGCGCTCGTCGAGCGCCGCGCGGATCCCGTCGTAGTCGAGGCGGCCCTCGCCGAGCGGGGTGCTGGTGAGGGCGAAGCCCACCCAGCCGTCCTTCCGCGAGAAGGCGAAGTCCTTGACGTGCCAGTTGGCGACGTAGGGCAGGCAGCGCGCAGTCACGTCGGCCGGGTGCTCCAGGTTCGCCACGGTGTTCGCCGGGTCGAGCACGATGCCGAGCCGGGGGCTGCCGACGCGGCTCACCACGTCGACGAGCTCGGCCGAGCCGACCTGCTCGTAGGTCTCCAGGGCGAGGGTGACCCCCGCCTCCTCGTACTCGGGCAGGACCTCGCGCAGGCGGCGCTCGGTCTCGACCGCGTCGGGCCGGTCGTCGCCGGCGGTCCACATGCTGCGCACCAGGGGGGCGCGGAGCGCGACGGCGAGGCGCAGCCACGTCCGCAGCACGGCCGGCTGCGTGCCGCGGGTGCCGAGCTCGAGCGTCAGCCCGAGCTCGTCGGCGAGGGACCTGAGGGCCGCGAGCTGGTCGTCGTCGTACCCGGCGAGCGGGGCGTGGTCGCAGATCTGGAACAGCCGGACGCCCTGGGCGGCGGTGTCGCGCAGCATGTCGTCGAGCGTCGAGGGATCAGGAACGAGGTCGCTGCCGCGCCAGAAGTAGGCGTAGGTGCTGAGGCCGATCACGACGTCACCTGAGTCCTCGACGCCGCCGTCGAGGTCGGCGACGTCGCGGCCGCGTCGAGGGCGAGCGCCTCGTCCAGGATGCGCTCGACCGCGGCCGGGTCGTGGGCGAAGCGCCCGAGGAACAGCCCCCGCACGTCTCCGCCGAGATCCGTGAGCAGGCCGGGGCCGGCGCTGCCGCCGTAGATGACGCGGCTGCCAGAGCGCCCGGGGAGCTCGGCGAGACGCTCCTCGACGGCGGCGACCACGGCCGCGATGTGGCCGGGCGACGCCGGCACTGGCGCCCCGATGGCCCAGACCGGCTCGTAGGCGACCAGGAGGGGCCCGTCGAGTCCTGCGACGTCCGCCGCGGCCAGGGCGGCGTCGATCTGCGCAGCCACCTCGAGCGCGGCGACGGCGGGCGACGCCTCGGCCTCCTCGCCCACGCACAGCAGCGGGGTGATGCCGTTCCGCAGCGCGGCCGCCGTCTTGGCGGCGACGGCCGCGTCGTCCTCGTGGAACAGCGTGCGCCGCTCGGCGTGCCCGATCTCGGCGAGGGTGCAGCCGACCTCGGCCAGCTCGGCGCCGCTGACCTCCCCGGTGAAGGGGCCGGAGTCGTGGGTCGCGAGGTCCTGGGCGCCGAGGCGCACGCCCGTCCCGACCAGCGCCTCCCGGACGGGGACGAGGGCCGGGAACGACGGGACGACGAAGAGGTCGACCACGCCGTCACGGACGGCCGGGTGGCGACGGGCGACGTGCGCGACCTCGGTGGCCCACGCGACCGACCGAGCGTGCGAGAAGTACATCTTCAGGCTCACCCCGATCGTGAAGGGGGCCGTCGAGGGGGAGTCCACGACGTCGCTCACGCCCGCGCGTCGATGCCGACGGGCTCGCCGGAGCCGTCGTAGCCGCAGATGGCGGCGACCTTCTCGGCCGACGCGCTGGAGGTGTCGAAGCGGTAGGTCAGGAACTCCTTCGCCAGGCGCCGCATCAGCTCGACGCCGATGACGCGCTGGCCCATGCAGAGCACCTGCGCGTCGTTCGAGAGCACGGAGCGCTCGACCGAGAAGGTGTCGTGGGCCGTGACGGCACGGACGCCGGGGACCTTGTTGGCGGCGATGGCCACGCCGAGGCCGGTGCCGCAGAGCAGGATGGCCCGGTCGGCCTTCCCCTCGGCGACCATCCGGGCGGCGTCCACGGCGACGTGGGGGTAGGCCGTGTGCCCGTCGGCCCCGACGCCGACGTCGACGACGGACGCCACCCCGTCGTTCGCGGCGAGGTCCGCCTTGAGGATCTCCTTGTAGTCGAACCCGGCGTCGTCCGATCCGACGACGATGCGCAGCTGGTCAGTCATGGTGGTGCCTTTCGTGGAGTGGCGGGAGCGGCGGCCGGTCAGGCCGCGGGTGCCGGGGCGAGGACGCGTCCGACGGCTCGAGCGATGAGGCCGAGGGAGGTGGCGCCCGCGTCGGGCGTGCCGAGGCTCTTCTCGGCATGGGGGCGGGCGCGGCCCATCTTCGGCAGGAGGTCCGCGGTGGCGGCCGCCTGGACGACGGCGGTCTCCGCCGCCTCGGCCCACGCCGTGGCGAGGTCGGCTCCGCCGTCGACGGACCGGGCGAGCGCGTCCCGGAAGGGGACGAGCGCATCGACCATCGTCTTGTCGCCCACGACGGCACCGAACTCGAGGATCGCCTCCGTGGCGTCCTCGACGCCGCGTGTGACGCTCGCCCGGTGCGGGGCGTCGTCGTCGCCGACTGCCGCGCCGAGGGCGGCGAGGGCGGCGCCCCAGAGGGCGCCGGACGTCCCGCCGGCCCGGTCCGACCACGCGTCGCCGGCGATGTCGAGCACGGTGCCGGCGCCTGCCCCGGCGAGGACGGCGTCGCGCGCCGCCGCGACGGCCGCGTGGACGCCGCGCTGCATGCCGATGCCGTGGTCGCCGTCGCCCGCGACGGCGTCGATGCGCCCGAGCTCGTCGGCGTGCTCCTCGACGGTCTCCTGCGCGGCGACCAGGGCGGCCAGCACGAGCTGCGCGGCGTGCTGCGACTCGGGGCTGGCCGGCGGGACGGCCGCGGCGACCAGCGCCTCCTGCTCGCCGTCGTCCGCACGGTCGGCCGTGACGACCGAGCCCTTCTTGTAGGCGGGAGCGTCCACCGGTGCGGCCCAGAGGCGCTCGAGCTCGTCGTCGAGCCAGAAGAGCGTCAGCGAGACCCCGGCCATGTCGAAGCTCGTGACGAGCTCGCCGACCTCGGGCTCGACGACCTCGATCCCGGCGTCGCGCAACAGAGCGTCGACCTTGGCGTAGACGACGAAGAGCTCTTCGTACTTGACCGAGCCGAGGCCGTTGAGCAGCACGGCGACCCGGCCTCCGCGCGCCTGCTCGACACCGTCGGGCAGCTCGGCGTCGGTGAGCAGCGACCCGACCAGCAGCTCGGCGAGGCCGTTCGCGGTGGGGACGTCCGCCTCGCCGATGCCCGGCTCGCCGTGGATGCCCATGCCGACGGCCATTCGGCCGTCCGGGACGGTGAAGAGCGGCTGGTCGGCACCGGGGAGCGAGCAGCCCGAGAAGGCGACGCCGAAGCTGCGGGTCCGCTCGTTCGCCTTGGCGGCGACGCGGACGACCTCGTCGAGGGACGCCCCCTCCTCGGCGGCGGCGGCCGCGGACTTGAAGACGGTGAGGTCGCCGGCGATGCCGCGGCGCTTGTGCTTCTCGGCGACGGAGGCGCTGGAGATGTCGTCGGTGACGACGACGGTCCGCGTCTCGATCCCCTCGTCACGCAGCTTCTGTTGGGCCTTGTCGAAGTTCAGGACGTCGCCGGCGTAGTTGCCGTAGCTCAGCAGCACGCCCCCGCCGTTCTGCGCCGACTTGGCCACCGACCGCACCTGCTGCCAGGAGGGCGACGCGAACAGGTTGCCGAGCGCGGCACCGTGGGCGAGTCCCTGGCCGACGAGGCCGCCGAAGGCCGGGTAGTGGCCCGAGCCGCCGCCGACCACGAGGGCCACGGAGCCGGGCGCCGACCGGGTGGCACGGACCACACCCCCGTGGACGCGGCGCACCCAGCGCTGGTTCGCGGCCACGAAGCCGTCGATCATCTCGTCGGCGAAGTCGCTCGGCTCGTTGAAGAGACGCGTCATGGTCAGTCGAGCCCGGCGGTCGCGGCGAGGTCGGCCTGCTCGCGCGGGCTGAGGGCGTCCTCCGGCTTCTTCATGCGGCTGAGGACGACCATCAGAGCGGCCGAGAGCAGCATGAAGAAACCGACGATGA
Organism: Frigoribacterium sp. CFBP 8766; assembly: GCF_014841435.1. Classification (NCBI taxonomy): domain Bacteria; kingdom Bacillati; phylum Actinomycetota; class Actinomycetes; order Micrococcales; family Microbacteriaceae; genus Frigoribacterium; species Frigoribacterium sp. CFBP 8766. The sequence goes on from NZ_JACYTX010000004.1 coordinate 45,638, forward strand.
ACATCGGCGCGCGGTAGTCGCCCGTCACGTCCGTCACGAGGCCCGTGATGTACGGCGCGCTGAACCCGGCGAGGTTGCCGACGGTGTTGATCAGCGCGATGCCGGCGGCCGCGGCCACGCCCGTGAGGAACTGGGTGGGCAGGGTCCAGAAGTTCGGCAGCGCGGCGAAGATGGCCATGGCCGTGATCGCGATGACGGCGATGGTGAGCGCGGGGGACTGGGCGTAGAGCGCCAGGGGGATGCTGAGGCCGCCGACGACGGCCGGGATCACGATGTGCCACGTCTTGAGGCCGCGACGCGAGGCGTCCCGCGACCAGAAGTACAGCGCGAGGGCGGCCGGCACGTAGGGGATCGCGGTGATGAAGCCGCGCTGCGTGACGGTGAACTCCGTGCCGAACTGCTCCTGGAAGCCGCCGATGATCGTGGGCAGGAAGAACGCCAGGGCGTAGAGGCCGTAGATGAAGCCGAAGTAGATGAACGACAGCATCCAGACGCGGCCGTTCTTGAAGACCACACCGAGTCCGGGGTGCTTGCCCGAGGTCGAGACCGCACCGGTCTTCGTCGAGGCCTCCTTGACGAGCGCCTGGGTGAGCCAGACCTGCTCCTCCTTCGTCAGCCACTTGGCGTCGGCGGGCTTGTCCTTGAGGTAGAACCAGGCGATGATGCCGACGACGATCGCGGGGATCGCGACGCCCATGAACATGAAGCGCCAGCCCTCGAGCCCGAAGAAGACGCCGTCGTGGCTGATGAGCCAGCCGGCGAGCGGGGCGCCGATCACGGTGGTCAAGGGCTGCGCCAGGTAGAACAGCGCGAGGATCTTGCTGCGGTGCGCCGCGGGGACCCAGAGGCTCAGGAAGAGGATCGCTCCGGGGAAGAAGCCGGCCTCCATCACGCCGAGCAGGAACCGCAGGGCGACAAGCTGCTCGAAGTTCTGCACCCAGGTGAAGAGCAAGGCGACGATGCCCCAGGTCACCATGATCCTGGCGAGCCACTTGCGGGCGCCGAACTTGTGCAGGGCGAGGTTCGACGGCACCTCCAACAGGATGTAGCCGATGAAGAAGACGCCGGAGGCGAAGCCGAACTGGGCGGCCGACAGTGCGAGATCGGACTCCATGCCGTTCGGAGCCGCGAAGCCGATCGCGGTGCGGTCGAGGTAGTTGATGAAGAACATCAACGCGACGAACGGCACCAGGCGGATGGCGACCTTGCGGATCGCGGACTTCTCGACGGCGCTCTGAGGCGCGGTCGTCTGGGCGGGGGTGTCCACAGTGACTCCTAGGGATCTAACGACGTTGTCGGATGACGTCCGCGACCGATGTCGACGACGTGCGGAGATCATCGTGCCCTCGGTCGGCCCAACTTGTCAACCGGTTGACCAATTGGCGCGAGGCGAGAAGGAGGTGAGCGCGCCGTCGGGGCGTCGCTGGGTAAGCTCGCCCCGTGCCGGCCTACCCAGAGAGCGACCCCACGAGCCTCGATCTCGAGCTCGAGATGGTGCCGCGAGGAACGGCGGTCAGCGAGGTCGTGAAGCAGCTCGTCGGGCTCCTGACGGCGGGGGAGCTGGCCCCCGGCTCTCGCCTGCCGCCCGAGCGGCAGCTCGCCGAGCGGATCGGCGTGGGGCGGTCTGCCGTGCGCGAGGCCCTGGCTGCCCTCGAGATCCTCGGGGTGGTCATGGTCCGTCCCGGGTCCGGCACCTATCTGCGCGACCAGGCGTCGGAGCTGCTGCCGACGACCCTCAGCTGGGGTCTGATGCTCAACGCCGCACGGACCCGCGAGCTCATCGAGGTGCGCGGCGGCCTGGAGATCCAGGCGGCCGCCTACGCCGCAGAGCGGGCCAGCGACGCGGACATCGACGCGATGCGGGCCTACATCGCGGTCATGGCCGACTCCCTCGACGACCTGGACGGGTTCCTGCAGGCGGACATCCGCTTCCACCTCCAGATCGCCCTCAGCGCCGACAACATGGTGCTGAAGGACCTGTTGCAGAGCACCCGGTCGCTCCTGCGGCTCTGGGTGGAGCGCGGGCTGAGCGAGCGGAGCCAGGCGGAGGCTGCCTACCGGGAGCACCGGGCGGTCTTCCTGGCCATCGAGGCACACGACCCGGACGCCGCGCTCGCGGCGATGCGGGAGCACATGGCCACGGCGGCCGATCGTGTCAGGAGCGCACCGGTCGCCTGACACCCGCGGCTACGGCGCGAGGCCCTGCAGGAACGCGAAGTGGCCGCGCAGCGCCTGCGACCCGGCCGGGGTGAGCGTCACCCAGGTCCGGGCCTGGCCCTTGGCGCGCTGCACGCGTCGGAGCTCGACGTAGCCGGCCTCGGTGAGGGTCTTGAGGTGCTTGCTGAGGGTCGCGTCGGAGACGTCGAGCCCCTCTCGGAGCACCCCGAACTCGACCTCGCCGCCGCGTGCGAGCATCGCGCAGATCTGCAGCCTCTGGGGAGCGTGCACGACGGCGTCGAACACCGGCTCGGGTGCGGCTCCGCTCACCGGGCGTCCCCGGTTCCGAGCTCGCCGCCCAGGCGGCGACGGGCGGCCGCGTCGGCAGGGGGTCCGAGGGCGAGGGTGACGACTCCGGCGACGCCGGCGGCGACGCCGACCTGCCACAGCGGCTCGTCCTGGGCGATGACGACGAAGGCCAGGGCCGCGACCATCACGACGAGGGCGATGATCGCCCAGGGGGCCCCGAGCGCGAGGAACCGCCACCGCTCGGGGTTCGCGCGGGCGATGCCGACGTCACGGACGCGGCGGCGGGAGAGGGCGATGAGACCGACGACGCCGAGCAGCATCCACCCGGTGCTGTCGGGGGCGCCGAGACCGTAGACCGTCGCCGCGACGAGGAGCCCTCGGAGGACGTGCACCCACCAGGGCGAGCGGACCCTGGCGGCCATGCGGGCCTGGGCGTCGTTCGCGACCCGGAAGGCGGCGACCGGGTCGACGGGCTGGGACGAGTCGTCGTTCGAATGGCTTTCCATGTCGGCGCCACTAAGTGTTTCCGAGATGGAAAGTCAACCAGGACGAACGATGCGTCCCACGGCCGTCGCCACGACGTCCTCGTCGGCCGGCTCCGGGTCGAGGGCACGGTGGATCGTGAGGCCCTCGATCAGGGCGTCGAGCAGGCGGGCCGTCTCGGGGTCGAAGTGCTGCTCGAGCGCGGCGCGGCTCAGGGCCATCCACCTCTGCGTGATCGACCGGTACTCGGGGCGTCGCGCCGCGAGGGTGTAGAGCTCGTGGGTGAGGACCAGGTCGCGCTGGCTGCCGACGACGTCCCGGGTGACGATCTCGACCACCGCGCGCTGCGCCTCCTGCGGGGTGAGGTCGCCGGCCAGGCGGCGTCGGAACCGCTCGGCCACGCGGTCTGCGAAGAGCGCGAACGCCTCGAGGAGGAGCTCGTCCATCCCGTCGAAGTGGTACGTCATGGAGCCGAGGGGCACGTCGGCGGCGACCGCCACGCGCCGGTGGGTGGTGCCGTCCACCCCGACCTCGGCGACGACGTCGAGGCACGACTCGAGGATGCGGTCCCGTCGGCCGGGGTCCGTCCGGCGGGGCGAGCGGGCAGCGGTCATCCCGTGACGCTCCGGACGACCCTCGCGGGGTTCCCGACCGCGACGACGCCGGCGGGGACGTCGCGGGTCACGACCGCGCCGGCGCCGATGACGCTGTCGTCGCCGATGCTGACGCCCGGGCAGACGACGACCCCGCCGCCCAGCCAGACGTTGTCGCCGATCGTGATCGGCAGGGCCGCCTCGAGCCGGTCGCGACGCGGCCCAGGCTCGACGGGGTGCGTCGGCGTCAGGAGCTGGACGTTCGGCCCGATCTGGCAGTCCTCGCCGATCGTCACGGCGGCGACGTCGAGGGCCGTGAGGTTGTAGTTGACGAAGGTCCGGGCGCCGATGCGGATGTTCTCGCCGTAGTCGACGAACAGCGGCGGCTTCACGAACGCGTCTTCCCCCAGCGATCCCAGCAGCTCCTCCAGCAGGGGGCGGGCTGCGGCCTCGTCCTCGACCGCGGCGCGGTGGTACGCGTCGGCGAGCCGGACGGCGCGCTGGGCGAGTCGGGCGCTCTCGGGGTCGTCGGCGACGTAGAGGTCGCCCGCGAGCATCCGCTCGCGGTTGCTGCGTCCGTCGCCGGCGAAGTGGTCCTGTGTCATGTGTACAAGCGTACACTCGGCGTCATGACCGACATCGACTGGAACTCCGGCACGTGGACGACGGCCCCCGCACAGGTGGACGTCGCGTCCGACGGCCTGCGCGTGACGGCCGTCGAGGGGAGCGACGCCTGGCGCACCACCTCCTACGGCTTCGTGCACGACACCGAGCACGCGCTGCTCGTGCCGTTCGAGCAGGAGACGGCCCAGGAGGTGTCGTTCCGGCTGGACTTCACCGCCCAGTTCGACCAGGCGGGCATCTTCGTCAAGGTCGACGACGAGACCTGGACCAAGGCCGGCGTCGAGCGCAGCGACGGCGAGGAGAGCCTGGGCGCGGTCGTCACCCGCGGCGTGTCCGACTGGTCGCTCTCGCCGGTGCCCGGCTGGCACGGCCGCGAGGTCACGATCCGCGCGAGCCGCTCCGGCGACGCGCTGACCGTCCGGGCCCGCGTGGACGACGAGCCGTGGCGGCTCGTCCGGGTGGCGCCGCTCGACCCCGGTGCCCGTGTCTCGGCGGGGCCGATGTGCTGCGCCCCGTCGCGCGGCGACCTCACCGTGCACTTCACCTCGTGGACGACCGGCGAGGCCGACGCGAGCTTGCACCCCGAGAGCTGAGGCGGCGGCGAGCCGGGTGCCGGTCGGCCGCGGAGACGGTAGACAGGAGTCCCCGCACACCGACAGGAGCACCATGACCGACCCCGACGAGCTCGGTGGCTCCGCCGCGGATCGCCGCTTCCGCGAAGCACTCCGTGAGGGCCTCGCGGCCGCCGAGCGCGAGAGCCAGGCCGAGGCCGAGGCCGAGGCCGAGGCCGAGAGCGGGGGCGGGGGCGAGAGCCTGGGTGAAGGTGACGGGCACGGCAGTCACGAGGCCGAGACGCGCGGCCCGACGGCTCGCCGACGTGGTCGTGGCCCCGGTGCGGCTGTGCCTTCCCGGTCCCGCTCGGACGTGTTCATGGACTGGGCGCCCCTCGCCGTGGCCGTGCTCGCGATCGCGGCGATCGTCGGCATCGCCCTCTACGGGATCAACGGCGGCGACCTCGGCCCCTGGTGAGCGCCGGGACTTGCACCTGACGCGACGTCATCTGGTCTGGTGGGGACCGTTGCACCACCTCCCGCGCACCCTCAGGAAGGCCCCGCCGTGTCCTCGTCCTTCATCCCGCCTCGCCAGGTCGCCATCGGCGACGCCGCCTCGTTCGTCGGCACGACGCCGAGGGCGATCCGCCACTACCACGCGCTGGGGCTGCTGCCCGAGCCCGAGCGCGACGGCGGCGGGCGCCGTCGCTACGACTACGACACCATGATCCGGCTGCTCTGGATCCGCAAGATGACCGACGCGGGCATCGCCCTGGGTGACATCCGCGACGCCTTCGCGGGCGCCTCCGCCGACGGTCCTGCCGCCCTCGACTCGGTCGACGCCGGAGCTCCGGACCGTGCCGCTGCCGGCCAGGGCGACGTCGCGGACGTGCTCGAGCAGCTGGAGGCGACGCTCGAGGCGAAGGAGGCGGAGCTGCAGCGCCAGCGAGCCGCGGTCCGCCGCATGCGCGCCCTGGGCAGCCGGACCGGCCTGCTCGACGAGTTCGTCTCTCAGCGGCTCACGGGCCTGCCCGAGGGCTCGCTCCGCCAGGACGACCTCGACGCCCTGCTCGTCACCGAGCGGATCTTCGGCCCGCTCGGCGCCGCCGTGCAGGCCGGCCGTTTCGTCGCGCTCGCGACCCGACCCGAGCTCCGCACGGAGTCCGATCGCGTCGACGCGGCCGAGGCGGCGCTCGACGACACGGTCGCCGTCGACGACCCCCGCGTGGCCGAGGTGGCCGCCGAGCGGCACGCCTTCGAGGAGGTGCTGCTCGCGGCCATCGAGGAGTCCGGCCAGGACGCGGAGGACGACGCGCTCGTCGCGGCCTGGGACGAGCTGCACCCGGAGGGGGCCGACCTTGAGCCCGACACCGACACCGGCGCCGACGGTGGGTCCGGGTCCGGTCGTCGGCGGAGGTCGCGGAGCCTTGCCGACGCCGTCGGCATGATGCCCTACGACTTCTCCCCGGCCCGGGCTCGCTGCCTGGAGCTCGCCCTCGAGCTGTCCCTGGCCGGCGCCGTGGACGAGTCGAGCACGAGGGCGAAGGCGCGCGCGGGCGCGTCCTCCTGACCCGTCCGTCCGTGCCGGCACCCGCTGGCAGGCGAGGGGCGCCTCCCGGATCAGCTCACAGCGTCGTCGTCAGCACCCCGCCGTCCGCCCGGAGCGCAGCCCCGTTGGTCGCCGACGCGACGGGGCTCGCGAGGTAGGTGACGAGCGAGGCGACCTCCGTCGGCTGCAGGAACCGCTCGAGCAGGGTGGTCGCGTTCTGGCCGATGACGGCGTCCCGGACGGCGGCGACGGGGATGCCCTGCGCCCCGGCGATCCCCGTGACGGTCGCCTCGACCCCGTCCGACCAGGTCGGTCCGCCGAGCACGGTGTTCACCGTGACCGCCGTGCCCCGCGTCGTCTTGGCCAGGCCGTTGGCCAGGGCTATCGTCGCCGCCTTCGTGACGCCGTAGTGCACCATGTCGGCCGGCACCGAGACGCCCGACTCGCTGCCGACGAACAGCACGCGACCCCAGCCGCGCTCGAGCATGCCCGGCAGGAGCGCCCGCGACAGCCTGACCCCGCTCATCACGTTCACGTCGAAGTACCGCTGCCACTCGGCGTCGTCGATCGTCGCGAACGGCGCCAGGCCGAACAGCCCGACGTTGGCCACGAGCACGTCGACGTCGCCGAGCTGGTCGATCAGGGCCGCGACCTGGGCGGCGTCGGAGAAGTCCGCGGCGATGCCAGCGACCGGCACTCCGGGACGTTCCGCTCGCAGGCGGGTGACCGCCGCCTCCACCCGGGCCGGGCTCCGGCCGTTGAGCGTGACGTGCACGCCCTCGGCGGCGAGGGCGGAGGCGACGGCCCAGCCGATGCCGCCCGTCGAGCCGCTCACGAACGCGGTCCTGCCGTCGAGCTGCATGTCCATGTCTCTCCGATCCCTGGTCCGGCGTCCGGGACGCAGATGACTTGCCTGAGCAAGTCACGATACGCGCGATGACTTTCCCGAGCAAGTCATCGCGGCTAGGCTGGCCGCATGTCGCTCAGCACCGACGAGCTCGCCACGTGGGCCTCGCTCGCCACCCTCCTCGAGCGCCTGCCGACGGCGCTCGACGCGCAGCTGCAGCGCGACAGCGGCCTCACGCACTTCGAGTACGGCGTCCTCGTCGCCCTCGACACGGCGCCGGACCGGACCCTGCGGCTCAGCGTCCTCGCCGGCTACGCCGCCTGCACCCTCTCTCGGCTCTCCCGCGCGATGACCAGGCTCGAGAAGAGCGGTCTCGTGCAGCGCGCCGTCGACCCCACGGACGGCCGCTTCACGCTGGGGACGCTGACCGGGCATGGCCACGACGTGGTGCGGGCCGCGACGCCGGGGCACCGCGAGCTCGTCCGCCGACTCGTCTTCGACGTGCTGACCGACGAGGAGGCGCGGCGCCTGGGGCAGCTCACCGGTCACCTCGTCGAGGCCACCGGCCCCGGGTCGGCGTGGTCGCCGCCGTCGCCCCCGGCCCCGCCCGCCTAGAGGGACGCGCCCCGGCGGGTGAACCGACACGAAGTGCTGTCGGAGGGGCGGAACAGAGCGTTCTCCGCCGGTTCGCCCGGTCCGTCGGGGGTGAGAGGCCCCAGATCGAGCTCAGGAGGTGCGGGCAGGTCGATCCGAGGCCTCTCACCAGCATCGCGGCGTCGAGAGTTCACCCCCAGCGGCGCCCCTCACCGGGCTGCGCCCCCGTCTCTCGTCGGGGGTGCCCCACCGGAGCACCCATCCCGCCGCCCCGGCGTCGTACGGTCGATGCCATGGACAACAAGAGCGAGGTGCGGGACTTCCTCACCACGAGGCGAGCCCGTGTGACACCCGAGCAGGTCGAGCTGCCCGGCGGCCCTGGTCGGCGGGTGCCGGGCCTGCGACGGACCGAGGTGGCGATGCTCGCCGGCGTCAGCGTCGAGTACTACTCGCGGCTCGAACGCGGTGGCCTCGGGGGCGTCTCGGAGGCGGTGCTCGAGGCGATCGGCAGCGCGCTGCTGCTCGACGACGCCGAGCGGTCGCACCTGGGCGACCTCGCCCGGGCAGCCAACGAGTCGCCCGTCCGCAGCCGCTCGCGGGCCCGCTCGCGGCCGTCGGGCATCTCCCGTGCCCTGCAGCTCGCCCTCGACTCGGTGACGGCCGGCCCGGCCTTCGTCCGGAACGGCCGGATGGACGTGCTCGGCGAGAACGCGCTGTTCCGCGCCCTCTACTCCGATCTGTACGCGCTCCCCGACCGCCCCGTCAACCTGGCCCGCTACGTGTTCCTGCACCGCGAGCTGGCCGAGGCGTTCTACCCGTCGTGGTCGATCGCCGCCGACATCAACGTGGCCATCCTCCGCACCGAGGCGGGCCGCGACCCGCACGACAAGGCGCTGCACGACCTCGTCGGCGAGCTCTCCACGCGCAGCGACGAGTTCCGCGCCCGGTGGGGCGCGCACGAGGTCCGGCACCACGCGTCGGGGAACAAGTCGTTCCGACACCCGGTCGTCGGCGACCTCGAGCTCGTCTACGAGGCCATGGAGCCGATGGGGCAGCAGGGGCTCAACTTCTTGATCTACAGCGCCGAGCCGGGCTCGCCGACCGAGGAGCGCCTCCGCCTCCTCGCCAGCTGGGGCGCGACCCCCGCCAGCCAGGAGGTGCGGGAGACCAGGCAGGCCGCTGGCCGGCACCCGAGGAACGACGACGCGCGACGAGAGGACACCCCCCGATGAAGTACGGACGACTCGGCACCACGGGCCTGCGCGTCAGCAGGATCGGCCTCGGCTGCATGAGCTACGGCGACCCCACGCGGGGCCTGCACACCTGGACCCTCGACGAGGACGCGTCCGCGCCCTTCTTCCGCCAGGCGGTCGAGCTCGGCGTGACGCTCTGGGACACCGCGAACGTCTACCAGCAGGGCACCGGCGAGGAGTTCGTCGGCCGTGCCGTGCGCGAGTACTCGCGGCGCGAGGAGATCGTGCTCGCCACGAAGGTCAGCGGCAAGGTGCACGACGGGCCCGGCGGCTCGGGGCTCTCGCGCGCGGCGATCCTCGAGCAGGTCGACGCGTCGCTGCGGCGCCTCGGCACCGACTACATCGACCTCTACCAGATCCACCGCTTCGACGACGAGACGCCGGTCGAGGAGACGATGGAGGCGCTGCACGACCTCGTGAAGGCAGGCAAGGTCCGGTACACGGGTGCGTCGAGCATGTTCGCGTGGCAGTTCGCGAAGCTGCAGACGGCCGCGGCCGTGCACGGCTGGACGCCGTTCGCGTCGATGCAGGACCAGTACAACCTCCTGAAACGCGAGGAGGAGCGGGAGATGATCCCGCTCTGCGCCGACCTCGGCGTCGGGCTCGTCCCGTACTCGCCGCAGGGCAAGGGGCGGCTGACGAGGCCGCGCGACGTGACGACGGACCGCTCGGCCGTCGACGAGGTCGCGAAGGCGTTCGACACCGACGCCGACGGCCCGGTCATCGACGCCGTCGAGCAGGTCGCCGCCGAGCACGGGGTGTCGATGGCGCAGGTCGCGGTGGCCTGGGTGCTGCGGAACCCGGTGGTCTCGGCCCCGATCGTCGGCGCGACCAAGCCGCACCACATGGCCGACGCCGTGGCCGCGCTCGAGGTCGAGCTGACCGACGACGACGTCCGCCGCCTCGAGGAGCACTACGTGCCGCAGGCGCCCTTCTGGTGGTGACCCACGGCGCTCGACCGGCTCGGGCGGCATCCGGGACGTCCGGACCTTGACGGTGGGGATGCCGAGGGCGAGGGTGTGCGCATGACCCTCTTCCTCAGCTGTCCCGTCACGGACGTCGAGCGCGCGACCGCCTTCTACGCCGCGCTCGGCTGGGACCTGCAGGCGGCGACGTCGGGCCCCCAGTCGTCGTGCTTCGCGATCGCGCCCGAGCAGAACGTGATGCTGACGAGCCGCGCGATGTACGAGAGCGTCGGCGGCGTCGAGGAGCTGATCGGCGGGCCCGACACCCCCTCGAAGGTGACGGTCTCGTTCGACCTGCCCAGCCAGGAGGCGGTCGACGAGCTGGTCGAGCGCGCCGCGGCCGCAGGCGGTCGCGTCGGCGACACCGACGACTACCCGTTCATGTACCAGCGCCAGTTCGACGACCTGGACGGGTACCACTGCTCGCCGTTCTGGATGAAGCCGGACGCCGAGGCCGACGCCGACGCCGACGCCGACGCCGACGCGACCGCTTCCGCGTAGGCGCCCACCGCCTCCTGGAGTGCACGGCCCGTCGCCTGCGGTCTGGCTGGACGCCCCTTCGTGCGCGAGGTGCACTCTCGGGGCATGACCGAACGAGACGACACCTTCACCGCCCTCACCGTCCAGCGCGCCCAGGAGAACGTGGACGCCGGGGGCAAGCCCTTCGCGTGCCTCCTCGTCCGTGACGGCGAGGTCGTCGTCGAGGCGAGCAACCACGTCGCCCAGACGGGCGACCCGACCGCGCACGCCGAGATCCTCGCCATCCGTCAGGCCGCCGAGCAGGGCATCACCGACCTGCGCGGCTTCGACGCCTACGTGACGGCGTACCCGTGCCCGATGTGCCTCGGCGCGCTCTACTACGCGCAGCCCGACCGGGTCATCTACGCGGTGAGCCGCGAGGAGGAGGGCGAGCACTACGAGGACGGCAACCGGCTGATGAGCCTCGCGACCTTCTACGACGAGTACGCGAAGGCCCCGGAGGACCGCGCCCTGGCGGCCGAGCAGGGGCACGTCGAGGGCGCGACGGCGCCCTTCGCGGACTGGACCGCGCGGCACTCGTCCTGACGCCTCCTCGCAGGTGGGTCGCATGCCTCTTGACAGCGGCGACATGTAAGTGTTCACTCAGTCACATGACCACCGCCGCCGGCACCGCCCTCCGCTCGACCGCCGAGGCGCAGCGCGCCCGGATCACGTCGGCCGCGGTGAGGGTCTTCGCCGAGAAGGGGTACCACGCGACTCCCGTCGCGGACGTGGCCGCCGCCGCCGGGGTGTCGCCGGCCTACGTGTTCCGGCTCTTCCCGGGCAAGCTCGGGGTGTTCCTCGCGGCCGTGGAGGACACGTACTCGCGGGTGGCCGTCGCCCTCGTCGAGGCAGGCGAGGCGAGCTCGTCGACCGACCCGGCGGGCCGTCTCGACGCGATGACGGAGGCGTACGTCGCCCTCGTCGAGGACCGCGACCTGATCATGATGCAGTCGCAGGCGCAGAGCGCGAGCGCCGTGCCCGAGATCCGCGCCGCCGTGCGCGACGGCCTCCGCGACGTGGTCCGGGCGGTCGAGCGGGTCTCCGGCGCAGCCCCGGCCGACGTGCAGCGGTTCATCGCGTACGGTCAGCTGTGCCACCTGATCGTGCAGACGGACCTCTCGTCCGTCGGCGACTCCTGGGCCGCCTCGGTGACCGCGGGTATCCGGCACCGGTGACGAGCGCCTCCTGCACTCTTCTTCTTTCCTGTCCGCACTTGTGACTGACCAGTCAGTAATTACCCCCACCACCCACTCGAGAAGAGAGATCACCATGACCGACACCACTGCTCCCTCCGCCACCACCACCCGCGTCGTCCTGCCGGGCGTCGTGCCGCCCTCCGGGCTGCTGATCGAACAGGTCGCGACGCCCGAGCCGCGAGCGGACGAGCTGCTCGTCACCGTCGAGGCGACCGGCATCTCGTTCGCGGAGCAGGCCATGCGGCGCGGGCGCTACCCCGGTCAGCCAGCGTTCCCCTTCACGCCCGGCTACGACCTCGTCGGGACGGTGTCGGCTGTGGGCCCGGGCGGCGACGGCTCGCTCGTCGGCCGCCGCGTCGCCAGCCTCACCAAGACGGGCGGGTGGGCGACCCAGGCGGTCGTGCGCGAGCGCGACTCGGTCGTCGTGCCCGACGGCGTCGCCGCCGAGGACGCCGAGACCGTCTCGGTCAACGGGGTGACGGCGTGGCAGATGCTGCACAGGTCGGCACGGGTCCGGCCCGGCGGGACGGTGCTCGTCTTCGGCGCCAACGGGGGAGTGGGCGGCATCCTGATCCAGCTCGCGCTGCACCACGGCGTGCGGGTGATCGCGGCGGCGTCGCCTCGCCACCACGACGTGCTGCGCCGTGCCGGCGCCGAGCCCGTGGACTACGCCGATCCCGACCTCGCCGCGCGCGTCCGCGAGCTCGCCCCCGGCGGCGTCGACGCCGTGTTCGACAACATCGGCGGAGAGGTCACGCGCACCGCGTGGACGATGCTCGCGCCCGGCGGCACGCTCGTCGCCTACGCGATCGCCAGCGCGACCGGAGGCACGGGGAGCATCTGGCCGCCGTTCCTGCGGCAGCTCGTCCGGATCGGGGCCTGGAGCCTCCTCCCCAACGGCCGACGGGCGACGTTCTACGACCTGTGGAGCGGGCACTCGCGCACGCCGCGACGGTTCCGTGCCCGTCTCGAGCACGACCTGGGGCAGGTGCTCGAGCTCGTGCGCGACGGCGTCGTGACGGCGAACGTCGCGGCCCGTTTCCCGCTGGAGGCGGTGGTCGAGGCCCTGGAGCTCGCCGAGTCCCGCACGCTCGCCGGCAAGGTCGTCCTGGTGCCGTGAGCTGGCGGGCGGCTGCCGGCTGTTGGCCGCGGGCAGCTGCCGGCGGCCGCCGCGGCAGTGTCGGCGGCCGGTGCTACCGTCCGGGCATGACGTGGGAGGAACGACCGTGACCGAGGTGATCGGCGCGGTGAGCGGCGAGCCGCGGCCCGACCACCTCCTCCCGCAGCAGGCGGCCGAGGCGGTGCACGCCGGGTTCCCGTCGCCCGCGCAGGGGTACTACAACGGGCCCGTCGACCTGAACCGGCACCTGATGCGCGACCCGACGGCGACGTTCCTCGTGCGGGTCAGCGGCGACAGCATGACGGGCGCCGGCATCTTCGACGGCGACGAGCTCGTCGTCGACCGCGGGCTCGACGCGCACGACGGGCACGTCGTGGTCGCGGTCGTCAACGCCGAGCTGACGGTCAAGCGCCTGTCCTGGCGCGACGGGCAGATGGTGCTCAGCCCCGAGAACCCGGCCTACCCCGAGATCGTGCTGTCCGAGCTCGACGAGGCGACGATCTGGGGCGTCGTGACGAGGTGCCTGCACCGTGTCTGAACGTCTCGGCCCCGCGTCGGCGTCGGCGTCGGCGTCTGCGCCTCGTGTGTCCGGTCGCAGCATCGCGATCGTCGACGCGAACAACTTCTACGTCTCGTGCGAGCGGGTCTTCGACCCGTCCCTCGAGGGTCGGCCGGTGGTCGTCCTGTCGAACAACGACGGCTGCGTCATCGCCCGGTCCGAAGAGGCGAAGGCGCTGAACGTCGACATGGCCGCGCCCTGGCACAGCATCGCGCCGATCGCCGAGATGCAGGGCGTCGTGGCCGTCTCGAGCAACTACGAGCTCTACGGCGACATGTCGGCCCGGTCAGCCGAGGTGCTCAGCCGCTACACCAGCAGCCAAGAGGTGTACTCGATCGACGAGTCGTTCATCGAGCTGACCGGCACCCTCGACGAGACGATCGCGCAGGCGCGCGAGATCCGGCGGGCCGTGCGCAAGCTGATCGGCCTGCCCGTCAGCATCGGCATCGCGCCGACGAAGACCCTCGCGAAGCTCGCCAACCGCGGCTCGAAGCAGAACCGGGCGCTGGGAGGCGTCTGTCACCTGGGCAGCTACGCCCCCGACCGGCAGACCGCGATCCTCGCCAGCGTCGACGTCGGCGACGTCTGGGGCATCGGGCGCCGCACGGCGAAGAAGCTCGCACCGCTCGGCGTCCACACCGCTGCCGACCTCCGCGACGCCGACGCCGCACGGATCCGCGCCCGGTTCGGGGTCGTGCAGGCCCGGGTCGTGCACGAGCTGCGCGGCGTCGACTGCCTGCCCATCGAGGAAGTCCAGCCCGAGCGCGAGCAGATCTACCACTCGCGGTCGTTCGCGGTGCCGGTCACCACGGTGACGGAGCTCGAGGAGGTCCTGTCGGTGTACACGCAGCGGGCCGCGGCTCGGCTGCGGAGGCAGGGCTCGCTCACGCGGATGATGCGCTGCTTCGCGGCGACCTCTCCGTTCTCGGACAGCGCCGCGCACACGAACCACTCGGTGTCGGTGGCGTTCCCCGAGCCGACCGACGACGCCGCGACCCTCGCCCGCGCGGCGATCGCCGCGCTCGGCCCGCAGCTCGAGGCCGGCAAGCGGTACGTGCGCGCGGGCGTCACGCTGATGGAGCTCACCCCGCGCGACGAGCACGCGAGCCTCGACGTGTTCGAGCTCGAGGGCGCTGCACCACCGGCCTACGGCGCGGTCATCGACCGCATCGCGGGCAAGTTCGGCGAGGACACCCTCGGGCTCGGGGTCGCCGGCCTCCGTCACCGACGAGGTTGGTCGATGAAGCGCGACATGGTCTCGCCCCGAGCGACCACCCACTGGGACGAGCTCGCCACCGTCAAGGCGAACTGACCCGCGTCACCGGACGAGCCTCGGCTCAGCGGGGTGTGGCGTCCCCGTCGTCGGAGGCGTCGCCGCCGGGGGGAGGGGTGCCCTCGGTCCGATCGTCGTCGGCCGAGGGAGGTGCGGGTGTGGCCGGCGCCGGGGGCGCGGTCGGTGCCGGAGGTGCGGCCGGCGCGGGAGGCGCGGCGGCGCCGGTCTCGGCGAGCAGCGTCTCGAGGCGCAGCTCGCGCTCTCGGCTGAACACCGTGAGGGCCCGCGTGGCCACCAGCACGAGGCGCATGAGCAGGACGGCGAGCGCGATGCCCAGCCCGAGCAGCGCCACCGCGGCGAGCGTCGTGAGGATGGACGAGAAGCTCGGTCCGTAGTCGTAGGCGACCATCGGTTCTTCGTAGGACATGCTGCTGACGCTAGGGCCGATCGTCTCGGCACCGCGCCCCCGCGATCGAGGGGAGCACCGCCTCCTCGACGACGGAGGAGGCGCACGGCGGGTGCCGTGCGCCTCCTCGGCTCACCTGGTCGGGCGGCTCAGTGCCCCGCAGATCAGTGCCGGCGTGCCGGCTTCCGCGGGCGACGGAGCACCAGCAGGGTCCCGCCCGCGACCAGCAGCAGCACCGCGATGCTCGCGGGCACCGCCAGCTCCGTGCCGGTGAAGGCGAGGCTGCCGCCGCCGGGTGCGGTGACGACCAGGCCGCCTCCGTCAGCTGCCGGGGTGACGGCGACGCCCGGCGACGCGGGCACCGTCACGGCCAGCTCGGCGGTCGAGCGGCTGCCGTCCTCATCGGCGACCGAGTAGGTGACGGTCGCCGTCCCGGAGAACGCCGCCTCGGGGGTGAAGGTGATCGTGCCGTCGATGCCGACCCGCCACGTGCCCGTGCGGGGCACCGTCACCGACGAGACGATCTCGCCGGTGGCCGGGTCGACGAGCTGCACCGAGCGCGGGTCGAGCGCGGTCGAGCCCGAGCTGTCGTTGCCCGTCACCGTGACGGTCACGGGCGTGCCCGGGGTCGTCGTGCCGCGGTCGTCCACGGCGGTCGGGGGAGCGCCCACCGTCACGGTGACGGTCGAGCGGGCGGTGCCGCCGTCGACGTCGCTGACGACGTAGGGCACGGTGACCGTGCCGGTGTACGGGGCCTCGGGGGCGAAGGTGATCCGCCCCGTCGTGGCGTCGACCGTGAAGGTCCCGGTGCCGGCGACCGTGACGGTCGTGACGGGCGAGCCGGTCCCGTCGAGCAGCCGGACGGACGTCGGGGCCAGCGGGGTGCGGGCGTTGCCGGGCGCGTCGTTCGCCACGGGGTCGATCGTCACGGGGGTCCTGGCCGGCGTCTGCGCGCTGTCCGGTGCGGCCGTGGGAGCGACCGAGGTGACGGTGACCACGACGGTGGCCGTCGCGGTCAGTCCGCGTGCGTCGGCGACCTGGTAGGTGACCGGTGCCGTGGTGCCGACGAAGGCCTGCGCCGGCGAGAAGACGACCGAGCCCTTCGCGGGGTCGATCCGCAGCACTCCGACGCCGGGCAGGGCGAGGGTCCTCCCGCCGTCGGCGAGCACGGCTCCGGCCGGCTGGCCGGTCGTCGTGAACACGACCGAGGTCGGGTCGATCGCCGCACCGCCGCGGACGCCGGCGGCGTCGTTGGCGACGAGGTCGACCGTGACCGGGGTGTTCTGCGGGGTGGTCGCCCGGTCGTCCACGGCGCGCGGGGCGACCGGGGTCACCGTGACCGTGGCGACGGCGGTGCTCGTGGCGCCCCCCGCGTCGGCGATCCGGTACGTGACCGGCGTCGTCGTGCCGGCGAAGCCGTCGGCCGGCGTGAAGGTCGCGACGCCCGAGGTGCGGTCGACGCTCCACACGCCCTGCGCCGGGACGGTCAGCGTGCGGCCGCCGTCGGAGACGACGGCGTCCTTCGGCTGGCCCGCGGCGGTGAAGACCACGGTGCTCCGGTCGACCGCCGTGCCGCCCGCCACGCCGGGAGCGTCGTTCAGCGGGAGGTCGAGGGTGACCGCGGTGTTCTGCGGCGTGCTGGCCGTGTCGTCCTGGGCCTTCGGCCCGACCTCGCGCACCGTGACGGTGAGGGTCGCCGTGGTCGAGGTGCGGTCGACGTCGGAGACGCCGTAGACGACCGGCGAGGCCTCGCCGCGGAAGCCCGCGACGGGGGCGAAGGTGATCGCTCCGGTGGCCGGGTCGATCGTGTAGGTGCCCTGGTCGGCGACCGTGAGGGTGCGGCGGTCGGTCGACACGTCGGCTCCCGCGGGCTGTCCCTTCGCGGGGAACACGACCGAGGTCGGCTCGATCGGGGTCCGGGCGTTGCCGCCGCGGTCGTTCCCGACGGCGTCGACCGTCACCGGGGTGCCCTGACGGGTCTCGGCGGCGTCGTCGGTCGCGGTCGGCGTGACGGGCGCCACGGTGACCGTGATCCGGCCGGCGCCCTGGGCTCCGCCCGTGTCGGCGACCTGGTAGACGACGGGGCTCGTCGTGCCGGTGGCTCCCTGGGCGGGCGTGTAGGTGACCCCGCCGGTGGCCGGGTCGGCTGTCCAGGTCCCCTGGCCGGGGACGGTCAGCGTGCGGCCGTCGTCCGAGACCGTCGCGCCCGAGGGCTGGCCTGTGGTCGGGAAGACCACGGTGGTCGGGTCGAGCGGGGTGCCGCCCTCCACGCCGGGGGCGTCGTTCGAGGTCACGTCGATCAGGACGGGTGTGTTCTGGCTCGTCGCGTCGGTGTCGTCGGACGGCGCCGGGCCCACCGGGGTGACGGTGACCGTGACGGTCGTCACCGACGACTCGCCGTCGTTGTCGGCGACCCAGTAGCTGATCGGTGTGGCCTCGCCGCGGAACGCGGGCTCGGGCGTGAAGGTGATCGCGCCGGTCTTCGGGTCGATCTCGTAGACGCCCTGGTCGGGCACGGTGAGCGTGCGGCCGTCCTTCGACACGGTGGCGTCGGCGGGCTGGCCGGGAGTGGTGAACGACACGCTGGTCGGGTCGATCGGCGTCTGCTCGTTGCCGGCCACGTCGTTGTCCAGCACGTCGGTCACGACGGGGCGTCCCTGCTCGGTGGTGGGGCGGTCGGGGTTCGCGGTCGGCGCCACGGTGTTCACCCTCACCTCGATGGTGGCGGTGTCCGTGAGGCCGCTCGTGTCCGACACCTGGTAGGTGACGACCGTCACGGGCCCGGCGAAGCCGGGCGCGGGGGTGAAGGTCACGACGCCGGTGTCGGGGTCGGCGCGGTAGGTGCCCTGGCCGTCGACGGTCGCGACGCGGCCGCCGCCCGAGACCGTGACCCCGGCGGGCTGGCCCGCAGCGGGGAACACGACGGTCGTCGGGTCGATCGGGGTGCCGCCGGCGACGCCGGCAGCGTCGTTGGCGGTCACGTCGACCGTGACGGGAGCGTTCTGCCCGGTCGTGGCGATGTCGTCCGTGGCCCGGGGGGCGACGGCGCTGACCGAGACGGAGATCGGAGCCGTGGAGGCGGTGCCGTCGGCGTCCAGGGCACGGTACGTCACCGGGGCGGCGTCGCCGCGGAACGCGGGATCGGGCGCGAAGGTGACCTTGCCGGTGGTGGCGGAGGCGGTCCAGGTGCCCTGGCCGGGCACGGTCAGCGTGCGGCCGTCGTCCGAGAGGACGGCGCCGGCGGGCTGTCCGGCCGCGGGGAACGTCACGGAGGTGCGGTCGATGCGGCCGCGGTCGTTCCCGAGCACGTCGATCTCGACGGCGGCGCCCTGGCTGGTCGTCGCGGCGTCGGCGACGGCGGTGCCGGCGAAGGCGACGGTCATCGCGGCCGAGCCGCGCTTGCCGCGGACGTCGTCGACGGTGTACTTCACCGTGGTCGGGTCCCCGACGAGGCCGTCGGCGGGGGTGAAGGTCACGCGACCCGTGGTCGCGTCGACCGTCCAGGTGCCCTCTCCGGGGACGACGAGGGTGCGGCCGTCGCTCGAGAGCTGTGCGCCGGTGACGCCGGGCGCGAGGAGGCGCACGGTCGTGGCGTCGAGGTCGCCGGAGTCGTTCGCGAGCACGTCGACGGTGACCGGTCGGCCCTCTGCGTTGCCGCGCGACGTGTCGTCCTGGGCGGTCGGGCCCGCGAGCGGGTTGGCGAACTCGCACTTCACGTTGCTGCCGTTGGCCGACGGCACGGTGAAGGCGGCGGTGCTGCCCTTGCCCTCCGACACGACGGCGCCGGTCCCGATGTCCGTGCACCGGTACTCCGTGGCGTAGTCCGCCGGGTTCGTCGTGTCGTTGGCGGGCGTCTGCGTCGCCGTGTACGACTGGCCCGGCAGCAGGATGACGGGACCGGCGGTCGCCGACGTGTCCTTGTCGGCGGTGCTCGCGGTGGCCGGCTTCGGGATGTCCCCGCCGCCCACGGCGACGGTGAACTGGTCGTCGGCGTCGTGGCGCCCCTCGGAGAGCGTCGTCGACGCCTGGCCGGTGGAGGGGTACTGGCGCGTGCCCATGTCGGTCAGCGTGACCGAGGGGGTGCGACGGTCGAGGATCGCGCCCGTGACGGGGTTGACCTCGAGGAAGCTTGCGCCGCTGCTGCCCGAGATGTAGAGGTAGCCGTCGTCGGCGAAGGCGAGCGACGTGAGCGCGGCGGGCGGGGTGATGACCGGGCCCACGGGGATCGCGGTGGCGGTGGTCGTCGTCCCGCTGAGGACGGCCGCGTCGACACGGTAGATCTGTGCGTTGCCGGCGCTGCTCGAGATGAAGTACATGTTGCCGAGGCGGTCGAAGGCGAGGTCGCCGTTGCCGCCGGGCGGCGTCGGCGCCGTCACCGTGATCGCCGTCGCGGCGATCTCGTTCCCGTCCGGGTCGTAGCTGGTGAACGAGAACTTGTCGCCCGAGCCCGTCACGAACCCGCCGAACCAGTACTTGTCCGTCCGGGGGTCGACCCCGCCCATCTGGTTGGCCACCGTGGCGCCGGTCGAGCGTGCGGTGGTCTCCCAGGCGGTGCCCGGCGCGGTCGCCGACGCCGTGTACTCGTACACGTTCGTCCCGTTGGTCATCAGCAGCTTGTCGCCGTCGTTCGTGAAGCCGAGCTGGTTGAGCCCGGTCGCGCCGGTCGGCTCGGTGAGGACCGTGGTCGCCGTGCCGGTCGTCCGGTCGATCGACACCACGGAGGAGGAGCCGGACACGGTCCCGTAGATCGCCGCGGTCGAGAACTTCTCGGCCGCGGAGGCCGTCTGGGGCAGCACGAGGGCGGAGCCGCCGGCGACGAGCGCGACGACGCAGCTGCCTGCGAGCAGTCTGAGGTGCGGGCGCGCTGATCGAGCGCGGTGCTTGGCGGGCACGGCGGAGCCTTTCGTCGGGTGGGTGCTCGGCGACGGGGATCACCGAGCCGTCAGAGTCAAGCGGTCCCCGGTCCCGACATCGATCGACTGTCCTCACTTGTGCCGTCAAGTGGGGTACCCCGAGGCGGTCAGGAGGGAGGCGGCACTCGTTCCGCGGACATCGCAGGAGGCGCGGGTGCGCTCAGCGGATCACTCATGTCGACGGGCGGCGGCGACGGGGTACGGTCGCGATCATGGGGGCGACGGAGCTGGCGCGGTGGGTCCTGCGTCCGGTGCTGCGCCTCCGGCTGGCCTGGTTCCGCCACCTCGTCCGCGGCGGGACCTTCCCGCCTGCCCCGACGGCGGCTGCGCTCCAGGCCGCGGTCGAGGCTCGGGCCGACCCGTCGGCCGACCGGGTCGGCTGGCTCGGCAGCCCCGCCGGGGCCCGCTTCGGCGTGCTCCACGACGACCTCACCACCCTCGCCCGGGTGGCCTCGCTCGTCGAGGCGCGTCGCGGTCGGCCGATGGTCTGGATCGAGGACGGGACCGCCCTGCTCACGGTCCGCGACGCGGCGGAGAACGGGACCGCGGCGCTCGCCGACGTCGACGTGACCGTCGTCGCCCTCGGCTTCAGCGACGTCATGCTGATGACCTCGGCCGAGGCCTGGACGCGCGACCTCGACCGGCTCCTCGACTGCGCTCGTCGGCCCGGCCGTGTCCTCACCCCCGTGATCGTCGGCGGCATCCCGCCGATGGACCGCTTCACCGAGACCGCCTGGACGGGCCGGGAGCTGATCCGGCGGCAGGTCGCTCGGCTGGACGCGGCGACCGCCGAGCTCGTGCGTCGTCGCGGCGACTGCGTCTTCGTGCGCTTCCCCGACCTCGACGCGGGCGCCGCGCAGGTGCGCGGCCGCCTCTGGTCGTGGTCGCGGGTGCACCAGCTCTGGGCCGCGGCCCTCGCGCCCGAGCTCACGCGCCTCCTCGACGAGGACGCCTAGGGCGCCCCCGAGCTGCAGGGCGAGCGACCGCAGCCGAGACGGTGGACCCGACCTCGTCGGAGCCCCGTCAGGGCAGGGGCCGACCTCGGGTAGCCGCGTCGGGGGAGAGCATCCAGTCGGCGATCAGCGACGTCGTCGTCGTGAACTCGACGAGGTCCGGCCGGTTCAGGAAGGCGTGGCGCGTCCCTGCGAGGACGTGGTGCTCGACGTCGACGCCCGAGGCGGCGAGCTCCGACGCGAAGAGGTCGCCGGAGGCACGCATGTTGTCGTGCTCGGCGTTCACGACGAGCGTTCGAGGGAACAGCCCGACGTCGTGCCCGCCGGGGAAGGCGAGGCGGTCGCCCAGGGTCCGTCGCGACCCGGCGTAGCCACGGTTCATCGCGTCGAGGGCCCACGGGGCGTGCGTCACGCGACGGTGGCGTTGCGACCGCTGTCGCGGATCGTGTGCCCGAGGGTGCACCCCGTGGAAGAACCCGTACGCGAAGACGGCCCCGACGGGGCGGACGCCCTCGTCGAGGGCGCGGAGCGTCGCCGCGGCCGCGAGGCACGCACCCGCGCTGGCTCCGCCGAGCACCACGCCGTGGGGCGATCGGGCGAGCACGTCCTCGAGGGCTGAGGTCACGTCGTCGAGGGCAGCCGGGAAGCGCGCGCGTGGCGTGACCGCCGACGACCTGGCCCAGCCGAGTCCAGGAGGCGGTGCCAGCCGATAGCCCGCTGTCGCGACCCGCAGGCCCCGGCCGGCGAGTGCGGTCGCGACCTCGTGTGCCTCGGGGATGTCGAGGCTGCCCCGGAAGAAGCCGCCGCCGTGCAGCCACAACAGCGTGGGGCCCGGCGTCCGGTCGTCCTGGCCTCGCCGCCCGGGCTCGTACCAGCGCACGGGGACGGAGCCCGCCCTCGTGTCCTCGTCCTGCAGCTCGTGCCCCACGACCGGCCTCCCCTCGGGGCCGCACCCGCGCCTCCCACGCCGATCCTAGGCAGCCGAACGGCAGGGCAGTGGCGCGCCCGCACGGCAGGATGTCCCCATGACGGACATCAGCGGCATCGACCTCGCCCGCGAGCTGAGCCAGGTCGAGGCGCACTGGACGCCTCGGGTCGTGGGGCAGGTCAACGACCAGTACGTGAAGGTCGCGAAGCTGCTCGGCGAGCTCGTGTGGCACGCCCACGACGCCGAGGACGAGATGTTCCTGGTCGTCTCGGGCCGCCTCCGCATCCAGCTGCCGGACGACCACGAGGTCGTGCTCGGCCCCGGCCAGTTCCACGTCGTGCCCCGCGGGGTGCAGCACAACCCGATCGCCGACGAGGAGGTGGAGATCGTCCTGATCGAGACGGTCACCACCGCGCACACCGGCGACGTCGTCGTCGAGGGGACCGTGCCGGTCGAGCGCCAGCTCGGCGCCTTCCGCTGACGGGGGGCGTCGGCGACCGCGCCGGGGCGGCGCGACAGGCGAGAAGGGACCGGACTGGCGTGGGCCCGCCCCCGCCTCGTCCCTTCTCGCCTACGTGCCGGGGTCGGCGAGCGGGCGGAGCCCCACGGCGGGCAGGACGACGCCGTCGATCAGGCCGAGCAGGAACGCGCGGTCGACCGGCTGCTTCATGATGATCGTGCGGTAGGCGACCATCGACGGCGAGATGAGCGCGAGGTCGTCGATCGCGATGTCGGCAGGGATCTCGCCCCGGTCGATGGCCCGCTGCAGCAGCCGGCGGTTGATCTCGACCCGGGGCTGGACGATCGCCGTGTTGACGGCGGCGGCGAGTTCGGGGCTGTCGGCGAGCAGCGAGACGATGCCGGCCATGACCTTGAGCTTCTTCTCGTTGTCCTGGATCGAGTGCGGCCGGATCATCGCGACGAGGTCGCCACGCAGGGTGCCGGTGTCGGGCAGGCCCACCGGGTCGCCGGGGCCGGGGGCGGCCTTCATGCACGCGACCGCGTCGATGACGAGGTCGCTCTTGGACGCCCAGCGCCGGTAGACGGTCGCCTTGCCGGCCTTGGCCCGCGTCGCGACCATCTCGATGGTCATCCCGTCGTAGCCGGTCTCGGCCAGCACGTCGATCGCCGCCTGCAGGATCTCCGCGTCGCGCGAGTGGTCGCGCTTGCGGCCCAGCTTCGGGGAAGCCGTCCCCGCCTCGACGCCGGATCCGGGCTCGACGGGAGTCTCGACCTCGACGGCTGCGTCGTCCTGCGTCATCGCTCCCTGCCTCCTTCGTCGGCCTCCCCATCCTAGGCGGACATATCCGAAACTGGGTAGTTCCGAAACTGTCGCGGACCGTATAGAGTCCCCGACATGACCCAGACCTCACCCGCCACGAGCGGCCCTCCCGCCGTGGCGTCCCGCCGCTGGTGGACCCTCACCACCGTCGCACTGGCCCAGCTCATGGTGGTGCTCGACTCGACCGTCGTGAACATCGCCCTGCCCAGCGCGCAGGCCGACCTCGGCTTCTCGGACGGCGACCGCCAGTGGGTCGTCACCGCCTACTCGCTCGCCTTCGGCAGCCTCCTCCTGCTCGGCGGCCGCCTCTCCGACCTCATGGGCCGCAAGCGCACCTTCGTGATCGGCCTCGTCGGCTTCGCGCTCGCCTCGGCCCTCGGCGGCGCTGCGGGCAGCTTCGGCACGCTCGTCGCGGCCCGGGCCCTGCAGGGCGCGTTCGGCGCGCTGCTCGCCCCGACGGCGCTCGCCGTCCTCACCACCACGTTCACGGTCCCGAAGGAGCGCGCCCGCGCCTTCGGCGTCTTCGGCGCGATCGCCGGGGCAGGAGGCGCGCTCGGCCTCCTGCTCGGAGGCGTCCTCACCGAGAACGCCGACTGGCGCTGGAACCTCTACATCAACGTCGTCATCGCGGTCGTCGCCGTCGTCGGCGCCGTGCTGTTCCTGCACACCGTGCCGCGTCAGGGCCCTCGCCCGAAGCTCGACGTGCCCGGCACGCTGCTGGTCTCGGCTGCGCTCTTCTCGCTGGTCTACGGCTTCTCGAACGCGGAGGCCGAGGGGTGGGGCTCGCCGCTCACCTGGGGCTTCCTCGCCGCCTCCGGCGTCCTGCTGGTCGCGTTCGTCCTGTGGCAGCGCCGCGCGGAGCACGCGCTGCTGCCGCTCAGCGTGGTCCTCGACCGCAACCGCGGCGCGGCCTACCTGTCGGTGACGATCGCCGGGGCCGGCATGTTCGGCATCTTCCTGTTCGTCACGTATTACCTGCAGACCTCGCTCGCCTACACGCCGATCCAGACGGGCGTCTCGTTCCTGCCGATGATCGGCATGCTGATCCTGGCGGCGCAGCTGTCGACGAACGTCTTCGTGCCGCGCTTCGGGCCGAAGGTGATGGTGCCGTTCGGCATGCTCCTCGGGGCGGCGGGCATGCTCTACCTGACCCGTCTCGGCCTCGACAGCACGTACGCCCGCGACGTGCTGCCCGCGCTCATGGTGCTCGGCTTCGGCATGGGCTCGATCATGCCTGCCTCGATCCAGACGGCCACCCTGGGCGTCGACCGAGGACATGCAGGAGTCGCCTCCGCGATGGTCAACACGGGCCAGCAGGTGGGCGGCTCGATCGGCACGGCTCTGCTCAACACCCTCGCGGCCACGGCCGTGACGGGCTACGTCGCGTCGCACCTGCCCGCCGACGCCCGCACGGCGGCCGAGGCGGCGGTGCACGGCTACGCGACGGCGTACTCGTGGGGCGCCGGCTTCTTCCTGCTCGGCGCCGTCCTCGCGGTGACGCTGTTCCGCACGAAGGCCGACACGCGGGCCCGGGCCGAGGCGGCGGCGGCCGCGGCCGACCGCTCCGGCGACGCCGGATCGACGGCCCCTGAGCCGGTGATCGCGCACTAGACCGGGGCTCTGAGCCCCCGCCGGCCGCCTCGGGGCGACGCCGCCGGGGGCTCTCCCGCACCTGGTCGGCCGCACCGGCTAGCCTGAGCCGCATGTCACGTCGGGGTCCGTACGCGAAAGGCGTGGCCAAGCGCGAGGAGATCCTCCGCACGGCCCTCGAGGTCGTCGACCGGAACGGGATGCGCGGCACCTCGGTGCGTGAGCTGGCCGCCGCGGTCGACCTGACCCAGGCGGGCCTGCTGCACCACTTCGGCAGCAAGGAGGAGCTGTTCCTGGCGATCCTCGCCGTCCGGGACGACGAGGACCTCCAGGGCGCGGACGGCGTCGACATCATCGACCAGTTCCTGCTCGTGACCGGGCGCAACGCGCAGACGCCGGGGATGGTCCAGCTCTTCACGAGCACGGCGTCCGCGGCGACGAGCGACCCGGCGCACCCGGCGCACGCCTGGTTCGCCGAGCGATACGTCCGCGTCCGCACGGCCCTGGCCGACGCGATGCGCCAACGCCAGGCGATCGGCGAGATGCCGGGGGACGTCGACGCCGAGCAGCTCGCCGCCGTGATGACCGCGGTCAGCGACGGGATGCAGCTGCAGTGGATGCTCGACCCGACGACCGACATGGCCGCGCACGTCCGGCTCGTCTGGGAGCTCGCACTCCGGCGTGCCCCGCTGTCGGTCACGGGCTGAGCGCCGCCGTCGGCGCCCCGCGCCGCCGGTCCCGGCGTAGGGTCGCGCACGTCGGCTCAGCGGACGACCCCGGCGCCTCGACCGGCGGCGGCGCGGACGGTCGTCGGAGGAGAGCACCGTGAAGGTCGTCATCACCGGGTCGCGCGGCAAGGTCGGACGCGCCGCCGTGCGCAGGTTCGTCGAGGCAGGGCACGACGTGCTCGGCGTCGACCTCGCCCGGCCCGTCTTCGACGCCGGGGAGGTCGTGCCGGGCAGGTACGTCATGGCCGACCTCACCGACCCGGGCTCCGCCTTCGCCGTCGTGGCCGGCGCGGACGCGGTCGTCCACGTCGCCGCCATCCCGCAGCCCACGGGGAACCCGGCGCACGTCGTCTTCCAGACGAACCTCATGTCGACCTTCAACCTGGTGGAGGCGGCTGTCCGGTTCGGCGTGCCCCGCTTCGTCAACGTGTCGAGCGAGAGCATCGTCGGCAACTTCTTCCCCGAGCGGCCGTTCCTGCCCGACTACGTCCCCGTCGACGAGGAGCACCCGCTGCACCCGCAGGACCCGTACGCCCTCTCGAAGGCCTTCGGCGAGCAGCTGATGGACGCGGCCGTCCGGCGGTCCGACCTGCGGGCGATCTCGATCCGGCCCAGCACGGTGCACGACGAGAGCAACTGGGAGGAGAACCTCGGCCCCCAGGTGCGCGAGGCGTCGCCGGAGAGCGCCAACTTCGGCAGCTACGTCGACGCCGACGACCTCGCCGACGCGCTGCTGCTCGCCGCCGAGTCCGACCTGCCGGGCCACGAGGTCTTCTACGTCGCCGCCGCCGACAACGCGGGCGGCCACGACTTCGCCGCCACGCTGCGCCAGCACCACGGCGACGCGGTCGAGCTCCGTGAGCTCGACCGCGTCGACGCGTCGGGCATCTCGACCGCCAAGGCCGAGCGGCTGCTCGGCTGGACGGCCAGGCGTTCGTGGCGCGACCACCTCGACGCCGACGGCCGCCGCCTCACCGCGGGCTGAGGTCCGGGACGGCCCTAGGCCCCGCCTGCGTCGCCGCAGGCGCACGCGCGCGACGTCGCCGCCCACACCGCGACGGCGGCGGCCGCCGACCACGCCTGCGGCCGGCACGACGCGGGGTACGGCACCGGCGCGGGCACGTCGGCCGCGGCGTCGCCCCCGTGCAGCTCGGGCATGCGGTAGCCGAACCACGGTGCCGCGGCGAGGAGTCCCTCGGACAGCAGCCGCGCCTCCTCGTGGTGGTGGGTCGCGGCGAGGCCGCCGATCGCGACGGCGGTGTCGTGGGTCCAGACGGTGCCAAGGTGGTAGCCGAGGGGCCAGAAGCCGGCCGCGTCCGAGCTGAGCGTGCGCAGGCCGAAGCCGCTCGCGAGCGAGGGGTCGACGAGGCGCGCGGCGACCAGCGCCTCCTCGTCGGCGTCGAGAAGGCCCGTGCCGAGCAGGTGCCCGATGTTGCTCGTGACCGTGTCGACCGCGCGCTTGTCGGCGTCGAGGGCGACGGCGGGGAACCTGCCTCGCGCGTCCGTGACCCAGAAGCGCTCGCGGAACGCCGTCCGCAGCCGGTCGGCCCAGCCGCGCCACTCGTCGGCCCCGGGTCGGTCGAACGCGTCGAGCAGGTCGGCGCCGTGCACGGCCGCCTCGTGCGCGTACGCCTGCACCTCGCACAGCGCGATCGGTCCGTCGGCGAGGCGCCCGTCGCTCCACTGGACACTGTCGCCCGAGTCCTTCCAGCCCTGGTTCGACAGGCCGTGGCCGGTCTCGTCGACGTACTCGAGCAGACCGTCGCCGTCGCTGTCGCCGTGGTCGCGCATCCAGGCGAGCGCCGCCTCCAGGTGCGGCAGCAGGACCTGCACCTCGTCGTCGGGGAGGCCCGCGCGCCATGCGTCGTGAAGCAGACAGACCCACAGGGCCGTCGCGTCGACCGTGCCGTAGTAGAGGGGCGCGAGCGTGACGCCCTCGCCGTGGATCTCGAGCGGTCGCTGCCGCAGCTCGTGCATGATCTTGCCGGGCTGCTCGGCGCTCGCCGCGACCTCGTGCGTGCCCTGCAGGCCTGCGAGCACGCGCAGGGTGCCGGCCGCGACGCCCAGGCCGGTGCGGAGGTCGGGGTCGAGCGGCAGCGCCAGCCGCGCAGCCCAGAGCGAGTCGCGGCCGAAGAGGGTGAAGAACCAGGGGGCGCCCGCGGCGAAGAACACGTCGTCGGGTCGGTCGGCCGTCGTCATGCGGAGCGCCGACAGGTCGCCGAGCGCCTGGTCGAGCCAGCGGGCCAGACGGTCGTCGCGCGGCGCAGGGTCGAGCGCGCCCCAGCGCTGGTCGCCCTCGACGCCGGCGACGACCGCGCCGTCGAGGACGGTCGCGAGCTCGAGCCCGGCCGAGGCGGCGCCCCGGGCCGGCACACGGAGGTGCCAGGTCAGCCGCAACTCGCCGTCGGCGGTGGCCTCGACCTGCGCCGCGCCTCCTGCGTCCTCGCTGCCCGTCGTGCCTCCGTCGTCGGCCCCGCCCGCCGCGCTTCCCGAGCCGGTCGTCGTCAGCGTCGTCACGGCGTCGCCGCCCGACCAGGAGGCGCGGGCCCCGTCGACCTGAACGTCACGCGGCGGCACGGCCGGCAGCCCCGCCTTCACCTCGTCCATCGACGACGCGTCGGGCCGCACGACCACGCTCACGACGACGTCGAGCTCGCGAGCCAGGCGCGACGTCGCCGTGAGCGTCTCGCGGACCCCGCCGGTCCCGATCTCGCGCAGCAACGACAGCCGCACGTCGGGGTCGGCCCCTTGGTCGTCGAGGCCGCGCAGCAGCGACTCGAACCGGATCGAGGAGGCGCCGAGCGGCACCGAGGCGATCGTCTCGACCCTGCTGCCCCCGACCTCGACCCGGTGCCCGCGCAGCACGCGGGTGTCGCCGACCCAGACGCCGTGGATCGCAGCGCCGCCCATCGCGCCGGTCGAGTCGGACCAGGCCTGGGCGGGCGCCTTGAGCACCACGGTCTCGGCGGCGAGGAACGGCTGGAGCGGCTCGGCCGCAGGGGCCGACGTGGCCGACGTGGCCGACGCGGCGGCGTCGGCCGCGTCGGCTGCGGCGCCTGAGTCGACGGTGGTGGTGGGTCGTGACGTGGTGTCGGTCATGACGGGAGGGGTCCTTGCGCTGAGGGGCGTGCGGGGGAGGTGCTGCGGCGTGAGCGGGACGGAGCCGGCCCCGGCGGGATGCCGGCCCGCGCCCTCACTCCTTCACGGCCCCGTCGCTGCTGTTCATGATCTGGCGCTGGAAGACGAAGAAGATCACGGCGACGGGGATGGTCATGACGACCGCGGCGGCGAGCTTCACCGGGTACTGGCTGCCCTGGCTGAGCTGCCCGGAGGCGAGCCCCGCGACGCCCTTGGTGAGGGTGGTCAGCTCGGGCGACTGGGTCGAGATGATGAAGTGCGAGAGCTCGTTCCACGACCCCTGGAACGACAGGATGATGATCGTGATCAGCGCGGGACGGGCCATCGGCAGCACGATCGACCAGAAGACACGGAACGTGCCGGCGCCGTCGATGCGGGCCTGCTCCTCGACGCTCGGCGGGATCGACTCGAAGAAGTTCTTCATGATGAACACCCCGGCCGCGTCGACGAGCAGCGGGATGATCATGCCGGCGTACGAGTCGTAGATGCCGAGCTGGTTGATCACCAGGAACTTCGGGATCAGCAGCACCACGCTAGGCACCGCCATGACGCCGATCAGCGCGGCGAACACGACGCCCCGCCCGCGGAACCGCAGCCGGGCCAACGCGTAGCCCGCCAGCGAGTCGAAGAACACGCGGCCGGCCGTCACGAACACCGCCACGATCGCGCTGTTCGTCGCCCAGGTCGGGAAGTCGCTGTTGACGAAGAGGGTCTGGAACGCCGCCGTGGTCCACGTGGCGGGCACGAGCGAGAGCGGGTCGGCCGCGGCGTCCGCGTCGGTCTTGAACGACGTCGCGACGCTCACCAGGAACGGCACGATGTAGACCAGCGCCAGCGCGACCAGCGCCGCGTAGAGCACCGACGACGACACCAGCGAGGAGGTGCGGCGCGGCGGCCGAGAGCTCTTCCGCCCCGCAGCAGAGGACGACGGGGGAGGCCCGGCGGGCCGGCCGGTGCCGACGAGGTCGGTGACGGGGGCCGTGGCGGTCATCGGCGCGCCTCCTTCTCGTTCGTGGCCGTCGGTTCGTAGAGCGACATCCGTCGTCGCGAGACGGGACGCTCGCGCAGCACGGCGCGCTGCACGATCGTGAGCACGACGATGATCGCGAAGAGCACGAAGGCGATGGCGGCGCCGCGGCCCCAGTCCTGCCCGGCGAAGGCCGAGGTGTACGACAGGTACGAGGGCGTCAGCGTCGTCTTGGCGGGCCCGCCCTGCGTGCCCGTGTAGATCTGGTCGAAGACCTGCCAGGTGCCGATCAGGCCGAGCGTCAGCACCGTGAACAGCGTCGGCCGCAGCTGCGGCAGGGTGACGCGCCAGAAGCGCTGCCAGGCGTTCGCGCCGTCCATCATCGCCGCCTCCTGCACGTCGCCGCCGAGGTTCTGCAGCGCCGCGATGAACAGCAGCATGAAGGTGCCGCTCGTCGTGAAGACGGCCATCAGCACGAAGGCGCTCATCGCGACGGAGGGGCCGGCGAACCAGTCCCACCAGCTCACGCCGAGCAGGTCGTGGTCGGTGAGGAACGCGGGGCCGGTGACGCCGATCGCGCCCAGGGCGTTGTGGACGACGCCGCTCGGGTCCTGGAACCAGGCGGGCCCCTCGATCCCGAGCCACGACAGGGCGCGGTTCACGGCGCCGGTCTGCGTGAAGAGGAACAGCCACACGACGGTGATGGCGACCGAGCTCGTCACGGACGGGAAGTAGAAGGCGGTGCGGAAGAAGCCCCGGCCGCGCAGCACCTGCCGGTTCACGAGCACTGCCAGGAACAGCGAGACCGCGGTCTGGATCGGCACGACGAAGACGACGTACCAGGCGTTGTTGCGCAGCGAGATCCCGAAGTCGCGGGCCGCCAGCCCGCCTCCGTTCACGAGGTCGTCGTAGTTCTGCAGGCCGACGAAGCCGACGGAGGAGCTGAACGGCGAGCCGCGGCCGCTCCAGTCCGAGACGCTGACCCACAGGGCCATCACCATCGGGACGAGCAGGAACAGCCCGAGGATCACGATGGTCGGGGTGACGAAGAGCCAGCCTGAGGTGGCCTCGCCCCGCGAGGCGGTGCCGGGGCGGGCCCTGCGTCCGACGCGGGGCGAGGCGGTGCTCACGGCAGGATCGCCGCGTAGTTCGACTGGAACGACTCGAG
Organism: Frigoribacterium sp. CFBP 8766; assembly: GCF_014841435.1. Classification (NCBI taxonomy): domain Bacteria; kingdom Bacillati; phylum Actinomycetota; class Actinomycetes; order Micrococcales; family Microbacteriaceae; genus Frigoribacterium; species Frigoribacterium sp. CFBP 8766. The sequence continues at coordinate 76,306 of NZ_JACYTX010000004.1, forward strand.
CAGGTCGGCCGGCTCGGCCGAGCTGAGGCCCTCGAGCTGCGAGTTGAAGTCGGCGATCACGTCGGCCGCGCCCTGCTGCGTCGGCACGCCGACGGCGAAGTCGGCCGAGTCGAGGAAGGCCGCGGAGCCGGGGTTGTCCGTCTTCCACTGGTCGGCGGCCGACTGGACGCTCGGCATCACGCCGAACGCGTCGGCGAAGGCGAGCTGCTGGTCGGTGCTGACGAGCTGCTCGACGAGCTCGAGCGCGGCCTGCTGGTTGGGGCTGTCGGCGGCGATGCCCCAGCAGTTGGTGAACTGCAGGGTGCCCTGGCCGCCGGGGCCGGCGGGCATCTCGGCGACGCGGTAGTCGACGTCGGGGTAGTCGGCGTTCATGGCTCCGGCGATCCAGTTGCCCTCGACGGTCATCGCGGACTTGCCGGTGCCGAAGGCCTCGCCGCCCCAGCCGGCGCCGAGGTCGGCGGCGAACGCGGCGTCGCCGCTCGTGATCAGGTCCTTGACGTAGGTCAGGCCCTCGACGTTCTCGTCGGAGTCGACCGTCGCCTCCGTGCCGTCCTCGTTCGTCAGCGAGCCGCCGGCCTCGGCCATGAAGGCGCCGACGCGGGCGTACTCGGCCCCGAACGCGAGGCCGACGTGGTCAGCGGTGGTGAGCTTCGCCGCGACGTCGGACAGGCCGTCCCAGTCGGTGGGCACGTCTGCGTCGGTGAGGCCCGCCTCCTGCCACATCTGCTCGTTGATGACGAGGCCGAGGGTCGAGAAGTCCTTGGGTGCGCAATAGAACTCGTCGTCGTAGGTGAAGCTGTCGACGAGCGTGGGGAAGAAGTCGTCGGTCTCGCTGAGCTGGTCGCCGTAGGCGAGCAGGCTGCCGTTCTCGGCGAAGCCCGCGAGGGCGTCGGTCGAGAGGTAGAAGACGTCGGCGGGCGAGCCGGAGGCGAAGCCCTGGCTGAGCTGCTGAGGCAGGTCGCTGGCGACGCTCACCTCGGCGTCGGTGCCGCTGTCGCCCGACCAGCTCGCGACGGCGTCGCGGACGGCCGCGGCCTCGGCGTCGCCGCTCGAGGCGATCAGCACGGTGAGCGAGTCGTCGCTCGAGGTGAGGGCGCCGTCGGAGCTCGCGCCGTCGCCGCCTCCCTCGCTGAAGCCGGAGCCGCACGCGGTGAGCGCGAGCCCGGTCACGGTGGCGATGGCGCCGAAGGCCATCAGGCGGCGGATGCGTCGTTGCACGGTGTCTCCTCGTCGAGAACGGTCGTCCCGGTGGTCGTGTCGTCACGGGTTTGAACGATCAAAACCGGGTGGTCGCTAGAGTAGGCACCTGCTCGCGCGGCTGTCAATCGAGGTCGCGGCGGGGTGCGCTCCGCGGACGACGCAGAGCTGCGACGCGGGGCCGACGGGCGACGACGATGACGAGCGAGACGAGGTGGGCGGTGCCGAGTGTCGAGTCGCCGCGCCTGCCCACGGTCGTGGACGTCGCCAAGGAGGCGGGGGTCTCGCGCCAGACCGTCTCCAACGTGCTGAACACGCCCGACATCGTCGCTCCCGCCACGCGCTCCCGGGTCGAGCAGGCGATCGCCTCGCTCGCCTACCGCCCCCACGCCTCGGCGCGGCGGCTGCGCACCCGCAAGAGCTCGACGATCGGGGTGCGCCTCGACCCGGTCGCCAACGGCATCTCGGGGGCGGTGCTCGACCGGTTCCTGCACGCCCTGACCGAGCGGGCCGACGAGCACGGCCTGCGCGTGCTGCTCTTCACGGCGAAGGACCCGCTCGACGAGGTCGCCCAGTTCCGCCGCCTCCTCGACGGGGCCGACGTCGACTCGTTCGTGCTCACGTCGACCTCGTACGACGACCCCCGCACCGACTGGCTGCTGCGCGCCGAGGCCGACTTCGTGTCGTTCGGACGGCCGTGGGGCAGCGACGTGGCCGACCCGGCCCGGCGCTGGGTCGACGTCGACGGGCACCACGGGGTCGCCGAGGCGACCCGCGCCCTGCTCGACGGGGGAGCCCGCCGCGTCGTCTTCCTCGGCTGGCCGTCCACCTCGGGCATCGGCACGGAGCGACGGCAGGGCTGGCGCGACACGATGCTCGCCCACGGCCGGCTCGACCCCGCGGAGCTCGACGAGGTCGACCTGACCGTCGACGACCAGGTCTCGCTCGCCTCCGACCGTGTCCGCCAGCTCGTCGCCCACCTGGCCGAGACCGGCCGCACGATCGACGCGGTCGTCTGTGCCAGCGACTCGCTCGCCCTCGGCGCCTTCATGGTGCTCGGCCGGTCGGTGCCCGTGATCGGCTACGACGACACGCCCGTGGCCGCGGCCCTCGGCCTCTCGAGCGTGCACCAGCCCGTCGAGGAGGTGGCCCACGCCACCCTGGACCTGCTGCTGCACCAGGGCCCCGCAGCCCGCGTCGCCTCGCCCGGCTCGGCCGCCGACCCGCGGCACCGCCTGCTCGCCCCGCGCCTCGTGCTCCGCTAGCCCGCCGCCGCTGCCCTCCTCATTCAGGAAGATGCGTCCTGATCCCCGCAACTCAGGACCGGATCGTCCTGATCCGTGCACGGTCCAGGAGGCGCGGGCCGAGCCTTCCTGGATGCGTCGTGCCTGCCCCTGGACGAGACACCCGCGACGTGCCAGGGTCGGCACATGATCTGGTGGATGGCGCCGCTCGCCGCTGCGGCGGGCTTCGTGGGGCTCTGCCTCGTGCTGCGCGACGAGCAGCGGCAGCGGCGTACGACGCGTGCAGCACGGACGGACAGCCGGGCGCCGGAGGCGCGGCGCGCGTCGCCGACCCCGGTCCGGTCCCCGAGGGGCCGAGCTGGGCAGGGAGCGTCGTGACGGCCCCCGTGGGCCGAGGCCGTCGCCTCCTGCGCGTGCTCGGGGCTGTCGTCGGAGTGCTGCTGGTCGGCGTGCAGACGGCTCTCTCGGCCGTGGCCGTGCTCGGCAGCGACGGCGCGCAGAAGCCGCACCCCGGCCCCGTGCCCGGCCCCGACCAGCGCCCCGAGTACCGGCCCTGAGGCCCGGCCCCGCATGCGCACCAGGGGGACACTGCTCGCGACCACGCTGGCGATCGCCGTGCTCGGGACGACGGCGGGCTGCTCCTTCGGCTGGGGCCCGTCCGTCTTCGAGGACGAGCAGGTGGCGGCCGACGCACTGCCCGACGGCCAGGAGGCGGTCGACACGCTCGCGCCGGAGTCGTCGCGCCTGCTGGGAGACGCCGAGGGCAGCCGCTGGTGGGCAGCCCGGAACGAGGCCGGCGAGTTCTGCCTCGTGAAGGCGGTCGTCCGCACCGGCGGCGCGCTCGACGACGTCTTCTCGGGCTGCGGCGGCGACGAGGGCGGCGGCATGTCGGTCGAGGACGGCGAGGGCCTCCGCGGCACGTGGTCCGCGGTCGCCGACCCGGAGGTCCCGGCCGGCTCCACCCTGCTCCGCGAGCACCTGATCGTCACTCCCGCGCCGTGACCGGGCTGGTGTTCCTCGGCGGCGGAGGCTCCGAGGCCGACGAGGCCGCGTTGTGGGCCGAGGCGTTCCCGGCTGGTTCGCGGGTCGTGGTCTGGCCGTTCGCCCACCGCGCCGCCGTCGATCGTCGAGCGGCCGGCGCGTGGGCGACCGAGGCGCTGCTCGCGATCGGCGTGGAAGACGTGGACGTCTGGGGGACGACCGAGACCGGCGTCGACCGGTCGCGGCTCGACGAGCCCGGTCCTGGCCAGCCCCGGCTGAGCCGACCCGGCGCTCCCGGGCGACGCGGTCTCGACGTCGTGGCCGTCCTCGGCGGCAACACGTTCGACCTGCTGCAGGCGCTGCGGGAGGCGGGCCTCCTCGACCTGCTGCACGCGCACCTCCTCGGCGGCGGGTCGCTCTACGGCGGCAGCGCCGGCGCCGTGCTCGCGGGGGCCGACGTCGACCTCGCCCGCGCCGCCGACCCCGACGACGTGGGCACGACCGACACGCGCGGCCTCGACCTCGTGCACGGCCACGACGTGCTGCCGCACTGGACCGACGACCAGGAGGCGGCGGCCCGGCGGCACTCCCGCGCGTCCGGCCGCCCCGTGCTCGCGATCCCGGAGCGCGGCGGGGTCGTGGTCGCGCGGGACGGCACGGCCCGGTCCGTCGGCCCGGACGACGTCCAGGTGATCACCGCCGAGCGCACCGTCCGGCGTGCCGTCGGCGAGGAGTGGTCGCTGCGCTGAGGCGACCCTCGCGGGGGACTGCGCTCGCCCGCACCCGCGGGACCCGCGCACACCCGCGCTCGCGCCGACGGGTGTGCGCGGGTCCGAGGGGTGCGGAGGCGCCGGCGGCCCGGTGTACGGCCTGCACGCACCGTCGAGGAGGCGGTCCTAGGCTGACGGGACGAGCCCGGCACGCAGACGTCCGGGCCGCCGTCGCGGAGCAGGGCTCCCCGGCGGCGACGACCACGAGGGGGACACCGTGACCGATCCGCAGCGAGACGACCGACTGCTCGGGGGCGCGACGGGCGCCTCCTCGTCGCGACCGGCGGCGCCGACGGCCGCCCCGCAGACCGGCCCGACGGCCGCACCGGTCACCGAGCGGGCCGAGCCCCGGCCGCCCGTGACGGGACAGCAGATCGGCGCGACCCCGTACGTGGCCGCGCTCGCGCTCTCGCCGATCGTCACGCTCGTCGTGGCCGCGGTCGAGATCCGGCGGTCGGTCGAGCTCCTCGCGCCGGGCAGCACCGGCGTGCAGCAGGGCGACTACACGCTCGCGATGGTCGTCAGCCTCGTCGTCGGCATCGGCCTCGTCGTGCTCTCCTGGCTCGACCGGCGCACGCTGCGGGCGCGCGGCGTCGAGCGGCCGTTCCACTGGGCCTGGTCGATCCTCAGCGTGCTGATCTACCTGATCGGTCGCAGCGTCGTCCTGCGGCGCCGCGTGGGAGGGAGCGCCGCACCGCTCTGGCTGTTCCTCGGGCTCTCGGTGCTCGGCGGAGCGATCGCGATCATCATCGGCATCTCGTCGGGAGTCGCCACCATGGACCGCCCGCCGGTCAGCTCCTAGACGCGGAACACCCCCGATTGAGCATCACACCCTCGAATTCGGGGGTGTGATGCACGATCAGGGGTGTCGTGTGACCTCGCCGCGGCCTCAGCGCGCGAGGAACTCCAGCACCACGCGGTTGAACTCGTCCGCGTCGCTGACGTTCGCGCCGTGCGGCGCACCCGCGATGACGTGCAGCTCCGAGCCGGCGATCGCGGCGTGCGTGCGCGCGCCCGAGCCCTCGTAGGGCACGGTCGCGTCGCCGTCGCCGTGGATGACCAGCGTCGGCACGGTGACCTTCGTCAGGTCCTCGCGGAAGTCGGTCGTCGCGAACGAGTTCATCGCGGCGAGGGCCGCGGCCTTGTCGGCCTGCTTCGCGAGGCGCAGCGCGTCCTGGCGGTCCGCCTCCGACACCTTGAGCTCGCCGTCGACCGAGAAGAAGCCGGTGGTGAAGTCGTCGTAGAACGCGTCCTCGTCCTTGGTGAGGCCGGCGGTCATCTCGGCAGCCGCCTCCTTGGTGAGGGGCCCGTCGGGGTTGTCGTCGGTCTTCATCAGGTACGGGGGCACGGCCGACGCGAAGACCACGCTGTGCAGGCGCTCGGTGCCGTACTTGCTGAAGTAGCGCGCGACCTCGCCGCCGCCCATCGAGAAGCCGACGAGCGTCACGTCGTTCAGGTCGAGCTCGGTGAGGACGGTGTGCAGGTCCTCGGTGAGGTGGTCGTAGTCGTAGCCGGTCTTCGGCTTGTCGCTGCGTCCGAAGCCGCGGCGGTCGTACGTGACGACGCGGTAGCCGGCCTCGACGAACGCGGGGACCTGCTTGCTCCACGACTCGCCCGAGAGGGGCCAGCCGTGGATGAGCACGACGGTGCGTCCGCTGCCGCCGAAGTCGTCGACGTGGAGGTTCGTGTCCTTGAAGAGCCCGTGGTGGGCGGTGATCTCGGTCATGGTTCCTGCCTTCCTCGGCCGCACCTGCGGCCTGTCCTCTCGTTCGTACCCGCGCCTCCTGGCGGTTTGCCCGAGGGTCCGTCCCTCTGGTTCGCGTCGCGGACAGGAGGACGACCACCCGGCGCTGCCGACCGGCTCCGGCCGACGTGCGGGCCTCGCCGGTCGGCTCAGGCCGCCGAGTACGCCCCGCCGGCGATGTCGTCGAGCAGGGTCGGGCCGGACGGCGACCAGCCGAGGAGGCGAAGCGTCGCCTCGGACGACGCCGGCATGTCCTGGCCGAAGAAGCCGCCGATCCAGCCGAAGTGGGCACCGGCGTCGGCAGGTGCCACCGACGTCGACGGCAGGCCGAGCGAGTCGCCCAGGGCCTCGGCGATCGCACGGGTCGAGACCCCCTCCTCGGCGGCGGCGTGCAGGACGAGGCCGGGCGTGGCCGCGACGAGGGCGTCCGCGACGAGCCGACCGGCGTCCGAGCGGTGCACGGCGGGCCAGCGCGCCGACCCGTTGCCGATCCAGGCCGAGACGCCCTTCTCGCGGGCGACCGCGGCGATCACCGCGACGAAGCCCTGGTCGCCGGTGCCGTGCACGGTCGGGGCGAAGCGCAGGCTGACGGTGCGGACGCCGCGGTCGGCGAACTCGAGGGCGAGCGCCTCGGTGCCGCCCCGGGGAGCCTCCGGGCCGCTGTGCGGTGACCGGTCGGCCTCGGTCGAGAGCCGACCGTTCGCGAGCCCGGCGAGGCCGCTGGCGAGGAGGAACGGCCGCCCCGACCCCTCGAGCTCTCCCAGCACCGTCTCGACGGCCCTCCGCTCCGCCCGGTTCGACGCGGCCAGGTCGGACCAGTCGTGCTTGTTGGCCAGGTGCACGACCGCGTCGGCGTCGGCGGCTCCGGCCCGCAGACCCTCGAGGTCGTCGAGGTCGCCCCGACGGACGACCGCGCCGCGGCGCTCGAGCGCGGCGGCGGACGAGTCGGATCGAGCGAGCCCGACGACCTCGTGGCCGTCGGCGAGCAGCTCGTCGACGGCGGCCGACCCGATCCAGCCGGATGCTCCGGTGACGAAGACGCGCATGGTGTTCTCCTTCTCTGCTGACAGGGCCGCGGGAGGAGCGGCACCAGTGATGTCAGTGGCTGACGTAGCCATGTCGAGACCGTACACCTGATGGCAGCCACTGTCATCACTGCCCTGGCGACGCTAGGCTCGGACCATGGCTCGATGGGAACCCGGCACTCGGGAGCGGCTGCAGGCGGCCGCCCTCGATCTCTTCGTGACCCAGGGCTTCGACGAGACCACCGCCTCCGGCATCGCGTCGTCCGCCGGCGTGACCGAGCGCACGTTCTTCCGGCACTTCTCGGACAAGCGCGAGGTGCTCTTCGAGGGGCAGCACCTGCTCGCCGACCGGTTCACGGCGGGCGTCGACGACGCCCCCGAGGGCGCCGGCCCGGCCGAGCTGGTCGCCGCGGCGCTGCGCGGGGCGAGCGAGTTCTTCCCCGACGACCGTCGCGCGTGGTCGCGTCGCCGCCAGACGGTGATCGACGCGCACCCTGCCCTGCAGGAGCGTGAGCTGCTGAAGCTCGCCGGCCTCGCGCGCGACGTCGCCGCCGTGCTGGCCGCGCGCGGCGTGCCCGAGCCGGCGGCGTCCCTCGCCGGGCAGGCCTGCCTGGCCGTGTTCGGCGTCGCGTTCGGCCTCTGGATCGCGGAGGGCGAGACGCGGTCGTTCGCGGAGCTCGCCTCGCTCGTGCACGGCGAGCTCGGCCGCGTGGCCGCCGCGCCCGTCCGCTGACCTGCCGGCGCCGATGCGCTGGCGAGCCGCGCCCCCTGTGGGTCAGTGCGCCGCAGGGCGCGAATGGTCTCCGCAGATGCCGACCCGGGCGCCCGCAATAGGTGCTTTTCCCCCTGTTGTAGGTGCCGGAGGCGGCCGCTGGTCGGCATTCGCGGGGCAGCGCTCCAGCCGCCGAGGGCAGCGCAGCGCCGAGCGTCAGCCGTGCGGGTGCGGGGCCGGGCGCTGCCGCCCTGCGAGCACGCCCGACAGCGCGAGCACGACGAGCCCGACCGCGGGGATGAGCAGCAGCCCGACGCGCAGCGAGCTCGCGTCGGCGACGGCCCCGATCAGCGGCGGGGCGGCGAGGAACCCGAGCCGCATCAGCCAGCTGACGAGCGTGAGTCCCGTGCCCGGCCGGAACCCCTGCAGTGTGTCCGCCGCGTGCATCGCGGCGGGGATCAGCGTCGCGACGCCGAAGCCGGCGAGGGCGAAGCCGAGGATTGTCGTGCCGACGGACGGGAACGCCAGCGCCTGCCCCATCCCGACGAAGACCAGCGCCCCGCCGACCCGAGCAACGGCGCGCTGGCCGAAGCGGTCGACGAGCCGGTCGCCGAGGATCCGCCCGACGAACTGGGCACCCTGCAGCGCGACGAAGCCGAGCGCGGCGACGGTCACGCCGGCGCCGAGCGAGCCCGAGAGGTAGAGGGCGGCCCAGGTGTTGCCGGCGTCCTCGACGACCGTGCCGGAGGCGGCGATCAGCACGAGCGCGACCAGGACGCCCCAGGTGCCGAGCTTCACTGCCGAGCGGCGCACGCGTGCACCGGCGTCGCTGCCCGAGCCGATCCCCGAGGAGGCGTCGGTCTCGGCACCTGCCACGGGCACCGGGGCGGACGTCGACGACGACGCGACCCCCTCGGTCGGCGTGGCGGGCGCCTCCTCGAGCTCGGAGGCGGGCTCCGGCCCCCGGAGCATCAGCCGGTAGGAGACGACGGCGACCACGCCGAAGACGACCCCCGAGATCGCGAGGTGCACGCCGATCGGCACGCCGAGCCCGGCGGCCGCGCCGCCCATCAGGCCGCCGGCGACGGCGCCGACGCTCCAGATCGCGTGGAACGAGTTGAGGATGGAGCGCCCGTAGCGCCGCTGCACGCGCAGGCCGTGCGAGTTCTGGGCGACGTCGACGATCGCGTCGAGCGCCCCGGCCACGAAGAGCGCGCTGGCGAACAGGGCGCCGACGGGGGAGAGGCCGGCCAGCAGCACCACGACTGCGGTCACCACCGTGCCGACGACGGCGACACGCGACGACCGGAAGCGGCGGATCAGCCAGCTCGCCGCGAGCCCGGCGACGATCGCGCCGACCGGGCCGGCCGCGACGGCGAGGCCGAAGGAGGCGTTCGACAGGTCGAGCGCCTCCTTGATCGCCGGGTAGCGCGGCAGCAGGTTCGAGAACAGCGCGCCGTTCGTGAGGAACAGCAGCGCGACGGCCAGCCGCGCCCGTCGGGTCTCGTGGTCGGGTGCGGCAGGCGTGCCGGGTCGGGGGGACGTCGTCGACATCGTCGGGTCTCTCGTGTCTGTCTGGGCGAGGGAGGCGCGGCCCGGGGAGGGGCCGACCACGGCGCTGCCCATCAGGGCAGCCGCGGCGCTGCTGATCACGGCAGCCGCTGATCGAATCGATTCGATCTCGCGACGATGCTAGCGGGGCCGAGCACGGCGAGGCAACGCCACGCCCTGCGTCGACCCGCGCGGACGCTCCCTCAGCTGGCCGGCCCGAGCAGCACCGCGAGCATCGTCGCGGCCGACCCGACCAGGAAGCTGAAGGTGCCGAGCTGCATGGTGCGTGTCTTGTTGCGGTCGGCGACGGGCACGCTCACCTCGAGGATCGGGCAGCCCGACCAGCCGATCAGGCCGAGGCTGACCGCGACGACGGAGGCGCCGATCCAGAAGAGCGTCTCGATCGGCGTCGAGAGCACGTCGGGCCGCCAGCCCGACACGAGCACGGCGCCGAGGGCGAGCGCCACGGCGACGACTGCGGCGGCGAACCACAGCGTGCCGGTCCACATGATGCGCGTGAGGTTCTCGACCGGGCCCATCAGGTCGCGGCCGTCCGGCTGGGGGGCGTGCGAGGCGTCGTCGACGGTGCCCGTCCGTCCGCGTCCGGGTCGTGCGGCGGTGTCTGGGGAGCTCTGGTAGTCGGTCACCCTGCCACGTTGCCACCACTCGGCCCCGGCCGCCCGCCGATGTCCGGTCCGGGCGTCGCCCTCTCCGCTCGCGAGCGGCGCTCGTCCCCGCGCGGCGGCGCCCGTCAGCTCCGCAGCGTGACGCTCGGGTGCTCGCCGAACCGCTCGTGGTACGACGCCGAGAAGCGTCCGAGGTGGCTGAACCCCCAGCGGCGCGCGACGCTCCCGACCGTGGCGGTCTCGGGCGTCGCGACCGCGAGGTCGGCGTGCACCCGGTCGAGCCGGATCTGGCGCAGCAGCACCGTCGGGCTGACGTCGAGGGCTCGCTGCAGGGCCACCTGCAGCCCCCGCACGCTGAGGTCGGCGGCCCGGGCGACGTCGGCGACGCCGATCGGCTCGTGGGCGTGCGCGTGCAGGTACTCGACGGCGAGGGCGAGTCGTCGGGCCCCCGGCGCGACGGGGGCGCCGGGGGCGAGCGCCACGGCCGAAGCCTGCCCGGCCTCGTGCGGGAACGTCTCGAGCACCGCCAGCGCGAGTCGACGGTTCGCCTCGGCCCGCAGCAGGGCAGGCGCGGCGAGGTCGAGCAACACCGGGGTCGTCTCCGAGAGCACGGCACGCCAGCGTCGCAGCGCCGCGTCCCCGACGGGCGCGGCGTGGAAGAAGGTGACGGGCCCCGACGTCACGTCGCCGCGCTCGGCGGCCAGCCGCTCCAGGTGCGCCGCGCTGACGTGCACGAGCCGCTGCCGGTAGTCGGAGAAGTCGAACGAGTAGGCCCGGGTCGGCGCGATCCGCGGCACGAGCGGCCGCAGCTCGACCGCGTCGCGTCCGACGTCGACCGTGCCGCGCCCCTCGACCAGCCACGACACGACGTACTCGGGCACGGCGTCGGCCGTGCCGCGGGCCGACCCGTGGAACTCGGACGTGCGGAGCGACACGTCGCCGTCGCCGACCGCCGCGTAGCGGTACTCGAACGGTCGGTCGAGCTGGTCGAGCCGGAACCCCTCGCCCGGGTACTGGGCCTCGTAGAGCTCGCGGGCCGCGTCGAGGTCGTCGCCGTGCACGGCACCGCGGAACGGCGGCGGTGTCGCCCCGGTGCCGACCTCTTCGTCCATCGTCGACATCCTCACACGCAGGAGGCGCGGGTCGCGAAGGCGACTCGGCGACCGGACAGCCGCCTCCCGGCCCCCTACTGTGCAGGGACCATGCCGCACGCCCCCGCCGCGCCTCCCCGGCCGCCCCGCCCGACGCTCCGTCGGGCGCTGCGGCACGGCGTCTGGTGGCTGCAGGACTACGCGTACGCCGCCTGGTGGCAGCTGCGCGCCGTGCTCTCGCCGCGCGGCGCCGACGACTACCTCTCGGGCGACGGGCGACCCGTGCTCGTGCTGCCCGGCATCTGGGAGACCTGGGCGTTCCTCCGTCCGCTGATCGAGCGGGTGCACGACGAGGGGCACCCGGTGCACGTGATCGCGTCGCTCGGGCGGAACGGCCGACCCGTGGAGGCGACCGCCCGCGACGTCGCCGCCTACGTGCTCGAGCACGACCTGCACGACGTCGTGGTCGTCGCGCACAGCAAGGGCGGGCTGGTCGGCAAGTACCTGATGGCCCTGCTCGACGACACCCGTCGGGTCGACGTGATGGTCGCCGTCTGCACGCCGTTCAGCGGCTCCCGGTACGCGGCCTGGCTGGTGCTGCCGAGCCTGCGGGCCTTCTCGCCCCGCGACGCGACGACCGTGATGCTGTCGCGCGACCAGGCGGTAAACGAGCGCATCACGTCGATCTACGGCGAGTTCGACCCGCACATCCCCGAGAGCAGCGTGCTGGTCGGCGCCGACAACGTGCTGCTGCCGACCGGCGGCCACTTCCGGGTGCTGGCGCACCCGCGCACCGTGGCGACGGTGCTCGCGGTCGCCGGTCGGCCCGCGCCCGACGGCGACGGCTCCTCCCCGGCCCTCGGCTGATCCGCCGCCGACCGGTCAGCCGCCGACCGGTCAGCCGCGATCTGAGAGGATGGGGCACCGTCACCTCGACCAGGCAGGAGCCTCCCATGGCCGAATTCTTCATCGGACTCGTCAGCGCGATCACCCTCGTCGGCCTGGTGCTGACCGTCGCGGCCTTCGTGGCCCTCTCGACGTCGAAGTAGTCCCGTCGCGGCGCGCGCCTCGCAGGCCCCGACGGGTGCCCGGCGGGCGGCGCGTGGCTAGAGTCGTCGCATGAGAGCGCTGCAGGCCACCATCATCTCCGAGCTCGCCGTCCGCCCCGACATCGACCCGGCTGCCGAGGTCGAGCGCCGCGTCGCGTTCCTCCGCGACTACCTCGAGACGACCGGGGCCGGCGGCTTCGTGCTCGCCGTCAGCGGCGGGCAGGACAGCACGCTCGCCGGGCGGCTCTGCCAGCTCGCCGTCGAGGGCGTGCGCCGCGACGGCGGCACGGCCGAGCTCGTCACCGTGCGGATGCCCTACAAGGTGCAGGCCGACGAGGAGGACGCCCAGCTCGCCCTGCGGTTCATCGACGGCGCCGAGGGGCTGGTGGTCAACATCCAGCACGGCGTCGACGGCACGGCACAGGACGTCGCCGAGGCGACCGGCGCCCCGCTCAGCGACTTCGCGAAGGGCAACGTCAAGGCGCGCACCCGCATGGTGGCGCAGTACGCGATCGCGAGCGAGCGCGGCCTGCTCGTCGTCGGCACCGACCACGCCGCCGAGGCACTCACCGGGTTCTTCACCAAGTACGGCGACGGCGGGGTCGACCTGGTGCCGCTCACCGGGCTGAGCAAGCGCCAGGGCAAGGCGCTGCTCGCCCACCTCGGGGCCCCGGCACGTCTGTACGAGAAGGCGCCGACCGCCGACCTGCTCGACGAGACCCCCGGCCAGACCGACGAGGCCAACCTCGGCCTGACCTATGCCGACATCGACGAATACCTCGAGGGCGGCGACGTCGACGACGCGATCGCCGAGGTGATCGAGGCCCGCTACCTCGCGACCGAGCACAAGCGCCGCGTGCCCGCGAGCCCGGTCGACGAGTGGTGGCGCGCCTGACGCGCGTCCCCCTGTCGGTCGTCCGGTGTTGACTGCGAGCCATGATCATCGTGACCGGACACCTGCTCGTCGACCCTGAGCTGCGCGACGACTACCTCGCCTCCTGCGTGAGCCTCGTCGAGGCCGGTCGCGACGCGCCCGGCTGCCTCGACTTCGCGCTGTCGCCCGACATCGTCGACCCCGGCCGCATCAACGTCGCCGAGCGCTGGGTGTCGCAGAACGCCCTCGACGACTTCCGCGGCTCCGGGCCGACCGACGAGCAGGAGGCGGAGATCCGGCACAGCGACGTGCACGACTACCAGCTCACCGGCCCCGAGGAGCCGTCGCTGTCCGAGTCGGGCGACCTCGTCTGAGCCGAGCTAGTCGATCCCGTCGATCCCGCCGAGGCGCTCGAGCACGCCGGTGAGGATGGTGCCGGCAGGGTCGGGCAGCACGTGGTGGTTCAGGTAGATGCCCTCGAGCCAGGGCAGGACCTCGTCGGCGGGCATGCCGACGGCGGCCCAGTCGACGCCGGGCAGGGCCCGGGTGACGGTCTGCTCGGTGCCCGGGGTCAGCCACGCCTCGGCGATCGGCTGGTCGGGCGTGCGGCGCTCGTCGGCGGCCCAGAGCAGGGCGATCGGGTGCTCGCGGACGTCGTCCGGCGCCTCGTCGACGTGGTCGTGCTCGACGTGCCCGGCGCCGAGCCAGGGCAGGGTGAGCAGCTCGCCCTCGATGTCGACCTCGACCAGGTCGAGGTGCGTCGGCTCCTCGACCTCGCACACCCAGAGGTCGAGACCGGCGTCGTGCCAGGCCGCGGCGTCGTCGACGTCGTCGATCAGGTCGGGCATCAGCGCCTGCAGGTCGGTCAGCAGGGCGGTGGCCCACGCGACGACCTGGGCGGTGTCGCCGGGGCCCCATGGGCTGATGTCGGTGTCGTCGCCCGCCGCGTCGTGGAAGTGGTGCTCGGCACCGCCGTCGACGGCGTCGAGGTGCACCTGGCCCGTGCCGAACCCGACATACAGGCTGCTGAGCTCGGTCTCGTCGTCCCACTCGCCGAAGAGGTTGGGCTTGCCGAGCGAGGTGGGCAGCGGCAGCGTCGCCGCGTGGCGCGTGCCCAGCGCGAACACGGCGCGGAAGCGCCTGGTCGGCAGCCGGAGGCTCATGTCAGTCACAGGGTGTCTCCGATCGGTCGGCTCCCAGCGTACGGGCTGAGGCCGCACCCCACTGCCCTGGTGCCGAGTGGTCGCGAACGGTCGCTCAGCGGGCCCGCCGGAGCAGGAGTCGACCCCTCGTCCACGAGGGCGACCTGCAGCCTCTGCAGGTTCACAGCATCGTCGCGGCGTCGCTCCCTACCATCACCGCATGGACGACCCTCCCTCTCACATGCCGACGCCCTTCCGCGCCCTGACACCGCACGGTGTCTCTGACGAGCGGGGAGGGGCTCAGTGAACGAGTGGGCCATGCTCGCCGTCGGTCTGGTCCTGACCGTCGGCACCGGCTTCTTCGTGGCGTCCGAGTTCTCGCTCGTGAACCTCGACCGGAACGACCTCGAGGCCCGCCAGGCCCGGGGCGAGAAGCGCCTCGCGCCGACGATCAAGGCGCTGCGCATCACCTCGACCCACCTCTCGGGAGCGCAGCTCGGCATCACGCTGACCACGCTGCTCACCGGCTACACCTTCGAGCCCGCGATCAGCTCGCTGCTCGCCTCGCCGCTCGGCGACCTCGGCGTGCCCGAGGCCGTCATCCCGGGCATCGGCGCCGTGGTCGGCATCGTGATCGCGACCCTGTTCTCCATGGTGGTCGGCGAGCTCGTCCCCAAGAACTTCGCGCTCGCCCTGCCGCTCGCGACGGCCAAGTTCGTCGTGCCGTTCATGGCGACCTTCACGACCGTCTTCAAGCCGGTCATCCTGCTCTTCAACAACACGGCGAACGCGGCCATCCGCAGGATGGGCATCGAGCCGAAGGAGGAGCTGTCCGGCTCCCGGTCCGCCGAGGAGCTCAGCTCGCTGGTGCGGCGCTCGGCGCTCGAGGGCATGCTGGACGACGACCACGCGACCCTCCTGGGCCGCACCCTCCGGTTCTCCGAGCACGCGGCCGTCGACGTCATGACCCCCCGGGTGCGCATGACCACCGTGCGCTCCACCGACACCGCCGCCGACGTCGTCGAGACGGCGCTCGCGAGCGGCTTCTCGCGCTTCCCGGTGATCGGCGACGACAGCGACGACATCGTCGGCGTCGTGCACGTCAAGCAGGCCTTCGCCCTGCCCGCCGAGGAGCGGGCGTCCGTCCCGGTCGCCGGCCTCGTCTCGGACGCGCGCTTCGTGCCCGAGTCGATGGGCGTCGACACGCTGCTCGGCCTACTGCGTCGCGAGGGCTTCCAGATCGCCGTCGTCGCCGACGAGTTCGGCGGCACGGCCGGGCTCGTCACGTTGGAGGACCTGGTGGAGGAGCTCGTCGGCGAGCTCGAGGACGAGCACGACCGCGCCAAGGCCGGCATCCTGCGGTCGTCGGGCACCGTCGTCTTCGACGCCGCCCTCCGTCCCGACGAGCTCTGGGACCGCGCCACGGTGCGGGTGCCCGACGACGGCGACTACGAGACCGTCGGCGGCTTCGTCACCGAGCAGCTCGACCGGCTGCCCGAGGTGGGTGACGAGGTCGAGCTCGAGGGCGGCACGCTGCGCGTCGAGCGGGTGGTCGGGCAGCGGCTCGAGCGCCTGCGGTTCGTGCCCTCGCCGGCCGAGCTGCCGACCGCCTCCGGCGCCCCTGCGGGCACGACGGACACGGCGCACGCCGTCGAGCCTGCCCCCACCGACCACGACCGGGTCGTCGCCGGACTGCGAGAGGACCTGAAGCGATGAACGAGTACCTGCCCGGCATCATCTGGTTGTTCGTGCTGCTGATCGTCAACGGCTTCTTCGTCGGCGCCGAGTTCGCCGTCATCTCCGCCCGCCGCTCGCAGATCGAGCCTCGTGCCGAGGCCGGCAGCAAGGCGGCGAAGAAGACCCTGTGGGCGATGGAGCACGCCACGCTGATGCTGGCCACGAGCCAGCTCGGCATCACCGTCTGCTCGCTCGTCATCCTGAACGTCTCCGAGCCGGCGATCCACCACCTGCTCGAGATCCCGCTGGCCGCGACGCCCCTGACGCCCGAGGCCATCGGCGTCGTCGCGTTCGTCATCGCGCTGGTGCTCGTGACGTTCCTGCACGTCGTGGTGGGCGAGATGATCCCCAAGAACCTGTCGTTCTCGGTGCCTGACAGGGCGGCGCTGCTGCTCGCGCCTCCGCTGGTGTTCGTGGCGACCGTGTTCAAGCCCGTGATCTGGTCGCTGAACGGCGTCGCCAACGCGGTGCTGCGCCTGTTCCGGGTCGACCCGAAGGACGAGGCGACCAGCACCTACACGCTCGACGAGGTCGCGACGATCGTGCAGCAGTCGACCCGCGAGGGCGTGCTGTCCGACGCGTCGGGCACGCTGTCGGCGGCCTTCGAGTTCACGACCCGCAAGGTCCGCGACGTCGAGGTCCCCGTGGCCGAGATGGTGCGGCTCGCCCCGGGCGCCACGCCCCGCGACGTGCAGCTCGCCGTCGCCGAGCACGGCTACTCGCGCTACGTGTTGACGGACGACGACGGGCAGCCGACCGGCTACCTGCACCTCAAGGACGTCATGGACCTGACCTCGGCCGAGGCGCTCGACGCGCCCGTGCCGGCGAAGCGGGTGCGCCGCCTCGGGGCGGTGCCGCACGACGCCGACCTCGAGGACGCCCTGGCGTCGATGCGCCGCAGCGGGGCGCACGTCGCGCGCGCCGTCTCGGTGATGGGCGAGACGACGGGCGTGCTGTTCCTCGAGGACATCATCGAGGAGCTGGTGGGCGAGGTCGACGACGCGACGACCGTCTAGCTGCCGGCGCGCTCGGGCGAGAGCGGCCGCTCGCCCGGCAGCTCGTGCAGGGCCTCGGCGGCCAGCTCGGCCCGGATCGGGTCGCGGTCGCGGGTCGCCTGCTCGAGGGCCACGAGCGAGTCGCTCATCGCGGCCCAGTTCAGCACCTCGACGATGTTCGGCACGCGGAGCGAGTAGGCGAGGCCGTCGGTGACGTCGCGGCACACCTTCTTGAGCGCGGCGTTGCCGCAGTGCTCGACGTACATGTCGAAGAGGGCCACGGCGTGGGCGTTCAGGGCCGGGCCGTCCTCTCGCTCGATGTCGCCGATGCAGATCGTGACCGTCGACGAGATCTGCTTCATGACGGCCGCGGGGAGGCGGGGCACGGCCAGCCGGACCGCGCCGCCGTAGAGCACGCCGAGCGTCTGGACCGCCTCGACCGCCTGGCCGGCGTCGGGCGTCGCGACCCGCGTCCAGCGGTTCGGCGCCATCTCGACCAGCCCGGCCCGGACGAGGTCGCTGAGCGCCTCGCGGATCGGCGTGCGCGACACCTGCAGCCAGGCCACCAGCTCGTCGTCGTGCAGGCGCTCGCCGGGCTCGAGCGTGCCGTCGAGGATGGCCTCGCGCAGCCGGCTCCTCACGGTGTCGCGCAGCAGCTGGCGCTCGGTCGTGGGTTCTGAGGTGGGGACGGGCACGGGTGTCTCCGATCGTCGGCGGGTCGGGCGCGGGGCCCTGCCACCAGGATAACGGCACATGTCCCGTGTGGCGGGTGACGCGTCGGGGGTGATGTACCACCGGGCCACGCTGCCCCGAACTGGGGGTGACCAGGATCATGCACGCGCATATGGTGGCGGCAGGGCTCGGGGGAGCGTCCTGTACCCCGCACCCACCACACCGATCGGACGGCACCGTGACCCTCGCACCTGTGCCGCTCGTCGGCCCGACGCCTTCGGACGACGACCTCGTGGCCGCGACCGCCTGCGGCGACCAGCGCGCCTTCGCCGAGTTCTACGACCGCACCGCGTCGCGCGTGCACGGCCTCGTGCGGCGGGTCCTCGTGGATCCCGCGCAGTCGGAGGAGGTCGTGCAGGAGGTGTTCCTGGCGGTCTGGCAGGAGGCCTCACGATTCGACCCGGCCAGGGGGACGGCGCTGTCGTGGCTGCTCGTCCGGGCGCGTCGTCGGGCGATCGACCGCGTGCGGTCGTCCCAGGCGAGCCGCGAGCGTGACCTGGCCGTCGGCGTCCGCGACCTCGACGCCGTCCGCGACGACGTCGCCGAGACGGCGGCGATCCGGATCGAGCACGCGCGCGTGAGCCGGGCGCTCGAGGGGCTCTCGGCCGTGCAGCGCCAGGCGCTCGAGCTGACGTACTGGGGCGGCCTCACCCAGTCGGAGGCGGCGAGCCGGGCCGGCGTCCCGCTCGGCACCATGAAGACCCGCCTGCGCGACGGGCTCATCGCCCTGCGGCGCCTCGTCGAGCCCGCGGTCGCCTAGGCTCGACGGATGAGGTGCTCGTGACCTGGCTCTGGTTGGCTGGCGCGATCGTCGTCGAGGTCACCGCCTCCCTGGCGCTGCAGGCCGCCGTCGAGGCCCCCGGCTGGTACGCGCTCGTCGTGGCCGGCTACCTGTCCGCGTTCGTCTGCCTGTCCCGGGTCCTGAGGGGCGGCATGGCGATCGGCGTCGCCTACGGCATCTGGGGCGCCTCGGGCGTCGCGCTCACCGCGGTCATGGCCGCCGTCCTCTTCGGGCAGGCGCTCACCGGCGTGATGGTCGTCGGGCTCGTGCTGGTGGTCGCGGGCGTGCTGCTGGTCGAGCTCGGGTCCCAGAGGGCCCTCGCCGCCCGCGCGGCCGCGGCCGCGGCCTCTGCCTCGGGACCCGCGGCCTCGGCTCCGAGCGGGGGCGACGCCTGATGGGCTGGGTCCTGCTCGCGATCGCGATCGTCTGCGAGGTCGGCGCGACGATCAGCCTCAAGCTCGCCACCGACGGGCGGAGGCGCTGGTACGTGCCCGTGGCCGTCGGCTACGTCACCGCGTTCTCGTTGCTCGCCGGCGCCCTGGCGCTCGGCCTGCCGATCGGGGTCGCCTACGGGGTCTGGGCGGCGACCGGGGTGGCCCTCACCGCGGTGCTCGGACGCCTCCTGTTCAAGGACCCCCTGACGGCGACCATGGCCGCCGGCATCGTCCTCATCGTCGCGGGGGTCGTCCTCATCGAGGTCGGGCACTAGTCCCCGCACCCGGCCGGCCGGTGCCGCCACGGTCGACGGAGCGCCCGGCCCAGGACGCACGAGACCCGCCCGGCCCCGAGGGGCGGGCGGGTCTCGTGGTCGAGGGAGGCGCCTCCTACGAGGCAGGCGTGCTCACGACGGGCGTGCCGCTGGGCACGTGCTGGGACGACACCTCGACGCCGTGCGACGTGCGCAGCACGTCGAGGGTGGCCTCGATCTCGGCCTCGCGCTCGTCGGCCGTCCAGCCGAGGCTCGACGCCAGGACGTCGGCGATCTCGCTGAGCAGCTCGATCGTGACGCCGCCGACGAAGGCGAGGTTGGTGCGGCGCAGGACGACGTCGGCGAGGTGCACCGCGTCCTCGTGCTCGGCGAAGTACGCGATCTCGGCCGTGGTGAGGCCCGGGTCGCTCGCCAGCGGCTCGGACGGCTGGTCGAGCAGCACCTCGATCACGCTCTCGGCACGGGTGCCGTAGCGGGTGAGGAGACGGTCGACGTGCTCACGGCTGAGGCCGTCGGCGTGGGCCGCGACCCAGGTGGTGCGGGCCGCGTCGGTGGTCGGGAAGTCCTTGCCGCCGCCGATCGCCATGCCGGTCGTGTCGACCGTGCGGGTCACGCCGAGACGGTTCGTCGCCTCGGTCGACAGGTGCGCCGACAGGGCGCGGAACGTCGTCCACTTGCCGCCGACGAGGCTGAGCACCTTGCTGGTCGGCAGCTCGGCCACCTCGGTCTCGACGATGCGGTAGTCGCGCGACACGAAGCCGGCGGCGAGGTCGTCGTGCTTCGGGAGCGGGCGGACGCCCGAGTAGCGGTAGACGATGTGGTCGCGCGTGATCTCGATCTCGGGGTAGACGTGCTTGACGAGGTCGAAGAAGTAGTCCACCTCCTCCTCGGTGCAGACCGCGGGCTCGGCCATGTCGGCCTCGAGGTCGGTCGTGCCGATCAGGACGCGGCCCTTCAGCGGGTAGATCAGCACGATGCGGCCGTCGTTGTTCTCGAAGAAGATCTCGCGGCCGTTCGTCGCCTCGAGCAGCTCGGGGCTGTCGACGACGATGTGCGAGCCCTTGGTGCCGCCCATGTACTGCGACTCGGCGCCGAGCGCCGCGTTCGTCAGGTCGGTCCAGGGGCCGGAGGCGTTGACGACCACGTCGGCCGTCACGGTGAACTCCGTGCCGGTGACGACGTCGCGCAGCACGACCCCGCCGTCGGCGGTGCCGGCGGCCTCGAGGTAGTTGGCGCTGCGGGCGTTGTCCCCGGCGGCGAGGCCGTCCTTGAGCACGTCGAGGGCCAGGCGCTCGGGCTCGTGCACCGAGGCGTCGTAGTAGGTGCCCGTGTACTTGAGGTCCTTGTTCAGGTGCGGCATCTCGGCCAGCGCGGCCTTGCGGCCCAGGAACTTGTGACGGGGCACGGAGCCGCCGTCGCGCGAGAACGAGTCGTACATGGTCATGCCGACCTTGATGAGGAGCGCGCCGCGCTCCTTCGTGCTGCGCTGCTTGTGCGTGAGCATGCGCAGCGGGGCGTTGAGGATGCCCGAGAACGTCGAGAAGATCGGCATCGTCGTCTGCAGCGGCTTGACGTAATGGGGGGCGATCTTGAGGAGGCCGTTGCGCTCCTCCACGCTCTCGCGGACGAGGCGGAACTCGCCGTTCTCGAGGTAGCGGATGCCGCCGTGGATCATGTGCGACGAGGCAGCCGAGGCGCCCGAGGCGTAGTCGGCGCGCTCGACGAGGACGACGTCGACGCCCTGGAGGGCGAGGTCGCGGAACGTGGCGATGCCGTTGATGCCCCCTCCGACGATCAGCACCTGGGCGTGGGGGCGGTCGGCGATGCGCGACACGTTGGCGCGCATCGTCCCTGTCTTCTTCGACTCGGTCACAGTGGAGCTTCTTTCCCGTTGCGTTCGGTGAGCGGTGGGGTCGTGCGCCGGCTGCTCGGGCCGGTAGTGTCCATGATCGACCCCTCCTGACGAGGGTGCAACGTATCTGCACAGATGTGCACGGAGGTGCCCATGGCCGAGGCGACGACGTCCGAGAAGACCCACGACGCGCTCCGTGCGGCGCACCTGTACTACATGCAGGACCTGACGATGGAGGCGATCGCCTCGGAGCTGAACACGTCCCGCTCGTCGGTGTCGCGCCTCCTCAAGGCCGCTCGCGAGACGGGCCTCGTCGAGATCCAGATCAAGTCGCCGCTCGACCAGGCGACCCGCTCCGCCGCGGCCCTGCACGACCGGTTCGGGGTCGTCGCGCACGTCGTGCCCGTGCCCGACCAGATCACCGAGATCGACCGGCTCGAGCGCGTCGCGCTGTCGGCGGCCCGCACGATCACGCCCTACGTCGACTCGAACATGGTGGTCGGCGTGGCGTGGGGCGCGACCCTCAGCGCCGTCAGCCGGTCGTTGGTGCCGCGGGCGACGCACAACTCCGTCGTCGTGCAGCTCAACGGCGCGGCGAACACGCGCACGACGGGCATCGAGTACGCGAGCGAGATCCTCCGGCGCTTCGGGGCGGCGTACTCGGCCGCGGTGCAGCAGTTCCCCGTGCCGGCGTTCTTCGACGACCCGGCCACGAAGCGCGCGCTCTGGCGCGAGAGCAGCACGAAGCGCGTGCTCGAGCTGCAGGCCTCGATGGACCTGGTCGTCTTCGGCGTCGGCTCGCGCGACGCCCGGGTGCCCAGCCACGTCTGGTCGGGGGGCTACCTCGAGAAGAGCGACCAGCTCAGCCTCGACCGCGACGGCGTCGTCGGCGACGTGGCGACCGTCTTCTACCGCGAGGACGGCTCGTCGGCCGACATCGCCATGAACGCCCGGGGCACGGGCCCCGACCTCGAGACGATCCGGCGGGCGCCGCGGCGGGTCTGCATCGTGGCCGGCGAGGCCAAGGTCGCCGGCGTGCGCGGCGCCCTCGCCGCGGGGCTCGCGACCGACCTCATCCTCGACGAGGGGACGGCGCGGGCGCTGCTCGCGAGCTGAGTCGCAGGCGGGCCGGGGGAGGCGTCGACCGGGGAGGTGTCGGCCGGGGGAGCCGTCGGCTGGGGGACACGCTCCCGAGAGCCCCTCCAGCCCCGCGGCGTAGACCGGTGCTCGACATCGATCGGCCCGCCCCGCGGGCCCGGAGGAGGAGAGCCCCATGGCCACCACCGATCTGACCGGACGACGCGTGCTCGCGATCGTCACCAACTACGGCGTCGAGCAGGACGAGCTCGTCGTCCCGGCTCGTGCCCTGCGCGAGGCCGGTGCGACCGTCGTCGTCGCCGCGCAGTCGACCGAGCCGATCCAGACTCTCGTCGGCGACAAGGACCCGGGCGAGACCGTCCGCCCCGACACCACCCTCGACGAGGCCGACGCGGCCGACTTCGACCTGCTGCTCGTGCCCGGCGGCACCATCAACGCCGACACGATCCGCCAGGACGACGGCGCCGTCTCGCTGCTCAAGGCCTTCGCCTCGGCCGGCAAGCCCGTCGCCGCCATCTGCCACGGCCCCTGGCTGCTGGTGGAGGCGGACCTCCTGAAGGGCAAGGAGCTCACCTCCTTCGCCTCGCTCGAGACCGACGTGAGGAACGCCGGAGGCGCCTGGGTCGACCGCTCGGTCGTCACCGACGTCGAGGGCGGCTTCACCCTGGTCACGTCGCGCGACCCCGACGACCTCGACGACTTCGTCGGCGCCGTCCACGACGCGCTCGTGACCGCAGGCGGCGGACAGGGCTGACGCCTCGCCGCGCCCGGCGCGGTGCCCTCGACCCGGTGCCGGGACCGATGATTCGTCGCGGTCCCGGCACCGGGTCTTTAATCAGGGAGGCGCCGTGTCAGGACGGCCCGGTCGACGAGGAGCAGGTCATGGCAGCGGCAGCAGCACCGGCGGCAGCAACGGGGGAGGCGTCGTGAGGTGGCGGAGCACGCGCGGCAGCGCCGGCCCCGCGAGCCCGGACCCGGCGCCGGTCGACCCCGAGGCCCTCGAGCGCGCCGTCGTCGAGGGCCTGCTGATCTCGCGGGCCGCCGCGATCGTCTCGGTCGCCAACCGCATCGTCGTGCGTGCGCTGCGCGACGACGACGTCTTCGACCACGGCGAGACCGCCGCCTCCGTCCGTCGCACGCTGCACCGCCTCGCCGAGGAGCAGCGGTACCAGAACCGCCGCATCGGGGAGGCGCGCCAGAAGGCGCTCCGCTCCAAGGGCCGCTCCCGGCACCAGCACGACTACCGCAAGGGCGACGACGAGACCCTCTGGTTCCGCGAGAAGACGTACACGGCCGTCGCGGACCGGCTGGACGCCCTGCGCGACGACGCCGAGTACGTCGACGACATCGTCCAGACGGCGGTCGCCCGTGCCTGGGGGGACGTCGGCGCGGCCGTCGTGACCCGGGTGCGTGCCGCCTCCGTCGTCGTCGACGCCGCCTACGGCGAGGCCCGGGCCGAGCGGCTCGCCGGCCTGGACGACGACCTCGCCGAGCTGAGGGCGCAGGCGGCGTCCCGGCCTGCTCCGACGACGGGGGCCGACCCCTCGTCCTCGTCCTCCTCCTGACGGGCCCGTCGTCGTCCTCTCCGTCTTCCCGACGAGATCGGGCCCGCCCCGAGCGGGGGCTTGCCCGGAGTCCCCCGCGCGAGCATCATCGACTCACCCCACTCGCCATGCCCGGGCGACCACGCCGCCCTGGCTCCCCTCGATCACGCCCGTCGTCCGGGTCGGAGTACCCGCATGCGCCGCCTCCCCCTCCCTCTCGTCCGGGCCTGGGTCCGCGCGCGCTACCGCGTGGTCGACGAGCTGCTCTCGACGCCGAGCCCCGACGACCACCCGAGCGGCCACGCCCCGGGCACGGATCCCGACCGCGTCCTCGTGCTGGGCAACGGTCCCGCCGTCGGCTGGGGCGTCCGCAGCCACGACCTCGCCCTGCCGGGCACGCTGGCCCGCGCCCTGTCGGCGCTGACCGGCCGCGGCGCCGACGTCGACGCGCTGGCCGACGCCGACGTGTCCGTCGCGACCGCCGCCTCCTTCGTCCGGGGTCGCGACCTCGGCCGCTACGACGCCGTCGTCGTCGTGCTGGGCGTGAGCGACGCGCTGCGGCTGGTCCCGCGGTCGCGCTGGGCCGCCGGGCTCGCGGCCCTGCTCGACGCCCTCGAGGAGGAGGTCGACGCGTCGTGCGAGATCGTCGTGACGGGGATCCAGCCGCCGAGCTCGGTGCCGAAGTTCGCCCTGCGCTGCGGCGGCGTGGTGGACGCCCACGCCGACGAGCTCAACCGCGCGACCACAGAGCTCTGCGCGGCCAGGGCCCGGGTGTCGATGGTGTGCCCGCCCGGCCCCGTCGCCGCGCCCGAGGGCCTCGGGGAGCCGACCCGCACCTCCGTCCCCTACCCGGCCTGGGCCGCAGCCCTCGCCGCGGTGGTCGCGCCGCTGATCGACGCCGCGCTCGCCGCGGGGAGCACGGCGCGGACCGCCCGCGAGGCGCCCCAGACCGACGAGACGCGCATCGCCGCCGTCCGCGCCCTCGGGCTGCTCGACACCCCGGCCGAGAAGCGGTTCGACGACATCGTCGAGCGGGCACGGGTGCTGCTCGGCGCCCAGGGGGCCGCGTTCTCGCTCATCGACGACGGGCGCCACTGGAACAAGTCGGTCGCCGGGTCGTCACAGGTGGAGGTGCCCATCGCGTCGTCCTTCTGCTCGCAGACCGTGCGGACCGGCACCGCGATGGTCGTGCCCGATGCCTGGCGCGACGACCGCTTCGTCTCGCACCCGAGCGTGCGGTTCTACGCCGGGCACCCGGTCGAGAGCCCGGACGGCGTGCGGATCGGCGCCCTCTGCGTCGTCGACGCCGAGCCGCGGAGCGCCGAGAGCGTCGATCTCGTGCTGCTGCGCGAGCTGGCCCTGCAGGTGCAGCGCGAGCTGCGGGTCGTGCCGGTCGGCGGCTAGGACCACTGTTCCCGCACGAACGGCTCGCGGGGCGTGCCCGCGAGGGCCCGCCGCGCCCGCGAGACCCGCACGAGGTCGTCGGGGGAGTCCATCTCGTGCAGACGGCAGGGCCCGACCCTGCGCGACCAGTCCGCCGCGAAGGCCTCCGCGTCGGCGCGACGCCGGCCGATCTGGGTCGGCACCGGCACGTGCCGGACGCGGCGCGAGAGCGCCCGGTGGAGCAGCAGGGCGACCGTGAGCAGGGGGCGTCGCCAGGCGTCCGAGATCTCGCCGCGCTCCGCCTCGAGCAGGAAGCGCGGGTTCCCGACCGGGCCGAACAGCTCGGCCATCGCCGTCGCCACGGTCTTCTGGTCGTCTGGTGAGCCGCCCGAGACCGCGACCTCGAACGACGCCGTCGTCCCGAGCGGACCCGGACGGGCGACGACGGACAGGTCGCCCTCGCCGTAGGCCGGCACGCGGCCGGCCCTGTGCAGGCCGTCCACGACGACGCGAGCGACGCGGCGGTGGGCCTCCGCCGTCGAGAAGAGCTGGCGGCTCGCGAGCACGAGCTGGCGCCAGACGGGCCGCACGGCCCAGACGACGATGCCGGCGGCGACCACGCTGGCCGCGATCCCCGGGCCGGTGCCGAGGCGCCAGCCCTGGCTCAGCACGTTCGCCGAGCCGAGCAGGCCGGCGACGGCGAGCAGGGCCACGGCGATCAGCGCCAGCTCGAAGGTCGGCCCGCTGCGGAACGGGACGCGTCCGGGGGAGTCGACCACCGCGACCGTCGACTCGCGGTCCGCGTACGGCTCGCCGACGCGCCACGCCCGTCGGGTCGCCTCGCGGGACGGCATGACGGCCTCCACGGCGCCGTTCAGGTCGGCGACCGTCCTCGGCGGGCGCACCTTGCCGACGATCTGTCCGAGGAGGGCACGGTGCTCGTCGGTCAGCGCTGTCTCGAGGCCCCTCACCACCTCCGTGTCGTCCGACCGGAGCAGGCCCCAGAGGCGGCTGTGCTTCCGCGCGAGCCGGCTCACGTCGGGCGCCGCGTCGAGCGTGGTCGTCGCGGGCAGCACGGCCGTCACCGTCCAGTTGTGGGCGACCTTCTCGGGCCACGCCGGGTCCAGCCGCAGGGTGCGACCACGCAGCTGCTGCGTCGCGGACGACGTCGCGACCGCGGTCAGGTCGATCAGCGTGTTGACCGCCGGGCAGTCCCAGCCCTCCCCGAGCAGGCCGCGGGTGCCGACGACGAGCCGCACCGTGCCGTCGGTGAGCAGGCGGGAGACGGCGGCCACCACGGCCGCCGAGCCGTGCCCGGCGGTGTCGAGCTGCCGCACGTCCGGCGCGCCGGGAGTCCGGTCGGGCACGACCTCGACCGGCAGCGGGTCGCCGTCGGCGCGGCCGAGCGCCGCGGTCAGGGCCGGCACGACGACGTCGAGGTCCCGTGCGGCCACCCGGAGGTGCCGGGCCGTCACGAGGACCGGCCGGAGCCGCGAGGTGGTCGGGTCGGCCACCACCGCGTCGAAGGTCCGCAGCGCACCGGCCGGCGGCCCGTCGGAGCCGTGCTTGTTGCCGTGCACGGCGTGGTCGGTCACGACCACGGCCTTCACGAGCGGGCCGGTCGGCTGGTCGAGCTCGAGGCGCAGGACGTCGCCCACGGCGGCGTCCTTGGCCGCGGACGAGGCGAGCAGGGTGTCGATCGGGTCGCGGGCCCGGCGCACGCCCCGATCGGTGAGCGTGTAGCCGAGGTCGACGAGCACGCGCTTCAGGCGCCGCCACTCGTCGCCGCGAGCCGGGTCGGGCAGCAGCCGGTCGAGGCCCCAACGGGCGAGGAGGCGGATGCTCTGCTCGGTGTCCGGGGCCCGCCGGGCGGCCTCGTGGAGGAGGGGGACGAGCGGGTGCGTCGGCTGCAGGTCGAAGAGCATGCGGGCTGCCGACTCCGCGACGGGGAAGTCGGCGGCGAAGGCCGCGGCGACCCGCTGCTCGTCGGTCGCGGGGCGGGCGCCGTCACCGGCGACGGCGTCGTCGCGGTCGCCCCGCAGCTGCTGCTCGAGCCACGCGGTGCCGTCGGGGGTGGCGAGCGACTCGCGGACGAGCCCGACGAGCTGCTCCTCGTGCCCGCGCAGGAACTGCAGCTCGGCCTCCGTCGGCTCGACGAACCAGACGTGGTCGCGGTACGGCGCGAGGTTCCCCTCCTTCACCACGGCCGGCGTCGGCACCTCGTAGTCGACCTCGCCGAGCAGCGACGTGTAGAGGTCGTACGAGTCCTGGTCGTCCGACGACGGCAGCGTCGCCGTCAGTCCGATCAGCAGGGGCGTCCCGCCGGCCTGTCGGATGCGGCTCGCCAGGTAGGCGACGACCAGCGCCCAGTGGTCGAGGAGGTGGTGGCACTCGTCGAGCACGACGGTCTCGACGCCGTGCGACACGAGCCGGTCGACGAGCTCGCGGGCGTTCGGGTGCAGGGCCCCGGCGAGCAGCTCAGGGTCCTCCCGGGCCAGCTGGCGGCGCATCGCCCGCGAGCGGCGGGCGACCCCGGCGCGGTGCTCGTCCGGGTTCGAGGACCGCAGGTCGTCGATCCACCGGGCCGCCGCCTCCTCGTCGCGACCCCCGGCGACGAGCTCGCGCGTCCACGCCTCGACTGCGAGGTCGGTCAGCGGGGAGCCCGTCTCGAGCACGCTGAGCATCTGGTACGTCAGGGCGGTGACGTCGCCGAGGGCACGCGGGTCGTCGGAGACCTGGCCGTCGGCGCCCTCGAGGGCGTCCGCCGAGCGGACCCACTGCGCTCGGATCGTCGCGGTCGGCGCCAGGACGAGCGTCCGGGTGCCGCGTCGGGCGGCGAGCAGGAGACCGAGCAGGGTCTTGCCCGAGCCGGGCGGGGCCATGACGTGGAGGGGCTCGCCCGGGACGACGGGCACCCGGTCGAGCACGTCGGCCTGGTAGCGGCGCAGCTCGCCGGCGAACCGCCAGGAGCTCAGCGGGCCGGGGGTCGCCCCCGCGGCGGGTCGCTCGTGCGCAGCGCCTCGGTCGCGCGCTGCGTGCTCGTCGGTCGTCATGTGGCCCTCCCCCCAGGACGCCGCGAGTCTACCGAGGGCCGCGGGCCCGGTCATGGGCCTGGGCTCGCGACCCGTGTCGAGCGTTCAGGAGGCGGCGTCGCGTCGGCCTGGTCTGGGAGCGTCGCCGCGCGTCCGGCGACACGGTCTCCTGACTCCTCGACGCAGTCGGGCTGCGGTCGCCCAGCCCCTCCCGACATGTCTCATGCGATGCTGGCGGTCCGACCCGTCCTCGCGGGGAGGTCGGCCGGCACGTGAGCGTGCACGAACACGGATGCGGATACGGACACGGACACGCACGACGAGGACGGGAGGCGCCGGGTGGCACGAGGCGACGGCGACACGACGCGGCAGGCGACGGTGTTGGTCGTGGACGACGACCCGAACGTGCTGCTCGGGGTCCGGGTGGCCCTCGAGACGGACGGGCACCGCGTCGTGGCCGCGGCGGACGGGCGGTCGGCGCTGCTCGCCGTCGCCGAGCACGACCCCGACGCCGTCGTGCTCGACCTGGCCATGCCGTTCCTCGACGGGGCGGCGGTCTGCCGCACCCTGCGAGCGGCGGGCGACGGCGTGCCCGTCCTGGTGCTCACGGCCCACCACCGGCCCGCCGAGCGCGTCGCCGGGCTCGACGCCGGCGCCGACGACTACCTCGGCAAGCCGTTCGACGTCGACGAGCTGCGCGCCCGGGTCCGGGCCCTGCTGCGGCGGGCTCCCGGCGGCTGGGGCGGTCTGCCGGACCAGGCCGGAGCAGCAGCCGCGGCCGGCGCGGGGACGAGAGCCGGTGCCTGGCCCCGGTGGCGCGGGGTCGTGCTCGACGAGAGGGGGCAGCGGCTCGTCCGGGAGGACGCGACCGGCACCGCGGCAGGCACGCCGGCCTCCGTCGAGCTGACCCGGATCGAGGCGGGCCTCGCCGGGCTGCTCTTCCGCGACCCCGGGCGGGTCCGCACCCGCGACGAGCTCGTCGAGGTCGTCTGGGCCGACCGTGCGCCGCCCGCGTCGAACGCCCTCGACGTCGCCGTCAGCTCGCTCCGCCGCAAGCTGGCGCAGCTCGTGCACGAGCCGGCCGACGGTCAGCCGGAGGGCACCGGCGACGGCTCGGCCGCCCGACCCGTCGTCCGCGCCGTGCGCGGCCTCGGCTACCGGCTCGAGCCGTGACCGCGCGACGTGGTTCGCTCCGGCGCCGGGTCGCCGTCCTGGTCGCCGGGTCGGTGGCCGTCGCGGTGGTGCTCGTCGCCGTCCTGACCTGGCTCGTCGTCTCGAGCCAGGTCCGCGCCTCCCTCGACACGGCGCTCGACCGCGAGGCGACCCGCGTGCAGCGCCTGGTCCGGGTCGACGCCGACTGGACCGGCGAGGGCAGCGAGCAGTGCCGCTACGCGGCCGAGCCCGCGTGCGTCCGGCTGGTCGAGACCGCCGACGAGGTCGGGAGCGGCACGGGGCCCCTGCGGACGACGGAGGCGGCCCTCGCGGTCGCCCGCGGGGACCAGCCGCGCGCGCGCTGGACGGCCGGGCCGGTACGGGTGGTGGCCGTCCCGACCCGGCCGGGCGAGGCCGCCCTCGTCGGGGTCCCGACGCGCCAGGCCGACCTGGCCCTCGCCCGGACGGCCGTCGCCCTCACGGCGACGGGCGGCGTCGGCGTCGTCCTCGCGGGCCTCCTCGGCTGGGCGGCCGCGACCGTCGGGCTGCGTCCGGTCCGGCGCCTCGACGAGGCCGTCCGCCGCGTGCGCGACAGCGCCGACCCGCACGACCACGTCGACCTCGCCTCGACCTCGCGGGACGACGAGCTCGGCCGGCTCGCCGTCGCCGTCGACTCGATGCTCGTCGAGCTCGCGGCCGCCGACGACGCGCAGCGCGCGTTCGTGGCGGACGCCTCCCACGAGCTCAGGACGCCCCTCACCACGGTCCGCACGAACGTGCAGCTGCTCACGGCCGACCGCCCGCTCCGACCCGAGACGAGGGCCGCCCTGTCGGCGGCCCTCGGCGAGGAGGTGGCGGCGATGACGCGCACCGTCGACGACCTCGTGGAGCTCGCGGGCGACGACCGGCCGCGCACGGCCGAGCTGGTCGTCGAGGACGTCGTCGCGGCAGTCCGGGAGGCGGTCGCGGCCACGTCCCGGCGCGCTCGGGGCGTGGAGGTGCGGACGGACCTGCCGGACGCGCCCGTGGGCGTGCGCGTCCCCCCGGGACGGCTGGGGCGCCTCCTCGACGTCGTGCTCGACAACGCCGTCAAGTACGGGGCCGGGGGAGCCGTCGAGGTGCGCGTCGTCAGCGGGACGCCGGGCGACGGCGTCGTCGTCGTCACGGTGTCCGACCACGGCATGGGCATCCCCGCGGACGAGCGGAAGCGGGTGTTCGACCGGTTCCACCGGGCACCGGCCGCCCGCGGGCTGCCCGGCTCGGGGCTCGGCCTCGCCATCGCGGCCCAGGTCGTCGCGCGGGCCGGCGGCACGATCACGGCCGAGGCGCGCTCCGACGGCGGTGCCGGCACGACGATCCGGCTGGTGCTCCGCGCGGGCTGACCTGGTCGCCGCGCAGGGGAAGCGCGATCCGAGCCCCTGGGCGGCCGCACCTCACGTTCGCCTCACGCAGGCGACCGACCCTTGCGGCATGTCATCCACCACCTCGAGACGCGCCCGCTCGACCCCGCAGGTCGACCGCCTCCGCGTCGTCGTCGCCGCCGGGGGCACCGGCGGCCACGTGTTCCCCGGCATCGCGGTCGCCGCGGCCCTCCAGCGACGGGTGCCGGAGGCGGTCGTCACCTTCGCCGGCACCGCGGACCGGCTGGAGGCGACCCTCGTCCCCGCGGCCGGCTACGAGCTCGACACGACGCCGATGGTCGCGTTCCCCCGGCGGCCGGGCCTCGCGGCGCTGCTGTTCCCCGCACGGTTCGTCCGCTGCGTGCTCGGGGCACGCCGGCAGCTGCGCCGACGAGGCGCCCAGGTCGTCGTCGGGGTCGGCGGCTACCCGAGCGTGCCGGCCGTCGTCGCGGGCTGGACCCTGCGCCTGCCGGTGGTCGTGCACGAGTCGAACGCGACGCCCGGGCTCGCCAACCGTCTGGCGGCACGGCTGTCGGGACGGGTGGCCTGTGCGTTCGACCCGGCGTCCGCCGGGCTCGGCGCCCGGGCGGAGGTGCGGCAGGTCGGCATCCCGATCCTCCCGGCCCTGGCGGCGTGCGACCGGGAGTCCCTGCGGGGGCCGGCACGCGCCTCCTGGGGCGTCGAGGACGACGAGCTGCTCGTCGTCGTCTCGGGCGGCAGCCTGGGGGCGGCGTCCCTCGACCGCGCCGCGGTGGAGCTCGCGTGCGCGGCGGTCGCGACCGGTGCGACCGGCACGACCGGCACGTCCAGGGCGGCCGACGCCGTCGACGCCGTCGGGGCCCTGCACGGCCGTCGGCTGCGGCTCGTCGTCAAGGCGAGCCCGACCCACGTCGCGAGCCTGCGCGCCGCGCTCGCGCGGGGCGGCGGCGACCAGGTGGCGGAGGTCGTCGAGCACATCGACGACATGGCGGCCGCCTACTCGGCGGCGGACGCGGTCGTCGTCCGCGGCGGGGCGTGCACCGTGGCGGAGATCGAGCACCTCGGCGTCCCCGCGGTCGTCGTGCCCCTGCCGAGCGCGACGGACGACCACCAGACCGCCAACGCGGAGGCGCTCGCCGCGTCGGGTCGCGCCCCCGTCGTCGTCGTCCGAGACGGCGACCTCGACGGCGAGACGCTGGCGGCGGCGCTGGCCAGGGTGGTCGCGCTCGCCGAGGCCGCCGAGGCCTGTCTGCCGAAGGACCCCGACTCCGGCTCGGCCCCACCGCGCGGCGCCTCGCCGCACGCCGACGCCGCCGACGCGGTCGCCCGGTGGGTCGTCGAGCTCGCGCCTGCCGTCGCCTCGGTCGACGCGCCTGCCGCCTCCTCGGCCGTCTCGGCCGCCTCCTCGATCTCCTCCTCCTCCTCCTCCTCCTCCCGCTCCACCTCCACCACCGAAGGGACCACTCGATGAACGACACCACCTGGCAGGGCCGCACCGTCCTCGTGACGGGAGCGGAGGGCTTCATCGGCTCGGCGCTCGTCGACGAGCTCGTCGCCCTCGGCGCCCACGTGCGCGCCCTCTGCCACTACAAGCCCTACGGCGCGGCGGGGAACCTCGCCCGGTACGAGTCCGACCACCGCGTCGAGCTGCTCGCGGGCGACGTGCGCGACCCGTTCGTGGTCGACGAGGCCGTGGCCGGGGTCGAGGTCGTGTTCCACCTCGCGGCCCTGATCGGCATCCCGTACTCGTACACGGCGCCCGAGTCGTACGTGCAGACCAACGTCGTGGGGTCGCACGCCGTCGTCGCCGCCTGCCGCCGGCACGGGGCGCGCATGGTGCACACGTCGACCTCCGAGACGTACGGCAGCGCGCTGCGCGTGCCGATGGACGAGAGCCACCCCGCGCAGCCGCAGTCGCCGTACGCGGCCTCGAAGATCGCCGCCGACGCGATGGTGCTCTCGTACCACGCGTCCTTCGGCACCGAGGTCGCGGTCTGCCGCCCGTTCAACACCTATGGCCCGCGGCAGAGCGCGCGAGCCGTCATCCCGACGATCCTGCGGCAGCTCGCGGCCGGAGCCGACGAGATCCGGCTCGGGGCGACCACGCCGACCCGCGACTTCACCCACGTCTCGGACACGGTCGCCGGGTTCCTCACGGTCGGCTCGTCGGATGCGGCGCTCGGCCGTGCCGTCAACCTCGGCACCGGACAGGAGATCAGCATCGGCGCGCTGGCCGAGCTGCTGATCCAGGTCAGCGGCCGGGACGCCCGCGTCGTCATCGACGAGGCACGGCTCCGGCCCGAGGGCAGCGAGGTCGACCGGCTGCTGTCCGACAACGGGCTCGCGCGGAGTCTCGGCTGGGAGCCGCTGACGAGCCTCGAGGACGGGCTCCGCGACACCTGGCGCTGGGTGCTCGGCACCGACGAGCCGGGTGCGACCCGCTACGCGGTCTAGCCGCGGCGGCGAGCCGCGTCGAGCTCGTAGGAGACGCCGTCGCGGACGTGCCCCGTGCCCCGACCTCGGGCCCGCCGTCGACGCCGTTTCCTGAATCGTCGACACGGAACCCGCGGTGGGGCGGGGCGGGGGGGCACGGCGCACGGCGCACGGCGCGGCGGTTCGGGGCGGTGCCGTGCGAGGCGGGGGCGGTGCCGTGCGGCGCGCGGCAGACTGGCCGCATGGCCGACGCACCCGCACCCCTCGTCACCCCCGACGGTCGCTACCTCGTCGTCCGCGGGCGGCTCTGGCGCCGCACGGACCCGTCGCTGCCCGAGCAGCGCCGGGCCGAGCTGGTGCACGAGCTGATGGAGGCGCGGCGCGCGAAGAAGACCGCGCTGGACGACGACGACGACGCCGAGGCCCGCGAGGCCGCCCGGGCCCGCGTCGACGCCGCGAAGACGGCCCTCGGCGAGCGGGGCCCGGTCTGGTGGGACGACGACGCCCCCGACGAGACCCGCCGCATGGCCGAGAACACCCGGTACGCGGACTGGTTCGCGGAGACGAGCGGCGGCGAGGCCGGCTAGCGCCCCTGGCGCCCTGTGACCCCTAGCGCCCCTGGCGCCCCTAGCGCCCCTGGCGCTTCTTGAACGGCTTCGGCTGCCCCTTGACCGCCGGGGTGCGCCCCTTGCCCTTCGACGCCTTGGCTTTGCCGCCGGCCGGGGGAGCAGGCGGCGCGGGCGGTGTCGAGGGGCTGGCCAGCTCCTCCTCGGCGACGACCACGGCCGCGCGGCCCGCCTTGGTCAGGCGGTAGGGCGAGGCGTCACGGTCGAACAGCTTCTGCCCGAACTCGAGCTCGAGCGCCTCGATCGACGACTCGAGCTTCTGCCGCGAGATGCCGAGCTTGTCGGCCGCGACGGGGAAGTGCAGCACCTCGGCCGCGACGAGGAAGTGCCTCAGGTGGCTCGTCTTCACGTGGTGTCGCCTCTCGCTGGTCGGCCGGGTGCCCGACCGCCCCAGACTAACGGAGCCGCAGGCCGCCCCGCCGAGGCGGGACGACCTGCGGCCGAGGGGACGAGCAGTTCCGGCGGGGACGTCAGGCGACGCTGACCGAGCCGTCCGCGGCGGGGCCGTGCGTGACGCCGAGCCCGTCGAGCGCCTTCTGGAAGATCGTCAGCCCCGACATGCCGGGCAGGTTCGAGATGTTGGCGTCGAGCTTCTCGGCGGCCTTGCGGCCCTCCTCGCCGCTCATGAGCTGGCCGAAGACGAACTTCACGTCGTCGAGCTCCATGATCGACGAGCCGACGGGCGCCCAGACCTTCTGCAGCAGGAAGCGGGTCAGCTTCTGCGCCTTCTTGCTCTTGAGCAGGCGCTCACGGGCCTGCGAGACGTAGAACGCGACGTGGCGCGACTCCTGGCGGGCGATGCGCACGAGCAGCTCGGCGAGCACCGGGTCCTTCTCGAGGGCGGCCATCCGCTTGTACGCGGCCACGGCCGAGTACTCGTTGGCGGCGCCCCACGACATGTGCACGGCCACGAAGTCCGAGCCGACGAACTTGCCGAGCAGGCCCTGCTTCACCGGGTCGAGCTTGTCGCGCCAGCCGAGCTTGAGGCGGTTCGCGCGCAGCTGGTCGTAGTCGACCTTCTCGCCGTGCACCTCGAGGATGGCGGCCAGGGCCTCGCCGTGCCAGAACTCCTCGCGGTTCCACATGGTCATGAAGGTCGAGACGTCGCCCTCCTTGTGCGAGGGCGTCGTCAGCAGGTCACGGGTGTAGCAGACCGTGTGGTACTCGACGTCTGCCATGTAGCGCAGGGTGCGGAGGGAGTCCGGGCTGAGCGGGTTCTCCTTGAAGTGGTCCAGGTCGAGGTCGTCCCAGGTGATGCGCTCGCTGGTGGCGGCGAACTTGTCGATGTCGAATGCCATGTGGCGTGAGGAGGCGCGGGTCGTCAGACCCTGTCTCCTTCTCCTTTCGAGGTGGTGCCGACGGCCGGGGCCGTCGATGTTCCGGACGCGGACGAACCGCGGGCACGCGACCAATCTCGGATGCTCCATCTTCTTCGGAGCGCCTCGCGTGCGAGATTGGCGTCGGGGTTGACGGCGGACGGGTTGCCGAGCATCTCCAGCCACGCCAGGTCGGCGTGGCTGTCACCGTACCCGTACGACCCCGTGAGGTCGATTCCCTCTTCGAGGGCCCACTGCGCGAGCCACGCGGCGCGGGCCTCGTCGACGAGCGGCGGCTGGGCGAGGTAGCCGGTGAGGACGCCGTCGCGCTCGTGCATCGTGCTCGCGACGACCTCGTCGAAGAGGTGCGCGATGGGGGTCGCGAGGGTGCCGATCGAGCCCGTGACGAGCACGGTGCGGTGCCCGGCGGCGCGGTGCTCGGCGATGCGCGCGAGCGCCTCGGGCAGGGTGTGCCGGCGGACCGTCTCGGCGTAGCCGGCCGAGCGGACGACGCCCTTCAGGCGCGAGACGGGCATGCCGGCGTAGCGGCGGAGGAACGCCCGGATGAACTCGCCCCGGTCGCGCCCCTCGGCGCGCAGGTAGGCGGGCAGCCCGGTCAGCAGCGACGCGACCTCGGCGGGCCAGGCCGCCTTGCGGAAGCCGTTCGAGCGCACCCAGAGGTACTGCTCGACGATGTTCGAGTCGAGCACGGTGCCCTCGAGGTCGAAGACGGCGACGACGTCGGTGCGCTGCGGCAGGGCCCGGGCGTCGAGCACGGCCCCGGCCGCGGCGGGACGCACCGAGAACGCCCGGGTCATCGCCGTGATCGACGGGAAGTGCACGGTCTGGAAGTAGTCCTCCCAGTCGATGTCCGTCACGTCGAAGCCGATGTCGGCCGGCGCCTCCTCGGGGAGGCCGTCGTGCAGGGCGCGCGTGCGGCGGTCGTCGAAGATGATCTCGGACTGCACGTAGTGCCGGTACAGGTCGGTGAGGCTCTGCAGCGACTCGAGGTCGGCGCGCCGCGTCTGCACGCCGGTGAGGGCCGTGCGGGTGCGGGTCGTCGAGGGCAGGCGGACGAGCACGCGCTCGCGCCAGTCGTTCGCGCGCTGAGCGGTCCGGATCGCGCCCTCGACCTTGCGGACGCCGGGGAAGTCCCAGGTCGGCACGGGGATGTTCGTGTGCTCGTCGCGCGGCAGCGGGTTCGCCGTGAAGAACGTCTTGAGGTTGTCGAACATCCGCAGGATCGGGAACGGGTTGCTGTTGCCCGACGCGACGTGGAAGTACTGCGGCTCGGGCGCCGAGGCCGGGGCAGCAGCGCCGGCGGCGGCGTCGACGGCGTCGTCGTCGCGGGCCGAGGAGGCGCCGGCCGGGTTCGCGGCCACGGCCAGGATCACGTTCACCACGTAGTCGACCGGCACGATGTCGAGCACGCTGTCGGGCACCCCGGGGAACTCGGGCAGCAGGCCGCGGGCGTACGACATGATCAGCGGGTCGGCGACCTTGAAGCCGTCGATCCAGCCCGGGTAGGGGTGGCGGAGGGCGCTCTCGACGATCGCGGGCCGGACGACGGACAGCCGGTGGCCCTCGGCCGCCCAGATCTGCTCGGCGGCGCGCTCGGCGAAGGCCTTGGTCAGCGTGTAGACGTCGGTCCAGCCGAGGGTCTCGGCGCGGGTGCGCCCGTAGTCGACGAGACGGGCGGCCACCCAGGCGACCCGCGCCTCCTCGGCTGCCGCCGCGACGGCCTGCGGGCCGGTCTTGCCGTGGCCCGCCCGGCCCTCGGCCAGGAACCCGCGGAGCGTCTCGGGCTGGCGCGACGCCGCCTCGACGCGGGCGCGGGCGTCGCGGGCGGCCGCGTGCTCGGCGCGCCAGTCGACGTCGTGCCTGAGCGCCGCCTCGGGGAAGACGCCCTTGCGGATGCCCCCGACGTAGGCCGTCGAGACGTGGACGACGTGCGGGTCGCCGCCCGCCGCGACCAGCGCCTCGTAGAGGCCGACGGCGCCGCCCACGTTCGTGTCGAACGCCTGGTCGATCGGCGGGTCGAACGACACGGTCGACGCGCTGTGGATGACGACGTCGAGGTCGCTCGGCAGGGCGGGCAGCGCGCCGAGGGAGCTCTCGACGACCCGCAGCCGCTCGGTCAGCGCGCGCTCGACCTCGTCCGCCCCGACGCGCTCGCGCCACGACGCGAACACGGGCTTCTTGAGGAGGTGCCGCAGACGGGCCAGGGCCGACGTGCCGGCCTTGGGGCGGATGAGCAGCGTGACCGTCGTGTCGGGGTGCGACGACAACAGCCGCTCGAGGATGGCCTGGCCGACGAAGCCGGTGCCGCCGGTCAGCAGCACGTGTGCCGAGCCGAGGCTGGTCACGGTCGAGCCGGGGACGGAGGAGGGGGCAGGGACGGTCATGCGGTGAGCTTTCGGGTCACGGCGGCGCCCACGGAGGCGTCGAGTCCGGGCAGGGAGGCGACGCGGTCGCCGACGGCGTCCGCCCGCAGGTGGCCGGCGGCGCCGCCCCACACCGCGGCGTCGAAGAAGGTGCGCTCGGCGTCCGAGCGCTCGACGGCGCCCAGCGGCCAGACGGCCGTCGACAAGGAGACGCGGGTCTGCTTCACGGCACGGGCCGAGTCCTCGAGGCGCCAGCGGGCCTCGACGTCGAAGAACTCCTCGTGCCGCGCCTTGACGGTGCGGAGGCGTTCGACGATCGCCGTCAGCGCGGGGCTGTCGGCTCGCTCGACGAGGACGTCGTACGCGTGCCGCATCACCCACTCGTCGACGAGGCCGGTGGTCATGTGCACGGCCACGATGGGCACGCCGCGTCCGATCGCCTCGATCGCGCGCGTGATCGGGCCGCGCCGCTCGACGGCCTCGGCGGGGCTGTGTCGGCGGGGCCCCTCCTCGACGTCCTTGAGGCGCGGCTCGCCGTTCGCCTCGAGCACGGCGTCGACGGCGTCGGCGATCCAGTACTTCTCGAACGCCCAGGTGACGAGGAACGCGGTGACGCGAGCATCTTTGTGCGTGGCGGTGACGAGCAGGTTGCGGAGGTGCTCCATCGTCGCGCTCTCGAGGCGGCCGAGGTGGCGCAGGAGGCGGAGCTCGTCCGGGCCGAGCGGCGCGGCCTCGAAGGGTGCCAGGTCGAGCTCGGCGCGGAGCGTGCCCTGGGCGGTCAGGGTGAACTCGCGGATGTCGAAGGCGCTCGAGTCGTAGGGGTCGCGATCGGTCGTCATGGCTGTGTTCCTCCGGGGGACCTCATCGCGGTGGTGAACGGGACACGATGCACGCAGTTTCCCGACAAGACCGTATCGTAAGCGGCATGGCAACAGCGCTCGTCACCGGGGGCACGTCCGGCATCGGAGCCGAATTCGCCCGTCAACTCGCCGCCCGCGGCTGGGACCTCGTCCTGGTCGCCCGCGACCCCGCCCGACTCGACCTGACCGCCCTCGAGCTGAGGGCCCTCGGACGCGACGTCGAGGTGCTCTCCGCCGACCTCGGCGACCGTGCCGACGTCGACCGGGTGGCCGCCCGGCTCGCCGAGGTGGACCGTCCCGTCGACCTGCTCGTCAACAACGCCGGCTTCGGCGTGCACGAGCCGCTCACGAGCACGGACACGGCCGTGCACGACCGGGCGTTCGAGGTGATGGTGCGGAGCGTGCTGGTGCTGTCGGCGTCCGCGGGGCGCGCGATGCGCCTCCGTGGCTCCGGCCACATCGTCAACGTCGGCAGCGTCGCGGGCTTCATGGCGATGGGCAGCTACTCGTCGATCAAGGCGTGGGTCAACTCGTTCAGCGAGGGCCTCGCGGTCGAGCTGAAGGGCACCGGCGTGGGCGTCACGGTGCTGCAGCCGGGGTGGGTGCGCACGGAGTTCCATCAGCGCGCCGGGATCCGGGCGTCGTCCATACCCAACTCGATGTGGCTCAGCGCCGAACGACTGGTGTCCGCGTGCCTGCGCGACGTCGAGAGAGGCAAGGTGGTGTCCATGCCCACGCTTCGGTACAAGGTGCTGATCGGCTTGGTCAAGCACGCCCCGGGCAGCGCCGTGCGCGCCGTGTCCGGCGCGATCTCGTCGAGCCGCCGTGCGCCCGCGGACGCCGTCGCCGGCGGTGCTGCCGGCACGGACGCTCCGGTGGAGCGGTGACGGTGGCGCGCGACGAGCGACCCGACGAGACCGAGCAGGCCGCCGAGGCGGAGTCCGTCTCCTCGTCGTCCGCTGCGTCGTCGTCCGCCGCCGCCGACGCTCGTGCGGCTCGCCCGCGCCGCGACGCCGTGGCCCGCGCCGCCGTCGACGTCAAGGACCGCTTCAGCTCGCGCGGCCACGCGATGGCCCGCTACGTCGCCCAGCGCGTCGTCCTCAAGCCCACGATCTGGTCGATCACGAGCGTCACCGTCATCGACCGCGACCGGCTCAAGGGCGTCGAGGGCGGCTTCATCGTGGTCGCCAACCACTCGAGCCACCTCGACGCGCCGCTCATCCTCGGCGCCCTGCCACGGCGACTCGCCCGCTACCTCGCCACCGGTGCCGCCGCGGACTACTTCTTCGACGTGCCGTGGCGCCGCAAGCTGACCGAGCTGTTCTTCAACGCGTTCCCCGTGCAGCGCGGGTCGTCGACCGCGACCCCGGCGGGCACGCCCGGGTCGCCGACGCCCCAGGCGCCGGGGGCCGTGGCAGCCGCAGCCGCCGCCGCGGCCGCGCACCCCTCGACGGGCGCGACGGCGATCCCGTCCGCGGCGCGCCGCAAGGCCGCCGCCAAGGTCGCCGCCCGCCGCCGCGCCGGCCAGCCGACCGTCAGCGCCCGCTCGCTGCTCGAGCGCGGCTACCCGGTGCTGGTGTTCCCGGAGGGCACGCGGTCCAAGGACGGCACCGTCGCCTCCTTCAAGCCCGGTGCCGCGGCGCTCGCCGCCGCCTGCGACGTCCCGATCATCCCGCTCGCGCTGATCGGGGCGCACATCGCGCACCCGCGCGGCTCGAGCTGGCCGCGACCCGGCCGGCTGCCCGTCGGCGTCGCGTTCGGCGACCCGATGCGTCCCGAGCCCGGCGAGACCCCCCTCGACTTCTCCGCTCGGCTCCGCGCCGAGATCCTGCGTCTCAAGGACGCGAACACCGCCCGCATCCTGGGCCCCGAACACCCCTCTGAAGGAGCACGACCGTGACCGACGTCCAGAACAAGCCCCAGACCACGGCCGCCGACCACGGCGTCGCCCACATGAAGTGGTGGGGCTGGGGGGTCGAGGGCGTCGCGTTCCACCACGAGGACAAGCCCGGGTTCGCCCCCTTCGTGAAGAAGATCGTCGGCGTCGAGCTGACCCAGGGCCAGCACGACACGGGCCTCGACTTCGCCCAGCTGACCGTGCCCGCGTCGCGCGCCTCGGCCGAGGTGATCGACTCGCTCGTGCAGATCGTCGGGCCCGAGCACGTCGACCAGGGCGACCACGACCGCGTCGTGCACACCTACGGCAAGAGCATCCGCGACCTGATCCGCATCCGCGCGGGCATCCTCGAGCGCGTGCCCGACCTGGTGGTCTACCCCGCCGACGAGGCCGAGGTGCAGCAGATCGTCGACCTCGCCGTCGCGAGCGACGTCGTGCTGATCCCCTTCGGCGGCGGCAGCAACATCGTCGGCAGCCTCGAGCCGATGCCGACCGAGGAGCGCACCGTGGTCTCGCTCGACATGGGCCGCCTCTCGAAGGTGCTCGACATCGACGAGGACGGCGGCCTCGCCCGCATCCAGGCCGGCGGCCAGGGCCCCGACCTCGAGGAGCAGCTGAACGCGCGCGGCTGGACCCTCGGCCACTTCCCGGACAGCTTCACGCACTCGACCATGGGGGGCTGGGTCGCGACCCGCTCCTCCGGCATGCAGAGCGACAAGTACGGCGACATCGCGGACATCACCAAGGGGCTGCGCGTCGTGCGCCCCGGGGGAGTCCTCGCGATCCGCGCCGTGCCGAGCGCCTCCACCGGGCCCTCGCTGCGCGAGATGATCATCGGCTCGGAGGGGCGCCTCGGCGTCATCACCGAGGTCACCGCCCAGGTGCACCGCCTGCCCGAGAAGCGCGAGATCCTCGCCTACCTGTTCCCGTCGTGGCACGACGGCCTGGCCGCCATGCAGGCCATCGCCGAGAGCGACGCGCGTCCGTCGGTGACCCGTGTCTCGGACGCCCACGAGACGGCGTTCTCGTTCGCGACCTCGAAGGCGAGCACGGGCATCTCGAAGGTCGTCAACGACGCGCTGCCGAAGGTGCTCAAGGCGAAGGGCTGGGACGTCGACGCGATGTGCCTGTCGTTCATCGGCTACGAGGGCAGCCCCGAGCACGTCGCCCAGACCCAGAAGGCCGTCGCCAAGATCGTCAAGGCGAACAAGGGCATGGGCGTCGGCAAGGGCCCGGGCAAGCTCTACGACCAGAAGAAGTTCGACACGCCCTACCTGCGCGACTTCTTCATGGATCACGGAGGCGCGGCCGACGTCTCCGAGACCGCCGCGCCCTGGTCGAAGCTGCGCGCCGTGTCGTCGCGCGTCTACGCCGCCGCCAACCAGGCCTTCGACCAGATCGGCGTCCAGGGCTGGATCATGGGGCACCTGTCGCACTCGTACCACTCGGGCGCCTGCCTCTACTTCACGTTCGCCTTCGAGCACGGCGAGCAGGCCGAGGCGGAGTACGACGTCGTGAAGCACGCCATCCAGCAGGCGTTCATCGACACCGGCGCGACCGTGTCGCACCACCACGGGGTCGGCCTGGAGCACCAGCCCTGGCTGGCCCAGGACGTCTCGCCCGAGGGCGTCGCCGTCATGCAGGGGCTGTTCGACTCGGCGGACCCGGGGCGCGTCTTCAACCCGGGCAAGGTCACCGGCGCGTAGGCCCGCTTCTCGCCCGTCACTCGGGCTCGGCGCCCCGTCGCACCTCGTGTGCGGCGGGGCGTCGCGCTGTCGCGCCGTCGCACCGTGCGGCTGCGCGCTCGCGTTGTGCGTCGCGCGGCTGCGCTGTCGCGTCGCGCACTCGTGTCGAGGACTCAGGTGCGGGCGTCGTCAGGTCCGCAGCGTCCTCGGCGGGCCGGGCCGCGCCTCCTCCGTCTCCTGAGTCGTCGACGCACTGACGGTCCGCTCGAGCCGACGCGTCGACGGTCCGCCCGAGCCGACGCGTCGACGGTCCGCCGCCGGGCGTCATCTGGGGCGGCGGCGCAGGCCCGCTGCCTACACTGAGGTCTGTTCGTACGTACCGACCCACCTCACGGAAGAGACGCGCATGACCGGCATCCACGACGACATCACCTCCGCCTTCGGCGACACGCCCCTCGTGCGCCTCAACCGCCTGGCGGTGCCCGGCGGCGCCGAGGTCGTCGTGAAGCTCGAGTTCTACAACCCGGGCGCCAGCGTCAAGGACCGTCTCGGCGTCGCCATCGTCGACGCGGCCGAGGCGTCGGGCCAGCTGCAGCCCGGCGGCACGATCGTCGAGGGGTCGAGCGGCAACACCGGCATCGCCCTCGCCCTCGTGGGCGCCGCCCGCGGCTACCGCGTCGTGATCACGATGCCCGAGACGATGAGCGTCGAACGCCGCACCCTGATCAAGGCGTACGGCGCCGAGGTCGTCCTGACCCCGGGCGGCGAGGGCATGCGCGGCGCCGTCGAGCGCGCGAAGCAGATCGTCGACGAGACCGAGGGCGCCGTCTGGGCCCAGCAGTTCGAGACGCTGGCGAACGCCGAGATCCACCGCCGCACGACGGCGCGCGAGATCATCCGCGACACCGACGGCGCGATCGACTTCTTCGTCGCGGGCGTCGGGACCGGCGGCACGATCACGGGCGTCGGCCAGGTGCTCCACGAGGAGGTGCCGGGCGTGAAGGTCGTCGCCGTCGAGCCC
The DNA here is from genome assembly GCF_014841435.1 of Frigoribacterium sp. CFBP 8766. Taxonomy (NCBI): domain Bacteria; kingdom Bacillati; phylum Actinomycetota; class Actinomycetes; order Micrococcales; family Microbacteriaceae; genus Frigoribacterium; species Frigoribacterium sp. CFBP 8766. The sequence goes on from NZ_JACYTX010000004.1 coordinate 118,928, forward strand.
GCCGACTCGCCGCTGCTCAGCGAGGGCAAGGCCGGACCGCACAAGATCCAGGGCATCGGCGCGAACTTCGTGCCGGAGGTGCTCGACCGGTCGCAGATCGACGAGGTCTTCCCCGTTCAGCTCGACGACGCCCTGCGCGTCGCTCGGGACCTCGGCACGAAGGAGGGCATCCTCTCCGGCATCTCGTCGGGCGCGATCGTGCACGCCGCCCTCGAGATCGCCGCCCGCCCCGAGAACGCCGGCAAGCGCATCGTCGCGATCGTCTGCGACACGGGTGAGCGCTACCTCTCGACGGTGCTGTTCCAGGACCTCGCGGACGCCTAGCGTGCGGCTGGTCGCGCGGCTCCGCGAGGACCTCGCCACCGTCCGGCGACGCGATCCCGCGGCCCGCGGACGGCTCGAGACGGCACTCGTCTACTCGGGGCTGCACGCGGTCTGGGCGCACCGCCTGACCAGCCGGCTGTGGCGTGCGGGAGGCGTGCCGCGCCTCCTCGGCTCGCGGTTCGTCGCCCGGGTGCTGTCGCAGGTCGCGCGGACGGCGACCGGAGTGGAGATCCACCCGGGGGCCGTGCTCGGGCGACGGCTCTTCATCGACCACGGGATGGGGACGGTCGTCGGCGAGACGGCGGTCGTCGGCGACGACTGCACGCTGTTCCACGGGGTGACCCTCGGGGGCAAGGGCGGCCGCGGCGTCGCCGGGCGTCGGCACCCGACGCTCGAGCGCGGCGTCACGATCGGCGCGGGCGCGGCGGTGCTCGGCGGGGTCGTGGTCGGTGCGGACAGCGTCGTCGGCGCGGGCGCGGTCGTCACGCACGACGTGCCGCCCGGGTCGGTCGCGGTCGGCGTGCCCGCCGTCGCACGGCCGCGGCGGCGCTAGCTCGCTGCTGTCGTTGGCGCTGCTCGTGCGCCTCGCCGTCTCCGCGTCGGGGATTCAGGTGCCGGCGTCGACGCTGGACTCGGGGCCCGGCTGGGCGGCGCAGGTCGTCGTCGTCCGCCTGAGTCCTCGACGGCGACGACGCGACGACGTGACGACGTGACGACGTGACGACGTGACGACGTGACGACGTGACGGACGACGGCACCGCTGCGCCGCGGGGCGGCCGCCTACACGAGCGGGCGCCGTGCCTTCGGCATGCCCGCGACCACGCGGTCGTACGAGTTGCCCACGAGGTCCTCGACCATGGTCGCGGGAAGGTCGCCCGACAGGTCGAGCGTGATCCAGTGCCGCTTGTTGAGGTGCCACCCCGGGGTGATCTCGGGGTGCTCGGCGCGCAGCTGCTCGGCGTGCTCCGGAACCGCCTTGAGCGAGACGGACGGCCTCTCGGCGTCGACGGGCACGAGGGCGAAGATCTTGCCGCGCACCTTGTACACGGCGATCTCGAGCCCGAACGGGAACGTCAGCTCGGCAGAGGGCTGCTCGGCGCAGATCGCCTGCACCTGCTCAGTCGTCGTCGGCATGGGCCCAGGATGCCATGCGCGGCAGATGCCCAGCCTGAGCCTGCCGCGGGCACGTACGTCCGCGCATCCGCGTCGCCCGTGTCCGAGCAACGGGACGAGTCGGCGACCGTGAGTCGCGATCGCCCGCGGAGCCGCGCGATGAGGTGGCCAGCAGTGCCGTGTCAGCCGTGCCGGCTGTGCCGTGCAGGCCCGGCCGTGCCAGCCGTGCCGCGTCGAGCACTGCCGACCGTCAGGCGTTCGTGAGCTCGCGCTCTGCTGCTGTCGTGCTCCGCGCCTCCTTGGCGGACGTGCCGAGGCGGTCCTTGAGACGGAGGGCCGGCCCCTCGACGAAGCGGTGCGAGAGGTACGCCGTCACGACGGACGCGGCGATCACGGCCACGATGCCGAGCGCCCCGGGGACGACGGGGGTGATGAGGGCGATGAAGACGACGTGCCACAGGTAGATCGGGTACGAGAGCGCCCGGCCGAACCAGGCCACGGGGCTGAGCGAGAGCACCCGGGCGGGGAGCGACGGTCGGGAGACGAGGCCGCCGATCAGCAGTGCCGACGCGATCGCGACGCCGGGCAACATCACGGTGAAGGTCGTCACGTTCTGCTGCCAGCCGCTGCCGATCGCCGCCAGGGAGCCGACGACGCCGGCGAGGCCGACCCAGGTGGCGACGCTGCCGAGGCGGCCTCGGAACAGCGCCTGCCCCTTCTCGGAGCCCATCACGAGCGCCAGTCCGCAGCCGAGCAACAGCGGGGCCACGTTCAGCACCGGGCTGAAGTAGATGTCGGGCGTCGACCCGCCCCCGGGCGCCTCGAAGAGGAAGCCCGACGCCACCACGGAGGCCACGACGAGCGCGCCGAGCACGGACACCATGACCCGGCGGGTGGCGACGACCGCGATGAGGAGCATGAGGAGGGGCGGCCAGACGATGTAGAACTGCTCCTCCATCGAGAGGCTCCACATGGGCGAGAACACGCCCTGCGATTCACCGAAGAACGAGCGGGCGACGTTGCCCGTGTAGGTGAGCGCGACCGCGGCCGCGCCGAGGGCGCTCATGGTCGAGCCCTGGTAGTCGCCGATCAGCCACCACAGGGCGACGCCGACCACCACCACGGCGAGCAGGGTCGGGTACAGGCGCAGGATCCGCCTCACCCAGAAGCGGCCCAGGCGGATGCGGCCCGTGCGGGCGTGCTCGCCGAGCAGCAGCGTCGTGATGAGGTAGCCGGAGAGCACGAAGAAGACGTTGACGCCCACGAATCCGCTGCCGAAGCCGGGCACGTGCAGGTGGTAGAGCACCACGAAGGCGATGGCGACCGTGCGCAGGCCGTCGAGCGGCAGGACGCGGTCGCGGCGCGTCGATGTCGTCGGAGAGGCGAGGGGCATCGGGCCAGTCTGCCTGGCGGACCTCCGATCTGCCCGGGTGCGGTCACCCCGAGGCGGCGGGGTGCGCTGGGCGGACAGGTGCGTCAGGCGGCAGGCACGTCGAGCGTGTGGAGCGTGTCGAGCCGGTCGAGCGCGTCGAGCGCGTCGACGATTCAGGAGGAGGTGGCGAGAGCTAGCAGGGAGCCTGCCGGGACGACGACAGGGCGTCGACGACTCCTGAGTCGTCGACGCCCTGCGTGTCCCACGTGCCGAGGCGAGGCGAGGCGTGGCGTGCCGTCGCGAGGTGCGCGCGCGGCGCGTCAGGCCGAGGGCGCCCCGGCGTGCTTGCCCGAGCCGCCGTGGCTGCCCGCTCCCGGACCCGCGTCTGCTGCGGATGCGGCGTCTCCTCCGGCCCCGGATCCGGCTCCCGAGGGGCGGCCGTAGCCGACCCGTCGCGGCAGGGCGAACACCAGCGCGAAGGCGACGAGCGCGAACGCCGCGCTGACTCCCATGGCCGCGGCGGAGGCGTCGGTGAAGCCCGCGGCGCGACCAGCCGCCGTCGCCAGCTCGCGGCCGCCGGGCAGCGACCCGAAGAGCACGCTGCCGATGATGGCGATGCCCACCGCCGAGCCGATGCGCTGGATGGCGGAGATCACGGCGCTGGCCGAGCCGGCGTCCTGCGGGTCGACCGTGGCCACGATGAACTGGACGTTCGGGGCGATGAAGAAGCCGTTCCCGAGGCCGGCGACCAGCAGCGGGACCAGCAGGATCCAGTTGGTGAGGTCGGCCGGCTCGACGACGAGGAGGAGGATCCACATCGCCCCGAGCCCGATCGTGACGAGGGCCGTCCCGAGCACCAGCACGTTGCGGCCGAGCTTCTGGGCGAGCTGGTTGCTCTGCGACGACGAGATGATGCTTCCGACCGCGAACGGGATGGCGACGGCGCCGGAGGCGAGGGCGCTGTTCCCGAGGCCCGACTGCCAGAGCAGCGAGATCGTGAAGAAGATGCTGGTGAAGGCCGCGAAGTACACGAGGGCCAGGACGACGCCGCCCGTGAACTGCGGGTGGGAGAACAGCTTGGGGGGCACCAGCGGCGTGCGTCCTCGGCGGGTGTAGGCCACCTCCCACAGGCCGAACAGCGCGAGCAGCACGAGGCCGCCGGCGATGCTCAGGTAGGTCCAGAGGGGCCAGCCCTCGTCCTGCCCCTGGATCAGCGGGACGAGCAGCGCGACGAACGCCGCCGACACGAGCAGAAGGCCGAACCAGTCGAGCCCGCGGTCGGGGCGAGGCACGGACTCGTCACGACGGGGGAGCAGCACGGCGGCCGCGATCAGCGTGATGATGCCGAAGGGCAGGTTCACGAAGAACACGAGACGCCAGCCGTGCTCGTCGCCGAACGCCTGGATGAGCAGCCCGCCGATGATCGGCCCGAGGGCCGACGAGACGCCGATGACGGCTCCCATGATGGCGAAGGCCTTGCCGCGCGACCGCCCCGGGAACAGCAGCTGGATGAACGCCGTCACGGCCGGCACGAAGATGCCGCCCGCGAGCCCCTGCACGACGCGGAACACGACGAGCTGGTGGTCGCTCGTGGCCACGCCGCAGGCGAGGCTCGCGAGGGTGAAGAGCAGCACGCCCGAGAAGTAGACCCACTTGTGCCCGATGCGGTCGCCGATGCGCCCGGCCGGGATGAGCGTCAGGCCGAAGGCCAGCGCGTAGCCCGAGATGATCCACGAGAGGGTCGACTCGGAGGCGTCGAGGTTCGTCCTGATCGTCGGCAGCGCGACGTTGACGATCGTCGTGTCCAGCAGGGCGATGAACATGCCGAGCAGCAGCGCCGACAGGGCGAGCCACGACTGGCGGGGGATGGCGGGCGCCGGGGCGGCTGCCCGGGCGGTGGCGTCGGTCATGGAGGTGCCTTTCAGGGGGCAGGGTCGGGTGCCCGGCGGGTGGCCGGAAGAGGGAGACGGGAGTCGAGGAGGCGGTCGCTACCGACCGGGGGAGCCGGGGGTCAGTGCGTGCCTGGCCCCCGCCTCCTCGTCGGCGACGATCTCGGGGAGCGCGTCGACGAGCGTGTCGTGCCAGGCGAGCTCGGCGCGGAGCCGGTGCTCTCGGTGCGCCATCGCGTGCTTCTCGGCGACGGAGAGATAGGGGCTGGCGCGACGGTGGTGCTCGATCTCGTCGTCGAGGAGGCGACGGACTGCCCCGCGACGTTCGTGGACCGTGCCGACCAGGTCGTCGATGGCGTCGGGGTCGACGCGGGTCAGCGCGAGGTCGAAGGGGTCGGGCCGCAGCACGACGGTCTCGAGCGCGTGCCGGCGGGAGTCGGCGAGGGCCGCGCGGCCCTCGTCGGTGATCGCCCAGACCTGTCGCTCGGGGAAGTTTCCCTCGCGCTCGGTGCGGACGGGGGCGAGCAGGCCCTCGGCGGCGAGGCGCTTGAGGGCGCCGTAGAGCCCGCCGACCGAGATGTCGGTCCACTGGTGCACGTGTTCCTGCTCGGCCTGGAGCTTGAGCTGGTGCCCGTGCATCTCGCCGTGGCGCGCGAACGAGTCGAGCACGAAGAGGCGGATGGAGGACACCGAGGTACTCTCGCACGAGTAGTCGTTCTCGTCAAATATCGTGCAGTGCGCGCAACCTCGGCGTCACCGCGGGCGTCGCGGGCCTCGAGGAGACCGGACGCTGTCGAGGACTCAGGCGCGGGACGCGGCGAGCTCGGCGACGTCGCGCATCACGGGCGCGAGCGACGGCGACTCCTGATCGCTCAACAGCAGCGCGGCGCGCTCAGGAGCGAGCCCGGCGAAGCACTCGCCGATGGTGACGCCGTGCTCGGGCTGCGAGACGACGCGGAGGTCGTCGCCCGCCGAGATCTCGCCGCCGACGACCACCTTGAGGTAAGCACCGGGCCTGCCCTCCTCCTGGAACCGACGCACCCAGCCCCGTTCGCCGAGTCGACGTGCGAACGTGGCACACGGAGTCCGCGGCATGGTCACCTCGAGGACGAGACGCTCGCCGACGGCCCACCGCTCGCCGATGACGGCGCCGGTGACGTCGAGGCCCGACGTGCGGAGGTTCTCGCCGAACGAGCCGGGAAGCACCTCACGGCCGAGGAGGTCGGCGAAGTGGTCGGCGTCCTCGTCCGCGAAGGCGTACACGGCCTTGTCCTCGCCGCCGTGGTGGGCACGACTGGCCTGGACGTCACCCCTCAGGCCGAGCTTGCGGACGGGCACCGGACCCTCGACCGGTCGCTTGTCGATCGCGGTCACGCCGACGCTGCCGGAGTCCTCGAGCAAGGCGTGGACGCGGCAGATCGCAGTGACGTGGGGCATGGATCCATCGTGCCCGAGACCACGACCCTCGACAAGACGGACGGCGACCGGCGGGCGCTCGAGAGACGGTGCGACGACGACGGCGCGCCTCGAGGCTGCGAGCGTGACAGCGCTCGTCAGCGCGTGACTGCCTCGCGGGCGTGCAGCAGCCCCAGCTCGGACCGTCGGGGCAGGCCCTCCCAGTCGCCGGCCGCCAAGCAGGCGAACGCCCCGACCGTCGCGGCGGTCTGCAGGCGCGTCGGTGCGTCGTTCTCGGCCGCGAGCTCGGCGAGGTAGCCCGCGACGAACGCGTCTCCGGCCCCGACCGTGTCGTGGGCGACGATCGACACGGCCTCCTGAGTGACCAACTGGCCGTCGATCATCGCCACGGCACCGTCCGCACCGCACTTGACGACGGCCTGCCGCGGACCGAGCTCGGCGAGGCCGCGCGCGAGCACGGCGCGGGCGGCAGCGGCAGCGGCATCGGAGGGCGAACCGGCGGCAGCGTCGGTCGCGAACGACGCCGTCGCGGCTGGTCCGAGCAGCATCGCGGCCTCGTCCTCTCCGGCGAACAGCACGTCGCAGCCGGCTGCGAACTCCCGGCAGAACGTCGCGGCGTCGTCCGTCGACCACAGGGCGCGCCGGTAGTTGACGTCGAACGACACCAGGACACCCGCCTCACGGGCGACGTCGGCGGCTCGACGGACCGCCTGCGCCGCCGAGTCGGAGAGAGCCGGCGTGATGCCGGTCACGTGCAGCACGTCCGCCGAGGCGATGGCCGCCTCGTCGAGATCGTCGGCCGACAGACGCGATCCGGCGCTCCCGGCCCGGTAGTAGGTGACGCTCTGCGAGGTCGAGGTCCGACGTTCCTTGATCATCAGGCCGGTCGCCGCGCCGTCGTCGATCGTGACCCGGGCGTCGACGCCCTCGGCGCGGATCTCCCGAGCGACGAGACGGCCGACGGAGTCGTCGCCCACTCGGCCGAACCAGATCACGTCCACGCCGAGCCTGCTCAGGCCGATCGCGACGTTGGACTCCGAGCCGCCGATGCCGAGCTGCATCGTGCTCGCGTGGGCGAGCGGCCCCGGCTGCGTGTTCGACAGCAGCCCCATGGTCTCGCCGAGCGTGACGACCCGTGGCCGCCTGGTCGAGCTCGAGGAGGCGGCGGTCGCGTCCGTCACCGCGCCTCCCCGGCCTCGAGGGCCAGCCCGACGACGCGGCGTGCGCGCTCCTCGAGGGCGCTCGCAGCGCCTCCGGCGAAGGCGTCACGCAGGAGCGGACCGCCGAGGCTCACGGCGAGCGAGCCCGCGCGGATCCACGCCGGGACGTCGTCGAGCTCGATGCCGCCTGACGGCACGACCTCCAGGTCCGGGAAGGGGCCGCGCAGCTGCCCCAGGTAGCCGGGCCCCACCGTCGAGGCGGGGAAGAGCTTGACCGCTGTGGCGCCCGACGCCCAGCTCGACCAGAGCTCGGTCGGCGTGAGGCCGCCGGGGTAGAAGGGCACGCCACGACTCGTGACCGCGGCGGCGATGGCCGACGACGTGATCGGCGTGACGACGTAGGCGGCGCCGTGGTCGACGGCGGACAGGCCCTGCTCGACCGTGGTGACGGTCCCCAGGCCGATCTCGGCGGCGTCGGCGAAGCGACGGGCGAGCTCGGGCAGAACGGCCAGGACGCCGGGCGTCGTGAGCGTCAGCTCGATGCTCTGGATGCCTCCGCGGACGAGGGCCTCGACCACGGGCTCGAGCTCGCCGGCTGTGGGCGCTCGGAGCACGGCGATGACGCGCGATCCTCGGAGAGCAGCCGAGGCAGGCGTCCGGCCGCCTGGTCCGGTCAGGGCCTGAGCGGCCGTGGACGTGCTGCTGACGGTCATCGTGAGTCCTTCGCGCCGGTGCGGTGGTCATGACCAGTATGACCGGAGGCGGGGGAAAGGGCTGACCCGCGTGCGGCCCGGACCAGAGGTCGGCGCCGCTCGGCGAGCTCCCTGCGGCGGGCCCAGCTGTGATGTGCCTCGTCGGGCCGACGACGTGGCAGACGCCACCGTCGGCCAGGTCGCGAGCGTCCGTGCGTCGACCGTCGTCCGGTCGCCTCGTCCCGCCCTCGGCCCGGACCGGGGGTCCGTCCGGTCGACAGGCCGTCGCGGACGCGCGTATGTGTCGGCGGCACGGGCCCGGCAGCCGTCCCGTCACGGTGCATCAGGACTGCCGCCTCGATCGCGGCCAGGACGGTGTCCCAGTGCTCCGCGATCAGCTCGTAGCTCAGGTGCACGGGGATCCGCCGGCGGATGAAGGTCGCCATGTCCTTGCTGACGTCGGCGTCGAACCGGTCGGTGTGCCACTTGCGCCCGTCCGTCTCGACTCCGAGCACACCGTTCACGACCAGGTCGGTGTGGCGGCCGAAGCCGACGGGCACCTGCGAGGTGACGTGGAAGCCCGCCCTCCGGAGCCGCGTGCGCACGACGCTCTCGAGGATGCTCTCGCTGTCGGCGTCGACCCAGTCGGCGATGCCGCGGGCGTCGGCGGGCAGACGGTCGAGGACCCCGGAGAACTCGGCATCCGAGACGCGCCCCTGGTGGAGGGCCCAGTCGCAGAGCGCGACCGCGATCTCGAAGTCCTCCTCGAGGACTGCTCGGACGAGGGCGTCCGCGATCGAGACGACGGCCACGCCGCCCCGTTCCCGGACGGCGACCGGATCCCACACGACCCGTGACCGTCGACACCGGCGGAGCCGCGCGGCGTGGGGCGGGACGGAGACGCAGACCGTGTCGGGACGATCCCACATCCATCCGCCGAGGTGGAACAGGGCGGAGGCGCCCGTGAGGCGCCCGCCGACCCGGACCGCCGTGACGCGGTCGTCGTCGAGGGGCAGGTTGCTGTACCAGCCGAGGCGCGGCCGATGGAGGTCGCCCGACCGCACGGCCCGGGTGAGGTCGCGATCCGTCGCGCCGGCCCGGCGGAGCTGCTGGCGGGTGGCGAAGCCCCCGGCGTCGCTGACGATGTCGGTGAGGGTGCTGACGTGCATGCCGACACTGTCGCGCGGCGCACGTCCTCGCTGCCGAGGGTCGGCGGCCCGCTGGGGACGGCCGTGGTTCGTCGGCGGGCTGAGGAGGGATCGCCGACCCGACATCCCCGTGGGGCCGTGCTGTCGACGAGTCAGGTCCCGGCGCCCGTCCGACCCCGGCTCGGCGCGCCGTGACCCGGTGACCGACAGCGTGTCCTGATCCGTCGACCGCACCCCCACCGCACCCCGACCGCACCCCGACCGCACGCCGACCGCACCCCGGCGGCGACGGCATCCGAGGGGCGCGCGAGGGGCGCTCACGCGCCCCCGGCGCTCTCGGCGCCCTTGACTCCCCGTCGAGCCGGTTCCTAGGGTGGAAGGGCGCGGTCACGGGAGACCAGCGGCCGTCGCGCACGATCGACACGTCGAGGAGGACGCATGCAGATCGACCGCAGGGGGCTGCTCGCGGGGGCGGCGGGACTGGCAGGAGTCGCGGCGCTCGCGGGCTGCGCACCCCGCGCCGAGCGGACCGAGATCGGCGACTGGCCGACCGAGGTGGGCGACGAGCCCGTCACGATCGACTGGTGGAGCGCCAACATCGCCACCAACGAGGGCGGCGACCTCCGCCCTCGCTTGATCGAGGAGTTCAACAAGCAGTACCCGAACGTTCGGATCAACCTCGTCGCGGCGCCTGCCGACACCGACACGAACCGCACGACCCTGACCACCCAGATCGCGGCCGGCTCGCAGAGCCCCGACGTCATCCACGGCGACATCGCCTGGCCCGGCCAGTTCGCCGAGAACTCCCTCGCCACGCCCCTCAGCACGCTCGTCCCGGACGACTTCTGGGACCAGTACCCCGAGGGCCTCCGCTCCGCCGCGAGCGTCGACGGCGAGTACTACATGTTCCCCGTCTACATCGACAACTCGTTCCTGGTCTACCGGCAGGACCTCCTCGACAAGCACGGCTTCCAGGTGCCGGGGTCGTGGGAGGAGGTGGTCGAGACGAGCAAGGCGCTGATCGACACGGGCGACGTCGACTACGGCTTCGTCTTCCAGGGCAACGTCTACGAGGGCATGACGTGCAACGCGGTCGAGTTCGTGGCCGACGCCGGCGGCCGCTTCACCGACGAGGACGTGACCGAGTCCACGGCGACGAGCTCGGAGGCGCGACGCGGGCTGGAGTTCATGGCCTCGCTGGTCTCCGAGGGCGTGACGCCCCGCGCCTCCTTGACGTACATCGAGCAGGCGAGCCTGGACGCCTTCACGACGGGGCGGGCGGCGTTCCTCCGCAACTGGTCGTACGCGTACGACACCGCGAACAGCCCCGACGCCTCGAGCGTCGCGGGCAAGATCGGCATCCGGTCGCGGCCCGGGTTCGACGGCACGGACGAGACGCACACGACGATCGGCGGCTGGGGCAGCTACATCAACCCGCACACCGCGAAGCCGGCCGCGGCCCTGGCGTGGGCGCGGTGGCTGGCCGACGAGGACGCGCAACAGCTGATCGTGCGCGAGGGCGGCGTGATCCCGGCGCGGACCGCGTCGCTGACGAGCCCCGACGCGAAGGCCGCGGCCAAGCCGCAGTACGAGATCGCGGCCGACTACACGCTCGTGCCGAGGCCGACCGCGACCGCCTTCTACCCGAAGGTCTCGCAGGGCATCTACGTCAACGCGAACTCGATCGCCGCCGGGCAGTCGGCCGTCGAGACGGGCACGAGCCGGATGCAGCGGCAGATGGACGTGGCGCTCGCCGGGCAGGCCCTGTGATGAGCGTTCAGGAGGAGACGACGACGCCCCGCCAGGACACCGCCCTCTCGACGACCACGGGGCCGCCGACGCCTGAACGCTCAGCGCGCACCTCGCTGGCGCACACCCGCAACCGTGCCGCGTGGCTCTTCGCCAGCCCGGCCCTGCTCGTCATCCTGCTGGTGACCGTGTTCCCGGTGATCTACTCGGTCGTGCTCAGCTTCGCGCGGGTCACGATCGACTACGACGGGTTCCAGGTCGAGGAGTACACGCTCGCCAACTACGGCGCCCTGCTGCAGAGCCAGGACTGGTACCGCGCCCTCGGCTTCACGATCCTCTACACGGTCGTCACGGTGACGATCGAGCTCGTGCTCGGCATGCTGTCGGCACTCGTGCTCGAGCGGCTCGGCGTGACGCGGGGCTGGATGCTCGCCCTGCTGCTGATCCCGTGGTCGCTCGTCACCATCGTCTCCGCGCAGCTCTGGAAGTACATCTACGACTCGACCTACGGCATCGCCACGTGGGGGATCGCCCTGGTCACGGACAGCCCGCCCGTGATCCTCGGCGAACCGGTCAGCGCCGCGGCCGCCCTCATGGTCGCCGACATCTGGAAGACCACGCCGTTCGTCGCGATCATCCTGCTCGCGGGGCTCGTGATGATCCCCGACGAGCAGTACGAGGCCGCCGAGCTCGACGGCTCGAGCGCGTGGTCGACCTTCTGGCGCGTCGTGATGCCGCAGCTGCTGCCGACGTTCACGATCGCCGTGCTGTTCCGCGTGCTGCAGGCGTTCGGCGTCTTCGACCTGCCGTTCGTCCTCACCCAGGGAGGCCCCGGCACCTCGACCCAGACCCTCGCGATCATGGGCTACAAGGTGCTCTTCCAGGACATCAACATCGGCCCGGGAGCCGCGATCGCCACGTCGACCGCCCTGATCGTCGGCCTCGGCTGCTTGCTGTTCCTCAGGGCGTTCCGCAACCAGGCGAAGGGAGTCGACTGATGGCTCGCACCAAGATCCGCCGCGGCTGGCGCCGCTGGGTCAACGTGGTCAACATCGGCGGCGTGCTCATCGCCCTCGTGACGGCGATCCCGCTCTACTGGCTCGTGGTGTCGTCGTTCAAGACGGCTCCCGAGGTCGCGGCGTCGCCTCCCACGGTCGTCCCCCAGACCTGGACGCTCGAGAACTACGTCACCGCGTTCGTCTCGAACGACCTCGCGGTCTACATGCTCAACAGCGTGATCGTGGCCGTCAGCACCACGGTGCTCGTCCTCGGGCTCGCGCTCTTCGCGGGCTACGCGCTCACCGGCCGCAAGCTCAAGGGCGGCACCACGATCATGACGACCCTCCTGATGCTGTCCGTGTTCCCCGCGATCGCGGTCCTGACGCCGATCTACCTGATCGAGCGGCAGCTCGGCCTACTCAACAGCTACCCCGGCCTGATCATCCCGTATGTCGCGTTCAACCTGCCCTTCGCCATCTGGATCATGCGCAACTACCTCGCCGGCATCCCCACCACCATCGAGGAGGCGAGCGAGATCGACGGCGCCTCGCCCCTCCGCACCGTGTTCTCCGTCATCCTGCCCATGTCGAAGCCGGGCCTCTTCACGGTCGGCGTCTTCACCTTCACCGCCTCGTGGAGCGAGTTCCTCATGGCGCTCACCTTCAACAGCGAGACGTCGTTCCGCACGATCCCGGTCGGCATCGCGCTCTTCGGCACGCAGTTCACCGTGCCGTACGGGGCGATCTTCGCGGCGTCGGTCTCGGCGACCGTGCCCATCGTGATCCTGGTGCTGATCTTCCGCCGCTCGATCGTCTCCGGGCTGACCTCGGGGGCGGTCAAGGGCTGAGACGAGGAGGCGCGGGCCCGGTCGCGTCGAGGACTCAGGCACCCGAGGCGGTCGGCGTCGCAGGGCCGGCCCCGAGGCCGGTGCGTCGTCGTCGTCGCCTGAGTCCTCGACGGCTGTGCGCCCGCTGGCGCCGCCGTGCCTGCGCTGCCCTGCCCCGCCCGGCCCCGGGCGCCTCCCCGGCACATCGGTAGGTTGGGCCGATGAACGACATCGCCGTGACCGTCCTCCCCGCCCGTGACTCGTCCGGAGGGGGCGGCGACGCCTGGGGCGTCGACCCTGCGATGCGCGCCGTCGAGGCGACCGGCGCCAGGGCGGTCGCGCTCGGCGACGAGACACGCATGATCGTGGTCGGCGGCCGCGTCGACCAGGCCGAGCTCCGACGGGCGATCGACGAGCACCCCGCCGTCTCGGTCGTGCAGCTGCCGAGCGCGGGCGTGGACTCGTACGTCGAGACCATGAGGGCCACCCGCCGCGACGGGCTCGTCTTCACCAGCGCGAAGGGCGCCTACAGCGCGCCGGTGGCCGAGCACGCGCTCGCGCTGACCTTGGCGACCCTGCGTTCGCTGCCCCTCCGAGCCCGTGCGGTCTCCTGGGAGCAGGAGCAGCGCGGCATCTCGCTGAACGGGGCGCGTGTGCTGATCATCGGTGCGGGCGGCATCGGCACCGAGCTGCTGAGGCTGCTGGGGGTGTTCGACGTCGAGGTGACGATGGTCGTGCGGACGCCTCGCGAGGTCCCGGGTGCCGTGCGCACCATCACGTCCGAGCGTCTCGCCGAGGTGCTGCCCGACATGGACGTCGTCGTGGTCGCGGCGGCCCTCACCGACGGCACGGCCAAGATCGTGGGCCGGGCCGAGCTCGAGGCCATGAAGCCGACGGCCGTGCTCGTGAACATCGCCCGAGGGCCCCTCGTCGACACCGACGCGCTGGTGGCGGCGCTCGCCGCGGGCGAGATCGGCGGAGCCGGCCTCGACGTGGTCGACCCCGAGCCGCTGCCCGGCGGGCACCCTCTCTGGGACGAGCCTCGGGCGCTGATCACCCCGCACCAGGCGAACACGAACGCGATGACCGAGCCGCTGTTCCAGGCCCGGGTCGAGGAGAACATCCGGGCGCTCGCCGACGGCGGACAGCCCGTCGGCGTCGTGGACGTCGACGCCGGGTACTGACCCCTGCTCGCAGGGCCGCGGGCCCGCGGCCTGCCGCCCCGCCGGGAGCGACCCCGTCGAGGGATCAGGAGGCGGACACGTCGACGGCGTCGGCGTGCAGGTGAGCACGGGCCGTCCGGCCCCAGCCGCCTGAATGCTCGACGTCTCGGTCCGCGTACCGTCGCCCCCATGCGCCGTCCCCGTCCCGTTCTGCCCGCTCTCGGCCGGCACCGCCCGCCGCGCGCCCCCGACGACCGTTTCCGCGGCCGCATCGCGGGCTTCGGCACGGCCTCCGGGACCCGTGTCGTCATCGGCATGTGGGACGAGTCGCCGCTCGGCCGCTTCGCCGACGTGATGATCGAGGACGCGGCTGGCCACCGCCTCCTGTTGGCGCCGTCGGACGAGGTCGCCGAGTACGTCTCGTCGACCTACTCGTTCGACGAGGTGCGGGTCGTCCCGGTCGCCCGGCGCCGGGTCGACGGCGGCATCGCCGTGACGGCGGGCGACCTCGAGGTGACGCTCGCCGTCGGGCCGATCTCGTGGCTCGGCGTGCTGCTGCGGCTGGTCCCGCGCGGCCTCGCGACCCGGCCGGCGTGGCTCACCCTCGTCGACCCCGTCGCCCGCGTGCTCGTCCGCGGCGCCCGCACGGCCGGCACCGCGGGCGGAGGCCGCCGCGAGTACTACGGCGTCACGCTGGTGCGCGACCTCGCCGCCGTCACGGCCGTCCGCGACGGCGTCGACCTCGGCTCGATCGCGCCGCTGTCGCCGCCCGTGCGCTTCGGGTTCGGCTCGGCGCCCGCGCGGCCCAGCCTGGTCGACGTCGTGAGCACGATCCGCCGCCCTGCCTGAGCCGAGGAGGCGTGCGGCGGCCCCGCGACGACGCGCGCTGCCTGGATGGAGGCGGCGCGCGGCACCCCCGCGACGATGCGCGCGGCGAGGGCCGGGCCGCGTCCCGCAGCGGTACCCGGGAATATCCCGTGCCTCCTGCAGGTCGTCCTCCGTGCACGTGCATGACGCGTCACCTACCCGCTGCACCCACCGCACCCCTTCACCAAGGAGACCCCATGACCACCGTCCTCGTCCTCGTCGGCAGCCTGCGCGCCGGATCCACCAACAAGCAGATCGCCGAGACCGCGGTGCTGAACGCCCCTGAGGGCGTCACCCTGAGCGTCTACGACGGCATCGCGCATCTGCCGTTCTACAACGAGGACATCGACGTGGACGGTGCCCGTCCGGAGGCGGCCGTGGCGTTCCGCAGCGCCCTCAGCGGCGCCGACGCCCTGCTCGTCGTCACGCCCGAGCACAACGGCACCATCCCGGCCGTCCTCAAGAACGCGATCGACTGGGCCTCGCGTCCCTACGGCGAGAGCCAGATCTCGGGCAAGCCGGTCGCGGTCATCGGCAGCGCGTTCGGCCAGTTCGGCGGCGTGTGGGCGCAGGACGAGACCCGCAAGTCGTTCGGCATCGCCGGTGCGAAGGTCCTCGAGGACGTGACCCTGGCCATCCCCGGCTCGGTCGTCCGCTTCGCCGAGGTGCACCCCAAGGACGACGCCGAGGTCGTCGCGAAGCTCGCCGAGGTCGTGTCCGCGGTCGTGGCGTCGACGCGCAGCGACGCCGCGTAGTCGACTCCTCGCGAGCGTCGTCGCGGGCGCGACGAGCCAGCAGGAGGCGGGCGAGACCCTCGCGGTCTCGCCCGCTTTCCCACGCGGTCGCCCGACACCCCGAATTCGGCGTCCCGAAGTTGTCTGATCAGGTCTTTTCTGGCGTCACGGCCGCCTCCGGCGTGCCAAGATCGACAGGTTCCGGGGCGACGACGCCCGCCGTCGCCGCCACCGAAAGGACCCGTCGTGAGCTTCTGGGCCCTCCTCTTCATCGCCCTCGGCGTCTCTGCCGACGCCTTCGCCGTCGCGCTGGGCAAGGGTCTGCACATGCGCCAGTTCTCGGTGCGCGGGGCCGCGGTCATCGCCGTGACGTTCGGTCTCTTCCAGGCGGCGATGCCCCTCGCGGGCTGGCTGCTCGGCACCGCCTTCGCGAGCTACATCGCCGACTTCGACCACTGGATCGCCTTCGGGCTCCTCGCCCTCATCGGCGCGAAGATGCTCTGGGAGGCCTTCACGAAGGGCGCGGACGACGACGAGGACGTCGACCGGATCTCCACCCGCGAACTGCTGCTGCTCGCGGTGGCCACGAGCATCGACGCCCTCGCCGTCGGCGTGACCCTCGCGTTCCTGCCGGTGTCCATCGGCTGGGCCGTGCTCCTGATCGGCGTGACGACGACCGTCCTCACCTTCGTCGGCGTGCTCGTCGGCCACCGCGTCGGAGCGCGCTTCGGCAAGCCGGCCGAGATCGCGGGCGGCGTCGTCCTGATCCTCATCGGCACGAGCATCCTGCTCGAGCACCTCGGAGTGCTGGCCTAGCCAGGCCACGCACTCGGGTCAGTGGCCTGTGACCCGGATGACGGGGCGCGGGCCCGGATCATCGGGCTGCGGACCGCGACGTCGGGGACGACAGGAGGCGCGGTGCCTGTCGCACCGCGCCTCCTCGTGTCCCGCAGCCTGCGTCAGCGGCGGCCGAGCCGGCGCTCTCCGCCGGCGCCCAGCGCGTAGGGGAGGCCGTAGTGGGCGAAGACGTCCGCCTCCTGCGAGGCCTCGAGCTCGCCGTCGGTGTCGATGGACGGCGCGTCCTTGACGAGCTTCTTGTCGAACTGGACCTTGAGGTGCTTCGGGGCGACGACCGCGCCGTCGAGGGGCACGAAGATGAGCTTCTTGCCCACGAGGCCGGTCTGGACCGTCGCGAAGGACGGGCTGTCCGACGACGTGTCGAAGTAGACGCTCTCGAGCTGTCCGATCTTGTCGCCGCTCGGGTCGACGACCGGCAGGCCGATCCAGTCGCGCAGGTTCTCCGCTTCGAACATGACATCCCTCTCTGCTGCACGGATCAGGGCCGGCACGCGTGTGGTCGACGGTAGTAGCCCGGCGTGCGCACGGGCCGGGCAGTGAGCTCGGGCGAGGCAGTGCGCTCGGGCCGGGCAGTGCGCTCGGGCCGGGCAGTGCGCGCGGGCCGGGCAGTGCGCGCGGGCCGGGCAGTGCGCGCGGGCGTGCCGTGCCGGCCCGTGCGGCTCCTGTCCGCGCCGCGGCGTCGAGGACTCAGGCGTGCGCGTCGCGACCGGCCTCGTCGGCAGGCGCCTGGCACGATGGCGGCATGTCCGACCTGAGTCCTCGACGCGACCCTGCGTCGACGCCCGTCCTGCTCGTCGTCGACGTCGCCGACGGCGGCCGCGACGACCCCGCCTTCGAGGCCGAGCTTCAGCGCCTCACCGCCAGCGTCGTCGCGGCGGCGACCTCCGTCGGCTTCGTCGTCGACCGCGTGCCGGCGGCGCAGACGCCCCAGGCCGAGCTCGACGAGCGCCTGGCGGCGGCGGACGCGGTCATCGTCACCGGGGGAGAGGACGTCGACCCGTCGTTCTACGGCGGCGACCCCCGCGAGCCGCACCTCGGCCAGACGTTCCCCGCGGCGGACCGGGCCCAGGTCGCGATCGTCCGTCGCGCCGTCGACGAACGCACCCCGCTCGTCGGCATCTGCCGGGGCATGCAGCTCGTCAACGTCGCCCTCGGCGGCGACCTTGTGCAGCACCTCCACGACGGCGGACACGTCGGGGGCGACACCGCCGACAGCATGGTCGACCACCGCGTGCTCGTCGAGCCCGGCAGCGAGCTGGCGAGGGCGCTCGGCGCGACGGAGCTCGACGTACGGAGCTCGCACCACCAGGCCGTCGGCCGGGTCGCCCCGGGCCTCAGGGTCGTCGCCCGCGCCGACGACGGCACGATCGAGGCGGTCGAGCACGAGGAGGCGCCCGTCTGGTGCGTCCAGTGGCACCCGGAGGACGCGGGGTCGCGCGGCACCGTGCTCACCGACCTGCTGGAGGCGGCGCTGGGCGCTCGCCGCGCCTCCTGAGGCTGTCACAGCGGGGCGGCGACCTGTCGACCAGGGCGGCGACGGTGCTGCGCCGGCCGCAAAACCGAATGTCGTTCTGGATCTTGCGGAGGGGCCGGGGGGCCGTGCGACACTGGACGGACGCCCTCGTCGTGGAGTGGCCCATCCCCGAACGCCCGCCCCTCCGCCGCGACGTGCGCGCTCCGCCTCCCGACACCGCCCGCGTCATCACGCCGGGTCCTGTCGGCTGAGTGGTCCCTCGACGAGCTGATCGTCGTGCGCGCCCGGCCGGCCCGTCCAGGAAGGCCTGACCGTGCCCCAGAACTCCCCGCGTCCCGACGACACCCGCACCGGCTCCGTGGCCCTCGCCCCCGAGCCCGACACGCAGAGCCCGACCCCGACCTCGACCTACACGGGCTCCATGCGGGTGAGCGGCATCGACACCCCCGGCCCCCGTCCGACCCACGGCCACGACGGCACGCCGCACGTCCTCACCCCGTCGGCGATCGTCGGCATCGCCGTGCTCGGGCTGGCCACCTTCTTCGCGATCACGACCGAGCTGATGCCCGTGGGCCTGCTGTCGACGATGAGCGAGGACCTCGGGGTCACCGAGTCCCGCATGGGCGTCGTCATCACGGTCTACGCCCTCGCGGTCGCCCTGCTCGCGCTGCCGCTGACGTGGGCGACGGCGCGCGTGCCGCGGAAGGCCGTCCTCGTCGCGACCCTCGGCGGCTACACCGCGTCGAACCTGATCGTGGCGCTCGCCCCGAACTTCGAGACGGTCTGCGTGGGACGCGTCGTGGGCGGCGTCGCCCACGCCCTCTTCTTCTCGGTGGCCTCGGCGTACGCCACGCGCATCGTCCCGCCCCGGCTCGCGGGCCGCGCCATCGCGTTCGTCTACTCGGGCAGCTCGCTCGGGTTCGTGCTCGGCGTGCCCCTGGCCACGGCCGTCGGCGACCACCTCGGCTGGCGCTCCGCGGTCTTCGCCGTGGCGGTCGCCTCCGCCGTCCTCGCCGTCGTGGCGCTGGCGTTCCTGCCCGCGGTCCGGGGCGAGTCGTCGCCGCACCTCGGCTCGGTCGCGGCCTGGGCTCGTTCCGGTCTGCTCGCCGTCGTCGTCGCCGACCTCCTCCTGTTCGCCGGGCACTACGTCGTCTACACCTACGTCGGCCCGTACCTGATGACGGCGGGACTAGGCGACGACGCGGTCGCACCGGCCCTCCTCGTGCTCGGCGTCACGGGCATCGTGGGGCTGCTCACCGCCGGGGCCTTCGTCGACCGGGCGCCGCGACAGACGCTCATCGCCGCCGTGGCCGTCATGGCCCTGGCCCTCGCCGCCCTGCCCCTCGTCCACGGCTCGCTCGTCGGCACCTTCGTGGTCGCCGGGCTCTGGGTCGCGGCGAACGGCACCACCGGGACCTTGTTCATGGCGGCGGCGATCCGCACCGGAGGCGTCAGCCCGGACATCGCCGGAGCTCTCGTCAACGCAGGCTCCAACGTCGGCATCGCGGGCGGGGCCGCGCTCGGAGCACAGGTGCTCAGCACGGCCGGGCTCGGCCTCGGCGCGCTGCCGTTCGTCGCCGCGGTCGTGGTCGGGGCGAGCCTCGTGGTCGTCGTCCTCGGCCGCCGGGGCTTCCCGGTCTCGGGACACACGCAGTCGACCCTGTCGACGTCGAGCCTCCGCACCATCACCTCGTCCGTGTCGGTCGTGACGGCGTCCATCGCGACCGTGCAGGCCCGCACGGGCTCGGTGCCGACCGGGCCCGCGGTGCGCGGCGGGCGTCGGAGCAGCTAGCCCCGGTCGGGGTCCGTCGGTCGCCTGCCGTCGCCTCCCGTGCTCGGCGCCACCGCGGCACGGGTGCCGTGTCGAGGACTCAGGCAGCGGCGCCCTCGAGCGTGCCCGATCGGCGGCGCGCACGACGCGCACGGCGTCCTCTCCTGAAGGATCGACGCGGTCGACGCGGTCGACACGGTCGACACGGTCGAGCGGGGCGGCCCTCGTGTCGAGGACTCAGGCGTCGACGTCCTCGACGGGCTCAGACCGGTGGCACGCGCGTCCTCGGCGTCGCCGCCTCCTGATCGCTCGACACAGTGGAGCGCGAAGGACGCCCGCGGCGCGGGGTCAGCCCCCGGCGAGCCCGTTCTCGTAGGCGAAGATCACCGCGTGCACCCGGTCGCGCACGTCGAGCTTGGCCAGCACCCGTCCGACGTGCGTCTTGACGGTCGACTCGGAGAGGAAGAGCTCCCGGGCGATCTCCGAGTTGCTGAGCCCCCGTCCGATGGCGACGAGCACCTCGCGCTCGCGCTCGGAGAGCAGGTCGATCGAGGAGGCGCGACGCACGCCCGCAGGATCGGGCAGCCGCCCCCGGTACAGGTCGATCATCGCGCGGGTGACGCGCGGCGACACGATGGCGTCGCCCGCCGCCACGGTGCGGATCGCGGCGACCAGCTCGGCCGGGGGAGCGTCCTTGAGGAGGAAGCCGCTCGCGCCCGCGTTCAGGCCGCCGAAGGCGTACTCGTCGAGGTCGAACGTCGTCAGCACGAGCACGCGCGCCTCCGGGCGCGCCGCGACGATGCGGCGGGTGGACTCGATCCCGTCGAGGGCGGGCATGCGGACGTCCATCAGGACGACGTCCGGCCGCAGCTCCGCGTCGCGCTCGACCGCGGAGAGGCCGTCGGCGGCCTCGCCCACGATCCGGAGGCCAGGCTGGGCGCCGAGCACCATGGCCATGCCGGCGCGGAGCAGGGCCTGGTCGTCGACGAGCATGACGGTGATGTCGGTCACGGTGCCTCCTCGGGCAGCGGGTCGGCGTCGGGCGAAGTAGGGGTCGAGGTCGAGGTCGCGCGCGCGGCGGGCCGAGCGTGCGGCTCGGGGCGGAGCTGGGCGCTCGCCCCGGGTGACGACTGGGCACCGGCGCCGCCGCCGGGTCCCGGCAGGGCGAGCCGCAGCCGCCACCCGCGCCCGCCCAGCTCCGGGCGCGGGCCGGCCTCGAGGGTTCCCCCGTACAGGGCGGCGCGCTCGCGGAGCCCGACGAGCCCGCGCTCCGTCCCGACCGAGGCGGCAGGGGCGGTGCCCGCGCCGTCGTCGACGACCTCGACGGTGACCCCGCCGAGCCCCAGCCCGAGCGCGTCGACGCTGCCGCTGCCGCTGCCGCTGCCGCTGCCGCTGCCGCTGCTGCTGCCGCTGCCGGCACCGGCTCCCCGACCTTCGGCACCGCGCAGGACCACCGCGACCCGCGTCGGCCGCTCGGCGTACCTCAGAGAGTTCGTCAGCCCCTCCTGCACCGTCCTGTACAGGACCACCTGCAGGGCAGGAGCCGTCGGCAGCTCGCCCACGCGGGTGAGCGCGACGGGCAGGCCGGCCGTGCGGTAGGTCTCGACGAGGTCGTCGAGCCCGTCGAGCCCCGGCTGGGGAGCGAGCGCCGCGTCGTCGGCGTCGTCGTGCAGCACGCCGAGCAGTCGGCGCATGTCGGCCAGCGCCTCCCGTCCGACGACGCCGATCTGCCGCACGGCGTCGCGGCTGCGCGCCGGGTCGACCTCGGCGACGGCGTCGGCCCCGTCGGAGAGGCTGATCATCACGGACATGCCGTGGGCGACGACGTCGTGGAGCTCGCGGGCGATCCGCGCGCGCTCTGCGCCCGCGGCGAGGCGCGCCTCCTGGTCACGGTCGCGTTCGAGCTGTGCGGCCCGGTCGATCAGGGCGGCGAGGTACTGGCGTCGACTCCGCACGTTGAGCCCGACGAGCACGACCACGACGATGCCGAAGGCCGCCACCAGGGGGGCCTCGACGCTCGGGACGACCGTCCCCGCGAGAGCGAGCGACCCCACGACGGCGGCCGAGGAGACCCAGGCCCACCGCGCCCCGCGCTGGACCGCCACCGAGTAGAGCCCGATCAGCAGCGCCCACGGCAGGCTGATCTGGTCGAGGGCGTTCTGTGCGACGAGGGAGACCAGGGCGACGGCCGTCACGACGACGGGCGCCCTGCGGCGCAGCAGGAGGCTCGCGTAGGAGACCGCCCAGAGCACGTACCAGGGCCACGGGGCTGGCAGCACCACGACCCACGTGTCGATCTTGGCGGTGCCGCTGATGAACGCCACAGCGCCCGCCGTGAGGGCGAGCACGACGTCGGCGGCCAGCGGGTGCTCCGCGATGCGTCGTCGGATCAGCCCCGGGGGCCGCGGCGGCCCCGCGTCGGAGCCCCCGTCCGGCAGGCCGCCGGCGGGGGCTCCTCCGACCCCGGCGCGGGGCGGCCTCGGGGCCGACCCGGACGAGGAGGCGCGGCGGACGCGCATCTCAGACGTCGCGTCGCGCGGTGGCCCACGCCGCGGCCGCGGTCGGCACGACGAGCCAGGCGGCGAGCACGCCCACGTCGCGGCCCAGGTCGGCGACGGGCTCGGTGCCGGAGAAGAGCTGGCTCATGGTCGTCTCAGCGTACGTGAGGAGCAGGACGGACCAGTCGGATCCCTGGCCGGCGGTCAGCAGGATCACCGCGACGGGCAGCACGAGCAGCACACCGAGGACGATGGCGATCGCCCCGGCCGAGCTCCGGACGAGGGTGGCGACCATCACGGTGAACACGGTGAGCACGGCCAGCCACGCCGGCGCGGCGCCGACCGCCTGGAGCACGGCGGGGTCGACGAGCGAGGTGCGCAGGCCCGTGCTCCAGAGCAGCACGCTCGACGCGGCCCACGCCGCGACCGACGAGGCCACCGAGAGCACGACGGCGGCCCCTGCCGCGACGAGGGTCTTCGCCGCGAGCACGGGCAGCCGCCGGGGCACGGCGGAGTAGGTGGTCCGCTTCTGGCCGGTCGCGAACTCCTGGGTGACGAAGAGCACGACGAGCACGGCGACGAAGAGCTCGCCGACCGTCGTCGCCGGCGCCATCGTGCGGAGGGTGGTCGCCACCCCGCCCGCCAGCGCGCCGGCAGGGTCGGAGGCGTCGGTGAGGGCGACGGCGGCGCTCGCCGCGGCGGACAGGACGACGGTCAGCGCCGCGATCAGCCAGGTCGAGCGGACGCTCGTCAGCTTGGTCCGCTCCGACCAGGCGACGCGGGCGAAGGTCAGGCGCGGTGCGCGCTCGAGCGGGCTGAGCAGGGGTGCGGTGGTGGTCACGAGGTGTCTCCGATCGGGAGGAAGTGCGAGGAGGGAGGAAGAGAAGGGGGAGGAGGAGAGGACGAGGAGGAGCGGGCACGGAGCAGCCGCAGGTCGGAGCAGCGGGGCAGCGGAGCAGCGGGGCTCAGTCCCGTCGAGGACTCAGGAGGCGCCGGTCACGAGGCCCCGGCAGCCCCGGTCCCCGAGGCGCCCCCGGCGATCACGCCTGAGTCCTCGACCCGGACCGGTACTCGACCGAGTCGTCGGTCAGGCCGAAGAAGGCGTCCTCCAGCGACGTCTGCGTGGGCGTCAGCTCGAGCAGCAGCACGCCGGCCGGCGAGGCCGCCCGGGCGATCTGCTCCGCGGTGAGCCCCACGACCTCGAGCCGGTCCGCGGCGAGGCGCGTCACGGTGCCGCCGAGCGGTCGCAGGAGGGCCTCGAGGCGCTCGGCCGAGTCGGTCCGGACGGCGACCGTGCCGCCTCCCTGGCCGGCGAGCACGTCGGCGACGGAGGCGTCGGCGATGACCCGGCCCCGGCCCAGCACGACGAGGCGGTCGGCCGTCTGCGCCATCTCGCTCATCAGGTGGCTGGAGAGCAGCACGGCCCGGCCCTCGGCGGCGAGGGAGCGGCAGAGCTGCCGCACCCAGATGACGCCCTCGGGGTCGAGTCCGTTGACGGGCTCGTCGAGCACGAGCGTGTCGGGATCGCCGAGCAGGGCGGTCGCGATGCCGAGCCGCTGGCCCATGCCGAGCGAGAAGGTGCCGGCGCGTCGCCGGGCGACGGACTCGAGGCCGGCGAGGCCGATGACCTCGTCGACGCGGCGCTCGGGGATGCCGTGCGTCCGGGCGACGGTGCGGAGGTGGTCGCGGGCCGTGCGCCCGGGGTGGACGGCTCCGGCGTCGAGCAGGACCCCCACCTCCTGCAGGGGCGCCGGGCTGTCGGCGTAGTGGTTCCCGTTCACGGTGACCGTGCCCGACGTCGGCCGGTCGAGCCCGACGATCATGCGCATGGTGGTCGACTTGCCGGCGCCGTTCGGCCCGAGGAACCCGGTGACGGCCCCCGGAGCGACGGTGAACGAGACGTCGTCGACCGCGAGGGAGGCGCCGTGGCGCTTGGTGAGGTGGCTGGCTTCGATCATGGTCACGACGCTACGGAGAGCCGTGGCCGCCCTCGTCGGAGCCGGGTGCCGGCGTGGTGGTACCGCGGTACCACGCGTCGCGGGGCGTCACGGGTTCGGTCCGCGCCTCCGGCCTGTGGCAGTGTCGACCGGGTGACCGACGAGACCGCCCCGACGCCCGAGACCGCCCCGACGACCGCACCCACCGGGCCCACTGTCCCAGCACCCGACTCCGCAGCCCCGCCCGCAGCGAAGAAGAAGCTGATCCTCAACCTCTTCGAGATGAACTGCGTCGGCCACATCACGCACGGCCTCTGGCGGCTCCCCGGCAACCACCGCCGCGAGTACACCGACATCCGCTACTGGACCGAGCTCGCGCGGCTGGCCGAGCAGGGCGGCTTCGACGCCGTGTTCCTCGCCGACGTGCTCGGCACCTACGACGTCTACCGGGACAGCCCGGCGCCGGCCCTGCTCGAGGGGATCCAGGCGCCCGCGAACGACCCGATGCTCGTCGTGCCGGCGATGGCCGCGGTGACCGAGCACCTCGGCTTCGGCGTCACCGCGTCGACGAGCTACGAGCCTCCCTTCGCCTTCGCGCGCCGCATGTCGACGCTCGACCACCTGACGGGGGGCCGGGTCGGCTGGAACGTCGTCACGTCGTACCTCCCGTCGGCCGCGCGCAACTTCGGGCTCGACGACCAGATCCCGAAGGAGGAGCGCTACGCCCGGGCGGCCGAGTACCTGGACGTGCTCTACAAGCTCTGGGAGGGCTCGTGGGAGGACGACGCCGTCGTCGCCGACCCGACCGCCGACGGCCTCGCGCCCGGCTCGGGCGTGTACACCGACCCGTCGAAGGTGCACACGATCGACCACGACGGCCGCTTCTACAAGGTCGTCGGGCCGCACCTCAGCGAGCCGTCGCCCCAGCGCACCCCCGTGCTGTTCCTCGCGACCGCGTCGCCGACGGGCGTGGAGCAGGCCGCCCGCAACGCCGAGGTCGTCTTCACCGGCGGGCGTGCCGTGGCCCGCGTGGCCGAGGCCACCCGCGCGGCCGCCGTCGAGGCAGGCCGGGCTGCCGACGACGTCCGCTTCATCGTGCAGGCCGGCGTGATCACGGCCGAGACCGAGGAGGCGGTGGCCGAGAAGCTGGCCCTCTACAAGTCGTTCGCCAGCGAGCAGGGCGCGCTCGTGCACCGCAGCGTCCCCTTCGACGCGCCGTCGCACGACCCCGCGACGACCGTCCGCGAGGCCCTCGTGGCGGAGGGGCGCCTCGAGCACCCGGGGGCCGCCTCCTTGCCTCTCGACATCACGGTCGGCGAGCTGATCGCGAGCGTGGACGAGGCCTGGGGCGGCGCGTTCTTCGTCGCCGGGACGCCGACGGTCGTCGCCGACGAGATCGAGCGCTGGCTCGACGAGGAGGGGATCGACGGCATCAACCTGCGGCAGTACCACTCGTACGACACGCTGCGCGACTTCGTCGAGCTGGTCGTGCCCGAGCTGCGCCGTCGCGGCCGCGTGCGCGAGGCGTACGTGCCGGGCGAGACGCTGCGCGAGCGGTACACGGGGGGCGGGCCGCGCCTCCCGGCGTCGCACCCGGCGGCGGCGTACCGGCGCTGGGCGGCGCGTCGCCCGGACACCGTGAGTGCTGTCTAGGCGGTGCGGCGGACGCGGTAGCGCGCGGGCACCGAGGGCACGCGCAGCCAGGTGGTGCGACGGACGCCGTCCGACGAGGTCCACTCGACGAAGACGGTGCCGAGCTCGGCGAGGGCGCCGATCTCGATCGGCGTCGCGACGCCCATCGCCGAGCGGCGACGCAGGGCGTCGGATCGGCGGGCGACGCCGCCGGGCAGCTCGACGACGACGTCGCGGGGGGTCTGGCCGCCGACGCGGCGGAGCACGAGGCAGGCGCCGAGCGGCAGGGCCGGGTCGCTGCCGTCGTTCGGGACGTCGAGCCAGGTGAGGAAGAACGAGGGCGCACGGCGCAGCCGGACGACGCGTTCGGGGCGCACCCGGCGGTCGTGGCGGAGCTGCTGCGGAGCGGAGGCGCGGACGGCGTCGGTGCCGTGTGCGGTCGAGTCCATCGTGGTGTTCCCCTGGGTCGTGGTCGGTCGGCGGCGGTCTCCCGGGGCCTGTACCCAGCGAACCGCGTCCTGGCCCGGGGGACAACGGGGGACGCGGCCCCGGTCCGGGGGGTCGGCGGTCCCCAGTGAGGGGGACACGGCACCGGCACCGACTCGGCCCGCGCCGAGTGAGCGCTCACTAGACTGGACGACGCCACCGAGTCGAAGGAGTCTCATGCACAACTGGGCCGAGAACGTCGAGTACTCGACGACCGACCTGCGCACCCCCACCTCGGTCGACGAGCTGCGCGACGTGGTCGCCTCCAGCCGCCGGGTCAAGGCCATCGGCTCGCGGCACTCGTTCAACCGGGTGGCCGACACCGACGGGGTGCTCGTCTCGACCGAGGCGCTCGGGCTGCCGATCGAGCTCGACCAGGCCGCGGGCACGGTCCGCGTCGGGGCCGGCACGACGCACGCCGTCCTCGCTCGCGAGCTGCAGGCCCGGGGCCGAGCCCTGCCAAACCTCGCGTCGCTGCCGCACATCAGCGTGGCCGGCGCCGTCCAGACCGGCACGCACGGCTCCGGGGTGCGCAACCCCGCGCTCTCGGCGAGCGTCGCCGCGGTCGAGATCGTACGGGCCGACGGCTCGCTCGACGTCGTCCGCCGGGGCGACGACGCGTTCGGCGCCTCCGTCGTGGGTCTCGGCGCCCTCGGGATCGTCACCGCGCTGGTGCTCGACACCGTGCCGACCTTCGACGTCGTGCAGACCGTCCACCACGACCTCCCGTGGGAGGCGGCCCTCGGGAACTTCGACGCACTGATGGCGCACGCCTACAGCGTCAGCCTCTTCACGCGGTGGACCGGCGACGTCGTCGGCCAGGTGTGGGCGAAGGCGCGGGTCGGCGACGCCCCGCTCGCGACGCCGCTCGACCTCGTCGCGCTCGGCGCCCGCCCCGCCTCCGAGGCCGTGCACATGCTGCCCGACACGGCGGCCGACGCCGTCACCCCGCAGCTCGGCGTCCCCGGCCCGTGGCTCGACCGGCTGCCGCACTTCCGCGCCGAGTTCACGCCGAGCGCGGGGGAGGAGATCCAGAGCGAGTACCTCGTCCCCGCCGAGCACGCGCCGGCCGCCGTCGAGGCTCTCCGAGCGATCGGCGAGAGCCTGGCCGACGTGATCTTCGTCAGCGAGATCCGCAGCGTCGCCGCCGACGACGCCTGGCTCAGCCCGAGCGGCGGCCGCGACAGCATCGCGTTCCACTTCACCTGGCGGCGCGACACGGAGGCGGTGCTCGCGGTGCTCCCGAGCGTCGAGGAGGCGCTGGCCCCGTTCGACGCCCGCCCCCACTGGGGCAAGGTGGCCGGCCTCGACCACGGGGTGCTGCGTCGTCGCTACCCTCGACTCGACGACTTCGCGGCCCACGCCGCCGCCGTCGACCCCGAGGGCCGGTTCCGCAACGCGCACCTCGACCACACCGTCTTCGGAGGAGCCGCCCGTGCCTGAGACCACCACCACCACCGCCGTCACCGACCCGTCGACGCCTGCCGCCGTGCCCGTCAGCGGCATCCGAACGGTGCTCGAGCACGGCCCGTACCGGGCCGAGATCGCCGGGGTCGGTGCCACGCTGCGTTCGCTGACGCACGACGGTCGCGACCTCGTCGTCCCGTTCGGCGTCGACGAGGTGCGTCCGCTGTACCGTGGCGCGCTGCTCGCCCCGTGGCCCAACCGGGTCGTCGACGGCTCGTGGGACGACGACGGGGTCGAGCGCCAGCTGCCCCTCAACGAGATCGAGCGGGGCCACGCGCTGCACGGGCTGGTCCAGTGGGCGGACTGGGCGTCCGACCCGGCCGACGAGGCCGACGCGCACCGCACCTCCCTCGTGACCCAGCTCGCGCCGAGCGACGGCTACCCCTACCGCCTCGGGCTCCGGGCCGTGTACGAGCTCGGCGACGCCGGCCTCGTCACCACCGTCACGGCGACGAACGTCGGGCAGGGCACGGCTCCGTACGGCGTCGCGCCGCACCCGTACCTCGTCGCCGGCGAGGGCCGGGTCGACGACTGGTCGTTGCTGCTCCCCGCGGCGAGCTACCTCGAGGTCACCGAGGAGCGCCTCGTCCCCACCGGCGTGCACGGCGTCACCGAGCGCGAGGGCTTCGACTTCCGCGAGGCCCGCCCCGTCGGCGACCTGTTCGTCGACCACGCCTTCACCGAGATCGACGCGGACCCCGAGGGCCGCGCCACGGTCGAGGTCGTCGCCCGCGACGGCCGCGGCGTCGCGCTGTCGTGGGCCGTCTCCGAGCTGCCCTGGGTCCAGGTGCACACGGGCGACCGCCCCGAGCCCGAGCTCGACCGCCTCGGCCTCGCCGTCGAGCCGATGACCTGCCCGCCCGACGCCTTCACGAGCGGCGTCGACCTCGTCCGCCTCGCGCCGGGGGAGTCGCACACCGCGTCGTGGACCATCGCCGCGATGGCCTGACCCGGCTCCGCAGGAGGATCGACGGGGCCTCGCAGGAGGCGCGGCCAGGCCGAGCAGGCCGTGTCGCGCCCGGCTCAGGCCGGGGCGCCTACGCGCCGATCGGCTCCGCCCCGAGCGGGGCGGCCTGCCAGGTGACCGCCGAGACGGCGCCGAACGACGACCGGGCGAGCACGGCGTCGAGGACGCGCCGGGTGCGGCGGGCGGCGAGCTCGTCGCGCACCACGACGTCGAAGCGCAGCATCTCGGGCAGCTCGGTGAGCAGCACCGTCCCCGCGTCGGCGAGCTGCACGAGGTACTGCCCCTCGTCGACGCGCGCCGTCGTGTGCTCCGCCAGGAGCCGCCGCGACAGCCAGAACAACCCGGCGCTGTCGTGCGCGGTGTGGACGGTGGCCGTGACGGTGATCATGCGCACATCGTGCCCCGCGTTCCGCTCAGGCCCGTGAACGGCGTGTATCCGGCGTGTGAACCCTTGCCCCCGAGCGCGCGACTTGACATCGGTCCCGGCCTGCCTCATAGTTGCCCCGGACCACAGATGTGAGCGCTCACATGAAACGGTCACATCCGCTTCGTCGGGTCGGCACAGCAGCCGCACCGGCGACGCACGGCCCCGACATCGGCGCCGCCCAGCACCACCTGCCACACCCCCCGCACCGTCCCGCGTACCAGCGACACACCACCTGACGAAGAGGTCACCTGTGAACCGCACCGCTCGCACCGCCCCCGCCCCCGCCGCCTCGGCCCCGGGCCGGGCCGCAGCCGACTCCTCGGCCGCTCGCGCCGCCTCCTCGGCCCCCGCGCCGACCGCTCGCGTCGCCGCCGCCTCGGCCCTCCGCGCCTCCGCCCCCGCCTAGGCCCCCCAGCTCCGGCGCACCTCCCCGTGCGCCGGCCGGCTCGACGCGACCCCGGTCGCGACCCGCCGCCCCCGGCCCGGTCCCGCGACGTCCCGCCGCCCGGCCCCGCCGATCCCTGCACCACCCACGCAGCACACCATCCGTCATCGACGACGCCGTCGAGATGACACGGACACGAAGGAATCCCCGTGAACAAGAAGAAGCTCCTCGTCGGCATCGTCGCCGCAGGTCTCGCCGTCTCCCTCGCCGGCTGCGCCGGCGGCGGTCGCGGCGGCGACAGCGGCAGCAGCGGCGACAGCGGCGGAGACAACTCGGGCGCCCTCGTCGGCGTCGCGATGCCCACGAAGGTCTCCGAGCGCTGGATCAAGGACGGCGACGCCGTCAAGAGCGCGCTCGAGGACAAGGGCTACAAGGTCGACCTCGAGTACGCCGACAACAAGATCCCGCAGCAGGTCCAGCAGGTCAGCAACATGATCACCAAGGGCGCGAAGGTCCTCATCGTCGCCTCGATCGACGGCGGCTCGCTCAGCGACCAGCTCGACTCGGCCGCCAAGGCCGGCATCAAGGTCATCTCGTACGACCGCCTCCTGACGGGCAACGAGAACGTCGACTACTACGTGTCGTTCGACAACTACAAGGTGGGCGTCGACCAGGGCACCAGCCTCCTGACGGGCCTCGGCCTCGTCGACGCCGACGGCAAGAAGGTCGACGGCGCCGAGCCCAAGACCATCGAGGTCTTCGCCGGCAGCCCCGACGACAACAACGCGACCTTCTTCTTCAACGGCGCGATGGACACCCTCAAGCCCTACATCGAGGACGGCTCGCTGACCATCGGCTCCGGCCAGGACCAGTTCACGCAGGCCGCCACGCAGCAGTGGGACCCCGCGACCGCCAAGGCCCGCATGCAGAACCTGGTCGCGTCGACCTACTCGGGCGGCACCAAGCTCGACGGCGTGCTCTCGCCCTACGACGGCATCTCGATCGGCATCATCTCGGCGCTCGAGGGTGCCGGCTACTCCGACGACGCTCTTCCGATCGTCACCGGCCAGGACGCCGAGGCCGCCTCGGTCAAGTCGATCATCGCCGGCCAGCAGTACTCGACCATCTACAAGGACACCCGTCAGCTCGCTGACCAGTCCGTCGTGATGGCCGACGACATCCTCAACGGCAAGACGCCCGAGACGAACGACGACAAGACGTACGACAACAAGGTCAAGGTCGTCCCGACGTACCTGTTCCAGCCCGTCACCGTCACCAAGGACAACTACAAAGAGGTCCTGATCGACAGCGGCTACTACACCGAGGACGACCTCAAGTAGGTCTCCCCTCCCCGGGGCGCAGGAGGTGCGGTGCACCCGCTCCGCACCTCCTGCGCCCCACAGCTCCGCCCCACCCCATGCACGAAAGAAGGAACACGTGGCGAACACGATCCTCGAGATGCGCGACATCACGAAGACGTTCCCCGGCGTCAAGGCCCTGCAGGACGTCACGCTGGAGGTCGAGCGCGGCCAGGTCCACGCGATCTGCGGCGAGAACGGCGCCGGCAAGTCGACGCTGATGAAGGTGCTGTCGGGGGTCTACCCGTCGGGCTCGTTCGACGGCCAGATCCTGCTCGACGGCCAGCCCGTCGACTTCAAGAACATCAACGACTCCGAGGCCGCGGGCGTCGTGATCATCCACCAAGAACTGGCGCTCAGCCCGTTCCTGTCGATCGCCGAGAACATCTTCCTCGGCAACGAGCAGTCCAAGGGCGGCTTCATCGACTGGAACAAGACGAACCTCGACGCCGCCGGCCTCCTGGCCCGCGTCGGCCTGCGCGACAACCCCGTCACGAAGGTGACCGACATCGGCGTCGGCAAGCAGCAGCTGGTCGAGATCGCGAAGGCGCTGTCGAAGCGCGTGAAGCTGCTCATCCTCGACGAGCCGACCGCCGCCCTGAACGACGACGACTCCGCCCACCTGCTCGACCTGATCAAGAGCCTGCAGGGGCAGGGCATCACGTCGATCATCATCAGCCACAAGCTGAACGAGATCAAGTCGATCGCCGACAAGGTCACCATCATCCGTGACGGCAAGACGATCGAGACCCTCGACATGCACGCGGGCGAGGTCACCGAGGACCGGATCATCAAGGGCATGGTCGGCCGCGACCTCGAGAGCCGCTACCCGTCGCACGAGTCGACGATCGGCGAGGAGCTGCTCCGCATCGAGGACTGGACCGTCCACCACCCGCTCGACGCGAGCCGCGAGATCATCCACCAGGCGAACCTCACCGTGGCGGCCGGCGAGATCGTCGGCATCGCGGGCCTGATGGGCGCCGGGCGCACCGAGCTCGCGATGAGCGTCTTCGGCAAGAGCTACGGCACGGGCATCTCGGGCACCGTCTACAAGCGGGGCCAGAAGATCGACACGAGCACGGTGAGCAAGGCCATCGACGCCGGCATCGCCTACGCGACCGAGGACCGCAAGAAGTACGGCCTCAACCTGATCGACGACATCACGCGCAACGTCTCGGGCTCGGCCCTCCGCAAGCTGGCGAAGGCCGGCTTCGTGAACAGCTCGGAAGAGAGCACGGTCGCCGAGGGCTACCGCAAGAGCATGAACATCAAGGCGCCGAACGTGGCCGCCCTGACGGGCAAGCTCTCCGGCGGCAACCAGCAGAAGGTCGTGCTGTCGAAGTGGATGTACACCGACCCCGACGTGCTGATCCTCGACGAGCCCACCCGCGGCATCGACGTCGGCGCCAAGTACGAGATCTACACGATCATCAACCAGCTCGCGGACGCCGGCAAGGGCGTGATCGTCATCTCGAGCGAGCTGCCCGAGCTGCTCGGCATCTGCGACCGCATCTACACCCTCTCGGAGGGGCGCATCACGGCCGACGTGCCCGTCGCCGAGGCGACCCCCGAGTTCCTCCTGAAGTACATGACCCTCGAACGAGAGAGCCCCGTCAATGAGCGCGCCTAGCCCCACCCAGGCCACCGACCCGAAGCCCACGGGCGGGTCGCCCACCTCCCGTCAGCCGCAGAGCGGCTCCGGCGGCAACCCCCTCGTCGGGGCGGTCTCGTACCTCGGAGGCCAGCTGCGCCAGATCGGCCTCTTCATCGCGCTGATCGTCATCGTGCTGTTCTTCCAGATCACGACGAACGGCATCACGCTGGCGCCGATCAACGTGTCGAACCTGGTGGTGCAGAACAGCTACATCCTGATCCTCGCCATCGGCATGGTGATGGTCATCATCGCCGGCCACATCGACCTCTCGGTCGGCTCCATCGTCGCCTTCACGGGTGCCATGGCCGGCGTCATGATCACGCAGTGGGGCCTGCCCTGGCCCGTCGCGGTCGTCCTCTGCCTCGTGCTCGGCGGCCTGGTCGGCGCCTGGCAGGGGTTCTGGATCGCCTACTTCGGCATCCCGGCCTTCATCGTCACCCTGGCGGGCATGCTCGCCTTCCGCGGCGCGGCGCAGATCGCCCTGCAGACGCAGCAGATCTCGCCGTTCCCCCAGGGCTTCCGCGACATCGGCTCCGGGTTCCTCCCGACGTTCGGGTCGACCGGCTACGAGCCGCTGACGCTCGTGCTCGGCGCGATCGCCGCCGTGGCCCTGATCGGCACCGGCCTCCGTGGCCGTGCCACGCGTCGCAAGTACCAGCTCGAGGACGAGCCGTTCCTGTGGTTCGTCACGAAGATGGTCTTCACCGTCGGCCTCGTCATGTACATCGGGTTCCTCCTCGCCAGCTACTCGGGCACCCCGATCGTCCTCGTCGTCCTCGCCGTGCTCGTGGTCGTGTACTCGACGGTCATGAAGAACTCGGTCTTCGGCCGCCACGTCTACGCCATCGGCGGCAACCTGCACGCCGCCGAGCTGTCGGGCATCAAGACGAAGCGCGTCACGTTCCTGCTGTTCGTCAACATGGGCGTCATCTCCGCCCTCGCCGGCCTGGTCTTCACCGGCCAGCTGAACCTCGCCAGCGGCAGCGCCGGCAACGGGTTCGAGCTCGACGCCATCGCAGCCGTCTTCATCGGCGGCGCGGCGGTCACGGGCGGCATCGGCACGGTCACCGGCGCCATCGTCGGAGGCCTGATCATCGGCATCCTGAACAACGGCATGTCGATCCTCGGCGTCGGCAGCGAGTACCAGTCCCTCATCAAGGGGCTCGTGCTCCTCGCCGCGGTCGCGTTCGACGTCTTCAACAAGCGTCGCGCCGGCTCGAGCACCAAGTAGCAGCAGCGAACGAACGAGCGAGCACCAGCTCAGCTCGGCGAGACTCGTCGACCGGTCGGTCGGTCGACGGATCAGGAGGCGCGGCCCAGGGGGGACCGCGCCTCCGTCGTACCTGGGCAGAGCCGACGCCCGCACCTGAGTCCTCGACGGCGCCGGCCTGGCCCGGCCCGGGCGGCTGGCACCGGGGCCGGCCCACCGCCCCGGGGCACAAACCGAACGACCTTTAGGATCAGACAGTGGCAACCCTCTTCGACGTCGCGGCCGAGGCCGGCGTCTCGCACCAGACGGTGTCGCGCGTCGTCAACGGCGACCCCACCGTGCGCCCGGCGACGAAGGCGAAGGTCGACGCGGCCGTCGAGAAGCTGAGCTACCGGCCGAGCCTGACGGCGCGGGCCCTCGCCAGCCGCAAGACCCGCTCGATCGGCCTGATCAGCACCGGGTTCCCGTTCTACGGCCCGTCGAGCACGATGCACGGGTTCAACGGCGCCGCTCGCCGCGCCGGCTACCAGGTGTCGATGGCCACCCTCGACGGCGACGACGCCCGGGCCGTCCAGCAGGCCGTCGACGCGTTCGTCGGCCAGGCGGTGGCCGCCATCGTGCTGATCGCGCCGGACGCCGAGGCTCTCGACGTGCTGCGCTCCTCCCGGGTGGCGGTGCCCCTGGTCACCGCCGACAGCGTCGCCGAGGACGGCCACCACGCCGTGTCGATCGACCAGGCCGCCGGCGCCGAGCTCGCCGTCGAGCACCTCTCCTCGCTCGGCCACCGTTCCGTCGCCCACGTGGCGGGGCCGGAGGCCTGGATGGACGGGCGCGACCGCGAGCGCGGCTGGCGCGACGCGTGCGAGCGGCTCGGCCTCGACGCGGGGCCGTTGCTGCGGGGCGACTGGACGCCCGCCTCCGGGCACAGGCTGGGCCTCGAGCTCGCCGAGCGCGGTGACGTCACCGCGGTGTTCTGCGCCAACGACCAGATGGCACTGGGCGCCGTGCACGCGTTCTGCGACGCCGGCCTCGAGGTGCCGCGCGACGTGAGCATCGTCGGCTTCGACGACGTGCCGGAGGCGGCCCACTTCCTTCCTCCGCTCACGACCGTCCGGCAGGACTTCGAGGCGCTCGGCCGCCGCATCATGGACACGGTCGAGGCCGTGCTCGCGGGCGACGACGAGACCGTCGACGCCGTGCTGCCCGAGCTGGTCGTCCGGCGCTCGACGGCGTCGCCCCGGCGCTGAGCCCGCGCTGAGCCGTCCCTGGGCCGGCGTCGAGCTCGCCTCCGCGGCTCCTCTCCGGGGCCACCTCCGCGTTGCACGCACCACCCGCGGCGTGTGAGAATGTGAGCGCTCACTTTCGCGTGGGCCCCCCACCAGACCCGCCCCTCCGGGGCTCGCACCACCAGGACAAGGACGTTCCATGGCAGACACCACCGCCGCGCCCGACGCACACGTCGTCGGCGTCGACTTCGGCACGCTGAGCGGACGGGCGGTCGTCGTCCGCGTGTCCGACGGGGCCGAGCTCGGCACCGCCACCCACGAGTACTCGCACGCCGTGGTCGACCGCACCCTGCCCGTCGGCGGGGCGCGACTGCCCGCCGACTGGGCGCTGCAGGTGCCGAGCGACTACGTCGACGTGCTCAAGCAGGCCGTGCCCCGAGCCCTGGCCGAGTCCGGCATCGACCCGGCCTCCGTCATCGGCATCGGCACCGACTTCACCGCCTGCACGATGGTCCCCACGACGGCCGACGGCACGCCCCTCAACGAGCTCGAGCAGTTCGCCGACCGGCCGCACGCCTACGTCAAGCTGTGGCGTCACCACGCCGCCCAGGGCCAGGCCGACCGCATCAACGAGCTCGCCCGCGAGCGCGGCGAGTCGTGGCTGCCGCGCTACGGCGGGCTCATCTCGAGCGAGTGGGAGTTCGCCAAGGGGCTCCAGCTGCTCGAGGAGGACCCGGAGATCTACGCCGCGACCGAGCACTGGGTCGAGGCGGCCGACTGGATCATCTGGCAGCTCAGCGGCCGCTACGTCCGCAACGCCTGCACGGCCGGCTACAAGGGCATCCTGCAGGACGGCGAGTACCCGAGCCGCGAGTTCCTCGCCGCGCTCAACCCCGACTTCGCCGACTTCGCCGAGACGAAGGTCGTGCACGAGATCGGCGCCCTCGGCGACGCCGCCGGCACGCTGACCGCGGAGGCGGCCGGCTGGACCGGCCTGCCCGAGGGCATCGCCGTCGCCGTCGGCAACGTCGACGCCCACGTCACGGCCCCCGCCGCCAAGGCCACGCAGCCCGGCCAGATGGTCGCCATCATGGGCACGAGCACCTGCCACGTCATGAACGGCGCCGAGCTGGCCGAGGTCCCCGGCATGTGCGGCGTCGTCGACGGCGGCATCACGGAGGGCTTCTACGGCTACGAGGCCGGTCAGTCCGGCGTCGGCGACATCTTCGCCTGGTACGTCCGCAACCAGGTGCCGCAGTCGTCGGTCGACGCGGCGGAGGCGGCCGGCACCAGCGTGCACCAGTACCTGACCGACCTCGCCTACGAGCAGCCCGTCGGCGCCCACGGCCTCGTCGCGCTCGACTGGCACAGCGGCAACCGCTCGGTGCTCGTCGACCACGAGCTGAGCGGCGTGATCGTCGGCCAGACGCTCGGCACCGCCCCCGAGGACGGCTACCGGGCGCTGCTCGAGGCCACGGCGTTCGGCACGCGACGCATCGTCGAGGCCTTCAACGACTCCGGCGTCCCCGTCACCGAGTTCATCGCCGCCGGCGGCCTGCTCAAGAACCGCCATCTCATGCAGACCTACAGCGACGTCCTCCGCATGCCGATCTCCACGATCCGCAGCGAGCAGGGCCCCGCGCTCGGCTCCGCGATCCACGCCGCCGTCGCCGCAGGTGCCTACCCGGACACCCGCGTGGCCAGCGACGCGATGGGCAGCCTGGACCGCGCCTCCTACACGCCCGACCCCGCCGCCGCCGACGCGTACGACGCGCTCTACGCCGAGTACCTGCTGCTGCACGACTGGTTCGGACGCGGCGGCAACGACGTGATGCACCGCCTCAGGGCGATCAGCAGGGAGGCGCGGGGCGGCTCGCGCGCACCGGTCGCCGAGCCCGAGGCGCCCGCCGCCTCCGGCGGCTCGGCCGCCGCCGACACCGTCGGCACCGCCGCGGAGGTGACCGCGTGAGCTTCATCGACCGCGCCACCGAGACCGCCATCGACGAGACGCGTCGCGCCGTCTGCGACCTGCACGCCGAGCTGACCCGGTACGGCCTCGTGGTCTGGACGGGCGGCAACGTCTCGCAGCGCGTGCCCGGCACGAACCTGTTCGTGATCAAGCCGAGCGGCGTCGACTACGACGAGCTGACGCCCGAGAACCAGATCCTCTGCCACCTCGACGGCACCGTCGTCGAGGGCAGCCCCGGCAGCGAGCGCAGCCCGTCGAGCGACACCGCGGCGCACGCCTACGTCTACCGCCACATGCCGAAGGTCGGGGGAGTCGTGCACACGCACTCCACCTACGCCACGGCCTGGGCCGCCCGCGGCGAGTCGATCCCGTGCGTGATCACCGCGATGGCCGACGAGTTCGGCGGCGAGATCCCGATCGGCCCCTTCGCGATCATCGGCGACGAGTCGATCGGCGAGGGCGTCGTCGGCACGCTGGACGGCCACCGCAGCCGCGCCGTCCTGATGCAGAACCACGGCGTCTTCACGATCGGGAAGGACGCCCGCGACGCCGTCAAGGCCGCCGTCATGACCGAGGACGTCGCCCGCACGATCCACCTCAGCCGCCAGCTCGGCGAGCCGATCCCCATCCCGGCCGAGAGCATCGACGCTCTTTTCGACCGCTACCAGAACGTCTACGGCCAGAAGCCCTCAGGAGCACTCGCATGAGCATCGACACCACCAGCACCACCCCCTCCCACGTCGTCGACCCCGAGGCCTTCCTCGCCTCGAAGCAGGTCTGGTTCCTCACCGGCAGCCAGGGCCTCTACGGCGAGGAGACGCTCCGCCAGGTCGCCGAGCAGTCGAAGGCCATCGCCGACGAGCTCGCCGAAGCCTCGGGCGTGCCCGTCGAGCTGGTCTGGAAGCCCGTCCTCACCGACGCCGAGACGATCAAGCGCACCATGCTCGAGGCGAACCTCGACGACTCCGTGATCGGCGTCACCGCCTGGATGCACACGTTCAGCCCCGCCAAGATGTGGATCGGCGGCATCGACGCCCTCCGCAAGCCCCTGCTGCACCTGCACACGCAGGCGAACGTCGAGCTGCCCTGGGCCGAGATCGACTTCGACTTCATGAACCTGAACCAGGCCGCGCACGGCGACCGCGAGTTCGGCTACGTCCAGACCCGCCTCGGCGCCCCGCGCAAGACCGTCGTCGGCCACGTCAGCGACCCTCGCGTGCAGCAGCAGGTCGGCACCTGGATGCGTGCCGCTGCCGGCGCCGCCGCCATGCGCTCGCTGAAGCTCGCCCGCTTCGGCGACAACATGCGCTTCGTCGCCGTCACCGAGGGCGACAAGACCGAGGCCGAGCTCGCCTTCGGCGTGCAGGTCAACACCTGGGGCGTCAACGAGCTGGCGGAGGCGGTGGCCGCGGCCCCCGAGTCCGCGGTCGACGACCTCGTCGCCCTGTACGAGCGCGAGTACGACGTCGTCCCCGAGCTGCGTGCCGGGGGCGAGCGCCACCAGTCGCTGCGCGACGGCGCCGCGATCGAGATCGGGCTGCGCTCGTTCCTCGAGGCGGGCGGCTTCGGCGCCTTCACGACCAACTTCGAGGACCTGGGGGCGCTGAAGCAGCTCCCCGGCCTCGCCGTGCAGCGCCTGATGGCCGAGGGCTACGGCTTCGGCGCCGAGGGCGACTGGAAGACCTCGGTGCTGGTGCGCGCCGCTGCCGTGATGGGCGCCGGCCTGCCGGGGGGCGCCTCCTTGATGGAGGACTACACCTACCACCTCGTGCCCGGCGCCGAGAAGATCCTCGGCGCGCACATGCTCGAGGTGAGCCCGTCGCTGAGCTCGGCCCGCGCCTCCCTCGAGGTGCACGAGCTCGGCATCGGCGGCAAGGACGACCCGGTCCGACTCGTCTTCACGGCCGACCCCGGCGAGGCCGTCGTCGTCGCGATGAGCGACGTGCGCGACCGCTTCCGCCTCACGGTCAACGTCGTCGACGTGGTCGCGCCCGACGCCGACCTGCCGAACCTGCCCGTCGGCCGTGCCGTCTGGGAGCCCCGCCCGTCGTTCGCCGTCTCGGCCGAGGCCTGGCTCACGGCCGGCGCCGCCCACCACACCGTGATGTCGACGTCCGTCGGACTCGAGGCCTTCGAGGACCTGGCGCGCATCCTCGAGACCGAGCTGCTGATCATCGACGAGCACACCACCATGCGCGAGTTCACGCGCGAGGTGCGTTGGAACGCCGCGTACCACCGTCTGGCACGCGGCCTGTAGCAGCCGGGAGAGCCAGCCGAGGAGGCGGTCCGTGCGGTCCCGAGGGACGGCGCGGGCCGCCTCCTCGTTCGTCTGCGCAGCACCCGTGGGAACACCACCCGCGCCTCCGTGGTTGCAGTCGGCATGACCGTTCCCCTCTCGATCCTGGACCTCGCCCCCATCGCACCCGGAGAGACGGCGCGCGACAGCTTCGCGGCGTCCGTCGCCCTCGCGCAGCAGGCCGAGAAGAGCGGGTACCGACGCGTCTGGTACGCGGAGCACCACAACATGGCGACGATCGCGTCGAGCGCGACGTCGGTGCTGATCGCCCACGTGGCGAGCCAGACGTCGACGATCCGGCTCGGCTCGGGCGGCGTGATGCTGCCGAACCACTCGCCGCTGACCATCGCCGAGCAGTTCGGCACCCTCGAGACCCTGCACCCGGGGCGCATCGACCTCGGCCTCGGCCGCGCTCCCGGCAGCGACCAGCAGACGTTCCGGGCGCTGCGCCGCGACCCGGCGTCGTCCGAGCGGTTCCCGCAGGACGTCGTCGAGCTGCAGGCCTTCCTCGCCGGGCAGTCGCGCATCCCCGGTGTCAGCGCCACTCCCGGCGCCGGGACGAACGTGCCGCTGTACATCCTCGGCTCGTCGACCTTCGGGGCGCAGCTCGCCGCCGCGCTCGGCCTGCCGTTCGCGTTCGCGTCGCACTTCGCGCCGGACATGCTGCACGACGCCGTGGCGATCTACCGCCGCGAGTTCCAGCCGTCGACCCAGCTCGACGCCCCGTACGTGATCGCCGGCGTCAACGCCATCGCCTCCGACGACTCGGACGAGGCTCACCGGCAGCTCGCCGATGTGAAGCGCGCCCGCCTGCTCATGCTGCTGCGCCAGAGCGGGCAGATCACGGTCGACCGGACCTTCGGCGACGACGAGCTCGACCACCTGCTCCGCACGCCCGTCGGGGCGCACGTCGCCAGCATGACGACCTTCACCGGCGTCGGCACGGGCGAGGAGGTGGCGGACTACGTCGCCGAGTTCGCCCGCAGCGCCGACGCGGACGAGGTCATCGTCGCGCACTCGTCCCTCGCCACGTCGGCCCGCCTGCGCTCGGTCGAGCTGCTGGCCGACGCGCACGCCCGCGTCGCCGCGTAGGCCCCGGCTGGCCGACCTGCCCGCCGGCCCCGATGTCACCGGACGTCGGGCGTTCAGGAGACGACGTCGTCCGCGCTCCCGCCGGAAGGCGTCGCGACTGTGGTCGACCGCCGTCGCCTGAGTCCTCGACGCAGCCGGTCGGGCCGCGTCGTGTCGAGGAGCCAGGAGACGACGTCGTCCGCGGTCCCGCCGGACGGCGTCGCGACTGTGGTCGACCGCCGTCGCCTGAGTCCTCGACGCAGCCGGTCGGCCCGCGTCGTGTCGAGGAGTCAGGAGACGACGTCGCGGGCGGCGCGGCCGGAGGGCGCGGAGCCGGGGCCGCGACGACGTGACCTGATCCGTCGACCGGACGGGTCGACGCGGTTCTCCGCAGGGACCGGGACGTGCAGGAGGCGCGGGCCCTGTCGGACCCGCGCCTCCCGTCGATCTCCCGCCGGGGCTACAGCCCCGAGTGGTCGATCAGGGTGCGGCGTCGCCGACGTGCCACGAGCACCGTGCCGGCGCCCGCGAGCAGCAGCGCGAGCACGAGGGCGGGGAGCGCGTCCGAGCCGGTGAAGGCGAGCGGGCCGGAGCCCGCGGCCGTGCCGGAGCCCGAGCCGCCGACGCCGGTGCCGGTGCCGCCGGCCCCGCCGGTGGCGGGAGCGGAGGGCGACGGCGAGGCGACGGGGTCGGCCACGACCGAGACCGCGGCGCTCCGCACGGTGCGCGTCTGCACGCCCGTGACCGTGACCGTCCGGTCGCCCAGCGTGGCCGGTGCCGTCACGGTGAACGTCGCGACTCCGTCGATCACGTCGACCGTGCCGAGGCTGGCCCCGTCGAAGGTGCCCGACGCCTGGCGGTCGCCGTCGAGGCCCGAGACGACCACGTCGAACGTGGCGCCCGGCGCGACCTGCGTCGGCGCGGCGATCGTCGCGTCGGCGCTCAGCGAGACCAGGTCGCGGTCGAGCTGCAGCGCGTTCGCGATGGTGAAGAAGTTGTCGGTCTGGTCGATCAGGCCGACGACGTTCGCGGCTCCGGGGCCGTAGCCGGCGACGCGCAGCTGCGTGCCGGTGTGCTGCTGCGACCCGCCCGCCGCGGCGGTGCCGTAGGCGATCTTCATGGTGCTGCCGTCGACGGTGGTCAGCGCGGTGCTGAGCGTGGCCGGGGGAGTCGAGTCGACGATCTGGCTGGTGTGGGCGTGGTCGGCCGTGACGATGACGAGCGTCTCGCCGTCGGCCTCGGCGAAGTCGAGGGCCGAGCGGACCGCCTCGTCGAGGTCGAGCACCTCGCCGATCTGGCCGCACGCGTCGGCGCTGTGGTCGCGCTTGTCGATGGAGGCGCCCTCGACCTGCAGGAAGAAGCCGTCGTCGCCGTCGAGCAGGTCGATCGACTTCTCGGTCAGCGAGGCGAGCGACAGGTCGGTGCTGAGCCGTGCCGGGTTCGGCTGGCAGGTCTGCGGTGCGAGGTCGGCGCCTCCCACGGTCGCGGTCGTCGAGGCGAAGCGCGTGGGGAAGTTGCCGTCCGCGAAGGTGCCGAGCACCGGAGCGGTCTGGTCGGCGGCCGTCAGGGCGTCGAGGCCGGCCTGGTCGGTGATCCGCTGGTAGCCGCGGTCGGTCGCCTGGGCGTCGAGGGTCTGGCCGGTCCACTGCCCGGCGCGCGCCGTCTGGCGGAACGACGCCGCGCCTCCGCCGAGGGTGAGGTCGGCGCGGGTGCCGATGATCTGCTCGCTGATCGAGCCGAGGCCGCCCTGGTCGAGCGCGTCCTTGCCACATGCCGCGACCGTGTCGGGGCCGTAGCAGCTGCGTGCCGCGACGTGGGCCGCCTGCACGGCCGGGGTCGCGTCCTGCAGCTCGGCGGTCGAGACGTTGCCGGTCTTGAGGCCGTTGGCCTTGGCGATCTCGACGAGCGTGTCCTGCGGGGTGCCCGCGATGTCGACCGAGATCGCGTTGTCGTAGGTCTTCGTGCCGGTGGCCCAGGCCGAGCCGGTCGCGGCGGAGTCGGGCACGTAGTCGGGCTTGCCGTCCTTGCCGAGCGAGTAGGTCGTGTACTGGCCCGTGAGGGGGAGGGCGTCGATGCCGGGCAGGGTCCCGCCGGCGCCGTAGGCGTAGTTGCGGGCCGACGTGATCTCGCTGTCGCCCATGCCGTCGCCGATCAGCAGGATGACGTTCTTCGCCGGTCCGGCCTTCACCGACTCGAGCAGGGCGGCCGTGCTGTCGTCGGCGCTGCGGGCGGCCCCGCCGTTGTCGGCGACGTCGGCCGGAGTCGCCGCGAGGGCGACGGCCGGGCTGAGGACGAGGGCGAAGGAGGCGAGGGTCGCCGCCGCCCCCGTGGCCAGTGCCGCGCGGCGGCGGCGGGTGTTCGTGGGGGTCACGTGTCTGCTCCAGTGATCGTGGTCGCGGGCGGGCGTGCACTCCCTGCACGTCCGTGCCCAGCAGAACCCGCGGTCGTGTCCGCCCGGTGAACGGACGCGGTGCGGCAGGTGAACACCCCCGGACAGGGCACGTGAGACGACTGCGGCTACGGCGTGACCACGCTGCAGCTACGGCGCGACGTACAGCCAGAGCAGCACGACCGCGACCGGCTG
The DNA here is from genome assembly GCF_014841435.1 of Frigoribacterium sp. CFBP 8766. Lineage (NCBI taxonomy): Bacteria > Bacillati > Actinomycetota > Actinomycetes > Micrococcales > Microbacteriaceae > Frigoribacterium > Frigoribacterium sp. CFBP 8766. Next base: position 161,650 of record NZ_JACYTX010000004.1, read on the forward strand.
CAGCCCGATCCCGCCGACGAGCAGCGTCCGGCGGACGACGGGCCGCTCGGAGACGGCCGGCGCGCCGAGCAGCGGCGTCAGCGGCAGCAGCAGCCGGAACAGGCTCTGCTGCGGCAGGAACACCGCCACGAGGTAGAGCGCGAAGCTTGCCGTGAACGCGACGGTCTCGTGGCCGAGGCGCAACGTCGACCGGCGGGTGAACCACACGGCGGCGAGCACGAGCAGCGCGACGACGAGGGCGATGCCTGCGATGCCGAGCCACCGGCCGGCGAGCAGGAACCACGGCGTCAGCGGCACGAAGGCCGGGCGGCCGACGTAGTCGACCCACCACGCCATCTCCGTCTGCAGGTAGGCGTCGTGCTGCCCGGTGGCGAGGTGCGCGACGACGGGCCAGGCGAGCCCGGCCGCGGCGACGGCCGCTCCCGCCGTCACGATCTGCACGAGGTCGCGCCGGGGCAGCACCTGCCACGGCCACGGCCGAAGCCTCAGCGACGACGCCGACGACGCCCCGGCGGCAGGCCCGGTGCCTGACGACGGGCCCGCATCCCGCTCCGTCCGCCAGCGCACCACCAGGTGCACGGCCAGCGCCAGTGCCAGTGCCAGCGCTCCCGGCCGCGTGAACGCCGCCACCACGCCGCACGCCAGCACGAGCCCGTACCGACGCTGCTGCATCGCGAGCACGCCCCCGAACAGGAGGAACAGCATCAGCCCCTCCGCGTACCCGACGGAGAACAGGAACCCCAGAGGCCCGAAGCAGAGCAGCAGCACGGCCCAGATCGCGCCGCGGTGCCCGACGGCCCGGTCGACGAGCCGGTAGAGGACGAGCGCGGCTCCAGCCCCGAAGGCCGTCGACAGCAGCAGGGCGGCGCCGCTGAACGGCATGCCCGTCGCCACCATCAGCAGGTGGCAGAGCGTCGGGAACACCGGCAGGAACGCCCACTCGTTCGGCAGCACGTTCCCCGCCGCGTCGGTCGGCAGCACCGTCGGGTAGCCCTGGAGGGCGATCGTCCGGTAGCGGTCGGCGTCCCACGACGTGGTGAAGTCGAGCAGCGAGAGCTCGGCGCCCGGCGTGCGGAACTCGACGCCGGCGAGGCGCGCGGCCTCCCAGACCACGGCGAGCAGCACCAGGGAGAAGACGCGCGACACCAGGTAGACGGTCAGCACCGTCGACCAGCGGGCGGGCAGCCACGACGCGAGGTCCGGCGACCGGCGCCAGCGGACGTCGGGGCGCAGCGAGGAGGCGGTGGTCGCCCCGTCGCTCACGGAGCGTCCCCGAAGCTGGTCATCCGGACGACGTTACCCTGCGACGGGCGGCGGGGCGGCTCCGGGGCACGCCGGGGTCGCCCAGGGGCCAGTCGGGCCAGCCGGGCCTGCCGGGTCGCCACGGGGCGCCCCGGCAGGGCACGATGGCCAGATGACCCTGCCCTCCCTCGCCGCGCTCGGCATCGACCCGGTCACCGCCGCGGTCTACGAGTTCGTGCTCACCTGCGGCGACACCGTCGACGTCGCCGCCATCGCCTCCGCCCGCGAGCTGGACGACGCCGTCGTCGTCACCGCCCTCGAGCAGCTGCGCAACATCGGCCTCGTGCACCGCACCGCCGAGGGCCACGGCCGACAGGCCCCCGGCTACGGGGCCGTCGACCCCCGCGTCGCGGTGTCCGCCCTCGTCGCCGCCCACGACGAGCAGCTCGCCGACGCCCGTACCGCGGTCTCGGGCCTGGGGGCCCTCTTCGACGACGGCCGCCGGGTGGCCGACCCGTCGGGCACGACGACGGTGCTGACCGGCCACGCGGCGGTGGGCGACTGGTACTCCCGGCTGCAGCACCGGGCGAGGGGCGAGTTCCTCGCGTTCGACCGACCGCCGTACGTGGTCGCCACGAACGAGTCCGTCGAGCGCGGTGCGCTCAACCGCGGCGTGCACTGGCGTGCGATCTACACGGTCGCGAGCTTCACGGTCGACGGAAGCCTGCAGGGCGTCCACCGCCTCGGGGCGGACGGCGAGGAGGCGCGGGTCACCCACGACCTGCCGGTCAAGCTCGCGATCGCCGACCGCCAGGTCGCGCTCGTGTCGGTCGGGCCGCTCGACGACCCGACGGCCGCCCCCGAGGCCCTCCTCACGGAGTCGCCCGCGCTGATCGCCGCCCTCTGCGACCTGTTCGAGTCGCGCTGGCGGACGGCCGTCCCCGTGCCCGCCCTGGCCGAGACGGCCGGCGCCGCGGGCGAGGGGACCGGCGCCGTCGTCGACTGGTCCGAGGTCGCGGCCCGGCTCGCGGCGGCCACGCAGGGCTCGGGCCCCGGCGTCCCCTCCGACGTGCTCGGAGCCGGGGCCGGCCGTGTGTCCGCCGACGGCCCGCCCGACCCGGCGACCGGCCTCCGCGCCCCGACCGTCGACGAGCGCGACCTGCTCGCGTTCGTGGCCGCCGGCGCCACCGACGACGTCATCGCCCGCCAGCTCGGGATCTCGCCCCGCACCCTGCGCCGGCGCCTGCACGACCTCTTCGACGAGCTCGGCGCGAGCAACCGCTTCCACGCGGGCGTCGAGGCGGCACGGCGCGGCTGGGTCTGACGTACGCCCCCCTCGGCTGACGCGCGCTGACCGGCCGCTCCGCGTTTCCTCGGCCCGTACCCCGTCGAGGAGGCGCGGGTCGGCGGGCGGCCTTGTCCAGTGGGCATCGTGGGGGACCGGGCGTACCCCGTTCGGCTGCGTCCGTGTAAATTCCGTGGCCGGTCGAGGACAGTGGCCGGGTTCGGCCATGGCCCCCGGTTGAGGGGCGTCGCATTCTCAGGTAATTCTTACGGATCGATCGTGCCCGACCGGGTGCGGCACCCGGAAGGCACCCTGTGATCACATCGTCCGGCCGACGACGGCCGAAGGCTCCACTCTCCGCTCTGCTCATCTCAGGACTCGTCGCCGCCGGCGTCGTCGCGCTGCCGGCCACCTCGGCCCTGGCGGCCGACGGTCCCGCCGTGGTCGGCGACTCCCAGTTCGCGAGCGGGTCGTACATCGTCACGCTGCGCGAGCCCGCGGCCGCGACCTACGAGGGCGGCAAGGCCGGCTTCGCCGCCACGGCCGCGCCCGAGGGCGCGCGCCTCGACGCGTCGGCCGCGCGGGTGCAGGAGTGGTCCGAGCACCTCGAGCAGACCCAGGCCGACGTGGCCGGGGCGGTCGGCGCCACGGTCGACGCGCACTTCTCGGTGACGACGAACGCGTTCGCCGCCGACCTCAGCGCCGACCAGGCGCGGGCGCTCGCCGCCGACCCGTCGGTCGCGGCCGTGTCGAAGAACGAGCTGCTGAAGCTCCAGGCGACGCCCTCGACCGAGTTCCTCGGGCTCGGCGACGCCGAGGGGAACGGCGGCGTGTGGGACGAGATCGGCGGCCGTGACGCCGCGGGCGACGGCGTCGTGGTCGGGATCATCGACTCGGGCATCGCCGCGGGCAACGCCTCGTTCGCGGGCGACTCGCTCGGCGAGCAGGACAGCGCCGAGCCGCACCTCGAGGGCGACTCGATCGTCTACGACAAGGGCGACGGCGGCACCTTCACCGGCGTCTGCCAGACGGGCGTCCAGTTCACCGCCTCCGACTGCAACACGAAGCTGGTCGGCGCGCGCTACTTCGTCGACGGCTTCGGCGTCGACAACATCGGCACGGAGGAACAGGGCGAGTACCTCTCGCCCCGTGACGGCAACGGCCACGGCTCGCACACGGCCTCGACCGCGGCGGGCAACGCCGACGTCGAGGTGACCATCGGCGACCGCGACTTCGGCACCATCTCCGGGGTGGCCCCGGCCGCGAAGATCGCGGCCTACAAGGTCTGCTGGGACGGCCCCGACCGGGTCGCCACAGACGACGACGGCTGCGCCACGCTCGACCTCGTCGCGGCCATCGAGGCCGCGGTGACCGACGGCGTCGACGTCATCAACTACTCGATCGGCGGAGGCGGCGCGACGAGCACCTTCTCGGCCACCGACCAGGCGTTCCTCGGTGCGGCCTCGGCGGGCGTCTTCGTCGCGGCCTCGGCCGGCAACGACGGCCCCACCCCGACGACCGCGGACAACGCGGCGCCCTGGATCACCACCGTCGCCGCGAGCACGGTCCCGAGCTACGCGGCCACGGCCCTGACCGGCGACGGCGCCTCGTACCTCGGCGGCTCGATCACGGTGCCGACCGGCGCCGAGGGCGTCAGCGGCCCCCTCGTCGACGCGGCGACCCTCGCGGTCGACGGGGCGACGGCGGCCGACGCGGCCCTCTGCCGTCCCGACTCGCTCGACGCCGACGCGGCCGCCGCCTCCGGCGCGATCGTGCTCTGCGACCGCGGCGTCTACGACCGCACGGCCAAGAGCGCCGAGGTCGAGCGCATCGGCGGCGTCGGGATGCTGCTCGTGAACCCCGCGCCCAGCTCGGTCGACCTCGACGAGCACGTCGTCCCCACGGTCCACGTCGACGCGGCGTCCTACGACGCCCTGCACGCCTACGCGGCCACGGAGGGCGCGACGGTCACCCTCGTCGACGGCAACCCCGCCGGCCTGCCCGAGCCCGCCACGCCCCAGATCGCCGGCTTCTCGTCGCGCGGTCCGGTGACGGCGGACGGCGGCAACCTGCTGAAGCCCGACATCTCCGCGCCCGGCGTCGCGATCCTCGCCGACGGCGCCAACGCCGCGGGCGAGCCCGGCAGCTTCGAGTTCCTCTCGGGCACGTCGATGTCGTCGCCGCACGTCGCGGGCCTCGCGGCGCTCTACCTGTCGCGCACCGTGCACCCCGACTGGACCCCGGCCGAGGTGAAGTCGGCGATGATGACCACCGCCTACGACCTCGTCGGAGCCGACGGCGCCCCGACCCAGGACGTCTTCGCCCAGGGCGCCGGCCACGTCGACCCCACGGCCTTCCTCGACCCGGGCCTGCTCTACCGCAGCGGGACGGCCGACTGGCAGGCGTACGTCGACTCGATCGACACGATCGAGGGCACCGACTCGTCGCTGAACCTCCCCTCGATCAGCGTCGGCTCGCTCGCGGGCACGACGACGGTCACCCGGTCGGTCACGGCGACGAGCCCCGGCACCTGGACGGCCGAGCCGGTCACCATGGCCGGCGTCACGGCCGAGGTCTCGCCCTCGACGCTGACCTTCGGGGAGGCAGGCGAGACTCAGGACTACACGGTCACCTTCACCCGCACCACGGCCGCGCTCGACGAGTTCGCCACCGGCTACCTGACGTGGACCGACGGCACCCGGGACGCGCGCAGCCCGCTCGCGGTGCGGCCCGTCCAGCTGGACGTCGCCGCGGAGTTCGCGGGCGAGGGCGTGACGGGCGAGGCGACGGTCGACGTGACCGCCGGCGACGCCCTGTCGCTGCCGCTCGCCGCCGAGGGCCTCGCCCTCGGCCAGGTCGCGACGGGCTCCGGCACCGCCGGCGCCGACGCCGCCCAGGTGCCGCTCACGGTCGCCGAGGGCACGACGCACGCGCGCTTCGTGCTCGACTCGGCCGAGGACACGGCCGACCTCGACCTGCTGCTGTACACGGCCGACGCGTCGGGCCAGCCCGACGAGCTGGTCGGGGCCGCGGCCACCGGCTCGGCCGACGAGCAGCTCGACGTGGAGACGCCGGCGGCAGGCCAGTACGTGCTGCTCGTCGACTTCTACTCGGGCGCGGGCGACCTCGGCTGGACGCTGACGTCGTACCTGCTCGACCCGGCCGCGGCTCAGGGCGGCCTCGTCGTCGACCCGGCCGTGCTCGAGGCCGGGCTCGGCGAGACCACGACGGTCACCGCCTCCTGGTCCGACCTCGCGTACGAGAGCAGCTACCTCGGCCGCGTCGTCTACGGCGACACGGGCACGGCGAGCTACCTCACCGTCACGACCGGCGAGGAGCCCGAGACGCCGGTCGACCCGGGCCCCGGCCCGGGGGAGCCCGGCGGGCCCGGCCACGGCGGCCCCGGCCACGGCGGCTTCGACCTGCCCGGCCTGATCGGCTGGATCTGGGGCGCCATCGGCGACCTGTTCCACCACTGGTTCCCGGGGCTGCCCTGGCGCTGAGCCGAGGCTGACGCCACAGCGGGCTGACGCCGCTGCGNACGCGCCGGACGACGCGCCGGATGGCCCCTGAGCGCACCCTGCGCCTCCGGGAAACACGAAGGGACTAGGTTCGTCACTCGTGACTGGACAGAACGGCAACACCATGCGCGTGGTGAGCTACAACCTGCGCGAGCACACCGCCAAGGGCGAGATCCGGGCCCTCGCAGAGGACCACCACGCCGACGTGCTCTGCCTGCAGGAGGCCGACACGAAGGACATCCCCGACGAGTTCGGCGAGTTCTCGCTCGCCGCGTCGACCCGGAACAACCGGCTCGGGCTCGCGGCGTACTACCGCCGCTCCCGCTTCGAGCTGCTGGGCACGAACGTCTACGCGCTGAAGAAGAGCATGCACGACCGCGTCATGTCGCCCGCGCACGAGCGCCTGCTGGCGATGCACCTGCACGACCGCATCTCGGGCGCGGACGTGCTTATCGGGTCGTTCCACGCCGCACCGCTCACC
>NZ_JACYTX010000005.1:0-131586 GCF_014841435.1 Frigoribacterium sp. CFBP 8766
ACGCCGTCCAGGACGAGATGCTCGTCGGCGTCGCGAAGATCACCGTCGCCACCGAGTAGCCACCCGGCTGGCGCCCCCGTCGGCACCCGCCGACGTTCCCGGTGAAGCCCCGTCCCGCACCCTGCGGGACGGGGCTTCCCGCGTTCCCCGGCCCGCACCTCCTCGGCACCGCGTCGTGCAGGAGAAGACAGGCCACACCTCCTGAACGGTGCACGACTCAGGACTCTCGCTCCCCCCGTTGCGCGACTCAGGACCGACGTTCCTGAACGAGGAGACACACGACCGGGGACACACGGGGGCGAGACGACGAAGAAGGTCCTCCCCGAGACCGGGGAGGACCTTCTTCGTCGGTTCGCGCGAGCGACCCAGGAAGCGAGACCTACAGCAGGTCGTACTCCGTGAGGAACGCGGTGGCGACGCTCGCCGAGTCCTTCTTGTCGACCTGCACCATGGCGAGGTACTCCGTGAGGTTCTCGGTGGTCAGCGCCTCGGAGACGGCGTTGAGCGCCTCCTCGACGGTGTCGCTCGACTTGTCCTCGCGGATGATCGGCACGATGTTCTCCGAGAGGAACAGGTTCTTCGTGTCGTCGAGGGTGACGAGGTCGTTCGTCGTGATGGCCGAGTCGGTCGAGAAGAGGTTCGCGACCTCGACGTCGCCGTTCTCGAGCGCGGCGAGCGTCAGCGGTCCGCCGGCGTCGAGGGGCACGAACTCCTTGAAGGTGAGGCCGTAGACCGACTCGAGGCCGACGACGCCCTGCTGGCGCTCCGCGAACTCGGGGCCGCCGGCGAGGCGGAGCTCGCCCGCGACGGGCTCGAGGTCCTCGATGGTCTCGAGGCCGTACTGGTCGGCGGTCGCGCGGGTGACGGTGAGGGTGTCCTTGTCCTCGGCGTCCGACTGGGGCAGCGAGACGATGCCCTCGGGCAGCACGTCCTGCAGCGCGTCGTACACGTCGTCGGGCGAGGTGACGCCCTCGTCCACGCCGTCGGTCGACAGCGCGGCGAGCAGGGCGCCGTTGTACTCGGGCAGCAGGTCGATCGAGCCGTCCTCGAGCGCCTTGAGGTACACCTCGCGGGCGCCGATGTTGAAGGTGCGGCTGACCTTCACGTCCTTGGCCTCGAGTGCCTGGGCGTAGATCTCGCCGAGCAGCTCGCTCTCGGGGAAGTTCGCCGAGCCGATGGCGATCGTGTCGTTGTCGGACGACGAGCCGCCGCCGGTGCTGGCGGTGGGGTCGGAGCAGGCGGACAGCGCGAGGACGCCGACGCCGATGACGCCGATGGCGCCGAGGAGGGTCTTCTTCATGGGGTGTGAGCCTTTGCTCTCGTGCACCTGACGACGATTCGTTCGGGTGCGGGGTGTGGGTGAAGGGGGGAGACCGGGAGGTGCCGGCCGGGTCGAGGAGGCGCGGGCCGGGAGGCGCGCGCCGGGTCAGGAGGACGCGCGGTCGCGCGCCGAGGAGGCGGGCTCGGGCGTCGAGGGTCCGTGCACCGAGGTCGTCGCCGCGACCCCGTCGGCGGGAGCGAGTGCCGGTGCAGGAGCGGCAGGGGCGGTGCGCCGCAGCTGGCGCTTCGGGATGCGCCCGGTGAGGCCGGGCGACACGATCAGCCGCTGCGTGCCCGCGGCGAGCAGGTCGAGCACGATGGCCAGCGCGGCCACGACGACGGCGCCCGCCACGACGCGGCCGTAGTCGTTGAGCGACAGCCCGTCGATCAGCAGCCGGCCGAGGCCGCCGATGCCGACGTAGGCGGCGACGGTCGAGGTGGCGACGAGCTGCAGCAGCGCGTTGCGGAGGCCGGACGAGATCAGCGGCAGCGCGATCGGCACCTCGACCTTGAAGAGCACCTGCAGCGGCCGCATCCCCATGCCCCGGGCGGCGTCGATCGCGGCCGGGTCGACCGCGCGGATGCCCGCGTACGTCGTGGTGAGGATCGGCGGGATCGCCAGGATGACCAGGGCGGTCAGCACGGGGCCGAAGCCGAGGCCCATGATCACGACGAGCAGGATGATGAGCCCCAGCGTCGGCAGCGACCGGCCGGCGTTCGCCGCGTTGATGGCGATGAACGACCCCTTGCCGGTGTGGCCGATGTAGAGGCCGAGGGGCAGGGCGATCACGGCCGCGACGACCAGCGCCTGCACCGTGTACCAGAGGTGCGTCAGCACCAGCTCGGGGATCGAGGCGCGCACGCCGCCGCCCTGCCAGTTGGCGGGGTCGAGCAGGTACGCGAGCAGTCCGTCGCTCATGCGGCGATCCTCCCTGCCGCACGGGTCCAGGGCGTCACGCGCCGCTGGACCAGCACGATGATCCCGTCGCACACGGCGGCGAGCAGCACCGAGAGCACGATGCCGACGACGATCGGCGGCGTGTAGTCGAGCTGCTGCCCGCGGGTGAAGAGGGCGCCGAGGCCGCCGACGCCGATCAGGGCGCCGACGCTGACGAGGCTGACGTTGGCGACGGTCGCGACGCGGAGCCCCGCGAGCATGACCGGCAGCGCGATCGGCAGCTCGACCGAGACCAGGCGCCGGAGGCGGCGGTAGCCCATCGCCGAGGCAGCCTCGGTCACGAGGGGGTCGACCGACTTGAGCCCGTCGGCCACGACCCGCACGAGCAGCGCGACCGTGTAGACGCTGAGGGCGATGATGATGTTCAGCGGCGACAGGATCCGGATGCCCACGATGGTGGGCACGAGCACGATCAGCGCGATCGACGGCACCGCGTAGAGGATGCCGCTGAGGTTGAGCAGCGGGTGGTACAGGAACCCGAAGCGGACCGCGAGGTAGCCGATCGGCAGCGACACGACGATGCCGATCAGCACCGGGACCAGCGCCAGGAACACGTGCTGCGAGAGGGCGGCCTGGATGACCGCGACGTTGTTCTGCAGGTACTGGATCACGCCGGGTCGACCTCCCGTCGACGACGGGCTTCCAGCTGCTGCATGAGGCTGGTGTGGCGGATCACGCCGTCGGCCACCCCGTCCTCGTCGACGCGGACGACGACGCCGACCGGCGACGTGATCGCGAGGTCGGTCACGAGGCGCAGCGAGTCCGTGGTCTGGAACGCGCCTCCGGTGGGGGTCGGGGAGGCGGTCGACCCGAGACCGGCGCCCGTCCAGCCGAGAGGCCGGCCGGCCTGGTCGAGCACGAGCTGCTCGGGGCCGGTCGTCACCTCGGAGAGCGGCGCGACGTCGAGGCTCGCGGCCGAGTCGAACGAGAGGCTGCGGAAGCCGCGGTCACGGCCGACGAAGCCCGCGACGAAGTCGTCGGCCGGGTTCGCGAGCAGCTCGCGCGGGGTGGCGAACTGGGCGAGGCGGCCGCCCTCCTGGAACACGGCGACGTTGTCGCCGAGCTTGATCGCCTCGTCGATGTCGTGGGTGACCATCGCGATGGTCTTGCCGAGGTCGCGCTGCAGACGGAGGAACTCGGCCTGCAGGCCCTCGCGGACGATCGGGTCGACGGCGCTGAACGGCTCGTCCATGATCATCACCGGCGGGTCGGCGGCGAGGGCGCGGGCGACGCCGACGCGCTGCTGCTGGCCGCCGGAGAGCTGCACCGGGTAGCGGTCGGCCATCGCCGAGGTCAGCCCGACCCGCTCCATCAGCTCGACCGCGGTGGCACGGGCCGCCTTCTTGCTCGTGCCGACGAGGGCGGGGACCGTCATGATGTTCTCGACGATCGTGCGGTGCGGGAACAGGCCGGCGGCCTGGATGACGTAGCCGATGCCGCGGCGCAGCAGCGCCTCGTCCTGGCCGGCGACGTCGACGCCGTCGATGAGCACGCGGCCGGTCGACGGGGTGACCATCCGGTTGATCATGCGCAGCGAGGTGGTCTTGCCGCAGCCGGAGGGGCCGACCAGGACGGTGAGCTCGCCGGTCGGCAGCGTCATGTCGAGCTGCTCGACGGCGACCGTGCCGTCGGGATAGACCTTGCTGACGCCCTCGAACGTGATCATCTGTTCTCCTTGCCTGTCGGAACCGTGGTGGCCGGGTGTTCGACATGACCGGTAGAACAGCCATTCACCGATCATCATCCCCGATTCGAGGCCGGCTCGTCGCGATCGAGTCCCGATCGTGATGAACGGGACTTGCGCTCCGACTGATCGGGGGGGAGTTCCGCGAGCCTGCTCGATCGTGGAGGTGCAGGATCTCCGTGATGACCGCACACGCCACGCCCACGCTCGCCGACCGCACCTTCGACGCCTACGTGCCCGGGCTCGTCGAGACGCACGGTCCGCTCGAGGTGACCGAGTCCGAGATCGTGGCGTTCGCCTCCTCGTTCGACCCCCACGACATGCACGTCGACCCCGAGGCGGCGAGGAGGAGCCCGTTCGGCGGCCTCATCGCCAGCGGCTGGCACACGACGGCCCTGATGATGCGGCTGATGGTGGGCGGGTTCCTGAACCAGCGGGCGAGCGTCGCCTCGCCCGGGGTCGACGAGCTGCGCTGGCTGCTGCCGGTGCGGCCGGGCGACCTCCTCCGGGCGCGCTTCACCGTGCTGTCGTCGCGGGTGTCGACCTCGAAGCCCGACCGCGGGCTCGTGCGGACGCGCATCGAGGTCCTGAACCAGCGCGACGAGGTCGTCATGTCGCAGGTGATGATGAACCTGATCCTGCGCGAGCTGCCCTCGCGCGCCTGACCCGGCCGGCCAGCAAGCCGACAGGTGTCGGGCACGGGTGACGCGCCCGGCGTAGCCTCTGGCCATGAAGGCACTCCAGTACACGAAGATCGGTCAGCACCCCGAGGTCGTCGAGATCGAGAAGCCGTCGCCCGGCCCCGGGCAGGTGCTGCTCAAGATCACCGCGGCCGGCGTCTGCCACAGCGACGAGTTCGTCATGGGCCTCAGCGAGGAGGACTACACGGCGGGCGGCTACCCCCTCCCCCTGACGCTCGGCCACGAGGGCGCGGGCGTCGTCGACGAGCTCGGCGAGGGCGTCGAGCACCTGCAGGTCGGCGACGCCGTCGCCGTCTACGGCCCGTGGGGCTGCGGCCGCTGCCGCCCCTGCTCGCAGGGCAAGGAGAACTACTGCGTCAACGCGTCAGCCGAGGGCATCAAGCCCCCCGGCCTCGGCGCCCCCGGCTCGATGGCCGAGTACATGATCGTGGACGACCCGCGCCACCTCGTGCCGCTCGGCGACCTCGATCCCGTCCAGAACGTGTCGCTCACCGACGCTGGCCTCACGCCGTACCACGCGATCAAGACGTCGCTGCCGAAGCTCGGCGCAGGCACCTTCGCGGTCGTCATCGGCACCGGCGGCCTCGGCCACGTCGGCATCCAGATCCTCAAGGCGCTCTCGGGCGCGCAGATCATCGCCCTCGACGTCAGCGACGACAAGCTCGAGCTGGCCACCCACGTCGGCGCCGACCACGTGCTGATCAGCGACGAGCACGCGGCCGACAGCATCCGCGAGCTCACGGGCGGGCTGGGCGCGAACGCGGTCTTCGACTTCGTGGGGGCGCCTCCCACTGTGGCCCTCGCCACGTCGGTCGCCGCCTCGGAGGCGGACGTCACCCTCGTCGGGATCGGCGGCGGCACCGCGCAGGTCGGCTTCGGCTCGATCGCCTACGACGCCGCTGTCCGGGTGCCGTACTGGGGCAGCCGCTCCGAGCTGATCGAGGTGCTCGACCTCGCCCGGTCGCGCCGCGTCTCGGTCGAGACGCAGCGGTACTCGCTCGACGACGGCCCGGCCGCGTACGAGGCCCTCGCGGCCGGCACGGTCCGCGGCCGCGCGGTCATCGTCCCGTAGGGCGCACGCCGGGCGGCGTCGAGTTGCCCCGAACCGTCGCTCCGGCTTCGTCGGACTGACCGTTCGGGGCAACTCGTTCGTGTGCGCGCGAGCAGTCGCCGTCGTTCGTGCGGGCGCTCGCACGCACGCGCCACGATCGGTCGTTCGGATGAGCCGGGCGAGGGCGGTCGGCGCGTGCGGCTCATCCCTCCGGACCGAACCGGACGCCGTGCGGACGGGACCGGCCCGGATCGCTCGACCCGCGCCTCCTCGTGCTCGTAGCGTCCGGAGGGTCGGCACCGCGACGCACCGTCGCACCCCGCCGACCCGATGGAGGAGCACCTCATGGACCAGGACCGCACCACAGCCCCGCTCAGCCCGACCGCCGAGACCGGCCCGACCAGGCCCGGCACGAGCCGCGGCGCCTCGTTCCGCCGCGCGGGAGTCGTCGCCGTCGTCGCCTGCGCCGTCACCGGCTCCGCGTTGGGGCTCGGGGCAGCCGGCGCCTTCGCCACCGACGGGGCGGCCCCGGCCACCTCCTCCGCGCAGGTCGCGGCCGACGCCGCCGCAGCCCAGGCCGCGAGCACCGCGAAGGGCGAGGAGGCCCCGGCCCCGAAGATCACGTACAGCGAGGCCGACCTCGCGGCGTTCGCCGCCTCGCCGTACGCGGACGACGCGCTCAACCTCGCCGTCGTCTGGGGCACGCCCGACGTCGCCACGGCGAAGGGCAAGGCCGGGGCCGCGATCACGGCCGGCACCCCGCTGCCGTTCGGTCCGGACGACGCGCCCGGCGCCACCTACACGGACGACCAGCGGCTCGTGGCGTTCGTCCTCGGACGCGGCAGCTGGGAGCAGGCGCTCGGCCTCGCCGTGGCCTGGGGCGAGCCCAGCGTGTACTCCGTGAAGAGCACCATCGGGGCGACGCTGCTGGCCCACGAGGAGGTGCCCGCCGCGCCCGCCACGTTCACCGAGGACCAGCAGGTGGCCGCGTTCAGCGCGAGCGGCTACACCGAGGCGAACGCGGCCGAGCTCGCCGCCCTCTGGCAGAGCGGCTCCGTCCGCGAGGCCGAGGCCCGGGCCGGGGCGGCGCTGCTCGCCGGCGACAGCCTGCCGGTCGTCCCCTGAGCCGCGCCGTGACGACACGGGGTGGTCGCGACGGGGCTGCACCGGGTGGCGTCCTGCCCGCACCGGGCGGTGGTGCCGAGTCGACGCACGAGTCAGCCGGGCCCACGCACGGCCGGACCGGCCCGGCGCTGCGCCGCCGCATCGGCGTCGAGATCGAGCTGATCGCCCCGCCCGGCGTCGATCGCGGCGTGCTCGCCCGACGGGTCGCCCTCGCCTCGGGCGGGGCGGCCCGTCGGGTCTTCCACACCGACTCCGAGCCCTCGCTCGTGCTGGGGATGGGCCACTTCTGGCACCTGACACCGGCGTGGGAGGTGTCCGACGCACACGGCGCGCCCGTCGCCTCCTTCGTGGACGACATCACGATCGCCGACGACCTGCGACGCGAGCACGAGGAGGCGCGGGCCGGGAGGGCAGGGGCCGCCACCTCCGCGGCGCCGTCCCCGGACCTGTGGCGCGTCCTCTCGGACGACCCGCGCCTCCTCCGCCTCGTGGCCGAGCACAGCGACCCTGCCGCGCCTTTCGATCAGTCCCTGGACGCGGTCGCGCGGCTCTTCGGCACCGACGTCGAGGTCGTCGGCGGCGTCCGGCGGCTGCGCGACCGCTCGGGGGCGAGCATCGCGATGGCGGCCCCGCTCGCCCCGGGCCGCGAACGGCCGTGCGAGATCGTGACGGCGCCCCTGACCGTCGACCACGAGGCCGCGCTGGAGGCGCTGCTCCGGCCCGCGAGGGAGCTCGGCTTCACCGTTCCCGTCGAGGCCGCCGTGCACCTGCACGTCGACGGGGCGCCGTTCCGGTCGGCGCACGCCTTCGCCAACCTGGTGCGGCTCTTCGGGCACTGGCGCGGGGCGCTGCACGAGCTGCTCGAGACGAACCCCGCCTGCACCCGGCTGGCGCCGATGCCGCCCGCGGTGCTCGCGCTGGTCGAGGAGGAGGCGGCCGCGTGGGCCGCGGCGACGAGCGGAGCCCGGACCGGCACCGGCGCCGAAGACGACGACGACGACGACGTCGTGGCAACCGCAGCCGGCGACGACGTGACGACCGCAGGAGGCGCCGCCTCCGCCCAGCGCTGGCACCACCTCCAGCAGGCTGCCGCCCGCACCGGCCTGCTCAAGTACATGGACGTGAACCTCACGGCCCTGCTCACCGACAGCCCCGCGCGCGACACCGTGGAGGTGCGGATCCTGCCCGGCTCGCTCTCCGCCTCCGCCATCACGGGCCGGGCCCGGCTCGTCGAGGCCCTGCTCGACCGCTGCCTCGAGGAGGCGCCCCTCCCGCACCCGACGACCGCCGCCTCCGTGGCTCCCGCCCGCGCCGACGCCGAGCTCCTCGCGCTCGTGCTCGCACGCACCCGCAGCTGATCGAGTTGCCCCGAACTGCTGCCCCGCGAGCGCGGAAGCAGCACTTCGGGGCAACTCGCGGCCCCTAGAACGCCGCCAGCGCGCTCGTCGAGAGCTGCTGGACGGCCGTGTTCGCGCACGCCTCGAAGCTCGAGCCCGACGCGCCCACGAAGATCGAGCGGACCGACCCGGGCGGGTAGATGCGGAAGCCGTCCGTCGCGGTCGGCTGGCAGGTGGCGGCGTCGAAGCCGCCGGTCTGCACGATCTTCACGAGCGCCTGGACCTCGCCGCCGGGAGCGAGGCTCTGGGTCTCGTGCGGCGTCCCGCGGTCGAGCGTGGCGGAGGCGCCGATCTGGGTGCCGTCCCCGCCCCCGACGAACGAGACGCCCGGCCAGCCCTGCAGCGTGCAGGTGCGGTCGCCGGTGTTCGTGAAGACGAACGCGATGCCGTAGCTGCCGGCCGCGCCGCCGCCTCCGTCGGCGATCTCGGCGCTCAGCTCGTCGACCGTGCAGCGGGCCGACGCGTCGCCGGAGGCGCCGTCGCCCAGGTCTCCCCCGCCGCCCGAGGCGCCGTCGGGGCCGGGGGTCGCGCTCGGCTCGGCCGGCGCGGACGCCGACGCCGACACCGACGGGCTGTCCGACCCGCCGGGTGCGGCCGACGAGGCGGACGAGGACGGCCCGGAGGAGGCGCCGGTCGCCGACGCGTCGGGGTCGCCCGAGGTGCACCCCGAGACGAGCAGGCCGAGCGACGAGGCCAGCACGAGGGGCAGGAAGAACTTCGCGGAACGGGTCATGTCCCTGATCGTGCACTCACTGCACGAATGTCGTTCATCCCTCTGGCCGAGAAACGCACGCGGGCCCGGAGCTAGCGTGTGGACGTGCAGACAGCAGACGTGAGGGCGGCAGACGAGCAGGCCGAGGCCGCCGCCGGGCGGGCCTCGACGATGCCCCGGGAGCCGTCACTGGTCGCCCGCCTCCGTGCCGTCGCGCCGCTCCGCGACCTCGGCCCCGGGCTCCGCCGGGTGCTCCTGCTCGGGCTCGGCGTCGCCGCCTACCTCACGGCGTTGATCGTGGCGCTGCAGTTCAACTGGTATCCCTCCAGCCTGCCGGGCTACGTCATCGTCGGCCTCACGGCGCTCGTCGCGGCGGCGACCACGAAGCGCTTCCCCCTGGCCTCGCTCACCGTCGTCTCGGCGATCACGGTGGCCATCGCCTTCGGGCCCGTGCCGGGCGACTGGTACGTCCGGGCGCCCGAGCTGCTGGTGCCGCTGGCGGTGACGGTCTTCATCTCGGTGTCGAACGGGCTCCCCGTGTTCGCGCCGGCCGCCTCCTTCGCGGTGCTCGCCGTGCTCACCATCGTGCCGTGGCAGGTCGTCGTCGACTCGTGGCTGTCGGCCGGCTCCGTCTTCGACGCCTTCGACTGGGCGGTCTTCTACGACCGCTCGACGCAGTTCGGCTACCTCGTCGGCTGCGCGCTCGTCGTCGCCGCCGCGCTCGCGCTGCAGCACCAGCGACGGGCCACGGCCCAGCTCGCGGCGCGCAACCGCGAGCTGGTCGCCCTCCGCGCCGAGGAGGCGGTGCGCATCGCCGAGCGCGAGCGCACCCGGATCGCCCGCGACGTGCACGACGAGGTCGCGCACCACGTCGCCGCGCTCGTCATCGGAGCGCAGGCGGCCGTCCGCGTCGCCGACCAGCACCCCGACCGGCTGGTCGCCGCCCTCGACGACGTGGTGCTCGGCGGCAAGGACGTGCTCACCCGCATCCGCACCGTCGTCCGCGTGCTCAAGGCCGCACCGGTCGGCCCGCTCGCCGACGCGACCGGCGACCTCGACGTCGAGCTCGAGGCGATGGCGGCGAGGCTGCGCGCCATCGGCTACCAGGTCGACTGCACCGTGCTGGTGCACGGCGAGCTGCCCGCGGCGCAGCGCATCGCGGTGCTCGGCGTCGTGCAGGAGTGCCTGACCAACACGATGCTGCACTCGTCCGCCGAGGAGGTGCGGGTCGCGATCACGGAGGGCCCCACGGCCTGGCAGGTGGTCGTCACCGACCCCGGGACCGCCGCCGAGCGGTTCCCCGACGTGCCGCGGGGCGGCGCGGGCATCGCGAACATGCGCGAGCGGATCGTCGGCCTGGGCGGCGTGCTCGTCACCGGGCACGACGCGGCCGGGACGGGCTGGGCCGTGAGGGCCGAGCTGCCCCGGGGGAGGCGCCTCCTTCTCGGTCGGACCCGCGACGGCGGCCGAGGCGGCGGCTGCGGCCGCGACCGACGCCCGCGGTCCTCTCGTGGCGGCGTCGGACGGAGGCGCGTCGTGACCCTCCGGGTGCTGGTCGTCGACGACCAGGCGATCGCCCGCGCCGGCATCGCGACGATGCTCGACGCCGAGGACGACCTCACGGTGGTGGGCCAGAGCCGCGACGGCGAGGACGCCGTGCGCGACGCCCTCGCGCTGCGACCCGACGTCGTCGTCATGGACATCCGCATGCCGCGCCTCGACGGCATCGCCGCGACGCGGCGCATCGTCGCCGAGCCCTCGACGGCCGTCGTGCTCATCACGACCTTCGACGACGACGAGCACCTCTTCGACGGCATCGCCGCGGGTGCCTCGGGGTTCCTGCTCAAGGACTCGGGGCCCGACCTCATGGCCGCCGCCGTCCGCTCGGCCGCCCGCGGCGACTCGCTGATCGACCCGGCGATGACCCGGGCGCTGATCGAGCAGACCGTCGCGACGGAGGCGGCGCGCACGTCGGGCGACTCGCCCGCGCACCTGCCCGCCCAGGCGCCCGTGCAGGCGTCCGCCCTGTCGCCCGCGCAGGCGAACGCGCTCGCGGGGACCGCCGCGTCCCGGCCGGCTCCGCCGCTCCTCCGTGCCGCGCTCGACGGGCTGAGCGACCGCGAGCTCGACGTGCTCGACGGGGTCGCGCGGGGCCTCAGCAACGTCGACATCGCCCAGGAGCTGTACCTCAGCATCGCGACCGTCAAGACCCACATCTCGAACCTGCTCGCGAAGACCGGCACCCGCACGCGCGTGCAGGCCGCCGTCTTCGCCTACGAGTCGGGCTTCGCGCGGGCCGGCCGCGACGCCGGCGGCGGCACCGCCCGCTGACCCGCCGCACGCGGGCGCACGAACGGCCGCACCCCGCACGCGGAGAGCTGCCCAGCCGGAGGCGCGGTCCGGGGAGCGGGGCTACAGTCGGTCCGCACCGAGCCGAGCCAGGAGGACGCCCCCGCATGACCGTCACCACCGAAGCGGACGCACGTGCCGCCTCCTCCGCAGCCGCACCCGCGAACGCGAGCGCACCCACCTCTGAGCCCGGAGCCGCGCAGGCCCCCGCCGGCTCGGCGCCTGCCCTCGCTGCCGAGGCGGTCGACGCGTTCGTCACCGACCTGGCGTCGGCGCTCGACGCCGACCGCGTGCTCCGCGACCCGGAGTCGCTCGCCCGGTACAGCCACGACGACGCGGAGTGGGCGCCGTTCGAGGCGCCCCTCGCGGTGGTGCTCGCCCGCAGCACGGACGAGGTGAGCGCGGTGCTCCGCCTGGCCGCCGCCTCCGGCGTCCGGGTCGTGCCGCGCGGTGCGGGCACCGGCCTCTCGGGCGGCGCGAACGCCGTCGCGGACTGCGTCGTGCTGTCGCTCGAGCTGATGGACGCCGTCACCGAGATCGACGTCGACGAGCGGTACGCCGTCGTGCAGCCCGGGGTGATCAACGACGCCCTGCGCGCGGCCGTGGCCGAGCACGGGCTCTGGTACCCGCCGGACCCGGCCAGCTCGGCGATCTCGACGATCGGCGGCAACGTCGCCACGAACGCGGGCGGCATCTGCTGCGTCAAGTACGGGGTGACCCGCGACTACGTGCTGGGCCTCACCGTCGTGCTCGCCGACGGCTCGATCGTCGAGCTCGGACGGCGCACCGCCAAGGGCGTCGCCGGCTACGACCTCGTGGGCCTGATGGTCGGGTCGGAGGGCACGCTCGGCGTCGTGACCTCGGTGACCGTGCGGCTGCTGCCGCTCGCCGGGCGCGACGAGCGCGCCGTGATCGGGTACTTCCCCTCGCTCGTCGCGGCGGGCGACGCCGTGGCGGCGATCTCGAAGGCCGGGATCATCCCCGCCGCGCTCGAGATGCTCGACCGCACCTGCCTGCGGGCGGTCGACGACTGGGTGCACCTGGGGCTCCCCTCGGACGTCGACACGCTGCTGCTGGCCCGCGTCGACGAGCGCGGCGCGGCCGGAGACGAGCTCGCCGACCAGGTCGCCCAGGTGTTCGCGGAGGCGGGCGGCACCGACGTCGAGCTGGCCACGGACCCGGCCGACATCGACCGGCTGTTCCAGGCGCGGCGGCTCGCCTACCCCGCGCTGGAGCGACTGGGCCCCGTGCTCACCGAGGACATCTGCGTGCCGCGATCGGCCGTGCCCGAGATGCTCCGGCGCATCCAGGCGACCGCGGCGAGCGCCGACGTCGTCATCGCGAACATCGCGCACGCGGGCGACGGCAACCTGCACCCGCTGATCATCGCGCCCGAGGGAGACGAGGCTGCGAAGGCCCGGGCGAAGATCGCGTTCGACGCCATCGTCGCCGACTGCCTCGACCTCGGCGGCACCGTGACCGGCGAGCACGGCGTGGGCCTGCTGAAGCTGCCGGGCCTCCGCGAGGAGCTGGGCGAGCGCGTGCTCGCGATGCACCGCTCCGTCAAGGACGCTCTCGACCCCGCCGGCACCCTCAACCCCGGGAAGGCCTTCTGATGAGCACCGCCGGCACGTTCGTCAGCACCGACGGCGTGACGCTCGCCTACACGGACTCGGGGGAGGCGCCCGTCGCGACCGGCAGGACCGACGCGGCCGCCGCCTCCCCCGCGACCACCGCCTCCCGCACCACCGCCTCCCGCACCGTCGTGCTCGTCGCCGGCTACGCGATGCCCGCCGCGGCGTGGGCGCTGCAGACCGACGCGCTGCTCGCGGCGGGCCACCGCGTCGTCGAGTTCGACCGGCGCTCGCACGGCGCCAGCGAGGACGTGCTGCACGGCCAGCGGATCGCCCGCCACGGTGCCGACCTGCACGAGCTGCTGGTGCACCTCGACCTCCACGACGTCGTGCTCGTCGGCCAGTCGATGGGCGCGAGCACGGTCTGGGCCGCGATCGATCTCTTCGGCACCGACCGGGTCACGGGCGTGCTGACGATCGACCAGACGCCGAAGCTGGTGAACGACGGCGGGTGGAGCCACGGCTTCTACGGCATGACGCCCGAGAACAGCGGCACCTTCTTCGACGACGGCATCCCCGACACCGGCCGCGGCGCCCGCGTCGACCCGGCGAACACCGGCGTGGCCCGGCTGTTCGAACGGCTCGGCGGTCCGCCCGCCGTGCGCGAGGCGAACGCGCCCGAGACGCGCAAGCTGCTCCGCGACCACGGCCTGCAGGACTGGCGCGACGTGATCGCCCGGCTCGACGTGCCGTTCACGATGGTCGCGGGCCGCGGCAGCCAGCTCTGGCCCTGCAGCCACGCGGAGGCGGCGGTCGGCGACCATGCGCTCGGCCGGTCGGTCGTCATCGACGACGCCGGGCACGCGACGAACTTCGACCGCCCCGACGAGTTCAACGGGGTGCTGCTCGCGTTCGTCGCGGGCCTCTGAGGCCGGGCGGGCCCACGTCGACTCGTCCGAGCCCGTCCGCACCCCTCGAACCCGCACGGGCGCGCGTGCGGACCCCTCGAACCTGCGCGCACCCACCCGCGCGCACGAGGGTGCGCGCGGGTTCGACGGGTCCGGGCGACTCGGCGCGAGCGCCTACGCGGGCCCGGGCGAGTGCGCAGCCCCTGGCCCGTCCAGCTCCTGCGCTGCCCGGCTCAGCCGCAGCAGAACCTGCAGCTCGAGCGCCCGCTCCCGCCACGCCGGCCCGAGAAGCCCGTCGAGCGTCGCCAGCCGCTGGTAGACCGTGTTGACGTGCACCCGCAGCGCGGACGCCGTGGCCGTCGGGCGCCGTCCCTGGTCGAGGAACACCTCGAGCGTCTCCGTGAGGGGCACTCCCCGCCGGGCCTCCTCGGCGAGGACCGGCCCGAGCTCGCGCTCGACCTGCTCGTGCAGCTCACGGGTGCCGGCGCGGCTGAGCAGCACGGCGAAGACCCCGAGGTCGTCGCCCCGCGACAGCCCGCCGCCGCTCCCCGGGCGGCGGCCGAGGGCCGTGAGGGCCCGGGCCGTCCGGGCGGCCTCGCCCCACGCGGCGCGGAGCCCGGCCGTCTCGACGACGGGGCCGGCGAGTCCGGCGACGGGCGCCTCCTGCGCTCCCCAGCGCCCCTCGAGCTCGAGCGAGGCCGGGGCGACCAGCACGAACCGGTCGCGGTGCACCGCGGACGCGACGTGCCCGCCCAGCCCGAGCCCCGCGACGTGGCGCCGAGCAGCCTCGGGGTCGCCCTCGACCACCACGACGACGTGCGGCCGGCGCGGGTCGAGCCCGGCGCCGCGCCAGCGTCGGTGGTCGGCGGCCGCGTCGGGCTCGCCGCGGCTGAGCAGGTCGACCGTGGCGATGTCACGGCCGAGCTGGGCGGCGCGGGCGGTGGCCCTCGCCCCCACGAGCGTGAGCGCGATCAGGGGCGCGGCCCGCTCGAGCAGCAGCAGGGCGTCGGCGGGCACGGCACCGGTCGACCCCGCACCAGCAGTCCCGGCGTCCGCGAGCCCGCCCCGAGGAGGCGCGGTGCCGGCGACCGCGCCCGCAGCGTCCCCGAGACCGAGACCGAGACCCAGGCCCGCTGGCCCGGCGACCAACGCCCCGAACACCTGCCCCGCGGCCGCCACCGGCTGCACCGTCTCGGCCCCCACGACGACCGGCCTGGGCTCCCCGCTGCGGGCCGCCCCGGCGAGCGCCGCACCCACGGGCCCGTCGGCCGGGTGCTCGACCCACCGCACGGGCACGTCGGTGAGCGCCTGCACCCGTTCGACGAGCGACTCCGGGTCGCCCCCGGCGAGCACGGCCCGGGTCAGGTCGGCGTCGAGGCGCAGGGTCGACTCGAGCCCCTCCTTGGCGTCGCGCAGCTCGGCGGCCGTCCGCGCGTTGTCGATGGCGACCGCGGCGTGGGCGGCGAGCCCGGTCAGCAGGCTGATCTCGTGCGCGCCGAAGCGTCGTTCCTCCCGCTTGGCGGCGAGCAGCACCCCGAGCACCCGGCCCCGCACGGCCAGCGGGACGCCGAGCAGCCCGCGGATCGACTCCGCCCGGGCGGCCCGGTCGGCGCTCTCCTCGTGCACGAGCTCGGGGTCGGCTGCGTAGTCGGACGTCCAGCGCGGGGTCCCGCTCGCGGCGACGCTGCCGACGAGCCCGGCGGTGCGGGGCAGGCGCGTGCCGACCAGGGCGGACGAGCGGTCGCCGCTCGCGACCTCGATGCGGAGGTCGTCGCCCACGAGCAGCGCGACGTAGGTGAGGTCGACCCCCAGGAGGCGCCGGGCCTGGTCGACGACCTCCACGAGCAGGTCGGCCGGGTCGGCCACGGCGGCCAGGCGGCCGGCGACGTCGTTGAGGGCGGCGAGCTCGACCGCGCGCTGTCGGCGTTCCTGCAGCAGCGACGCGACCTCGACCGCGGTGCGCGCCTCCTGGTCGGTGCGGGCCTCGTCGGCACCGTCGGCGACGAGGAGGCGGCGGTGCGCCTCGAGCTCGGGCACGCCGGCCTGGTCGGCGAGCAGCTGCAGCCACCCGGGCCCCTGCGGGTCACGTGTCGCCCGCGGGTCGCGTGTCGTCTGCGGGTCACGTGTCGCCTGCGGGTCGCGCTCAGTCATGGTTGTTCCCTCCATCCGATGGGTCGAGAGTAGACGGAACAGCCGTTGTGGGGGCAGGGGGCGGAGGCGCAGGGTTGAGCGTCCCCGAGCGGCAGCGCCGCCCCTCAGCTCAGGAGTCCCCCATGACCGACGTCGACCGCACCACCGCCTCCGCCGGCAGCACGCCCGGCACCGCCTCCGGCACGCCCGGTGACGTGCCCGGCACGATCGGCAGCACCGCCGCCTCACTCGTCGCGCCCACCCCCGGCTCCGCGGGGCCCGCCGGCATCGCCGCCGTCGCGGAGGCGACCGACGTCAGCGTCGGCCCGCCGCGCCTCCGCCGGCTCTCGATCGGCCTCGCGCTCGTCTACGTGTCGATCCTCGCGATCAACTCAGGCGGCCTCGGCATCCTCATCCCGAACCTGGTGGCCGACATCGACGAGGCCTCGAAGATCGGCAACCTGGCGATCGTGACGACGGTGGCGTTCCTCGCGAACGTCTTCGCGCAGCCGATCGCCGGTGCCCTGTCGGACGCGACCCGCTCGCGCTTCGGCCGGCGCTCGCCCTGGATGGTCGGCGGCGCGCTGCTCGCCGCCGGCTTCTTCGCCGGCCTGCCGCTGGCGAGCTCGATCGTCACCGTCGCCCTCATCTGGCTCGTCGTGCAGCTCGGGCTCAACGCGCTGCAGGCCGCGGCCACGGCGCTCGTGCCCGACCGCTTCCCGGCCGCCAAGCGCGGCGGGGTCTCGGGCCTCATCGGCCTCGGCATCACCGTCGGCAACGCGGTGGGGGCCGTCGTCGCCGGCTCGGCCTCCGGTGCGGGAGCCCTGCCCTACCTCGTGCTCGCCGCCCTCGTGCTCGTGGTCGTCGTCGTGTTCGTCGTGGTGAACCCCGACCGCTCGAGCCTCGACGAGGCGGCCGGCCCCGCCGCGCCCCGACCCACGTTCCGCGAGTTCGCCCGTGGCTTCTGGGTCTCGCCGCGGAAGCACCCCGACTTCGCGTGGGCCTTCGCGGCGCGGTTCCTCATGGTGATCGGCTTCTACGGCGCGCAGACCTTCGGCCTGTACATCCTGCGCGACTACATCGGGCTGAGCGACGCCGCCTCGAACGCCTTCGCCGCCCAGATCGGCGTCGTGCTGCTGCTCGGCGTGCTCATCTCGGCGCTGACCAGCGGCGTGCTGTCCGACCGGATCGGCCGCCGCAAGCCGTTCATCGTCTGGGCCTCGGTCGTCATGGCGATCGGCCTGGTCGTGCCCCTCGTGATGCCGACGACGACCGGCATCCTGATCTACAGCTTCCTGCTCGGCCTCGGCTTCGGCGCCTACATCTCGATCGACCTGGCCCTCATGACGGAGGTGCTGCCCGCCTCCCTGACGTCGGGCGCCAGCTCCGCAGGACGCGACCTGGCCATCCTCGGCCTCGCCACCACGCTGCCCCAGGCCCTCAGCCCCTCGATCGCCGCCGGCCTCGTCTCCGTCACCGGGGGCTACCCCGTGCTCTTCATCTCGGGCATCGTGTTCGTGGTGCTCGGCGCCCTCGCGGTGATCCCGATCAAGTCGGTGCGCTGACGGGGTGTCGCACCCGCCCGACTCCCTTCGACCCGCATCGCCTGCCCCGCCCGCCCGCCCGCCCCTGATCGACCTGCCCCACCCGCTCCGCCCCGCTCGACACGAATCCCGAGGAACCCCATGCAGCTGCACACGACCACCACCGGCGACGGCGAGCGGCACGTGGGGCTGGTGCACGGGCTCGGCGGCGACGGCGACACGTGGCGACCGCTCGTCGACCGGATGCTCGAGACGGGCCGGTACACGGTCACGACCGTCGACCTGCGGGGCCACGGGCACAGCGGCTGGGCGGCGTCGTACGGCCTCGACGAGTTCGCGACGGACTTGGTCGAGGCCCTGCCGACGGGCCTGCACAGCGTGGTCGGGCACTCGCTCGGCGGGGCCGTGCTCGTCCGGGCGGTCGCGCGGCTGCAGCCGCTCCGGGCGATCTACCTCGACCCGGGCTTCCACCTGGCGCTGCCCACCAGCGGCCTCGCCGGTCGGCTGTTCTGGGCCGTGCCGCCGCTGACGCTGGCCGTGGCCGGCCTCGCGCAGGCACGCACGACCAAGGCGGTGCGCGCGAGCTACGACGCGGCGACGGTCGCGCTGCTCGACGACGCCCGCGAGCGGTTCGACACGTCCATGGCGATCGGGGTGTTCCGTGACGTGGCTCACGCGCCGATCGAGGTGGCGCCTCCTGCGGTGCCCTCGGTCGTCGTGCTCTCGGACGACAGCCCGGCCGTGCTGCCCGAGCCCGTCGCCCGCTCGCTCGAGGGAGTCGGCTGGGAGCTGCGCCGCCTGCCCGGCGTGCATCACGACATGCACCTCGAGGCGCCCGACCGCGTGTTCGAGCTCGTCGCCGACGTGCTCTAGCGCGCCTCCCCCGACCGCTCGACTCCCCCGAGCTGCTCATGCGCGGACTTGCCCCGGATGGTCGCCTCCACCAGCAGGAGGCGACCATCCGGGGCAACTCGCGTCCCGTCCCCCTCGTCAGCCGAAGGGCAGCGGCGACGTGAGGTCCGTGTGCGCGAGCACGACGGCCGCGGCGACGGCCACCACCCCGAGCAGCCCGCTCCGCCACCACCGCTCGCTGAGCAGGTACCCCGCAGAGGCGAGCGCGCCCGCCCCGGCGACGACGCCGAGCGCGACCGAGACGAACACCTGCGCGACGGACTGCGCCTCCGGGTCGCCCGTGAACGCCGTGACGACGACGCAGACGAGCAGCGTCATGACGAAGACGACCCCGATGACTCCGCTGAGACCGGCGATGAAGAGGAGCAGCTCCGACGTCGGCTCCCACCGGATCAGCCGCTGCTGCCGGGGCGACCCGAGGTGCTCGGTCGTCTCCGAGGGAAGGCCGCCCGACAGGACGAGGTAGTCACGCACCTCCTTCTCCGTCTCGAACTGCAGCAGCGACCGGCGCAGCGCGTGACGCTCACGGGCATCGAGCGAGCCGAGGTCGTGGGCGCCCCAGCGGGCCGCCTGGTCGGGGTTGCCGGCACGGCGGTAGAACTCCGAGAGGGCGTCGCGGTAGGCGCGCTCGTCCGGGTGGCGACGGGCGTGGACGAGCAGCGAGTCCCACGCGGCCCGGTGCTCGCCGTCGTCGAAGCGCGCGCGGGCGGCGTCGACGATCTCGCGGGTCGTGCGGGTGGGCATGCGGGGCTCCGGGGCAAGGGGTCGGGAGGCGGACCTCGTCACGATAGCGTCGCCTCCGTGGATCGACGGCCTCATGACGCAGGGAGCGCTCGCGTACCCGACGGGCCCGCGCATTACAGGCCCGTGCACGACGGGCCGGCGCACCTCGGCCGTCCGCTCAGCCGACGTGAGCGACGAGAGGCGGAGGACGCCCGAGCCCGAGGAGGCGCCCCGCGCCGGTTCCCCCGCCTGCGCCGCTGGCTGCACCGCTGGGTCGTGCGCCCCCTGGAGGCGTTCCTCGACGCCCTGGGCAACGCCTTCTGAGCTCGACCCCGTCAAGAGCGAACAGACTCACAGGACCCTCTTACCGGATCCTTGAGGTTCTGTTATGTTCCGGACAGGGGCTGGTCCCCTGTCTCCTCGAGGTGCTGGGCCCGGGCGGACTTGCAATGACGCACGTATCCGACTCGACAGAAAGAACGCCCTTGCGCTCATCAGCCAGAAGGGGCCTCGTCGCTGCGCCGACGGCCCTCGCACTCGCCCTCGGAGGTGTCCTGCTCGCCGCAGGGCCCGCCTCCGCGGCCGCCCCCGTGACGATCACGTCGCCGGCGCCCGGCTCCACCTACGACAACTCGACCGGCTTCACCCAGCTCCTGCCGCTCGCCGGCACGGGCCTGCCCGCCGCCGACGACCTCGTCTTCACGTACGACAGGGGCGACGGCACGCTGGCGAACGGCATCAACGTCGGCACCACGCACAACCCGGACGGCACCTTCAGCGTCACGGCCAACGTCGGCGAGCTGCTGCCCGGCGAGACGACCGTGGACGCAGTCCTCACCGCCGTCGACGCCACGACCCGCGTCGTCGATCCCGAGGTGACGGCCACCGACTACACCATCGAGCTCGCCGTCGCGCCGAACCCCGCCTTCCCCTTCAGGGTCGACTACCCCGGAGTCGGCACGGTCGTCGACACGACGACCCCGGTCTTCACGGGCGTGGCAGCGCCGAACAGCACCGTCACGGTGACCTACAGCAACAAGAACCTCGGCAACTCGGTCGCCGGCACGGCGACGGCCAACCCCGACGGCACCTTCTCGGTCCCCACGACGTTCCTCGACCTCGCACGGGGCTCGCTCGGCTCGGGTGCGAACGTCACCCAGTCGAACCCGGCCGCGCAGGTCGGCTCGCTCGGCGTGGCCTTCACGTTCGCCACGGCGCCCGTGCCCGCGATCGCCCCGACGATCACGGCGACGCCCGACGAGGTCACCGTCGACGAGGCGACCACCACCGGCATCGCGATCGCCGCGACCGGCTTCAGCCCCGGCGAGGAGGTCCGCACCGTCGTGACCGACTCCGAGGGCACCGTCGTCGACCTCGCGGACCGCGCGCTGAACTACTACGCGGACGACACCGTGGGCGCCTACGCCGACACGATCGTCTTCGCCGACGACGTGCTCGCCGACGACTACACGATCACGCTGACGGGCGTCCGCTCGGGCATCGTCCAGGCCGTCGACGTCACCGTCGCCGACGAGGTCGTCCTGCTCACGCCCACCCCGGTGATCACCAGCCCCACGGAGGGGCAGGTCGTCACGGGCGGCACGGTCACGATCTCGGGCACCGGGCCCGTCGGCACGGGCATCGTCCTGACCGTCGCCGACTCGGCGTTCCTCGACGGGACCGCCACCGAGACCCCCGCCGCAGGCCGCTTCTACATCACCGACCTCGCCGACCCGATCCTGGTCGACGCCCAGGGCAACTGGACGGTCACCGTCTCGCTGCTCCCCGGTGCGTACGCGACCCAGGCCATCGCGGCCGAGCTGAACGCCGACGGCTCCGTGAACGAGGCAGGAGCCGTGTCGGACTTCTCGAACACCGTCACCTTCTCGCTCGTCGCCGCCGCCGTGGCGCCGCCCGTCGTGACCCCGGCCGCACCCGTGGCGCGTCCGGCCGGTCTCGCCTACACCGGTTCCGAGGCGTCGCGGGGCGTCGTCGGCGCCGCGCTGCTGCTGCTCGCCGGCGGAGGGCTGCTCGTCGCCGCCCGTCGCCGCCGCGCCCTGACGGTCGACTCGGCCGAGTAGCACCGCACGGCTCCACCGCACCTCAGCTGCACCTCGCCCGCCCCGGGCGGCACCACGGACTTCCGTCGGTCGCCGCCCGGGGCGGGCGTCGTCGTGCTCGTCCTCGCACCGCGAGTTGCCACTTCGCGGGGACTCACCGCCCCCAGAGCCCCGCGAAACGGCAACTCACCTGTGGCAGAGGGCGCGAGCACGCGAGCCGAGGAGGCGGGCGAGCAGACGAGGCAGTTCGGATGACTTCCGCAGGTGCTCCCGGGGGTCTGCACATCGGGGGCCAGCACGATGAGGGCATGCCCGACTTCAAGCGCCTCCTGGGCGCCGCCGCGAAAGCGCTCGGCGACTCGAACTCCTCCTCGTCCCGCAACGGCCAGCCGCCGCGACCGAACGCAGGCTCCGGCTCGGGTTCCGGCACCGACTGGCGCGACCTCGTCCGCACCGCGGCCGACAAGCTGACCGGCGACGGCAGCCAGCAGCAGGGCGACCAGCGAGGAGGCGGCCCGCAGCACGGGCAGGCTGGCTACGGCCAGCAGCAGGGGCAGGCCTACGACCAGCAGGGTCGGCAGGGCTACGACCAGCAGGGCCAGCAGGGCGGCTACGACGGGCGTCAGCAGGGTGAGCAGCAGCGCCCGGCCCAGCAGCACGGCGCCGCTGGCGCACCCCGCGCCACGGAGGCCGACCGCGTCGCCCTCGGCAAGTACGACTACCTGCTCCGCACGGCCGAGCCCGAGCAGCTCGAGCAGGTGCACCGCGACGCGTTCTCCCGCCTGACCCCCCAGCAGCGCGAGCTCGTCCAGGCCCGTCTCACGGAGGAGCTGCCCGCGCACGAGCAGCCCCGCAGCGGCAGCACCGACGACCTCGCCCGGGCCGCCACCCGCGGCGAGACCGTGCACCCCGGCCTCATGCAGCGCGTATTCGGGGGGCACGGTCGTCCCGGCCAGAGCGCGGGCGGCGCCGCCACCGGCGCACGTCAGGGCTCGGGCGCAGGAAAGTTCGCCGCGGGAGCAGCAGCGGGCGCGGGAGTCGCCGCACTCGGCGGCCTCGCACTCGCGGTCGCTGGCGGTGCCGCCGTCAGCAGCGTCGCGGGCCCGCTCCTCTCGGGAGCGCTCGCGAACGGCGTCGACTTCGGCGGCCTCGCCGAGAACTTCGGCCTCGAGGGCATCGCGGGCCTCTCGGAGGGCCTCGGCGGCCTGACCGAGGGCGTCGACGGCATCGCACAGGGCGGCGAGGAGTACCTCACCGGCCTCGGCGAGCAAGTCGGCGGTCTCGGCGAGGGCTTCCCGATCCCCGGGCTGGGCGACCTCGGCGGTCTCTTCGACCGCTAGCGCGCCTCCTGCGGCACCGCACCTGCCCGCACCCGCGGGACCTGTGCAGACCCTGTCGCGCGCACGAGGGTGCGCGCGGGTCTCGAGGGTGCCGGGTGCGGGCACGCAGCTCACGGCACCCGTGCAGCGCTCCTCAGACCATCACGCGGTGCGTGCAGCGCGCCTCAGACCCGCACGCGGTGAAGCGGGTCGAGCGCCGAGTCCAGCGCCGCCTCGAGGGGCCATGCCGACCGCAGCGGCTGGCTCATCACGAGCCCGCCCTGCACCGCCGTGAGGATCACCATCGCGATCCGCTCCGGGTCGGCCTCGCGGTCGACGTCGCCCGACGCCTGCATCTTGCGGACCCCCGCGGCGAGCAGGTCGCGCCAGGCGCCCATGCTCTCGGCGATGACGCGCTCGAGCTCGGGGTCGGTCATGGCCGCCTGCGTCGCGAGCGATCCGATCGGGCAGGCCCACCGGCCGAGGCCGAGGTAGTAGTCGACGAGCGCCTCGCGCCAGGCGCTCCACGACTCCCAGGAGCCGAGGTCGTCGACGTGCGGCTGCTGCGCGGCGAGCAGCTGACCGCCCTCCCACGCGGCGACCTCGCGGACGAGCTCCGCCTTGCCGCCCGGGAAGTAGTGGAACAGCTGGCTCTTGCTCGTCAGGGTCGCCGCCCGCACGGTGTCGAGGGTCGTCCCGCCGATCCCGGACGCGAGGATCTGCTCCCCCGTCGCCTCGATGATGCGCTGCCGGGTCGCCCGGCCGCGCTCGGTGAGCTTCTTGTCGTCCACCCGTCGATCCTACCGCTGTGGACCATACGGTCCATTCATGTGCTAGGAATGGACCATGAAGTCCAACGACGAAGAACTGCAGACCCTGACCCCCGACACCCGCCTGGCCGGCACCACCGCGCTGGTCACCGGCTCGACCAGCGGCATCGGCGAGGCGATCGTGCGCGTGCTCGCCGCCTCCGGCGCGGAGGTGGTCGTGAGCGGTCGCGACGCGTCGCGCGCCGCCTCCGTCGTCCGCGCCGTCACGGAGGCAGGCGGCCGTGCGCACGCCGTCGTCGGCGACCTCGGCGGCTCGCCGACCGAGGTGCGACGCGTCGCCGCCGAGGCCGAGGCCGCCCTCGGCGGACGCGTCGACGTCCTCGTCAACAACGCCGGCATCTACCCCGCGGGGGCCACGGCCGACCTCTCCGACGCCGAGCTCGACGCCGTCCTCGCCACCAACGTGCGGGCTCCCCACCTCCTCGTCGCGGCACTCGCCCCGGCGATGGCCGAGCGCGGTCGCGGCTCGATCGTCAACGTGGGCTCCTGGATGGCGCGCGTCGGAGTCCCGTTCGGGGCGGCCTACACCGGCTCGAAGGCCGCGCTCGAGCAGATGACCCGCACCTGGTCGGCGGAGTTCGGCCCGCACGGCGTCGGCGTCACGACCGTCGCGCCCGGGGCGACGAGCACGCCCGGCAACGCCGACAGCGCCGACGTGCTCGCCGCGATGACGGCCGGCACCGTCGCCGGCCGCCCCGTGCGCCCGGTCGACGTGGCGTTCGCGGTCCGCTGGCTCGTCTCGGGCGAGGCCGCGTTCGTGCACGGCAGCACCGTCGACGTCGACGGCGGCATCGCGGCGACCCGTCTGAGCTGACCGGCCGCACCTCCTGCGGGCATGCCCACGCCCGCACCCGCTCGACCCGCGCAGACCCCCGCTCGCGCACGGGGGTCTGCGCGGTTTCCGAGGGTGCCGGAGCATGATCCCCCAGGAGGCGCCACCCGGCCGCCCCAGGAAAGGACCGTCATGAGCGACACCACCGGAAACGACCCCTTCGCCCGCCTCCCCGAGGTGCCGAGCTTCACCGTCACGAGCGCCACCGTCGAGGACGGCGCCCCCTTCGCGCAGCAGCAGTACTCCGGGGCGTTCGGCGTGCCCGGCGGCCAGGACGTGTCGCCGCAGCTCTCGTGGTCGGGCGCCCCCGAGGGCACCAAGAGCTACGCGGTCACCGTCTACGACCCCGACGCCCCCACGCAGTCGGGCTTCTGGCACTGGGCCGTCGCGAACATCCCGGCGTCCGTCACCGACCTGCCCGAGGGCGCCGGCGACGCGACGGGCGCGCAGCTCCCCGTGGGGGCGTACCAGCTGCCGAACGACTCGCGGGCTCCCTCGTTCATCGGCGCCGCACCTCCTGCGGGCCACGGTCAGCACCGCTACTTCGTGACGGTGCACGCACTCGACGTCGAGGACATCGAGGTGCCCGCCGACGGCACGCCCGCGTTCCTGGGCTTCACGATCGCGTCGCACATCCTCGCGCGCGCCACGCTCGTCGCGACCGGCGAGATCCCCGCCGAGTAGCCCGACGGGGAGGCGGCAGCGGCACGGGTTGCCCCGAACTGCTGCTCCCGACTCACGGGGGCAGCAGTTCGGGGCGACTCGTCGTCGCCACCTGCCGCGTGTGCCGGGGCTTGGGCAGCCTAGGCAACATGTGCTTTCACTGTGGAGTCACATCATGGTGAAGCTAGTCTGACGTCATGCAGCCGAGATCGGCCGCTCGACGGAAGGCTCCACGATGACCACACCCCCCTCCTCCCCGGCCGCGCCCCCGCGTCCTCGTCACCGGAGCGAGCATCGCCGGCCCGGCACTCGCCTGGGGCCTCGCGAAGTCCGGCTTCGACGTCGTGCTGCTCGAGCGCTCCGCCGAGCCCCGCGAGACCGGCCAGAACATCGACGTCCGCGGGCTCGGTCGCGAGATCCTGACCCGGATGGGCGTCGAGGAGGCGGTGCTCGCGAACCTGACCGGCGAGGACGGCACGCGCTTCGTCGACGAGTCCGGCCGCCCCTACGCCGTGTTCCCGAGGGAGGAGGGGCAGGACGGCCCCACGGCGGAGGTCGAGATCCTGCGCGGCCGGCTCGCCGGCATCCTCGCGGACGTCGTCCCCGCCGACGTCGAGCGCCGCTTCGGCGACTTCGTCGTGGGGGCCGGGCAGGACGCGACGGGCGTCGACGTCACCTTCGCCAGCGGCGCCGAGGAGCGTTTCGACCTGTTCCTGGTGGCCGAGGGGCGCAGCTCGCGCACCCGCCGCCTCCTCTTCGCGGACGAGACCGAGCTGCGCGACTTCGGCGTCAGCATCACGTACGGCACGATCGACCGCCGGCCCGGCGACGTCGACTCCTGGGACTGGTTCACCGCGGCCCGCGGCCGCGTCGCGTCGGTGCGGCCCGACGACCTCGGCACGATCAGGGCGAGCATGTCGTTCGAGTCCGAGCCGATGGGCTTCGAGGGGCTCCCGGTGGAGGCGCAGCTGCAGATCGTGAGGGAGCGCTTCCGAGGTGCGGGCTGGCAGACCGAGCGCATCCTCGACGGCTTCGACGCCCGTCCGGACGAGTTCTACACGCAGCGGATGGAGCAGGTCGTCATGTCGACCTGGAGCCGGGGCCGCATCGCGCTCGTCGGCGACGCCGCGTGGGGGTCGGGCCCGACGGGCATGGGCACGACGCTGTCGCTGGTCGGCGCGCACATCCTCGTCGGCGAGCTCGCCGCGAGCCCGGACCGCCCGGCGCAGGCCTTCGCCCGGTACGAGCGGCAGATGCGCCGCTACGCCGACAGCGCGCAGGGGCTGCCGCGCGGCGGAGCCAAGCTGATGCACCCGTCGTCGGGCGCCGGGGTGAAGGCGATCCAGACGATGCACCGCGTCACCGCGTCGCGGCCGGTCCGGAAGTCCTTCCAGGCGAACCTGCTGACGAGCGAGAAGCACGTGCCGGTGCTGGCCGAGTACCCGCAGCTGCGTGCCTGAGGCCGGCGACCCAGGGCCCGATGCGGGGACGATCGCGACGACGTCTCGATGGGAGGATCGACCCATGACGACGCCGACGCCGCCCCCGCCGACGCCGCGGACGCAGGTGCTCGAGGCCCTGCGGCACTACGCCGTGACGTACCAGGAGTCGGCCCACCAGCTCGCCCGCTGGATGGACCTGCCGACCGTCGACGGCACGGCCCTCGGCGAGGTCATCTGGGCCGAGCGCGAGGGGGCGCCGCTCACGCCGGCGAAGCTCTCGAGCAGGATCGGCCTGACCTCGGGCGCGACGACCGCCCTGCTCAACCGGCTCGAGGCCCAGGGCCTGGTCGCCCGCAGCCGCGAGAGCACCGACCGCCGGGTCGTCACGCTGCGTCCGACCGAGCAGGCGCACGAGCGCATCGAGCCGTTCCTTCGCCGGGGCGGTGCCGCCCTCGAGGCGACCCTGGACGACTACGACGACGAGGCGCTGCAGGCGGTGCGCGCGTTCCTGACGCGGCTCGCCGCGGTGCTGCCGGGCGCCTCCGACGCGTCGCCGCCGCCGCCCGCGGACGAATCGCCGACCACCGCCTCCTAGGGACCGCCGCCTCCTCGAGCCCCTCCGTCTCTCGGCGGCCCTCCGCCTCCTCGAGCCCCTCCGCCTCTCGGCGGCACTCCGCCTCCCGGACGACGTCTCGACGAGTTGCCCCGAACAGCTGCCTCCGAGCGAGCGAGGCCGCGCGTCGGGGCAACTCGTCGTCGACGCGGCGCGGGTGCCGTGTCAGGGTGCAGGGATGACCTCCCCGCAGGCGCTCTCCGAG
This sequence comes from Frigoribacterium sp. CFBP 8766, assembly GCF_014841435.1. Taxonomy (NCBI): domain Bacteria; kingdom Bacillati; phylum Actinomycetota; class Actinomycetes; order Micrococcales; family Microbacteriaceae; genus Frigoribacterium; species Frigoribacterium sp. CFBP 8766. The sequence continues at coordinate 27,053 of NZ_JACYTX010000005.1, forward strand.
GCCGACCGACGGCTCGTCGCCGCGTGGGCGGCCGACTGCGCGGAGCGCGTCCTGCCCCTCTTCGAGCAGGAGGCGCCCGCCGACGACCGCCCTCGCGACGGCATCGCGCGCACCCGCGCCTTCGCCCGCGGAGATCTCGACGCCGTCGGCGAGATCCGTCGCCGCTTCGTCGCCGGTCGTGCCGCACAGGCCGTGACCTCGCCCGCGGCCAGGGCCGCCGCGTGGTCGGCAGGGCAAGCGTCGGGCGTCGCGCACATGGGCGCGCACGCCCTCGGCGCCGCGGCCTACGCGGTGAAGGCCGTCACCCTGGCCGCCCCCGACGACGACGGGACCGCAGGAGGCGCGGCCGAGATCGCCTGGCAGCTGCGGCACCTGAGCCCGCCGGTCCGCAGGGCTCTCGCGCGCCTCCCCCTGCTCGGAGAGGACAGCTCGGGCCCGCTCGGCACCGGTTTGCTCACGTCGGGCACGCTCGGCGACGCGATCCGCACGCTCCAGGGGGGCCTGCGCTAGCCGCCCGCGCCTCCCCTCGCGCTCGCAACCGCACTCGCACTCGCACTCGCACTCGCACTCGCACTCGCACTCGACGAGTTGCCCCGCACCGCTGCCCTGAGCCCCGGGAAGCAGCAGTTCGGGGCAACTCGACGCCGCCGCTGTCCACTTCGCGAAGGCAGCCGACCGCGTCGCTAGATGCTCTAGCCGATCGTGACAAGATGCACATGCATAGAAATCCGACGTCGACCCCATGCAGCGCAGAGCTGCCGAGAGGAGCCCACCATGAGCATCATCCGCCCCACGAGCCCCTTCTCCGAGGTCCGCGACCACGAGCGCCAGGTGACGCTCTTCGTGGTCGCGTCGTCGGCCGTCGCGACCTGCGCCAGCCTCGTCGTCGGGATGCTCTTCCTCCTCGGCCTCAGCCACTGACACGTCGCCTCCCGCGTTCCGGGACGCCGACGGCCCCGCACCTTGACGAGGGTGCGGGGCCGTCCTGGCGTCGGGGCGACCAGCCCTAGGAGCGACGGCCCCGGAGGCGCGACGCAGCCACGGCCACGCTGCCGGCGGCGACGAGACCGGCGGCCAGCACGAGCCACGCCGACGCGTCCGAGCCTGTGTACGCGAGGCCGGCGGGACGCGCGGCCCGGACCGGGACGACGGCGACCGGCGCGACGGCGGTGGGGACGACGGCGGCCGGCGCCGTCGGGACGGGCAGGACGGGCGCCGCGGCGGCGACCGAGAACTGCACGGGCACGGAGAAGTCGGAGGCGGCGCTCCCGTCACGACGGAGCACGGCCGCGTCGCTCACATAGTCTCCGGCGGGCAGCACGAACGAGGCCGTGAAGTGCCCGGTCTCGTCGATCGGCACGAGCGTGTAGGCCACGCCCTCCTCCGGGTCGAACGCGATCGGCTCCTCGTCCGTGACGAACCCAGGGTCGTCGGCCGGGGCCTCGTCCTCCGCGACGCGGACGAGTTCGACGCCGTCCGCCTCGTCGGCGACGCCCTCGTCGCTGCCCTGGTCGGGCTCCGGGGACTCGACCAGCGAGGCGTCGACGACGCTGACGAGGGCCACCTGGCCCGGCTCGCCGTTCTCGCCCTGGACGCTGACGACTCCCGCGGTCGCGGAGACCGGTGCCTCGAGGTGCGGGGCGACGACGAAGGCGCTGACGCGGATCTCGAGCGAGGCCTCGTTGCCGGACTCGTCGAACACGTTGAGGGTCACGATGTCCGGGACGGCGGCGTCGTTCGGCACGACCACGATGATGGTCGTGTCGCCGTCGATGCTGAAGGTGAGGCCGGGCGCGGGGCGGATCCAGCTCGTGAGGTCCTCGCCCTGCGATCCGACGAGGCCGACCGTGGCCTCGTCGCCGGGGGTGAAGCCGACGGTGCCGAAGAAGCTCGCGATGCCCGGGCGCAGGTCACTGCCGTCCTGCGAGAAGACCTCGGGGGCGTCGACGACGACCTCGTCGCCGCCGTCCTCGGGTGCGACCTCCGGGGCCGCCGACGGGGTCGGGGCGACCGGCGCCACGACCTCGGGCTCGGACGGGGCGGCCTCGCCGTCCGCGGCGAGGGTGGTCTCGGCGCCGGGCGCAACGGGGACGCTCTCGGCGGCGCCTGCCTCGGCAGCGCTGGGCGACACGGGGAGGCTCTCGGCGACGCCGGCCTCGGCAGCGGGCGAGACGGTCGTCGTCGCGTCGGGGCCCTCCGCCACGGCGGACGACGACGCGGGCACGTCGCCGTCGGCGGCGAAGGCCGCGGCGGGCGTGAGGACGAGGGCGGCGGCGAGCGCCGCCGCGGGCAGGGCGCACGCGTGGGTGCGGCGGGAAGTGGTCACGGATCCCCCAGGAATCGAGTCGGGTCGAGCCGGAGACGCCCGGCGGACCGACGCTAGAGCGGCGCGGGGCCCCTCCGTGCCTCCGGGCGCGCCGGGAGGACCGGCCGTGATCCGATCGTGACGAGATCGTCCCCCGTAGGGCACCGAGCGGGGGACGGCCGCGAGCACGCGGCCGCGGAGCGCGAGGGAGCCGGCGCCCAGGGCGGTCCTCAGCGGGCGCCGGCCGCCTCCTCGTCCGCGGCCGGCCTCGCGGCAGGCCCGGACTTCAGCAGCTTCAGCCCGACGACGCTGCCGACGATCCCCGCGAGCAGCAGCACCCGCACGACCGTGACGGCCTCACCGCCGGTGAGCATGCTCCAGGTGACGGTGAACGCCGCGCCGAGCCCGGCCCAGATCGCGTACGCGGTGCTGATCGGGATGTGCCGCGTCACCCAGCCGAGCGTCAGCATCGAGGCGGCGAGGCCGAGCACGAAGACGACGGAGGGGGCGAGCACCGAGAGCCCCTCGCTCCGACCCAGCGCGGTCGCCCAGACCGCCTCGAGCACGGCGCTGACGACGAGCACGACCCACGGCATCAGCTGACCACCTTGAGGCCGACGACGCAGCCGATCAGCACGGCCAGCAGCAGTGCGCGGGCGACGGTCAGCACCTCCTGGCCGCGGACGACCGCGATGATCACCGTCAGCACGGCACCGATCCCGACCCAGACGGCGTAGGCCGTGCCGACGGGCAGGTCGTTCATCGCCAGCGCGAGGCCGACCATGCTCAGGACGAGCGCGACGACGAACAGCGCGGTCGGCCCCTTCTTCGTGAAGTTCCCCGAGGCGCCGAGCGCCGAGGCCCACACGGCCTCGAGCACCCCCGCGACGATCAACAGCACCCAGGCCATGACGGGCCCCTCTCCTCCGGCGCACCGAGCCGACCTCGTGTCGACACCCTGCGCGACTCGTTGTCGCACAGTCGTGCGAAATCAGTTCTAGCACGTTTTCGCACAGTCGTGCCAGAATCGATGGATGCCCCGCACCGTGGATCTCGACGACCGCCGCCGCATCGTCGGCGAAGCCGCCTGGCGGGTGCTGGTCCGCGACGGACCGACGGAGGTGTCCGTCCGCAAGGTCGCCGCCGAGGCCGGCCTGCCTCCCTCGTCGCTGCGCTACACGTTCCCGACGCAGGCGAGCGTGCGCGACGCCGCGGTCGAGCTGCTGGTGTCACGGCTGCGCGAGCGCGTCGACCGGGCGGGCGCCGCGACCGGCGGACGCGACGCGGCCCGGGCCGTCCTGCTCGAGCTGCTCCCCCTCGACGACGAGCGTCGGGCCGAGATGGAGGTGACCGTCGCCTTCGCCGCCCTCGCCCTGACCGACCCCTCGCTGCGGACGGCGCACGAGCAGACGCACGCGGCGGTCCGCGACGTCTGCGCGCTGGCGCTGGTGCACCTCGACGCCCGCGGCGCGGCCGGTGCGGCCGGCGCGCGCCCGGGGGGCGGCGCGACCAGCACCCCCGAGCCGGCCCACGTCGACGTCGAGCTCACCCACGCCGTCGTGGACGGCCTGGCCCTGCACCTGCTCGCGCAGGCCGTCGGGACCGACGCCTCCTGGGCGGTCACGGCTCTCGACGCGCACCTCGCGCTGCTGGCACTGCGCCCCTGACGCACTGCATCGAGTTCCGTGCACTGCACCGCGTCTAGACCCGGTGCAGTGTACGAAACCCGGTGCGAAGTGATGCGGCGACGCTGACGGCCAGCCCGGCGCCCGCAGGAGGTGCGGCTCGCATCGACGAGACGGGGTCCAGCCGCCCACCGCAGCCGCCCTGCCGCCCGCACCCGCCGAAGCCGCGCACACCCCTCGGCGCGCCCGAGGGTGTGCGCGGGTCCGACGGGTGTGCGCGGGTCCGAGCGGGAGCGCGCCGACCAGCCGACGCCGCACACGCACGAACGCCCCCGCGCACGGCGAGGGCGTTCGTGCGACCAGCGGGTGAGACCTACGCGAACGTCGCCGCGTCGATCACGAAGCGGTAGCGCACGTCCGACTTGAGCACGCGGTCGTAGGCCTCGTTGATCTGGTCGGCGCTGATCAGCTCCGTCTCGGGCAGGATGCCGTGCTCGGCGCAGAAGTCGAGCATCTCCTGGGTCTCGCGGATGCCGCCGATGGCCGAGCCGGCCCAGCTGCGGCGAGCCGGGATCAGCGCGAACGCCGGCACCTCGAGGGGCTCCGATGGGGCGCCGACGTTGACGAGGGTGCCGTCGACGGCGAGCAGGCCGAGGTAGGCGCCCATGTCGATCTTGGCCGACACCGTGTTGACGATCAGGTCGAACGAGTTCGCCAGGTCGGTGAAGGTCTGCTCGTCGCTGGTCGCGTAGTGCGCCTTGGCGCCGAAGCGCAGCGAGTCCTCCTTCTTGGAGGTCGTCTGCGACAGCACGGTCACGTCGGCGCCGAGCGCCGCGGCGATCTTGACGCCCATGTGGCCGAGGCCGCCCATGCCGACGATGGCGACCTTGGTGCCCTCGGTGACGCCCCAGTGGTGCAGCGGCGAGTAGAGCGTGATGCCGGCGCAGAGCAGCGGCGCGACCTTGTCGTAGTCGAGCGACTCGGGCACGCGCAGCACGAAGTCCTCCGTGACGACGACGGCCTGCGAGTAGCCGCCCTGGGTGACGGTGCCGTCGGCCGGGTCGACGCTCGTGTAGGTGCCGGTGTTGCCCTTGGCGCAGTACTGCTCGTCGCCGCGCTGGCAGTACTCGCACTCGCCGCACGAGTTGACCATGCAGCCGACGCCGACGCGGTCGCCGACCTTGTGCTTCGTGACCTCGGAGCCGACCTCCGAGACGGTGCCGACGATCTCGTGGCCGACGACCTGCGGGTACTGGATCTCGCCCCACTCGCCGCGGACGGTGTGGATGTCGCTGTGGCAGATGCCGGCGTAGGCGATGTCGATCATGACGTCCTTCGGGCCGACGTCGCGGCGCTCGATGGTCGTCGGGACGAGGGGCTCGGTGGCGGACGGTGCCGCGTAGGCCTTGACGGTGCGCATGTGTGCTCCTGTGTTCGTGGTCGGTGGTGATGTCGGGGAAGTGGAGAAGAAGAGGGGTGAGAGTCGAGGAGGCGCGGGTCCGGCCGCCGGGCCCGCCCGCGTCGGCGAGGCGCCGCGTCAGTACTGCGCGGGGAAGGCGCTGCGCCTGCCCCACACCGTCAGGCCGAGGGCGACGGCGCCTGCTCCCATCATGACGACGGGCAGCGCGAGAGGGCCGACCCCGCCGAGCAGCAGCGCTCCGAGGACACCCGCGGCGAAGATGGCGACGTTGAAGGCGACCGGCAGGAACGAGTTCGCGACGTCCGCCTCCGCGCCTCCTGCGGTCGTCAGCGCCGCCTGCAGCTGGGCTGAGGCTCCCCCGAAGGTCAGTCCCCAGAGCACGGAGGCGGCGAGCACCGCGCCCGGGGACGCCTGGCCGACCAGCAGCACGGCCCCCGCGACGACGAAGAGGGCGACGCTGCCGTGCAGCAGGGGCCGGGGGTGCCGGTCGAGCAGCGCGCCGGTGACGACGATGCCGCCGATCGACGAGACCCCGTAGACGAGCAGCGTCAGGTCGACGCCGAGGCCCGAGCCGCCGGCCCGCAGGTACGGCGCGACGTACGTGTAGATCGTGTTGTGCGCGATCATCCACGCGGCGATCACGGCGAGGATCACGACGACCCCGGGGAGGCGGAGGACGCGGCCGAGCGGGAGGCGGCCCGAGGCCGGGGCGGGCGCCGGGGTCGCGTCGGGCACCACGGTGAGCACGAGCAGGAGGGCGACGAATCCGATCAGGCTGAGGCCGCCGAACGACCAGCGCCAGTCGAGGGTCGTTCCGAGCCAGGAGCCGAGCGGGGTCCCGAACGCGAAGCCGACGGGAGCTCCCGCCGAGACGATCGCGAGTGCACGACCCGCGCTGCCGGGCGGGCTGATGCGGCGGCCGTGCACGGCGAGCATGCCCCAGATCGTGCCCGAGAAGGCCCCGGCGACGAACCGGGACGCGAGGGCGACGCCGACCGTCGGGGCGAAGGCGGTCACGACGTTCGCGAGGACGAGCCCGGCGAGCGCCGCGGCGAGCACGGGGCGACGCCGCAGCCCGCGGGTCAGCGCGATCGCGGGGACGGTCGCGACGACGGTGCCGAGCGCGTACGCGCTGATCAGCAGCCCGACCGTGCCCTCGCCCGTGTCGAGCCCGGAGGCGATCTGCGGCAGCAGCCCGGCGGGCATCGTCTCCATCGCGACGAGCACGAAGCCGATCGTCGCGAGCACGACCAGCGAGAAGAGCGGCAGACGGGTCGGGGTCGACGTGCCGCGTTCGCCCGAGAGGGCGACGTCGGCAGCGGGCGCGGGGGCGGGTGCGGAGGCGTTCGTCAGGACGGGTCCTCTCAGGGTCGAGGGCAAGGGCGAGCTGCGGGCAGCAGCAGCAGCAGCAGCAGCAGGAGGGGGGGCGACGCCGACCTGCGGCGTCGACTTCCACGCTACGCACGCGCCCCGCGTGCTGACAGGCACTGCCAGGGCACCCCTCCCGACGAGCCGAGGAGGTGGACTGTCGCCAGGCGCACCTCCTGCGTCGTCCGCCCCGAGCCGGAGAAGGAACCCCGTGACCGATCAGCCCCGCCAGCCCTCCCCGCCGTCCCAGCCCGACCAGCCCCGCCAGGTCGGTGGCGGGCGCGCCTCCCTCGGCGACTTCGCGCCCAAGCTCGCCGAGCTCACCGACGACGTCCTCTTCGCCGACGTCTGGAACCGGCCCGAGCTGTCAGCACGCGACCGCAGCCTGATCACCGTCGCGGTCCTCGCTGCCGGCGGCCACACCGGGCAGCTGCCGTTCCACCTCGGGCGTGCGCTCGAGAACGGCGTCCGACGCGACGAGCTGATCGAGGCGATCACGCACGTCACGCTCTACGCCGGCTGGCCGAACGGCATGGCGGCGATGGCCGTCGCGAAGGACGCCCTGGGCAGCGACCGGGACGAGGACCCGACCGCCTCCTGAGCCCCGGAGCGGGGCGCGGTGTCAACCCCTCCAGGTGAACGGCAGGTGTCATTTGCGTGAACTGCAACCTTGTGTTCAGCTATGAGTTCGCCCACACCGACGTGGACGAGGAAGGCCGAGATGACCACCGACCACCGCGCCCCGCGCACCCCCACCGAGACGTCGTCGCGACGAGGGCTGACCGCCTTCCTCGCGGCCCCGCCGCCCGCTCCCCGACTCGACGACGCGACCGTCGCGCGTCGTTACCCGCGCCTCCGGCTGCAGGTGTTCCTGGGCATCTTCATCGGCTACGCCGCCTACTACCTGATCCGCAACAACGTGCCGCTCGTGTCGACGATCCTCAAGGACGAGAACGGCTTCAGCACCGTCGGCCTCGGCGTCATCACCAACGGCGTGCTGCTCGCCTACGGCTTCAGCAAGTTCCTCAGCGCGATCGTGAGCGACAAGAGCAGCGCGCGGTTCTTCCTGCCGATCGGCCTCGCGCTCTCCGCCCTCGCGAACCTGTTCATCGCCTTCGTCCCCGCGGTGGGCGCCTCCGTCGCGTTCTTCGCCGTGGTGATGATCGTCAACGGGTTCTTCCAGGGCATGGGCTGGCCGCCCAGCGGCCGTACGCTCGTGCACTGGTTCTCGACCTCGGAGCGCGGCGGCAAGACCGCGATCTGGAACGTCGCGCACAACGTGGGAGGCGCGGGTGCCGGAGGTCTCGCCGGTGTCGCGCTCGCGTCGTTCGGCACCTGGCAGAGCGTGTTCTGGTTCCCCGCGGTCGTCTGCCTCGTCATCGCGGTCGTCGCGCTGGTGCTGCTGCGCGACACCCCCGAGTCCGAGGGCCTGCCGCCCATCGAGGAGTACCGGAACGACCCGGCCCCCGTCGAGACCGACGCCGCCGACGAGGGCGCCTCGACCTGGTCGACGATCCGCCGCTACGTGCTCACGAACCGCACCATGGTGAACCTGGCCCTGGCCAACGTGTTCGTCTACACGCTGCGCTACGGGGTGCTCGTCTGGGCGCCGGTCTACCTGTCCGAGGTGCGCGGCGCGAGCCTCGGCGAGGGCATCGCCGGGTTCTCGCTGTTCGAGCTGGCCGGCATCCCCGGCACCCTGCTCTGCGGCTACATCAGCGACAAGGTGTTCAAGGGCCGACGCTCCCCCACGGGCATCCTGTTCATGACCGCGGTCGGGGTCGCCGTCGCCGTCTACTGGCTGTCGCCGGTCGAGGGCACGCTCTGGATCTCGCTCGCCATGCTCGTCGCCATCGGCGGCCTCATCTACGGTCCGGTCATGCTGATCGGCCTGCAGGCGCTCGACCTCAGCCCGCGCTCGGTCGCCGGCACAGCGGCCGGGTTCACGGGGCTGTTCGGCTACGTGCTCGGCGCGACCCTCGCCTCCACCGGCATCGGCCTGGCCGTGCACGCGTTCGGCTGGGACGTCACCTTCGTGCTGATCCTCGCCTGCGTGGTGCTCGCCATCGTCCTGCTGGCGGTCGTCGGCCGCGACGAGCGCGCGCTGAACGAGCGCAAGCGCGCCCGCGACGCCGAGGAGGCGGAGGCCCGCTAGGCGGGACCGCCCGCGGCGCGCCGGCCGCGGACCTCCACGACAGCGACGAACCTCCGTGATCCCCACGGAGGTTCGTCGCTCTCACGTCGGGGACACCGTCCCTGTCGTCGCAGGCCGTCCCTGCCGGCCCGGCCCGCGCCTCCTCGGCTCCACTCGTCGAGACGGCGCCTCCTCAGCTCGACTCGTCGAGGCGGCGCCTCCTCAGCTCGACTCGTCGAGCACCCTCACGAGCTCGGGCCAGAGGCTCGCCGCCCACAGCTCGTGCACCCGCCGCCACGACCACAGCTGGCCGTTCAGGCGCGCGCTGCCGACGGCCGGCTCGGGCTCGGGGAACGGCACGAAGACGCAGTCGCCGCGGTCGCGGACGAGCCGCTCGGACTCGGCGTTGAGCCGCGCGATCTGCCCGTGGACGCGGCCTCGCGCGCCCCGCGACGTCAGCCGCAGCCGATCGATCGGCGGGATCCCCGCGACGAGCACCGGGCTGAGGACGCTCCCCGGGCGCCGTGCGGCGTCGAGCAGCCGGTCGAGGTCGCGGCGCCACGCGGCGGCGGAGGTCATCAGCAGCACGTCGCTGAACCCCAGCGCGACGACGACCGCGTCGACGTCCGGCACGGCCGAGGCCGGCTCGTCGGCCGCCTCGCGCGCGGTCAGCACCTGGGCCGGGCCCTCGACCCAGACGAACGGCCGTCCCCGCGCGGCGCCGACCGCGGCCGCGACGCGGCTGAGCGTCGTCAGCTCCTCCTCGAGCACGCCGAACCGGGCCGCGGCCGCGTTGCCGACGTAGGCGACCCGGTCGGCGGTGACGTCGTCGAGCAGCGACGGAGGTGCGGTGGCGGCCGGCGGGAACGTCCCTGAGCGCACGGCCCGGCGGAAGAGCACGAGCCGCAGCCTCAGCGCCGGCCGGACGCAGGCCCAGACGATGTCGCGCAGCTCCAGCGTCGGCACGCCGCGCTCCGTCGCGCCGCGGCTCGGCACGCCACGCTCCGTCGCGCCGCGGTCGCTCCGGGGGTCGGTCATCGCCCCTCCTCGGTCGATCCGACCCTACGCCCGGGCCGCCCGTCGGCGCCGTCGCGCGCGGCACGGCCACGTGCTCGGCCGCGAACGGTCCGTCCGCACCCTCAGGACCCGCGCGCACCCTCGCTCGCGCGCGCGGGTGCGCGCGGTTCCGAGGGGTGCGGACGCCGTCGCGACGGGCCTGCCGTCGCGACCGCCGCCTCCTGCGGGCTCGAGGTCGCGCGCATGTTCGCGCTCGTGCTCGTGTTCGCGCCCGTGGCGACCAGCTCGAGGCGCCGGCCCGGGAGGACCCGGCGCCCGACGAGCAGCACGGCCCGCCAGAGCACCGCGCCGACGACGGCTCCGGCGGTGTTGGCGATCACGTCGTCGATGTCGGTCGCACGGTTGCCGCCGATCGTGAGGTGCAGCACCAGCTGCAGCAGCTCGACCGAGACGCTGGCGACAAGCGCGATCGCGGCGACCGGCACGATGCCGCGCAGGCGACGCCGCCCCGCCGGCCCAGGCCTCGCTCGCCCGTGTGCCGCCAGCCCGTGTCCCGTCAAGTACGCCCCGAGGGGCACCGTCATCACGATGTTCAGCCAGAACGACCGGAGGTGCAGCGAGCTGAGCGCGTCGAGGTTCATCATCGGCCGCCAGGGCGAGTCCGGAGGTGCGTCGAGGTCGATCACGAACGGGAAGAACGTGACCGCGACCAGCGCCCCGAGGTAGGCGACGAACGACGTCCGCCAGAGGATCGTCCCCAGGTCGTCCCCGGCTCGCCGCGAGCGCAGCCCCACGAGCGCGACGGCGGCGATCGTCACGGGGACGACGGTCGCGAGCGCCGGGAGGACGACGTGCGAGGAGGCGGCGAACATGGGGTCCTTTCGTTCGACGTCCAGTCTCGCCGCCGACCGTCGCCGCCCGCTTCGCCCGCAGGGCTGAAAGCGCGGCGGTGCGTACCCGGAGCGGCCGCGGTCCGAGCAGGACAGGGCCCGGCGGCTGATGCGCCACCACGGCTCGTCTCTCAGCCCCAGGACGGAGACTGCCCCGCGAACGCCGACGCCTCCCCGGCACGTCGATACGGTGAGCCGGTGCGCCTGAGCCGGAAGATCCTCGTCGTCGCGGCAGCCGTGACCGCCTCCGTCGTCGCAGCGGCGATCCTCCTCATGCCGCCCCAGGTCGAGGTCACCGTCGTGAACGACACGGATCGGACGGTCGACCTCACCTGCCTGTGGCACAACGAGGGCGACGTGCGCCCCGGGGCCAGCGCGGTCCTCGTCGTCGACGCGGGCACGACGGAGAACTGCCAGGTCGACTGGCAGCTCTGCCTCGTCCTCGACACCCGGGGTGCGGGCGAGCGTCCCCACACGAGGCGGATCTCGGAGGCACGGGAGGACGACGACCTGGACTGTTCCATCTGAGCCTCGCCCGCGCGGCTGGAGGAACGGGCACACGTCACCTCGGTGACGGCGCGTGTGTAGACAGTCCCCATGCAGATGAACACGCGCCTCGGGCGGATCATGTACGGCATCAGCCTCGTCGTCAGCGTCGGCATGCTCGTCGTCGTGTGGGCCGTGCTGCAGCCGGGCGTCGTGTTCTCGGTCTTCTTCACGCTCTTCGTGATCGGGATCGCCGTGTGGAACGGCCGCAAGGCCTTCGGCGCCTCGCCCGACCCGCGCTGACCGCACCCCTGCTCCGGCCGCAGCTCCCGGTCCGGGTCCGGTTCCGCAGATGCCGACCGCACCGCACGCAATGCAGGCTTTTCCGGTTGTTACGAGTCTCCTCACGCCTCCGCTGTCGGGTCTCGCAGCGGCCAGTGCCCGCGAGGCAAGCGGGACCGAAGGAGGCGCCGCCCACCCCGCCTCCCGGGCCCGACCCGGCGCGCCCCTCGCGCCCGCCGCCGGCACATCCCATGATGGGACGGTCCCCAGACAGATCTGACCACCCCGGAGGAGCCCTGCGTGAGCGCACTCGAGCACCAGGCCACCCCGTTCGGCGACGCCCTCGACCACGGGGCCGCCGTCGACCCGAGCGGCGTCTTGGATCGTCCCCGCCGCCGCTCGTGGGAGCTGCTCCTCTGGATCCTGTCCGCGGCCCTCGTCGCGTCCGGTGCAGCGCTCCTGTGGCAGGCGAGCGCCGACGGCTCCTTCGACATGGAACAGACGGCGACGACGATCGAGATGGACGCCGAGACGGGCCGCATCGCTTCGTGCCAGACGCGCGTCGGCCCCTGCCCACGGACCCTCGCGACCGACGGCCTCGCCTACGCCCTGGCCCTTCCCGCCCTGGGCTCGGGCACGACCGGCCTGCTGCTCGGCATCGCCCTCCGCGCCCGACGGACCACGCAACAGCAGCCTGAGCCGCAGTCGCACCTGCACCCGCAGCCGCAGCCGCAGCCGCAGCCGCAGCCGCAGCATGAGCGGTCGGCTCTCCCGCAGAAGGCGCCCGCCCAGCCAGAGCAACTGCTCCGGCCCCGCGACGCCCGAGCGACACCGCCCTCGCCCCGCTCCCTGCGCGACGGGCCGACCGCCTCCTTCGCTCCCTTCATGCCGCCGGGGCAGCAGCCCGACGACGACCCCGCACGCCGATGAAGCGCCGTTCCCGCGGGGTCGCGGTCGCCGTCGCTCTGGTCGAGACGGCCGCCGGGCTCTTCCTCGCCGGCTTCGCCTTGCTCGACCTGCAGCACGTCGTCAGCCTCGGCACCGTCCTGGTGCTCGTGATCGGCGCAGGTCTCGTAGTCGCGGGAGTCCAGGCGCTCACGAGGCGCCGGTCGCCGCACCGCTGACCACGATCGAGGTGACGCGTCGCGGGGGTCTGCTCTTCCCGGATCCCCTCGACGCGTCACATCGTTCGAGAGAGACGGGCTCGGGCTAGGCCGCGCCCGTGCGAGTGCCCGCTGAGCGCGCAGCCGCGTGTCGCGTCATCGAGTTCGCGAGCTCGGCGAGCGCGGTCGTCACGACGGCCAGCTCGGGCCGCGACGCGAGCCCGTCGAAGACCTCGAGGTAGTACCCGATCTCTCCCTCGATCAGGGCGACGCCGTCGGGGGCGATGACGAGGACGCTGCTGCGCCGGTCCGTCGGGTGGGCGGCGCGGTCCAGGAACCCGGCGTCGGTCATCCGGTCGACGAGGCTCGTGACGGAGCCCGACGAGAGCTCGAGGTACGCGGCGAGCTCGCGCGGCGTGACGTCGGTGCCGCCGTGCACGAAGTACAGCGCGCGGAGGTCCGAGACGCCGATCCCGTGGTCGGCCGCCACGATCTTCATCAGGGCCTCCGCGCGCATCTGCGCGACGCCGAACGCCTGCATGAAGCCGGTGACGGAGTCGGGGCCGACGCCGGCGTCGTGACCGGCGCCTCCGTCGAGGGAGGGTGCCGCGGCCGGGGTCGGGTCCGGTGCGGTGTTCGGTCGGGTCATGTGCCTGGGTCGGGTCGAGAGTGTCGGGGTGGTCATGTTCGCTCCTGCGTTGAGATCGGCATCCGTGCCGACCATTAGATTAGCGAGAATCTCGACGGTCGAGACACCCCCCGTTCGGTCCGACGCAATCCGGATAGTCGAGGAGGCGCCCGCCCGGTGACCGCACCGCCTCGGATCAGCGATCCCGACGTCGCTAGCCTGTCGGCATGTCCGCACCACGACCCGACGGCGAGAGCGCGCCGGCCGCCTCCGGCGAACTCCTCACGCCCCTCGACGCCGTGGCCGTCGGCGCCGCCACGATCGTCGTCGACGCCGTGCGACCGGTCGCGGCGATCGTCACGGACGACGAGGTCCGCTTCGTCACGTGGCCCGACGCGCCCCGTCCGGCCGGTGCTGTCGAGGAGGCGGAGGTGCGGTCGACACCGGAGGGCGCATGGGTCGTCTACCGCGACGCGAGCGGTGACGCGTCGCCGCGCCGGACCGCCGTGCACCTCACTCCCGAGGGCGTCACGGCCGCCGTCGACCTGGGCACCGGCCGGCCGATCGGGGCGGACGCCTCCGGCCTCTGGATCGGCGACCCCCGAGACGCCTCGGAGTGGATGGGCACGTTCCCGGGAGGAGAAGAGCTCGACGGCGGCGGGCTCGACGCCGATGCCGATGCCGACGCAGCCGATCTCGACCCGAGCACCCTCCCCTGGATCCCCGAGACGTCGTTCTGGCCCGACCCCGCCGACTGGACCGAGCCGATCGACGCAGGCCTCGCCGAGCACGACCACGACCACGACCACGACCACCACGCATTCGTGGTCGCCGACACGGACGACGACGTCGGTCCCGACGACGACGACGTCGGCTGGACCCTCGACTTCGGGAACCCCGGCGACGTCGGGGACTCTGCCGACGCCTCCTCCGACCCGCAGCCCGACGACCCGAGCCCGACTCCTCCGACCGACCTGCACCTCCTCAGCCCCGCGGGCGAACGCTCCACGATCCGGGTCGACCACCTCGTCGACGAGGTGCGCCGAGACGGTGACGTGATCGTGCTGCGCTACCACCGGTGCGGCCCCCGCCACGAGACCTCGTCCTTCGGCGGCGGCTGGGACGTCGTCTACGAGCCACGTGAGGTCAGGGTCGACGTCACCGACGGCCTCCCCGACGGCGTGGACACCGACGAGCTGCCGTGGCAGCCCGCGCCGGAGCCGCAGGAGGAGGACTGGGAGCGCGAGGAGAACCGTCGCGAGGAGGTGCTCGCCCCCTGGCGAGACCGTCTCGACCTGGCAGGCGTCGAGGGTGCGCGCTGGCCGCTCGCCCCTCTGGACCAGGCGTCGCGTGACGCGGCCGTGGCAGCTCTGCGCGCCCGGTTCGAGCGGCTCGACGAGCCGAACATCGTCTGGACCCGTGAGCACCCCGAGCCGAGACGGGGCCGGAGCCCGTACCGCTCCCTCGAGGTGGAGACCGTCGGCAGCTGGCCGACGACCGAGCTGCTGGTCAGCTTCGAGCACGCCGACGTGCCGTTCCTGCGACTGCGTCGCCGCTACCGCGTCTTCGACGACACCGGCTGGCCACTCGACTGGCTCTGGGTCTCCGTGCACCTCGACGAGGACATCGCCACGCGACAGATCCCTGCCCGGTCGGAGGCCGTCGACGGCGTCCTCGACACCTGAGCCGACGCGGCCGCCGCGGCCGTGGCGGGCGACGTCACCGACGTCGACGTCACGACGGCCGCAGCCTCAGCGCTGACGTCGCATCACCAGTTCGAACGCGGCCCCGAGGGCGCCCGAGAGGACAGCGGCCACCCCTGCGATCAGCACCCACCCTGCGTCGTCGGTGCGGCTGAACAAGCCCAGGACGGCCCCGCTGGTGCCCCCGCCGACGGCGGCTGCCGAGGACACGGCGAGTATGAGGCGGAGGCGGTGCCGCTCCCGGTCGACCCACCGGTCGACGAGCACGAGGGCGACCCCGGTCAGGCATCCGAGGACGACGCCCACCGGCGCCACGAGCACCACGGCGAACATCGCGACCACGATCGCGAAGTCGCGGCCCGGCCCGGGCCACCCCTCGGACGTGGTCTCGTCCCACTCCGGCGCGACGATCGACAGCCCGACGACGAGCGTGCTCACCACGAAGCCGACCGCTCCCGCGGCCGCGATCACGGCGATGACGAAGCCCGCGCCGCGGCGACCAGCCGGCAGCGGCCGCTGGTCCCGGACGCTCGTGGTCCCGCTCATCTCGCTCTCCGTCCGTCCTCGACCTCGACCTCGACCTCGACCTCGACCTCGACCTCGAGTCTGTCGGTCCGCCTCGGTCGAGGGCAGCCCCCGAGAGGGGATCGAGCCCGGCATCGCCCGGCCGAGCCACTGGTGACGGGCTCAGCCCGACCGACGCCGCCCCGACCGCGCCGCGAACGCGTCCAGGGCCGCCAGGATCTCGTCGCTCCGGAACATCTGACCGCCGACGTGCTCCGTCTTCGACACGAGGACGCCCGCCTCCGCGAGTCGCCTCAGGTGCGGGTAGGCGTTCTTGGGCTCGATGCCCATCTCGGCGGCGAGCACCTTGGGTGTGAGCACGGGCTGCCGTGCGACCACGTCGAGTGCCGTCCAGATGCCCGAGTCCCGGCGGGCACGGAGGCGCTCGCGCCATCCCTCCCGTACCTGCTCGATCTCGGTCACCAGCTGTCGGGCGTTGTGGACGGCCTCGAACGACGCCTCGGCGACGAGACGGGTGATCGGGTCGAGCTCCCCTCGCCGATACGCGGTCAGAGCGTCGTAGTAGCCGGCGGTGTCGCCGAGCAGGCCGGCGGACACCGGCACGGTGACGTTCCGCGTCAGTTCGTTCGCCCGCAGCATCGACTGGAGGAGCGCGCGTCCCGTCCGGCCGTTGCCGTCCGTGAACGGGTGGATCGTCTCGAACTGAGCATGCGTGACGGCCACCTGGATCAGGCGCGGCACGTCGAGCCGGCGGGCGAAGGCGAGCACGTCGTCGATGAGGTCAGGGATGCGTTCCCACCGCGGCCCGACGAAGTCGGCGCTCACCGGACTGTCGGAGCGTGATCCGATCCAGACGGGCTCCCTCCGGAACTGTCCCGCGTCGTGCTGAGAGTCGTGCTCGAGCAGCACCTCGTGCATCGCGAGGACGGCCGCAGCGTCCAGCTCGTCGGCGAGCTCGACGGCTCGACGCATGGCTCGCGTGTTCGAGACGATCGCGGAGGCGTTCCGCCGGTTGCCCCCTCCTAGTTCTGCCGTGAGGATCTGGCGGGCACTGGCCGTGAGCTGCTCGATCTGAGACGAGGCAGCAGCCTCGGACCGCAGCAGCAAGGAGGCGAAGGGCGCGACGTCGGAGCCGAGCTCGGCGTCGAAGACGGCCAAGGCGGTGGATGCCTCGTCGGCGAGGGTCGCCACCTCAGGGCTGACGACGGGTGAGAGATCAGTGATGCGGGGCGGGACTGCGGCTTCGTAGGTCGCGCGTGCTGCAGCGTGACGGGCAGCACGCGGCCCGAACGAAGCAGAGCGGCTCGTCCACTCGAGCGTCTCGTGGCCGATCGCGGGCCAGGACGGTGTCGTCGCCACCACGCCTCCTCACGTCGACTTCAGAGAATTTTCTGAGATATGCCATCTTCTCAGAATTCAGCGGCTGTGGTTCTGGGATCCAAGAAAGCCGTCGATGGACGACTCAACCCCACAAGACCTCTTGCGCAACACCTCTTGTGCACCTACCGTTGCCCCGTGACCCGCGACGAGCCCCGCTCCACCCTCACCGACGCCGCCTCGATGCGCGCGCTGGCCCACCCGACGCGGCTGCGCCTCCTCGCCCTGCTGCGTCAGCGCGGCCCGCAGACCGCGGCGCAGCTCGGCGACGTGGTCGACGAGGCGCCGGGCACGGTCAGCTACCACCTGTCGAAGCTCGCGGCGAGCGACCTGATCCAGGCCGCCGACCCGCAGAGCGCCGACCGTCGCGAGCGCTGGTGGCAGGCCACGGCCCTCCTCACCTCGTGGGAGCCCGCTGACCTGCTCGACGACCCCGAGCGCCTCAGTGCGTCGGCGGCCCTCGAGAAGTCGATCGTCCAGGCGAACGCCGCGCGGTACACCCAGTACGTCGACGCGATGCCGACCCTCCCGCGCGAGTGGGTCGCGGCGGCGGCAGGCGGCGACCGCGCCATCCGCCTCACGGTCACGGAGCTCGCCGCCCTCCGCGCCGAGCTCGAGTCCGTCGTCGACCACTGGGTCGACGTCGGCGACGCACACGACCCCGCCGACGACGACGGAGCCGAGACCGTCGTCTTCGCCTACCAGGCCTACCGGCACCCCGGAGGAGCGGGCGCGTGACCGAGGACGCCCCGGCCCCCGAGACGGTCGCCCCGGGACTCACCCGCCCGACCCACGCGACCAGCCCGACCGGCCCGACCCACCCGACCCGCGCCTCCCGCACCGCCCTCTCGGCGCTCGTCGCCGCCCACGCGATCTCGCAGACCGGCAACGTGGTCACGGCCTTCGCGGTCCCCTTCTACGTCCTCGCACTGGGCGGCTCCGGTGTCGAGATCGGCGTCGCTGCGGCCTTCGCGACGGCGCCGGTGATCATCGGCGGGCCGCTCGGCGGGGTCGTCGTCGACCGCGTCGGCCACCGCCGCGCCGCGATCGTGGCGGACGTGGTGAGCGGCGCCTCCGTGCTCGCGATGCCGGTGCTGGCGCTGACCGTCGGCCTGCCGTTCTGGGCCCTGCTGGCGCTCGTCTTCGTCGCCGGCCTGCTCGACACTCCCGGCCAGACCGCGCGTCGGGTGATGCTCCCCGGCCTCACCGAGCGCGCCGGCATCCGCATCGAGCGGAGCGTCGGCCTGCTCGACGGCTCCGAGCGCTTCGCCAAGCTGATCGGCGCGTCGCTGGCCGGTCTGCTCGTCGCCGCCGTCGGGCCTGTCCCGTCGCTGTTCGTCAACGCGGCGACGTTCGCCGTCTCGGCGGTGCTGACCTGGACGCTGGTGCCTGGGCCTGATCCGTCCCGTGACGGATCAGCCAGCCCGACGAGCCCCCGCCCCGCAGCGCCCGCCGGCGAACGCGCCGAGGAGCCCGGCAACCGCAGCCGCGACCGCACCGGCAGCACCGAGCCGGCCCGCGCCTCCTACTGGCAGGACCTCGCCGAGGGAGCCCGTTTCGTGGTCCGCGACCCGCTGATGCGGCTGATCGTGGCGCTGGTGCTGGTCACGAACCTCCTCGACGCGGCCCGCGGATCGACCCTGCTGCCCCTCTACGCGAACGACCGACTAGGAGGCGCGGCCGCCCTGGGACTGCTGGTCGCGACCATGGGCGGCTGCGCCCTGCTCGGCAACGTCGCCTTCGGCTTCGTCGCGCACCGCGTGCCACGGCGGGTCACGTTCGCGCTCTGCTTCGCGCTGGCCGGCGGCCCCTCGAGCCTGGCGTTCGCGCTCGGGGCTCCGCTGCCCGTGCTGGTGGCCGCGACCGCGCTGTCGGGGCTGGCAGCGGGTGCGCTCAACCCGATCCTCGCGACGGTCGAGCTCGAGCGGGTGCCCGAGCACCTGCGCGGCCGCGTGTTCGGCCTCCTCAACGCGGGAGCCTGGGCCGGGGTCCCGTTCGGAGCCCTCCTCGGCGGAGTCGCCGCCGACACGATCGGCCTCACCGTCGCCTTCGGCATCGTCGCGGCCGTCTACGTGGCGGTGACGCTCACGCCGCTCACGGGCGGGTCGTGGCGGCTGATGGAACGCGGCGCGGTCCGCCTCGAGACCGACCGCACGCCCTAGCCTCGGCACATGAGCACCGACGACCGGACGAACGCCGACGACCGGACCAGCACCGACTGGGAGGCGCGCGTCGCCGCGCTCTGGGCCGACACCGAGATCGACGACGAGCAGCGGATCACCCTGATGGAGGCGCTGGCGGCCGCTGCGCCGCACCCCGCCCTGGGCTCGTTCGAGCTGGGCGGCGCCTACGACTCGGGCGGGCAGGAGGCGGAGGCCGACGTCCACTACGCCGCCTCGACCGCGGCCGGTCTCGACGCCGTCGACCCCACGCGTGCGGCCCAGATGGTGGTGCAGCACGCCTCGACCCTCCGCAACCTCGGCCGGCTCGACGAGGCGATCGCGATGCTGCGTGACGCTCCCGAGCACCCGGCCACCGGGGCCGCGCCGAGGGTGTTCCTCGCGCTCGCGCTGCACAGCGCCGGCCGTCCGGACGAGGCGCTCAGGGTCGCGATCGAGGCCGTCGAGCCCACCCTGCCGCGGTACCACGGCTCGGTGAAGGCGTACGCGGCGGCCCTGACGGAACAGTGACGGCCGCGCGAGCCGCCAAGATGACCAGGTGCCCACCACCTCCTCCGTCCTCCGCGACCAGCTCCGCACCTCCTTCCGCTGGCGGGGCGACCGCAACGATCCCGACTACCTCGCGGACGTGACCAGCTGGTGGCGGGACGCCGACACCCTGCAGACCATCGGCGAGGGCCTCGCCGACCTCTTCCCGGAAGCCGCGCCCACGGTCGTCATGGGCACCCAGTCGCGCGGAAGCCTCCTCGGGGTGCTCACCGCGCGGCACCTGGGCGTCGGCTTCGCGGAGGTCCGCAAGGACCCGTCGCGCAGCGCCGACAGCGACGCCTGGTGGGAGACCTCGACGCCGCCCGACTACCAGGACAGGCACCTGCGGCTCGGCCTGCGACGGTCGCTGCTGCAGTCGGGCGACCGGGTCCTCTTCGTCGACGACTGGGTCCAGACCGGCGCACAGGTCCAGGCCTGCCACGCACTCGTCGAGATGAGCGGCGCGACCTGGCTCGGCGCCGCAGTCGTCGTCGACGGCCTCGAGACCAACGCGCCCCGCCGAGCCCTGACCGTGCGGTCGCTGCTCTCAGTCCGCGAGCTCTGAGACTCGGCGGGCCCCGCGAGCCCCGCGAGCACGCGGGCACCGTCGTGGGCCCCTCAGCGAACCCGACGGTTCGGTCGCTACTGTGCCCGGACGGCAACACCCGTCGCCCACCGCGACACCTGCCGGACCCGCAGCACCCGATGGCAAAGGAGCCACCCATGGACAGACTGACCAGCAAGATCGCCCTCGTCAGCGGAGGCGCGCGAGGCATGGGCGCCTCGCACGCCCGGGCGATCGTGGCCGAGGGAGGCAGGGTCGTCGTCGGCGACCTGCTCGACGACGAGGGCCGCGCCCTCGCGGACGAGCTCGGCGACGCCGCCCGCTACGTGCACCTCGACGTGACGTCGCCCAGCGACTGGGAGGCGGCCGTCGCCACGGCCGTCAGCGAGTTCGGCGGCCTCAACGTGCTCGTCAACAACGCCGGCATCGTCAACTTCGGCCGCCTCGGCACGTACACGCTCGACCAGTGGAACCTCATCCTCGGCATCAACGTCACGGGAGCCTTCCTCGGCATCACGGCAGCGAAGGAGGCGCTGGTCGCGTCCGCCCCGTCGAGCATCGTCAACATCTCCTCCACCGCAGGGCTGCAGGGCACCACGGCGCTGCACGGCTACGTGGCGTCGAAGTTCGCCCTCCGCGGCCTGACCAAGTCCGTCGCCCTCGAGCTCGGGGCCGAGAACGTGCGCTCGAACTCGGTGCACCCCGGCGTCATCCGCACCCCGATGACCGACGGCCTCGAGCTCGGCGACCAGCTCGGCGCCCTGCACCGCATCGGCGAGCCCCAGGAGGTGTCGGCCCTGGTGGTCTACCTCGCCAGTGACGAGTCCAGCTTCCAGACCGGGGCCGAGTTCGTCATCGACGGCGGCGAACTCGCGGGCGAGAGCGACAGCGTCAGCGAGTAGCCCGGGCCGGGCGACGCACCCCCGAGTGGACGATGCACCCCGCAACGACGGGGTGCATCGTCCACTTCGGGGTGCCGCGGCCACGGGGGGTCAGGCCGCGGGGTGTCAGGCCGCGGGGTGCCCGACCACGAAGTGTCAGGCCTGCCCGCCTCCCGTCACGCCCCCGGGTGCGGAGCCCGGACGTCGAACGCCCACACGACGCCGAACCGGTCGCGGAGCTGCCCCGCCAACGGCGACCACGCGGAGGCGCCCAGCGGCTGCCGGATCTCGGCACCCTCGACGAGCCCCTCCCACACCGCCGTGATCTCGGCCGCGTCGTCGCCGCTGAGGTAGACGTAGGACGAGTTCGTCCCCTGGTCGTACTCCTGGTGCGGCCAGACGTCGAACGCCATGACGCGGACGCCGCTCGCGGTCTCGACCTGCCCCCAGACGATCCGGTCCGCCCACGCCGGGTCGTCGGAGGCGCCCATCTGTCCGTAGGTCATGGCCGTCGCCTCGGTGCCGAGCGCAGCGGCCCAGAAGTCCAGGGCCTGGCGGGCGTCTCCGTCGAAGTTGAGGTGCGGGGTGGTCGAGATCGTCATGGCTGTCTCCTCGTCGTCGCGCAGTCCTCGGTGGTGAGGACCGCGTCGACGGCGACTCTCCTCCTCGATACAGTCAGATCGTGACCGCATCTGGTGCGATCATCAGGACGTGACCAGCCCCTCCTCGCGGATCCTCACGCTCCTCTCGCTGCTGCAGGTGCGACGGGACAGCTCGGCGACGTTCTTGGCCGAGCGACTCGGCGTGAGCCCCCGCACGGTCCGCCGCGACGTCGAGCGCCTGCGCGAGCTGGGCTACACGGTGACGACCCTGCGAGGGCCGGCGGGCGGCTACCGCTTGTCGGCGGGTGCCGAGCTGCCGCCCCTGCTCTTCGACGACGACCAGGCCGTGGCCGTCGCGCTCGCGCTCGCCGTGGCGCCCGCCTCCGGCACCGCCATCGGCGAGGCGGCCGCTCGTGCACTCGGCACCGTCCGACAGGTGATGCCGTCTCGGCTGCGGCACCGGATGGACTCGATCGAGGTCCTCAGCACGCCGTCGGCGGTGGTCGTCGACCCGGAGGTGCTGGTCGCGGTGATCGAGGCGACCAGCGCCCACGAGGTGCTCCGGTTCGACTACGCGCCCGTCTGGGGCGAGGCCGAGGTCGGCCCACCCCTCTCGGTCGAGCCGCACGCCGTCGTCACGAGCAACGGCCGCTGGTACCTCCTGGCGTGGGCGCCCGCCGCCGCCGACTGGCGCACCTACCGCGTCGACCGGATGCACCCGCGGGCGGCCACGCGCCGGTCGTTCAGTCGGCGCCCCGTGCCCGGTGACGACCCGGTCGCCTTCGTCGCGGCGCGATTCCGGGGGTCGACCGACGCCTCCTGGCCCTGCGTCGGCACGGCGACGCTCGACCTCCCGGCGAGCGACGTCGCGCCCTACGTCGACGCCGACGCTCTCATCGAGCCGGGGGACGACGGCCGCACGAGGCTCACGACGGGCTCGTGGTCGTGGCGTGCCCTCGCGGCCCGGTTCGCCGGGTTCGACGCGGACCTGACGCTCGAGGGCCCGCCGGCGCTCGTCGAGGCAGGGCAGGAGCTCGCGCGGCGACTGCTCGACTCGCGAGGTCCGGGTCGTCGGCCCTGACGCTCGGACCACAACGAGCGAGGGGCTGCAGGGCAGCGTCCAGTCGCCCACCTCCGTTGCCTCGCCCGGGAGTTTGTGCCATTGTTAGGACAATTGGCCCCCACCGGGAAGGCATACAGAGACGTATGGACCAGACCACCCCCCGCACCCTGCTGCCGGCGCTCCGATGAAGGCGTCCGTGGCCGGAGCCCCCGTCAGCTTCGGCGTCTTCGAGCTCACCCCCGAGGGCGCCGACGTCGTCGGCCCCGACGAGCTCGTCGACGTGCTGGCCGAGAGCGGCTACGCCGGAGTCGACCTCGGGCCCGTCGACTACCTCGGCCGCGGCGACGAGCTGCGCGCCCGGCTCGCCCGCTCGGGCCTCGAGCTCGCCGGCGGCTGGGTCCAGCTGCCGTTCTCGGACGACGACGCCTTCGACGCCGCGCTCCCCCAGCTGCACGAGGCCCTGCGCATCTTCGCCGAGGCGTCCGCGGACGGCCCCTCGCGACTGCCGCTGCCGACCCTCGCCGACGACGGGTCCGACGCACGGCGCGCCGGCCCCGGCCGGGGCGCCGCCGCCGACCCGCTCGACGAGCGCCGCTGGTCGACCCTCGTCGCCAACGTCGAGCGTGCCGCCGCCCTGACGCGGGCGGCCGGCTTCGAGCCGACCTTCCACCACCACGCGGGCACGTTCATCGAGTCCCCCGACGAGATCGACCGGTTCCTCGCGGCCGTCGACGTCGGCCTGACCCTCGACACCGGGCACCTCGTGATCGGGGGCGGCGACCCCGTGCTCGCGATCGAGCGCTGGGGCGACCGCATCAACCACCTGCACCTCAAGGACGTCGACGTCACCGAGCTCCGGCGGGTGCTGGGCGACGGAGGCGGCATGCGCGAGGTCTGGTCGTCCGGCTCCTTCGTGGCGTTCGGCCAGGGCGACGTCGACCTCGAGGCGGTGATGGGCGCCGTCGACCGACAGCGCTTCGACGGCTGGATCGTCGTCGAGCAGGACGTGCTCAACGCCCCCGACGCCGACATCGCCGCGTTCCGGGCCGAGCGGGGCGCCGACCAGCTCGTCAACCGCGAGGCCCTCCGCGACTGGGCCTGACGGCCTCCGCACCCCCACCTCCTGCCCCTCGGGGCTCCCACGACGCCCACGGGCAGCAAGGACGACGACGTGACCACTCCCCTCCGCTTCGGACTCATCGGCACGGGCCGCATCGGCCAGGTGCACGCCGCGAACATCGCGGCCGACCCCGAGGCCGTGCTGGCCTGGGTCTGCGACCCCTTCGTCGAGGGAGCGGAGGCCGTCTCGGCCCGCCACGGCGGCACCGTGACGACCGACGCGGCCGAGATGTTCGCGTCGGGCGACGTCGACGCCGTCCTCGTCGCCTCCCCCACCGCGACGCACGTCGACCTGCTGGGGGCGGCGCTCGACGCCGGCGTCCCCGCGCTCTGCGAGAAGCCGATCGACCTCGACATCGCGCGGGTCGACGCGCTGCTGCCCCGGGTGCAGTCCTCGGGCATCCCGATCGCGCTCGGCTTCAACCGTCGCTTCGACCCCGCGTTCGCCGCCGCGCGCGCCCGGGTGGCGGCCGGCGAGATCGGCGAGCTCGAGCAGCTCTCGATCGTCAGCCGCGACCCGGCGGCCCCTCCGGCGGCGTACGTCGGGGTCTCGGGCGGCATCTTCCGCGACATGACCATCCACGACTTCGACATGGCCCGGTTCTTCCTGCCGGACATCGTCGAGGTGACCGCCACCGGCACGACCGTCTTCGACCCGGGCGCCCGCGAGCACGGCGACTTCGACACCGCGATGGTGACGCTCCGCTCTTCCTCGGGGGCCCTGGTCTCGATCACCAACTCGCGGCACAGCACCGTGGGCTACGACCAGCGGCTCGAGGCGTTCGGCGCCGAGGGCTCGCTGCAGGTGTCGAACGCGCTCACCAGCCTCGTCAGCGTGTCGACCGCCTCCCACGTCGAGGCGAAGCCGCCCTACCAGGACTTCTTCCTCGAGCGGTACGCGGCGGCCTACGTCGCCGAGCTGCGCGCGTTCATCCAGCTGGCTCGCGGCGAGGAGTCGGCGAGCCCGACCTTCGCCGACGGCCGCGCCGCGCTCGTCCTCGCCGACGCCGCCGCCCGCTCGGCGGTCGAGCGCGTCTCCGTCGCCGTCGAGCTCTGACGCGACGATGACGTTCGCGCTGGCGGCCTCCGCCGAGATTCTGTTCCGCGAGCTGCCGGTCGTCGACCGCGTCCGGCGCCTGCACGAGCTCGACTTCCAGGTCGAGATCTGGGGCTGGTCGACGAAGGACCTGCCGGCCCTCGCCGCCACCGGCGCGACGTTCTCGTCGATGACCGGCTACCTCAGCGGCGACCTGACCACGACCGACGGCATCGCCGAGCTGCTGCGCACCGCCGAGCTGTCGATCGCCGCGGCCGAGGTCATCGACTCCCCGCGGCTCAACCTGCACGGCACCGGGCTCGACCCGGACGGCCTGCCGGTGCGCCCGCTGCGCCCGGACGAGGAGGTGGCGCCCGGCGACCGCGAGCGAGCCCAGGAGACGCTCGCCCGCCTGGCACTGCTCGGCGAGCGCCACGGGCGCGTCTTCACCCTCGAGAACCTCAACACCGCGGTCGACCACCCGGGCACGCCCTTCGCCCGCGCCGAGGACACGCTCGCGCTCGTGAGCGCGGTCGACAGCCCCGGTCTGCGCCTCAACCTCGACCTGTACCACGCACAGATCGGCGAGGGGAACCTGATCGAGCTGCTGCGGCGGGCGCTGCCCTGGGTCGGCGAGATCCAGGTGGCGGACGTGCCGGGACGCTTCGAGCCGGGCACGGGCGAGATCCGGTACCCGGCGATCGCGGCCGAGCTGCGCACGCTCGGGTACGAGGGCGTCGTGGGGCTCGAGGCCTGGCCCTCCGGCGACTCGGAGACGGCGCTCGAGCGCTTCCGCGCCTCCTTCGCCTGACGCCGCCTGCGGACCGGGCCGCCTGCCTCGCCTGCCTCGCGGCCGACGTCGGACCGGCAACGAGGAGGCGGCGGCTCGGCGAGCCCGACCCGTCAGAGGTCGTAGGTGGTCGGCCCCTCGACCCGGCCGACCGCCTCCCACGCCCGCGCCTCGTCGCTGCGGACCGCGGCCTCGACGATCTCGGCGGCCGACCAGGCGTCGGCGGCGGACGGCGCCAGCTGGCGCCCCTCGACCACCGAGCGCAGGAACAATTGCGCCTCGATCGTCTTGAGGTCGTCGAAGCCCATGCTCGTGCCGGCGCCCGGCTGGAACCGGGCGAAGTCGCCGAAGCCGGGCTGCGCCATGACGGTGCGGTACCCGCTCGTGTCGTCGGCGACCTGCAGCTCGTTCAGCCGCTGGAAGTCCCAGCGCAGCGACCCCTTCGTCCCGTAGACCTCGAGCGCGTACTCCGCGCGCGGCCCGATCGCGACGCGGCTCGACTCGAGCACGACGACGGCGCCCGAGTCGAATCGGCCGAGCACGGCGGCGTAGTCCTCGTTCTCGACCGCGCCGGTGGCACCGCCCTCGGCGCCCTTGCTGAAGTGGCCCGCCGAGCCCGAGCCCGGCAGCGGACGCTCGCGGATGAACGTCTCGGTGAGCCCGGTCACGGAGTCGATGCGGCCCACCACGAACTGGGCCAGGTCAGCGCCGTGCGACAGCAGGTCGCCCAGCACGCCCGACCCGGCGCGGTCGCGCATGAACCGCCAGGTCAGGGCGCCGAGCGGATCGGCCGAGTAGTCGGCGAGCAGGCTCACGCGCACGTTCGTCACGGTGCCGAGCGCGCCCGAGCGGACGAGCTCCCGGGCGCGGGCGACCGCGGGCGCGTGGCGGTAGTTGTAGCCGACCGAGGTGACGACGCCGGCGTCGGAGGCGGCGCGCGCGATCTCGGACGACTCCGCGGCCGACCGGCCCATCGGCTTCTCGATCCAGAACGGCTTGCCCGCGGCGGCCGCGGCGAGCGCGACCTCGTGGTGCAGGAAGTTCGGCGCGCAGATCGACACGACGTCGACCTCGGGGTCGGCGATGACCTCACGGTAATCTCCGGTGGTGCGGCGGTAGCCGAGCACCGTCTCGGCGTGGTGTCGCGCGTCGGCGTCCGTGTCGGCGGCGGACACCAGCTCCGCCCGCACCGGCAGCTCGGGATAGTGCTCAGCGGCAGCGCGGTACGCCCGCGAGTGCAGCCGTCCCATCCATCCGAGCGAGACGAGGCCTACTCCTACGCGATCCGGTGTCGACATGGTTCTCCTGACGTCGTCGGCGGGACCCCTGTCGAGCAGGGGGCGAACCGAGCTTATCCCAATGACAGAATGTATTGACAAGCATGACCCCCTCACACATACTCGGACCCGACACCGACGTCACCCCGGACCGTCCTGCGCGACGAGCTCCGCATCGAAGGGACTTTCAATGAAGAAGCGACTCCTCGCCGGCCTCGGCCTCGCCGCGACGACCGGGCTCCTCCTCGCCGGCTGCGCGGGAACGGGCCAGGAGACGGCCAGCCCCGACACCGGCGGAGACCTCACCTTCGCCGTCGTCACCCACTCCGGCCCCGGCGACGCCTTCTGGGACCGCGTGAAGTCGGGAGCCGAGACGGCGGGCGACGACTACGGCGCCACCATCACCTACAACTCCGACGCCGACCCCGCGAAGCAGTCCCAGCTGATCGACAACGCGGTGGCACAGGAGGTGGACGGCATCGTCGTCTCGATGGCCAACCCCGACGGCGTCGAGGACAGCGTCAAGAAGGCCGTCGCCGCGGGCATCCCCGTCGTCACCATCAACTCGGGCATCGAGCGCTCGGCCGAGTTCGGCGCCCTGACCCACATCGGCCAGAGCGAGACCGTCGCCGGCGAGGCCGTCGGAACCAGGCTCGCCGACGAGGGCCTCGGCAACGCGCTCTGCGTCATCCAGGAGGCCGGCAACGTCGGCCTCGAGGACCGCTGCGCCGCCGCCGCCAAGACCTTCGGCGGCACGATGACGAACCTCCAGGTCGACGGCACGAACGACGCCGACGTGAAGGCGACCATCAAGTCGAAGCTGCAGGCCGACCCGTCCATCGACGGGGTCCTCACCCTCGGCGGCCAGTACGCCATCGACGCGGTCGGCGCGGTCGAGGAGTCCGGCAGCGACGCGAAGATCGGCACCTTCGACCTGTCGGAGGACGTCGTGGCCGACGTCGAGAACGGCTCCATCCTGTTCGCCGTCGACCAGCAGCCGTACGTGCAGGGCTTCCTGGGCGTCACCGCCCTGCAGCTCTTCGTCACCAACGGCAACGTCATCGGCGGCGGCCAGCCGGTCTACTCCGGCCCTGCCTTCGTCACCAAGGACAACGCGGCCCAGGTCGCCGAGTTCGCCGCCAACGGCACCCGCTAGGCACACCCCCCGGGGGCCGGCTCGACACGCAGCCGGCCCCTCACCTCCCCCGACCCAGGAGTCACCGTTGACGACCACTGACATCGTGACGATCGCGACGAGGCCACGCCTCGAGCGGCGTCCGCTCCGCAAGATCCTCGCCCGCCCCGAGACGGGCGCCTTCGTCGCCGCGCTCGCGGTGCTCCTGTTCTTCTCCCTCTACACGCCCCAGTTCCTGAGCTTCGCCGGAGCAGGCGTCTGGCTCGAGTCGGCGTCGACGTTCGGCATCATGGCCGTCGCGGTGGCCGTGCTGATGATCGGCGGCGAGTTCGACCTCTCCGCCGGCGTGATGACCGGCTTCTCGGCCCTCATCGTGGGCATCCTCACGACCCACTACGGCCTCAGCATCTGGGTCGCGGTCGTCATCTCGCTCGTCGTCTGCCTCGGCGTCGGCGCCGTCAACGGCATCCTCGTGATGAAGACGGGCCTGCCGAGCTTCATCGTGACCCTCGGCACGTTCTTCGCCCTCGCGGGCATCGACCTCGCCGTCACCAAGATCATCACCGGACAGGTCGCCATCCAGGGCATGACCAAGGTGCCCGCCTACGACTCGATCCAGCCCCTGTTCGGCGCGTCGGTCCAGATCGGCGGCGGCACCTTCTACGTGTCGGTGCTCTGGTGGTTCCTCGTCGCCGCGGCGGCCACCTGGATCCTGCTGCGCACCCGTGCCGGCAACTGGATCTTCGCCGTCGGCGGCGCGCTGAACTCGTCCCGCCAGGTCGGCGTGCCCGTCCTCAAGACCAAGATCGGCCTGTTCATGGGCACGGCCGGCGCCGCCTGGCTGGTCGGCATGATCTCGCTCTTCCGCACCTCCACGGTCCAGGCCAACACCGGCGTGGGCCAGGAATTCATCTACATCATCTGCGCCGTCGTCGGCGGCTGCCTGATGACCGGCGGCTACGGCTCCGCGATCGGCGCCGCCCTCGGCGCGCTGATCTACGGCATGGTCTTCCAGGGCATCACCTTCGCCCAGTGGGACACCAACTGGCTGCGCACGGTGCTCGGCGGCATGCTGCTCGCCGCGGTGCTGCTGAACAACTTCGTCAGGACACGAGCAGGAGGCGGGCGATGAGCACCGACACCACCAGCGACCGCACCGATCGCTCCGACAGCGCCGACGCCCGCGCCGTGCCGCCGCGTGCCGGGGTCGGCACGACGATCGTCGAGGTCCACGACATCGGCAAGAGCTACGGGGCCGTCAACGCCCTCTCCGGGGTCTCGACCACGGTCGCGGCCGGCCAGGTCACCTGCGTGCTGGGCGACAACGGCGCCGGCAAGTCGACCTTCATCAAGATGCTGGCCGGGGCCCACACCCCGAGCGAGGGCGAGCTGCTGCTCGACGGCGAGCCCGTCACCTTCGCCTCGCCGCGGGCCGCCCTCAGCGCCGGCATCGCCACGGTCTACCAAGACCTCGCGGTCGTGCCGCTGATGCCCGTCTGGCGCAACTTCTTCCTCGGCTCCGAGATGACCACCGGGGTCGGCCCCTTCCGTCGCCTCGACGTGAAGGCGATGAAGCAGATCACCTTCGAGGAGCTGGCCCGCATGGGCATCGACCTGCGCGACGTCGACCAGCCGATCGGCACCCTGTCGGGCGGCGAGCGCCAGTGCGTCGCCATCGCCCGCGCCGTCTACTTCGGCGCCCGCGTGCTGATCCTCGACGAGCCGACGGCCGCCCTCGGCGTCAAGCAGTCGGGCGTCGTGCTCAAGTACATCGCCCGCTCGCGCGACCAGGGCCTCGGCGTGGTGTTCATCACGCACAACCCCCACCACGCGTACCCGGTGGGGGACCGGTTCCTGCTGCTCAACCGCGGCATGAGCCTCGGCAACTTCGAGAAGAGCGAGATCACGCTCCCCGAGCTGACGGCCCTGATGGCCGGCGGCGCCGAGCTCGACTCGCTCGCGCACGAGCTCGAGCGCGAGATGCCGGGCTCGCCCGTCGCCCGCGAGCTGGCCGCCGACGCCTCGGAGACGTCTGCGCCGCCGACCGTGACACCGCCGCCGACGACGACCACGGCGCCGCGCAGCTGAGGCCGCGCGGCTGAGGCCGCACGGCCAGGCCCGAGCTCTGCCGATCCGCCGCTGTGGGAGGATCGAGGACCACCGATCAAGAGCGGACATGATGCCTCAGGACGAGCAGCTGCTGCCCCCCGACTTCTTCCTCGGGCTCGATCGCTCCGGCCCCGTCCCGCTGTACTACCAGGTGTCGAACCTCCTCGAGGAGGCCATCCACGACGAGACGCTGCCCGCCGGCGCCCGCCTCGAGAACGAGGTGGCGCTGAGCGCCCGGCTCGGACTCTCCCGACCGACCATCCGCCGAGCGATCCAGGAGCTCGTCGACAAGGGCCTCCTCGTGCGTCGCCGCGGCATCGGCACCCAGGTCGTCCACGGTCGCGTCACCCGCAACGTCGAGCTGACCAGCCTCTACGAGGACCTGGAGCGGACGGGCCAGAAGCCCGAGACGCTGCTGCTCTCGTCGTCCGTCGAGGGCGCCGACGAGAAGACGGCCGAGGCGCTCGGCGTCGAGGTCGGCAGCCCCACGCTCCACCTCGCTCGGATGCGCTCCGCCGACGGCGTGCCCCTGGCCATCCTCGACAACGTGCTGCCCGAGCCGTTCGTCGACCTCGACATGGACTCGCTCGAGAAGCACGGGCTCTACCAGCTGCTGCGCGGACGCGGGGTGACGATGCGGGTCGCGAAGCAGCGCATCGGGGCTCGGTCGGCCACCGCCTCCGAGGCTCGCCTGCTCGACCTGCCCAAGAGCGCGGCCGTCCTGACGATGGGACGCACCGCCTTCGACAACAGCGGGCGCGCCGTCGAGCACGGTCAGCACTGCTACCGGCCCGACCTCTACTCGTTCGAGATCACGCTCGTCGAGCGCTGACGGGCGACGACGCAGGCCGGGCGCGCACGTTCGCGTGCGCCCGGTCCTGCGGCGGGATCGTCAGAACTGACGGGCTGCGACGTCCGCACGAGTCGACGCAGCCAGCAGTTCACGCAGACGGTCAGCCGTGACGGGGGCGGCAGGGGCGGACAGGTAGTCCGCGGTGAAGGCTTCGAGGTCGGCGGCGTAGATCGACGTGTAGGCCCCCGACTCGGGCTCTGCCCGCCACGACTCGGCCAGCGTGCCTGCATCGACGGGCTCGAAGCCGAGATCGTCGACGATGGCCGAGACCTTGCCCTTGGCCTTGGCCTCATCGCCGGACACCGCGAGGGCGGTGCGGGGCGAGGAGTGGGCCAGCGTGGGGATGTGGTGGAACAAGATGTTGTTGAAGGCCTTGATCACGACTGCTCCGGGCAGCATGTCCTGCTCGAGCTCAGCGGTCGTGAGCTCGAGGGCGTCCAGGCGGGCGATCCGGCCGTCCCGATGCGGGTAGTAGTTGCCCGTCGACAGGATGGTCCTGCCCGAGAACGCGTCCCCGGGAAGCGCCTGATACGCGCCGAGCGGAACGGCCAGGACCGGCACGTCCCCGAACTCGACGGCCTCGCGGCTCTCGCCGGCGCGAGCCCGGGGTCCTAGCTCCTCGACGAGGCCTCGGAGCGACTCCGGCCCACGCGAGTTCGCGATCAGGACGTCGTAGCCGGCGGCGACTGCCAGGCGGGCGATGCCACTTCCGATGTCTCCGCTGCCGATGATGCCGATTCGCTTCGTGTCCGTGTCGTTCATCTCTGTCTCCTTCGTGGTGCGGTGGTTCGTGCTCGTGAGGACCCGGGGGACCGTCCTGTCAGTCACGCGGGCCTTCGGGTTGCGGTGTGGACTCCGCCCATCCCGTCCGGGTCAGCGCCGACAGCGCTGTCGCGGTCTCGTCGTCCGCCAGTGCGGCACCGCTCGCCCAGCTCGTCGCCAGCGCCGACAGGAAGAGGTCCCGAGCGCGGACGTCGCCGCGTGCCAGCCCGGCGCGCTGGGCAGCTGCCAGGAACTCGGCCGTCGTGGTCACGAATCCCTCGCAGGTCGTGGCCAGAGGCGACGAACTCGTCGTCGTCGCGGCCCGCAAGGGCTCAGGAAGGCCCTCGTACGCCGCAGCCCACGTGACGACTGCTCTGAGCCAGCCGTCGAGTGCCTGACCAGCGTCGACCGAGTCCTCGCGGAGGCTCTCACGCCTGGCGACCAGCTCCTCGTCACGTCCTGCGAGCAGGGCGGCCAGCAGGGCCTCGCGAGTCGGGAAGTGGCGGTAGAGCGTGCCCGCACCGACGCCCGCACGTTTCGCGATCGCGTCCAGCGAGCCACCGACGCCGTGCTCGACGAAGTGCTCCTCCGCAGTTCCGAGGATGAGGTCTCGGTTGCGCTGGGCATCAGCCCTGGGTGTGCGCCCTGGTGCACTCACGTCGATCGCCACGGGGCCCTCCTCCACAACGGAGACATTCTCCGCCTATAGGAGGAGACTATCTCCGTTTGTGCGGCGTGCACAAATGGAGACATCTTCCGCGGCCTGCGGTCCGTGGCCCGGCCCGCGGCGTCAGCCCAGCAGCGGGCGGCGGGCCGCCGACTGGGTGACGTACTCGTCGTGCGCGCGCTGCGTGCTGGCCATGGTCGACACCTCGGCGACCGGCACGTCCCACCAGCCCTCGCCGCCGGGCGCGTAGAGCAGCGGGTCGCTCTCGACGTGGATCAGCGTCGCGGTGTCGGACGACTTCGCGGCCGCCACGGCCCTGCCCAGGTCGGCGACCGCCTCCGGCCCGGCCTCGATCTCGATGGTCTCGACGCCGTAGCTGCGGGCGTTGGCGGCCAGGTCGACGGGCAGGGTCGCCCCGCTCCCGTCGCGGTACCGGGTGCCGAACCGCTCGGAGCCGACCGTCTCGGAGAGGTGCCCGATCGACGCGTAGCCGTGGTTCTGGATGAGCACGACGATGATCTTGACGCCCTCGGCCACGGCCGTGACGAGCTCGGTGTGCAGCATCAGGTACGAGCCGTCGCCGACCATGACGATCACGTCGCGGTCGGGCGCCGCGCGCCGGACGCCGAGGCCGCCGGCGATCTCGTAGCCCATGCACGAGAAGGCGTACTCGACGTGGTACCCGAGGGCGTCGCGCACCCGCCAGAGCTTGTGCAGGTCGCCCGGCAGCGAGCCGGCGGCCTGCACGACCACATCACGGGGGTCGGAGGCGGCCTGCACGGCACCGATGATCTCGGCCTGACCCGGCAGCGCCAGCCCCGAGGGCTCGAAGGCGCGGTCGACGACGGCGTCCCAGCCGGCCTTCTCGG
This sequence comes from Frigoribacterium sp. CFBP 8766, assembly GCF_014841435.1. Taxonomy (NCBI): domain Bacteria; kingdom Bacillati; phylum Actinomycetota; class Actinomycetes; order Micrococcales; family Microbacteriaceae; genus Frigoribacterium; species Frigoribacterium sp. CFBP 8766. Next base: position 60,352 of record NZ_JACYTX010000005.1, read on the forward strand.
CGGCCGCCCGCTCGACCCATTCAGCCGGTGCGCGCCAGTCGGCGAACTCGGCGCGCAGGGCGTCGATCGCCTCGCGGGCATCCGCGATCACCGGCAGCTGCGTGCCGTGCTTGTACGCGTCGAACGACGCCACGTTGACGTTGACGAACTGCACGCCGTCGGCCTGGAACGCCGTCCGGCTGGCCGTGGTGAAGTCCGAGTAACGCGTGCCGATGCCGATCACCACGTCGGCCTCGGCGGCGAGGCGGTTCGCGGCGGTGCTGCCGGTCGCCCCGACGGCGCCGAGGTAGCCCGGCTGGTCCCAGACGAGCGAGCCGCCGCCGGCCTGGGTGGTGCCGACCGGGATGCCGGTCAGCTCGACGAGGGCGCGCAGCGACTCCTCGGCCCCCGAGTACAGGACCCCGCCGCCGGCGACGATGACCGGCGACTTCGCGGCGCGGATCGCGGCGACAGCGCGCTCGAGCGGGCCGCGCTCGGGCAAGGGACGGCGCACGTGCCACTCGCGCGGCGCGAGGAACTCGACGGGAACGTCGAGCGCCTCCGCCTGCACGTCCTCGGGCAGGGCGATCGTGACCGCTCCCGTCTCGGCCGGGTCGGTCAGCACGCGCATCGCGGCCAGCGCGATCGAGAACAGCTTCTCGGGTCGGTCGACCCGGTCGAAGAACCGCGACAGCGGCCGGAACGCGTCCGTGACCTGCACGCTCGTGTCGTGCGGCAGCTCGAGCTGCTGCAGCACCGGGTCGGCGACCCGGGTCGCGAACGTGTCGCTCGGCAGCAGCAGGGCAGGCAGCCGGTTCGCGGTCGCCAGCGCGGCGCCGGTGAGCATGTTGGCGGCGCCCGGACCGACGGAGGCGGTGCTCGCGAAGGTGCCCCGCCTCCTGGTCATCCGCGCGTAGCCGACGGCCTGGTGCACCATCGCCTGCTCGTTGCGGGCCTGGTGGTACGGCATCAGGCCCGGCTGCTCGACCTCGAGCTGCGCCAGCGCCTGGCCGACGCCGGCGACGTTGCCGTGGCCGAAGATGCCGAACGTGCCGGCGACGGTGCGCTCGCGGTGGTCGCCGTCGACCGTCCACTGGTTCGCGAGGAACTCGATCAGCGCCTGCGCGACCGTCATCCGCCTGGTGGAGCCCATGTCATCGTGTCCTGTCGTCGTGGCTTCGTCGCCGTGGGTGGTCGTCACGTGGTGGTCGTCGTGCTGGTGGTGCTGGTGCTGGTGCTGCCGCCGGGTGCCCGTCAGGCCCGGCGCTCGTAGGGGAGGCGCGGATCGACGCCCTGCCCCTCCCACGTGCCGCGGACCCAGCCGTGGGCCGGGTCGTCCGAGATGTTCCAGACCCGCTCGGGGTCGGGCCCCGCCATGACGTTGAGGTAGTAGAGGTCGTAGCCGGGGGCCGCGACGCAGGGGCCGTGCCAGCCGTGCGGCAGCAGGGCGACGTCGCCGGTGCGCACCTCGGCGAGCACGTCGATCTCGCCGGCCGGGGACGAGTAGGCGCGGACGAACCCGAACGGATCCGCCTCGGGCGGCGCCTCGCGACCCCGCTCGACCGCGGTCTCGAAGTAGTAGATCTCCTCGAGCCGCGACTCCTGCCCCGGCTGCAGCTCGTCGTGCTTGTGCGGCGGCCAGCTCGACCAGTTCTCGGCGGGCGTGACCACCTCGCAGACGATGAACCGACCGGCGTCGAGCGCCTGGGGCGTGCCGAAGTTGTGCACCTGGCGGCTCGAGCGACCTGCGCCGCGCAGCTCGACGGGCACCTCCTCGCGCCGGACGTGCCGGCTGGGCCGCACCTCCTCGGTGGGCGCCGCGGCCACGGCCACGCGCCCCTCCCCCTCGATCGTCGCGGAGGCGCCGGTCGAGAGGTAGAGGACGTCGGTCGGGCCGTCGAAGACCGAGGGCCGTCCCTCCAGCTGCGTGGTCTCGAGGTCGCCCGAGCCCTGGTGCCGGACGGTGAACGACCCCGACAGCGGGACGACGAGGCGCTCGACGCCGGCTGCGGGCAGCGAGAGCTCGTCCCCTGCCGCGAGCTCGGCGACGCGCAGCCCGGTGTGCTGCCAGCCGTCGATCTCGTCGTCGACGACGGACTCCCAGCCGCCGCGCGCCAGGGCGCCCCTCGGGAACACCGTCTCGTTCTGCGTGGTCATGCCGCGCCTCCTCGTGCTGTGTCGGTCCTGGCGGCTCAGTTCTGCGGGAACCCGAGGTCGACGCCGCCGTGCGACGGGTCGAGCCAGCGCGAGGTGATCGCCTTCTGCTGCGTGAAGAACCGGACGCCCTCGGCGCCGTGGGCCTTCGTGTCGCCGAAGAGCGAGTCTTTCCAGCCGCCGAACGAGAACGTCGCGACGGGCACCGGGATCGGCACGTTGATGCCGATCATCCCGACCTGCACCTCGTTCTGGAAGCGCCGCGCCGCACCTCCGTCGTTCGTGAAGATCGCCGTGCCGTTGCCGAACGCACCGTCGTTGATGAGGGCGACGCCCTCCTCGTAGGAGGCGACGCGCACGATCGAGAGGACCGGTCCGAAGATCTCCTCCGTGTAGGCCCGCGACGTGGTGGGGACCTTGTCGAGCAGGGTCGGTCCGAGCCAGAAGCCCGCGGCGTCGCCGTCGACCTCGACGCCGCGGCCGTCGATGACGACCTCGGCGCCGTCCTCCTCGGCGATCGCGATGTAGGAGGCGACCTTGTCGCGGTGCTGCTCGGTCACCAGCGGGCCCATGTCGCAGCCCCGACGGCCGTCGCCGATGCGCAGCTTGGCCGCGCGCTCCTCGATCTTGCTGATGAGCTCGTCGGCGACGGGCTCCACGGCGACGACGACCGAGATCGCCATGCAGCGCTCGCCCGCCGAGCCGAAGCCGGCGTTGATCGCGGAGTCGGCGACGAGGTCGAGGTCGGCGTCGGGCAGCACCAGCATGTGGTTCTTCGCGCCGCCGAGGGCCTGCACGCGCTTGTGGTTCGCGGTGCCCGTCTCGGAGACGTACCGGGCGATCGGGGTGGAGCCGACGAACGAGACGGCCCGGACGTCCGGGTGCGTGAGCAGCCCGTCGACGGCCTGCTTGTCGCCGTTGAGCACCGTGAAGACACCGTCGGGCAGGCCGGCCTCGGACCAGAGCGCGGCGAGCCAGAGCGCGGCGGAGGGATCCTTCTCGGACGGCTTGAGGACGACGGTGTTGCCGGCGGCGATGGCGATGGGGAAGAACCACATCGGCACCATCGCGGGGAAGTTGAACGGCGAGATGACGCCGACGACGCCCAGCGGCTGCTTCGTCGAGTAGACGTCGACGCCCGTCGACACCTGCTCGGAGTACTCGCCCTTGAGGTGGTGCGCGAGGCCGGTCGCGAACTCGACGACCTCCTGGCCTCGGGTGATCTCGCCGAGCGCGTCGGAGACGACCTTGCCGTGCTCGGAGGTGATGATCTCGGCCAGCTCGCCCTTCTTCGCCTCGAGCAGCTCGCGGAACCGGAAGAGGATCTGCTGGCGCTTGGCCAGCGAGAGGTCGCGCCAGGCGGGGAACGCGGCCTGGGCCGAGGCGATGGCCGCCGCGATCTCGGCGTCGTCGGCGAGGGCGACGTGCTTCGTCACGACGCCGAGCGCCGGGTCGTAGACGGGGGCCGTGCGGCCGGAGGTCGACGGCGACTCGCGGCCGTCGATCCAGTGCGGGACGACGGGCAGGTCGGCGGCGGTGTCGGCAGCGTTCGTCAGGGTGTCAGACATGGTCCTGCTTCTCTTCTCGGGAGGGATCAGCCGTGCACGAGCGCGGCGGCGGTGTCGACCGCGGCGACCACGTCGCCGTCGGCCGGGTACAGCAGGGTGCGGCCGACGACGAGGCCGCGGACGCCGGGGAGCCCGAGCGCGGCCTCCCACGACGCGTAGGTCTCGTCGGGGCGGCCCGACGGGTCGCCGCCGAGGAGGAGGGTCGGCAGCGTCGTCGACGCCATCACCCGCTCCATCTCGGGCACGACGGGCAGCTTCAGCCATGACCAGGCGGACGTGGCACCGAGGCCGGAAGCGATCGCGACGGACGTGACCACCGCCTCCGGCGTGAGGTCGTTCTCGACGGCACCGTCGACCCAGCGGCTGACGAACGGCTCGAGCATGATCGGCACCTGTGCCGCCGCGGCGGCGTCCACCGCCCGGGCGGTCGACTCGAGGGTGGCCGCGGTCGCGGCGTCGCCGAGGTTGATCCTGATCAGCAGCTTGGCGAAGTCGATGCCCGACGCGACGATGCTCGGGACGTCGTAGCCGGTGAACCGGTCGTCCATCTCGAACGAGGCGCCCTTGAGGCCGCCGCGGTTCATCGAGCCGACCACGACCTTGCCCTCGAGGGCGCCGAGCAGGGCCAGGTCCTCGATGACGTCGGGCGTGCCGAGCACGCCGTCGACGCCGGGTCGCGAGAGGGCGGTGACGAGGCGGGTGAGCATCTCGTAGCGGTCGGCCATCGCCGCGGGGTCGTCGCGGACGCCGAGCGCCCCACGGGCCGGGTGGTCGGCCGCGACGATGAAGAGGCGGCCGTCGTCGGCGAGCAGCGACCGGCGAGCGCGGTCGCGCACCCGGGGCAGCACGGTCTGCGGGGCGAAGGTGCGGGCGTGGCGCAGCGCCTCGAAGTCGAGGGAGGCGGTGGTGGGGCTGGCGGGGCTGGCGGTGGTGACCTCAGGCGTCGACATGGGCGATGCTCCTCACGATCTCGTCGACCTCGGCGGTCGAGGGCATGGCGGTCGAGCACTCGCGGCGGCTGGCGACGATCGCGCCGGCGACGTTGGCGAAGCGGAGGACGTCCCGCAGCGACCAGTCGTCCTGCAGCAGGCCGTGGCAGAGCGCGCCGCCGAAGCCGTCGCCCGCGCCGAGGCCGTTGACGACCTCGACGAAGTGAGGGGGCACCTCCACGGTCTCGTCGCGGGTCTTCGCGAGCACGCCGCGCGGGCCCTGCTTGACGATGGCCAGGTCGAGCCCGCGGTCGAGCAGCGCGTCGGCGGCCCGGTGCGGGTCGGTCTCGCCGACGGCGATCTCGCACTCCTCGCGGTTGCCGACGGCGACGCTGACGTGCTCGAGGGCGAGGGACACCTCGCGCCGGGCGTCGTCGGGCGACGACCAGAACATGGGCCGGTAGTCGAGGTCGAGGATCGTGAGCGGTGTGCGTCCGCGTGCCTCCCAGGCAGCGTGGTGGGCCGTCCGGCTCGGGTCCTCGGAGAGCCCGGTGACGGTGGCCCAGAAGATGCGCGCGCTGGTGATGGCGTCGAGGTCGAGCTCGTCAGCGTTCACGACCATGTCGGGAGCCTTGGGCGCCCGGTAGAAGTAGAGGGGGAAGTCGTCGGGCGGGAAGATCTCGCAGAACGTGACCGGGGTGTTGAGGTCGGGCACCGTGCGGACGAACCGGGTCGAGACCCCGAGGCGCTCGAGCTCGCCCGAGACGAAGCGGCCGAAGGGGTCGTCGCCGGTGCGGGTGACGATGGCGGTGCGGAGGCCGTGCCGGGCGGCGGCGACGGTCACGTTCGCGGCGCTGCCGCCGAGGTACTTGCCGAACGTCTCGACCTGCTCGAGGCCGACGCCGTCCTGCAGCGGGTAGAGGTCGACGCCCGAGCGTCCGATGGTGACGAGGTCGAGGGGCGCGGACGTCGCGGAGGTGGTGGTGTCGGTCATACGTCGCTGTACACCTTGCTGATCGTGGAGTCGGGCCCGCCCTGTCGCGGCCCCCATGTGCTTACATATGAACATAGCGCACGACCGTCGAGAAGTCACGGCCGCGCCCTAGAGTCGAGTGACCCACACGTCCCAGCTCGACGGGAGCGACATGGCACTCCGCATCACCTCGGCCACCTCGAAGGTCGGCGTCGTCCTCGTGGCGGTCGTCCTCGGCTTCGCCCTCGGGTTCTTCGCGATGTTCCTGCTCGGCCCCACGGCCGGGGCCCTCACGCTCCTGGCCGTCACCGTCGCCACGGTCGTCTTCTGCGGGCGCACCTTCCGGGCAGAAGACGAGCCGACCGCCCCTCCTCGTCCCGCGTGGCGCCTCACCGGCGGGACGACCTCGAGCGTCGTGATGGCAGGGTTCTTCATCCTCCAAGGGCTGAGCACGGTCCTCGCCCTGGCCGCCGGCGACGACGGAGCCGCCGTCGCGGTCATCTCGGCCCTGGTCTACGCAGCCCTCGCCGCTGCGTACGTCCTGTCGGCGGTCACGCAGCGGGCAGGCCGACTGCGCGAGCGGAGCCCTCGCCTGGGCTGAGTGTCCGCTCGTCGGCCGACGAGGCGAACCGGCCCGGCGTCGTCCCGAGCACCCGCCGGAAGTGCCGTGTGAGGTGCGCCTGGTCGTGGAAGCCGACGGCGGCCGCGACGTCGGCCGGGCGAGCACCCCCGACCAGCAGCCCGCGGGCGAGGTCGACGCGACGGCTCGTGAGGTAGCGGTGCGGGGCCAGGCCGTAGGTCGCCGAGAACGACCGCGACAGGTGGGCGGGATGTGCGCCGAGCACCCTGCCTGCCTCGGCGAGGGTCAGGCCGGCGGGGACGTCGCTCTCGAGCAGGTCCCGCAGCCGACGTGCCAAGGAGGCGTCGCGCACCGGAGCAGGCCCGCCCGACCCAGCCCGCACCTCCTCGGCGACGGCGACGAGCGCCGCCTCGGCGGCGAGTTCCTCCCCCGCCGTGGCCAGCGCGCGGTGCGCCCGGCGGGTCGCGGCGAGGAGGTCGGCGCGTGCCGGCCGGTCGACCGCGGCACCGGCCAGCGACTCGGGCATCCAGGACGCGTCGAGGTAGACGACGCGCTTGCGGAAGACCGTGGCGCCCGGGGCGGCCCGGCCGTCGTGGGCCACGCCCGGCGGCAGCAGGGTCGCCGAGGTCGCGTCGGCGATCCGGCGTCGGCCGCCGAGGTCGTAGACGACCGCGCCCTCGTCGACGAGCATGAGGGCCCAGTCGGCGTGGGCGTGCGCCGGGTAGGCGTGGTCGGTCATGCGGGCGTGCAGCACCTCGCGCACCCCGGGCACGGACGGGTGCCACGCGTGGAGCGAGGTCGCGTCCGTCATGCGAGGAACGTACAAGACGAGCGGCCCGGCTGCAGCCGATCATCGGGAGATGAGCGATGAACCCGTCCGATTCCCGACCCGCGTGGCTCTGGTGCTGCGCGACGACCTCGAGCCCTGGCAGGTGGCGAACGTCGCCGCGTTCCTCGCCAGCGGCGTCGCCTCCGATCCCTCGCTGGCCGGCGACGCCTACGTCGACGCTGACGGGACCTCGTACGCGCCCCTCCTGGGCCAGCCGATCGTGGTGCTCGAGGGCGACCGCGAGGTGCTGAGGGGCGTCCGCTCCCGTGCGGTCGCCCGTGAGCTACTCACGGCCGTCTTCGACGCCGGGATGTTCAGCACCGGCCACGACGCGGCGAACCGCGAGGTGGTCGCCGCGGCGGCCGGCGACGACCTCGACATCGTCGGGGTCGCCGTCCACGGCGCCAAGAACCAGGTCGACCGCGTCCTCAAGAGCGTGCGGCGGCACCGCTGACCGCGGCTCGAGCCCGCCGGTCGCGCGGGGAGGCGTGCCGTCCTGTTCTGAGCATCCCGTCGCGTCCCGGCGAGACGGCATGCTCAGAACGGGACGGAACACGACGCACTCGGCGGACCCGCCCGCTACCCTCTCAGCCATGTCCGGAGACCGTGTCCTCGCCCCCGAGCCGCCCGCCGACGGGTCGAAGCCCAAGGGCCCCGCGTCGTACTTCGCGAGCATCGAGAAGACCTACGGGCGCCCGGTCCAGGAGTGGCTCGACCTCGTCAGCGAGCGTCTCGACCACGACGCCCACATGCAGGTCGTCGCGTGGCTGAAGTCCGACCACGGCATGGGCCACGGCCACGCGAACGCGATCGTCGCGTACGTGCGGGCCGCCCGCGCCTGACCGGGAGACCGCCCTGTCGCCGAATGCCGAAAGGTGACACGACCTGGAGATGATCTTTCCTCGATCGAGCGGATGACCTTAGGCAACAGGATGGTAACGGGCCCCTCGGGGGCGCGAACCGACTCGTACGGTGGGACACAGGGCCCCACGACCACCTGGTCACCGGGCTCGTGGGGGCGAGCACGAGGCTCGCGTCGATCATCCGTACAAGGGGGAACCATGAAGAGATCCGTGCTGACCGCACTGGTCCTGCCGTCCGTCGTCGCCGTGATGCTGGGGGGAACGGCGCTGTCCGCGCCGATGGCGTCGGCGGCGCCGGTCTCGAGCTCGACCGTGGCAGCAGTGCCCGACGACGGAGGCGCGGCGGCCGACCCGACGTCTGCTCCCGTTCCCGACGCGGCAGCCCCCGCGGCCGAGGCCGCGCCGGCCCCGGTCGAGTCCGCGCCCGCCGAGGCGCCTGTCGAGGCAGAGCCCGCCGAGTCCGGGCCGGTCGAGTCCGCTCCGATCGAGGCCCCCGCGGCCGACGACGCATCGGCCCCGGCCCCCGCCCCCGCCGCTGCCCCCGGCACGGACGAGGTCGTCGGCATCGCCGCCGCCACCGAGCCCGGCACCGTGACCATCGCGGGCACGACCGAGTTCGGCGACCTCCAGACCGCCGTCACCGACGGCTGGCCCGACGGCACGACCTTCACCTACCAGTGGACCCGGGACGACGCGGCCATCGAGGGCGCCACCGCCGAGACCTACGTCCTCGTCCGGGCCGACATCGGTCGCGTCGTCGAGGTCGCCGTCACCGGCACCGGACCCGCTGCGGGCGACGAGCCGACCACCGTGGTGAGCGAGCGTCGCGTCGCCGCCGGCGTGCCGCCCACCTTCGTCGCCCAGCCGGGCGCCGACCTCGTCGTCGTCGCGGGCGAGCCGTTCTCGTTCACGTGGGAGGCGGCTGGCGACCCCACGCCGATGGTCAACGTCGTCAGCGACCCGAGGACGCTGACCCGGTCGATCCCCGAGGGCGCGGTCGTCACCGAGACCCCTGGTTCCCTGACGATCAGCGGCACGAGCACCGTCGCGGGCTCCTACTCGTTCGGCGTCTCGACGTTGAACATGGTGGCCATCGGCGAGACCCTCGCCGTCGACCTCCGGGTCGCCCCGGGAGCTCCCACGAGCATCTTCGCCACGGTGGGCACCGCCTACGGCACCGGACCGTCGACCTTCGTGGGGGTCATCGGCTCCGGGCCCGGCGAGACGATCTCGCCCGTGGCCCTCGACCCCGGCGAGGGTGTCGTGCTGGCGGCCTTCCCGGGACCTGACGCGTTCGGCAACATCGTGACTCCTCAGGACCTGCCCGAGGGGGTCGAGGCCGTCTACTCGAGCAGCGACCCGGACGACGAACTCGTCGTCCGTGAGGCCGGGCTCCCCCCCAGGATCGACTTCACCGGGCCGGGAACGCGTGTCGTGACCATCTCGCTGGCCGGCTTCACGACCTCGTTCCAGGTCGACGTGCGGAGCGCGGTGGTCGTCGAGCCCGCAGTGTCCGGCGCGACACCGATCTCCACCTCCGGCAGCCTCGCCTACACCGGGAGCGAGCCCACCGAGGGCCTGTTCGCTCTCGCTGCCGGCCTGCTGGCCGCCGGTGCTGCCCTGACGGTCGTGCGCCTCCGCCGCCGCCTTCAGCACTGACCGCGGACGACGGGCCCGTCGCCCTCCCCCTGCGGGAGGGTGACGGGCCCGTCGGCGTTCCGGGACCTCCGCGATCCTCTGGCGGGACCGCCGCCTCCTCGTCGGGGGCGACGTCCTCCTGCACGGCGAACTGGGCGCGGTGCAGCTCCTCGTAGCGGCCGGAGACGGCTCGCAGCTCGGTGCCGCCGGAGCAGGAGGCGCTACGGTCGACCCGTGACGCGAACGGTGATCCTCGTGGGCGTCGCGGTGGCGGTCGTCATCGCCGTCGTCGCGATCGTGCTGGGCGTCAGGGACATCCGGGCCGACCGGTCCCTGTCACGCGGAACGTTGTCGGCGTTCTGCGCCGCCGGCGTGGTGGCGGCCGCCGTCATCGCCTACGCGGTGATCTGACGCCTCTGCTGCGGGCCGACCTCGACCGCCGACCGCTCGCCGAGCCGGTCCTACGGCCGGACCGCCGCCTCCTCGTCGGCCGCGACGTCCTTCTGCACGGCGAACTGGGTGCGGTGCAGCTCCTCGTAGCGGCCGGCCGCGGCGAGCAGCTCGTCGTGCGTGCCGCGCTCGACGATGGAGCCGTCCTCGACCACGAGGATCAGGTCGGCGCTGCGGATCGTGGAGAGGCGGTGCGCGATCACCATCGCCGTCCTCCCCTCGAGAGCCTCGCTCAGCGCCGCCTGCACGGCGGCCTCCGAGGTCGAGTCGAGCGCTGCAGTCGCCTCGTCGAGGATGACGACGCGAGGCTGGGCCAGCAGGAGGCGTGCGATCGTCATCCGCTGACGCTCGCCTCCTGAGAGCCGGTAGCCCCGCTCCCCCACCATCGTGTCGAGCTGGTCCGGCAGCGAGCGGAGCAGCGGCTCGAGCCGCGCACGACGGACGGCGTCCCACACCTCGTCCTCGGTCGCCTCCGGCCTCGCCAGGCGCAGGTTGCTGAGGATGGTCTCGTGGAAAAGGTGTCCGTCCTGCGTCACCATGCCCAGGGTGTGGCGCATGGAGGCGAAGGTCACGTCGCGCACGTCGGCGCCGGCGAGGCGCACGGCACCGCTGTCGACGTCGTACAGGCGCGAGAGCAGCTGGGCGATCGTGGACTTGCCCGCACCCGACGTGCCCACGAGGGCGACGGTCTGCCCCGGCTCGATGCGGAACGAGACGCCGTGCAGCACCTCCTCGCCGCCGCGGGTGTCGAGGGTCGAGACCTCCTCCAAGGAGGCGAGCGACACCTTGTCGGCGGACGGGTACGCGAACCGGACGTCGTCGAACTCGACGCTCACCGGGCCCTCGGGGACGGAGGAGGCGGTCGGCTTCTCCTGGATGAGCGGCTTGAGGTCGAGCACCTCGAAGACGCGCTCGAAACTGACGACGGCGCTCATGATCTCGACCCGGGCGCTGGCGAGGCCGGTGAGCGGGACGTAGAGGCGGGTGAGGAGGAGCGCCAGGGTGACGACCTCGCCGGTGTCGAGCTGGCCGGCGAGGGCGAGGAAGCCGCCGAGGCCGTAGACGAGGGCGAGGGCCAGGGCGGAGACGAGCGTCAGCGCGGTGACGAAGACGAACTGCAGCAGTGCGCTGCGGACCCCGATGTCTCGGACACGGGCGGCGCGCACGCGGAACTCCTCCGCCTCCTCGTCGGGACGGCCGAAGAGCTTGACGAGGGTGGCGCCGGGGGCCGAGAAGCGCTCGGTCATCTGGGTGCTCATCGCGGAGTTGTGGTCGGCGGCCTCGCGGCGGAGGGCGGCGAGGCGGCTGCCCATGCGGCGGGCGGGGATCAGGAAGATCGGCAGCATGATGACGGCGAGCACCGTCACGAGCCAGGAGGTGCTGAGCATGACGATGAGGGTGAGGATCAGCGCGACGACGTTGGTGACGACGCCGGAGAGCGTGCCGCTGAAGGCCTGCTGGGCGCCGATGACGTCGTTGTTGAGGCGGCTGACGAGGGCGCCGGTGCGGGTGCGGGTGAAGAACGCGATCGGCATCTTCTGGACGTGGTTGAAGACGGCGGTGCGGAGGTCGAGGATGACGCCCTCGCCGATCCGGGCCGAGTACCAGCGCGTCAGCAACGAGACGCCGGCGTCGGCCACGGCCACGACGGCGATCAGCACGGCGAGGCGGACGATCATCGACACCTCGCCCTTCGCGACGATGACGTCGACCACGCGGCCGGCGAGCACCGGTGTCGCGACGGCGAGGAACGCTCCCACGACGGAGAGCGCGATGAAGACGACGAGCTTCGCCCGGTAGGGCACGGCGAACGTCATGATCCGCCGGACGGACTCGCGCGAGATGCCGTGCTTGCCGTCCCTCGCGGACGAGATCTTGTAGAGCGAGCTCCAGGCCGCGCCTTCCATGCTCATGGGTGGTTCCTTCCGTGGGGTGCAGGCCCGGCGTCTGCGGCGGGCCGCCCCGGGTCGCGATTCTCCCCCTGGGCGGCGAGAGGGGGGGGCACCACGAGTCAACTCGGGTGGGGGCGGTTGTGTGGGCCGCGGCCGCGACGTGGCTGCCTCCGGTGTCACATCCGGCGCGCCCTCACGCACTCACGACGACGGTTCCCAAGCGCCACACTCACCGCTGACGCGCGCAGAGATGACCCTGGCGCCCATCGGCGCCAGGGTCATCCCTCACCGTCAACTCGGGAGGTCAGCTGGCCCCGGAGGCCCACCTGGGCCAGCCCTCTCGGGCCTTTCATCGCGACCTCTCCGCGGTCGCTCTGGTCGGATGACCGCCCCGACCTGAGCAACTGCACAGGCGATGACGGTCAGCGCCCAGATGATCGATACGTCTGGGTCGAGAGCCAGCCCTACGCCGTAGGCGGCGATGATGACGCTGTTGGCGATGGCCAACCACTGGATTTCCGAGCGAGTCATAGGACTGTCAGACCATCGAGTAGAACTTGTTCTCGAAACCGGTCATGAAGATCGGTCCGCCGACCGGGCCCAGCATTCCGAGGGCCGTAGTACGAACCTGCCACTTGACCCTCTGCCACTGGGGATTGCGAAGTCCCATGTAGTAGAGGCGTTCCGCCGCTTTCTGCCCCATCGCGTAAGCAGCACCGCCGGCCAGGATGACCGCGGTGATGACCGGGATGACAGCGACAGCAGCCCGCGTCTCCCGGTCGACAGAACCGAGCTCCTCCCCTCTCATCGAGTCGCGATCCCCCTCGGCCACACTGGCCGTAGCCCCCGCCACCTCGACGAATTCGCTTGGAGCGACAGGGCTTGCCGTCGCGGCTGATGCGCCTCCGAAGACGCACGAAATTGTGAGGGCTGCCGCCACTGTGACCCCAGTGGCTTTTCTCGTCACCTGCATGTGGATCCTTTCGCCTAATTCGCCTCGTTGCGAATGGCTCGACCATAAGGCGTACGGAACATCAGTGCAATAGTCAATATTTATACGCTGGAAAGTTGTTCCTGGCAGGCGATGCACCCAGCCGCCTAGTCGTTGCGTAAAGGTGGCCGGTAACAGCGTTCGGGCGCCTGAGGCTCCAGAGATGCCTCAGACGGCTGCCCCCAAGCGCGCAGATCTCGACAAGCTTTCCGACCGCCCGGCGGACTCTCGTGAAGGTCACCGAGGCTGGTGTGGTGCGCGCGGGATCCGACCGGTCACCCGAGTCGAGGGAGGGGGGATGTGTGGGTGGTGGGCGCGATGCGGCGGCGAACCTGCCCAAGTTTGAGCGCCTAGCCACGCCCTTCGCGGGGCCGGAGGTGCCCCCGTACCAGTTGGAATGGCCCGTCTGAACGGTCTGACCGGCCGGTATCGTCACGGTCATGGGGATCTGGTCTCGGCTCGTCGGCGCGGCGTCGAGCGACGTGCCCGCGGAGCTCGTCGTCGTCGACCGGGAGAGCGTGTCGATGGGCGACGACGCCCGGTCGCACCGGCGTGAGCTGCGGGTCCGGGCCGGGTCGCTCGTCGGCGACGTGGTCGAGCGCAGCAGCCCCGACGTGCGCGAGCCAGGCTGGTCGTGGGTAGCCGTCGTCGACGGCACCGTCCTGGCCGTGTGGTCGGTCGACCACGGCGTCGCCCTGCTCGTCCCCGATCGGCCCCTCACCGCGTCGGACCCCGACGGGGTCGTGCAGGTGCGCTTCCGCTACCTCGGCCAGCTCGACCCCACCTGGCTGCACGCGCGCCTCGCCCAGGGTGCGCCGCTCGACCGGGAGGCGCTCACCGCCGAGCACGCTCCGCTCGCCCGGGCGGAGCTGGAGCGTGAGCGCCGGGAGCGCGAGGCCGCGACGACCGCTCGCTTGCTCGGCCCGACGTGCGTGCGGGCGCTGGAGCACCTCGGTGCGGTCGTCGACCTCCATTCCGACATGCTCTGCCGGTTCGACGTCGGCGGCGTCGCCTGGCAGGTCGAGCGCCGGGACAGCATGACGGTCGTCTTCGGCCGGGGGCGCCGGTCGCCCCTGGCGTCGCTGCGCCCGGTCGGCCTCGCGGAACGTTGGGTGTTGGGGGCGCTCGCCGTCGACCGGCGTGCCGCTGACGGCCTCGACCCGCTGCCCGACGCGCCCGTACGCGCCGAGGCCGAGCCGGTGCGGCTCATGGTCGCGGGCAGGGCCCGTGCCGTCGAGGGCTCGTCGGGCGCGGTCGTCGCGCAGCTGAGGGACGCACGCGACGTCGGGTCCCTCAACCTCATTCTGGGCCGCGACCTCGACGAGGTCGTTGCCTTGTTCGGCCTCGCCGGCCCCGGCGCCTGAGGCACCCGTCGCGGCTCGACCCGTGACACCGGCGGCCGGCCCGACCCGCTACCGCCCCTGCCGGAGGAACTCCCTCATGACGTTCGCGATCAACGTGGACACGTTGTTCTCGTAGTTGTCGTGCGAGAGCGCGCCGGTGAAGCAGATGGATCCGACGCTGAACACGGACCCGCCAGACGGGTGGTTCCAGAGGGTCATGTCCGACCTGACCTCGGGACTCTCCGTCCCCCCGAGGCCGGGCCGGCTGGCCTTGACGTCCTCCCCGGCGAGTTGGTAGTAGTCGCTGTGCCCGGTCGAGCGGGCGAGCACGAGCGTCTCGGGCGGGCTCCCGAGCTCGAGGTCGAAACGGTCGATCTCGTCTCCGGATGCGCCGTCCATGATGAGGCCGAAGTCCCCGATGATCTCGTCCGGGTCGATCCCCTCGAAGGCGAAGGCCGCCTCCGGAAGGGCGCTGTCGGGCATGCGAGCGTAACCAGGCGCCTTCTCGTCCCACCCCTGTGCCGTCATGCCCACCCCGGTGAGCCTGTTGGGGCCGCGCCCTCGATGGCGCCACAGCCCACCTGGTTCTCCGGTCGTGCTGTGCACTCCCTCTCCTGGTTCGCCGTCGGACGGGCGGGTGCCGACCGGTCCCCGTCGCACCTCGACGAGGTGCGGGCGCTGAGGGTCCTGGCTGGTCACCCAGTAGAAGCCGTTCCCCCCGAGGTACATGAGCGATCCGCCGGCCTCGACGAGGTGCTCCAACGAGTCGAGCATCGTGCTGCTCACGTACTCGGGGTGGCTCCCCGTGATCACGAGGTCGTAGGGGCTGAGGAGGTCGGGGCCCGACTCGGCGAGATCGTGGTCGGTGATGACGTCGAAGGCCTCCCCCTTCTCGGTGAGCCAGTCGACCAGGTAGAGGTCGGCTGCCAGGTGGCGGGGAGCGTTCTGCAACCACGCTCGGTAGTCCGGCCTCAGGTTCGGGATCGGGCGTCGTGACGTGGAGTGCACGCAGGTGCTGCCGTCGCTGTGCAGGTCGTAGAGGCTCAGTCCCCATTCCGGGTGCTCAGCGAGGAGGCGGTCGTGTCGGCCGGGCAGGACGGGGTGGTCGGTCATCTGCTCGCCCTCGAAGTCGAGGCGGTCGATCATCCGCTCGTTGCCGTACGCGATGTACGTGAACGTCGGGAGCAGCACCGCAGTCCTGGCGTGTGGCCCTGCCGCGGACGGGCGGACGACGAAGGGGATGTGGTCGACTTCGCCGTCGCCCTGGATGCGGACGGCGTAGACACCCGAGGCGAGGTCGGTCGGCGTCGTGACCGTCGTCGAGGTCGACCATCCTGCGTCGTCGAGGTCGTCCTCGTGGAAGTGGATCGCGCCGAACTGCTCGGCCGCGAGGGTGAAGTCCGTGACGGAGCCGTCCCACGACCGCCCGGTGGCGGCACGGAGAGGGGCGTTGACGACGATCCCGTGGCGTTCCCGGCCGCTGGTGTCGACGCACTCGGACGATTCGGGCGACAGCTCGAACCGCCAGTCCCCCACGGCCTCGTCTCCGTCCCCCGCTCCTCCGGCCCGGGAGATGCGGGGTCTCTCGATCTTGCCGCTGAAGCCGCGGACGGGACGCCACTGCCCGTCGACCTGCGGGCAGGCGCCGGCTCCGACGACGAGGCCGTGTGCCGTCCCGAGCGACGTCGGCAGGGACGCTCCTGCATGCGAGGAGGTCGCGATCACCCCGAAGGAGGCCTCCGTCTCGACCCGGAGGTCGACTCCTGCAGTGCCCACCGTGACGACGACTCGGTGCCAGGACCCGCTCCTCCAGACCGTCTCGATCTCGCAGAGCAGGCGATCGTCCTGGTCTCGCAGCCCGACGGTGCCGGTCTCGGTGAGCTCGACTCCGAGGATCGGTGCCCCGTCGGCCGCCACCAGGGTCAGGATGCCCTGTCGTCGACCAGCCTCCGGCAGCGTCGGCTGGACGAGCGCCTCCACCTGCAGGCCGACGATCTCCGGCTCGCCGAGCTCGGGCACCACGACACACGACCCCAGGTAGGTCTGCTGGACAGCCGCGGGCACCTGCTGAGCAGGGACGGCGTCGATCCGCTCGGACTTGTGCCCGGGGCCGCGGGGGTTGGTGTCGCCGTGCAGCAGGCGCACCACGTCGAGCGACACGACGGGCGCGGTCGAGCTGAGCATGCACGAGATGGTCTCGCCCGGTCCGTACGACAGGCGATCCGTGTAGCCGGTGAGCGTCATGCCGAGCACTTCCCTTCGTACCAGAGCGCCTTGCCGTCGGGGGTGTCCACGTCGTCGCTCGTCAGGATGGTGATGGGCGACGCGACCGTCGCCTCGACCTCCTTGCCTTCGATCTTCGCCGCGATCTGGCGGATGGCCAGCTCGCCCATCGTGAAGGGCTGCTGGGCGACGGTCGCCTGGACGACGCCTTCCTGCATCAGCTTGACGTTCTGAGCACCGGTGTCCCAGCTGACCATCTTCACGTCGCCGACGAGATCGGCGTTCCGGAGTGCGACCGCCGCCCCCGTCGAGTTCAGGTAGTTCGTCGTGTAGATCGCCTTCAGGTCGGGGTTCTTGATCAGCAGCGCGGCAGCCTCGGCCTGGATCGCGTCGGGAGACACGTCGGGGTAGGAGGTCGAGACGAGCTCGATGTCCGGGTGGTCCTCGAGTTCGTCGGTGAAGCCCTCGATGCGGGCCTGGGTGATGGGGTTGCTCGGCAGCGAACCGATGGCCGCGACTTCGCCCTCGTCGCCCATCAAGCTCGCGAGGGTCTTCGTGAGTTCGCGAGCGCCTTCGTAGTGGTCGGACGAGACGAACGAGTCGTACAGGTCGTGGTCGTCGAGCTGCGCGTCGACGTTGATGACCGTGACGCCGTCCTCCTTGGCGGTCCGGACAGGGATGCCGCCGGCCACGGGATCGGCCGGCGTGTAGATCACGGCGTCGGGCGACTTGCCCAGCACGCCCTGCATGATCGTGTTCTGGTCAGCTTGGGACTGGTTCTGGGACGCCTGCTGTTCGCCGACCTCCATGCCCAGCTTGGCGCCCTCGGTCCGGGCTCCGCACGCGACCTCCTGGTAGTAGGGGTCGCCGGACTGAGGGCCGACGATGGCGACGGTGGCGCCCTCGACCGTCCCTGTTCCCCCGGCAGCACCACCTGCCTCCGAGCAGCCGCTGAGGGTGACGAGGGCGGCGACGCCCAGGACGGAGACGGCCGTGCGAGCGAGGACGGTCCTGCTGCGGTTCTTCGTGCTCATTTTTTGCTCCTTGACGAGTGGTGACACGGGAGGAGGTGCTGGGTGGCCTGCGTGTGGACGCAGCTCACCGCTTGGGACGCCGCACGGTGCGGCGGAGACGTCGGATCCGGTCGAGGTACACCGCGCCGATGAGGACCACGCCGGTGACCGCCTGCTGCCAGAACGACTGCAGGCCCGCGATGACGAGCCCGCTGGCGAGGACGACGGGGATGGCGTTGCCGATGACGGTCCCGGCCACGGTCCCGATCCCGCCGAAGAGGCTCGCGCCGCCCAGGAGCGCGGCCGTGGCCCCGCTGAGCGCGTCGAGGGAGTGCCCCGCGATGTTCGTGGTGCCGTAGACGGCCAGCGAGAGCCAGCCGGCGAGCCCAGCCAGGAGCCCGGAGATGAGGTACACCGTCGTCAGGTGGCGCTTGACGGGGATGCCGGCCCGCACCGCCGCCTCCTTGTTGGAGCCGATCGCGTAGGTGTGCCGCCCGAAGGCCGTGGACCGCAGGACGATGCCGGCGATCAGGGCGACGAGCGCCGCGACGACGACGACGAGAGGCACGCCGAGCACGCGGTCGACACCGAAGTCGGCCATCACCGGGGGGACGTCGTTGAGGTCCTGTCCGCCCGTCACGACCTGGGCCAGGCCGAGCGCGGCGCCGAGGGTCCCCAACGTGACGATGATCGCGTTGAGGTCGGCGTAGGCGACGAGCGCTCCGTTGATCGCCCCCAGCGCCGCCCCGGCCGCGAGGGCGACGACGAGACCGAGCAGCGCGGCGGGCCAGCCCTCCGCACCCACGGCCCTCATCGCGACGACGCTCAGCACGCCGGAGAACACGAGGACCGACCCGACCGAGAGGTCGAAGCCCGCCGTGACGATGACGTACGTGATCCCGATCGCGAGCAGGAGGATGATCGAGCCGGCGAGGAGCATGTTGCGGATGTTCGGAACGCCGATGAACGTCGGTCCGTTCACGACGGTGAAGCCGACGAAGAGCACGATCAGCGCTGTCGTGACGACGAAGAGCGGGTGCTGCGTGATGCGGGTGAGACGTCCGGTCGAGACCGTCTGCGAGTCGGGAGCCTCGGAGGCCGAGGCGGTGGCGGGCTGTGGCTCTCGGGTGGTGGTCATCGTGCGTCTCCTTCTGCGGTCGTGGCGGCGTCCGGTCCCGGCTGTGCGCTTCCGGTGGCTGCTGTTCCCCCGGTCATCGCTGCGACGAGGGACTCGAGCGAGGCGTCGGCCCGGTCGATGCTCGCGACGCGCGTGCCGAGCCGGAGCACCTCGATGCGATCGGAGACGCTCAGGACGTCGCTCATGTTGTGCGTGATCAGGACCACGGCGAGCCCTTGGTCGGCGACCCGGCGGACCATGTCGAGGACGCCCTTCGTCTGCACGACGCCGAGCGCGGCCGTCGGCTCGTCGAGGAGCACGACGCGCTCGGCCCAGCTGACGGCCTTCGCCACGGCCACGCCCTGTCGTTGCCCGCCGGACATCTCGCGGACGGATCCGCGGCGGGGGTCGACCCGGAGCCCGAGCCGTTCGAACTCCTTCACGGCCTTGTCGCGCATCGCCTTCTCGTCCAGGAAGCCCAGACGGCCGAGCAGGCCCCGCCGGTGCACCTCGCGCCCCAGGTAGAGGTTCTGGACCGCGCCGAGGTCGGGGGCGAGCGCGAGGTCCTGCCAGACGGTCTCGATGCCCTCCTGCTGCGCGTCGGTCGGGGAGGTGAACCGGACTTCTCGACCGTCGACCGAGACCTGGCCGGCATCAGGTGCGAGGGCGCCCGAGAGCACCTTCACGAGGGTCGACTTGCCGGCGCCGTTGTCGCCGATCAAGGCGGTCACCTCGCCGGGCCGGCAGTCGAAGTCGGCGCCTCTCAGGGCGTGCACCTGCCCGTAGGACACGTGCACGTCCCTCACGCTGAGAGCGTGCTCCTGGAGGTCGGTCGCGCGCGCGGCGTCGGCGGGCTGCCCGCTCATGGACGGTGTGACGTGCTGCTGGTCGTTCATCGATTGCCTCTCGTCGTCGAGATGTGGTTCGTGGACGGTGCGGGTCAGATGGAGGTGTAGCCGCCGTCGATCACGATCTGCTGCCCCGTGATGTAGCTCGAGACGTCGGAGGCGAGGAAGCTCACGAGACCGGTGAGGTCGGCGGGGAGGGCCATGCGTCCCTGCGGGATGAGGGCCTCCCACTCGTCGCGCAGCTCGGGCTGACGGTCGATGATCTGCTGCGTCAGGTCGGTCAGCACGTACCCGGGCGACATCGAGTTCACCCGGACGCCGCGCGACGCCCACTCGACGGCGAGCGACTTGGCGAGGTGCGCGACAGCGGCCTTCGACGAGTTGTACGACGCGGCCCACTGGGGCACGTTGACGATCAGCCCGGACATCGACGCGATCAGGATCGCGCTGCCGGGCAGCCCGCGGCTGACGAGGCCGCGGCCGAAGGCCTGGGCCGAGAAGAAGGTGCCGGTCAGGTTGACGTCGATCACCTTGCGCCACTGGTCGGCGGTGACGTCGACGGAGTCGCCGTTGATCTCGATGCCCGCGGCCGTCAACAGCACCTGCGGCACGGACAGCTCCTCCGCCACGCGGTCGAACGCCGCGTCGGTCGCGGCCTGGTCGGTGACGTCGAGATGCAGGCCGAGGGTGCGGACCCCGAACTCGTCACCGATCTGGGACGCGGTGTCGGATACGGTGTCGAGCAGGTCGAGCAGGGCGATGTCGGCGCCGTCCGCCGCGAGGGCACGGGCGACGGTCAGGCCGATGCCGCGAGCTCCGCCCGTGATGACGGCGGTCTTGCCGGTGAGGTCGGTGTGCATGGTGGTTCTCCTGTTCGTGGATGGTTCGAGTGGCCCCTGGCTCCAGGCGGTCCGGAGGGGGCGAGGGTGCGTCGGTCAGCGCAGACGGTCGGCGGCCTGCGCCGCGTCCCAGCCGGCCCGGGTGGCCGAGATGAACTCCCGCGCGGCTCCGGCGGGGTCGGTCGCCCCGAGGACTCCGCTCGTCGAGCCCGTCCCGTCGACGCCGGCGGCCATGATCGACTCGGCGACGCCGGGCGACGAGACGCCGCCCGCCTGCATCATGAGGACGGTCGGGTCGACCGCGTGCACGGACAGGGCGCTCGAGGTGATCCAGGGCCGATCCGTCCCGCCCGCCGCACCGATCAGGTGCGGCGGCTCGTAGAGGACGACGTCCGGGCCGAGCGCGGCCACCTCGGCGGCCTCGTCGTCCGTGCCCGCGCAGACGATGGTCGCGAGGCCGACGCTCGTGGCGCGCTCCACGGCGTGACGCAGCTGCTCCTGCGAGAGGGGAGCGCTGTCGTGGTTGAGCATCACCCCGTGGGCCCCGACGTCGACGAGCGCCTCGGCCGTCACGGACCCGAAGGACGGGCCGAGTCCGTCGCCGCTGAGCTGCTGGGCGAAGACGAGTGCACCGGTGCCGAGCCCGACGACGGGCGCGATGTACGCCGTCGGGACGGTGACGACGACGGCGACGCCGTGGTCCGCCCCTGCCTGTGCGGCGGCGACGACGAGCGCCTCGAGCTCGGCGAGGCGGAGCAGGTTCTTCGGCCCGATCTCGAAGAACGGCGCCGACAGGAGACGGGTCATGCGGTGATCAGGCCACGCAGGAACGTGGCTGCGGCCGGCAGCGTGGTGGCCGGATCGCCCTCGGTCGAGCACTCGAGGTTGAGGTAGCCGTCGTAGTCGACGTCCTTCAGCGCCCGGATGATCGCTGTCCAGTCGAGGGTGCCGTGCCCCGGGAGGAGCCGGTTGTTGTCGCCGAGGTGGACGTGGACGATCTGCCCGCCGGCTGCACGGAGAGCCGCAGGGATGTCCGCCTCCTCGATCGACATGTGGAAGACGTCAGGGAGGAGTCCGGCGTTCGGGTGGTCCACCTCCTCGATGATCGCGAGGTTGGCGGACACCAGGTTGAGGTAGCGGCTCTCGTAGCGGTTCAGGGGCTCGAGCAGGACCATCCCCTCCGTCCCGGTGACGACGCCGAGCATCTGCCGGTAGAAGTCGACGAACCCCTCGGTCTGACGAGCGTCGAGCTCCTGGTGCACGTCGAACAGCGGGAGGGGGTCCTGCACGCCGTACTGGTACTCGATCTCGGTGACCGCGCCGATCTCCGCACAGACGGAGGCTGCCTCCAGGTACATGGCACGGCAGCGCGTCCGCAGGTCCGCGTCGTCCGACATGGCGTGGCCGTAGACCTCGTCGGTCAGGACGAACTCGACGGGGCGGATGCCGGTCCGGCTCTCGAGGGTGACGAGGTCACGTCGGACCGAGTCGTCCCAGGAGTCCAGGGGCTGGAAGACGGCGAGTGCGTCGTATCCCCACGACGAGAGCAGTTCGGCCTTCTCGGTCAGGGTGTCGCCGGGGACCATCGGGGAGGAGCATGCGAGTTTCATCGTGGTTCCGTTCGTGTCAGTGGGAGTACAGCCGGTCGAGGTAGTCCTCGAAGAGGCGATAGCGGTGGTCGTGCGTCTCGGTGTGCGCGGTGGCGAAGCGCGTGACGGGTGGCCGGGCGAGCGCGTCAGCGTCGGCGAGGCTCGACAGGGTGCCCGAGGCGACGAGGGCCAGGACGGCTGCACCGCGGCAGGTGGCTTCGCGCTCGTCCGGGACGATCACGTCCAGGTCGCAGACGTCGGCCTTCAGCTGGCTCCAGAACGAGGAGGCGGCGCCTCCGCCGGTGGACACGATCGCGTCCACGTCGTCGGCGCCGGGCGTCAGGTAGTCCACGTTCCTCTTGAGCAGGTGGGCGAGGCCCTCCTCGACGGCGAAGGCCATGTCGAGCCGGTCGTGCGACAGGTCGAGCCCGAGGAAGGCTCCGCGAGCCGACGTGAGGAAATCAGGAGGTGCCACACCGGTCAGGTAGGGCAGGAAGACGGGGGCAGGCGGCCGCGAGGCGGATGCGCGTCGCGCGAGTCCTTCCTCGAGCTCGGTCCAGTCCATGCCCGCGAGCCCCTCGCGCCGGAACCACTCGAGGGCGACGCCCCCGCTGTCGGCGCCGTTGAAGAGGATCGTCTCGCCGGGGCGCAGGCCGGCGTGGAACGAGACCTTGCGTGCCGCGTCGAAGGACCAGTCGTCGGCCAGCATCGACAACGACAAGACGGTGCCGGCCGATTCGCTGACGGTCCCGGCGGTGTACGAGCCGGTCCCGACCATCGCGCAGAAGTGGTCGAGCGCGCCCGCGTTGACGCGGTAGCTCCGGGCTGCGGGGAGGCGGGCCGCCACGTCCGCCGTCACCGGGCCGAGATCCGTCCCGGCGGGAACGACGTCCGGCAGGGTCTCGCGGCGGACGCCGCAGTGCTGGACGGCTGCGTCCCAGTAGGCGCCACGGCGGACGTCCCACAGGTACGTGAACCCCCGGGTCGTGACCTCGCCGACGGCCTGACCGGTGAGCTGCAGCACCAGGTAGTCCTTGATCATGAGCACGTGAGCCGCGGCGTCCAGCGAGGCGGGCTCGTGTCGGCGCAGCCACGCCAGCTTCGCGGCCGGCCAGGTCGTGCTCGGGAAGGGCTCTCCGGTGATCGCGAAGGCCTCGTCGGCTCCGAACGCCGTCTCCAGCTCGGCCGCCTCGGCTGCCGCCCGTTCGTCGAGCCAGGACAGGGCCGGGCGGACCGCCGTGCCGTGTCCGTCCGTCACGACCAGGGTCTCGGCCTGCCCGGTGAGGACGATGACGACGTCGTGGCCGTCGGTGCCCCCGGCATCCGACGCGCACGCCGCGATGAGCGTCAGGACGCTCTCGGTGAGCGTCGACGGATCGAACTCGACCTGGTCGCCGCGGCGGTCGTACCTCATGGGCTGGCTCCGAGACGCGAGCACCCTCAGCTGCTCGTCGTAGAGGACGACCTTGAGGTTCGTCGTGCCGAGGTCGACGGAGGAGACGAGCACCGCTACTCGCCCAGCAGCTGGACGTGGACGGTGCGGGTGCGGGCGCGCACGGAGTCGAGGTCGCCGAGGTAGATCCGGCCGAACTCGCCGAGCAGGGCGGAGCCACCGGCGACGGGGATCGTGACGCTGCGGCCGAGCAGCGACGAGATGATGTGCCCGTCGGTGTTGAGGCCCCACTCGGGCAGCTCGTCCCGGAGGGCAGCGGCGTTCGCGATGTGCACCGGCCCCGGGTGCAGGTACTGACCCTCGTGGCGAGTCGGCGGGGCGATCTTCGCCAGCACGTTCAGCGTGTCCTGGAGCAGCAGCTGCGTGCCGTAGTAGGTGGTGTCCTCCGACTCCTCCTGCACGAAGACGCAGCAGCTGGTGTGCGCCGTGTGGACGGTGGCGAGCCCGTCCGAGAGACCGATCTCGGCGATGTACTCGACCAGCTGGTCCGTGACGTCGAAGAACTCCTGGCGGGCCGGCGTCTCGATCTGGACGGACTTCAGGGTGATTCCCACTTGGACCTCTTCGTTCTCGTGCGGCTGGAGGTGCCCACGATCCCTGGCCCGGCAACGGTTGTGAAGCAACGGTTGTCGATGAGGTGATAACTTGCGCCTATCGCACCCGGGAGGACTCGACCATGCAGAACGACGTGACGCTGCGCCTCCTGAGGTACTTCACCGTGCTGAGCCAGGAGCTCAACTACCGTCGAGCCGCCGAGGTCCTGTTCATCTCCCAGCCCGCCCTGTCCGCTGCCATCCGGCAACTGGAAGCCGCCGTGGGCGGCCGCCTCTTCGACCGCGACACCCGCTCGGTCGCGCTGACGGACCTCGGGCAGAAGTGGCTCCCCTCGGTCGAGAAGGCCCTCCGTGAGGTCGATCTCACGCTGGCGACCGCAGCGGATCTCGTCGGACGCTCGCACGTGCGGATCGGGTACCTCATCGGCACCGGAGCCGATCTCCTCTTCCGCCTCCTGGACGACCTCGGCGGCGACCTCGCCGGCGTGACGGTCGAGACGATCGAGTACGACTTCTCCGATCCGACCGCCGGCCTGGGGTCCGGTGCGTCCGACATCGCCATCGTCCGCCCACCGGTCCTCCTGCCCGGCCTCGAGATGGTGGTCGTGGCCCGGGAGACGTGGGTCGCCTGCCTGCCCCGAGCCCATGCGCTGGCTTCTCGGGAGTCGCTCGTCATCGGCGAGCTCCTCGACGAGCCGATCGTCGTGGCGCCGGCCAGCGCAGGCTCCTGGCGCGACTACTGGATGGCGGCGGACGTGCGCGGTGATCGACCTGCCGTGATCGCCGCGGAGGCGGCGACGTACGAGGCCGAGACGACGATGGTCTCGAGGGGCGTGGGCATCAGCTTCACCACCTCCTCGACCTCCCGGCTCTACGACCGGCCGGGCCTCGCCTTCGTGCCGATCCTCGACCGGCCCGTCAGCTACACCACGGTGGCGTGGCGCCCTGATCGTCTCTCGACCTCGGCCGCCCGCCTGGTGCAGCACATGCTGGAGCGCATCCCGCCGGAGCCCGGGACGAACTCGTGAACCACGAGACTGGCGGCATCGAGCGCACCATTGATAAGCCTGGCTTATGACCTCATAAAGCCATGGTCCTTCCCGGTTCCTCGGTGGCCCAGTTCACTTCCTCCACGACGTTCGCGACCCTTCCTGCGGACTGGCACCGATGCGAGGAGCAGATCGTGACCGATCCCGTCGACCCGACCAGGCAGCACCCAGTGAGAGTGACGAGCCCCGCGGCACGTGACGCCGACGGCGAGGACGCGCGCCTGGCAGAGTTCGGCTACGAGCAGAAGCTCGACCGATCGGTCGGCAAGATCGCGTCCTTCGCGATCGGCTTCTCGACGATCAGCGCGACGACGGCGGTGTTCACCGGCTTCGGTGCCGGCTACAGCAACGCGGGTGCGCCGTTCATCTGGACGCTGTTCCTGGCGGTCCCGGTGTTCCTCCTGTGGACGCTGATCGCGGCCGACGTGGCCGCGAAGATCCCACTGGCCGGGTACGCCTACCAGTGGACCAGCCGGCTCAACGGCTCGAGCTTCGGGTGGTTCACCGGCGTGTCAGCCCTGATCGGCTGGATCGGAGGCATGACGAGCCTCGGCTACATCTTCGCGGGCTACCTCGGCAGCGTCTTCGGCTGGCAGCTCACGCAGACGGCACAGATCCTGATCGCCGTCGCGGTGGTCGCCGTCTGTGCGCTGATCAACGCGTACCGCGTGAGCCTCGCCACCCTCATCAACAACATCGGCGTGGGCATCGAGCTGGTCATCACGATCGGCGTGACGGCTGTCGTGGCCGGGGTCGCGTTCCTCGTGCCCGGCAACGCGCAGCCCTTCAGTTCGCTGTTCGAGGGGAAGAGCCCGGACGAGGCGACGCCCTACGTCCTGGCGTTCCTCGCGGCATCGCTCGGCCCCTTCTTCGGGCTCGTCGGGGTGGAGGCGGTGGCCGACATCGCCGAGGAGACCAAGAGCGCTCGACGAGTGATCCCGAGGACGATGTTCATCGCCTTCGCGGCGTCCTGCGTGATCGAGTTCGCGATGTACCTCGTCTACACGCTCGCGATCAAGGACTCCGCGGCGGTGGCGGCCTCGTCCGCCCCCATCGAGGAGATCATCGGGCAACAGATCGGCCCGGTCTTCTCGCGCATCGTCGTGGCGTTCGCCCTGACGAACATCCTCGTCTGCCTGCTCTCGAACATGCTGGTCGGCACGCGGTTGCTCTACTCGATGTCCCGCGACAACATGATGCCCTTCTCGGCAGCCCTGCGCCACGTCGCCCCCCACCGCAAGTCGCCCTCGGTCGCCGTGGTCGCGTTGGGGAGCATCTCGATCTTGCTGCTGCTCTCGGCACTGGTGAACGAGAGGGCCTTCACCTACTTCCTCGGCATGGCGACCCTCGCCTTCTTCACCTCGTACGTGCTCCAGACCGTCGGGCTGCTGATCGCTGCGTTCCGCGGAGCCATCCCCGCCCCGGAGGCGGGGACCTTCAACCTCGGCCGAGCTCGGATCCCGCTCCTCCTCGTCAGCCTCCCCATCTTCCTGACCGTGGAGGCGGCGCTGCTGTTCCTGCCTGCCTTCGCCGGCAACGGCGCCGTCTTCGCAGGCATCATCGCCCTCGCGTTCCTCTGGTGGCTCGTCGTCCTGCGCAAGCGCCTGAGGACCGGCTTCGCCGGCTCCGACTACGCGAAGGTCCACACGCAGGCGATCCCGACCGGCGAGCTCGGTCGCTAGGCGGGTCTTCCCTCGGGGCGTGCGGACGCGGATCCGCCCCGTTACGCCCCGAGGGCGCCGATCCGCGCCTGCACGGCGACCGCCGCCGCACCACGCGCCCACGCGCCGAAGTCGGCGTCCCCGGTGAGGACCCTCACCTCCGACGCGTCGGGGTCCCGGTCGGCGGCGATGCCGGCGCGCATCTCAGACGCAGCCACAGGGACGTCGACCAGGCCGATGCCCTCTCCCGAGAGCACCACGGTCCCGACCATGGTGAGGTTCGCGACCGCGGCGATCATGCGCCCGAGCGACCGTCCGGCCGTGCCGACGACCTGCACCGCGACCGCGTTGCCCGAGGCGGCGAGCGCCAGCAGCTCCTCGTAGCTGACCAGCCGACCGAGGCCGACCGCCGCCGAGGCGCACATGCTGGTCGTCGACAGCATCGCCGTCGAGCAGCCGCGGTGTCCGTCGGCACAGATCGGGCCGGTGGGATCGAGGGGGAAGTGCCCTCCGAGACCGAGGCCCGTGTCGGGAGTGATCACCTGCCTCCCGTGGATGACCAGCCCGTAGCCGACACCGGCCCCCGTCGTCACCACGGCGAAGTCGTCGATCCCGCGCCCGAGACCGAACCAGCGCTCCGCCTCCGTCAGCGCCACCACGTCGTTCTCGACCACGACCGGCAGACCGAGCCGCCGCGACAGCATCCCGCCGAGGTCCACCTCCCGCCACTCGAGGAACGGCGCGCGCAGCACCACCTGCTGCCCGGTCACCTTGCCGCCGATGCTCACCCCGACACCCGCGATGTCCGCGACGTCACCACCCGACCCGGCGAGCGCCTCCACCACCGCGGCCAGCGCCTCCATCACCTCCTCGGGCGAGTGCCCGGCGAGGTCGGCGACGTGCTCGCCCAGCGTCTTGGCCCGCAGGTCGGTGAGCACGCCGAGGGCCTGGTCACCGGTCAGCTTGATGCCGACGAAGCGCTGCAGGTCGACCCGCACGTCGAGCGGCTTGGCGGGGCGGCCGACGGCTCCGGCGAGCTCGACGGCTCCCTCGACGAAGAGGCCGCGGTCGAGGAACGGCTTGCTCAGCCGCGTGAGGCTCGCCGGCGACAGGCCCAGCCGGCGCCCGAGCTCCGCCCGCGCGATCGGCCCGTGGATCAGCACCTCGCGCACCA
This sequence comes from Frigoribacterium sp. CFBP 8766, assembly GCF_014841435.1. Lineage (NCBI taxonomy): Bacteria > Bacillati > Actinomycetota > Actinomycetes > Micrococcales > Microbacteriaceae > Frigoribacterium > Frigoribacterium sp. CFBP 8766. The sequence goes on from NZ_JACYTX010000005.1 coordinate 88,061, forward strand.
GCTCGCGCCCGGACTCGCCCAGCACCGGCTCCGTCGTCGTCATGCGACCGAGCATATCTACCAGGCCGAACGAAAAGGAGGCGCCGTTCGGCTTTCCGGGATCACTTGACAGGCCTATTAGTTCCGTCGTAGAACTAACCCATGCAGCGTCGCACCGAAGTCCGCACGACCGAGCTCCACCTCCGCCAGGGAGGCACGAGCGTCGTCCTCGACACCTCCGGCTCCGGCCTCCCCGGCATCGTCCACTGGGGCCCCGACCTCGGCGAGCTCAGCGCCGCCGCCCTCGCCGGAGTCGTCCTCGCCTCCCGCGCCCAACGCACCTCCGGCGCCATCGACGAACCCGCCCGCCTCACGCTCCTCCCCCTCGAGTCCGACGGCTGGCAGGGCACCCCCGGCCTTCTCGGCAGCCGTGCCGGCGCCTCCTTCTCGCCTGCCTTCACCGTCACCGACGTCGACGTCGCCGAAAACGGCACCGACGGCGACGACAGCCCGGAGGAGGCGCGCGACACCACCGAGACCGGTGTCACCCCCGGCAGCGACAGCAACACCGGCGTCACGGGCACCTCCGGCACCGTCGTCACCATCACGGCTGAGGACCCCGCCGCCGAACTCCGCATCTTCATCACCCTGCGTCTCGACCCCCACGGCCTGCTGCACCAGCGCCTCCGCCTCACCAACACCGCGGCCGGCTCGACCGGCGACGACGCCCACGACCTTGAAGGCCACCGCCTCGACGCCTCCGCCGCCGCCGCACTCGACACCGCCGCCACCTACGAGCTCGGCGAGCTCGCGGCGAGCTTCCCCCTGCCGCACACCGCCGGCGAGGTGCTCGACACCACCGGTCGCCACCTCCGCGAGCGCACCCCCCAGCGGCACGACCTCACGATCGGCCGCTACGACCGCGAGAGCCGCCGCGGCCGTCCCGGAGCCGACGCCACCCTGCTCGTCGCCACCGGAACGCCCGGCTTCGGCTTCGAACGCGGCCTCGTCCACGCCGCCCACCTCGCCTGGAGCGGCAACCACCGCGTCAGCGTCGAGCGCCTCGTCACCGGCGCCACCCACACCCGCGTCGCCGAGCTGCTGGCCCCGGGCGAGATCCGGCTCGGACCGGGCGAGAGCTACGAGACGCCGGAGGCGCTCGGCTCGTGGGGAGACGGGCTCACCGAGCTCTCGGCACGGTTCCACCGCCTCCTTCGTGCCCGCCCCAACCACCCGGCGACGCCGCGTCCCGTGACCCTCAACACGTGGGAGGCCGTCTACTTCGACCACGACCTCGGCCGCCTCAGCGCCCTCGCCGACGCCGGGGCCCGCGTCGGCATCGAGCGCTTCGTGCTCGACGACGGCTGGTTCCACGGCCGCCGCGACGACACCACGTCGCTCGGCGACTGGTGGGTCGACGAGACGGTCTGGCCCGACGGGCTCGCGCCGATCATCGACCACGTCACCGACCTCGGCATGCAGTTCGGCATCTGGGTCGAGCCCGAGATGGTCAGCCCCGACAGCGAGCTCGCGCGGGCGCACCCCGAGTGGATCCTCGGCCCCGGCGAAGGCCGCCTGCCGGCGATCGCCCGCCAGCAGCAGGTGCTCGACCTCTCGAACCCCGACGCGTTCGACTACATCCTCGGCAAGCTCGACGCGCTGCTCACCGACCACGACATCGCTTACCTGAAGTGGGACCACAACCGCGACCTGCTGGAGGCGGGGGCCGGCGCCCCGGCACGACCGGCGGTGCACGAGAACGTCGTCGCGCTCTACCGCCTGCTCGACGAGCTGCGCAGCCGTCACCCCGGCGTCGAGATCGAGAGCTGCGCCTCCGGCGGGGCCCGGGTCGACCTGGGGATCCTCGACCACACCGACCGCATCTGGACGAGCGACTGCATCGACCCGATGGAGCGCCTCGTCAACCAGAAGCACACCGGCCTGCTCGTGCCGTACGAGCTCATGGGCGCCCACGTCAGCGGACCCCGCTCGCACTCGACCGGACGTCGCCACGACCTGTCGTTCCGTGCGGGAGTCGCCCTGCCCGGCCACTTCGGCGTCGAGTGGGACATCAGCTCGCCCGACGTCGACGACGCCACCCTCGACGAGCTCGCCGCCTGGATCGCCGTGCACAAGGCCAACCGGTCGCTCCTCCACACGGGAGCCGTCGTCCACGCCGACCTGCCCGACCCCGGCATGGACCTGCGCGGAGTCGTCGCCGCCGACCGCAGCCGCGCGCTCTACACGTTCACGCAGGTCGCGACGAGCGCCAGCTACCCGGCCGGCCCGATCACGCTGCCCGGCCTCGACGACGACCGCGAGTACCGCGTCGCCCTCGCGGCGCCGACCGCCACCGTCGGCGGCCCCGGCCAGTCCCCGCTCGCCTGGGCCCTCGACGGGGTCGTCCTCACCGGCCGCGCCCTCCGCCTCGGCGGCGTGCAGGCCCCGGTCCTCTTCCCCGAGCAGCTCGTCCTGCTCGAGGCCACCGCCCTCTAGCCCCCGCCCCTCCCTCTCCTCATTCAGGAACATCCAGCCTGATCCTCGCGAGGGGGAGACCGATCGTCCTGATTCGTGAACGGATCAGGAATCCCCGACCCGCACCTCCTGCAATCTGAGGAGGCGCCCCGCACGACCCAGCATCAGCACGACCCCCGCGGCCCCGGCCGCACCCCCAGCGCAAGGAGGCGCACAGTGAGTCCCCGATCCCCTTTCACTGACCGGAACAGGCCTGGTCCGAGCCACGGCGACCGCATGCGCCCGCATCGCGGCCGCCTCGCCGCAGCCGCGCTCGGCACGGCCGTCGTCCTCGCCGGCCTCACCGGCTGCGCGCCCGGCAGCGGCCCCGACGCCGACGGCGTCACGGCGCTCGACTTCTTCCAGTTCAAGCCGGAGGCGGTGCAGGACTTCGCCGACATCATCACCGACTTCGAGGCCGAGAACCCCGACATCCGCGTGGTGCAGAACGCGGTGCCCGACCCCGACACAGCGATCCGCACCCTGCTCGTCAAGAACAAGGTGCCCGACGTGCTGACGCTCAACGTCAGCGGCAACTTCGCCGAGCTGGCGCGGGCCTGCGTCTTCGCCGACCTCAGCGACGAGCCCTCGGCCGACACGGTGAACCCCGCGGTGCAGGAGATCGTGCAGGACCTGGGCAGCTGCGACCAGGGCAGCGGGCAAGAGATCAACGCCCTCCCCTTCGCCAACAACGCCTCGGGCATCATCTACAACCCCGACATCTTCGCGGCCCAGGGCGTCGAGGTCCCCACCACGTGGACCGAGCTGATCGCCGCCGCCGACACCTTCGAGCAGGCCGGCATCGCACCGTTCTACTGCACGATGAAGGACGCGTGGACGGCCGGCCCCGCCTTCGTCAACCTCGGCGGCGCGCTGATGCCCGACGGCTTCTTCGACGACCTGCGGGCCGAGGGCTCCGACGTGCAGGACGGCGCCGTGTCGTTCAGCAAGGACTTCGGCCCCGCCATGGAGAAGGAGGTACAGCTCTTCTCCTACTGCCAGGACGACTTCGCCAGCCGCGACTACAACGCCGGCAACCTCGCCTTCGCGAACGGCGAGTCGGCGATGTACCTGCAGGGCTCGTACGCGATCCCGGCGATCCGCGCCAACGCCCCCGACGCCTCCATCGGCACCTTCCCCTACCCCGTGACCGAGAACGCGGACGACCGCATCGCGGTCTCCGGCGTCGACGTCGGCCTCTCGATCGGCCGGGACAGCCCCCACAAGGAGGAGGCGCAGCGCTTCGTCGACTACCTCATGTCGCCCGAGGTGGTGCAGGCCTACTCGGAGTCGCAGTCCACCTTCTCGCCGCTCAACGACGCCGAGCCCAACACCGACCCTGCCCTCGCGGGGCTCGAGCCGTACTTCACGAGCGGCCGGATCATCGGCTTCATCGACCACCAGGTGCCCGCGTCGATCCCGCTGGTCAACATGCTGCAGACCCTGGTCATCACCGGCGATGTGGACGAGTTCCTCACCGACCTCGACGACGAGTGGAGCAAGGTCGCCGCCCGCACCACCACGCAGAGAGAAGGCAAGTGATGACCGCCACCGCACCGCGGCCGACGACCGACGCCGGCCCTGAGGGGCCGACCCGCGCCTCCTCGAAGCGACAGCCGACGCTTCGCGCCGGCCAGGGCAAGACGCCCCGCGCCTTCTACTGGATGGTCGTGCCGGCCGTCGTCATCTTCTTCGGCCTGCACACGATCCCCGTCGTCACGGGCATGTTCTTCAGCCTCACCAACTACGCGGGCTACGGCACGTGGAGCTTCGTCGGGCTGTCGAACTACCTCAACCTGTTCCGCGACGACCGCGTCATCGCGTCGTACCTGTTCACGTTCGGGTTCGCCATCGTGTCGACGATCGCCGTCAACGTGATCTCGCTCGCCATCGCGCTCGGCCTCAACTCGCGGATCAAGTTCCGCACCGCGTTCCGCGGGATCTTCTTCATCCCCTACGTGCTGGCGATCCTCATCATCGGCTACGTCTTCAACTACCTGTTCGCGAACTCGTTCCCGACGATCCTGCAGTCGATGGGGCTGCCGGGCGCCAACATCCTGGCCGACCCGCAGTGGGCCTGGGTCGGCATCGTCATCACGACGGTGTGGCAGGCGTGCGCGTTCAACGTGATCCTCTACCTGGCGGGGCTGCAGACCATCCCCGCCGAGCTGTACGAGGCGGCCGGCATCGACGGCGCGTCGTCGTGGCGGCAGTTCCGCTCGATCACGTTCCCGCTGATCGGCGCCTACTTCACCATCAACATGGTGTTGTCGTTCAAGTCGTTCCTGCAGGTGTTCGACCAGATCGTCGCCCTGACGAACGGCGGCCCTGGCACGTCGACCGAGTCGATCGCGCTCGTCATCTTCCGCGGCGGGTTCCAGGGCGGCGAGTACGGCTACCAGATGGCCAACGCCGTGCTGTACCTCTTCGTCATCATCCTCGTGTCGTTCATCCAGTTGCGCTTCCTCCAGCGCAGAGAGGCGTCGTTCTGATGAGCTCGACGATCCAGGGCGCTGAGGCCCTCCAGACCACCACCAGCCCCGTCGACCCCGGCAGCTCCGACGGCATCGGCACGGGGCCGGCAGGCACGCCCCCGAAGTCCCGTCGTCGGCGTCGCCTCGACGGCGGCACGGGAGGCACCAACTGGTGGCTCACCGCTCTGATCGCCGTCTGCTCGCTGACGGTGCTCCTCCCCCTGTACTTCACGATCGTGACGTCGCTGAAGACGCCCGACCAGCTGGGCGGCACCGGCTTCGAGCTGCCGACCGAGATCCGCTGGCAGAACTTCGTCGACGCGTACCAGCTGACGAACTTCCCGCAGGCGCTGCTCAACACGGCGCTCATCACCGTGGGAGCCGTCGTGCTGACGCTCTTCACCAACTCGCTGGTGGCCTACGCCATCGCGCGCAACATGCACAAGAAGTTCTTCCGCGGGCTGTACTTCTACTTCCTGGCCGCGATCTTCGTTCCGTTCCCGATAATCATGCTGCCGGTGGTGAAGGAGACCGCGCTGCTCGGCCTCGACACCCCCGTCGGCCTCGTGCTGCTCTATACCGTCTACGGGCTGTCGTTCAACATCTTCATCTTCACCGCCTACATCAACTCGATCCCGATCGAGCTCGAGGAGGCGGCGCGCATGGACGGCGCCAGCACCTGGGGCGTCTTCTGGAAGGTCGTGTTCCCGCTGCTGGCGCCGATGAACGCGACGGTCGGCATCCTCACCTGCGTCTGGGCGTGGAACGACTTCCTGCTGCCGCTCGTGATCCTGTCCGACCCGTCGGCGCGCACGCTGCCGCTGGCGCAGTTCATCTTCCAGGGCCAGTTCAACACGAACTACACCGTGGCCTTCGCCTCGTACCTGATGGCCCTGGCGCCCCTGCTGGTCGTCTACATCGTGGCGCAGAAGTGGGTCGTCAGCGGCGTGATGCGGGGGTCGACCAAGTGACCGACGCCCGAACGCAGGACCACACTCGAGACATGACCAGCACGAACGAAGGAGGAGCGGTGCCGCACACCGACGCACCCTGGTGGACGTCCGCCACCGTCTACCAGATCTGGCCCCGCAGCTTCGCCGACGGCAACGGCGACGGCGTGGGCGACCTGGCGGGCATCCGCAGCAAGCTGGGCCACCTGCACGACCTCGGCGTCGACGTGATCTGGCTGTCGCCGATCTACCGCTCGCCGCAGGCCGACGCCGGCTACGACATCAGCGACTACGACGACATCGACCCGCTGTTCGGCACGCTCGACGAGTTCGACGAGCTGCTGGCCGAGGTGCACGGCCTCGGCATGAAGCTCGTGATGGACCTCGTCGTCAACCACACGAGCGACGAGCACGCCTGGTTCACCGAGTCGCGGTCGTCGGTCGACAGCCCCAAGCGCGACTGGTACGTCTGGCGTCCGCAGTCGGACGACGGGTCGCTGCCGACCGAGTGGCGCAGCGCCTTCAGCGGCCCCGCCTGGCAGCTCGACGAGGCGACCGGCGAGTGGTACCTGCACATGTTCGCGACGAAGCAGCCCGACCTCAACTGGCAGAACGCGGACATGCGCGCGGCCGTCTACGCGATGATGAACCGCTGGCTCGACCGCGGCGTCGACGGCTTCCGGATGGACGTCATCAACTTCATCGCCAAGACCCCCGCGTCGCTCGAGCCCGGCTCGGCCAGCTTCGAGATGGACCCGGCGATCCACGACCACCTGCAGGAGATGCACCGCGAGGTCTTCGCGCACCGCGGCGACCGCCAGCTCATCACGGTCGGCGAGATGCCCGGCGTCACGGTCGACGACGCCGCGCTGTTCACCGACCAGGCGCGCAGCGAGCTCGACATGGTGTTCCAGTTCGAGCACGTCGACCTCGACCGCGGCCCCGAGTCGAAGTTCGACAACGTGCCGCTCGCGCTGACCGACCTCAAGCGGTCGCTCGGCCGCTGGCAGGAGGGCCTCGCCGAGCGCGGCTGGAACAGCCTCTACCTCGGCAACCACGACCAGCCCCGCAGCGTCTCGCGCTTCGGCGACGACGGTGCCCACCGGTACGAGTCGGCGACGATGCTGGCCGCCGTGCTGCACCTCCACCGCGGCACCCCGTACGTCTACCAGGGCGACGAGATCGGCATGACGAACGCCGGCTTCACCTCGATCGACCAGTACCGCGACATCGAGTCGCTGAACTGGCACGAGGAGGCGCTGGCCGCCGGGGCCTCGGAGGCCGACGTCCTCGAGGCGCTCCGCTTCCGCAGCCGCGACAACGCCCGCACGCCGGTGCAGTGGTCGGCGGGCGCCTCCGCGGGCTTCACGACGGGGACCCCGTGGATCGGCGTGAACCCGAACAGCGCGGAGCTGAACGTCGAGGCCGACCGCGCCTCCGGCGACCGCAGCGTCTTCGAGTTCTACCGGCGGCTGATCGCGCTGCGGCACGAGCTGCCGGTGGTGCAGCTCGGCGACTTCGCGATGCTCGCGCCCGACGACGAGCGGCTCTACGCGTTCACGCGCACGCTCGGCGACGAGCGCCTGCTCGTGCTCGCGAACTGGTCGGGCGAGCCGTACGACCTCGACCCCGGGCTCGACCCGGTGCTGCGGCGCCGGTCGATCCCCGAGGTGCTCGTCGGCAACGTGCCGCACGGCCCCGGGTCGCTGACGCTCGCGCCCTGGGAGGTGCGCGTCCTGCGCGCCTGACCCCCGCCTCCTGCCCTCCCCTCCTCATTCAGGAAGATCCGTCCTGATCCGCGCGAGAGGGGGCACGGGGTTCCTGATCGGTGCACGAGTCAGGAACCCCGGGGCCCAGATTCCTGAATCTCGCAGGAGGTGCGCTCGGGACGCAGGGAGGGGCGCGCCTCCTACAGCCAGCGCTTGAGCTTGAAGGCGCCCCAGAGCCCGCCGCCGATGCCCACCATCAGCGCGAGGGCGAACGGGTAGCCCCACTCCCAGTGCAGCTCGGGCATCACGTCGAAGTTCATGCCGTAGATCGCGCCGATCAGCGTCGGGGCGAAGAGGATGGCGGCCCAGGCCGAGATGCGCTTGGTGACGTCGTTCTGCACCTGGGCGACGAGCGTCGCGTTCAGCGACAGCGCGTTCTGCAGCACCGCGCGGAACGTGTCGGCGCGGTCGACGACGCGGATGACGTGGTCCTGCACGTCGCGCAGCCGGCGCTCGAGCTCGGTGCCGACCTGGTACTTCTCGCCGCCGCGCAGCAGCCCGTCGAGCATGCCGACGAGCGGGCGGGTGGCCTTCTGGAAGTCCGCGACCTCGCCGAACAGCTCGTAGATGCGGCGCGAGACCCCGGCCTCGCCGGCGAACAGCTGCTGCTCGATCTCGTCGATGTCGTTCTCGAGCCCCTCGACGACCGGCGCATAGGCGTCGACGATCGCGTCGAGCACCGCCCAGAGGATCGCCTGCGGGCCCACCCGCAGCAGGTCGGGCTTCGCGCGCAGCCTCGACACGCTGCGCGCGAGGTAGCGCGAGTCGATGTCGGAGACGTGGTTGATGCCGATGAGGAAGTCCGGCCCGACGAAGAAGTGGATCTCGCCGAACTCGACCCGCTCCTCGGCGTCGAGGTAGACCGCCGGACGCACGACGACGAACAGGGTCGTGCCGTAGCGCTCGAGCTTGGCGCGCTGGTGGCCGTGGCCCGCGTCCTCGACGGCGAGCTCGTGCAGGTCGAAGCGGGCGGCCAAGGAGGCGAGCTCGGCCTCGTCGGGCTCGCTCAGCACCACCCAGGCGGTGCCGTGCGTCTCGGCGAGCGCCGCGTAGGTCTCGTCGAGCGTGTCGGGGCTCGCGGCGACTCGTCCGTCGACGTAGACGTCGTTGATCAGCAGGGGCATCCGCCCAGTGTCGCAGCCCGGCGGGCCGGGGTCGCGCCGCGCCTCCCCGGCCCCCTCCCCCGGGGCCGCGCCGCGCCTGCTCGGCCCCGGCCCCCGGGGTCGCGCCGCGCCTCCTCGGCCCCCTGTCTCGGAGAGAGTCCCCGAATCGACCTGCGGGGGCTCCGCGAGGTCGATCTGAGGCCTCTCGACTGCGGGAGAGGCGGCGAGACGACGCACCGTGTCCTCCCCGAGGTCGGAGAGGACATCTTCTGCCGGTTCACCGGCCAGGCCGGGGAGGCCGGACCGGACCGGACCGGGCCGGGCCGGGCCGGGAGGAGGCGGCTCAGCGGCCGTTCTTGACGTGCTGCGCGATCGTCGCGGCCGAGAGGGCCGTGTTGTACGCGGCCGTGTCGTCGAGGCTGCCCGAGAACCAGTAGTTCGCCGAGCTCGCCGGGATGTTCGGCCAGCCGGAGAGGTTGTCGTAGCCGACGCGCCAGTAGCCCGTCATCGGCTCCCCGGCGGCGTTCGACATCGTGCCGACGACCGCACCGTCGACGTAGAGCGTGAGCACGCCCGCCGAGGTGACGGTGCCGGCGACGTGGTGCCAGGTGCCGTCGCGGTAGGTCTTCGTGGTGCTGACGGTCTTGGTGCCGCCGTTGTAGGTGCCGAAGGTGATGACGCCGGTGCTGGACGCCCAGATCTGCCGGTCGTACTGGCCCGAGAGGCCGCTGGCCTGGTTGCCGAAGCCGATGATCTTGCCGCCGGTGCTGTTCGCGGGCAGGTTGATCCACGACTCCACGGTGAAGGCGGTCGGCGCCGTGACGGCGGGGGCGTTGGTGGTGACCGCGCCGGAGGTGCCGTTCAGGGTCACGTAGGGGCTCGAGCCGCAGGCGCCCGCGACACGGCTGACGCCGGCGGAGAGGGTGCCGGCGCGGCCGGTCGAGCTGCTGTCGAGGGCGGCGGTGCCTGACGCCTCGTTGTAGCCGTACGAGAAGACGGGCGAGTCGGTGACCGCGGGCATCAGGCACTCATAGGCCGAGGCCGCGGCGAAGTTGCTCGTCTTGTTCGCGGCCTGCGACGAGAAGGCCGCACCGGCGCCGCCCGAGACGACGAGCGTGAAGGCGAGCCCGCCGACGAGGCCGACGACGGCGAGGGTGCCGGCGGCGCCGCGCAGGCGACGGAGGCGGCGGTCACGCCGGTCGGCGCGGCGGAGGCTGCGACGCGAGGCCGGGTCGGCGACGACGGCCGGAGCAGCAAGGGCGGCGAGGACGAGCCCCGTGGAGACAGTCACGGTGGAGGTGCCCGAGACCGAGGCGCCGGAGGTGCCGGTCGCGGAGGAGGTGCCGGTCGCGTCCTCGGGAGCGCTGGCGGCGCCTCCTTCGCCCCGGCCCTCGGCCTTGAGGTCGCGGCGCAGCGAGCGGTCGGCCTGGGCGCCGAGCACGAGCAGCATCAGCGCGCTGCCCGTGACGAGCAGGTGGCCCCACTGGTGGCCGGCGGCCCAGACGAAGGGGGTGCCGATGTACGGCACGCGGAGGTAGCCGACGCCGACGACGGCGCTGCGGTCGATCGGGGTCGAGTCCGCGGTCGGGTTCGCGTCGCCCTTGGTGACGATCTGCGTGCCCTGGCCGTTGTCGTCGTAGCGGTGCAGGCGGAGGTGGTCGGCGTGGTCGGGGTCCTGGAACAGGAGCACCTGCCCGCGGTGGATCGACGACTCCGCGACCGGGCGGGCGACGACGACGTCGCCGGGGTGGATGCGCGGCTCCATCGAGCCGGTCATGACGGTGGTGGGCGTCCAGCCGATCACGGCGGGGACGGCGGCCCAGAGCAGCAGGCCGACCAGGGTGCCGAGCACGGTGCGCGACAGGATGCCGACGACGATGCGGAGCCAGCCGAGGCGGGCGCTGGCCGTGCTGCCGCTGGTGCGGGCCTCGCGGCGGGCGCCGACGGCCGCGACGGAGGCGGTGGCCGGGTGACGGGGGACGTCGTACGTGGTCATGGCGTCCTCCTGTCTGGTCGGTGCTGGTGCGGGTGCCGGCGCTGGTCGGGCGCGGGTGCGGGTGCGGTGCTGGTCGGGCTGGTGGTGCGCTGCGCCCCCAGGGGGCCGCGGGTCATCGGGCGACCCACGGACCCCTGCGTCGACGGTCCGGGCCGTCGTGGTGCGCGCCCGGCTGGTGACCGGGCAGGTGGCCCGCCGGCGGGTTCGGGAAGCCGGCGGAGCTGGCCCGTCGCCGCCCACGGGGGAGGAAGGCGGCGGCGGGGTCGTGCCCCGTCGCCGCCCACTGGGAGGGAGACGACGGGAGTCGAGCGGGCTCTAGCTGTTCTGGGCTTCCCAGGTGAGGCCGAGCGAGGCGGTGCCGGACTGCGTCGTGTTGGGCGCAGCGTTCGAGACCGTGTACGAGACCTGGTAGACGCGGGTCTCCGAGGTCGTGGTCTGGGTGCCGGTGGTGCCCGTGGGGGCCCAGTTGCCGACGCCGTTGCTGAAGTTCGTGTAGCTGGTGCCGAAGCCGGCGAGCGTGCCGTTGTACAGCGACGAGCCGGCGGCGAGGGGGGTGAAGCCCGAGCAGGAGCCGAAGCCGCCGCCGGTGCCCTGCACGACGCTGAGCGTGATGTTCGAGGCCAGGTTGTTCGTCGTCGCGGCGGCGGTGCCGTAGAGCTTGACGGTCGAGGCGAGCGTGCCGGTCGAGGTGACGGCGATGCAGTTGCTGCCGGTCGAGCCGGGCTTGAGGTTCGTGGCCGTGAACAGCGCGGTGTTCGAGTCGTCGTCGGTGAGGGCGACGGAACCGGCGGTCCAGTTGCTGGTCGGGTTGACCGTGGTCGACGAGAAGGCCGAGTACGAGGCCTGCGAGACGACGATGCCGCTGGCGACGAGGGCGGCGGGGATGGCGATCCAGGCGGCGAGGCGGGCGGCGCGGGGGGTGGGACGGGACATCGTGGGCTCCAGGGGTGTGAGAAGTGGTGGTGAGTCAGTTCGGGTGGTGCAGCGGTGCGTGAAGTTCGGTGGGGGCTGAGCATCTCGATCTCCGTGTCTCCCGGTTGTCGAGAGGTTCGGTGCCCGTGTGGCTCGGTGCCCAAGTGGTACGACAATCAAGTTATTCGGGTGTCGAGTAGCTTGCAAGTCGAGGGATGCCCCCAGTGGTGGGGGGTACCTTTTCTGTCGTGTTGCTCGATGACCGAGCTATAGTGGGGGGACGATCGATGAGCCGCCGTCCCTGCCGCCGTGGTCTCCCTCTCTTCGGCACCTCCGCCTCCTCCGCCTCGTTCGCCCCTGGAGCCTCATGACCGACATCTCTCCCCAGCCCCCCGCCGGCACCGCCCCGCCCCGCGACGCCGACGGCCTCGTCGACGTGGACGAGGTCCTCTCCGCCTTCTCGACGCTCCTCGGGCAGAACGCCCGCGTCGAGCGCCTCGTCGCGACCCACTTCGGCATCGGCACCACCGACCTCAAGTGCCTCGTCTTCATCGCGAACTCCCCCGAGAGCACCCCCAAGCTCGCCGCCGAGGCGCTCGAGCTGTCGACCGGGGCCACCACCAGCCTCATCGACCGGCTCGAGAAGGCCGGGTTCGTGGCCCGGCGCGCGCACCCCACCGACCGCCGCAGCGTCGTGCTCGAGCTCGCCCCCGAGGGCCAGGCCGCCGTCGCCGAGACGGGCGACTTCTACCGCAGCGCCTTCCGCGACGCGATCGACCCGCGCCAGCTCGACTTCCTCGCCTCGGTGATGCGCGCCATCGGCGACTCGCTGACGCGCCGCGCCGTCGACGACGACACGACGGGCGCGCAGGCCTCGAGCTGAGGACTGCCCCACGGGGCTGCCCCACGGGCGGGCACCTGGGACCGCTGCCCGCCCCGGTCGTAGGGTGGCGCGATGACTCCCTCCGACGTGCTCATCGAGGCCTTCGACCGCCTCCCCGCCATCGCCTCCGCCGCCGTCGACGGCCTCTCGGTCGACGACCTGGCCTGGCGCCCGGACGCCGAAGCGAACACGATCGCCTGGCTGGTCTGGCACACCGCCCGCGGCCAGGACGTGCAGATCGCCGACCTCGCCGCCTCCGACCAGGTCTGGACCGCCGACGGCTGGGCCGACCGCTTCGCGCTCCCCTTCGACCACGCCGAGATGGGCTACGGCCAGTCGCCTGCGGAGGTGGGCGAGGTGCGTGCCGAGCCGCACCTCCTCGTCGCCTACCTCGAGGCGGTCACGCTGCGCACCCGCGGCTACCTCGAGGGGCTGGACGCCGCCTCGTACACGGACGTCGTCGACGACGCGTGGGACCCGCCCGTCACCGCCGGCTCGCGCCTCGTGAGCATCCTCGGCGACTGCACGCAGCACCTCGGCCAGGCGTCGTACGTGCGCGGGCTGCTCGACCGCCGCTAGCCAGCGACGAAGGAGGCGCGGGTCGCCTCCCGCGACCGCCCGCCTACCGCAGGGACTCGGGCGCGACCTCCGCGGGCACCTCGTAGCCCAGCGACCCGGCCAGCTCGTCGAGCGCCGTCCGTGCGGCCTCGTACTCGCCCACGAGGACGGGATCGACGACGGCGTGGGCGTGCGGCCAGTCGACGTCGGGCTCGCCCCAGCGCCAGGCGTCGAGGGTGGACGCGGCCGCCCGGGTCGCGCTGACCGCCCGCGCGAGGCCGACCAGGTCGTGGTGGGCGAGCGACCTCCCGTCGGACCCGGCCCACGTCGCGAAGCTCGCGGGCACCTCCACCAGGGACTCGCGGGCGACGCGGGTCGCGGCCCGCTGCCGCGCGCGGGTCTGCTCCTGCACGCGCCCGTCGAGCCACGCCCAGACGGGGATCCCGCCCGCGGCGGCTCCCACGGCGCCCAGGGCGATCCACGACGGCCACTCCACGAGCCCGAACGCACCGATCGCGAGGGCGATGCCGAGGACTCCTCCGCCTGCTGCCGCGGCTCCGGCGGACGTCGGGTCCACCGGCCCGTCGACCCGGGGCCAGGTGAGCGCTCCCCGGAGCGCTGCCTCCGCCTCCTGCCGTGACAGGTCGGGGTCGGCCACCAGCCACCGGGTGCCGTCGCGGTCCTGAGGTCCGACGCCGCTGCCGGATGCGCGAACGGCCGACGCGTCGCGATCGAACTCGTCCCCGTGTCCGAGCGCGCCCCCGGGCACGTCGTCGAGGAAGACGCTCACGATCCGTCCGCCCCGGGACGCACACCAGTTGCCGCGGGGAACCCGACCTCGTCGCCGAGGGCGCGCAGCTCCTCCGACGCCCTGAGCCGTGCCGCCTCCAGGGCCACCGCCGCCGGGTGGCTGCCGTGGCGGTCGCCGGGCCCCGCGTCGGCGTCCTCGCCCTGGCCATGGCCGTGGTCGTGGGCGTGGCCGTCGGCGCCGTAGTCGAGGTCGTCGGGGTCGTCGTCGGGGTCGTCCAGCCGCCAGTACAGGACGTCGCCCAGCCGCCAGTGAGCCGCCTCGAGCTCGGACAGCACGTCGACCGCCGCGACCACGCGCCAGACGTCAGCCGCGGCGGCGGCGTCGGCGCCGCCGGCCCAGCCGAGCACGGAGCCCGGGATCGGCACGACGCGTGGGCTCGTCACCGTCTCGGGCTCGACCCGGTCGCACCGCCAGGGCGCCTCGTGCAGCACGATGCCCGCCGTGGCCGCGGCGACGAAGCCGATCCCGCCCAGCACGACGGCGACGGCGATCCGCCCGGGAAGCTCGGCCAGGTCGAGCTCGTCCATGACGATCACGGTGCCCCAGACCGCCCCGCCCAGCACGAGGAGGGCGACGACGCCGGGCGTCCACGCCAGCACCCGGCGCACCAGGCTGCGGTTCGTGGGAGCGTTCGCGGCGCGGTGCGCGCGCACCGCCTCCTCGGCCTCGGCTGGCGTCAACGACGGGTCGACGACGTGCCAGACCTCACGGTCGCTGATGCGGACCCGGACGATGCCGGGCCTCTCGCGGGTCGGGGCCACGCTGCGAGCCTAAGCCGCAGCCGCAGCCGCAGGCGCGGGCGTGGTGCGACGCGCCTGCACCCGGCGACCCCGCGCGCACCCTCGAGCGCACCGAAGGGTCCCCGCGGGTTCCGCGGGTGCGCGGCTCCGCGGGTCCGGATGCGCGGCTCCGCGGGCCCGCGGGTCCGCGGCTCCGCGGCTGCGCGGCTCCGCGGGTGCGCGGCTCCGCGGGTGCGCGGCTCCGCGGGTGCGCGGCTCCGCGGGTGCGGATGCGTTTCGCGCCGCGCCGCATCGGCGCCGCCTGCCGACGCGAGAGCGACGAACCTCCGTGATGTTCCCCGGAGATTCGTCGCTCTCACGTCGCCCAGCGCCCGTCAGGGCACCGACGGAGGTGCGGTGAGGCCTAGACGCCGGCCAGCTGGTCGACGAGGGCGTCGCCCGAGCGGGCGTCGATCATCTCGGCCTCGATCTCGGCACGGTCGAGCAGCTCCTCCATGCGGCGGCGACGGGGGCGCGTGATCAGCGTGACGACGGTGCCCTCCTTGCCGGCACGGCCGGTGCGGCCCGAGCGGTGCAGGTACGTCTTGTACTCGTCGGGCATGTCGGCCTGGACGACGAGCTCGATGTCGTCGACGTGGATGCCGCGGGCGGCGACGTCGGTCGCGACGAGCACGTTGACCTTGCCGCTGGTGAGCAGGCCGAGGTTGCGCGTGCGGCGGGCCTGGTTCAGGTCGCCGTGCAGGCTGGTGGCGCGGATGCCCGCGTCCTCGAGCTGGTCGGTCAGCTGCTCGGCGAACGCACGGGTGCGCGCGAAGACGAGCGTCTTGCCGGGGCCCGACGCGAGCTGCTCGATGACGGCCGTCTTGTCGCGCTGCTCGATGACGAGCACACGGTGGTCGATCGTCGAGCTGGCCTGGTCCTCGCCGGCGACCTCGTGCACGGCGGGCTTGACGAGGAACTCGTCGACGAGCTTCGCCACGCCCTTGTCGAGGGTCGCGCTGAAGAGCAGCTTCTGGGCCCGGTCGCCGTTCGGCTTGACCTGCGCGGTCTCGCGGATGATGCGCTGCACGGGCTCGAGGAACCCGAGGTCGCACATGTGGTCGGCCTCGTCGAGCACCGTGATGACGACCTCGCTGAGATCGAGTCGGCCCTGGTCGATCAGGTCCTCGATGCGTCCCGGGGTGCCGATCACGATGTCGACGCCGCGGTTCAGCGCGCCGACCTGGCGGGCCTGGGGCACGCCTCCGTAGACCTGCGTGGTGAACAGGCCGACCGAGCGGGCGATCGGCTGCACGGTGCGGTCGATCTGCATCGCGAGCTCGCGCGTCGGGGCGAGGATCAGCGCACGGGGCCGACGGCCCATCTTGCGGTTCTTCGCGCCGTTGTTCTCCATCAGCTTCTCGACGAGCGGGGCGCCGAAGGCGATGGTCTTGCCGGAGCCGGTGCGACCACGGCCGAGGACGTCACGACCCGCGAGCACGTCGGGGATCGTCGCGGCCTGGATCGCGAACGGAGCCGCGGCGCCCATCGAGGCCAGCTGGCGCTCGATGTTGTCGCCGAGGCCCAGGTCGCCGAAGCTGACGCCCTCGACGTCCTGCGCCGTGAGCACCTCCGCCTGGAGCTTCTCGAGCTTGACGTCGTCCTCGGGCGAGTAGTGCATGCCCTGGTCGCGCTTCGGGTAGAAGTCGGATCGGTCGTTGCGCTCGGCTGCGCCGGGGCCGCGGTCGCCGCGGTCGAAGCTGCGGGGGGCGCGATCGTCGCGGCCGCCACGGGCGTCGCGGTCGAAGCTGCGGGGCGCGCGGTCGTCGCGGCCGCCACGAGCGTCGCGGTCGTACGAGCCGCCGGAGGTGCGTCCGCCGCGCTCGGGACGGTCACCGAACGAACGGGCCGGCTGGTCGTCGCGGGGCGGGCGCCCGGCCGGCGTGTAGTTCTTGGGCGCGCGGTCGTCGCGGCGAGCGGGACGCTCGTTGCGGTCGTCGCGGCGGGGAGCTCGGTCGTCGCGGTCATAGCCGCGGGCGGGTCGCTCGTTGCGGTCGTACGAACGGGGCGCGCGATCGTCGCGTGCAGGACGGGCGTCGCGGTCGTCGCGGCCGTACGGACGGCCGCCGCGGTCGTCACGGCCGCCGTTGTCGCGGGCCGGACGAGCATCGCGGTCCCAGCTGCGGGCGGGACGTCCGTCGCGTCCGGCGCGGGCCGCCTCCTTGCCGCCGTCCCGGCCATAGCGGGGGGCACCTCCGTCGCGGCCGCGCTCGGCGTTGCGGGCGTCGTGGTCGCGGGGGGCGAAGCGGCTGTTCGAGGTCTTCTCGCGCGGCTCCCAGTTGGGGCGGCTGCTGCCGCTGCGGGGGGCCTCGCCGCGGCGCTCGGCGCGGGCGTCGGAGTTCCAGCGGTTCTTGCGCTCGGGGGCGCCGGCCTCGTCGGGGCGGTGGCCGCGGTGCGAGGAGCTCTTGGAGCCCGGCTTGCGGTGCGGGTCGGTGCCTCGCGAGCGTGAAGGAGTCTTGTCGTAGGGGGGCATGGTGTTCTTTCCGGGCTTGTGCGATGACGCGAAGAAATACCCGGGCAGCCATTGACCAGGACCGTTCACATACGTGAATTCATCCCGACGAGATCCGTCGTGAATCCGGCCCACAAGACGTACAAACCCTCATGTGTCCCGCTCGTCGCCTCCGGTGGTTGTCCGGGGAGCGACGCCGCAGGACGTGCGCGCCACAGGCGCGCGGTCTTGAGCCGACCCACCAACGATACCCGACCCTCCCCCGGAACAGAACCCCCGCCTCTCGGCTCGCGCCCCACCCGGCTCGACGGGAATCCCCGCGGCGCCGTGCCGACGCGGAGACGACGAACCTCCGCGATGTCCCGCGGAGGTTCGTCGTTCTCGCGTCGCTAGACCGAGGTGTCGGCCGACGCTCCAGCCGAGATGTCATCCGACGCCCCGGCCGAGACGCCGTCGCGACGGTCCGCCCGCCGCTCCCGCCACCCCTCGTACAGCGAGTAGAGCACCGGCAGCACGACCAGCGTCAGCACGGTCGACGACACGAGCCCGCCGATCACGACGACAGCCAGCGGCTGCGAGATGAACCCGCCGTGGCCGGTGATGCCGAGCGCCATCGGGGTCAGGGCGAAGATCGTCGCGGTCGCCGTCATCAGGATGGGCCGCAGCCTGCGCGACGCTCCCTCGAGCAGCGCCTCGCGCACCCGCAGACCCCGGGTCCGGTACTGGTTCACGAGGTCGATCAGCACGATCGCGTTGGTGACCACGATGCCGACGAGCATGAGCACCCCGATCAGCGACGCGACGCCGAGCGGGATGCCGGAGGCGAGCTGCAGCAGGATCGCGCCGGTCGCCGCGAACGGGATCGACACCAGCAGGAGGAGCGGCTGCAGCAGGCTGCGGAACGTCGCCACCATGACGATGTACACGATGAGGATCGCGATGAGCACCGCGAGGAACAGCTGCGAGAACGCGTTCGACTGGTCGGCCACAGCGCCGCCGACGACGGCGTCCGCCCCGGCGGGCAGGTCGAGCCCGGCGATCGCGTCGTCGACCTCGGTGCCGGCGCTCGACAGGTCGTCGCTCGACGGGGTCACGGTGACGGTGGCGCTCCGGACGGCGTCGGTCGTGGTGACCGAGGTGGGGCCGTTCGTCTGCTCGACCGTGGCGATCGAGTCGAGGCGCACGGGCCCGGTCGCGCTCGGCAGCTCCAGCGCGCGGAGCTCGTCGAGGGTCGCGGGCGGCGTCGGGTCGACGGTGTAGATGTCGACCGAGCTGTTCTCGATCTCGAGCGAGCCCACCCGGAACGGCTGCACGGCCTGCGAGACGATGCCGCCGACGGCGACCTCGCTGAGGCCGATGTCGGCCGCCGCGTCGCGGTCGACGACGACGCCGATGACGGGCTGAGCGGCCTGCAGGTTCGACCCGGCCTCGGCCGTCCCCGGCAGGTCGCCGACCGCGGTGAGCACGGTCTCGGTCGCGGTCTGCAGGGTGTCGGGGTCGGGCGCGGTCACGTCGACGGTGATGTCGTTGCTCGTGCCGAAGCCGCTCGACGCGGTCAGCTCGATGTCGCCCGCGTCGGCCACGTCGTCGAGGCGCGAGCGCACCTCGGCCTGGAGCGCGTCCTGGTCGGCGTCCTCGTTCGTGGTGATCGAGTAGGTGACGGTGCTGTCGCCGGTGCCGCCGAAGAAGCTGGCGATGGAGGTGCCGCTCGAGCCGATCGTGAGCTGCACCGTCTCGATGCCGTCGACGCCGTCGAGCTCCGTCTCGACCTTCGAGGCGGCGTCCGAGAGCACCTGCAGGCTGGAGGCGGGCGCGAGGGTCTGCGTGACGGTGAACGTGTTCTGCCCGCTCGCCCCGAGGAAGTTCGTCTTCATCAGCGGGATGGCCGCCGCAGTGCCGCCGAGCACGAGCACGGCGACCAGCAGCGTCACGACGGGGTGGCGGAGCGTGCCGCGCAGCACCGGCACGTAGACGCGGCGCAGCCGGTCGAGCGGCGCCGGGTCGGTCGGGTCGGACGCGGCGGTCGTGAGGCGCTCCTGGGCCTGCTCTCCCGCGGCACCCGGCGCGTGCTTGTGCACCTTCGGCGCCCGCAGGAACCAGTACGCGAGCACCGGCACGATCGTCAGCGAGACGAACAGCGACGCGAGCAGGGCGATCGTCACCGTCAGCGCGAAGGGCCGGAACAGCTCGCCGGTGATGTTGCCGACGAAGGCGAGCGGCAGGAACACGACGACGGTCGTGACGGTCGACGCCGTGACGGCGCCCGCGACCTCGCGGACGGCGGTGGTGATCGACGCGACGCGGCCGTCGCCTCCTGCGAGGTGCCTCTTGATGTTCTCGATGACGACGATCGAGTCGTCGACCACCCGCCCGATGGCGATGGTGAGCGCGCCCAGCGTCAGGATGTTGAGCGTGTAGCCCGCGGCCTGCAGGCCGATGAAGGTGATGAGCACGCTCGTCGGGATGCTGATCGCGGTGACGATCGTCGAGCGCACCGACAGCAGGAACACGAGGATGACGATCACGGCGAAGACGAGCCCGAGCAGCCCCTCCTCCGCCAGCGCGTCGATCGACTGCTGGATGAACGGCGCCTGGTCGAAGACGATCGACAGGTCGACGTCGGAGCCGAGGTCGGCGGCGAGCGACGGCAGGGCGTCCTGCACCGTGGTCGACACGTCGACCGTGTTGGCGTCGAGCGTCTTGGTGACCGCGATCGTGAGGGCGTCCTGGCCGTCGACGCGGCTGATCGAGGTGACGGGCGCGCCGCTGAGGGCCACGTCGGCGACGTCGTCGATCGTGACCGCCGAGGTGCCGCCGAGCAGCGGCAGGGCCGCGACCTCGTCGGTGCTCGTGAGGCGCTGGCCGGCCTGGATCGAGAGGGTCTGGCCGTTCTCGGTGAGGGTGCCGCCGGGGATGAGCGTGCCGTTCGCGTCGAGCGCGTCCTGGAAGGACTGCGTGGTGAGGCCCGCCGCGGCGAGCGCCGTGCTGTCGGGCGTGATGACGACGCGCTGGCCGGCGTCGCCGTAGATCGAGGCCTCGCGCACGCCGTCGAGCTTCTGCAGGTCGGGCACGGTCGTGTTCGTGAGCCGGTCGACGAGCGCCTGGGTGTCGTCGGCCGAGTAGCCGGTGACCGCGATCTGGACGATGGGCAGGTCGTCGAGGCTGCCGGTGACCACCTGGGTGTCGACGCTGTCGGGCAACGTCAGCCGGTTGATCGCCGACTGGATCTTCTGCTCGGCCGCGCCGAGGTCGGTGCCGTAGGTGAACTCGGCCGAGACGGTGCTCTGCGACGTGCTCGACGTCGCGGTGGTGCCCTCGAGCCCTGGGATGATCTGCACCGCCTGCTCGATCGGCGTCGAGACGTCGTCGTTGACCACCTCGGGCGTCGCGCCGGGGTACGAGCTGACGATCGCGATCTGCGGGAACTGCACGTTGGGCGCGAGCTCCTGCTTGAGCGACGTCAGCGCGATGCCGCCGAAGACGGCGACGACGATGGTGACGAGGGCGATCAGCGCGCGGTTGCGCAGGCTGAAGACGGACAGAAGATGCACGAGGCTCCGGTGGTGAGAGGGAGGGGAGAACGGGGGAGGCGACGGTCACGACCTGCACCGCACCTCCATTGTCGCCAGCCTCTCTGGGAACTGGCGGCGCTTTCTTACACGCTGTGCAGAGGTGGTGCGGTCGACACGACGGTGGACGAGCCGATAGCCTGCTCGGCTGCCCACTCTGCGGTGGCATCTGCACGCGCAGCCGGACGACCGCGTCCGTACCGCGCCGCCACGACCGCCACCCCCACAGAGAGACCTCCCATGGGCTACATCGACGTCAACCGCGTCTCCTACGCACTCGCCGACGGCAGGCCGCTGCTCGACGAGGTGTCGTTCCGCGTCGGCGAGGGCCAGAACGCGGCTGATCGGGGCGAACGGGGTCGGCAAGTCGACCCTGCTGCGGATGGTGCGCGGCGAGCTCCGAGCCGACGAGGGCGCGATCAGCATCGACGGCGGCCTGGGGGTGATGGACCAGTTCATCGGCCACGTCCGTGACGACAGCACCGTGCACGACCTCCTCGTCGGCATCGCGCCGCCGGCCGTCCGCGACGCCGCGCGCGCCCTCGACGCGGCCGAGCTCGCCCTGGTCGAGGACGACGTCACCGAGACGCAGATGGCGTACGCCACGGCGCTCTCCGACTACGCGGACGCCGGGGGCTACGAGGTCGAGACCCTCTGGGACACCTGCACCACCGCCTCCCTCGGCGTGCCCTGGGAGCGCGCTCGCTGGCGGCAGGTGTCGACCCTCAGCGGCGGCGAGCAGAAGCGGCTCGTGCTCGAGGCGCTGCTCCGCGGGCCCGAGCAGGTGCTGCTGCTCGACGAGCCGGACAACTACCTCGACGTCCCCGGCAAGCGCTGGCTCGAGGAGGCGCTGGTCGCGACCCCCAAGACGGTCCTGCTGGTCAGCCACGACCGCGAGCTGCTCGGCCGCGTCGCCGACCGGGTGGTCACGATCGAGACCGGGGCGGCCGGCAACACGGCCTGGACCCACGGCGGCTCGTTCCGCACCTACCACCAGGCCCGGGCCGATCGGATGGACCGCCTCGACGAGCTCCGCCGCCGGTGGGACGAGCAGCACGAGAAGCTCCTGACCCTGGTGCGCAACCTCAAGGTCAAGGCGACCGCGATGGACAGCATGGCGTCGCGCTACCAGGCCGCCCTGACGCGTCTGCACAAGTTCGAGCTCGCCGGTCCTCCCCAGGAGCGCCCGCCCGAGCAGGACCTGAACATGCGCCTGACCGGCTCGCGCACCGGCAAGCGGGTGGTGGTCTGCGAGCAGCTCGAGCTGACCGGGCTCATGGCGCCGTTCGACGCCGAGCTGTGGTTCGGCGAGCGGATCGCCGTGCTCGGCTCGAACGGGTCGGGCAAGTCGCACTTCCTGCGGCTGCTGGCACGCGGAGGCACCGATCCCGACCCGCGCGACGCCCACGTGACGACCGTGGGCGGCATGCTCGCCCCCGTGCCGCACACCGGCCGGGCCGTCCTCGGCGCCCGCGTCGTGCCCGGCTGGTTCGCGCAGGCGCACGAGCACCCGGCGATGATCGGGCGCACCCTGCTCGAGATCGTGCACGAGGGCGACGACGAGCGCCGGGGCCTCGGTCGCGAGGCCGCCAGCCGCGCCCTCGACCGCTACGGGCTGGTGGGGTCGGCCGAGCAGGTCTTCGAGTCGCTCAGCGGCGGGCAGCAGGCCCGTCTGCAGATCCTGCTGCTCGAGCTGAGCGGCGCGACCCTCCTGTTGCTCGACGAGCCCACCGACAACCTCGACATCGTCTCGGCCGAGGCACTCGAGGAGGCGCTGGACCGGTTCGAGGGAACGGTCATGGCCGTCACCCACGACCGCTGGTTCGCCCGGTCGTTCGACCGGTTCCTCGTGTTCGGCAGCGACGGCGACGTCTACGAGGCGCCCGGCCCGGTCTGGGACGAGAAGCGGGTGCAGCGGGCCCGCTGAGCGGGCCGGCCGCCGGTCGAGCCACACCCCTGAAACCGCACCACACCCTCTATTCCAGGGGTTTAGTGCCGGATGTGGGGTGTGGTGCGCAGCCGCGACGCGCCGACGGGACGGGCTAGACGACCTCGGCCATCAGGGCCCCGCGGGGCGCCTGCACCCCGTCGATGCCGTCCCAGGCGGCGGCGAGCGCCGCGAGTGCGCGGTCGGTCTCGTCGTCCGGGTACGAGTACGGCACCCGCAGGAACCGCTCGAACGCTCCGTCGACGCCGAACATCGGCCCGGCCGCGAGCAGCAGCCCGTGCCGGCGGGCGGCGAGCACGAGCTGCGAGCTGACCGGTGCGCCGAGGCCCACCCACGTGGTGAGGCCGCCGGCCGGCGACGGCACGCTCCACCCGGGGAACGCGCTGCGGAGGCCGGCGACGAGCCGGTCGCGACCGTGCCTCAGCTGCCGGGAGCGCGCCTCCAGCACGCCGTCCATGTCGCCGAGCAGGTCGGCGACGATCAGCTGCTCGAGCACGGGGGTGCCGAGATCGCCGGCCGAGCGCGCGCGCACGAGGCGCTCGACGAGGGGCCGCTCGGCCCGGATCCAGCCGATCCGCAGCCCGCCCCAGAGCGACTTGCCGACCGAGCCGATCGTGACGGCGGGCCCGTAGGCCGCCATCGGCAGCGGCCGAGCACCAGCACCGCCACCAGCGCCGGCACCGGCGGGGGAGGCGCCCCGCGGCCCCCCGACGACGAGCTCGGCCATCGTCTCGTCGGCGATCACGATCGTCCCCTCGTCCGCGGCGGCCTCGAGCACGCGCACCCGCTGCGCCTCGGGCATCGTCGCCCCGGTCGGGTTGTGGAAGTCGGGCATGAGGTAGGCGACGGGCGGGCTCGTGCGCCGCAGCGTCTGCAGCAGCGCCGACTCGTCCCACCCGTCCTCGACGGTCACGCTGACGGGCGCGAGCCGGGCGCCCGCGGCCCGCAGCGCCTCGAACGCGTGCGGGTAGCCGGGGGTCTCGACGACCGCGCGGTCCCCCCGCCCGACGAGCACCCGGGCCAGCAGGGCGATGGCGTGCTGGGCGCCGAGGGTGACGACGATCTGGTCGGCGCTCGTCTCGAGGCCACGGGCGCGGTAGCGGGCCGCGATCGCCTCGCGCAGCACCGGACGACCGACGGTGTCGTAGCCGGGCTCGGACAGGTACGCGCCGAGGCGTCCCGCAGCCCGCTGCGCCGCCTCCGCGATGCCGTCGACGGCGGGCATGGCCGCCTTGGTGAAGTCGAGCACGTCGCCCTCGGCGGCGGGCCGTGTCGACCGGACCCGCGCCTGGTCGGGCAGCCGCACGACGCTGCCGCTCCCCCGCAGGCTCGTGACGTGGCCGGCGTCGCGCAGCGCGGCGTACGCCGCGGCGACGGTCGTGCGGCTGACCCCGAGGTGCGTCGCGAGGTCGCGCTCGCTCGGCAGGCGCGTGCCCACGGAGAGCCGGCCGTCGAGCACGAGCAGGCGGATGCGGTCGGCGAGCGCGGCGTAGCCGGGCGACGAGGAGGCGCGCCACGAGTCCAGCAGCACCCCCAGCGCCCGCGACGACACGGCCGGTCCGCTCGTGACGATGCTCATGCGACGACAGCTCTCATGCAGCCACACTAGGCCGATTGGACTCTTGCTACCAGGCCTCTCGCCCGATTGGATCGGTCCATGCTCCTCACCCGCCGCCTCCTGCAGCTCTTCGTCGGCCTCTTCCTCTACGGCGTCGCCATCGCGCTGATGGTGCGCGCCGGCATCGGGGTCGCCCCGTGGGACGTGCTGACGCAGGGCATCGTGCGGCAGACCGGCCTCGGCTTCGGCCTCGTCGTGTTCCTCACGAGCGTCCTCGTGCTGCTGCTCTGGATCCCGCTGCGTCAGAGGCCGCGCTTCGGCACGATCGCCAACGCGCTGCTCGTCGGGCCCTTCGCCGACCTCGGCCTGCACGTGCTGCCGCAGCAGACGGTGTGGTGGGCGCAGGGCCTGACCTTCGCGCTCGGCCTGCTGTTGCTCGCCGCCGCGAGCGGCCTCTACATCGGCGCGGCGTTCGGGCCCGGTCCGCGCGACGGCCTGATGCTCGGCCTGCATCGCCGGTTCGGGGTCCGGGTCGGGGTGGCCCGCACCGCGATCGAGGTGACGGTTCTCGCGATCGGCTGGCTGCTGGGCGGCCAGGTCGGCGTCGGCACGGCGCTCGAGGCCGTCCTGATCGGGCCGATGGTCGCCTTCGCGCTGCCGCTCTTCGCGCCTCGTGCGACACGTGTAGCCGAACCCTCGACCGACTCGACCACCGCCTCCGGCACGCCCACCGGCCCGGTGCCGACGACCACCTCGACGGCCGCCTGACGAATCGGGAATGCCCCGTCCCCGCCGCGAGTTGACAGGCCCTCGGCGCGGAGTAGAGTCGCCGCTCGTGACTGACGACACCAGGTCGCCGAAGCGGTGGCTGATCGGTGAACCCCTCCCCTCGGAGAAGCTCGAGGGCCAGCTGCTCCCGAAGCACCTCGCCCTCCCGATCTTCGCCAGCGACCCGCTGAGCTCGGTGGCCTACGCGCCGCAGGAGCTGCTGATGATCCTGCTGATCGGCGGGCTCGGGTTCCTCACGCTCGCGCCGTGGGTCGCGGTCGCGGTCGTCGTGCTGCTGCTCGTCGTCGTGGCGTCGTACCGCCAGCTGATCAAGGCCTACCCCTCAGGAGGCGGCGACTACGAGGTCGCCCACCGCAACCTCGGCGAGAAGGCCGGCCTCGTCGTGGCCTCCGCCCTGCTGGTCGACTACGTGATGACGGTCGCCGTCTCGGTCGCGTCGGGCGTGGACAACATCATCTCGGCCGTGCCCGAGCTGGCACCGGTCCGGGTCGAGCTGGCGATCTTCTTCGTCATCGCCCTGGCCGCGGTCAACCTGCGCGGCGTGCGCGAGTCGAGCAAGGCCTTCGCCGTGCCGACCTACCTCTTCGTGTCGAGCGTTTTCGTCATGATCGTGATCGCGCTCGTCCGCACCGCCCTCGGCGACCCGCCGGTGGCCGAGAGCGCCGAGTACACGGTCCAGGCCGACCAGCTGACGCAGGCCGCGTTCATCCTGTTGCTGCTCAGGGCCTTCTCGAGCGGCTGCTCGGCCCTGACCGGCGTCGAGGCGATCGCCAACGGCGTGCCCGCGTTCCGCCGGCCCAAGGTGCAGAACGCCCAGAAGACCCTCGTGCTGATGGGCAGCATCGCGATCGTGCTCTTCGCCGGGCTGGTCGCCGTGGCCCTGATCGCGAAGGTGCACTACGCCGAGGACGCCTGCGACCTGCAGGGCTTCGTCGACTGCGAGGGAACCCCCCAGCGCAGCCTGATCGCCCAGATCGCCAGCGCCGTGTTCGGCGGCTCGCTGTTCGGCATCCCCTTCTACCTGATCCAGGCGTGCACGGCGGCGGTGCTGCTGCTGGCCGCCAACACGGCGTTCAACGGGTTCCCGCTGCTCGGCTCGATCCTGGCGCGCGACCAGTACGCCCCCAAGGCGCTCAACACCCGCGGCGACCGCCTCATCTACTCGAACGGCGTCATCGTCCTGGCGCTCGTCGCCTGCGCGATCCTGCTCGTCTACCAGGCCAGCGTCACCGGGCTGATCCAGCTCTACATCATCGGCGTCTTCGTGTCGTTCACGCTCGGTCAGACCGGCATGGTCGTGCACTGGACCCGCATGCTGCGCGAGGGCTGCGCCGACCGCGGAGCCGTCTACCGCGCCCGGGGCATCAACGCCTTCGGGGCCCTGCTCACCGCCTCCGTGCTGATCGTCGTGACCGTGACGAAGTTCACGCACGGCGCGTGGCTCGTGTTCGTGATCATGCCGATCCTGTTCACGCTGATGCTCGGCGTGAACCGCTACTACCGCGACGTCCGGGTCGAGATCGAGCCCGACGCGACGACGCAGTTCGGCTCGCACGGCGACCACGCGATCGTGCTCGTCGGCACCATGCAGAAGCCGGTGCTCAAGGCGCTCGACTACGCCATCGCCGCCCGGCACGAGTCGCTCGAGGCGATCCACGTCGGCATCGACGACGAGGCCACCGCGCTGCTGCAGCGGCAGTGGGCCGAGCAGGAGATCGAGGTGCCGCTCCGCATCGTCGCGTCGCCCTACCGCGACATCAGCATGCCGCTGATCAAGTACATCAAGGCGCACCGGGCCGAGCACGGCTCCGAGGTCGTGACGATCTACACGCCCATCTACATCGTCGGCCACTGGTGGGAGGCGGCCCTCCACAACCACAAGAGCCGCCGGATCCGCCAGAAGCTGATGCTCGTGCACGGCGTGACGATCTCGCTCGTGCCGTGGCTGCTCGACTCGTCCGAGATGCTCTACGGCCGCCGGTCGCGGCCGATCCCCGGCCAGGACCGCCGCGGTGAGCCCATCCGCCCCCTGCCGCGCCGCCCGCTCGGGCCGGCCGGGTCGGCCGGGTCGGCCGGGTCGGTGCCCGCAGGAGGCGCGGGTCCGGCGGGCAGGTCCGGCGCGGCCGTCGAGGGCGGTGCCGTCCACCGCGGCCTCGTGGTCGACGCGGAGCGCGACGCTCCCGGTGCCGACTCGACCGCCGCCCCCTCGGGCGAGGTCCACGCCCCTGGTCCGAAGCAGACTCCGCGCGCCCCCGGCAAGGGCCAGAACGTGGGGAACGCCCGCCGTGGCGACGCGGCCCGGCGCGCCCGCTCGGCGGCCCGCAACGGCACGGGCCCCCGCCGCAAGAAGTAGCGCGCGGGCCGCGCCGGCCCCGGCCTGCCGGCCCCGGGCGCCGGCCCAGGGCGCCGGCGGCGCCCGGCCCGGCGGCGCCCGGCCCGGCGGCGCCCGGCCCGGCGGCGCCCGGCTCGGCCCGGGAGGCCACGGCCGGCCCGACGCACTGCAGCGAGAAGGGACGCCGTAGGCGTGGGCCCACGCCTACGGCGTCCCTTCTCGCCTGGCTGCTCGCCCACGACGAGGCCGCGGCCGCGGCGCCTGGGCATCGTCTCGACATCGGCGGCCGATCCTGGACTGATGTATCACCTGCGAGATATCGTCGGATCGGCCCTCGGGAGACGAGGGCGAGCCTGCCCACCCGGGCGGGCACCCGCCGACGCATCCCGGAGCACCACCATGGACGACCTCTCTGCCCTCGGGCTGGGCCGCGGCGACGACGACGCGACCACCTCCTCCTCACCCGCCTCCTCAACCGACGGCGAGCGCGACGAGCGCGACGAGCGCGACGAGCGCGACGAGGGCCGCGGCCGCCGCGGCCGGCGCAGGCCCCGCTCGCGTGCCGCCCGCGCCCTGATCGGGGTCAGCCTCGCGCTCGTCGCCCTGCTCGTGGTGGCAGGCGTCGCCGCCGGCGGGTTCGCGCTGCACCTGGCCTCGTCGTGGGACGACGCGACCACGAGCCTCGGCGACGCGTTCCCCGCCGACGCCGACCGGCCCGCCCCCGCGGACGACGGCTCGGTGAACGTGCTGCTGATGGGCTCCGACTCCCGGGGCGACGAGACGACGCTCGACGACGGGCCGCCCTCCGACCAGCGCACGGACGCGATGATGCTGCTGCACGTCGACGCCGACCGGCAACACGCCTCGGTGATGTCGGTCATGCGCGACCTGTGGGTGCCGATCCCCGGCCGCGGCGAGGGCAAGGTCAACTCCGCCTTCGCGCGCGGCGGCAGCCCGCTCGCGGTGCAGACCGTCGAGCAGCTGCTCGGCGCACGCGTCGACCACGTGGCGATCATCGACTTCGACGGGTTCGCCGACATGACGACCGCGCTCGGCGGAGTCGACGTGGTGAGCGAGAAGGCGTTCCGCAGCACGGCGTCCGACCGCAGGTCCGCCCACGAGTACGTGCAGGGCGTCAACCACCTCGAGGGCGACTCCGCTCTCGCCTTCGTCCGCGAGCGCAGCGCGTTCGCCGACGCCGACTTCCAGCGCGTGGAGAACCAGCAGGCGTTCCTCGAAGGCGTCCTCCGCACCCTCGTCAGCCGGGCGACCCTCACCGACCCGACGCGGGTCACCGGCTTCCTCGCCGCGACCGCGCCGCACGTCACGGTCGACGCCGACCTCGACGCCGGCACCCTCGTGGCGCTCGGGGCCGGCCTCCGTGGCCTGCGTCCCGACGACGTCGACTTCTTCACCGTCCCGACCGCCGGCACCGGCACCTCGGCCGACGGCCAGTCCATCGTCCTCCCCGACGACGCAGCGATCTCCGAGCTCCGCGACGCCCTCCTCGACGACCAGGTGCGAGCGTTCCTCGACGCCCGTGGGGGCCGCCCGTGACAGGCCGTCAGGGCTGGAGGCACATGCTAAGATCGATGCAGTTTTGCAACGTCACCTGTCGGTAGTTCCCGGTTCGTCCGACACCGTTTCCGGGCCGAATTCACGAGGGGGTCACGCATGGGGCGCGGCCGTCAAAAAGCCAAGCACACCAAGGTCGCCAGAGAGCTGAAGTACTTCAGCCCTGACACCAACTACGGTGCGCTCGAAAAAGAGCTTGCGACCAAGAGCGATTCCGACGAGTACGTCGACCGGTGGGCCGACGACTTCGAGGACGACTCCGACGTGGACGCCGACCTCGACGAGGGCGCGGACGACCACCAGAGCAAGAGCGCCTAGGCGCGACCATGGCGCTCGAGTGGGAACAGGTCGTCGTCGACGCTCTCGACCCTGATGCGCTCGCCGCCTGGTGGCGCGAGGCGCTCGGCTGGGTCGACATCAGCGAGCCCGGCGACGAGCCCGAGCTGCGGCCGACCCCCGACTCGCTCCCCGGGCTGCTGTTCGTGCGCGTGCCCGAGCCCAAGACCGTCAAAGACCGGCTGCACCTCGACTTCCGTCCCGACGACCAGGCGGCCGAGGTCGTGCGGCTCGAGGCCCTCGGTGCCGTGCGCGTCGACGTCGGCCAGTCCGACGCCTCCTGGGTGGTGCTCGCCGACCCCGAGGGCAACGAGTTCTGCGTGCTCGGCTCGCGCCGCACCTCCTAGCGCCCGCCCCACGCGCCGCCTCCGCGCGGCGTCTCCGCGCGAGCCCCAGCGCGACGCGCGAGAGCACCGGCAAAGAGCACCGGCAGCACGACGCGACGACGACGAACCTCCGCGATCGATCACGTCGGTTCGTCGTCGTCGCATCGTCTCGAGGACGGCCGCAGCGCCGAGGAGGCGCCGGCCCGGTCCCCTAGCCGACGAGCTGCCCCAGCACGGGCATGAGCCCCATCGCGACGACGAGCACGAGCCCGCCCGCGGTGAGGAACGCCACGCGCTTGCCGCCGGTCACGGGCGAGACGCCTCGCCGGGGAGCCGGGGTGAGGGGCACGCGGGTGACGCGTGCGACCGGGAGGCTGGTGGGGGTGTGAGTGGTCATCTGGTCGACTCCTTCGTCGTCCGTGTCGACATCGTCGTCGACTGCGCCCCGGAGGGCGTCTGCCCAGGATACGCCTCACGGCCCGACCGGCGCCTCGCCCTCTCCTGTCGTCGGCCAGTCGAACGTGAAGTCGGGCACCTCGACGGTCGGCACCGCCGTCGGTGCGCGCGGGGGCTCCGAGCCGAAGTCGGGCAGCCTCCCCGGGCCCCCCTCCTGCTCCTGCCGCTCGCGCTCCTCCCGTCGTTCCTGCTGCTGTCGGCGCAGGGCGTCGCGCTCCTCCGGCCCGCCCGGCACCCCCACCCAGGTGAACCCGCCCGGCCGCTCGGCGGCGTCTCCGGAGACCAGCTCGGCGACGGGCCCGCCGAGGCCCAGCATGAGGGCGAGCATCACGGTCCCCGCCGACAGCAGTCGGAGCCAGGCCGAGCCGCCGCCGTGACGCACCGCGATCAGCAGCGCGCCGGCCAGCGGGGCCGCGAGCGACAGGCACACCGCGGACGCGACGAACGGGTTCGTGACGAGCCCCGCCGCCCACAGCACGACGACGACGACGACGAGCCCGGCCCTCACGGCCACCGCCGCGACCTCTGCTGCCCCCAGGCGCGCCTGGGCGTCCTCGTCGTCTCCGACGATCGCCTCCTCGGCCGTCGCCACGCGCTCGTTCAGCACGGTGCCGCCGACGGCGGAGGCCACGGACGCGAGGAGGACCAGCGCCACGCCCGGCAGCCCCTCGCCGTCACCCGTGCCGAGCGCCAGGATGCCGGCCGCCGCGGCCAGAGGGGCCACGACGTCCGCGATCGTCTGGAGGCGAGCTCCGCGGTCGGACCAGAGCACCCGCCTCACCATCGACCGCGGCACCTCGGCCAGCACCTTCCGCAGCGTCCGAAGGGCGCCCCACACCAGGAAGACCAACGGCGCCAGCAAGCCCAGGATGCCGGGGCTGACGGGAAGCCACACGGCTCCCAGCAGGGCCACGGTGGACACCATCGGCGCCACGACGGCCGCCCGGTGGGCGACCCGGAGCACGGTCGCCTCCAGCCGCAGCCGCCTGAGGTCGTCGAGCGGGCTCAGCGCCGCGGCCGACCGCAGCAGCCCCGCGGCGGCGCCCTCCTCCGTGGTCGAGAGGCCGGCCAGCAGGGTGAGGGCCTCCGGCTCGTGGGGGTCGAGGGCGAGGGCCCGGCGCAGGTGGGTCTCGGCGTTCGCCGGGTCGTCGAGCCTGTCGAGCACGCCCGCGACCACGTGGGCGAGGGGCAGGTCGGGCGCGAGCCGGAGCGCCTCCTCCGCCGACGGCCGCGCCCGCTCGCGGTCCGCCCGCGTGGCCGACGCGTCGTACCCCGCCGCCATCGCCACGATCAGGTGCGCCCGGGTGGAGTCCGGCGCGAGGCGCAGTGCCACCCGGGCCGTCTCGGCCGCACGTCGGATGCCGCCCCCGGGCATCTTCAGCTGCACGCGGGCGAGGGCCACCAGGGGCTCCTCCGACTCGGGCAGCACGGCCACCGCCTCACGGGCCGTCGCCTGCGCCTCCTCGAGCGACCCGTCCGCCGCGAGCGCGTCGGTCAGGGCCAGCAGGAGGCGCGGGTCGCCGGGCGCTCCGGCGAGCGCCGCACGCAGCAGGCCCACGGCGCGCCCCGGTCCGCTCGTCACGGTCGCGACCTGCGCCTCGCGCACCGCCTTCTCGACGGGGTCGAGGCCCTCGGGGCCGCTCACCGCGCGGCCTGGGTCACAGCATCTTCCGCGAGCGGAGGTACTCCTTCAGGTCGTCGTAGCGACCGCTCTCGTTGGCGAACTCGACCACGTTGCGCGACGACTCGAGCCACGGCGTGGTCGACGACTTGACGCCCCTCATCGCCTCCACCACGTGGGGCATGCCGATCGGCGCGACCTGGCCGCTGCGGATCGACTCGTTCATGGCGATCTCGGCGGCGGTGTCGCAGATGAAGGCGAGGTCCGCGCCGCTGAAGCCCTCCGTCCGGTCGACCACCCAGCCGAGGTCGATCCCGGCGATGGGCCGCTTCGAGAGGTGGTGCCGCAGGACCGCGTCCCGGGCCGGCTCGTCCGGGGGCAGCACGAGCAGCGTGCGGTCGAACCGGCCGGGCCGGAGGAACGCCTCGTCGACGTCCCACGGGTGGTTGGTCGCGGCGAGCACGAAGAGGCCCTCGTTCTGCGTCGAGACCCCGTCGAACTCGAGCAGCAGCTGGTTCACGACCGACTTGAGCCAGGCGGCGCCGCCCAGGTTCGACCGCTTGCCCGCGACGGCGTCGAGCTCGTCGATGAACAGCACCGTCGGCGAGAGCTCACGGGCCTTCGTGAAGATGGCCCGGACGTTCTTCTCGCTCTCGCCCATGAACGACGAGAGGATGTCGGCCATGCTCACGGTGAGGAACCGCGCGCCGAGCTCGCCCGCGACGGCGCGGGCGATGAAGGTCTTGCCGCAGCCGGGAGGACCGTAGAGCAGCAGTCCCCCTCGCAGGCTCTTGCCGAACGCGGCGGCGATCTCCGGGTGCTTCATCGGCTCGAGGAAGCTGTCGTTGAGGCGCTTCTTGACCTCGTCGAGGCCGCCCACGTCGGCGAGCGTCACCCGCGTGCCGCCCGGGTTGAGGATGGCGACGTCCTCCTCGGCCGTCGTGTAGACGACGCCGTCCTCGGTCGTGACGAAGGGCGCGGGCACGACGCCGCCGATCTGCTCCTCGAAGAGCGACCAGTCGACGCCGTCGTCGTCCTCGTCCTCGTCGTCGGTGCCGTCGGCATCGGAGGCGTCGGCATCGGTGCCGTCGGCATCGGAGGCGTCGGCATCGGTGCCGTCGACGCCGGGCCCCGGGGCGCCCGCGACGCCCTGCGGACCGGCCGCGTGCCGTGGGGCGGCCGGTGCCCCCGACGACGACGCGGACGGGACCTGCTCAGCGGTCGTGGCGGGCGCCTCCGTGACGGGGGCCGCCCCGAGGGACGAGGTCGCCTGCGTGATCAGCGCGAGTGCGGCCGGGTGGCCGGGCACCTGCTCGAGCACCTTGCCCAGGTGGCCGAACGACTCGGCTCCCCTGCCGGTGGCGATGAGCGCACCGGCCAGCGCCAGGCGCGGCCCCACGGCCCCCGGATCGGCCTGCACCTCGGCCTCGTACTGCGCGATGACGTCGTCAGCCACGGTGTCCCCCCTCGTCGTGTGACACCAGCGTAGGCCGCGGGTCAGCGGCGGACCACTAGGCCCGGAAGCTGCCGACCAGGCGCACGGCCCCGCCGTCGACGCCCTTGGCGCCCTGCTCGAACCCGGTCAGGTCGCGGGCCGCGGTCGAGACCGTGCCGACCTGCCACGTCGCGATGCCGTCGGCGACGAGGGCCGCGGTCACGGCGTCGGCCGAGGCGGCGTCGACGACGGCGATCATGCCGATGCCGAGGTTCCAGGTGCCCTCGCTCGACTCGAGCGTCGAGCCGGCGAGGTCGCTCAGCACGCGGAAGACGGGGTCGGGCGACCAGGTGCCCCGGTCGACCTCGGTCGACGACCCGAACGGGAGGACGCGGGCGAGGTTCGCCGCGATGCCGCCGCCGGTGACGTGGCTGAGCGAGTGGACCGCCCCGGCGAGCGCCGGGTCGTCGAGCACGCGCAGCAGCGGCGACGTGTAGAGGCGGGTCGGCTCGAGCAGGGCCTCGCCGATCGTGCCCGACAGCTCGGGGAGCGTGTCCTCGTAGCCGAGGTCGGCCGACCGCAGGACGTGGCGGACGAGCGAGAAGCCGTTCGAGTGCAGCCCGGACGACGCCAGGGCGAGCACGACGTCGCCGTCGCGGACGAGGTGCGAGCCGAGCTGCTGGCCGGCCTCGACCGCGCCGACCGCGGCGCCGGCGACGTCGTAGTCGTCCGGGCCGAGCAGGCCGGGGTGCTCCGCCGTCTCGCCGCCGACCAGGGCCGTGCCCGTGGCGCTGCAGGCTCGGGCGATGCCCTCGACGATGGAGGCGATGCGTGCCGGGACGACCCGGCCGCAGGCGATGTAGTCGGTCATCATCAGCGGACGCGCCCCGACCACGACGATGTCGTCGACGACCATGCCGACCAGGTCCTGCCCGATGGTGTCGTGCTTGTCGAGGGCCTGCGCGATGGCGACCTTGGTGCCGACGCCGTCGGTCGAGGTGGCCAGCAGCGGACGCTCGAACGACTTGAGGAACGACACGTCGAACATGCCCGCGAAGCCGCCGAAGCCGCCGACCACACCGGGCCCGTGGGTGGCGCTGACCGCCGCCTTCATCAGCTCGACCGCGCGGTCGCCCGCGGCTGTGTCGACCCCCGCCGCGGCGTAGGAGGCGCTGGTCGAGGGGGCAGCGGGAGTCGCCATTCGTTCATCCGTTCGGTGTCGCTCTAGACTGACGCAGTAACCCCAACTCTACGGTCTGGAGCCAGATCCGCATGTGCGGCATCGTCGGTCTCGTCGCGCACGAGCCAGCTAATCAACTCGTCTACGACTCCCTCCTCCTGCTGCAGCACCGCGGCCAGGACTCGACCGGCATCGCGACCGCCGAGCGCGGCATCTTCCACGTGCACAAGACCAAGGGGCAGGTCCGCGAGGGCTTCCGCACCCGCGACATGCGCGGCCTCCTCGGCACGATGGGCCTCGGCCACGTGCGCTACGCCACCAAGGGCGCGGCGACCAACGAGCAGGAGGCGCAGCCGTTCTACGTGAACGCGCCCTACGGCATCGTGCTCGTGCACAACGGCAACCTGACGAACACCCGCGAGCTCACGAGCGAGCTGTTCCACGTCGACCGTCGACACCTCAACACGAACAGCGACACCGAGCTGCTCGTCAACGTGCTCGCGCACGAGCTGCAAGAGCAGGTCAACGGCACCGACCTCGACCCCGAGCAGATCTTCGCCGCCGTGGCCCGCGTGCACGAGCGCGTCGAGGGCTCGTACGCGGCCATCGCGATGATCGCCGGCCACGGGCTGCTCGCGTTCCGCGACCCGTTCGGCATCCGTCCGCTCGTGCTCGGCCGCCGCAAGGCCGCCGACGGGCAGCGCGACGAGTGGATCGTCGCGAGCGAGTCGCTCGTGCTCGAGTCGGGCGGCTACGAGATCGTCCGCGACGTCGCGCCCGGCGAGGCCGTCTTCGTCTCGCTCGACGGCGAGATGGTGTCGAAGCAGTGCCACGCACGGCCGCGGCTGATCCCCTGCTCGTTCGAGTACGTCTACCTCGCGCGCCCCGACTCCGTCATGAACGGCATCTCGGTCTACGACGCCCGCCTCCGCCTCGGCGACCGCCTGGCCGACACGATCGCCCAGTACGCGCCGACCGGCGACATCGACGTCGTCATGCCGATCCCCGACTCGTCGCGGCCTGCGGCCATGCAGGTCGCACAGAAGCTCGGCATCGAGTACCGCGAGGGCTTCTACAAGAACCGCTACGTCGGGCGCACGTTCATCATGCCCGGGCAGGCCGAGCGCAAGCGATCGGTGCGCCAGAAGCTCAACGCCATGTCGAGCGAGTTCAAGGGCAAGAACATCCTGATCGTCGACGACTCGATCGTCCGCGGCACGACCTCGCGCGAGATCGTCGAGATGGCGCGCGCCGCCGGGGCGAACGAGGTCACGTTCACCTCCGCCGCGCCTCCGGTGCGCTACCCGCACGTGTACGGCATCAACATGCCGTCGCGGCACGAGCTGGTCGCCCACGATCGCAAGATCCCCGAGATCGCGCGCGAGCTCGGCGCCGACCACCTGATCTACCAGGAGGTGGCGGACATGCAGGCCGCCATCATCGAGGGCAGCGACGTCACCGACCTCGAGATGAGCTGCTTCACGGGCGACTACGTGACGGGCACGGTCAGCCCCGAGTACCTCGCCTGGGTCGAGGCCAACCAGCTCAGCTGACCCGGCCTGGCTCCTCCGCTCACCCGCCGGTCATCCGAGCGGCGGTGGTCGCCGTCGGCGGTGGTCAATAGGCTCGTGCGCATGAGCGACGACAGCTCCCTCCCCGACCACCCGGCCGCACCGACCCCGGCCGCACCGACCCCGGCCGCACCGACCCCGCCGCAGCCGGCGGCGCCCGTCCCCGACGTGCTCACGCCCGCCGAGCCCGTCTCCACGGGGCCCGGGGCGACCCCGGCCCTCCGCATCACGGGCCTGCGCAAGCGCTTCGGCGAGAAGGTCGCCGTCGACGGCGTCGACCTCGAGGTGCCGGCCGGCTCGTTCTACGGCCTGGTCGGGCCGAACGGCGCCGGCAAGACGACGACCCTCTCGATGGCCACCGGCCTGCTGCGACCCGACGCGGGCAGCATCGAGGTGCTCGGGCACGACGTCTGGCGCGACCCGACGCACGCGAAGTCGCTGGTGGGCGTGCTGAGCGACGGCATCGCCCTGTTCGACCGGCTGACCGGCGAGCAGCTGATCACGTACCACGGGCTCCTCAACGGCATCGACCGCGAGACCGTCGCCTCCCGGGTCGCCGACCTGCTCGACCTCCTCGACCTGCGCGAGGCCGCGGGCACGCTCGTCGTCGACTACAGCGCGGGCATGACCAAGAAGGCGGCGCTGGCCTGCGCCCTGGTGCACGCGCCGCGCCTCCTCGTGCTCGACGAGCCGTTCGAGTCGGTCGACCCGATCTCGGCGGCCAACATCCGCGACATCCTGCAGGGCTACGTGCGGGGCGGAGGCACGGTCATCGTGTCGAGCCACTCGATGGACCTCGTGCAGCGCATGTGCGACCACGTCGCCGTCGTGGCGGCCGGGCGGGTGCTCGCCGCCGGCACGACCGACGACGTGCGCGCCGGCTCCACCCTCGAGGACCGGTTCGTCGAGCTCGTCGGCGGCCGCCAGCACAACGAGGGGCCGTCGTGGTTGCGCACCTCCTGAGCCTCCGCTGGCGGGTGATGGGCAACGGCCTCAAGCGCAGCGTCTGGCAGGTCGTCGCGCTCGTGATCGGTGGGCTCTACGGGATCGGCATCCTCGTCGCGCTGGTCGCCGGGCTCGTCGCCCTGTCGTTCGCCCCGACCCAGTGGGCCTGGACGGCCGCGGTGCTCGTCGGCTCGGTCGCAGTGCTGGGCTGGGCGGTCGTGCCGCTGCTGGCCCGCGGTGTCGACCAGACCCTCAGCGTCGAGAAGCTGCGGTCGTTCCCGATCCCGGCCGACCGCCTCCTCGTGGCCCTGCTGGTCTGCGGGGTGCTCGGCGTCCCCGGCATCGTCACGACGATCGCCGCACTCGCGACGTCGCTGAGCTGGCTCCAGCACCCGGTCTCGGCCGTGGTCGCCCCCGTCAGCGGGCTCATCGGCGTGCTGACCTGCGTCGCCGCGTCGCGGGTGCTCGAGTCGCTGACGAGCGCGCTGGCGTCGCGTCGGCGCTACCGCGAGGTGATGGGCGTCGTCGTGTTCGTGCCGGTCATCCTCGCCGGCCCGATCATCGGCTTCGCCGGCCAGGGCATCGGCTCGGCCGTCGACCAGCTGCCGCGCATCGCGGCGGTCGCCGCGTGGACTCCGCTCGGCGCCGCCTGGGCCGTGCCCGGCGAGCTCGCCCTCGGGCGACCGCTGGAGGCGCTGGCCAAGGCGGCGATCGCGCTCGCG
This sequence comes from Frigoribacterium sp. CFBP 8766, assembly GCF_014841435.1. Taxonomy (NCBI): domain Bacteria; kingdom Bacillati; phylum Actinomycetota; class Actinomycetes; order Micrococcales; family Microbacteriaceae; genus Frigoribacterium; species Frigoribacterium sp. CFBP 8766. The sequence continues at coordinate 125,604 of NZ_JACYTX010000005.1, forward strand.
ACCCTCGCCCTGTTGCTGCTCGCGTGGCGTCGGGCCCTGGCGTCCGCCCTGATCGCGCCTCCCGTCGAGGAGCGTGCGGCGACCTCGAAGGGGCTCGGGCCGTTCCGCTGGTTCCCCGGCACGCCCACCGGCGCGGTCGCGGCCCGCGCCGCCGTCTACTGGCTGCGCGACCCGCGCTACGGCGGCTCGCTCGTCGTCGTCCCGCTGCTGCCCGTGCTCGCCGTGTTCCTCGCGTGGAGCGGCGGCAACACGTGGCTGCTCTACGCGATCGGGCCGGGGATCGCCGCCCTGCTCGCCGTCACCCTGTGCGCCGACGTCTCGTACGACGGCACCGCGTTCGCGGCGCACCTGTCGACGGGGGTCTCCGGCCGCGCTGATCGAGCGGGACGCGTGCTCACGCTGTCGCTCTTCGCCGTGCCGATCGTGTTGCTCGCGACGATCCTGCCGCTCGCCGTCCTCGGCGCCTGGCAGGTGCTGCCCGCTCTGCTCGGCATGGGGCTGGGCGTGATGTTGACGGGCTTCGGCGCGTCGAGCGTGGCGTCGGCGAAGTTCCTGATGCCCGTGCCGGCCGCGGGCGAGAGCCCGTTCAAGTCGCCTCCCGGGGCGTCGGTCACCTCGACGCTCGGCATGTACGCGACGTGGCTCGTCTCGTTCGGCCTGGCGGTGCCCGAGCTCGCGCTCGGCATCGCGTCGCTCGTCACGGGGAGCCTGCTGCTCGGGGTGCTCGCCCTGGTCGTCGGGGTCGTGCTCGGGACGGTGCTGCTCGTGGTCGGCGTCGACCGGGGCGGCAAGCTGCTCGACGCCCGCGGGCCCGAGCTGCTCACACGGCTGCGCGCGGCACGCGGGGCCTAGCGCGGGGCGTCCGGCCCAGCGAGGGGCTCAGCGCGGAGCGTCCTGCGGCACCCGCGCCGCGCCCGACGCTCTACTCGAGCTCGCCCTCGACCGCAGGAGGCTCGGGTGCGTCCACGCGACGGCGCTCGGCCCGCAGGGTCTTCGCCCGGCGGAGCGACACGCGGTCGACCACGATGGCGACGACGGCACCCACGGCGGCGCCGAACGTGAGCCCCCAGAGCGAGAAGTAGCCGTAGGTCGAGGCCGGGCTGGTGCCCGGGTCGAAGGGGAACAGCGACGTGAGGATCAGCGAGGCGAGCACGCCGAGCGCCCCGCCCATCAGCAGGAACGCGAACACCTTCGGGGCCCGGCGCACGGTGACCTCGTCGTCCGACGCGATCTCCTCGGGCTCGTCCGCACCTGCTGCTGCGGCGGGCGCGGACCGCTCGGGCTCGACGACCGGCTGCTCCGGGGCCTCCGGGGAGACGGCCTCGTCGGGCTGCTGCGGTTCGTCGGGTGCGTGGGTCACGCCCCCATTGTCCCAGAGTGCGTCCCCGAGCTCCGCCGCATGCCTCGACGTCGGAGCACACGCCGTGCCGCTCAGGCGCGCGGCAGCCGCACGGGCACGTACCCGCGCAGGTCGGCGCGGCTTCCCGACGCCGACACGAGGGCACCGGCGACGGCCTCGTCCCAGCTCAGGGCGCCCGTCGCGAGCCGGATGAACGTGGCCGGGTCGGTCTCGACGACGTTGGGCGGCGTGCCGCGCGTGTGGCTCAGCCCCTCGCGGAACTGGACGGCGCCGAACGGCGGCACCCGCACCTCCACGGTGGCCCCCGGCTCGCCGTCGGCGAGCACCTGGAGCAGCCAGCGCACCGCGGTGGCGGTGACGGTCCGCGGTGCCGAGCCGCCCTCGGCGAGCGCGACCACCGCCTCCTGCACGGCTGCCGCGCCCGCCGCGTCGTCGATCCTCGCCCTGGCCATGCCGTCACGCTACCCGCGCACGCGCCGCCCACGCCGACTGCCGGGAGGCGCGCCTCGGTAGGATCCATCGGGTGCGCATACTCGTCCTCGGTTCCGGTGCTCGCGAGCACGCCATCATCACCGCGCTGCTGCGCGAAGACGCGGGGCACGAGATCGTCGCCGCCCCCGGCAACGCCGGCATCGCGGCGCAGGTCGAGGTCGTGCACCTCGATCCGTCGAACGGCTCCGTGGTGGCCGAGTACGCGCTCGAGAACGACGTCGAGCTGGTCGTGATCGGCCCCGAGGCCCCCCTCGTCGCCGGTGTGGCCGACGCGCTGCGCACCCGCGGCGTGCCCGTGTTCGGCCCAGGCAAGAAGGCCGCGGCGCTCGAGGGCAGCAAGACCTTCGCGAAGCGGATCATGGAGGAGGCGGGCGTCCCGACGGGACGCGCCACCCGCGTCGGGACCCTCGACGAGGCCGTCGCCGTGCTCGACGAGTTCGGTGCGCCCTATGTCATCAAGGCCGACGGCCTCGCCGCGGGCAAGGGCGTGCTCGTCACCGAGAGCCGCGACGCCGCCGTCGAGCACACCACGTACTGGCTGCAGCACGGGCCGGTGCTCGTCGAGGAGTTCCTCGACGGGCCTGAGGTCTCGCTGTTCTTCCTCAGCGACGGGCACACGGTCGTGCCGCTGTCGCCCGCCCAGGACTACAAGCGCCTCCTCGACGGCGACGCCGGCCCGAACACCGGCGGCATGGGCGCCTACTCGCCGCTGCCGTGGCTCGCCGACCGCTTCGGCAGCGAGAAGGACTTCGTCGACGAGGTGCTCGACACCATCGCGACGCCGACGGTGCGCCAGCTCGAGTCGGAGGGCACGCCCTTCATCGGGCTGCTCTACGCCGGGCTGATCCTCACCGAGCAGGGCGTCCGCGTGATCGAGTTCAACGCCCGCTTCGGCGACCCCGAGACGCAGGTCGTGCTGCCGCGCCTCATCACGCCGCTGAGCGGCCTGCTGCTCGCCGCCGCGACCGGCTCGCTCGGCAACCACGAGGCGCCGCGCTTCGTGCCGACGCCCGCGGTCACCGTCGTGCTCGCGAGCGAGGGCTACCCCGAGGGCGCCGTCAGCGGCCGCCCCCTGACCGGCCTCGACGAGGCCACCGCCGTCGCGGGGGTGCACGTCGCCCACGCCGCGACCGCCCGTCTCGACGACCGCCTCATCGCCACCGGCGGCCGCGTGCTGAGCGTCGTCGCCGAGGGCGCCGACTTCGCCGAGGCACGGGGACGCGCCTACGACGCGATGCTCCGCATCCGGCTCGAGGGCGGCCAGTACCGCCGCGACATCGCCGAGCGGGTCGCCCGATGACCGCCGAGGCGCCCGAGCTCGCCGGCTGGGTGCACGCCTACTCGGGCAAGGTCCGCGACCTGTACGTGCCGGCCCCCGCCGCGGGCTCGGGCGACGACGCCGCCACTCTCGACGCCGCCGGCGACGCCGCCGCCCTCGACGCCGCGCCCGCCCTGGACGCCGCCGAGCACCTGCTCGTCGTCGCCAGCGACCGCGTCAGCGCCTACGACGTCGTGCTCGAGCCCGGCATCCCGGGCAAGGGCGCCCTGCTCACGCAGCTCAGCACGTGGTGGTTCGACCAGCTCGAGGGCGTGCCGAACCACCTCGTCGACCCGACCACCGCCTCCGTGTCGGTGCCTGCTGCCGTGCGCGACCGCGCGATGCTGGTGAAGCCGCTCGACATGTACCCGGTCGAGTGCGTCGTGCGCGGCTACCTCGTGGGGAGCGGCTGGGCCGAGTACCGCGAGACCGGCCGGGTGTGCGGCATCGAGCTGCCGGCCGGCCTGCACGACGGCGACCGACTGCCCGAGCCGATCTACACCCCCGCCTACAAGGCGCCGCTCGGCGAGCACGACGAGAACATCTCGTTCGAGCGCACCGTCGAGCTCGTCGGCGCCGACGTCGCGGCGGCGCTGCGCGACACGTCGCTCGAGATCTACCGCCGTGCCTCCATGGTCGCGGAGGCACGGGGCGTCGTCCTCGCCGACACCAAGTTCGAGTTCGGGGCCGACCGTTCCACCGGCGAGCTGACCCTCGGGGACGAGGTGCTCACCAGCGACAGCAGCCGCTTCTGGGACGCGGGGGGCGCCGGGGCCGCGGGGGCAAGCTCGGGCACCGGCAGCCGCACGGACAGCTTCGACAAGCAGATCGTGCGCAACTGGCTGAGCGACAACTGGGACAAGACCGGCACCCCGCCCGCCCTGCCGCCCGAGATCGTCGAGCGCACGGCCGCCCGCTACCGCGAGCTGATCGAGCGCCTCACCGCCCACTGACCCTGCCGCACGCTCATGGCGTGCCGCAGCTGCCGGCTGTGCCCGGACCGCGCTCCGACACCGCTGAGTGAACGAAGAACCGGTGACTACGGCGGTGTTCCGTTCACTCGCCGGTGTCAGGCCGGCCCCGGCTGAGTCGAGCCAGGAATGCCGCGCCAGTTCAGCCGGTTCCAGTTGGTGACACGTCATCGACCGGCGTGACACGAGACGCGCGACTGCACGAGAACCGAGGGCCCCGATGACCGACACCAGCAGCAGCGACGCGACCGGCGCCTCCTCGGCTGACCGGAACCCGGCAGGCCGTAACGCCGCCGACCTGCTCGCCGCCGACACGGGCATGGGCGCGGTCACGCTCCGCGTCGCCGACCTCGACGCGATGACCGCGTACTACCGCGACGCCGTCACGCTCGCCGTGCTGAGCCACGACGCGGAGGCGGGCCGCAGCGTCCTCGGCCGGGGGGCGACGCCGATCGTGGTGCTCGAGCACGCGCCGGAGCTCCGGCACGCCGGCCCCCGCGAGGCCGGCCTTTTCCACACGGCGATCCTGTTCGAGACCGAGGCTGACCTCGCCGCCTCCGTGTACGGCGTCGCGAGCCGCCACCCCGGCAGCTTCACCGGCAGCGCCGACCACCTCGTCAGCAAGGCCTTCTACTTCACCGACCCCGAGGGCAACGGGGTCGAGCTCTACTGGGACCGCGACCGCACCGCCTGGTCGTGGACCCACGGCCAGGTCGACATGGCCACCCTCGCCCTCGACCCGAACGCGTTCCTGCAGCAGAACGTGACCGAGGAGGCGCTGGTCGCCACCGCCTCCCGCCCCGCCTCGGTCGGCCACGTGCACCTCAGCGTGGGAGACGTCGACAGCGCCCACCGGTTCTACGTCGAGCAGCTCGGCTTCGAGACGACGACGCGCTTCGGGCCGCAGGCGCTCTTCGTCAGCGCCGGCGGCTACCACCACCACATGGCGATGAACACGTGGCAGAGCGCCGGAGCAGGGAGGCGGCAGCTGGCCCTCGGTCTCGGACTCGTCCGCATCGAGGTGCCGGGCCTCGACGACCTGGGCGCCCTCGGCGAGCGCCTCGCGCACCACGGCGTCGCCACTCGCGACGACGGCCGCGTGCTCGCCTTCGACGACCCGTGGCTGAACCAGATCGAGGTCACGGCCCGCGCGCTGGGCGCGTGACCGCCCACGCGCCGTACTTCTGGAGATAGCGTCGCAGGCATGTCCGAAGCCGCACAGCACGCCTCCCCCGCCCCCGTCTTCAGCACCGTCGCCGAGGGCGACCTCACTCTCGACGACCACGAGGCCCTCGCGGCGATGCTCGCCCGCACCTTCGACGCCTACGACCACTGGTACGCCGGGGCGCGCAGCTGGGCCGGGATGCAGCCGGAGCTCCGCGTCGTCGCCCGCGACGGGGACGTCGTCGTCGCGCACGCCGGGCTCCGCCGCCAGTTCGTCACGGTCGGCGAGACCGACCTGCTGGTCACCGCGGTCGGGATGGTCGCCGTCAGCCCGACCGCGCAGGGCACCGGCCTCGGCGGCGCGCTGCTGCGCCACGTCGACGCCGCGCTCGAGCGCCTCGGCAGCCGGTTCGGCCTGCTCGAGACCGGCGAGGCGGTGCAGGGCTTCTACCGCCGCGCGGGCTGGCTGCCGCTGGGCGACGCGAGCGAGGACGCAGTCACCGGTCACGCGGTCACCGGCCACTACACCGCCTTCTCGGCAGACGGGGCAGGCGTGCTCGTCAGCCAGGACGAGGGCTGGCTGATCCGCGAGGTCGGCGCGACGGCCGCCGAGTGGCCCGCCGGCGACATCCGCTGGAACGGCCAGATGGTCTAGGGGGGCCGACCGCACGCAGGAGG
>NZ_JACYTX010000005.1:131603-149023 GCF_014841435.1 Frigoribacterium sp. CFBP 8766
CCCACGGTCGCCGGGTCCTCGTTCGAGCCGGGCGCCTCGGGTGAGACGCCGGCGCGGACGCGCGAGCCGAGGATCGGGTCGACGGAGTTCCAGTACTGGAACACGCGCTCGAGCAGGTCGGGACGGGTGACCTTCGACACGTGGCCGACGATGTTGGCGACCAAGCGGTCGCGCTGCTCGTCGTCCATCACGTCGCGGACGAGCGAACCGGCCTGGCCGAAGTCGTCGTCCTCCGGGTGCAGCGTGGCTGCCGAGCGGACGAGCTCGCCGTCGCTCTCCCAGCCGGGGGTCTCGCCCGCGGCCTGCGGCGAGCCCGAGGGGCCGCCGACCGAGTTCGGCGCGTAGACCGGCACGGTGGCGTCGCTGAAGCTGTAGCGCGCGGCGCCGTCCTTCGAGTACGAGTGCACCTCGTTCTTCGGCGCGTTCACCGGCAGCTGCTGGTGGTTGACGCCCACGCGGTAGCGGTGCGCGTCGGCGTAGCTGAAGATGCGCGCGAGCAGCATCTTGTCGGGGCTGGTCGCGATGCCGGGCACGAAGTTCGAGGGCGCGAACGCGGCCTGCTCGATCTGCGCGAAGTAGTTCTCCGGGTTCCTGTTCAGGGTCATCCTCCCGACCTCGATCAGCGGGTAGTCGCTGTGCGGCCAGACCTTCGTCAGGTCGAAGGGGTTGAAGCGGTAGCTCGCGGCGTCGGCGTAGGGCATGACCTGCACGGACATCGTCCAGGTCGGGAACTCCTCGCGCTCGATCGCGGCGGACAGGTCGCGGATGTGGAAGTCCGCGTCCTCACCGGCGATGCGGTCGGCGTCGGCCTGCGTGAGGATCTCGTTGCCCTGGTCGGACTTGAAGTGGTACTTGACCCACGAGCGCTCGCCCGCGGCGTTGATCCACTGGTAGGTGTGCGAGCCGAAGCCGTCCATCATGCGCCACGACGCGGGCAGGCCGCGGTCGCCCATCAGCCAGGTCACCTGGTGGGCGGACTCGGGCGAGAGGGTCCAGAAGTCCCACTGCATGTCGTGGTCGCGCAGGTGCGAGCCGGGCAGGCGCTTCTGCGAGTGGATGAAGTCGGGGAACTTGATGCCGTCGCGGATGAAGAAGACGGGCGTGTTGTTGCCGACGAGGTCGTAGTTGCCCTCGCTCGTGTAGAACTTCAGCGCGAAGCCACGGGGGTCGCGCCAGGTGTCGGGGCTGCCCTGCTCGCCGGCGACGGTCGAGAAGCGGGCGAGCATCTCGGTCTCGACGCCGGGCTGGAACAGCGCGGCGCGGGTGTACTGCGAGACGTCGCCGGTGGTGACGAACGTGCCGAAGGCGCCGCCGCCCTTGGCGTGCACGATGCGCTCCGGCACCTTCTCGCGGTTGAAGTTGGCGAGCTTCTCGACCAGCGCGTGGTCGTGCAGCACGATGGGGCCGTCGGCCCCGACCGTCTGCGAGTGCTCGTCGCTGGCGACGGGTGCGCCGTTGTCGGTGGTCGTGATCGGTGTCGTGTCGGTCATGACTCCTCTTTCCGTTCGGTGTTCAGTCGCGGGTTGCGGGAGACCCGGCGCGCGGCCGGGAAGAAGGGGAGGGCGGTGCCCTGCGCGGGAGGTGCGGTGCAGCTCAGGAGGCGCGCCCCGCGTCGGCGAGGCCGGTCGCGTCCAGGGTCGTCGCGCCGGCGAGGCCGGTCGCGTCCAGCACCGGCACGCCCGCGTCGGCCGGTCCGGTGACGACCTCGCCGTCGAGCGGCGCGTCCTCCGCGGCGCGGCACGCCGGGCAGAGGCCCCAGAAGGTCACCTCCGCGGTCTGCACGGTGAAGCCGGAGTCGTTCGACGGGGTCAGGCACGGCGCGTGGCCGACGACGCAGTCGACGTCGGCGACGTTGCCGCAGACGGAGCAGACCACGTGGTGGTGGTTGTCGCCGGTGCGCAGCTCGTAGAGCGCGGCGGAGCCGGCCGGCTCGATCCGACGGACCAGCCCGGCCCCCGTGAGGGCCGCGAGGACGCCGTAGACCGCCTGAAGGGAGGTGCCCGGCAGGCCCAGCGCGACGCGAGCGAAGACGACGTCGGCCGGCGCGTGCGGCAGCCCGTCGAGGGCGTCGAGCACGGCGAGGCGCGGCGCGGTCACCCGCAGGCCGGCGGCCCGGAGGCGCTCGGTGCCCTGCGTGCTCGCAGCGCCTTCGGCGCCCTGGCTCGTCGTCGTCATGCCCCCATCTAAGCACGCTTCCCTTGAATGGTTCAAAACAGCCCGGGGGCGGGCGTGTCCGTCACGAGCGGGCCGCCGCCGCAGCCCGGTGGCGACGGACACGCCCGTGGCGACGGCCGCACCGCGCAGCGGCCCGTTCTGGGGGATGTCGCTCCCGGGACGCCCCGCCTAGCGTGGAGCGCGGGATGGCACCCAGACGACACCCGAGGAGCACCGCGTGACCAGGACGGTCGACCACGACAGCACCGGCACGCCGGGCGCCCGCCCGAGCACGGGCAGCGCCGTCGCCGGCGTGCACCAGCACGGATACGAGCGGCTCCGTCCCGTGATGCGGCTCTGGTACCTCTGGTGGCTCTCGCGGTCGCGTCACGTCCTCTCCCCCCGTGACGAGCCGACCGCGCGCACCTCGGCGCGCGACGCCGACACCGTCCTCATCGTCGGCAACGGCCCCGCGCACGGCTGGGGCGTGTCCACCCACGACCAGGCGCTCGTCGGCCAGCTGTCGCGCGCCTCCTCGGAGGCCACCGGGCGCCCCTGCTCGGTCGACTACGTCGGCGACGAGATGATGAGCATCGAGTCGACGCGGGCCTGGATCCGCGACACCGACGTCGGCCTCTACGACACCGTCGTGGTGCTGGTGGGCCTCAACGACGCCGTGCGCCTGACGCCCCTCGACGTCTGGGAGCGCGAATTGCGCCTCCTCGTCTCGACCATCGCGCGCCGCAGCCACCCGACCGCGCGCACCGTGCTGGTCGGCGTGCCGCCCGTCCGCTCGGCGAAGGCGTTCGACAGCCTGCTGGGCTCGGTCGCCGAGCAGCACGGCGAGCGCATGAACGCCCTCACCGAGCTGGTCGCCTCCGAGGCGGGCCTCGAGTACTTCCGGCTGCCGGCCGGCCTCCGCCGCCCCGACTCGCCGCACGGCTGCGCCGAGGGCTACCGCCGGTGGGCGCAGACCATCGCGCACCGCATCGCGCCGACCCTCGACCGCGTGCACCAGGGCCAGCTCGACGAGCGCCTGCCGCGGCACCTGCCGCAGCGCAGCTTCGAGTGGAGCGGCGGCGAGCGCCTGGTCGAGCAGGCCGCGACCGGCGGCTCCGACGCGCTCAAGGACCTGGCCAAGGAGGCGGAGGCCGAGTTCGGCGTCGACGTCGCGGTCGTCAGCATGCTCGACGGCAGCAAGCTCTGGTACGCCATGAACACCGAGCTGCTGCCGGTGTCGATCCCCCGCGAGCTGACCTTCTGCGACGTGACCGTCGCCGCCGACGACGTGGTCGTCGTCGAGGACGCCCGCAAGGACGAGCGCTTCGCGGACAACCCGTACCTCGACCTCAACCACGGCTGGTTCTACGCGGGGCACCCGATCCACTCGTCGACCGGCGAGACGATCGGCACGTTCTGCCTGCACAACACGCGTCCGCGCAAGGCCTCGTCGGTCTCGCCCGAGAAGCTGCGCGAGTTCGCGCTGCGGGCCGAGGCCGAGCTGCAGAGCTACGAGCCCGCGCCTGCCGCTCCCCAGCCGCTCACGCGGCGGGCCCGGCGCGAGGCCGAGGAGCGCGCAGCGGCCGCGGCCGGCACCCCGGCCGCCCCCTTCGGCTTCCCCGTCTAGCGCGCGGCCGCCGTCGGGCCCGGCGCCCGGCGCTCAGTCGCCGCGCCGCACCTGCTTCACGTAGCGGTAGACCGTGGGCTCGGACACGTGCAGCGCGTCGGCCACCTGCGCCACCGCGCCCTTGAGCAGGAACACCCCCGCCCGCTCGAGCTCGCGCACGGCCGCGACCTTCTCGTCGGGCGTCATGCGGTGCGGCTCGACGCCCTGCGCCGCGACGATCCGGGCCACGCCGTCGAGCGCGAGCTCGTCCACGTTCGTGCTGAGCCGCTCGACGACGCCGGCCGACGAGGCAGCACGGGCGCCGTCGCTAGCCCCGCCAGCCCCCCCGGCGCCGCCCGCGCCTCCCCGCCCCGCACCGGCGCCTCCTTGCTCCGCGCCCTTCACGAGCCCCGTCGTCGCGGTGATCGCCGCGAGCAGGTCGCGGGCCCGGGTCAGCGGCTCGTCGTCGATGTTGAGGCAGAGCATCCCGACGACGTCGCCGCCCGCGTCGCGGATGAAGAAGGTCGACGAGCGGAACGTGCCGCCCGTGCGCGACTCCGCCAGGTAGTTCGCGAGGTAGTCGCGGTCGTCGTGCTCGTGGTTCTGCAGCACCTTGAGCACGAGGTCGGTCGCGGGGCCGCCGACGCTGCGGCCGCTGACGTGCCCGTTCGTGAGGGCGACGATCGAGCGGCTGAGGTCGCTCGTGTCGTGCAGCACGATCTCGGTGCGCGGGCCGAGCAGCTCGGCGAGGAAGTCCATCAGCGGCAGGTACGGCCCGAACTCGGTCCGGAGCACGCGGCTGCGGTCGACCACGGTGGCGCTGCTGGCTGTCGTCATGGGCCCCAGGTTACCGGTGTGTAACAGATTCGTCGCATTGTGATAATTTTCTCTCACCGTGCCGAGAGATCGGCTAGCTTCCGATGACCGACGACGCTCACGAAAGGCTCGACCATGACCCGATCGACCACCCTCAGGCCCCGCCTCCGCCCTGCCCTTTGGGGCTCCGTCGCGACGGGCGCCGTCCTGGCCCTCACGCTGACCGCGTGCGGCGGCCCGAGCGCCCCGCAGCCCGGCGACGCGACGGGCGACGCCTCGTCGTCGGCGTCCTCGACGATCCCCGACACGAGCGCGCTGCTCGACGCCGTCGAGGTCGACGACTCGCTCGCCTCGCAGCTCCCCTCCGACATCGCCGACGCGGGCACCCTCTCGGTCGGCTCGAACGTGCAGTCCGCGCCGAACAACTTCTACGCGGCCGACGGCTCGACCGTCATCGGCTCCGACCACGACCTGATCACGGCGATCGGCAAGAAGCTCGGCCTCGAGGTCGAGTACCAGAACCAGGACTTCGGCTCGCTCATCACGAGCCTGCAGTCCGGCCGCGTCGACGTCACCATCGCCGCGATGAACGACACCGCCGAGCGCCAGCAGGCGATCGACTTCGTCGACTACCTCACCTCGGGCATCACCCTGATGGTGCAGAAGGGCAACCCGGCCGACATCACCGGCCCGGACACCCTCTGCGGCAAGACCATCGCGGTCGTCACCGGCACGAGCCAGCAGGAGTTCGCCGAGGCGACGAGCACGCAGTGCGAGTCGGACGGCGAGGAGCCGCTCGAGATCACCGTCACCGACAGCGACGCCCAGAACCAGACCCAGCTGCGCACCGGCCGCATCGACGCCATCGTCAACGACCTGCCGAGCGCCGTCTACATCTCGAAGACCGCCCAGGACGGCCAGGCCTTCGAGGTCGTGCCCGGCGACGTCATCGACGGCGCGCCCTACGGCATCGGCGTCAACAAGGACGACCCCGAGCTGCGCGACGCCATCGCCGCGGCGCTCGACTCGCTGATCGACGACGGCACCTACGGCGAGGTCCTCGACGCCTGGGGCATCACCTCCGGCAGCGTCACCGAGGCGACCGTCAACGGGGGCAAGTAGCCGTGACGGAGCCCGGATCGCGGGCCGGGGCCGACACGGTCGACCCGGCCCGCACCTCCTCGGGGGGGCGTGAGCTGCTGCCGCAGGTGCGCCTGAAGCACTGGGGCCGCTGGGTCAGCGCCGCGGTCATCGTCGTGGTGCTCGTCGCACTCGCCTACGGGGCGTCGCAGGGCGACATCGCGTACGGCGACATCCCGTACTACCTGATCTCGCCGATCATCCTGCAGGGCCTCGTCGGCACCCTCGTGCTCGCGGTCGTCGCACAGGTCAGCGCCGTCGTGATCGGCGTCGTGATCGCCCTGATGCGCATCTCGAAGAACCCCGTGGCGCAGGCCTTCGCGGCCGGCTACACCTGGCTGTTCCGCGGCCTGCCCGTGCTGCTGCAGATCCTGCTCTGGTACAACCTGGCGCTGATCTTCCCGCGGCTCACCGTCGGGGTGCCGTTCACCGACGTGGTGTTCCTCGACGTCAGCACGAACGACGTCATGACGACCTTCGTCGCCGCGTTCCTCGGGCTGGCCCTCAACGAGAGCGCCTACATGGCCGAGATCGTGCGGGCGGGGCTCAAGAGCGTCGACCGCGGCCAGATCGAGGCGGCGCAGTCGATCGGGCAGACCCCGATGCAGCGCATGGCCCGCATCGTGCTGCCCCAGGCGATGCGCATCATCATCCCGCCGACCGGCAACGACTTCATCAACATGCTCAAGGGCACGGCGATGGCCTCGGTCATCGGCTACCTCGAGCTGATCAAGGCCGCGAACAACATCTCGTCGTTCAACCTCCAGGTGATGGAGACGCTGATCGCCGCGGCGATCTGGTACATGGTCATCGTCAGCGTCGCGAGCGTCGGCCAGTTCTACCTCGAGCGCAGCTTCGACCGGCAGGACCGCCGCCCCGGCGGCCCGCCGAACGCCCGCGCGCTGCGCCGCAAGGTCGCCGCCGACCTCGGCCGCGCCCCCCTCGTGAGGAGCACCCCGTGACCGCGACGCCCACCCCGACCGCAGGAGGCGCGGCGCCCGCCGACGCCGCCCCCGTCCTCGAGGCCCTCGGCATCGGCAAGTCGTACGGCAGCCACGAGGTGCTGCGCGACGTCTCGATGACGGTGCGCAGCGGCGAGGTCGTCTGCATCATCGGCCCGTCCGGCGCGGGCAAGTCGACGTTCCTCCGCACGCTGAACCGCCTCGAGGAGCCGGACGCCGGCGAGGTCTGGGTCGGCGGCGAGCCGATGGGCTTCGAGCTGCGCGACGGCGTGCTGCACGAGCTGAGCGAGCGCAGGCTGTCCGCGCAGCGGGCACGCACGGCGATGGTGTTCCAGCACTTCAACCTGTTCCCGCACCTGACGGTGCTCGGCAACGTGCTCGAGGGCCCGGTGCGCGTGCAGCGTCGATCCGCGAAGGAGGCGAGGGCCGAGGCCGTCGCGATCCTCGAGCGGGTGGGCCTCGGCGACAAGGTCGACGCCTACCCCGGCCAGCTCTCGGGCGGGCAGCGGCAGCGGGTCGCGATCGCGCGGGCCGTCGCGATGAAGCCCCTGTTCCTGCTCTTCGACGAGCCGACGTCGGCGCTCGACCCCGAGCTCGTCGGCGAGGTGCTCAAGGTGATGGGCGACCTGGCCCGCGACGGCATGACCATGCTGGTCGTGACGCACGAGATCCAGTTCGCCCGCGAGGTCGCCGACCGCGTCGTCTTCATGGCCGACGGCGGCATCGTCGAGCAGGGCCCGGTCGAGCAGGTGCTCGGCGCCCCTCGTGAGGCGCGCACGCGGCAGTTCCTCCAGCGGGTGCTGCAGTGACCTCGACCCGCCCCGGGACGTCGGGTGCCCTCGACACCTACCTGTCGTCGTTCGCGGAGCCCGTCGGCTACCTGAACTTCGGCAGCTACGGACCGCCCTCCCGCGACGTCGTCGAGACCATAGGCCGCCTCGCGGCCGCGGCGAGCGCCGGCGTCCCGTCGGCGGGCCTGCACGCCGAGGACGAGCGCGCCCTGGCCGCGGTGTCGCGCCTCACCGGCGTCGACCGGACCGGCGTCGCCCTCGCGGGCAGCACCTCCCTCGGGCTGATGCAGGTCGCCTTCGGCCTGCCGCGCGGCGAGGTCGTCGTGAGCCAGGCCGAGTTCCCGTCGAACCTCTACGCCTGGTGGCGCTCGGAGGAGGCGGGCCTCACCACGGTGCGGCACCTGCCCCCGGTGCCGGGGCAGCCGCTCGCGCCCGTGACGCCCGAGCGCGTGGCCGACGCCGTCGGCCCGTACACGGTCGCCGTCGCGGTGAGCGCGGTCGACTTCCGCACCGGCACGGTCGCCGACCTCGCGGGCCTCCGGGAGGCAGCCGGCGACCGCCTCCTCGTGGTCGACGGCATCCAGGGGTTCGGGGTCCTCGACGCCGACTGGTCGCTCGCCGACGCCCTCGTCGTCGGCGGCCAGAAGTGGCTGCGGGCGGGCTGGGGCACGGGCTTCGTCGCCCTCTCCCCGAGGGCGCTCGACCGCCTCCGGCCGGTGCTCGGCGGCTGGACCGGCGTCGAGGGGCCGTCGCGCTACGACGGTGTGCCGCACGCCGCCCTCTCCGGGGCCCAGCGCTTCTCGGTCACGAACGGCTCGCCGTTCGCCTCGGGTGCCCTCGCCACCGCCCTCGAGCAGCTCGAGCAGGTCGGCGTCGACGTCGTCGCGTCCCGGGTCGCCGACACGGCGGGCGACCTGGTCGCCCGCCTCGAGGCCGCGGGCGTGCCCGTGCTCTCGCCCGTCGACCGCGAGCGCCGAGCCGGCATCGTCGTCGCCGGAGTGCCTGCGGGCGACGCCGCGGCCGTCGGCGCCCGGCTCGACGCCGCCGGGGTCACGGCGACCGTGCACGGCGACGACCGCGTGCGCCTCAGCGTGCACGCCACCACCACCCCGGCCGCGCTCGACGCGGCCCTGACCGTCCTGGGAGGACGCGCATGACCACCGCAGACGACACCCGTATCGACCGCCCCGCCCGCACCGGCGCCTCCGTCCACGCCGTGCACACCGACGCCGCGCCCGCCGCCGTCGGCGCCTACTCGCAGGCCGTCGTCGTCGGCGACCTCGTCTTCGTCTCCGGACAACTGCCGATCGACCCGGCGACGGGCGAGTTCGCGGGGCCGGGGGTGCGCGAGGAGGCGGCCCAGTCGCTCCGCAACGGCGCGGCGGTCCTCGAGGCGGCCGGCTCGGGCGTCGCGCACGTCGTCAAGACGACGGTGCTGCTCGCCGACATCGCCGACTTCGCCGTCGTGAACGAGGTCTACGCCGAGGTCTTCTCTGCGGCCGGGGGCGTGCTGCCGGCCCGCGCCGCCTACCAGGTGGGGGCCCTGCCGAGGGGCGCCCGGGTCGAGATCGAGTTCGTGGGGGCCGTCGTCCGCTGACCGGCGCCCGCGGCGGCGCTCCCCGGCGCGTTCTGACCGAGAAGGGACGACCTGACCGCGGGCCCCCGTCCAGAACGCTCCTTCCCGGGCACCGAGCGCCTCGACGGGGCCGTAGGCCCGGGTCCTCCCCGAGGAGGAATTCACCGACCGGTCTCCCCACCCGGCCCCCGTCGTCGCTACGGTGCGGAGATGAGCACGTCGACGGAGCGTCACCCGCAGGGCCACGGCCACACCTCGGATGCCGCCCCGAGCGTCGCGGAGCCGAGCGGCGCCTCCCCGGATCCGTCCGCCGACGCCCTCGCCGGCCGCGACCTCGTCGTCGACCTCGCCCGCGTCGTCTGCGTGCTGCTCGTGGTCGTCATCCACGTGCTCATGGTCGGCGTCGGCCGCGACCCCGACGGCGCGGTCGTCGCGTCGCAGCCGCTGCAGCAGCAGCCGTGGTTCGCGTTCTCGACCTGGGTCGGCCAGATCATGCCGCTCTTCTTCGTCGTCGGCGGCTTCGCGAGCGCGACCGCCTGGGCGAGCACGCAGCGACGAGGAGGCGACGGTGCGGACTTCGTGCGCGGTCGCCTCCTGCGCCTGGCCCGTCCCGCCGCCGCGCTCTTCGTGGTGCTCGCCGTCGCCCTGGCGGTCGCCACGCTGCTCGGGGTCGACCCGGCCCTGCTCGACACGGCCGTCACCGGCATCGGCACCCCGCTCTGGTTCCTCGCCGCCTACGGCATCACGCAGGTGGCCGTGCCCGTGATGGCCAGGCTGCACGCCACCCGACCCGCGGCGACCTTCGTCGGGCTGGCGACGGCGGCCCTGCTCGTCGACTCGGTCCGCTACACGACGCTCGTGACCGACGTCGGCCTGCTCAACCTCGTGTTCGTGTGGCTGTTCGTGCAGCAGCTGGGGTTCGCCTACGCGAGCGGGTGGTTCGGGCGTGCCCCGCGCCTCCTGCTGGCGGGCATCGCGCTGGCCTGCGCCGCGTCGCTGCCGGCGCTGACGACGGTGGGGCCGTGGTCGGACGACATGCTGACGAACCTCAACCCGCCGGCCGTGCCGCTGATGGTGCTCGGCGTCGGGCAGATCTGCGTGCTGACGCTGCTGCACCCCGCGCTGGCCCGGCTGATGCGGACGCGTGCCGCGCGGGCCGTCGTGTTCGCGGTCGGCAGCCGCGGCATGACGATCTACCTCTGGCACCTGCCGTTGCTGATCGCCGTCACCGGCATCGTCCTCGCGACGGGCGGGCCGCTGCCCGAGCCGGCGTCGGCGGCCTGGTGGTGGACGCGGATCCCCGTCGTGCTGCTCGTGCTCGGCCTCGCGTGCGCGCTGTCGCTCGTGGTCGGACGCCTCGAAGGGGCACCGCGGCCCGTGCCGTCGGGGCACCGCCGCCCGAGCACGCTCGTCGTCGCGGTGTCGGCCGTGCTGGTCGTGGCGCCGCCGTTCGCGGTGATGCTCGACGGCCTCGACCTGCGGAACGCGATCGCCGGTGCCGTGGCGCTGCCGGCGGCGCTCTGGCTGCTCGGCCGCACGCGACCCCGGCCGTAGCAGGGGCCCGCGGGGGAGAGAAGGGTGACGCCCGGCCGACGGGGGGATCGGCCGGGCGTCCTACGGCGTCGGGCGGATCAGGAACCCTCGACCGGATGCAGCAGGAGGCCCGATCACAAGGCCGTGTTCCTGCTGCTGAGATCAATGGTGCGTGCCGATCCGATGACGACGCTGGGAGCCACCTCGGGATCTGCTGATCACCGACGACACCGGCCGGGCCGGCAGGCGGACCGGCGCGAGGCCCGCGCCTCGACGCCCGGCCGGGCGGCACCGTCCCGATAGACTCGCTGCGTCCACCCGCTGCCAGCCCGCAGGAGTTGAAACGTGCCCACAATCGTCGTCGAGGTCATGCCCAAGGCTGACCTGCTCGATCCCCAGGGCAAGGCCGTGGTCGGCGCCCTCTCCCGTCTCGGCCGCCAGCAGTTCACCGACGTCCGCATCGGCAAGCGCTTCGAGCTGACCGTCGAGGGCGAGGTGACGGAGGCGGTGCTCGCCGACGTGCGCACCCTCGCCGACGACGTGCTCTCGAACTCGGTCATCGAAGACGTGGTGAGCATCACCGTGCTCGACGCCGCGCCCGCCGTCTGATGCGCGTCGGCGTCGTCACCTTCCCCGGCTCGCTCGACGACCGCGACGCCCAGCGCGCGGTCCGCCTGGCGGGCGGCGAGCCCGTCGCCCTCTGGCACGGCGACCACGACCTGCAGGGCGTCGAGGCGATCATCCTGCCCGGCGGGTTCAGCTACGGCGACTACCTGCGCGCCGGTGCCATCGCCTCCTTGTCGCCGATCATGACCGAGGTCGTCGACGCGGCGAACGCGGGCATGCCCGTGCTCGGCATCTGCAACGGCTTCCAGATGCTGGCGGAGGCGCGGCTCATCCCCGGTGCCCACACCCGCAACGCGCACCAGCAGTTCATCCGCCGCGACCAGGTGCTCCGCGTCGAGAACGCGTCGACCGACTGGACGAACGGCTTCGCCGAGGGGCAGGAGATCACGATCCCCCTCAAGAACGCCGACGGCCGGTTCGTCGCGGACGACGAGACGATCAAGCGGATCGAGGGCGAGGGCCAGGTCGCCTTCCGCTACGTCGGCGTCAACCCCAACGGCTCGATGGACGACATCGCCGGCGTCTCGAACGCCCGCGGCAACGTCGTCGGCCTGATGCCCCACCCCGAGCACGCCACCGAGCCCGGCTTCGGCCCCGACATGCCCGACGCGATGTCGAGCGGCGTCGACGGCCTCACGTTCTTCACGTCCGTCATCGAGAGGGCCCTGTCCAAGTGAGCACCGAGAACGACCGCGCCGAGCTGATCGACGTCCGCCCCGAGGGCCCGAAGCCCGACACGACCGCCGACGCGGCCGCGACGCCCGACAAGCACCAGCCCTTCGAGGCCCTAGGGCTCAAGGCCGACGAGTACGCGCAGATCCGCGAGATCCTCGGCCGCCGCCCCACGAGCGGCGAGCTGGCGATGTACTCGGTGATGTGGAGCGAGCACTGCTCCTACAAGTCCAGCAAGATCTACCTCCGCCAGTTCGGCCAGAAGGTCTCGCCGGCGATGACGAAGGACCTGATGGTCGGCATGGGCGAGAACGCCGGCGTCGTCGACGTGGGAGGCGGCTGGGCGGTGACCTTCAAGGTCGAGTCCCACAACCACCCCAGCTACATCGAGCCGTTCCAGGGCGCCGCGACCGGCGTCGGCGGCATCGTCCGCGACATCATCTCGATGGGCGCCCGTCCGGTCGCCGTGATGGACCAGCTGCGCTTCGGCGCCATCGACGCCCCCGACACGCAGCGCGTCGTCGACGGCGTCGTGCAGGGCATCAGCTTCTACGCGAACTGCCTCGGCCTGCCGAACATCGGCGGCGAGACCTACTTCGACGCCGTCTACCAGGGCAACCCGCTGGTCAACGCCCTCGCGGTCGGCGTCCTCCGTCACGAGGACCTGCACCTCGCCAACGCCAAGGGCGTGGGCAACAAGGTCGTGCTCTTCGGGGCGCGCACCGGCGGCGACGGCATCGGCGGCGCCTCCATCCTCGCCTCCGACACGTTCTCGTCGGGCGGCCCGACGAAGCGCCCCTCGGTGCAGGTCGGCGACCCGTTCGCCGAGAAGGTGCTGATCGAGTGCTGCCTCGAGCTGTTCCGCGGCGAGCTCGTCGAGGGCATCCAGGACCTGGGAGCGGCCGGCATCAGCTGCGCCACCTCCGAGCTGGCCTCGAACGGCGACGGCGGCATGTTCATCGAGCTCGACGACGTGCTGCTCCGCGACCCCTCGCTGACTGCCGAGGAGATCCTGATGAGCGAGAGCCAGGAGCGGATGATGGCGGTCGTCAGCCCCGACAAGCTCGACGCGTTCCTCGCCGTCACCGCGAAGTGGGACGTCGAGACGAGCGTGCTCGGCGAGGTCACCGACACCGGCCGGCTGGTCATCAACTGGCACGGAGAAGAGATCGTCAACGTCGACCCGCGCACCGTCGCGGTCGACGGCCCGGTCTACGAGCGTCCCGTCGCCTACCCGTCCTGGATCGACGCGCTCCAGGCCGACACGGCCGCGACGCTGCCGCGTCCGACCGACCCCGAGGAGGTGCGGGCCCAGTTCCTGCAGCTGCTCGGCTCCCCCAACCTGGCCGACAAGAGCTGGGTCACGAACCAGTACGACACGTACGTGCTCGGCAACACGGCCCTGAGCTTCCCCGACGACGGCGGCATGGTCCGCGTCGACGAGGAGTCGGGGCTCGGCTTCGCCATCGCGACCGACGCCAACGGCCGCTGGTGCCAGCTCGACCCGAAGCAGGGCGCCCGCCTGGCCCTCGCCGAGGCCTACCGCAACGTCGCCGTCACGGGTGCCGTGCCGGCCGCCGTGACCGACTGCCTCAACTTCGGCAGCCCGGAGGACCCGGAGGTCATGTGGCAGTTCTCGCAGGCCGTCGAGGGCCTGTCCGACGCGTGCCTCGAACTCGAGATCCCCGTCACGGGCGGCAACGTGTCGTTCTACAACCAGACCGGCACGAAGCCCATCTTCCCGACGCCCGTGGTCGGCGTCCTCGGCGTGATCCAGGACGTCGCGAAGCGCGTGCCCTCCGGCTGGCAGGACGACGGCGACAACATCTACCTGCTCGGCACCTCCTCCCTCGAGCTCGACGGCTCGGCCTGGGCCGGCACCGTGCACGACCACCTCGGCGGACGCCCGCCGGCCGTCGACCTGGCAGGCGAGAAGCAGCTCGCGGGGCTGCTCGCCGCGGGTGCCGACCAGTCGCTCATCGCGGCGGCGCACGACCTCAGCGACGGCGGCCTGGCCCAGGCCCTGGCCGAGGCGGTGCTGCGCTTCGGCGTCGGCGCGCGCGTCTACCTGGGCGAGCTGCTCGAGCGCGACGGCCTCGACGTCGCGGCGACGCTCTTCACGGAGTCGACCGGTCGCGTGGTCGTGTCGGTGCCCCGTGAGGACGACGTCAAGTTCCGCGGCCTCTGTGAGGGCCGGGGCTACCCCGTCGCCCGCATCGGCGTGACGGACGCGTCGTCGCAGTCGCTCGAGATCCAGGACGTCTTCACGGTCTCGCTCGACGAGCTCCGCAGCACGCACCGCGGCACGCTCCCGGCCCGCTTCGGGACCACCATCCCCCAGTAGGCGCTGCGCACCTCGGCCGCTGCGCCGTTCCGCCCCGGAGGCCCCTGCCACCCGGCAGGGGCCTTCGTGCATCCCCACCCCGCGCCGGCGCGCGAAACGCCGCCGCCAGCGCCGCCCCCGCCGCCGCCACTGCACCGCATCCCGTACACCGCACCGCGTCTAGTCCCGGTGCGGTGCAGGAAACCCGGTGCGCTCCTCCTGCACCAGTCTCCGCACGCGATCACTCTCAAAGTCGAGAGTGATCGAGCACACCTCCCCCACGCCGCCGGGCCCCGTGCCCACCCCGAGCACGGATCCGTCTCGCTTTGGTCCCACCGCCTGAGGAGGCGCACGAAGCGCCGCCGGCCGAAGGCCCGCCGGGCGCAGCCCGGCAGCCGCCGGCAGGCGGCCAGACGAGCACAAAGGGAAAAGCCCCGGACCGACAGGTCAGGGGCTTTCTTTTCTCGTGCTGGGGTACCTGGACTCGAACCAAGAACAACTGAACCAGAATCAGTCGTGTTGCCAATTACACCATACCCCAATGATATTGACCGTGAGGTCTACATCACTGCGGCCCATCAGATGAGCCAGCGTCTACTGTACACGATCTCCGAGCTCGTCGAGGCCACCGATGAGGTCACGGTTGATCACCGCGGCCACTCGCGCTCCCGACCCGGCAGCGACGATCAGCTGCTGCGGCCCGGGCGCCGTGGACTCGCCGGCGGCGTAGAGCCCCGGCACCGAGGTGCGTCCGTGGTCGTCGACGACCAGCAGACCGTCCTCGTCGAGGTCGGCCCCGAGAGGTGCGACGTACTCGAGCTTGCCGGCCCAGGCAGGCCGGACGAAGCCGCCCTCGCGCGGCACGACCTCGCCGCCCTCGAGCTCGACTCCCGTGAGCCCCTCGCGGCCGCCCTGCAGCGACGCGATCGGGCGGCGGTCGACGCGGATCCCGCGGGAGGCGAGCTGCGCCTCCTCGCCCTCGGTCACCGCATCGGCGGAGCCGTGCGTGAAGACGACCAGGTCGTCGCTCCACTGCGACAGCAGCAGGGCACGCTCGGCAAGATCGGGGTGTTCGCCGATCACGGCGAGTGCCTGGTCGCGCTTGCCGTAGCCGTCGCACTCGATGCAGCTGTGGACGAAGGTGCCGTAGAAGGCTCGCAGGCCGTCGATCGCCGGCAGCGTCTCCTGCAGCCCGGTGGCGACCAGCACCACGTCGGCCAGGGCTCGACGCTGCTGCCCCCGGAACTCGCAGTCGACGACGAACCCGTCGTCGCCGCGGCTGATGCTGGTGGCCATCGTCTGCCAGTGTTCGCCCTCCTCGTAGGCGAGGAACTCCTCGCGGCCGAGCTTGCGCAGCTCGAGCGGCGAGATGCCGTCGCGGGTGAGGTACCCGTGCGACAGCAGCGTCGCCGAGTTGCGCGGACGGTTGCTGTCGACGAGCAGCACGCGACGCCGGGCACGGACGAGGTTCAGCGCGGCGCTGAGCCCCGCCGGCCCTCCCCCGACGACGACGACGTCCCAGCGCGGGTCGGCAGCGGGCGCGTCGACACGGACCTCGGTCATGATCGCTCGAGGAGGCGCCGGATGCGCGCCTGCGTCGACTCCCGACCCAGTATCTCCATCGACTCGAACAGCGGCGGGCTCACCCGTCGCCCCGAGAGCGCGACGCGCAGCGGTCCGTAGGCGACACGCGGCTTGAGGCCGAGCTCGTCGACGAGCGCCGCCTTGAGCGCGTCCTGGATCGCGGCGTGCGTCCACTCCTGCACCCCGTCGAGCGCAGCCGAGGAGGCGCGCAGCACGTCGGCGGACGACTCCGGCAGCGAGGCCGTCGCGTCGGCGTCGTACTCGAGCTCGTCGTCGGCGGTGAACAGGAACGACAGCATCCCCTTCGCCTCGCCGAGCAGCGTCATGCGCTCCTGGACGAGCGGCGCGGCCTGGGCGAGCACGGCGGCCTCGGACTCGGTGGGGGGATCGCTGACGACGCCGTCGAGGTAGGGCAGCAGGCGCTGCGTGAAGTCGCCGACCTCGAGGAGGCGGACGTGGTCCCCGTTGATCGACTCCGCCTTCTTGAGGTCGAACCGAGCCGGGTTGGTGTTCACGTCGGTCACGTCGAACGCCGCGACCATCTCGTCGAGGCTGAACACGTCGCGGTCGTGCGACAGCGACCAGCCGAGCAGGGACAGGTAGTTGACCAGGCCCTCGGGGATGAAGCCGCGATCGCGGTGGTGGAACAGGTTCGAGGCAGGGTCGCGCTTCGACAGCTTCTTGTTGCCCTCGCCCATCACGTAGGGCAGGTGGCCGAAGCGCGGCACGAACTCGGTGACGCCCAGCTCGACCAGCGCCTCGTACAGGGCGATCTGACGAGGCGTCGACGAGAGGAGGTCCTCTCCGCGCAGCACGTGCGTGATGCCCATCAGAGCGTCGTCGACGGGGTTGACGAACGTGTACAGCGGGACGCCGTTCGGGCGGACCACCACGAAGTCGGAGAACGAGCCGGCGGGGAAGGTGATCTCGCCGCGCACCAGGTCGTCGAAGCTGAGGTCGCGGTCGGGGACTCGCAGACGGAGAGCCGGCTGACGCCCCTCTTCCTTGTAGGAGGCGCGCTGCTCGTCCGTGAGGTCGCGCTCGAAGTTGTCGTAGCCCTGCTTGGGGTCACGACCGGCAGCGATGTTGCGTGCCTCGATCTCCTCACCCGTCGCGTAGCTCTCGTACAGCAGGCCGCGCTCGAGGAGCCGGTCGATGATGTCGCGGTAGATGTCGTG
This sequence comes from Frigoribacterium sp. CFBP 8766, assembly GCF_014841435.1. Taxonomy (NCBI): domain Bacteria; kingdom Bacillati; phylum Actinomycetota; class Actinomycetes; order Micrococcales; family Microbacteriaceae; genus Frigoribacterium; species Frigoribacterium sp. CFBP 8766. Next base: position 148,566 of record NZ_JACYTX010000005.1, read on the forward strand.
ACGCAGCGACTGCCGGTACGGCGCGTGCGGCCCGCCGACGTCGACGCCCTCGTCCCAGTCGAGCTTGAGCCAGCGCAGGCCGTCGAGGATCTGCTCGTAGCTCTCCTCGCTGTCACGACTGGCGTCGGTGTCCTCGATGCGGAACACGAGCTTGCCGCCGTGGTGCCTCGCGTACGCCCAGTTGAACAGGGCAGTGCGGATGAGACCCACGTGGGGAGTCCCGGTGGGAGAGGGGCAGAACCGCACGCGCACATCGGCGCCGGAGGCGGTGGAGAAGGGAGCAGACATCGGTCACGATCCTACCGGCGCAGCCCCGCTTCTCGGGGCCTCGCTCTCGGCGACCTGCCCTGCTGTCTCGGCGTTAAACAAGAAGAGCCCCTCCAGTGGAGGGGCTCTTCTCTCAAAAGGAGTCCGGCGGTGTCCTACTCTCCCACAAGGTCCCCCTTGCAGTACCATCG
>NZ_JACYTX010000006.1:0-145225 GCF_014841435.1 Frigoribacterium sp. CFBP 8766
TTCTCCTTGTCTGTGGTTCCCGGTGGGGAGTTGACAGGGGTTCGCCACCCTCGCTGGATGAGTTTGGTGCGTTACCTGACCGTGACCTCGGCGGTCCGTCTGCTCCGGTCAGGAGTCGAGCAGGACGCGCATGGCCTCGGTGAGCACGCGGTTGCCGACACGGAGCGCGGCGACCTCCGCCTCGAGGGCAGCGATCTCGCCGGTGCGGGGCGCCCGGGCGGGTGCGGCGACGGCGGTCGGGGCAGGAGGCGCGGGTCGCGAGGGGACGTTCAGCTCGGCGAGCGTGTCAGAGGTGCTCGGCTGCGATCGCGGCTCGTCCGGCTCTGCCTCGACCTCCGCGGCCGGCTGCTCCTCGTCCACATGCGCATCCGGCTCCGGCTCGACCTGCGGCTCCATCGCGACGTCCGGCTCCGCGTCCGGATCCGCCTGGATGTCCGACTCCGACTCGCGGTCCGCCTCGGGCGTCACCGCAGGCTCGATCCGCGTCGTCACGACCTGCGAGAACTTGGGGCGGGGCTTCCGGGCCGGCTTCTCGGGCTCAGGTGCCGCCTCCTCGACCCAGGCGCGCAGCGTCTGCTGCGGGATGCCGAACTCGTCGGCGACCACCGTGAGCACGTTGCGGTCGCCCGGCTTCGTGGCCCTGCGCTCGAGGACCCGCGCGGTCGCCGCCTCGCGGGTGTCGTCGTCGTACCACTCGTCGTAGGGCATGCGCCGATTCTAGGGACGGCTGCGCCCCGGCGACGGCCGCCTCTCGGCACGGCCGCACCTCGGCACGGCCGCACCGCCGGGGCCGGCCTCGCCCTACGCCGCGATGTCGAAGACGACGACCCGGGCGGCCGAGTCGCGCAGGAAGCCCGCGACCGGCAGGTGCTCGGGGTGCGGGAGGTACGCGTCGAGGGCGGCACGGTCGCGGAAGCGGACCACGAGCATCCAGTCGAAGCCTCCCTCGAGGCCCTCGCCGCTGACGGTGGGGCCGCTCGACACGGACAGCACGCCGTCGATGGTGGTCAGGTGCTCGTCCGACATCGTGGTCGCCCGGGCGGTCTCGTCGACCCCGTCGTTCCACTCCGCCAGCACCACGTGCAGCACCTCTGTCGTCTCGGCCATGTCGCGTTCCTCTCGTCGCCGACCGGCTCCCGGTCGCTCGTCCCAGCCTGGACCCCGAGGAGGCGCGGCGCCGGGAGCGCGGAGAGCCCGGACACGCAGAGAGCCCGGGCACACACAGAGAGGGGGAGCGACGCACCGGCCGGACGCGGCTGGCCAGGGGGCGAGTCCCGGCCCGCGCGAAGCTGGGAGCCAGCCGGAGGTGCGTGACGGCAGGGGGAGCGGGACACGACTTGATGGGGAGCCCTGCACCGCGCCTCCCCCGGGGAGCTGCGGGCGAGCAGGGCCGAGACCAGGAGGAGCCCCCGTGGCCGAGAAGGACACCACCGACACCGGCGCAGCCGAGCCGCGCACCGAGGACGGCCGCACCGGAGCGCGCCTGCGCGACCAGCTGAGCAGCCGGGCCGACCAGCTGGGCAGCCGCGCGATCGAGCCGATCGTGAAGGCCGTGCGCGGCGAGATCGGCAAGGCGAAGGCCGAGGTCGCCGACCGTGCCCGGAGCGCGCGGACGGGACTCGTCCTCGTGGGGGTCGGCGCCGTGCTGGCCGTCGTCACCGTCGGGCTGCTCGCGGCCGTCGTCGTCGTGGCCCTCGCCGTGGCGCTGCCGCTCTGGGCCGCGACCCTCATCGCCTTCGCCGTGTTCGCGGTCACCGCGGCGGTCGTCGTCAAGGTCGGCGTCTCCGCCCTCGGACGCGGCGTGCCGCCCGTCCCCAAGGACACGATCGCCGGCCTCACGTCGCGCGGCGACGAGTCCGCCACCGGCCGCGACTGACCAGCCGCACGCACCACCGCACCGCCGCGCAGGACAGCACCACCGCACCCGACCGCACCACGCACCCGAGAGAACCGCACCCATGGCACGTCAGACCCCCGTCAGCCGCTCGACATCGGAGCAGCGCACCCAGCACGCCGAGACCTGGTCGAGCGGCGCGCGCTACGCCTCCGAGGCGCTCGGCGCGTTCCTCCTCGTGCTCGGCGGCGTCGGCACCGTCGTGCTCGCCTCGTCGTTCGCCGACGACGGCAACGCGCTCGGCGTCGGGTTCCTCGGCGTCGCCCTCGCCTTCGGCCTGAGCGTGATGGGCGGCATCTACGCTGTCGGCCACATCTCCGGCGGGCACTTCAACCCCGCCGTCACGGTCGGCTTCGCGATCGCCGGACGCACCGAGTGGCGCCACGTGCCCGGCTACGTCGTCGCGCAGGTCGTCGGCGGCCTCGCCGGCGCGGGGGTCGTCGCCGCGGTCGTCGCCGACGGCCCCTCCGGCGCCTTCGCCGCCGCACGCGAGTCGGGCTTCGCCTCCAACGGGTTCGGTGCGCACTCGCCCGGCGGCTACGGCCTCGGCGCCGTGCTGCTGATCGAGGTCGTGCTCACCGCGGTCTTCGTCGGCGTGATCCTCTCCGTGACCGCGAAGAAGGAGTACGCCGCCCTGGCACCCGTCGCGATCGGCCTCACGCTGACCCTGATCCACCTGGTCAGCATCCCCGTGAGCAACACCTCGGTGAACCCCGCCCGCTCGATCGCCGCGGCCGTCGTCGCCGGGCCCGACGCGCTGGGCCAGGTCTGGGCGTTCATCGTCGCGCCCCTGGCCGGCGCGGTCGTCGCGGGAGTCGCCCACCGCCTCCTTCGCCGCCCTGCCCGCAAGGGCTGATCCGGGCCGACCATCCCGACGACGCCCACCCCGCACCGGACGCGCTCGGGGACGCACACCACTGACCACTCACCGCACGACACCCCGCGACACGACGCCCGCACCGCGGGCAGACCAGGAGACACCCCATGAGCGAGTCCTTCAGCGACAAGGCCAAGCGCGCCGCCAGCCGCGCCCTCGACGAGGCCGAGCGCCGGTACGCGGCCCCGGGCGGCCGGGACGGCGGCAGCGCCGGACCCGACAGCGACGGCCGCGGCGGAACCGGCGGGCTGAGCAGCACCGATCGGCTGGTGCAGAAGGCGAAGGAGGCGGCCTCCGAGGTGCTGGACCGCGCCCAGGACCGAGGCGAGCGGTTCGCCGACAAGGCCGGCCGGGCGACCTCGGACGTCGTCGACCGCACCGTCGGATCGCTGGACACGGACGACGAGGGCACGGGGGTCGCGGCGTTCGTGCGTCGGAACGCGCGGCGTCGGCCCGTCGTCACGGTCGTGGCGGCCGTGCTCGTCGGGGTCGCCGTCGGCAAGACGATCAGCAGGTAGCCGGGCACCCGCAGGGGGCCGGGGGCTCGGCTGATCCAGGGCGCCGAGCCCCCGTGCGTGTCGACGACGGGTCGGGTCCGTCAGTCGAGCAGGGGCAGGCGGGGTCTGGGCCTGACGGGACAGATTTTTCCGCATCCTCCCTCTCGTGGCAAGACCCGGGAACGACGGATACGCATTGGTTCGTCACAGGACTTCCCAAGCGGCCGCAAATCAGTGACACTTGCTCAGAACCTTTCTCGATGCGACGGCGCACCCCTGCGCAGACGCCGTGATGGGGGGATCACCGTTCTGCCGCCCCTCACCCGGCGCGGCTCACTCTGAGAAAAAGGATCACCAGTGAAGCAGTCCCGCATCTTCTCCGTGGCCGTGGCGTCCGCCGCGGTCATCGGTTCCGTCGTCGCCGTCTCCGGCACGGCGAACGCCGCGTTCGACCCCGACGCGGCCGACCGCGTCACCACGAACGATCAGCTCGGCGTCGAGGGCGACACCTACCCCGCGACCGGCTGGTTCCTCGGCGACGTGGCGGCTCCCGCCGGCACGGTCACCTTCGACGGCGCGGGCCTCAACTCGACCTTCGGCAACGTGCAGGTGCTGAACGCGTACGACGCCCCGGCCAGCACCTTGACCGACCTCGTGCTCGACGCTGACTTCGTCTCGTTCGGCTCGGCCACCTTCCAGGTGCCCATCTTCGCCAACGGCACCGGCACCGGCACCGAGTTCACGACGCTCCGTCCCGTCGCCGTCGGCAACGAGGGCTTCACCGCCACGAGCCAGTGGGTCACCTCGCAGGCCCTCGGCACCTACGCCGCCGGCGCCGTCGCGACGCTCGCCGAGTTCCAGGCCCAGATCGACGCCATCGACGCCGCCGGCGACCCGGCTGCCGACGCGACGATCCTCGCCTACGGCTTCATCACGCCCAACCCCGCGTCGTCGTCGGTCCAGGCCGTCGCCTTCGGGACCGAGAGCACCTGGTTCACCCCCGAGCCCAGCGGCACCTACGTGCCCGCGACGCTCACCGTCTCGCAGGTCAGCACGACCGGCATCGCGGTCGAGGGCGCCGGGTTCTTCCCCGGTGAGACCCTGTCCGTGCTGTTCGCGAACGAGAACGCCCAGAGCTCGGGTGACCAGGACATCGTCCTGACCGCCGACGCCCAGGGTCGCATCGCCGCGAACATCGTCATCCCCGCCGACCAGCTCCAGGGCCCCGGCACCTACTTCATCACCCTGGTCGGCAACGACTCGGGCGTCCTGCTGCAGGGCACCGTGACGGTCACCGCCGACGCCGTCGTCGCACCCGTGCCCGTGCCCGCCGGCCCGACCGCCCCGGTCGCCGTGCCCGTGCGCGCGAACGCCGCGTTCACCGGCTAGTCAGCACCGCACCACCCGCACCACCTGCAGCATCTGCACCGCCTGGAGGGCCGTCCGACGAGAGATCGTCGGGCGGCCCTCCGTCGTGTCCGGCGCGACTCCGCTGAAGCGGCGAAGGAGGTGCGCGAGCGGCGGGCGGGACGCACCCGCGCCTCCTACGGCGTCGGCTCGGACGAGGACCCGCGGCGCACGGGCCCCTCGCCCACGACGTGGTGCCGTCCGAGCGGCAGCATCATCGGCGCGCCCGTCGTCGGGTCGTCGACCACCCGGCTGTCGAGGCCGAAGACGGCCCGGACGCAGTCCTCGGTGAGCACCTCGTGTGGCGCGCCCGCGGCGTGCACCCGCCCGTCGGCCAGGGCGACGAGGTGGTCGGCGTAGCGCGCGGCCAGGTTGAGGTCGTGCAGCACCATCACGACCGTGGTGCCGCGGCTGCGGTTCAGGTCGGTGAGCAGGTCGAGCACCTCCACCTGGTGGCTCACGTCGAGGAACGTCGTCGGCTCGTCGAGCAGCAGCACGTCGGTCTGCTGCGCCAGGGCCATCGCGATCCAGACGCGCTGGCGCTGCCCGCCCGACAGCTCGTCGACCGAGCGGTCGGCGAGGCCGGTGGTCTCGGTCGCCTCGAGCGCCTCCGCGACGGCGAGGTCGTCGGCGGAGCTCCAGCGCGAGAGCAGGCCCTGGTGCGGGTGCCGCCCCCGGCCGACCAGGTCGGCGACGGTGATGCCCTCGGGCGCGACGGGCGACTGGGGGAGCAGGCCGAGGGTGCGGGCCAGCTGCCGCGCGGGCGTCCGGTGCACCTCGGCGCCGTCGAGCACGACCTGCCCGGCACGCGGCCGGAGCAGGCGCGACATCGAGCGCAGCAGCGTCGACTTGCCGCAGGCGTTCGCCCCCACGATCGCGGTGATGCGGCCGGGCGGCACGACGAGGTCGAGGTCGTCGACGACGACGCGGTCGCCGTAGCCGAGGGTGAGTCGTCGGGCGACGAGCGAGTGGTCGGTGGTCACAACGAGCCTCCGGCACGGTTGGTGCGGACGATGAGGTAGATCAGGTAGGGGGCGCCGAGCACCCCGGTGACGACGCCGACGGGGAACCGGGTGCCGAGCGCGAACTGCCCCACGACGTCGGCGACGAGCACCAGCAGCGCCCCGACGAGTGCCGACGGCACGAGCAGCGAGCCGTGCGGCCCGACGATCCGCGCCGCGATCGGGCCGGACAGGAAGGCCACGAACGCGATCGGCCCGCAGGCCGCGGTCGCGAACGAGATCAGGCCCACGGCCGCGAGGATGACGACCAGCCGCGTGCGGTCGACCCGCACCCCGAGGGCCGAGGCCGTGTCGTCGCCGAGCTGCGTGACCGAGAGGTCGCGCGAGCGCGAGAGCAGCACGGGCGTCAGCACGACGAGCGCGACCAGCACCGGGACGACCTGCGGCCAGCTCGTGCCGTTGAGGCTCCCCGTCAACCAGCGCAGCGCCTCCTGCAGGTCCCACTGCGCCGCGCCCGACAGCACGTACGCCGTCAGGCTGTCGAGCATCGCCGCGACGCCGATCCCGACGAGCACGAGTCGCGTGCCCGCGACGCCGCCCTTCTTCGACAGCAGCCAGACGAGCATCGCGACGGCGAGCCCGGCGACGATGGCGAAGGCCGAGACCTGCGCGTCGTCGAGCGACAGGGTCACGATGGCGAACGCGGCGGCGGCGCTGGCACCCGAGCTGATGCCGATGATGTCCGGGCTCGCGAGCGGGTTGCGGAGCATCGTCTGGAACGTCACGCCGCCGAGCCCGAAGCAGAGACCGGCGGCGATCGCGAGCACGGCCCGCGGCAGGCGCAGCCGGCCGACGGTGAAGGAGGCGCCGGGCACGTCCTGCCCGAGGACCACGCCGAGCACCTCGCCGGGCCCGTAGAAGGTGCGCCCGACCATGAGGGTCAGCACGAAGACGACGAGCACGGCGGCGGCCAGCAGGCCGATCACGGCACGACGGCGGCGGCCACGACGGGCGCGGCCGCGGGCGACGTCGGAGGCGACGCTCGCGATGCGGGCGGCACGGCCGTCGCGGGTGTCGCCCGCGTCGAGGTCGGTACCGGCAGCCGTCGAGGAGGCGCCCCTCGCGGAGCGCAGGTCGGCGCCGCTCACAGCGCCCTCAGCTTCGCGCGCCGGACGATCCAGATGAAGAAGGGGGCGCCGATCAGCGCCGTGACGATCCCCACGTCGATCTCGGCGGGCCGGGCGACGACCCGCCCGATGACGTCGGCGGCGGTGAGCAGCACCGCGCCCCCGACCGCCGAGAAGGGCAGCAGCCAGCGGTGGTCCACGCCGGTCAGCAGCCGGCAGGCGTGCGGCACGACGAGCCCGACGAAGCCGATCGGGCCCGTGACGGCGGTCGCCGCCCCGCAGAGCACCACGGCGCCGAGGGCCGACAGCCCGCGGACGACCGCGACGCGCTCGCCGAGGCCGGCCGCGAGCTCGTCGCCGAGTGCCAGCGAGTTCAGCGCCTTGGCCGAGAGCAGGCAGACCACGAGCCCGACGGCGAGGAACGGCAGCACCTGGCCGAGGCTCGCGAACGTGCCGCCGCCCACGCCGCCGATCTGCCACGAGCGGATGTTCGCCGAGATGTCGCCGCGGGGCAGCGCGACGGCGGTGATGAACGAGGCGAGCGCGGCCGAGGTCGCGGCCCCGGCCAGGGCCAGCTTGAGGGGCGTGGCGCCTCCTCGTCCCAGGGATCCGACCGTGTAGACGAACAGGGCCGTCGCGGCGGCACCGACGATCGCGACCCAGACGATGCTGGTCGCGGCGCTCAGGCCGAAGAACGCGAGGCCGGTGACGACCGCGAGGGAGGCGCCGGTCGTGACCCCGAGGATCCCCGGGTCGGCCAGCGGGTTGCGCGTCACCCCCTGCATCACGGCCCCGGCGACGGCGAGGGCGGCCCCGGCAGCGACGGCGAGCAGGGTGCGGGGGATCCGCTTCGCGACGGAGGCGCGGTCGAAGCCGTCGGTCGCACCTCCCAGGGCGGCGAGGACGTCGTCGACCGACACCGACCGCGAGCCGATGGTCAGCGAGAGCACCATCACCACGACGAGCACGCCCAGCAGCGCGAGCAGCCNTGGTGACGGTCACGCTGGCGCTGACTGCTCTCGACGGCTCGGCTGGTGGCTACTTCTGCGACGCCTCGGCGAGGAGGTCGGCGTACTCGGCGAGGATCCACGAGATCGACAGGGGAGTCGGGTTCGCGGCCGTGCCCAGCGGGCCGGTGCTCGGCAGCGCGACGATCGCCTCGTTCGCGACGGCGGGCATCTGCGACAGGACGGGGTCGCCCTCGAGCGTCTGGACGAGCTCGTCGTCGCCGTACGTGACGATCACGTCGACGTCGTCGAACGTGTCGGCCGTCTCGGCGCTCTGCGTGAGCGAGAACAGGTCGGTCGAGTCGGACGCCTCCTGGATGCTCGCGGGCTGCTTCAGGCCGAGGTCGTCGAAGAACTGCACGCGGGTGTCGTGCGTCGTGTAGAAGCTGACCTCGCTGAGGTCCGTCGTGTCGACGTGCGTGAGGAACATCGCGGTGGAGTCGGTCAGCTCGGGGTGCGCGTCGGCGACCTCCGCGATCTCGCCCTCGAGGTCGGCGACGAGCTGCTCGCCCTCGGCGGCCATGCCCATGCCCTGGCTGTTGAACGCGATCATGTCGCGCCAGGAGGTGCCCCACGCGGTCTCGGGGTACGCGACCACCGGAGCGATCTCGCTGAGCGTGTCGTAGTCCTCCTGCGTCAGGCCGGAGTAGGCGGCCAGGATCACGTCGGGCTCGGTGTCGGCCACGGCCTCGAAGTCGACGCCGTCGGTCTCGTCGAACAGCACAGGGGCCTCGCCGCCGAGCTCCCCCAGCTTCTCGCTGACCCACGGCAGGATGCCGTCCCCGTCGTCGTCGCCGAAGTCCGCACGCGCCATGCCGACCGGGACGACGCCCAGCGCGAGGGGCACCTCCTGGTTGGCCCAGTTCACCGTGGCGATCCGCTCGGGCTTCTCGTCGATCGTCGTCGTGCCGAGCGCGTGCTCGATCGTGACGGGGGTGAAGTCGCCGGATGCTGTGCCGTCGGTGCTGCCGCCGTCGGTGCCGGTGCCGGCTCCGGTCGAGCAGGCGGTCAGGCCGAGGGCGAGGACGGAGGCGGCGCTCAGGGCGAGGAGGCGCGAGGTGCGGGACATGGGGGCCTTCCGGAGGTGGGGCGAGGGGGTGCCTGTCGCAGGCGGCATGCTGCGGGCACGACGGATCGCCCGGTGTCGGGGAGGGCACGCCGGGTGCGTGCCGCGTCGACGGACAGCCCCTCTCGCCGGTGCTGTCCGGTTCGGGGGCCCTCACGGGTGATCGCCGTGTTAGGTGTGCCTTACCTTATCCGGGGCGACCGGTGTCGGCAACCTCGTCACAGCCGCGGATGCCGGCCGGAAGGCCGGGAAGCCGCGCGACACGCCGCGTGTGGAGCCGCATCCCGGGCGTGTCCGGGCGTCACGGTCGGCATCTGCGGAGAAGGGGGCGAGGGGGCGGGGCTAGCGGGCGAGGACCTCGCGGGCGGCCGCGAGCACCGCGGCGTCGTCGACACCGCGGAGGCGCAGCAGCTCCGGGCCCGAGCCCGACTCGCCGAACTCGTCGATGCCGACGCTGATGCCGTCGAGCCCCGCCCAGCGGCCCCACGGCTGCCGGGAGCCGGCCTCCACCGTGACCCGGGCCCGCAGCGACGGCGGCAGCACCTCGTCCCGGTACGCCCGGGGCTCCTGCTCGAACCACTCGAGGCACGGCAGCGACACGACGCGGACGTCGACGCCCTCGTCGGCGAGCAGCCGCGCGGTGCGGAGCGCGACCTGCACCTCGCTGCCCGTGGCGATCAGGGCCAGGTCTCCACCGCCTCCCTGCTGCCAGAGCACGTAACCGCCTCGGGGCGTTCCCTGCTCCGTGGCGTCGCCTCCCTCGAGGTCGGGCAGGGCCTGGCGCGAGAGGACGAGCGCAGTCGGCGCGACCGTCCGCTCCGAGCCCGCGGGCCGGTCGCCCGAGCCCGAGCCCGGGCCGGCCCCAGGGTCAGCACCAGAACCGGAGCCCGAACTCGACCCCGAGCCGAGGAGGCGCCGCCACGCCGCGACGACCTCGCGCGAGTCGGCGGGACGCACGACGTCCAGCCCCGGAACGGTCCGCAGCGACGCGACCTGCTCGACCGGCTGATGGGTCGGCCCGTCCTCGCCGACGGCGACGGAGTCGTGCGTGTACACGTACAGCGCGGGCAGCTGCATCAGGGCCGCGAGGCGGATGCTCGGCCGCGCGTAGTCGCTGAACGCGAGGTACGTCGAGCCGTAGGGGCGCCACAGCCCGTGCAGCGCGACGCCCGACAGGATCGCCGTCATCGCGTGCTCGCGGATGCCGAAGTGCACGAAGTCCCCGCCGGGCCGGTCGGCGCTGACGGCCTCGCCCGTGATGGCGACGTTCGTCGACGACGAGAGGTCGGCCGAGCCGCCCCAGAGCCGGGCGGCGTCGTGCACCGCGCTGAGCACGGCGCCCGAGGTGGTGCGCGTGGCGGCGCCGTCGTCGACCGCGACGGTCGCGAGGGCCGCGGCCACCGCCTCCTCGTCCGCGCCCGCGGCGACCGCGTCGCGTCGGTCGGCCGCGGCCGGGTGCTCACGGCGCCAGGCGGCCTCGCGCTCGTCCCACTCGGCGTGCAGGCGTGCTCCCCGGTCGCGGGCGCCCAGCGCCCAGTTCCGCACGTCGTCGGGCAGCAGGTCCGTCGAGGAGGCGCCCGCCGCGAACCCGAGGGAGGTCGCCACCGCCGCCACCTCGTCGTCGCCGAACCCGCCCGCGTGCGCCGCGGAGGTGCCGCCGCGCAGGGCGGAGGGGGCGCCGATCACGGAGCGGACGGCGACGAGCGTCGGGCGGCCGGCGCGACCGCCGCCTCCCGCGGACCCGTCGGCTCCTGCTCCGCCGCCCTCGCGCTGGCGCGCCTGCTCGAGGGTCGAGCGCAGCGCGTCGAGGTCGGCGGCGTCGTCGACCTCGAGCACCCGCCAGCCGTAGGCGCGGTAGCGGGCGCGGACGTCCTCGCCGAAGGCGATGTCGGTGCCGCCGTCGATGGTGATGCGGTTGTCGTCCCAGATCAGCACCAGCTCCTCGAGGCCGAGGGTGCCGGCGAGGCTCGACGCCTCTCCCGAGACGCCCTCCTGCAGGCAGCCGTCGCCCGCGATCACCCAGGTCGTGCTGCGGAAGAGGCCGGTGCCCGCGCCGTGCAGCGCCTCGTCGCGACGGGCGGCGAGGGCGAGTCCGACGGCCGAGGCGACGCCCTGGCCGAGGGGACCGGTGCTCATCTCGACGCCGGGCGTGTGGTGAAGCTCGGGGTGGCCGGGGGTGCGCGACCCGAGGGTGCGGCTGAGGGCGAGCTCGTCGAGCCCCAGGCCGTAGCCGGTCAGCGCGAGCTGCACGTAGAGCAGCAGGCTGGCGTGGCCGGCCGAGAGCACGAGGCGGTCGCGGCCGGTCCACTCGGGGTCGGCGGGGTCGTGGCGGAGCACGTGCTGGAACAGCGTGTGCGCGAGGGGAGCCAACGCCATCGCCGTGCCGGCGTGGCCGTGGCCCTTCGCCTGGACCACCTGCGCGGGGATCATGATCGCGGCGGCGACGGCACGGGCCTCGAGGGCATCGGCCTCGGCGGCCGCGTCGCCGCGCGAGGCGGCGGGTGCGGCGGAGGCAGCGACGCCGTCGGTCGCGGCCTCACGGCTAGTGTCTGTCGGGGGAGTCGAGGGGACGTCGTCGGCCATGGCCCCACTTTCGTCTACACCTAGACTGAAGTCAACCGAGCTCGGCCCGACGAGTCGACGCCCACCGATCGCAGAGGAGCGCAGCGTGGTGATGACCCCCAGGACGCCCTCCACCGGCTCCGGCGTCGTGCTCGACCTGATCCGCCGGGGCGAGGCGACGACCCGCAGCGACCTGATCGAGCAGCTCGGCTGGTCGCGGGTGACCCTGGCCCGACGGCTCGACGACCTGCTCGAGGCGGGCTTCATCGTCAGCGCCGGCCAGCTCAGCAGCAGCGGCGGCCGCCCGCCCGAGGAGTTCGCGGTCGCCGCGGACGCGGGCGTGATCCTGGCCATCGACATCGGCGGCTCGCACACCCGCGTCGGCGTGACCGACCTCGTCTCGACCGTGCTCAGCGAGGACGAGGCCGACATCGGCCTGCACGACGGCCCCGACGAGATCTTCTCCTGGGCGATCCAGGTCTTCGACTTCCTCCTCGCCGACCTCGGCCGCACCCGCGCCGACGTGCGGGCGATCGGCGTCGGCGTGCCCGGCCCGGTCGACGCGGTCACCGGCCGGCTCGGCAGCCCGCAGCTCGATCCCCGGTGGGAGGAGGTGCGGGTCGACGACTACTTCGCCGGCTTCGACGCCGTCTTCGCCGTCGACCGCGACGTCAACATCCTCGCCGTGGGCGAGTCCCGCCTCAGCTGGCCCGAGTACTCGCACCTCACCGTCGTCAAGGTCGGCATGGGCGTCGGCTGCGCCTTCGTCCTCGACGGGCACGTGTACCGAGGGGCCCGAGGAGGCGCGGGCCAGCTGAGCGCACCGCGCGCTTCCCACGAGCCGCTCCACCGCCTCGAGCTGGAGGCGAGCGGCGCGACCATCCGCAGCGCCCTCCGCGACGCCGGGCACGACGTGGCCACCAGCGCCGACATCGTCGCCGCCGCGCGGGCCCACGACCCGCTCGTGCTCGAGCAGCTGCACGCCGTGGGCACCCGCATCGGCGAGGCGCTCGCCGACGTCGTGGGGCTGCTCAATCCGCAGGCCGTGATCGTCGGGGGCAACCTCGCCGAGACGGGCGAGCGTCTCGTCGCGGGCATCCGGTCGGCGCTGCTCACGGGCACGCACGACTTCTCGCGCCGCGGCCTCGTCGTCGAGCGGGCCCGGCTGGGCGACAAGGCCGGGGTGCGCGGCGCCTCCCTCATGGCGCAGGACGAGCTCTTCGACGTGGCCCGCGTGAGCGCCGCGACGAGCCGGCGCGCCCCGGGCGCGTGACCCGCGCCTCCTGCGCCGCCGACTTTGGAACACGAGTGGTCAAAAGGCTCGATCCGAGCTAGAGTCGGGGCGCGCCCGTCGACACCTGTCGGGTGACCCTGCTCGCGTGAGCAGGCACGCGCCCCCGCGGCGCCGAGCGAAGGAGCCCGCCCATGACCGTCGACCTGGCAGAAGAACTCTCCGTCGAGGCCGTGACCACCGCGGCGCACGCCGCCGACTGGCGCGAGGCGATCCGCCTCGCCGGCGCCGGCCTCGTCGCCTCGGGCGCCACCACCGACGCCTACACGGACGAGATGATCGCGGCGGTCGACGAGCTCGGCCCCTACATCGTCATCGCCCCCGGCCTCGCGCTCGCCCACAGCCGGCCGTCGCCCGCCGTCACGCGCACCGGCCTCTCGTGGGTCGGCCTCGCCGAGCCCGTCGCCTTCGGCCACAAGACGAACGACCCGGTCGACCTCGTCATCGGCCTCGCCGCGCTCGACCACGACGGCCACATCGAGGTCATGTCGGCGCTCGCCGGCGTGCTCGCCGACGACGAGGGCCTCGCCCGCCTCCGTGCCGCGCAGACGCCCGACGAGGTGCTCGCCACGCTGCACGAGCTCGCGCAGGCCGCGGCCGTCTAGCCGACCGGCCTCCCGAGGCCGACGCGACCCGCGCCTCCTCGGGGCGGGCTCCGCACCACGACCCCACGAACACCCGAACACCAGCACTCGACCCCCCGGAAGGGACAGCACCATGAAGATCATCACCGTCTGCGGCATGGGCATCGGCACCTCGGTGCTGCTCAAGATGAACGCCGAGAAGGCGCTCCGCGCGCTCGACATCGACGCCGACGTGGAGGCCGCCGACATCGGCACCGCCCGCGGCGCCGCCCGCACCGCCGAGCTCGTGCTCACCAGCGAGGACCTCGTCGAGGAGCTCGGCCAGGTCCCCGCGAAGGTCGTCGTCATCGACAACTTCACGAACGTCGCCGAGATCCAGCAGAAGATCCAGGACTCGATCGCCTGACCCCCGGTCAGCCGATCCCGAACACCAACAACTAAGGAGTCCCAATGGAGTGGCTGGTCGTCGTACTCGACTTCATCGGCAAGCAGATCCTCAACGTGCCTGCTTACCTGATCGGCATCATCACGGCGATCGGACTGATCGCCCTGCGTCGCAACGCCGGACAGGTCGTGGGAGGCGCGCTCAAGGCGGCCATCGGCTTCCTGATCCTGGGGGCGGGCGCCACCGTCGTCACCGGGGCGCTCGACCCGCTGGGCACGCTGATCCTCGCGGTCACCGGCGCCCAGGGCGTCATCCCCACCAACGAGGTCATCGCGGCCGTCGCACAGGAGCAGTACGGCGCGCAGAGCGCCTACGTGCTCGTGCTGGGCTTCCTCGTGATGCTCGCGCTCGCGCGCTTCACGCCGCTGAAGTACATCTTCCTCACCGGGCACCACATGGTGTTCATGTCGGTGCTGCTCACCGTCGTGCTGTCGGTCGGCCTCGGCGACGGCCTCAGCTGGCTCACCGTCCTGCTCGGCGCCGTGCTGCTCGGCGTGATCATGGTCGTCATGCCCGCGTTCGCGCAGCCCTTCATGAAGAAGATCACCGGTGACGACTCGATCGCCATCGGCCACTTCGGCACCCTCGGCTACGTCGCGGCGGCCTCGGCCGGCATCGCGGTGGGCACGAAGAGCAAGTCGACCGAGGAGATCAAGTTCCCTCAGGGCCTCAAGTTCCTGCGCGACTCGATGGTCGCCACGAGCCTCTCGATGGTGCTGATCTACCTGGTCTTCACGATCTGGGGCCTGATCAGCCTGCCGCAGGCCGAGGCGTTCGAGATCTTCGGGGTCACCGACGCGGGAGCGTTCATCATGGCCGGCTTCGCCCAGGCGCTGCAGTTCGGCGTCGGCGTCGCGATCATCCTCTACGGCGTGCGCACCGTGCTCGGCGAGCTCGTCCCCGCGTTCCAGGGCATCGCCGAGAAGGTCGTGCCGGGCGCCAAGCCCGCGCTCGACATCCCGCTGGTGTTCCCGTACGGCGCGAACGCCGTGCTGATCGGGTTCCTCTCGTCGTTCGCCGGCGGCCTCGTCGCCCTGGGCGTGCTCGCCGCGTGGCTGAACCCGGTGTTCGGCCTCGCGCTGATCCTGCCCGGCATGGTGCCCCACTTCTTCACCGGTGGTGGAGCGGGCGTCTTCGGCAACGCGACCGGCGGACGCCGCGGCGCGATGGTCGGCGGCTTCGTCAACGGCCTGATCATCACGTTCCTGCCCGCGATCCTGCTGCTCGTGCTCGGCAACCTCGGCTTCGCGAACAGCACGTTCGGCGACGCGGACTTCGGCTGGTTCGGCACGCTGATCGGCGCCAGCTTCCTCGGCAGCCCGATGGTGGGCGTGATCCTCAGCCTCGTCATCGGTGCGGCCCTCGTCATCGGCGCCTCGATCTACCAGATCAAGCTCGTCGACGGCGGCTGGGTGCCCGGCGCGAAGCGCGACGAGCGCCTCGCGGCCGAGAAGGCCGAGTCGGACGCCGCGGCGAAGCGCGCCAAGGAGGCGGCAGCCACGTCATGAGCCCGAGCCCCGCGCGCTGCTGCTGAGGCAGGGTGCGCGGGGCAGGTGCGCGCAGGAGGCGCGGTGTCGGTCTGACCGGCACCGCGCCTCCTTCGTCTGTGCCTGTTCCTGTGTCTGCGTCTGCGTCTGCGTCTGCACGCATCTGCACTGCACCCGAGCGGCGGGACACCCCGTTGTGGACGAAACACCTCTTCGTTTCGGGGTGCTCGGTCCACGACGAGGTGTTCCGCGGGGGCATGGCCGCAGGAGGCGGCGGCCCGGGAACGGCAGAGCGCCGCGTCCCCGAGACGGGGACGCGGCGCTCTGCCGCGGTGCGGTGCGAGGAGGAGACGAGCGGTGCGGGCTAGTGCGCCGCGCTGTCGTCCTTCTTCGAGGCGGCCGAGTCGTGCGCGTGCGTGATCGGCTCGCCCTCGATCTTGTCGCGCTTCTTCTTCTCCGCGTCGCCCCGGGTCTTGGCCAGGCTGGCCACGGTCGCGACCGTGATCGTCGCTCCGATGAAGAGCAGCGACAGCCAGATCGGGATCTCGGGCACCCAGAGCAGCGGCTCGCCGCCGTTGATGAAGGGCACCTCGTTGACGTGCAGGGCGTGGAAGACGAGCTTCACGCCGATGAAGGCCAGGATGACCGCGAGGCCCTGCGACAGGTAGACGAGGCGCTCGAGCAGCCCGCCGATCAGGAAGTACAGCTGACGCAGGCCCATCAGCGCGAACGCGTTGGCCGTGAAGACGATGTACGCCTCGTTGGTGAGGCCGTAGATCGCGGGGATCGAGTCGAGCGCGAAGACGAGGTCGACGAAGCCGATCGCGATGACGCAGAGCAGCAGGGGGGTGACGAAGCGCTTGCCCGAGATCTTGACGGTGAACTTGTCGCCGTTGAAGTCGTCGTGCACCGGCAGGACGCGTCGCGCGACGCGCACGAACATGTTGTCGGCCGCGTTGCCGCCGTGGTCGCCCTTGAGCTGCTGGTAGGCCAGCACGAAGAGCAGGGCGCCGAAGATGTAGAAGACCCACGAGAAGTTCTCGATCAGCGCGGCGCCGGCGGCGATGAAGCCGGCGCGCATGATGAGCGCGATGACGATGCCGATCATCAGCACCTTCTGCTGGTACATCCGCGGGATGGCGAACCCGGTCATGATCAGCAGGAACACGAAGAGGTTGTCGATCGACAGCGCCTTCTCCGTCAGGTAGCCGGCGAAGTACTCGCCGCCGAAGCCCCAGCCGCTCGTGAAGCCGATGCCGACGCCGAAGAGCAGCGCGAGGCCGATGTAGAAGGCCGACCAGCGGGCGGACTCGCCGATCGTGGGCTCGTGCGGCTTGCGCACGTGCGTGAAGAACTCGTAGACGAAGAAGGCGATCGTCACACCGATGGTGATGAGCCAGGTGGTCAGGGTGATGTTCACGGGAGGTCTCTCCGCAGAGGTCGGGCTGTGAGGCAGCGGGCCCTGCGCACGCGCGGCGAAGGGGGTCAGATCGACGGTAAGTCGATCGGCGCTGTCAGCGTGCCCCCAAGCTGCCCCGACACTGCTGTGAAGCTGCGGTCGCTGCAAGCTTCGAGCGGTAGGGCGGGCGGTGAGGGCCTGACCCGATTCAGGCGGTGGGAGCCTGGTCCGAGGAGGCGGCGACCCGGTCGATCTCGGCGGTCACGCCCCCGAGGACCTTCGTCATGTACGGCCCCCAGAGCAGCCGGACCACGGCACGCACCAGCAGCCCACGCCCGGGCTTCGCGTCGAACGAGTACTGCCAGCAGACGCGGGTGCCGGAGCCCTCCTCGTCCTGGCGGTCGAGGGGCTCGTACCACCACTCGGCGCGGCCGCGCTCGACGAGCGAGCGGAGCGGACCACGGAAGTCGGTCAGCTCGTAGACGAACAGCGCCGGACGGGCCACGGTCACGAGCGTCTCGACCAGCTGGCCGCCGCCGGAGAGCTCGAGGCGGCGGGTCTGGCCCGGGGCGTCCCAGGGGCCGGTCTGTCCGTGGACGGCGACGACGGCAGGCAGGGGGCCGGAGCGCGGGTAGAACCCGACCGGCGTCATCGGGGTCCCGATCTCCCACGCCCGCTCGAGGGACGCCGTCGTCACTCCCTCGCGGATCGCGCTCGCTGTGGTGGTCATGAGGATGGTTCGGAGTCACCCGCTCGGGGGACTGGTCGGCCTGCGGGGGCCGACAGCGCGCCTCCTCGGCTCGGCCTGCGGGGCTGCCGCGTGCCTCCTCGGCCGAGGTGTCCGCCATCACAGAGCCGCCCGGGAGACTGCTGGGAGCCGCGCACCGCACCACGTGGTTCGTTCTGCCTGTCAGCCGTCGCACCCGCGGGGCCCCACAGAACGGACCACCATGGCAGGCCGAGTCGCCGTCTTCGCCCCCTCTCCCGTGCTCACGGTCACCGTCGAGGACCACGGCTCCGGCGCCGACGTGCACGTGCACGCAGGTGGGCAGGGCCTCTGGCAGGCGCGGATGCTGCAGACCCTCTGCGCCGAGGTCGTCGTGGTCGCCGCGCTCGTCGGCGAGACAGGCGCGGTCGTCGGGCACCTCTGCGACGACGAGGGCGTGCCGCTGCTGTCGGTCCGCCGCGAGGGCCGGGGCGCGGCCTACGTCCACGACCGCCGCGACGGCGAGCGGGACGAGCTCGTCGAGACCCCCGGCGACGCGCTCAGTCGGCACGACCTCGACGAGCTGTACGGACTCGCCCTGCGGGCCGGGCTCGAGTCCGACGTCACGGTGCTCAGCGGCCCGTCCGGCGACGACACCCTGCCCGTCGACGTCTACCGGCGTCTCGCCGCCGACCTGCGGGCCGTCGACCGCGTCGTCGTCGCGGACCTCGCCGGCGAGCGGCTGGAGGCGGTGCTCGAGGGCGGCGTCGACGTGCTCAAGGTCAGCGACCAGGAGCTGCTCGCCGACGAGCTGATCACCGAGAGCACCCCCGAGCAGATCGTCGAGGCGATGCGCGACCTGCGGCTGCGCGGGGCGTCGTCGGTCGTCGTCACCTGCTCGGACCTGCCCACCTTCGTGCTCGACGGGCCCGGCGCACGCGTGTTCGAGGTCAGCGTGCCGTCGATGCAGGTCGTCGACACCCGCGGCGCGGGCGACTCGCTCACGGCCGGCGTCGCCGCCGTGCTCGCCGCGGGCGGCGGACTGGAGGAGGCGGTGGTCACGGGCACCGCGGCCGGCGCGCTGAACGTGACCCGCCACGGGCTGGGCTCGGGCGACCCGGACGCGATCGCGGCGCTGCGTGCGGTCGTGAGCGTGCGCGACCTGTAGCTCGCCTCCGGCCGGCTCCGCCCGACCCGGCTCCGCCCGACCCGGCCCCGCCCGACCCGGCCCCGCCCGACCCGGCTCCGCCCGACCCGGCTCCGCAAATGCCGACCGGGGACGCCCTCGGCGCCTCGTGATACCCAGATATCCCTGTATTGCAGGCCCTGCGGTCGGCATTTGCGACCGAGAGCGACCCGCACGGCTCCGGCTGGCTCCGCTCGACTCGGCTCCGCAAATGCCGACCCTGGGACGCCCTCGGCGCCTCGTGATACCCGGATATCCCTGCATTGCAGGCCCTGTGGTCGGCATTTGCGGGCCGCGGTGACCCCGAGCAGCCTGGGACCGCTCGGCAGGCGCGGCGTACCCTCGACGGCATGTCAGCGGAGGAGGGCGCCCCGGCGGCCCGGGACGACCCGGCACGCAGCGACCCGCGCCGCAGCGACCCGCGAGTCGCCGCAGCCCGCTACCGGGCCGAGGGCGAGCGCCCGCCCGACGACGCCCCGCGCGACACCCGCACCGCCGCCGAGATGCGCGCCTGGGCCCGCACCGCGATCGATCTTGCGGTGCAGCGCGGCGAGTTCGACGACCTGCCCCTCGCAGGCAAGCCGCTGCCCGGCCTCGCCGGCGGCACGGTCGACCCCGACTGGTGGATCCGCGGCCTGATCGAGAGGGAGGGGCTCACCGGCCTGGCGCCTCCTGCGCTCTCGCTCCGCACCGAGCACCAGCAGCTCGACGACGTGCTCGACGGCCTCGGCACCGAGGCCGCGGTGCGCGCGCACCTCGACGACTTCAACTCCCGGATCGTGGAGGCGCGGCGCCAGCTGACCGGCGGACCTCCCGTCGTGACGCCCACCCGCGACGTCGACGACGAGCTGAGGAGGTGGCGCGAGCGCCGCGAGGACCGTCGAGCGGCCCGCGCCGCGGCGGTCCCCCCTGCCTCGCCGACCTGGCGCGAACGGCGCGCGCTGCGCCGTGAGCTGAGGAGGCGACAGCGCGACGGGTGAGACGGCTCACCCGCCGCCGCTGACCCGGATGAACCTGGGAGCGGACTCGGCTCGGGGGACGAACCGCGATACAGTCGAACGTTCCCTCCTGACCGACCTACCGTGAGGACCGCCCGCGTGACGACCACCGCCTCCCCGAGCCCGTCAGGTCACGACGCGCACGGACGAGGCGGAGAGGCTGCCCCGCTGCTGCGTCCCCGAGGTCGTCGTCGTGCCGAGGCCGCCGTGCTGCCGCAGAGCTGCCGGGCCTCGTTCGTGCAGCCCGAGGCGCTCGTCGACGCGTCCGTCGCCGCCGCCGAGGCTGCCGTCGTGACGGTGCCCGGGCTGAGCGGCCGACGCGCGGCCCGCGCCGCGCTGTCGGCCCGCGCCGAGCGTCGCGGGCTGCTCGCGCTGGCCCGACGGGACGCGCGTGCCGGCCGGTCGTCGTCCGCCGGGGCCCCGGCCTCGCCTGCAGCGGCCTCACCTGCTCCCGTCTCGCGCCGGCTCGTCGCCGTCGTCAAGAAGGTCTCCGTCGTCGCGGCGCTCGTGGGCTTCGCCGCGAGCGGCACGCTGCCGCTCATCGCCGGCTCCGACCAGGAGGCGCAGGCCGCGGCCGGCGGCTCGGGCTTCTCCGCCGCCGCTTCCGCGAGCGGCCAGCAGCACCTCTCCGTCGACGCGGCGGTCGTCCTGGACGACGTCGAGCGCGACGAGTACTCCGCGACGTCGATGGTCGACGCTCAGACGCAGCTGCTCCGCAACGCGAAGGCGGCGACCTCGAGCGAGTGGGACGGCCGGACCACCGCCTCCTACCTGGCCGACCCGCTCTACGACACCCTCGACCGCGACCAGGTGCTCGCCGTCGCGATGCAGTACATCGGCACGCCCTACGTGCACGGCGGCGAAGACCCGACCGCGTTCGACTGCTCGGGCCTGATCACGTTCGTGTACGCCCAGTTCGGCATCGAGCTGACGCACTACGTGCCCACGCAGGACACGGAGGGCACGCGGGTCTCGGCCGCCGACGCGGTGCCGGGCGATCTCGTCGTCTTCGACAACCTCGCCCACGACGGCATCTACGCGGGCAACGGGATGATCCTCGACGCACCGAAGCCCGGTGGGTTCGTCAGCGTGCGGCCCATCTGGGACTCGCCGCACCACTTCGTGCGCATCGGCGCGTAGCGCGCCGCCGCGCGGCCCGAAGCGCGCTCAGCCGCCTAGCTGCCCCGTGAGGCGCCCGTGGAACGAGCCGCTGCGCTCGTCGAGGCCGACGAACTCGACGGCGAGGCCGTGCGCCGCGAACTTCGTCCCGACCGAGTCGAGGGCGGCGACGCTCGAGGCGTCCCACACGGAGGCGCGGCTCAGGTCGACGAGGACGGTCGCTTCTGGACGCGCCGTGCGCCGCGCCTCCTCGCCGTCGGGTGACGCTGTCGTGCTGACGCCGGTGACCTCGAGCGACTCGGCGTGCGTGTGGGCGCCGGCGACCCCCGAGGACTCGGCGAGCAGCGCGTCGTCCGCGTACGAGAAGTGCTCGACGAGGTCGTTGCTGCTGCCGAAGAAGAGCGGGCCGACGACGTCGTAGCGGACGCGGGCGCGCGCGCGGTCGGAGCCGTCCGGGTCCGCGACGGCGACCGCGCCGGCCACCGGCTCGACCGCCGGCTCGACGGTCCGCTCGACCCGGATGACGTGCGCGATGCGCCGGGCGAACAGCACCATGGCGAGCAGCACGCCGACGGCGACCCCGATCGCGAGGTTGTTCGTCGCGACGACGACCCCCACCGTGACCACCATGACCAGTGTCTCCGGCACGGGCATGCGCCTCAGCGTCGTCGGCCGGACGCTGTGCCAGTCGACGGTCGTGATCGCGACCACCATCATCACGGCGGCGAGGGCGACCATCGGGATCCGCGCCATCACCGAGCTGAGCCCGGTGACCAGCAGCAGCAGGAACAGCCCGGCGGCGAGCGTCGAGACCCGCGTCCGCGCGCGGCCGATCTTCACGTTGACGACGGTCTGGCCGATCATGGCGCAGCCCGCGATGCCGCCGTAGGCGCCCGCGGCGATGTTCGCGACGCCGAGGGCCCACGACTCCTTGCCCTTGTGCGAGGGCGTCTCCGTGATGTCGTCGACGAGCTTCGCGGTGAGGAGCGTCTCCATCAGGCCGACGAAAGCGACGCTGAGCGCGGTGGGCAGGATGATGCCGAGGGTCTCCGGGCTGAAGGGCACCAGCCACGGGGTGAGTCCCGGCAGGCCGCCTCCCATCGGTCCTTCGTCGCCGACGGTGTGCACGTCGGTCAGGCCCGCGGCCACGACGATGACGGTCACGACCACGATCGCCACGAGCGGCGCCGGGACGACGGTCGTGAACCGCGGCAGCAGGACGACGATCGCGATGGTCAGGGCGAAGAGCGGGTAGACGATCCACGGCACGTCGATCAGGTGCGGCACCTGCGCGACGAAGATCAGGATGCCGAGCGCGTTGACGAAGCCGATCATCACCGAGCGCGGGATGAACCGCATGAGGCGGGCGAGGCCGGCGGTGCCGAAGACGATCTGGATGACGCCGGCCAGCAGCACGGTCGGCAGCACGTACTCGACGCCGTGGGTGCGCACGAGCGGCGCGATCACGAGGGCGACCGAGCCCGCTGCGGCGGTCACCATCGCGGGCCTGCCGCCGAGCAGCGACATCACCACGGCGAGCACGACCGACGCGACCAGGCTGACCACCGGGTCGACGCCGGCGATGACCGAGAACGAGATCACCTCGGGCACGAGGGCGAGGGTGGTGACGATGCCGGCCAGCGCCTCCCGGGTGAGGAGGCGCGGCGAGCGGAGCACCGCGCGCACGCTGTCGTCGGGACGAGCGGGCGCGACGGCGCGGGGCTGGGGGGTATCGGCGGTCACGGCGTGCTCCGGGTGGGGGTGGTGGGAAGATCGGGGGACCGGCGACACTGCCGTGTGATCAACCCTACCCTCACGTGAGGGTAGAGATGGGCCAGTGACGATGACGGACGTCGACGCACCGATGATGCAGATCGGCGAGCTCGCCGACCGTGCCGAGATGTCGCTGCGCACGATCCGGCACTACGACGAGGTCGGGCTGCTCACCCCCTCAGGCCGCAGCGAGGGCGGGTTCCGCCTCTACACGGACGCCGACTTCTCGCGGCTGATGGTGATCCGGCGCATGAAGCCGCTGGGCTTCTCGCTCGACGAGATGGCCGAGCTGCTGCGCGTCGTCGACGCTCTGGGGGCGGCGGAAGCCGACAGCACCGACAGCGCCGAGAGCGGAGGAGGCGCGGTGGACGACACCCGCGCCCGTCTCGACGCCTTCATCGCCGACGCCGCCGAGCGCCGGGCCCGGCTCGAGCGGCAGCTCGCCATGGCCGACGAGTTCCTGGAGCTGCTGCGCAGCCGCTGACGCGGTCCTGCGGGCCCGGCCCGCGCCTCCTGCGGGCTAGTCGCTCCGGCGCTCGACGAGGCCCTCGGCGAACGACGCCCACCACTCGCCGGCGGGCGGCCCGCCGTTGCAGGTGCCGTCGCTGATGCCCGGCGTCTTCACCCAGAGGAACGCGTCGAGGCCCTTGCTGCCGCCGGTGACGTGCGGGTCCTGGCCGAGGCCGGCTCCCTCGGGGTTGCACCAGGTGCCGCGCCAGCCCTGGCCGTTCCGCGAGACGTCGATGACGTAGCGGCTGTCGTCGGTGAGCTCGCTGACCCGCTCGGCGTAGGCGCGCTCGTCGTCGACCGGGTAGAAGCTCGCGACGTTCGTGTAGAAGCCGCGGGCGCGGTCGATGCCGGCCTGCTCGAGCCGCTCCGCCATCTCCCGGGCGGGCACCCAGTTCGAGTTGCCGCCGTCGAGGTAGGCGGGCACCCCAGCGTCGGCGAACGCGGCCACCGACTCGCGGATCAGGGGGATCCTCTCGTCGGCGAGGTCGGGGCAGCGCGTGAGCATGCCGAGCGAGTCGGGCTCGACGATCACGACCGCGCGGTGGCCGCGCAGGGTGTCGGCGACGAGCTGGTTCCAGGCGGGGTAGTCGTCGGCCGCGAGGCCCCCCGCGGAGTAGTTGCCGCAGTCGCGGTCGGGGATCGCGTAGGTGACGAAGACGGGCGTCGCGTCCTGGACCTCGGCCGCCACGAGGTAGTCGGTGATCTCGTCGACGAGCGCGGCGTCGTCGTGCCCGTCGCCGAGCCAGAGGGCGACGGGGCGCTCGGCGATCAGCTCGGCGGCCCGGGCGGCGTCGGCGTCGCCGTCGGCCGTGAGGCGGTCCGCGGCCCGGGCGGCGAGGGAGTTCGGCTCGACAGCCAGGCCGCCGTCGAAGACGAGGGTGTTGGGGGCGGAGCGGATCGTGTCCGGGGTGATCGCGCCGAAGGGCCGCGGGGCTGCGTCCCCGGTGGGGGCGGGCGTGCCCGTCGTCTCGTCGGACGTGTCGTCGGTCGGGCTCGGGCTCGCCGTGGCGCCCGCCGTCGGGCCTGCCCCGTCGCTGTCGGCGGAGGTGCACCCGACCACGCCGAGGGCCGCGGCCACGACGAGCGTGCCGAGGGCGGTGCGCAGGAGGTGCGGCGTCAGGTGCGGCATCGATCCCGTTCCCGGGCGCCGTGGGGAGGGCCCCGACGATGGTGGACCTCCATGACAACACGGCGCGCGCCCGGGCGCAGGGGGCCCTTCGGGGGACACGAGCTGTCCCCGACGCGCGATCCGGTTCCGCAAATGCCGACCTCGCGAGCTGCTATGACGGGAAATCCGGTTCTTGTGCGGCTCGTGCGGGGCTGGCTGTCGGCATTTGCGGAACGGACGGGACGGTCAGGGTCGTCCCTCCACAAGGGCGGGATGGTCCACAGGTGTCGTGTACCGCTCACGGGGGGAGGTGCGACGAGGAGGCGGTCGGTAGGGTGGACGGACCGCCGCGCCCGAGCAGCGTGATCACGACCGGCCCACCGCTGGTCCTGCCGCCGCCACACGACGAACCGAGAACCATGCTCCGCCGCCCTGCCCCCTCGTCCGCCCCGCTCCGCGCCGCTCCCCCCTCGTTCCGCGTCGGCGCCTCCCGCACCGCGTCGCGCGCGGCGATCGCCGCCCTGCTCGTCGTGGGCTTCGCGGCCGTCCCCGTGCTGGCGGCTCCCGCCTCGGCCCAGGCGGCCGGCCCGAGCTGGCAGCAGGTGCTCGACGCCCGCGGCTCAGAGCAGGCGAAGAAGGCGGCGCTCGCCGACGTCCAGGTCGCCCTCGAGGCCGCGTCGACCCGGGCCGCCGACGCCCAGACCGCGGCCGACGAGGCCGGTGCCGCCCTGACGGAGGCGCAGCTCGCCGTCGACGAGGCCACCGGCGAGTACGAGACGGTGCAGCAGGAGGCGGCGGCCGCACGGGCCGACGCCGACGCCGCGCAGGTCGTGGTCGGCCAGGCCGCCGCGCTGCTCGCCCGTCCGGGCAGCGGGGGGCTCACCGGAGACCTGCTGTCGTCGGGCGCCGACGCCGAGACGGTGCTGCGCGGCCTGAGCATGTCGACCAAGATCGGCGAGAACCTGAGCACGCTGCGCGACCGCGCCGTCTCGGCCGAGAACCTCGCGACCTCGCTCGCCGACCAGGCCGCGGTGGCCCTGGCCGAGCGCGACGAGCTGGCCGACGAGGCCTCCGACGCCCTCGACGCGGCGGTGGCCGCGAGCGACACCGCCCAGCGCGACGTCGCGGCCGTCGACGAGGAGAAGGCGACCCTGGCCGCACAGGCCGAGGCGCTGCAGGACGACCGGCTCACGCTCGAGCAGGCCTACGCGTCCGCCCAGGCCAAGGCGGCCGCCGAGGCGGCTGCGGCCGCTGCTGCTGCTGCCCGTGCCGCTGCGGCCGCGCCCGCACCTCCCCGGGGCGGCGGCGGATCGCGCCCGGTCGGTCCCGGCTCGCCCGGCACGTCCGTGCCCGACCCGGGGACGGGCTGGGTCGCGGGCATCCGCTCGTACTCCTCGTACCAGGCGTACGGCTACCGGGTGCACCCCATCACGGGCGAGCACAAGCTGCACGCCGGAGCGGACTTCGGCGCGAGCTGCGGCACCCCGATCTACTCGGTCGCGGCGGGCACCGTGACCTACGCGGGCGTGGCCGGCGGCTACGGCAACCTCATCATCATCGACCACGGCAACGGCATCAGCAGTGCCTACGGGCACATGGAGCGCTCGGGCATCTACGTCGCCAACGGCCAGTCGGTCTCAGCCGGCCAGGACATCGCGGGCGTCGGCACCGCCGGCGGCTCGACCGGCTGCCACCTGCACCTCGAGATCCGTCGCGGCGGCATCGCGACCGACCCGGTCGCTTTCCTCGCCACGAAGGGCGTGCGATAGGCCCCTTCCGCGGGGCCTGCCGGCGGCGTACCGTCATCGTCAACGGGCCCCCGGGCCCGCCGCGCCGGTCCCCGTCCGGCGGCACGGCTCCCGACTCGTTTCCCGTGAGCCGGGGGCCATCCCTCGTCCCGGGTGATGCGACCCGGCCTCAGCGCGACGCGACCCTGCCTCAGGAGGCGCGACGCGCCTCCTCGGAGGCGGCCTCGGTCGCCCGCGCCTCGGCCGCGATCTCCGCGACGACCGTCTGCACGACCGGCCGGGCCGCCCGCTCGGGCCGCATCAGCGCCTCGACGTGACGGCCGGCCTGCACGCTGTCGAGCGTCGCCAGGCGGAACCGTCCCGGAGCCCGCCCGGCCGACGTGTGCCGGGGCACGAGCGCGATGCCGAGCCCCGCGGCGACCATCGCCTCGATCACGGGCAGGTGCACCGTGCGGTGCACGACCCGCGGCACGACCCCCGACTGGAGCGCCATCGAGACGAGCACGCGGTCGATGGGGTACCCCTCGGGCACGCCGACCCAGGGCTCGCCGATCACGTCGGCCACGGTGACGCGCTCGCGTCCGGCCAGCGGGTGGTCGAGCGGCAGGGCGACCTCGAGGGGCTCGCGCAGCAGGGGCACGACGGTGAGGCCGGGGTGCTCGACCGGCACGACGCCGTCGGAGCGGTGCCCGATCACCACGTCGACGTCGGCCGTGAGCTGTGCGAACTCGTCCTCGGAGACGTCCCGGTCGCTGATCTCGAGCTCGATCCCGGCGTGCTCGCGCATCCGCACGAGCAGGCCTGGCAGCAGCAGCTCCACCGCGGAGGGGAACAGGGCCAGCCGCACCACGCCGACCCGGCCGCCGCGGTGCGCCTCGAGGGCCGCCTCCGCCTCGGCGGCCGCCGTCGAGACCGCCACGGAGGCGCGCGCCAGCACCAGCCCCGCGTCGGTCAGCTGCACCCCGCGTCCCGACCGCCGCACGAGCTCGACCCCGAGCTGGCGCTGCAGCGTCCTCAGCTGCTGCGACACCGCGCTCGGCGACCGGTGCACGGCGGCGGCGACGGCGGTGACGCTCCCGCGGTCCGCGAGCTCGCGGAGCAGGTCGAGGTGCTGGATCTCCATGAAGGGACGCTACATCGTCGATGACGAGACCTGCGCTGGTCCTGCATCCGCACCTCCGGCAAGGTGGTCCCATGAGCCCCCGCGACCGCCTCCTCGCCTTCGTCGTCGTGGTGTGCTGGGGCGTCAACTTCCCGATGACGGCGCTGGCGCTCGACCACTTCCCGCCGATCTTCCTCGTGGCGCTGCGGTTCGCACTGCTCGCGGTGCCGACCCTGCTGTTCGTGCCGCGGCCGGCGATCCCGTGGTCGCGGCTGCTGATGGTGGGCCTCGGGCTCGGCATCCTGCAGTTCGGGTTCCTGTACCTCGGCATGGCCGCGGGCATGCCGTCGGGCCTCGCGTCGCTCGTGCTGCAGGCGTCGGCGCCCGCCACCGTGGTCATCGCGGCGATCTGGCTGCGCGAGCGCATCACGCGGCGCCAGGCGATCGGCATCGGCGTGGCCGTGCTGGCGCTCGCGGTGATCGCCGCGCACCGGTCGCAGGTCGCGGCCCTGTTGCCCGTCGTGCTCACGCTCTGCGCGGCGATCGGCTGGGGCCTCGGCAACGTCGCGGTCCGGCGTGCGGCCGCCCCCGACCCGCTGCGACTGACGCTGTGGATGTCGGTCGTGCCGCCCGTGCCGATGCTCGCCCTCTCGCTCGTCGTCGAGGGTCCCGAGCGCATCGGGGACAGCCTGGCCGGGGCGTTCACCGTCGCCGCGCTGCCGTCGGTGATCGGCCTGCTCTACGTCGTGCTCGTCGCGACGGTGCTCGGCTACGGGCTGTGGACCCGGCTGCTCGCGGCGTACCCGTCGAGCACCGTCGCCCCGTTCTCGATGCTCGTGCCCGTCGTCGGCGTGGCCGCGTCGTGGGTCGCCTTCGACGAGGTGCCCGACCTCGTGGAGGTGTGCGCCGGGCTCGTCGTCGTCGCCGGCGTGCTGTTCGCGAGCCGCCCGCCGCGCGGCGGGCGCGCTGCCGCTGCTGCGGCCGGGGCGCCGACCGCCGATGCCGAGGAGGCGCTGGCCGCGGAGGCTGACGGGGTGCTGGCCGCCGACGCCGAGGAGGTGGTGGCCGCGACCGCCGTGCCGGTCCCGTCGGCCCCGTCCGCGCCTGGCGCCCCGCCTCCCGCGCGCTGAGGCACGACGGCCTCGGGGCCGCTGCACCGCCTCTCGTGGGACGCACCGCGTCGGGATCGGGTGCGGTGCACGGAACGCGGTGCCCAGACGTGCGCGGAGACTACGCGCCGCCGCCGCCGCCGCTGCTGCTGTTGCTGCCGCTGCTGCCGACCGGCTTGCGCATCTGCACCGCCGTCGTCTCGTAGCCGAGCGACTCGTAGAGCGCCCGGGCGGCCGTGTTGTACCCGAACACGTTGAGGCCGAGGGTGGCGGCGCCGTGGCGGGCCGCCTCCTCCTCGGCGAGCTGCATCGCCGCACGGCCGTGGCCGGCGCCGCGGTGCCGCTCGTCGATCTCGACGTCCCATACCCACCAGGCGTCGCTGCCCTCGGCGAACGGCCCGATCCACAGGACGCCGACGACGGTGTCGTGGCCGCCACTGCCGCTGTTCTCGCCGGCTCCGGCTACACCGCCGTCGCCGCCGGACAGCGTCACCACCACGTCGTGCACGAGGTGCCCCGGCGCGGGGCGGCCGCCGGGGAAGTTCTGCTCGAACGAGGCACGCGCCGCCTCCGCCGCGATCTCGGCCGGCTCGCCCGACGCGAGCCGCGACTGCTCGTACGCGGCCTGCGAGCGGGCGATCCAGGGACCGAGCCGGTCGTCGGGCATGAGGCGCAGCACGGTCGTCATGCCCAGACGGTACCGCCCCGGGGCCCTACCCTGGGATGACCTCGTCACGGCTGCCGACGCCGACGCCCGCCGACCACGGGCACGCGACCCGCAGCACGCGCGCGACGAGAAGAACGCACGCGACGACCAGAGGGCAGGAGGCGACCGTGGCGCAGCAGCGCAGGGCCCGCGAGACGCGGGCGGCCATCTTGCACGGCGCCTCCTCGGTGTTCCTCGCCCGGGGCTACGCCGAGACGTCGCTCGACCAGGTGACGGACGCAGCCGGGGTCACCAAGGGCGCCCTCTACTTCCACTTCCGCTCGAAGGCCGACCTGGCCGGTGCGGTCGTCGCCGAGCAGCAGCGCCTGTCGGGGGCGTGGACCGAGCTCGCGATCGCGGGTGCGCCGTCCGCGGCCGGTGCGCTGATGCTGGCGTGCGCCTCCTTCGCGACGCAGCTCTCGACCGAGCCGATGGTCGCGGCCGGCCTGCGGCTGTCGACCGAGTCGATCGGCGAGGTGCCGAGCCGGGCGCCCTCGGCGCTCGCCTGGGTCGACGAGACCGCCGGGCACGTGGGGCGCGCGGTCGCGGAGGGGACGTTCCGCGACGACCTCGACGTCGACCGCGCGGCGCGCTTCGTCGTCGGCGCCTTCAGCGGGGTGCAGACATTCTCGGCCCTCAGCACCGGCCACGCGGACGTCTTCGAGCGGCTGCAGGACATGATGCGCTTCGTGCTGCCGTCGTTCCTGTCGCCGCGGTCCGCCGGCCTCGCCGACGAGCTCGCCGCGCTGATCAGGCCGACGGACCGTCCCCCGATCGACTGACCAGCGTCAGCCGACCGGCAGGCGCCCCCGCCCCGTCAGTGTTCCTCTGTACCCCATCATGCATACTCCACGACCCGTTTCGTAACCCCCCGTCGGAGGGCCGAGGCATCCTCGCCTCCTAGAGGCCGGTCGGCCGCTCGGGTCCGAGCCGCTCGATCGTGCGGTCGACGAGCTGCTGCGCCGCGACGAGGGGGCCCGTGTCGATCTGGGCGAGGCGCTCGCCGTAGTCGTGCGGCACGGTCAGCTGCTGCTGCCACTCGGCCTCGTAGAGCGCGTCGAGGTAGCCCGAGGCGGCACGGCAGGCGGCGTCGGTCTCGGCGAGGTCGCGCTCCTCGTCGCCGACGGGGGTCGCGGGGTCGTACGAGGTGAAGGTCTGGGCCATCCGCGTGGTGGGCATGTCCGCCGGGTCGTCCGGCAGGTCGTCGGCCCAGGGCCCGGCGTCGACGCCCTGGTCGAGCATGCAGGCGTGCCACGCGTCGGCAGCCCGGCGCACGGAGGCGTCCTGCCGGGCCTCGAGGAACG
Organism: Frigoribacterium sp. CFBP 8766; assembly: GCF_014841435.1. Lineage (NCBI taxonomy): Bacteria > Bacillati > Actinomycetota > Actinomycetes > Micrococcales > Microbacteriaceae > Frigoribacterium > Frigoribacterium sp. CFBP 8766. Next base: position 29,975 of record NZ_JACYTX010000006.1, read on the forward strand.
CCGCGTTGCTCAGCCGGATGGCGACGTCGCCCACTGATCCTGTGGTCGACGACGCGGAGGCGCCCGTCAGCAGCTCGGGGTGCTGGCGGTAGGCGCGCTCGAGGCAGGTCGCGCGGTCGGCCGCCTCGTCGGGCGAGGTCTCCCGGTACTCGAAGGCCCGCCAGGCGTCGGCACCGGCGTCGACGGTGGGAGGCACGTGGTAGCCGCGCTCGCGGGCGGCGGCGAGGTCGAAGGCGCGGAGCGGCTGGCGCTCGGTGGCGTTCGTGGCCGCGTCGACGTCGCGCCAGGGCACGACCGCGTCGTCGTGGCCGGCGTCGACCATGCAGTCCTGGATGAGCAGCTCGGTCGCGTAGTTGAGGCGGACGACGCCGACCCCGACGTACTGGTCGAGGGGCATCGTCCACGACGCCTGGTCCTTCTCGGGCAGGTCGGGCAGGGTCCAGGCGGCGTTGGCGGGGATGCCGACGGCCACGACCCCGGCGACGAGCGCGGCCACCGCGACGACGGTGACCCGCTTCGCGACGCGCTCCCGGCCGCCGGCCCTCACCGGCCGGCCCCTCACCGACCCGCCCCTCGGCGACCGGCCCTCACCGGCGCGGCCTCGGCCCGCCGTCGGAGGCGGGCACGAGGCCGTTCTCGTAGGCGAAGACGACGATCTGCACGCGGTTGCGCATGCCGAGCTTCTGCAGCACCGACCGGACGTGGCTCTTCACCGTCGCCTCGCTCAGGTACGCCTCGCCCGCGATCTCGATGTTGCTGAGCCCCCGGGCGACGAGGGTGAACATCTCGCGCTCGCGAGGCGACAGCGGCTCGAGCGGGTCGACGCGGGGGGCCGGGGTCGTCGGCACGGCGAACTCGTGCACGACGTCGAGCGCGGCCGCGGCGGTCGGCACGGGGTCGCCCGCCCACGCCGCGCGGATCGTCGTGAGCACCTCGTCGGGCGTCGCGTCCTTCGTGAGGAACGCGTAGGCCCCGGCCTTGAGGGCCCCGAACACGGCCTCGTCGCGCTGGATGGTCGTCAGGGCGACCACCCGGGGCAGGTCGTCGGGCGAGACCCCCTCGAGGATGCGGGCCGTCGCCTCCAGCCCGTTCATCACGGGCATGCGGAGGTCCATCAGCACCACGTCGGGGTGCTCGCGCTCGACCAGCGCCAGCGCTTCGCGCCCGTCGACGGCGGTGCCGACGCAGCGCAGGTCTGGCTGCGCCTCGATCAGCATCCGCAGGCCGGAGGCGAAGAGCGGCTGGTCGTCGACGACGGCGACGGTGATGACGGCCGGGCTGGCGGTGCCGGCGGCGGGCGAGTCGGTCATGGGGAGCTTCTCTCGGTGGGGGCAGAGGCAGAGGCAGAGGCAGGTGCGGGGGCAGGGGCGGAGGAGGCGTCGGGCGAGACGACCGAGGAGGCGCCGGTCGTCGGCACGAACGCGGTCACCTCGAAGGCGGTCCCGTCCGCCGAGGGCTGCGCGGTGAGCCAGCCGCCCGCAAGGCGGGCGCGCTCGGTCATGCCGCGGACGCCGGCGCCGCGGTCGGCCCCGGTGCGGGCCGCGACGAGCGGGGCTCCGCGGCCCCGCGACGTGACCTGCAGCGTGAGCCCGCGGCCGCGCCAGTCGAGCTGCACGGCGACGCGGCTCGAGGTGCCCGCGTGCTTCAGCGCGTTCGTCAGGCTCTCCTGCACGATGCGGTAGACGGCGAGCTCCTGCGAGGGGGCGAGGGCGCCGGCCGGCCCCTGGGGCCCGGGGGCTCCCTCGGTCGTGACGTCCACCTCCATCCCGACCTCGCGCATCGCGCCGACGAGGGCGTCGACGTCGGCGAGCGTCTCGCGCGGAGCGGTGACGTCGTCGTCCTGCGTGATGCGCTCGACCAGCCGCCGGACGTCGAGCAGGGCCGTGCGGCCGACCTCGGCGATGGTGCGGAGGGACTCCTCCGCGACCTCGGGGCGGGTCGCCTGCAGGGCGAGCCCGCCCTGGGCCTGCGAGACCACGACGGCGAGGGAGTGCGCCAGGGCGTCGTGCACGTCGCGGGAGATCCGCGCCCTGTCCTGGGCGAGCCGCAGCTCGAGGTCGGTCGCCTCGAAGCGGGTCTCGGTCGCCTCCAGGGCCTGCCGGATCACGAGCACCCGTCGGATGCTCGCGAACGCGACCCCGATCGCCCACGCACCGGCGAAGACGCCGAACAGGGCGGCGGTGAGCAGCGAGAACTCGATGCGGAGCCCCGTCGTGCCGGCGCCGACCCAGGTGCTCCAGCTCTGCGGCCGCGTCAGGGTCGGCACGGCCAGCAGCCACGCGGCGAGGCCGGCGGCGACGCCGGCGACGAGCAGCGCGGCGAGCCGGAGCCAGGGCGACGGCTTCACCGCCACGAAGGCCATCACCAGGGCGATGGCGACGTAGGCCGTCCAGGTGTCCTGCGACGGGGCCTCGGCGAGCCCGAGCAGCTGCAGCACCGGGACGACCACGACGAGCGCGAGCGACGTGGTCGGGATCCACCAGGCGAGGGCGATCGCGATCGCGAAGAGGCCGAACACCACCGTGTTGTCGGCGACGCCGCCGCGGCCCCACGAGCTGGCGACCCAGAAGACGAAGTAGACGAGGGCGGCGGCCGGCGCGACGACGTGCCGCCCCCACCGCCTCGCGTCAGCCATGTGCGCCAGGTTAGGTGCAGGGCCGCGTGCGGCGCGCCTCCTGCCCCGGGTTTTCATCCCGAGGTCGGACGCGTCGTCGCCTCTCCTCATTCAGGAAGATCGGTCCTGATCCTCGCGAGGAGGGGACGCATCGTCCTGAGTCGTGCACGGATCAGGAACCCGAGGCGGCGACTTCCTGAATTCCGAGGATCGAGGAGGAGGAACACGAAGGAGGCGCGGTGCAGGAGATCCCGCACTGCGCCTCCTCCGAGGACGGGCTGCTGCTAGAAGGTCAGCAGGCCCTGCGTCTTGCTGGTCGCGGCGGCGTAGCGCTGGCCGACGTTGTCCCAGTTCACGATGTTCCAGAAGGCCTTGACGTAGTCGGCGCGCACGTTCTGGTAGTCGAGGTAGTAGGCGTGCTCCCAGACGTCGAGCATCAGCAGCGGGACGAGGCCGAACGGCACGTTGCCCTGCTGGTCGAAGAGCTGGAAGACGCTGAGGCGCTGACCGATCACGTCGTACGCGAGCACCGACCAGCCGGAGCCCTGCACGCCGAGCGCGGTGGCGGTGAAGTGCGCCTTGAACTTCTCGATGTCACCGAAGTCGCGGCCGATGGCCTCGAGCAGGTCGCCGGTGGGCTCGCCGGTCTCGGGGGTCAGGTTCGTCCAGAAGATCGAGTGGTTGACGTGGCCGCCGAGGTTGAACGCGAGGTCCTTCTCGAGCTTGTTCACGTTCGCCAGGTTGCCGGTCTCGCGGGCCTCGGCGAGGGCGGCGTTGGCCGTGTTCGCGCCGGTGACGTAGGTGTTGTGGTGCTTGGAGTGGTGCAGCTCCATGATCGTCGCGCTGATGTGCGGCGCGAGGGCGCTGTAGTCGTAGGGGAGATCGGGGAGGGTGTACTCAGCCATGTGGGAGTCCTTTCGCAGTTGACCTCCGTCCACCGTACGACTCCCGTGGGGTGCTGTGTCGAGCAACTCCCAGCAGGGACGCAGCCTCGCGGGCTGGTGTCCGGCTGAGCGTGCAGAGTCTGCAACGATCTGGACCGTGCACATGCCGATCACCCGAGTCGAGGTCTTCGAGGCCGCCCGTCGTCGGCAGCTGCCGATCAACGTGCCCCTCGACCCGTGGCGTCGGGCACTGCGGCGTGAGCTCGGCACGCAGCGCTTCGCGCGGTGGTTCACCCTCGCGATGTCCGGCGTGCTGCCCGCGGTGCTGGCCGTGGGCATCGTCGTCACGAGCGCCTCCCTGTCACGTGCGCTCGGGGACCTCGTCCCGCTCGTGCTGTTCTGGTCGATCGCCGCCGTCGTCGTCCGCCTGACGGGTCGGCGTCGCCGGGGCATGCGAGCCCTGCTGGCCGTGCTCGACCACGCGCCCGTGCAGAGGCCGCGCGAGGAGGGACGCCTGACGGACCAGGAGCGGCACCTGATCCGCAGCCTGCCCGAGCCGATCGCCGCCGACGACTTCCTCTTCTGGTTCGGCGCCCCGGACGGGCGTGACCTCGGGCTCGAGCTGCTGGGCGAGGTCGTGCGGTCGCGGGTCGACGACGACCTGTGGGCCGCGCTGCGGGTCTGCTTCGTCTTCGGGCTCGACGGCGACCACGTGCCGCTGCTCGCCGAGCTCTGGGACGGCGACTGGCACGAGGAGCACCTCGACGTCGTCGCCGCCCTGGGCGCCACGGGGGCGGCCTCGGCGGTGCCCGTGCTGCTCGGCGTCGTCGACGACGTCCCGCGGCACCTCGAGGGGCTGGACGCCTGGCGCGTGCCCGTCGCCGTGGTCGACGCGCTGGGCACGCTCGACGTCGAGGGCGACGGCGACCTCGACGGCGACCTCGACGGCGGTGCCGACGTCGGCGACGCGCGCGAGCTTGCTCTTGCCGAGCTGACGGGGCACGTCGACCGCGTCGTCGCCGGGTACGCCTGGGTCCGCCTGGTGGACCTGCACCCCGACTGGTGGCAGCAGATGGTCGACGAGGGCTCCGAGGCCGACCGGGCCACCGCCTCCTGAGGCTCGCCTGCTCCTGGACTCGTCCCGACCGCGGTCGGGCACGGAGGAGGCGCGCGGCCGTGGACGGCCCTGGCACCATGGGTGCATGGCCCAGACGACACCCCGCCGACGAGCTGCCGCCGTCCGCGCCGCTCGCCTCGCCCTCGTGGCGGTCGCGGCGACGTTCCTCCTGGGCGCGTGCGCCCAGGCCGGGCCGGGCGAGGCACACGACGCGGGGGCGGCGCCGACCGGGTCGTCGAGCCCGTCCGTCCCGGTGGACGACGGCGACGGCACGGACGACGGCGCCGCCGAGGGCAGCCCCTCGGTGGTCTGGCTCGACGAGGGGACGTCGTTCTCCCTGACCCTCTTCGGCAGCTCGACCTGCCCGCCGGTCGTCGAGTCGGTCGAGGCGGCCGGTGCCGACGCCGTGACCGTGCGGCTCGCGCCTGCCGACCCGGGCATGTGCACGATGGACTTCGTGCCGGCCGTGTCCGAGCACGCGCTCCCCGCCGGCGTGGACGGTCGCCCCGTCACGGTCGACGTCGTCCCCGCGGAGGAGGGCGCCGAGCCCGTCTCCCTCGAGCTGCCGTAGGGCCTGAGTCGCCGACCGTTCGTCCCGACCAGGTGTCGGTCGGGGCGGCTAGCCTGGCGTCGACCACGAGGAGGCGCACCATGGCAGGTTTCACGGGCTTCGGCCGACGTCGCGAGGCCGACCCGCGCCTCCCGCCGGGGCAGCACCTCGAGAAGGGGTTCCCGGTGCTGTCGGCCGGCCCGACCCCGAACATCAAGCGGTGGGAGCTGCAGCTCGGCACCGAGCAGGGCAGCCGCTCGCTCAGCTGGGCCGACTTCCAGGCGCTGCCGCACGAACAGATCGAGACCGACATCCACTGCGTCACGAGCTGGTCGAAGCTCGGCACGCACTGGTCGGGCGTCTCGCTCGACACCCTCTTCGACGGCCTCGACACCACGCACGAGTTCGCGATGACGACGAGCTACGGCGGCTACACGACGAACCTGCCGCTCAGCGAGCTGCTCGGCGGCAAGGCCTGGGTCGTCGACACCTACGAGGGCGAGCCCCTGGGGTCGGAGCACGGCGGTCCGGCCCGGCTCTTCGTGCCCGGCCTCTACTTCTGGAAGAGCGCGAAGTGGGTGCAGGGCATCCAGACGATGGCCTCCGACCGCCGTGGCTTCTGGGAGAGCATGGGCTATCACGCGCTCGGCGACCCCTGGCGCGAACAGCGCTACGCGTGAGCTCGTCGGACGACGGCGCGCCTGCCTCCTCGTCGGCGTCGCTGCCCGCTGACCCCTTCAGGTGGATGCCGGCGACGATCGTCGCCGCGGCTGGGCAGACACCGACCGGGCGCTCGATCGTGCTCGAGGTGCCGGGGCTGCGACCGGCCCGGGCCGGTCAGCACGTCGACGTCCGCCTCACCGCGGACGACGGCTACCAGGCCGTCCGCTCGTACTCGTTGTCGGACGTCACGCTGTCGGACGTCTCGTCGTCGGACGTCTCGCTGTCGGACGTGCGGGCGAGCGCAGGAGGCGCGGGCCGGGCACCGCAGATCGAGCTCACGGTCGAGGAGCTCCCCGACGGCGAGGTCTCGCCCTACCTCGTCTCGGTGGCCGAGGTCGGCGACCCCGTCGAGGTGCGCGGCCCGATCGGCGGCTGGTTCGTCTGGCCGCCGACCGAGTTCGACCCCGACTCGGCGGTGCACGCCGTGCTGCCCGAGCCGGACGGGGCTCCGGCACCGGGTCGGTCGCCGGTGCAGCTGATCGGCGGAGGCTCGGGCATCGCCCCGCTCGTCGCGATGGTGCGTGCCCGGGCCGCGGGGGCTGCTGCTGGTGCTGCTGACGCTGCTGCGGCCGGCGCCGCCGGCTCGCTCGGCGGGCCGCCGCCGATGCGGCTGCTCTGCTCGGTCCGGACGCCGACCGACCGCTGGTTCGGCGACGAGCTGGCGGCGCTCGCCGAGGAGTCGGCGGGCGAGGTGCGGGTCGACTGGGTCTTCACGCGCGAGGCTCCTGCAGGGTCGACCCGCGCCTCCGGCAGGCTCACCCGCGACGAGCTGCTCGACCTCGTGCTGCCCGCGTCCGCGCACCCGCTCGTCTACGTCTGCGGCACGAACTCGTTCGTCGAGACCGTCGCCGGCTGGCTGGTCGACGCCGGCCACGACCCGACCCGCGTCCGCACGGAGCGCTTCGGCGGCGTCTGACCCGCCCGCACCGCCCGCGCCTGCCTCGAGTGGTCCGAAGGGGTCGGTCCCGGCTCGATCGAGGACACGTCGTGACCACTCGGCGCGGGGCCGGCCGACGGGCCGGCCGAGAGGGCAGCTCAGCCGAGCAGCTCGCGCATCTTGGCGTAGAACTCGGCCGGGTCGCCGGCGAGCGACGCCTTCACCATCGCGCTCCAGTCGTCGACGACGACCTCGATCGCACCGGCGGCGAGGCCGTCGAACGAGCTGCGGGGCACGTCGCGCGGGTCGATCTTGGGCCCGTCGTAGTTCGCCGTGATGTCGGTGTCCGCGGCCCCGAGCATCACGCCCTGCACGAGCGTCCCCTGGGCGGCGAGCTCGAGCCGGACGGCGTTGGTCATGTTCCACTCGGCGGCCTTGGCGGCGGCGTAGGCCCCGCTGCCGGTAGCGGCGAACCACGAGAGGGCGGAGAGGACGTTGACGATCGCCCCGCCCCCGTTGGCCGCGAGCACGGGGGCGAACTCGCGGATCACGTCGAGGGTGCCCCAGTAGTGCGTGTCCATCTCGCGGCGGGCGTCGACGAGGTCGCCGGTGATCAGCGACGCGCCGGTCGCGATGCCGGCGTTGTCGACGAGCACGGTCACGTCGTGGGCCGCGGCGGCGGCGGCCACCACGGAGGCGTGGTCGGTGAGGTCGAGCTGCAGCGGCACGACCCGAGGGTCGGCGAAGTCGAGGGTCTCGGTCCGGCGAGCCGTGGCCCAGACCTTGGCGGCTCCGCGCTCGAGCGCCTCGAGGACGAACTGGCGGCCGATGCCGCGGTTGGCCCCCGTCACGAGGACGGTCTGGCCGGTGATGTCGATGTTCATGCGTGGTGTCTTCCTGGTCGTGGACGGTCGGCCGGACAGTCTCGGCTGGCCCGGCGTCGGCTACGCTAGGACTTCACGTTGACGTCAAGGGCAAGTCCGACACGCGGACCAGGCCGAGACGCCTTCCAAGAAGCACAGGGGCACGGATGCGCATCGGCGAGGTGGCAGAGCGAGCGGGCGTCAGCACGCGCGCGCTGCGGTACTACGAAGAGCAGGGCCTGCTCGAGTCCGACCGCACGAGCAGCGGCCAGCGCAGCTACGCGGAGGCGGCGGTCGAGCGGGTGCAGCTGATCCAGCAGTTCTTCACGGCGGGGCTCCCGAGCCGCACGATCCTGCAGCTGCTGCCCTGCGTCGACTCCGGCACGAGCTCGCCCGAGGTCTTCGCCGTGCTCGAGGCGGAGCGTCGGCGCATCACCACGGCGATGGCCGACCTCGCCGCTGCGCGCGACGCCCTCGACCGCATGGTCGAGATCGCGCGGCACCCGACCCCCGAGCACTGCCCGGCGCTGCGCGAGCCCGCCGAGCCTGCCCGCGACGCGGCCTGACCTGCCCGGGCTGCCCGGTCGGCGAATCGAGTGGTCAGTTCCGGTCCTCCCGAGCGGCGTCGACGACCGTTGCTGACCACTCGTTCCTGCGTGTTCGACGTCGCCCCGAAGGAGGCGCGGGTCGCGTCAGGCGCGCGGGTCGCCCTCGTCGAGCCACGACGGTCGTGAGGGGCGCGGGTGCCGGAGCGTCTGCACGACGCCGATCAGGCAGACGACGAACACGACCGCGACCAGCACCAGGAACACGATGCCGAACGGCGTGGGAGCCTCGCCGCGGCCGAGCGAGACGGCGGCCGTGACCAGGTGCAGGAACAGCGGGAACGCGAGCACGCCCCAGAGGAACGGCGACCCGCGGAAGGTCGGCCACTGCGGGCGCAGCCTGCCTCGCGACCGACCGTCGGAGGCGGGGCGCGTCGCACCGGGGCGCTCGGGGCGCTCGTGTCGGTCGTGCGTGCGGTGCTGCTCGGCGTCGCGGTCGCTCATGGAGTGCCCTTCGTGGTCGTCGTCGATCGGTCCACCGTACGCCGCGCCTCCCCCGCCCCTCGGGTCGGGTCGAGAGGCCTCGGATCGACGTCCGGAGGTGCTCCGAGGTCGATCCGGGGCCTCTCGTGGTCGCGAGGACGGGCGGCGGTGCAGGCGCTGCACCGGGGGAGGCGGCGTCCAGGGCGGTGCTGCGACCATGGAGGCCCACCGACCCCCTCACCAGGAGCCGCCATGTCGCCCCGCGCCCTCTTCCGCTCGTTCGCCGTCGCCGAGGTCGTGACCTGGGCCCTGCTGATCGGCGGGATGCTGCTGAAGTACGTCGCGAAGGTGGGCGACTGGCCCGTCAGCGTCGCAGGGCCGATCCACGGGTTCGTGTTCCTCGCCTACCTCGTCGCGGGAGTCGTCGTCGCCGTGAACCAGCGCTGGTCGCCGGGGGTGACCGTGCTCGCCCTCGCGAGCGCCGTCGTGCCGTTCGCCTCGCTGCCCGTCGAGCGCTGGATCGACCGCCGCGGCGGGCTCGACGGCGACTGGCGGCGCGAGGCGACCGGCGACCCGCGCGACCGCCGGCCGCTCGACCGCCTCCTCCGCTGGGTGCTCGGGCACCTCGCCCTCGCGGTCGTGCTGCTGCTCGCGGCCGTCGTGGTCGTCTTCGTGCTGCTGCTGATCGTCGGCCCGCCCGTCGGCGGCTGATCCGTCAGGGGGCTGACAGCGAAGGGGCTGAACAGTCGAGGAGGCGGTCGCCTCGAGACCTGGACGTCCCGTTCGATACCCCCCTAGGGTATGGGGATGAGCACCCCGCACGACCACCACGCCCCCGTCGACGACGAGCAGGTCGGCGCCGACCACTCCGGACTCGCGACGGCCGACCACGGCCAGGCGGCCGCGGGCGGCGGCACGGGGCACGACGCGCACGCGGGCCACGACGCGCACGCCGGCCACGACGCGCACGCAGGGCACGACGCGCACGCGGGCCACCACGGTCACGGAGGCCATGGCGACCACGCCGCGCAGTTCCGCGACAAGTTCTGGGTCAGCCTCGTCGTCGCCGTGCCGGTGGTCGCCTTCAGCTCGATGTTCGCCGGGCTGCTCGGCTACGACGTCCCGTCGTTCCCCGGCTCCGAGTGGATCTCGCCGGTGCTCGGCACGTTCCTCTTCGCGTGGGGCGGCTGGCCGTTCCTCAGCGGAGGCGTCGCGGAGGCCCGGGCGAAGCAGCCGGGCATGATGCTCCTCATCGCGATGGCCATCACCGTCGCGTTCGTCGCGAGCTGGGCGACGACGCTCGGCATCGGCGGCCTCGACCTCGACTTCTGGTGGGAGCTCGCGCTCCTCGTCGTCATCATGCTGCTCGGGCACTGGATCGAGATGCGGGCCCTGGGCGCCGCCTCCGGCGCCCTCGACGCGCTCGCCGCGCTGCTGCCCGACACGGCCGACCGCGTCGACGGCGGCTCCGGCGGCTCCGGCGCGGACGCAGGCGCAGGCCCCGGCTCCGGCGCGACGACCGAGGTGGCCCTCGCCGACCTCGTCGCGGGCGACGTCGTGCTCGTGCGCTCGGGCGCCCGTGTGCCCGCCGACGGCGTCGTCGTCGACGGCTCCGCCGAGATGGACGAGTCGATGGTCACGGGCGAGTCCCGGACCGTCGCGCGCGGCGGGGGCGACCGCGTCGTCGCCGGCACCGTCGCGACCGACGGCGCCCTGAGGGTCCGGGTCACCGCGGTCGGCGACGACACGGCCCTCGCGGGCATCCGGCGGCTCGTCGCCGAGGCCCAGGCCTCGTCGTCGCGCGCCCAGGCGCTCGCCGACCGCGCCGCCGCCCTGCTCTTCTGGTTCGCCTCGGGTGCCGGGGTGGTCACCTTCGTCGTGTGGCTCCTCCTCGGCGACCTCGACCAGGCGATCACGCGCACCGTGACCGTGCTCGTCATCGCCTGCCCGCACGCCCTCGGGCTCGCCATCCCGCTCGTGATCGCGATCTCGACCGAGCGCGCCGCCCGGGCGGGCGTCCTCGTCAAGGACCGCCTCGCCCTCGAGCGCATGCGCACGGTCGACACCGTGCTGTTCGACAAGACCGGCACCCTCACGAAGGGCGAGCCCGGCGTGACGGACGTGGCCACCGCCTCCTCGTCCGGGGGGCTGACGGCCGACGAGGCCCTGCGCCTCGCCGCGGCCGCCGAGCGCGACAGCGAGCACCCGGTCGCCCGGGCGCTGGTGCGTGCCGCGTCGGCGGCGACCGAGGCTGCCCCGCAGGAGGCGCGGGTCGAGTCGTTCCGCTCGCTGACCGGCAGCGGCGTCTCGGCCCGGGTCGACGGGGTCGACGTCGCGGTCGGAGGCCCCGGGCTGCTCCGCGACCTGGCGCTCGAGGCGCCTGCCGACCTCGCGGCCGCGACCGAGCCGTGGCGCGGTGACGGCGCGGCCGTGCTGTGGCTCGTGCGCTCGGGCAGCGTCGTGGCGGCCTTCGCGCTGCGCGACGAGGTCCGGCCCGAGTCGGCCGAGGCGGTGCGCCGGCTGCACGGCGCCGGGGTGCGCGTCGCGATGGTGACGGGCGACGCGCGGCAGGTCGCGGACTCGGTCGCGCGCGAGCTCGGCATCGACGAGGTCTTCGCCGAGGTGCGCCCGGACGAGAAGGACGCCCGCGTCGCCGAGCTGCAGCAGCGCGGCCAGCGCGTGGCGATGGTGGGCGACGGCGTCAACGACGCCCCCGCGCTGGCCCGGGCCGACGTGGGGATCGCGATCGGCGCGGGCACCGACGTCGCGGTCGAGTCCGCCGGCGTCGTGCTGGCCTCGAGCGATCCGCGTGCCGTGCTCTCGGTCATCTCGTTGTCCCGGGTCGGCTACCGCAAGATGATCCAGAACCTGGTCTGGGGCGCGGGCTACAACGTGCTCTCGGTGCCGCTGGCCGCGGGCGTGCTCGCGCCGGTCGGCTTCGTGCTGTCGCCGGCCGCCGGAGCCGTGCTCATGAGCCTGTCGACGGTGATCGTCGCCCTGAACGCGCAGCTCCTCCGCCGCTGGCGCCCCGCCGCCTGAGCGCAGCGCCTCCTCGTCCCCCCTGAGCGCACTTCCGCGCCTCCTCGCTCCGTGTGACCCGCAGATGCCGACCGAGGTCGCTCCAAAAGTGGAGAATCCGGGGGTTGTGAGGCCGTTCGCGCGTTCACGGTCGGCATCTGCGGCGACGAGGATTCCGGGAGGGGCGGGCGCAGGAGGGGCGGGCTGGGAGATCGCTGATGATTCAGCTGCTAAGAGATCGGGCGGGGATAGCGTCGGCGGCATGAGCACAGCAGCGACCCGTCCCGCCTCCGCCACCGCACCTCCCGCGTCCGTCGACGTCGTCCGTCAGGTCGTCGTCGTGGTGGGCGCCGTGCTCGCGATCGTCCTGGCCGCGATCGGCTCGGGGGCCTTCGGCGGCACCTCCGTGTCGGGAGCCTCGGGCGGCGCGCTCAGCGCCGACGCGACGCCGATCGCCCCGGCGACGACGGCCTTCTCGATCTGGTCGGTGATCTACGCCGGCCTCGTCGCCTACGCCGTCTACCAGGCGCTGCCCGGCCAGCGGGCCGTCGACCGTCACCGCCGCCTCGGCTACTGGGTCGCCGCCTCCATGCTGCTCAACGCGGGCTGGCTGTTCGCCGCCGTGCAGCTCGGCCAGGTCTGGCTCAGCGTCGTCGTGATCGTCGCGCTGCTCGCCGTGCTGGTCCGGATCTTCCTGCTCGTCGTGCACACGCCCACCCGCAGCCGGGTCGACGCGGTCGTCACCGACGGGACGATGGGCCTCTACCTCGGCTGGGTGTCGGTCGCGACGGCCGCCAACATCGCCGCGGCCCTCGTCGAGTCCGGCTTCGGCGGGTTCGGGCTGCCGAGCGGGCTCTGGTCGACGCTCGTCCTCGCGGTCGCCGGGCTCTCGGGCGTCGCGGTCGCCGTCGTCGGACGGGGTCGCATCGCCCCGATGCTCTCGCTGGTCTGGGGCCTGGCGTGGGTCGCCGTCGGGCGGTTCTCGGGGCAGCCGCTCGACATCGCTGCGGGAGTCACCGCGCTGGTCGCCGCCGCCGTCGTGCTGGTCGTCGTGCTCGTGCTGCGGGTGCGCGCCGACCGGAGCGGCTCGGCCCTCGCTCCCGGGGAGCCGACGCGCGCCTCCTAGAGGCCCTGTCCCTCCGCCAGGACGACGAACCGACGTGGTCTCCCCCGTCGGTTCGTCGTTCTCGCGTCGCTCAGGCGCCAGCGCGGGTCACGCGGCTCAGCGGCTCAGCGGCCGCCGGTCAGCTTGCGGTCGCGCTGCGCGACGCCGGCGGTCCCGTACGGGTAGTCGTCGACGCGCGGGCTGCTCGACGCGTCGAGGCGGGCCAGCTCGTCGTCGGTGAGCAGCTTCGCGAGGTCGGAGGCGCCGAGGTTGTCGTCGAGCTGCGCGACCGTGCGCGCGCCCAGGATGACCGAGGTCACGGCCGGCTGCCGCAGCAGCCACGCGAGCGACACCTGCGACGAGGAGGCGCCGTGCGCGTCCGCGACGGAGGCGACGGCCTCGATGGCCGACCAGGTCCGCTCGTCGCCGTTGCGCGCCTCCCACGCCTCCATGCCGCGCCCCGGGTCCTCGCCCAGGCGGGTCGCGCCGGTGGGCGCCTCGTCGCGACGGTACTTGCCGCTCAGCCAGCCGCCGGCGAGGGGCGACCACGGCAGCAGGCCGATGCCGGCGTCGAGCGACGCGGGGACGATCTCGTGCTCGATGTCGCGGACGAGCAGGTTGTACTGCGGCTGGAGCGTGACGGGGGGCGCGAAGCCGAGCGCCTGCGCCCGGGCGACGGCCTTCGTGAGCTGCCAGCCGAGGTAGTTCGAGAAGCCGTAGTAGCCGATCTTGCCCGCGGTGATCGCGTCGTCGAGGAACCGCAGCGTCTCGTCGATCGGGGTGAAGGAGTCCCAGGCGTGCATCTGGTAGAGGTCGACGTGCTCCACGCCGAGCCGGCTGAGCGACGCGTCGAGCGCCGTCGCGAGGTGCCGGCGCGAGAGGCCGACGTCGTTGGGTCCGTCCCCCATCGGGAACCGTCCCTTCGTCGCGAGCACGACCTGGGCCGCCTCCGTGGGGTGCGCGGCGAGCCAGCGCCCGATGATCTCCTCCGAGGTCCCCGCCGAGTACACGTCGGCGGTGTCGACGAGCGTGCCGCCGGCCGCGACGAACGCGTCGAGGATCTGGTGAGAGGTGGTCTCGTCGGCTTCTGCGCCGAACGTCATGGTGCCCAGTGTCAGCTCCGACACGGAGGCACCGCTGTTCCCGAGGGTCCTGTAGTCCATGCCCCGACGCTACGCCGCGAGCTCGGGGCCGTGCCCGAGGAGGCGTCGGCCCGGCACCCGGGAGACGCTCGATACCAGGCGGTCGGGTGAGAGTCGCCCGAGACGAGCCTGCGAGGTAGCATCGCGGCATCGGTGGATCAGGCCGATGCGTGCGAGGTGCGTCGACCACCGGCCTCGCCGCCCACGAGAGCACCTCGTGCTCCGCCGCACCGCCTGGAGGGGCGCATGGCCAGTCCTGCGACGCCCACGGCCTGGACCCGCGCGGGCTCCCGTCGCCCGGACTTCGACGACCCTCGGGTGCGCGGCGTCGAGACCTCGGACCCCGCGGTCGCGCACTCCATCATCAGCCGCATCTACCGTCTCCGCGACCTCACTCCCGAGGCCGGCCACGACTTCAGCTTCGGCCGGGTCGTCACCGGCGACGACCGGTTCGCGATGGGCCAGATCCACTACAGGGGACAGCTGCACGCCGTCAGCGAGCCGCTGCCCGAGTTCTTCTGCATCAGCCGCGTCCTGGGCGGCCGCTACGGCCTCGCGGACGGCAGGGCCGACCTGCGGGCACAGACGGGCGACCGCTTCGTGTTCCCCAGCGACCGCGTCAAGGAGCACCGCTGGGACGACATGCACCTCGGCCAGGTGATGCTCGACCGGGCCGCGGTGGAGCGCGAGCTCGCCGGCCTGTCGCTCACGACGCCGCCGGAGGGGCTGCAGACCCTCGCGATGGAGCCCGTCTCCGAGGCCCTGGGCGAGCACTGGGGCAGCACGACCCGGCACGTGCTCGACGGGGTGCTCTCGAACGACGCCGCGATGGCGAGCCCGCTGGTGCGGTCGGCCGCGTTCCGCTCGCTCGTGACGGCGTTCGTCGAGGCCTACGACACGAACGTGGTGGGGACGGGCCGGTCCTCCGACGCGCGTGCCCTGCCGTCCACCGTCCGTCGAGCGCTCGCCTTCGTCGAGGAGCACGCGCACGACGACATCGGGATCGTCGAGATCGCGGAGGCGGCCCGCCTGACCCCGAGAGGGCTGCAGCTGGCGTTCCGTCGCCACCTCGACACGACCCCGATGGCGGCCCTGCGCGCGGCTCGCCTGCGCGGTGCGCATGCCGACCTCGTGCTCGGCGACCCCACGCTCGGGCACACCGTGGCCGGGATCGCGCTGAGCTGGGGCTTCGCCAACCCCGGGCGGTTCGCCGCGCTCTACTCGACGCAGTTCGGCCGGACTCCGCGCGAGACCCTCGAGTCCTGAGCCGCCGAGTCCTGAGGCCCGGTTCCCGGCCCCCTCTGCAGGAGGCGGCCGTCGCGATCCCGATCCGGCGCCTCCTTCGCTCCCTGTCCTCCTCCTTCGTTTCGTGACCACCTGGTGGTCAAGAGGGCCCGACACGACGCAGAATGAGAGTGCCTCGCGATTTGGGTTCAGGATCGCGAGTCGTCACGCGGCACGCTGAGGGACGTCGGGTCCCGTTCGCGGCTGCGAGGGGTGCGGGTGAGGGCGTCGGGTCCCCGCCCGCACCCCCTTCTCGTTCCGCCCTCCCTGCCCGCGGGCCGTAAGGTCGTCCCATGTCTGGCAGCACCTTCGGTGAACTCTTCCGCGTCACGAACTTCGGCGAGTCGCACGGCGTCGCCATCGGCTGCGTCATCGACGGGTGCCCTCCGGGCCTGTCCCTGAGCGAGGCCGACATCCAGGGGGAGCTCGACCGCCGCCGCCCGGGCACCTCGCGCCACGTCACGCAGCGCAGGGAGCCCGACGCCGTCGAGATCCTGTCCGGCGTCTACGAGGGGCAGACCACGGGCACGCCGATCGCCCTCATGATCCGGAACGTCGACCAGCGCAGCAAGGACTACGGCAACATCCTCGACACGTTCCGCCCCGGCCACGCCGACTACACGTACTGGCGCAAGTACGGCGTGCGCGATCCTCGTGGCGGCGGTCGCTCGTCCGCCCGGCTCACCGCGCCGATGGTCGCCGCGGGCGCCGTCGCGCGAAAGTGGCTGCAGGAGCAGGGCGGCATCTCGTTCACCGGCTGGATGAGCCAGCTCGACGACATCGCCGTCCCGTTCACCGACGAGTCGCAGATCTCGCAGAACCCGTTCTTCGCCCCCGACGCCGCGATCGTGCCGCGGCTCGAGGAGCGCATGGACGAGCTGCGCCGTGCCGGCGACTCGTGCGGCGCCCGCATCGACGTGGTCGCCCGCAACGTGCCCGCGGGCCTCGGCGAGCCCCTGTTCTCCAAGCTCGACGCGGACATCGCGGCCGCGATGATGGGCATCAACGCCGTCAAGGGCGTCGAGATCGGGGCGGGCTTCGACAGCGTCTCGCAGCGCGGCAGCGAGCACGGCGACGCCCTGACCGCCGACGGCTTCGAGACCAACGACGCGGGCGGCGTGCTCGGCGGGATCTCGACCGGGCAGGACCTGAGGGTCTCGGTCGCGATCAAGCCGACGAGCTCGATCCGGACGCCCCAGCGCTCGATCGACCGCGAGGGCAACGAGACGAGCGTCGAGACGTTCGGGCGGCACGACCCGTGCGTGGGCATCCGCGCGACGCCCATCGTGGAGGCGATGCTCGCCCTGGTCGTGATGGACCACGTGCTCGCGTTCCGGGCCCAGATCGGGCCCGTGCCCTTCACCCCTCCCGGGGCCTGATCGGCGCTGCTCGGCCGAGCGTCCTGCTCAGCCGAGCCGCGCCTCCTGCAGGGCTGAGCCCCCGGGGGTCAGCCGCGCGCGGACACGTCCGTGTGGACGAAGTTCGTGGCCGAGCGGCTCGCGGTCGGTCCGCGCTGGCCCTGGTACCGCGAGCCGTACTCGCCCGAGCCGTAGGGGTGGTCGGCCGGCGAGCTGAGGCGGAAGAAGCAGAGCTGCCCGATCTTCATGCCCGGCCAGAGCTTGATCGGCAGCGTCGCGACGTTCGAGAGCTCGAGGGTGACGTGTCCGGTGAAGCCGGGGTCGATGAAGCCGGCCGTGGAGTGCGTCAGCAGGCCGAGGCGGCCGAGTGAGCTCTTGCCCTCGAGGCGGGCGGCGACGTCGTCGGGCAGCGTGACGCGCTCGTACGTGCTGCCGAGGACGAACTCGCCCGGGTGCAGGATGAACGGCTCGTCGGCGGGCGTCTCGACCAGGCGCGTCAGCTCGGGCTGCTCGGCGGCAGGGTCGATGAACGGGTACTTGTGGTTGTCGAACAGCCGGAACAGGCGGTCGAGCCGCACGTCGATGCTCGACGGCTGGATCAGCGAGGAGTCGTAGGGGTCGAGGCCGATGCGCCCGGCGTCGAGCTCGAGCTTGATGTCGTGGTCGGAGAGCAGCACGCGGTCAGCCTAGTCAGCCGCCCCGTCCGCCTCGCTGCCCGGCGCCTCCTGCACCTCGTGGCTGACGATGGCGATGTGGGTGCGCACCTGGTGCTCGGCCGCGTCGCCGTCACCGTCGGCGACCGCGCGCGCGGCCGCGACGTGGGCGTCGAGGGTGCCCGGCCAGGGGACGGCCGGCGTGAGGCCGAGGTCGGCGCGCCCCTCCAGGATCTCGCGGACCGGGGCGGCGAGCTCGGCGTACAGGAGGTTGCCGCTGGCGGTGAGCAGCAGCGAGTGGAACGCGACGTCGACCGCGAGGTACTCGGACGAGTCGCCCCGCCCGGCCCGGCCGAGGTCGTCGAGCTCGGAGGCGAGGCGCACGAGGCCCGCCCGCTGGTCGTCGGTGGCGTTCCGGGCCGCGAGCCGGGCGGCGGCCGGCTCGAGCGCGGCGCGCAGCTCCATCAACTCGACGAGGTGTCGGTGCCGCAGCGGGCCGGCCAGGGTCCAGCGGATGAGCTGCGCGTCGAGCACCCGCCACGACGCGCGCGGCTGCACGGTCATCCCCACCCGTCGGCGCGACCGGATCAGGTCGAGCGACTCGAGGACGCGCACCGCCTCGCGCACGGCGGTCCGGGAGGCCCCGAACTCGAGCTCGAGCGCGGCGAGGGTGAGCACGGTGCCCGCGGGCAGGTCGCCCGAGGCGATGCGGCCGCCGAGGGCGTGCACGAGCCGGGCGTGCGTCCCCTCGGCCCCGGGGCGAGATGTCATGAGGGTCATCCTGTCGTAGGCCGAGAGCTCGGCACGACTTGAAAAGTACTACCTTTGATGGCACCCTGGCCTTCACCGCGGTCGCGCACCTCCTGTGCGCCTCGACCGCGGACTCGACGGGCGCAGCCCACGGTATTCAACGGAGAAGATCGACATGGACGACTGGACACAGACCCTGGGGGCGGCTCCGCTCCTCGCGATCGCCGCGGGGGCGATCGCCTTGATCCTGGTGCTCGTCATCAAGTTCAAGCTGCACGCGTTCCTCACCCTCGTCATCGTCGCGGCGCTCACGGCCCTCGCGACGGGCATCCCCACGGGCGCCATCGCCGACCTGCTCGTCACGAGCTTCGGCAGCACCCTCGGCTCCGTCGCGCTGCTCGTCGGGCTCGGGGCCATGCTCGGGCGGCTCGTCGAGTCGTCGGGCGGCGCCCGGGTGCTCGCCGACCGCATGGTCGACGTCTTCGGGGAGAAGCGCGCGCCCTTCGCCCTCGGCCTCGCGTCGCTGATCATGGGCTTCCCGATCTTCTTCGACGCCGGCCTGATCGTCATGCTGCCGATCGTCTTCGCCGTGGCCCGCCGCATGGGCGGCAAGTCGCTGCTGCTCTACGGCATCAGCTCCGCCGCGGCCTTCTCGGTCATGCACGTGTTCCTGCCGCCGCACCCCGGCCCGGTCTCGGCGACAGAGCTGCTCGGCGCCGACCTCGGCATCGTGCTCGTGGCCGGCCTCGTCATCGTGTTCCCCGTCTGGTACGTCTCCGGCTACCTGTGGGCCAAGTACGTCAACAAGCGCATCCCGCTGCCCGTGCTGTCCCTCTTCGGCAGCGAGAAGGACGACGTCCACGCCGCGAACCCGCCCAAGGCCGGCACGGTCATGGCCGTCCTCGCGGTCCCGCTCGTCCTGATCCTGCTGAACACCGGGCTCAGCTCGCTCGGCTCCGTGGGGGTCGTCGACCCCGACGCCACCTGGGTGCAGGCGCTCGTCCTGATCGGCACCAGCGGCATCGCGCTGCTCATCTCGGTGCTCGTCGCGGCCGTCGTCCTGGGCCGGGCCCGTGGCGTCGGCGGCAGCGCGCTCGAGAAGGTGCTCGACAGCGCGCTCGGCCCCATCTGCTCGGTCGTGCTCATCACCGGCGCCGGCGGCATGTTCGGCGGCGTCCTCCGCGCCTCGGGCATCGGCGATGCGCTCGCCGACGTGCTGGGCGACCTCGGGCTGCCCGTCATCGTGGCCGCGTGGATCATCGCCGCGATCCTCCGCCTCGCCCAGGGCTCGGCGACCGTGGCCCTCGTGACCGCCGCGGGCCTCGTGGCCCCGGCCGTCGCCCTGGCCGACCTCAACCCCGTCCAGCTGGCCGCCGTCGTGCTCGCCACGGCCGCGGGCTCGGTCTTCGCCGGCCACGTCAACGACTCGGGCTTCTGGCTCGTCGGCCGCCTGATGGGCATGGACGTGAAGACCACCCTGCGCGTGTGGACCGTGCAGCAGGGCGTCGAGTCCGTGCTCGGCTTCGCCGCGGCGCTGCTCGTCTTCGCCGTCGGCTCGCTGGTCTGACCGACCGCCCGGAACCACCAAGGAGAACCATGACCTCGTCCCTCTTCGACCTCACCGGCCGGCTCGCCCTCGTGACCGGCTCCTCCCGCGGACTCGGTCGCTCCTTCGCGCTGGCGCTGGCGGAGGCGGGGGCCCAGGTGGTCGTGCACGGCCGCGACGCCGGGGCGCTGCGCGAGACCCAGGACGCCCTCGAGGCGGCCACGGGGACCCGGCCCGCGACGACGGTCTTCGACGTCACCGACGCCGCGTCCGTCGAGGCGGCCGTCGGGGAGCTCGTGGCCGAGCACGGCGTGCCCGACGTCCTGGTCAACAACGCCGGCGTGCAGAAGCGCGCGCCGTTCACCGAGTTCCCCGTCGAGGACTGGGACGCCGTCGTCGCCACCAACCTGTCGAGCGTGTTCTACGTCTCGCGGTTCGTGGCGCCCGGCATGGTCGAGCGCGGCTCGGGCAAGATCGTCAACGTCGCGAGCGTGCAGTCGATGCTGGCGCGCGAGACCATCGCGCCGTACTCGGCGAGCAAGGGCGGGGTCGCCCAGCTCAGCCGCGGCATGGCGGCCGACGTGGCCCGGCACGGGGTCCAGGTGAACACCCTGTCGCCCGGCTACTTCGCGACCGAGATGAACACGGCTCTCTGGCAGGACGAGACCTTCGACTCCTGGCTGCGGCAGCGCACGCCGGCGCGTCGCTGGGGCCGCGTCGAGGAGCTCACGGGGACGCTGATCTACCTCGCGTCGAGCGCGAGCGACTTCGTCTCGGGGCAGAACATCTTCGTCGACGGCGGCATGACGAGCGTCGTCTGACGTGCGTCGTCCGACGAGCACGCAGGACCGGCCCGCCCACAGAGGAGAACGACCGTGAAGACCATCCAGATCGACTCCGCGACCGTCCTGACGGAGCGCGAGGTCCCGACGCCCGAGCCCGGAGAGGGCGAGGTGCGCATCCGCGTCGACTTCGTCGGCATCTGCGGCTCCGACCTGCACTACTACTTCGAGGGCGCCAACGGTGCCTTCGTCGTCGAGGAGCCCCTCGCCCCCGGCCACGAGCTGTCGGGACGCGTCGACCTCGACCCGAGCGGCGAGTGGGCACCCGGGACCCCCGTCACCGTGCACCCTGCCCGGTTCGGCACCCCGACCGAGGGCACCGAGGAGGCGCCGCACCTGTGGCCCGGCGGCTCCTACCTGGGCAGCGCCTCGACGCACCCGCACACGCAGGGCGCCCTCAGCGAGTACCTCGTGGTCGACGCGGGCATGCTGCGGGCGCTGCCCGCCACGCTGCCGCTCGAGCGCGCGGCCCTGGCCGAGCCCCTCGCCGTCGCCCTGCACGCGGTGAGCCGGGTCGGCGACGTCCGGGGCGCCCGGGTGCTCGTCTCCGGGGCCGGGCCGATCGGCCTGCTCGCCGCCGCCGCGGCCCGTGCCCGCGGCGCGGCGCGCGTGACCGTCGTCGACGTCCTGCCCGAGCCCCTGGCGCGGGCGCTCGCCGTGGGCGCCGACGAGGTCCTCCGCCTCGGGGAGGACGCCGTCCCCGCCGACTCGTTCGACGTCGTGCTCGAGTGCTCGGGCGCCGCGCCGGCCGTCAGCGCCGCCTTCGTCGCCGCCCGTCGCCTCGGCGTCGTCGCGCAGGTCGGGATGGTCCCCGACGTCGCCCGTCCGGTCAACCTCGCGCCCGCGATCTCGAAGGAGCTCACCGTGCTCGGCGTCTTCCGCTTCCGGGACGAGATCGACGAGGCCGTGCGGATGCTCGACGCCGACCCGTCGCTCGGCGCGGTGGTCACGCACGTCGTCGACAGCGCCGACGCGGTCCGGGCCTTCGACGTCGCCCGGGACTCGTCGGTCAGCGGCAAGGTGCTCGTCGCCGCCTGGCCCGACAGGCCGTAGGAGGCGCCGGCCGTTCCACGGGACAGGGCCGGCGAGCCTCGTCCCGCCCCGTGGGGGGAGGATGGGGGCATGCGCGCCGTCACCGTCCCCGTCCCCGGAGGGCCCTCCGCCCTCGTCGTCAGCGAAGTCCCCGAGCCCGTCGCCGGCCCTCACGAGGTCGTGATCGACGTCGCCGCGGCGGGTGTGAACCGCGCCGACGTCTCGCAGCGCGAGGGGCACTACCCGTCGCCGGCCGGGGCGCCCGCGTGGCCGGGGCTCGAGGTGAGCGGCACCGTCGTGAGCGTGGGCAGCGAGGTGACGAGCGCCTCCCTGGGCGACTACGTCCTGGCGCTGCTGTCCGGCGGCGGCTACGCCGACCGCGTGGCCGTCGACGAGGGCCTGCTGCTGCCCTACGCGAAGGGGCTCGACCTGGTCGAGGCGGCCGGGCTGCCCGAGGCGCTCGCGACCGTCTGGTCGAACGTCTTCATGTCGGCCGGGCTGCAGCCGGGCGAGACCCTGCTGGTGCACGGCGGGTCGAGCGGCGTCGGGTCGATCGCGATCCAGCTCGCCGCGGCCCTGGGCTCCACCGTCTACGCGACCGCCGGCTCGGCCGAGAAGACGGCGTTCTGCGAGCAGCTCGGCGCGGCCCGCGGCATCGACTACAAGCAGGAGGACTTCGTCGAGGTCGTCCGCGAGCTCACCGGGGGCCGCGGCGTCGACGTCGTGCTCGACCTCGTCGGCGGCGACTACCTGGCCCGCGACGTCGAGGCGGTGGCCCCCGGGGGCCGCGTCATGGTGATCGCGACGCAGGGCGGCACGTCCGCGACGATCGACGTGGGGCGCCTGATGGCCGCGCGCGCACGCATCTGGGGCACCACCCTGCGTGCCCGTCCGCTCCCGGAGCGCCGCGCGATCATGGCCGAGGTGCGCGAGCACGTGTGGCCGCTCGTCTCCGCCGGGACCGTGCGCCCGGTGCTCGACAGCGTCTACCCGCTCGAGTTCGCCGCGACCGCCCACAAGCGGATGGAGTCGGGGCAGCACCTCGGCAAGATCGTGCTCGCGGTGCGCTGAGGGCCGCGCGCCCGGCCGACACGTGAAGGAGGTGCGGTGCAGGCAGACCTGCACCGCACCTCCTCGACGTGGTCTCGTCGCCGGTGCGTCGGCGGCGCGTCGGCTCAGCGGACGCGGGCGTCCGACTGGTCGTCGTCCTCGTCGTCGTCGCCGGGGATGTGCACGTCGGCGACGGCCACGTTGACCTCGGCGACGTCCATGCCGACGAGCTGCTCGATGGCGGCCGCGACGGACTCGCGGACCTGGTCGGCGACCTGGCTGATGGCGACGGGGTACTCGACGACGATGGTGACGTCGGCCGCGACCTGGGTCTCGCCGACCTCGACGCGGACGCCCTGGCCGAGGTCCGTGCTGCCGACGACGTCGCGGAGGGCGCCGAACGCTCTTGCGGCACCGCCGCCGAGGGCGTGCACGCCGGGCACCTCACGGGCGGCGATGCCCGCGACCTTGGCGATCACGGCGTCCGCGACGACCGTTCGGCCGGGCGTCGTGCCGTCGGCCGGGAGGCCGTCCGGGGTCGTGACGGCGGCGGGGGAGGTCTGCGTGGTGTCGGCCATGATGGCTCCGTTCTGCGTGAGGCTGGTGTAGTCATGGATGAGACGCGTCCCGCGACACGATCGTCACGGAATCCGTCGAACTCGTCCCACCCACGCTCCTTCGAGAGCCGCCGCGCAGAGGAGGCAGCATGCCGATCGACCTCTCGGACGCCGCCGACGGCACGCTCGCGTCCCGTGCCGCGGAGGGCGACGAACGGGCCTTCGAGGTGCTGCTGCGGCGTCACCTCGGCCTGATGACGGCGTACGCGACGCGGCTCACCTCGTCCCGGGCCGACGCCTCCGACGCGGTGCAGGAGGCGTCGATCACCATCTGGCGTGAGCTGCCGGGCCTGCAGACCCCCGACGCCGTCCGCGGCTGGATGATGACGATCGTGTCGCGCAAGGCGTTCGACCTGATCCGTCGTCGCCGTCCCGCCGCCGACGTCGACGAGCTGGAGGTGCCCTCGACCGACGGCGCCCACGACGACCCCGAACGACGGGCGCAGTCGTCCGACGCGATGGTCGCGCTGCGCCAGGCGCTCGGCCGGCTGCCCGCCGCCCAGCGCCGCGTCTGGACCATGCGCGAGGTCGGCGGCGAGTCGTACGCTGACATCGCGGAGCGGACCGGCTCGTCCGTGACCGCCGTGAGGGGCCAGCTCGCCCGTGCCCGAGAGTCCCTGACCCGAGAGATGGAGGCCTGGCGATGAGCGACCCGACGCACGTCTCGCCTGCCGTGCAGCCCGCCGAGAGCCCTCGTGAGAGCTCGGAGCCGGACGGCGGCTCGGTCTCGACCGAGCGGCTCGCCGACTACCTCGACTCCGGCCGGGAGCCGTACGACCCGCTCATCGAGGACGACCCCGAGTGCCTCGCCCAGCTCGTCGCGCTCGAGCGGCTGCGGGCGCTGTCGTCCGAGCTCGTCGAGAGCGACGTCGAGACGGCTCCCGCGCCCGACCCGTCGTGGATCGCCGGCGTCATGGACCGCGTGCGTCTCGAGTCGCGCACCGGCCGCGACATCCCCCTGGCGTCGCCCGACCCGCGCAGCACGGTGCACATCACCGAGGGCGCCGTGCGCTCGCTCGTCCGCGAGGCCGGCGACTCGGTGCCCGGCGCCGTCGTGGTCTCGTGCGGGCTCGCGGGCGACGTGGGCATCGCGGACGCGCCGATCCGGGTCGACGTGGCGATCAGCGTCGTCTACGGCGCCGACCTGCGGAGCGTGGCCGACCTCGTCCGCGAGGCCGTGGCCCGGGCGCTCACCCGCCAGACCGAGATCGTCGTCGAGGCGCTCGACGTGACCGTGCGCGACGTGCACCTCGGTGCCCGAGAGGCAGGACTGTGATGGACGAGGCGACGAAGGACGACGCGACGACGGACGACGCGACGACCGTCGAGGAGGCGCCCGTCGCCTCCCCGGCACAGGCGCGGCTCGACGACCTCGCGCTCGAGCTCGGGGCACTCGCCGCGGAGACGGACGGCGTCGCCCGGGTGCAGGCCCGGCCCGGCGCCGTCGAGATCGCCCGCCAGGCGCTCGACGGACTCGCGGCGGCGGTCGCCAGCGTGACCGCGCGCGTGGGCACGGGTGCCGGCGCCTCCGAGTCCGCGCCGCCGCCCGCGGGGCGCTCGCAGCCCCTCGTGACGCTGGTCGTGACCGACGACGAGACCCGGGTCGTGCTCGACCTCGCCGTGGACGAGGCCGGCTCGGGGCCGGCCGTGGCCCGCGACGTCGCGGCGCGCCTCCTCGTGCACCTCGCGGAGCAGCAGCTGCCCGACCCCACGGTCGACGTGCGGATCGTGGGCGTCGCCTCCTAGCCTGCCGTCGGCCCGGCGGGGCGGGGCTCGAACGTCGGCACCCGCCGGACCCGCGCGGACCCTCGTGCGCGCCGAGGGGTGTGCGCGGGTCCCGAGGGTGTCGACGAGCCGGCTGTCAGCGGGTCATGCGGTCGAGCGAGAAGGCCGCCGAGGCGAACGGGCCGCCCTGCGGGCCGGCGACGGTGCCCGGGTCCGTCGGCGCGACGCCCTCGGCAGTCGGCTCGGGGAGGGGGCCTTCCGCCGCTACGGACGCGTCGTCCAGCGGGTGGTACCCCACGGCCTCGCCCGCCGCGAGGTCCCACCACCCCTCCGCGTTCGCCGACACCGCGTAGAACACGGCCTCGTGCACGTCTGTCGTCATGGCGGCGACGAAGGCGCGCACGGCGTCCGGGCGGCTGAGCCAGGTGTGCAGGTGCCGGGTGTCCTCCGGCGCCTCGCCCCAGCTGCCGATGCGGAGCGCGACCGTGCTCAGGCCGAACTTGTCGGAGTACAGGCGGCAGAGGGCCTCGCCGGCGACCTTCGAGACGCCGTAGAACCCGTCGGGGCGCGGCGTCATGCCGACGTCGACGTGCGTGTCGGTGTCGTACGAGCCGGTGAGCCGGTTGCTGCTCGCGAAGACCACGCGGCCGACGCCTGCCCGTCGCGCCGCCTCGAGCACGTGGTAGGTGCCGACCACGTTGACGGTCGCCAGGTCGTGGAAGTCGGCCTCGTCGCTGAGTCCGCCGAGGTGCACGACCCCGACGCAGCCCGTGAGGAGCTCGGTCAGGGCCTCCAGGTCGGCGACGTCGACGACCTCGCGGCGCTCGGCGGAGGAGGGGGACGCGGCGTCGGTCGCGAGTTCTGCGCCGGCTGCGCCGGTCGCGGTGACCGGCGGCACCTCGACGACGTCCGTCGAGACGAGCTCGACCCCGAGCTCGTGCAGCGCGGAGCGGAGGTGCACCCCGATCCGCCCGGCCGCGCCTGTCACGGCCCAGCGGGCTCCTCGGAGGCGGGCGGGGTCGGGCTCGGCGTGGTCGCTCATGCCCCCACCGTAGAGCCGACCCCCGACCCCGACCCCCGACCCCGAGCTCGGGCCGCACATGCCGACCGCAGGCGGGGATGCGCCCCCGCAACACAGGGATTTCCCGCTACAGCAGCTCGCGTGGTCGGCATTTGCAGGCACCACCGGCTGGAGGAGGCGCGATGGGCGGCCTGGGGGAGGGGACGGGGCGGGCGCGCACGGCGCCGACCCCGGACAGCAGTCGAGCCCGGCACCTGTGCAGGTGCCGGGCTCGGACCGGAGGGCGCGACGTGTCGACGCCCGGGTGGATCAGTGCTGGTCGCCGTCCTTGGCGCGCTCGGTGGCGAGACGGTCCTCGCTCATCGACTTGTCCTTCTGGCCCTGAGCGGTGAGCTCGGCGTCGTCGGTCTTCTTGCCGACGGCCTCCTCCACGTGTCCGGCTGCCTTCTGCACTGCGTCCTTGGCCTTGTCTCCGATGGACATGCGGTTCCTCCTCCTGCTGAGTCCCGGGATGTCCCGGCTGTGTCGTGGACGGTAGGCCCGCCCGGCAGCCCGCGACCGGCGTCCGGCAGATGTACAGGGAAGACACACGAGCCCAGGAGGCGCCACGCAGGCAACCCGGACCGGTCCCGTCACGCCGGCCCGGCGGCCTAGACCTCGCGGCCGGCGGGCATCTGCGTCTTGCGGGGGTCGGTCTCGGCGAGCCCCTCGAAGATCGACTCGATCTTCGCGAGCACGTCGGCCTCGAGCACGACGCCCGACGCCTTCGCGTTCGACTCGACCTGCTCCGGACGCGAGGCGCCGATGATCGCCGACGCGACGTTCTCGTTCGACAGCACCCAGGCCAGCGACAGCTGTGCCTGCGTGAGGCCGAGGTCGTCCGCGACGGGCTTGAGCTGCGCGACGGCGTCGAGCACGTCGTCGCCCATCCAGCGCTCGATCATCGCGGCGCCGCCCTTCTGGTCGGTGGCCCGGCTGCCCGAGGGCAGCTCGCCGCCCTTGGTGTACTTGCCGGTCAGCACGCCCTGCGCGACGGGGGACCAGACGATCTGCGAGATGCCCAGCTCCTTCGAGGTCGGGACCACCTCCTCCTCGATGACCCGCCAGAGCAGGGAGTACTCGGGCTGGTTCGAGACGAGCTGGATCTTCAGCTCACGGGCGAGCGCGTGCGCCTCGCGCAGCTGCTCGGCGTTCCACTCGGAGACGCCGATGTAGAGCACCTTGCCCTGGCGGACGAGGTCGGCGAACGTCTCCATCGTCTCCTCGAGGGGAGTCTCGACGTCGTAGCGGTGCGCCTGGTAGAGGTCGACGTAGTCCGTCTGGAGCCGCTGCAGCGAGCCGTTGATCGACTCGGTGATGTGCTTGCGGCTGAGGCCGGTGTCGTTGTGGCCCTTGGGGCCGGTCGGGCCGTAGACCTTGGTGAAGATCTCGACCGACTCGCGACGCTCGCCCTTCAGGGCCTCGCCGAGCACCACCTCCGCCTGGGTGTTCGCGTACACGTCGGCCGTGTCGAAGGTCGAGATGCCGACGTCGAGCGAGGCGCGGACGCACGCCGTCGCCGTGTCGTTCTCGACCTGCGAGCCGTGGGTGAGCCAGTTGCCGAACGTGAGCTCGGAGACCTTGAGTCCTGAGTTGCCGAGGTACCTGAATTCCATGGGGTTCTCCTTGTCGGGGGCGCTCCGCTGCGCACCGCCGTCGACGCTACGCCCCGGCGGCGTGAACGTTCACGCTCGGGGTACGGCGGCCTGGCGGCCTCGAGTGGTCAAGAAGTGTCCTTCCCGGCGCCAGGAGCGACAGGAGCTGACCACTCGACCCCCGCGTGCACGGGCAGGAGGCTGTCCGCCGGCGCGACGAGAGGCCCCGATCCGACCCCCGCAGGTGCGGGCAGGTCGATCCGGGGCCTCTCGAGGAGTCTTCTGGGTCGGGGCTCAGGCCTTGTCGGCGTCCGAGTCCTTGTCGTCGTCGACGAGGCCGTCCTTCGAGCCGTCGGCCAGCTGCTCGGTGTGCTCGGCCTGCTCATCGGTGACGTTCGTCGAGCCGTCGGGGGCGGTGTCCGGTGTGGTGTCGTCGTGATCGCTCATGCGGGCGACGATACGCCGCACCGCGCCGGGCAGCCCGGTGCACCGCAGTGCGAGAGGAACCGGCTCGGCGGACATCGGCTCCCTCCGGGTCTCAGCTCGCCGATCGGTGGACCACTCCCGGATCCGAGATCGACCACCGCACCGTACGGAGGAGGCGCGGTGCCGGTCGTCGAGGTCGAGGCGCCGCCGGTGTCCGCCCTCCGACCTTGACCTGTCTTGCACCGCAAGGTAGCTTGTGACGCATGACAGCGGACGTGGGCGCGCAGCTGCGCAAGGGCGTCGTCGAGTACTGCGTCCTCGGGCTGCTCGACCGCGAGCCGATGTACGGCTGGCAGCTCTCCGAGCAGCTCGTCCAGGCTGGGCTCGTCGCCAGCATCGGGACGCTCTACCCCGTGCTCGGCCGTCTCCGGGCCCAGGGCCTCGCCACCGCCTTCGATCAGCCCTCGGCCACCGGCCCCGTCCGCAAGTACTACCGGCTCACCCCGCTCGGCCGGGCCCAGCTGACCGCCTTCCGCCTCCAGTGGGGGCCCTTCACCGCGTCGGTGCACCAACTCATCGGAGAGGACACCCATGACTGACACCACCCCCGAGGTCACCACCGCGTATCTCGCCCGGCTCGACTCCGAGCTCGACCAGCTCCCGGCAGACCTGCACCGCGACATCGTCGCCGGCGTCGAGGAGGAGCTGCAGGGCCTCGACGCCGAGTCGGCCGCTGCCCGCATCGAGCAGCTCGGCGACCCCGCGTTCATCGCCGCGGAGGCGCGCGCCGGGTCCGCGACGGAGGCGCGCGCCGAGTCGCCTACCGGAGCTCCCCTCGGGGCCCCGGACGCGCCTCCCCCCGGCCGGGCGTTCTCGATCACCGCCGCTGTCGTCCTGATCGCCGGCTCGCTCCTGGTGCCGGTCGTCGGCGCCCTCGTCGGCCTCCTCTTCGTCAGCCAGGCCCAGGCCTGGACGCGACGGGAGAAGGCC
This sequence comes from Frigoribacterium sp. CFBP 8766, assembly GCF_014841435.1. NCBI lineage: Bacteria > Bacillati > Actinomycetota > Actinomycetes > Micrococcales > Microbacteriaceae > Frigoribacterium > Frigoribacterium sp. CFBP 8766. Next base: position 58,824 of record NZ_JACYTX010000006.1, read on the forward strand.
GCGGTCTGGCTTGCGTCCGTCGGCGTCGCGCTCCTCGCCCTCGCGGCGGCGGCCCTGATGTCCTCGTCGGGTGTCGGCGGCGGCCACCTCGCGCTCCTGGTCGGCTACCTCGTCATCCCCGTCGTGGGCATCGTGCTCGCCGTCCGGGCGCACCGTCGCGGCTGGCGCGCCTGACCGATCCCCAGGCCGAAGGCTCGCGCCGGCGCGCACGACCGTCGGCGCGAGCGACAGTCGGTGTGCGCACCCGCCGGCGGGGGCACTCGCTGGCTCGCGCGACCGTCGGCCGACGCACCCGCCGACTCGCGCACCCGCCGGCCCGCGCCTCCTGCGCTCGCCCCCTGCGCACCACACCCCCTACGGTGCACCGCACCCCTGATCTCAGGGGTGCGGTGCACCCGAGGGGGTGCGCCAGGTCGGGCGGCCGCGGGCTAGCGCGCGGTCTCGCCCGCGTCCGCGATGCAGCTGAGCGCCTGCTGGCCGGCGTCGGACTGCTCGGCCGACGAGTCGGAGGAGACGGGCCAGGTCGACGACGACTGCGCGTCCTCGTTGACCGACTCGAAGGTGCCGTCGAACTCGTCGGACTCGACGTCGCCGGTCGTGGTCCAGAGGCCGACCGTGTCGCTCAGCACGTTGTTCTCGCCGACGGGGGCGGCGACGTACCAGGTGCCGTCGTCCTCGCGGGCGTAGGCGAGCAGCACGTCGTCGTCGACCTCGTCGCCGAGGGCGTTCAGCGCGCTGTCGAGCACGCGACTGCAGTCGACCTGGTTCGACTGGGCGGGGCTGGTCGCCGTCTTCTCGCTGCCGGGCACGTCGCCGGCCGGGTCGGTGACCTGGGCGCCGCCGGTGCAGCCCGTCAGCGGCAGCAGCATGAGGGCGGCGAGGGGCAGCAGCGTCTTCTTCGTGATCATGGGGCGACCGTACGGCGGTGGCGCGCGGGCCGTCCGCATCCACAGGAGATCGTGCCCTGCGAGCACGGCCGACGCTCTTGCCCGGTGCCGCGGACGACCCGAGGAGGCGCGGGTCGGTATAGTAGGAGACACCTGCCTCAGAGCGGGTTCGCGAGTGTAGTTCAATGGTAGAACTCCAGCTTCCCAAGCTGGTAGCGCGGGTTCGATTCCCGTCACTCGCTCCACTTCCCCGTCGACGCGCCGTCGTCGCCGTCTCCGTCGCCGTCTCCCGTGTGACCGGGGCCCCTACCGCGACGTCGGCGGTCTCCCATAGGTTCGAGCCAGGCCGTCGGCGTCCCCGGACGACGCGGCCGCAGCTGCTCCGCCTCCCCGGAAGGACCACCATGGACATCCTCTTCGTGCACGGCGCCCTGGTGCGCGACGGCCAGTGGTGGTGGCGGCCGACGGCCGACCTGATGGAGGCGGAGACCGGCATCCGGAGCCGCTCCCTCGCCCTGCCCTCGTGCGGGGAGCGCCCGGCCGACGGCCGCGACGACGTGCGGGTCGGCTCCGATGCTGGCGGCGGCGCCGGCGTTGCCGGCGGTGCAGATGGCCCCGCGACCGGCCTCGTCGCCGACGCCGCCGCCCTGCGCCGCGCCCTCGACGAGGCGAGCGGGCCCGGCGAGGTGATCGTCGTCGCGCACTCGTACGGCGGCACCGTCGTGGCCGAGGCCGGTGCTCACCCGGCCGTGGCGCACCTCCTGCTGGTCTCGTCGTACCTGCCCGACGTCGGGCAGTCGCAGGGCGCCGTGATGAGCGGCGAGGCGGACCCGGTGCCCCTCGGCGACGCCGGCGCGGGGCGGCTCGGCCTGGTCGGCGACCTCGACGCCCCGTGGTTCGGCGCCCGGTTCCTGCAGGACGGCTCGCCCGAGCAGCAGCGCGAGGCGTTCAGCCGGGTCACGCCGCAGGACGCCGCCGCCTTCACGACGCCCACCACCCGGGCCGGCTGGCAGGGTGTCGACTCCGCCTACCTCGTCTGCGCGGACGACCGCAGCACCTCGGTCGGGCTCCAGCGCGAGCACGCGGCCCGGGCGACCCGGTCGGTCGAGCTGCCGACCGGGCACCACCCGTTCACGACGCGGCCCGAGCTCGTCGTCGAGCAGCTGCGGGCGTTCGCGTGAGCGCGCCGGGCGCGTCGGGCGCGACGGGCGTGCCGAGCGTGCCGAGCGCGTCCAGCGCGATGTCGGGCTCGACCCGCACGACTCTGGTGGCGGGCGTGCTCGTGGGGCTGTCGGCGGCGACCGCCCTCGTCGACCTGGTCGTCGCCTCCTCGTTGCTGCGCACCGCGGGTCCGCTGCTCGCGCTCACGGGCGCGGTGCTGCTGGTCGTCGGCGTCCGGGACGAGACCGGACTCGGGCGGGTCTCGGCCGTCGCGTCGACGGGCGTCGTCCTGCTGTTCGTGCCCGACGTGGTCGACCAGGCGCTCTCGTCGACCTGGAGCGACCTGGCGACCTCGGCCTCCCCGGGGGCCCTGACGCTCGGCACGGCGCTCAGCGTGCTGCGGCTCGTGGCGGTCGGGCTCGCGGTCGCGGCCGCCGTCGTCGTGGTCCGCCGGCGCCTCCTCGAGCCGTGGGCGCGACGCGCCCTGGTCGCCGTGGTGGTCGCCGCGGCGTTCTTCGCGCTGATGCCGCTCATCCCGTCGTCGACGCTGGGCCTGATCGTGATCGTCACCCGCCTGTACCTGCTGCCGCCGGTGCTGTCGCTGCTGCTCGGCGTGGCCCTGGTGCTGCACGGGCGAGGTGGCCGGGTGCGCTCGCGGGTGGGGCGCGGCCTCGAGGCGTAGCGCTCGAGCACGGACGTCGTGCGCCGGTGAGCGCCGTCGGAGTCAGGCGGGGGCGAGCACGGCCGTCAGCGTGACGGCGAGGGCCGCGTGCTGTCGCTCCGCCGGCCAGGCGCCGGGGTCCCCGGCCGTGAGGGTGGCGATGCCCTCGATCGCGGCGACCAGCGCCGACGCCCGCGCGGCTGCATCCGCGGCTCTGTCGGGGTCACCGGTGCCTGCGTCACCGTCGACGTCGGTGCCGGCCGGGCCCCGGGCGGCCTCGAGGAGGCGCGAGAGCCGGGCGACGAACGACCGGTTCGCCGCGGTGTGGCGTTCCGCCAGCACGGGGTCGCCCAGCGCCGCGGCGACGAAGCCCACCCACACGCGGGCCTCGGCGAGCCCCTCGGCGTCGGTCGGCAGGGAGGCGCTCGCCACGGCCCGCACGGCGGCGGCGGGGTCGGCCGCGGTGTCGGCCTCGAGCCGTTCGGCACGCTCTCGCGACCGCTCGTGGAGCACGTCGCGCGCGTGCAGCAGCAGCGCCTGCTTGTCGCGGAAGGTGTGCAGCACCAGCCCGGTCGTGCAGCCGGCCCGCTCGGCGACGGCGCGCAGGGTCAGGCCGCCCGGCCCGAGCTCGGCGAGCGTCGCGAAGACCGCCTCGGAGAGCTGGAGGCGTCGGGCGTCGTCGTCGCGGAGGCGGGGCACCCCAGGACCGTAGCATCTGTTACCGTAACGCTTGCTACGGACGCCGGACGAGAGGGCATCCGCGAGAGGAGCCGCACATGACCTGGCAGATCGAGGTCGTCCCCTACGACCACCCCGAGGCCGACGAGCTGCGCCGGGCCCAGCGCCGCGAGCTCGACGAGCGCTACGGCAGCGACGACCACGAGCCGGGCACGCCGCCCAGCGCCTCGGACGTGCCCGTCTTCGTCGTCGCGCGCACCGCCTCCGGTGCCGCGGTCGCGTGCGGAGGGCTCCGCCCGCTGCCCGACGACGTCGCCGGGCCCGGCTCGGTCGAGGTGAAGCGCATGTTCGTCGATCCGTCCGCTCGCGGCTCGGGGGTGGCCGTCGCGGTGCTCCGAGCGCTCGAGGAGGAGGCGCGCGGCCTCGGCGCCCGCCGCGTCGTCCTCGAGACGGGCACGCGGCAGCCCGACGCGATCCGCTTCTACGCCCGCGAGGGGTACGGCGAGGTGCCGCTGTTCGGGGCGTACGTCGGCAGCGCCGAGTCGGTCTGCTTCGCCCGCGAGCTGTAGGAGGCGCGGCGCGCGTCGCCGAGGGCGGTCGCGTCTTCGTCCGGCCCGGCTCAGCTCGGCTCGGCTCTGCTCGGTGCGGTTCTGCTCGGTGCGGCTCTGCCTCGTGCGGCTGGCTCTGCGCCGAGGGCGGGTCTTCTGGCTCGAGGGCGGGTCGCGGGCGACCCGCCCTCGGCCCGGAACGCCCGCCCTCGGCAGGGGGCGCTGCCGCTCGCATGCTGGCCGGCTGCCGCTAGCCTGGGCAGGTCGCGAGGGGCGACGGATCGAGGGGGACGACATGAGCGACGCACGAGACGACGAGCAGGGCCGGGCCGAGGGGCAGCAGCCGCAGCCGTCCGGGCCGCCGCCCTACGGGCAGCAGGCAGGCGGGGAACAGCCGCCCTACGGGCAGCCGCCGCAGCAGCAGCACGGCGGGCAGCCCTACGGCCAGCAGCCCACTGGTCAGCCGCCCTACGGGCAGGCGCAGTCGGGTCAGCCGCCCTACGGGCAGTCGCAACCGCCCTACGGCACGCAGCCGCAGCAGCCCTACGCCCAGCAGTCGTACGGCCAGCCGCAGCAGCCGTTCGGCGCGCCTCCCGGAGTGTCTCCGCGCCTCGCCGACGGCTCGGTGCCGCTCTGGGCGCCGCTGTACGGCGCCGGTCCGCTCGAGTCGGTCACGCGGTTCTTCCGCAAGTACGCCGACTTCAGCGGCCGCGCGAGCCGGAGCGAGTACTGGTGGGTGGCGCTCGCCACGGTCGTCGTCTGGTTCGGTCTCGGCCTCGTCTCCCTGCTGGCGGCGCTGCCCGGCATGGAGGTCCACGCCGACGGCTCGTCCGACCCGGGGCCGGGCTTCTACCCCTTCGCCCTCGTCTTCACGGTGCTGCTCTTCGGGACGATCGTGCCGTATCTCTCGATCGGGGTCCGACGCCTGCACGACGTCGACCTGAGCGGGTGGCTGCTGCTGATCAACCTGTTCCCGTACCTCGGCGGCATCGCGCTCACGGTGCTCGCGATCCTCGGCCCGAAGCCCGGCGGCGCGCGCTTCGACCGCCCCCGGCCCTAGGGCCCGCCGGCCCGCCCGACGTACCTGCCGTCACGCACCCCTGAACGAGCAGCACACCCCCGAATTCGGGGGTGTGCTGCTCGTTCAGGGGTGTGACGTCTGCCCGGGCGGGCGGGCGGGCGGGCGTCAGCGAGGGAGCGTCAGCCGGAAGACGGCGCCGCCGGGGGCCGCACCTCCGGGCTCACAGACGAGGTCGCCGCCGTGCGCCCGCGCGATGCCGCGGGCGATGGGCAGGCCGAGGCCGGCGCCTCCGTCGCCCGTCCGCCGGGCCTCGTCGAGCCGGACCAGCCGGTCGAAGACGCGTTCGCGGTCGGCCTCCGGCACCCCGGGGCCGTCGTCGGCGACGAGCACGGCCGCGACCTCCGGCGACGAGCCGTCGACCGTCAGCACGACCGTGCCCGTCCCGTGCGTCGCCCGCGCCGCGTTGTCGACGAGGTTGCCGAGCACCTGCGCCAGCCGGCCGGCGTCGCCCAGGACGACCAGCCCACCTGCGCCAGCGCCGCCGCCTGCACCAGCGCCGCCGCCTGCACCAGCGCCAGCGCCAGCGCCGACCCCAGCGCCCGCACCAGCACCAGCGCCGCCACCGCCGTCGACCCACGCCCCGGCCGCGGCGCCCGCCCCCCGCACCTCGACCCGCAGCTCCAGCCCCGGCCGACGCAGCCGCTGCCCCTCCACGACCGAGGCGACCAGCGCCTCCACGTCGACGGGCGCGACGTCGAGCTCGAGCCCACGGTCGACGCGGGCCATCAGCAGCATGTCGTCGATGAGGCGCGACGCCCGGGCGGCCTCCCGGACGACGTGGACGGCCAGCCGCTCGCGCTCGTCGGGCCCGACGTCGGCCGACGAGCGGACCAGCGTGTCGGCGGCCGCGCGCATCCCGGCGACGGGCGTGCGCAGCTCGTGCGCCGCGTCGGACACGAACGCGCGCACCCGCTGCTCGGCCTCCAGCGCGGTGCGCTCCGCGGCGAGTGCCGTCCGCTCGGCCTCGAGCGCGGCCTGCTCGGCGCCCTCGACGCCGTCGAGCATCTCGTCGAACGCGGTGGCGACGCGGCCGATCTCGGTCGACTCCTTGGCGGGACGCAGCCGCCGACCCCGGTCGCCGTGGGCGATGGAGCGAGCGACGGCGGTCATCCGGTCGAGCGGACGCAGGGTCGCCCGCACCACGAGCACGAGCCCCGCGGCGGCCACGACCAGGAACACGCCCGACGCCCCGAGCATCACCCAGCGCAGCTGCGTCAGCGTCTGGCCGACCGAGCTCGAGTCGGCCGTCAGCGTGATCGTCGACCCGTCGCTGAGCTCGCTCACCAGCGTCGTCACCTCGTCGTCGGCCGTGACGCTCGAGGCGGTCACCGTGACGGCGTCGGAGTCGGCCGCGGTGTCGTCGGACGCACCCGGAGCCGAGGAGGTGCCCGTCGCCTCCTCTCCCGGGGCCGCGGGGCCTGCGGTCGCGTCGCCGGTCGGCGTGTCCGTGCCCGCGCCTCCTGCGCCCCTGCCCGGTCCGGCCGGCAGGCCGTCCCCGAGCGCGGGCGGGCCCTCGCGCAGCTCGTCGGGTGAGGGGCCAGCGACGATCGCGCCGCCGTCGGCGTCGCGGATCACGACGGAGAGGCCCTGCGCCGACAGCCGGTCGGCGAGGTCGTCGCCGTCGACGGTGCCGACGAGCGCGGCGGCGGCCGAGGCGCGGTCGCGGAGGCGGTCCTCGACCTGGGCGCGGAGGCGCTGGCCCAGCGTCGCCTCGACCGCGACGGCCAGCCCGGCGAGCAGCAGGGCGAGCAGCACGAGCACGGCGACGACGGTGCGCGCCCGGAGCGACCCGGTGCTGAGCCGCGGCCCGTCGTGTCGCGGGGTGCCGTCCCGCACCGTGTCGACCCGCGGCGCGTCGTGTCGGGCGTGCTCGTGTCGCGCCGTGTCGTGCCCGTCGCTCACGCGCTCATCCGGTAGCCGAGCCCGCGGACGGTGTGGATGAGCCGCGGCCCCTCCCGCTCCATCTTCTTGCGGAGCGAGCTGAGGTGCACCTCGACGAGGTTCGGGTCGTAGTCGTCGTAGCCCCACACCTGGGTGAGGATCTGCGTCTTCGACACGGTCCGGCCCCGGCTCTCCGCGAGGAACGTCAGCAGGCGCTGCTCGGTCGCGGTGAGGTCGAGCGCGACCCCGGAGCGGGTGGTGACCGCCGCCTCCGGGTCGACGACCAGGTCGGCCACCTCGATCACGGCGGGGATGCGCCCGCGGCGCCGAAGCACCGCGCCGATCCGGGCGAGCAGCTCGGCGACCGAGAACGGCTTCACCACGTAGTCGTCGACGCCCTCGGCGAAGCCGCGGAGGCGGTCGTCCAGCTCGTCGCGCGCGGTCAGCATGACCACGGCCGCGTCGCTGCTCGTGCGGACCGTCGCCGCGAGGCGGATGCCGCTCGCCCCCGGCAGCATCCAGTCGAGGACGACGAGGTCGGGGACGAACGCGCGGAGCGCCTCCGGCAGCTCGGAGCCGTCGGGCAGGCCCTTGACGGCGAAGCCCTCCGCGCCGAGGGCGGCGACGACGGACGAGAGCAGGGCAGGGTCGTCGTCGATCACGAGGACGCGGGCGGGGGAGATCACCGGCTGGACGGTACGGGGCCGAGATGCGCCGTCGCCGCCGGTCGCCTATGGAACTGCTGGACGCCCCGGCGACTTAAGCGCGGCTTCAGGTGCGCTCCCGAGGTTGGTCACAGCGGCGGACGACCGGTCCGCACCACCACCACCCCCTCGTCAGGAGACGACATGAACGACCAGCAGAACCCCTTCGACCGTGACGGCGACCTCGGCCGTGACGGCAGCGGCGCCGGCGACGGCGACCGTCACCGCGACCAGCGCGACGCGTTCGGCGCCCCCCGGCAGGACTCGACGGCCGACGACGCGACCCGCGAGCTGCCCCTCTCGCCCCGCGTCGCGTCGGAGCAGGGCGTGCCCGCCGCCCCGCGCCGACGGGTGACGAAGCGGCTCGGGATCGGCCTCGGCGTCGCCGCGGTCGGGCTCGCGCTCGTCGGCGGCACGGCAGCGGTGGCGTCGTCGGGCGGCGCGAGCACGCTCACGGCGGCGACGTCGAGCGCGTCGCCGAGCCCCAGCGCGAGCTCGGACGCAGGAGGCGGCACGGACTCCGCAGACGAGACCGGCCCTGCGGCCCCCGGCTCGGACGCCTCGGGGTCGCCGACGCCCGCCGCGCCGGGTGCGACCGGCGACGAGGCCGACGGCGACGCTCCGGCCGGTCCCCTCGCGGGCGGCCCCGGCTGCGCGCCGGGCGCTGGCGCCGAGGGCGCCCCGGCCGCACCCGCGCCGGGCGATGCACCCGCGCCGGGCGACGCGCCCGCGCCGGGCGCGAAGGGCGCCGACGGCGCCGAGCGCCCGACGCCGCCGGCCCCGCCGGCCGGCGCCCCGGCCCCCGGTGAGGAGGGCTCCGGCAGCGGCGACCGCCCCACGCCGCCGACCGACGCGCCCACCCCGCCGACGGACGCTCCGTCGGCCCCCGCCGACGAGTCCGCCACCGGCAGCTGACCCGCATCTCCTCGTGCACCTCGATGTGGACGATGCACCCCGTCGTGTCGGGGTGCATCGTCCGCTCCGGGGTGCCGGGCCGGCCGCACCCGGCCGCGCCGCACCCGGCCGCCGCGCTCAGCCGTCCCGGCAAGCACAGCGCCGCGGCAGACCGCTCGGTCTGTCCGCAACGCGCAACCTCGGCGGCCGGCGCTGGCGCGTAGATGCGGCCGCATGTACCGTCGGCGAGCGCCACCGCGCCACCCGACCGGGACGGATCCCGGCACCGCACCGCCAGGACGGCCCATGCACACCCTCCGAGACCGCACAGCAGCGACCCTGCACACGCTCGCGCGCCCCTACCTCGCCCTCCACCTCGGGGTGCTCGGCCTCAAGATCCGCAGCGCGCCGTTCCCCCGGGACGAGGTCACCGCGACCCTCCCCGGGCCGAGTGCCGCCCGCCTCCTCGTCGTCGGCGACCTGGCCGCCTCCGGGTACGGAGTCCTCCTGCACGGCATGGCGTTCCCGGCGCAGCTCGCCGGCGTCTGGTCGACCCGCACCGGCCGCGGCTGCAGCTGGCAGACCGTCGCCGACCCGCTGCTGACCGTGCGCCGGGCGGCCCACCACCCCCGTCTCGGCTCGTCGGCGGCGGGTGCCGACGCCGCCGTCGTCGCTCTCGGCATCCCCGACGTGCTGAGGATCACGCCCAGCGCGGACGTCGTCGCGTCCGTCTCTCGCCTCGTCGCCCGCGTCCGCTCGGCTGCGGGCAGGGACGTGCCCGTGCTGCTCGCCGGGCTGCCCCCGATGACGCAGTTCCAGGGCCTGCCGCCCGCCGCCGCGCAGCTGATCGGGTCGCAGCTGCGCCGCGTGGACGCCGCCCTCCGCCAGGTCGCCGCCGAGCACGTCGGCGTCGAGTTCGTCTCGTTCCCCTCCTGGGACACCGACGGCACGACCCTCCGCCGCGCCTTCTCGTTCCGCGCGATGCACCGCGGATGGGCGCTCGCCGTCGCTGCCCGGCTCGCCGCGGTGCTGCCGGGCGCGGGACCCGATCCGGCGCCCGAGCCGACCGACGACGTCGTGCGGCAGGCCGAGCAGGTCGCCGAGGAGGCGGCGGTCGCGCCCGACGCGACCGACGGCCCCCTGACGCTGGCCGCGTAGCCCGCCTCGGGGTCGGGCCGCTCGTCGGCGGTGTACTCCTCACCGAGCGCCGCGGGGCCGAGCGTCGGCGCCGACCACCGCGGGGCCGGGCGTCGGCTCAGCCGACCTGGTGCACGGCGTAGCTCGCGACGAAGCCGAGCACGGTCACCAGCCCGGTCAGGGTCTGCGCCTTGCGGAACGCCTCCGGGATCATCGTGTCGCAGATCATCGCGAGGATCGCTCCGGCCGCGAAGGCCATGACGAACGACTGGGCTGCCTCCGGCACGCCGCCGAGCAGCACGTAGCCGCCGATCGCCGACAGGGCGCAGACCACGGCGATGCCCGACCAGAGCCCGAACACGTATCGGGCACCGCGCCCCGACTCCTTGAGGTCGGCCGTGCTCGACATGCCCTCGGGGAAGTTCGAGATGACCACTGCGACGAGCACGGCGACGCTCAGCGTGCCGCCGCCCGTGAGGCTCACGCCCTGCACGGCGGTCTCGGGCACGCCGTCGAGCAGGGCGCCGAGCGCGATCCCGAGGCCGGTGCCGCCGCCGGCCGCAGCGGCCTTCGCGCCGCCGCCACCGCCGCCGGTGCTCGCGTCGTCCTGGTGCCGGCGGTGTCGCTTGTGCCGGGACCCGCCGTGCTCGAGCAGCTGGTCGAGCACGACGTAGACGACAGCCCCGGCGACGAAGCCGGAGATCGTCGGCACGAAGCCGCCGCTGCTGGTCGCCTCGTCGACGAGGTCGAACGCGAGCGCCGAGATGAGCACGCCTGCGCCGAACGCCATCACGAGGGCGACGAGCTCGCGCGGCACCTTCAGGAACCAGGCGACGAGGGAGCCGACGACCAGCGACAGGCCGGAGAGCAGGCCGGCGAGGCCGGCGAGGAGGAGCGGTGAGGTCACGCGGTCCGGTGTACTCCGTGGAGGAGGCCTCCGTAGGGGAGGCCTCCGTGGGGCAGGCCGCCGTCCGGGGACGGCCGAGGTCGGTCGTCGAGGCGGACGGTCTCCGCCGCGGGGCCGGGCCAACTCCGTCGTGGAGGCGGGACGTCCCTCCGGACCTGTCCCTCCCGTACCCCGTTCCCGTGCTCCGCGACTTGTACCGCACCCCTCGTTCGGGGCGCAAGCCCCTGCCCGAGGTCGGTCTGCCGTCCTAGCCTCAGGACAGGACGAGACGGGTGTCCTCGACGCGGAGGGAACGGAATCGACATGAGCCTGTACGAGACCGACCCGCGGGTCCGACCTGCGGCGATCGAGGCCTACCCGAAGCGCCGGCCCCCCGTGCCGGCTCTGCCGCCGATGCGCTCGGTCCGGCCGCCCGAGCCGGCGTACGCCGACTTCTTCGAGGTGGAGCACGCGGCACTCGCGGTCTCTGCTGTCGCGACCCGCTGAGGTCGCGCGCCTCCTCAGCTCTGCCGGGCCGCGCCTCCTCGGCCCTGCCGGGATCGCGCCTCCTCAGCAGGACCGAGACCGCGCCTCCTCGGCCCACCGGCATCGCACCTCCTCGGCCCGACCGCATCGCACCTCCTCAGCCCGGCTGGGCCTCCGCCTCGGGCTGCGGCCGTGACCGCACCGCCAGCTGCACCGCCAGCCCGATGCCGACGAACGCGACCATGAGCCCGCCCATGACGAGGGCGGTCCCGCCGAGGGCTCCGGCCAGCGGCGTCGCGAGGCCGCCGAGCCCGAACTGCAGCCCGCCCTGCAGCGCGGCCGCCGAGCCGGGCCAGCGGTGCCCGAGCGCCTGCGTCAGCGTGATCGACCCGGGGATGACGAAGCCCCAGCCCGCCGTGACGAGCGCGAGGGCTGGCCAGATCAGCGCCGGTCCGACGCCGGTCGCCGCGCCCGCCAGCACGAGCGCCGACCCCACCGTGCAGGTGACGAGGCCGGCCGTGTAGAGGGAGTCCTCGGCGAACCGCCCCACCAGCCGCCGGAACAGCAGCGTCGACAGGATCATGCACGACGCGTTCGACGCGAAGACGAGGGTGTAGCCGAGCTCGCTGAAGCCGTACTGCTCCTGGAACACGAACGACGACGTCGAGATGTACGAGAAGAAGCCGATCGTGGCGGCACAGCCCGTGACGAGGTACCAGCGGAACCGCGGGATCCGCAGCAGCTCGCCCATGCGGCGACCCGCGGCACCGAGCGAGGCTCCCGACCGGGAGGCGGCGGGCAGCGTCTCGGGGAACCGCACGGCCGACAGCAGCGTGAGCACCAGGCCGAAGACGGCGAGCACCACGAAGAGCGACCGCCAGGCGGCGACCGTCAGCACGACGCCGCCGACCAGGGGCGCGACGACCGGCCCGAGCGAGTTCACGACGGCGAGCGAGGCGAAGAGCCGGCTGCGGCGCGTGCCCGTCGTGGAGTCGCCGACCATCGCCCGTCCCGCGATGCTGCCCGCCGCCCCGCCGAGTCCCTGCAGCACCCGCGCGACGATCAGCGTCGTCGCGTCGGGCGCCAGGGCACAGCCGAGGGAGGCGACGGTGAAGACCGCCGTGCCGATCAGCAGCACCCGGCGTCGGCCGATGCCGTCGCTGAGCGGGCCGATCACGAACTGGCCCAGCGCGAAGCTGACGAGGAACGCGGTCAGGCTGAGCTGCGCGACGGCCGTCGTGGTGCCGAGGTCGCGGGCGATGGCCGGCAGCGCCGGGACGTACATGTCGGTCGCGAACGGCGAGATGCCGACCACGAGGGCGAGCAGGGTGATCGACGACCGCCGACGGGTCCACGAGGAGGCGGGGGTCGCGTCGTCGTCGTCCACCTGACCGACGCTAGTCGTTCATCGTCCCGGCCTGCGCCTCCTGCGGGGTGCTCGTCGCGGCGGCGCGGTGAGCGTCGTGCAGATCTCAGGAAGTCTCCCCGCGCCGATCCTGCATGGTGCACGGTTCAGGAGCTCGGCTCCCCCCATGGCGAGGATCAGGACCGGACTTCCTGAATGAGGAGCGGAACCGACATCGGCGCGGGCCGGCTAGCGCCCGGCGTCGGCGCGGGCGTCGGCGCGGGCGCGTTGGCGGACGCACACCGTGAGGACGGCGGCGCCGATCAGCGCCGAGACCAGCGACCCGACGAGCACGCCGACCTTCACCACGTCGTCGCGTTCGCTGCCGCTGCCGAACGCGAGCTCGCCGACGAGCAGCGACACGGTGAAGCCGATGCCCGCGACGAACGAGAGGCCGACGATGTCGGGCCAGCGCAGGCTCGGGTCGAGGCGGATGCCGGGGAGGCGCGTCACGAGCAGCGACGACACGGTGATGCCGATCGACTTGCCGAACACGAGGGCCAGGACGATGCCGAGCGCGACGCTGTCGGTCAGCGCGTCGCGCAGGCCGGTGAGGCCGCCGACCGTGACGCCCGCCGAGAAGAACGCGAAGAGCGGGACGGCGACGCCGGACGAGACGGGGCTCCAGCGCTCGGCGAAGTGGTGCGTGAGCGGGTGCCGCTCGACGTGGCCGTCGGGGCCGGTGTGGTCGACGCCGGCCCGTCGGGTCGCGATCGCCGGCACGAGCAGGCCGAGCACGACCCCGGCGATGGTCGCGTGGATGCCCGAGGCGTGCACCAGGGCCCACGCGACGACGCCGAGGGGGATGAGCAGCCACCACGAGCGGACCCCGCGACGGACGAGCAGCGCGAACGCCGCGAGCGGGACGAGCGCGGCGAGCAGCGGCAGGAACAGGATGCCGGAGGTGTAGAAGATCGCGATGATCGTGATGGCGAGCAGGTCGTCGACCACGGCCAGGGTGAGCAGGAACGTGCGGAGCGCCGGCGGCAGCCGCTTGCCCACGACCGCGATGACCGCGACGGCGAACGCGATGTCCGTCGCGGCGGGGATCGCCCAGCCCTGCAGGGCGTCGCCGCCCGCGTCGAGGTTGACCAGCGTGTAGATCACGGCGGGCAGGGCGACGCCGCCGACCGCCGCGGCGATGGGGAGGGCCGCCGCGCGCGGGTCGCGGAGCGAGCCCGCGACGAACTCCTGCTTGAGCTCGAGGCCGACGACGAAGAAGAAGATCGCGAGCAGGCCGTCGGCGGCCCAGGCCCCGACGCTGAGGTCGAGGTGCAGGGCTGCAGGCCCGAACGTCGTGTCGCGGACGGCGCCGTACCAGTCGGCGGCGGGGCTGTTGGCGAGCACGAGCGCGAGCACGGTCGCGCCGAGCAGCAGCAGGCCGCCCGTCGTGTCGCGGCTGACGAAGCGGGCGAGGCGGGCCCCGCGGCCGAGCGGGCCGGGGGCGTGCGCGGGCGGCGCGGGCGTGGAGGGGGCCGGGCCCGTCGGGGCGGGGGCAGACGAGGAGGCGTCGGGGACGTCAGGGGACACGGTGGCTCTCAGAGGGGGTCGGGGAACGGCGGGCGCAGGGAGGCGCCCGGGTCGTCGACGATCCCGGGCGCGGTCACGCCGTCGGCGGTGGGCATCCCGCGATCTCGCCGTGGGCGTTGCTGCCCCAGAGGCTCATCCAGCCGTTCGTGCCGCACGTGCGCTTGGTCAGCACGAGCCGGTTCGGGAACGCCTGCCGTGCCGCGCGCTGGCGGCGCGTGCTGCGGGCGATCGGGTGGCTGGTCACGTCCCGATGGTACTAGTGCCTGCAGAAGCCGACCGGGGAGGCTGCAGAACAGGGATCTCCCGCTTTTCTGGTGCTCCACGCGCGCCTCCGGTCGGCATCTGCGGGGCCGGGCCGGGCCAGGTTCAGGGCCAGTAGCGGGGGCGCGGGCGCGAGCGCAGGGGCAGGGGGCGGCGTCAGCGGGCGGCGAGGCGCAGGTCGACGCCGGCGTCGCGCAGCGCGGCGGCGGCCTCGTCGCCGAGGGCCTCGTCCGTGATCACGCCGTCGAGCTCGTCGAGCCGCAGCGCCCGGTACCGGCCGAAGCGCCCGTACTTCGAGCTGGCGGCGACGAGCACGGTCCGCTCCGCGACCGCGAGGGCCGCCCGCTTGGCCTCGATCTTCGCCTCGACGGGGGTGGTGACGCCGTGGGCGAGGTCCCACGAGCTCGACGAGACGAACGCGAGGTCGAGCGACAGCTCGGCGAGGGCGACGCCGGTGAGGCGCCCCATCGTCGACTGGTTGGCCCGGTCGACGCGTCCGCCGACGCAGATCAGGTCGGCCGTGGGGTGGTCGAGGAACGCCTGCACCGTCGCGAGGTCGTTCGTCACGACGGTCAGGTCGGAGACGTCGTCGAGGTGCCGGCGCATCGCCTGCACCGTGGTGCCCGCGTCGAGGTAGACGGTCATGTGGTCGTGGACGAGGGCGGCCGCCTCGCGGGCGATCGCCTCCTTCTCGGCGACGTCCGCCTCCTGCTTGACGGCCCGGCTCGGCTCCTCGACCAGGCGCGAGGCGAGCTTGGCGCCGCCGGCGGTCGCGCTGACGCGGCCGGCGTCCTCGAGGGCGGCGACGTCGCGGCGCACCGTCATCTGGCTGACGCCGAGCAGCTCGGTCAGCTGCCGGTAGCTCAGCACCCGCTCGCGCTGCAGGTGCTCGACGATCGACTCGCGGCGCTGCTCGGGGATCAGGGGGGTCGACACGCGCGCCAGCCTAGTTGTCGCGGCCCTCGCCGGCGGCGGGCGGGACCGGGGCCGAGGAGGCGGGCGAGACCAGGGCCGAGGAGGCGCCGCCCTCGTCCGCGGGACCGGTCCAGGGCATCCCCCACGCGGCCGTGATCGCCCGCACCTGGTCCGGCGCGATCAGCCGGCGGGCGGCTCCCTGGGTGAGCAAGGCGATGCGGCACGCCTCCTCGAGCTCGATCGTGCTCTGCACGGCCCGGTCGAGGTCCTCGCCGCTGACGACGGCGCCGTGGTTCGACAGCAGCGCCGCCCGGAACGGCAGCGGGCTGTCGCCGACGAGCGCGCCCATCGCCGGGTCGCCCGGGGCGACGAACGGCAGCAGCGGCACCTGGCCGACCCGCATCAGCGCGTACGGGGTCAGGGGCGGGACGGCGCTGTGGGCCGACCACGGCTCGAGGCACGACAGGGCGACGGCCGACGGCGAGTGCACGTGGACGACGGCGGTGTGGGCAGGGTCCTTGGCGTACATGGCCAGGTGCAGCGCCACCTCCTTCGACGGCGCGGGGCCGCCGAGGTGCGCGCCCGCGAGGTCGAGCACCGACAGGTCGTCCGGCGCGAGGTCGCCGAGCTGCGTGCCGGTGCCGGTCATCAGCAGGCGGTCGCCGTCGCGGACGCTGACGTTGCCCGAGCTGCCGGGGCTCAGCCCGGCGGCGACGAGGGCGCGACCGGCGGCCACGAGGAGGCGGACTGCCGTCGCGTGCTCCGCCGCGGTCTCGAGGCGGCCGGGCTCCGCGGCCCGCGTCGTCGTCCCTGCGTCGGCGCCGCTCATGCCAGTGCCTCCCAGGCGCTCGAGAAGAGGTCGACCGCGCCGAAGTTGCCGCTCTTGAGGACGAGCGCCACCTCCCGGCCGTCGTCGGTGGTGGCCGCGCTCCAGCAGACGCCGGGGGCGAGCAGGGGCCCGATCGTGAGCAGGCCGACACCGAGGGAGCCGACGACGGCACCGCTCGTCTCGCCGCCCGCGACGACGACCTGGTCGACCGTGCCGTCGGCGACGAGGTCGAGCACGAGGCCCGACAGGACCGTCTCGACGACCTCCGAGGCGCTGACGGCGGCGCCCGCGCCTCCTGCGGGCAGTGCCCCTGCGGGCACGACGTCCGACGGCTGGCCGACGGAGTACACGACCGGCACGGAGACGTCGTCGAGTCCGCGCACCCACTCGGCCAGCGAGGCGGTCTCGGCCTCGGGATCGGCGAGCGCCTGCGCGATGTCGACCTTGCGGGTCGGGTGCCCGGCGGCGACCGCGGCCGCGACCTGCGCCTGCGTGGTGGTCGAGGCCGAGCCGCACACGACGAGGCGACGACGGGAGAAGGAGGGGAACGGGGCGGCGGCGGCTGCGCGCGTGCCCGCAGTGCCTGTGCCCGCCGCGTCCGTCGCGACCGGCTCGAGCCCGAGCGCGAGGCCGGCCCCGCCGCTCACGAGCCGGTGCCCGGCCGTCGCCTGCGCGATGGCCCTCAGGTCGTCGTCCTCGACGGCGTCGACGACGAGGTAGCCCGCGGGGGCGGCGTCGAGCGCCTGCCGCAGCGCGTCGGCCCCGCGGCGCACCACGTCGAGCCCGATCTCGGTGACCGTGGCCGTGGTCTGCGGCGCGAGCAGGTCGCGCAGCCGCGACCGCGTCATGGGCGTGAGCGGGTGGTGCCGCATCGACGAGTCCTCGAGCAGGTCGTCGCCGACCCACAGCGAGCCGTCGCGCACGGTGCGGCCGGTGCCGGGGAACGCGGGCACGACGACGCTGCGGTCGGTGCCGAGGCGCTCGCGGAGCGCGTCGAGCACCGGCCCGATGTTGCCCTCGTCGGTCGAGTCGAAGGTCGAGCAGTACTTGAGGTAGAAGCGGTCGGCACCCCAGCCGAGGAGGCGGTCGGCGGCCCCCAGGGACGCGCCCACCGCCTCCTCGACGGGGGCGGTGCGCGACTTGAGGGCGACGACGACGGCGTCGAGCCCGGCCACCTGCTCGTCGGGGACGGGCCGGTCGCCGATGACGACGGCGGTCCGCAGCCCACGCGAGTGCAGGGCGGCGGCGAGATCGGTGGCTCCTGTGAAGTCGTCGGCGACGGCACCTGTGAGCATGGGGACCTTCCGGTGGAGACATGTCGTCCGTCGTCGGACGCGACGGAGCCATCTCAGCATATGTGACTATTTGGTGCGATCTTTGACAATCTGTGAAGTCAGGCTACGGTTGCCCACGAAGCCCCGGCCGACCGATCCCTCTCGGACGACAGGCCACCTCGAACGAACGGGAACAACGGTGATCCTCCACTCGACGTCGCGCCGCGCGACCCAGGCCCGCGAGACCCCGGTCCGCGTCCTCCTCACCGGAGCGAACGGCGGGTACGGCCGCACCCTGCTCGACCAGCTGCGCCGGCTCGACGACATGGTCGCGACCCAGCTCGTCGACCCCGACGTCGCGGGCACCACGCGGATGCTCGACGAGCTCGGCGTCCCCGCCGACCGCGTCGCGACCCCCTCCACCGTCGCCGAGACGGCCGCCGCGCTCGCCGCCGGCCAGGTCGCCGTGATCGCCGACGGCGCCGCCGTCGACTGGAGCGCCGCCGACGTGCTCGTCGAGGCCACCGGGCGCATCGAGGCCGGCCACGGCTACGCCGACACGGCCCTCGACCACGGCGTGCACGTCGTCATGGTCAGCAAGGAGATCGAGTCCGTCGCCGGCGTCGCCCTCAGCGCCAAGGCCCGCGCCGCCGGCCTCCGCTACCTGCCCGGCGACGGCGACCAGCCCGCGAACCTGCTGCGCCTCGTCGCATGGGCGCTCGACTGCGGCTTCGACATCGTCGCCCTCGGCAAGTCGAGCGAGTACGACCTCGCCTTCGACCCCGCCACCGGCGTCGTCGACCAGGCCGGCACGACCGTCGACGCCCCCGGGCTCGCCGACCTGCTCGAGCTCGGCGACCGCCCCCTCGAGACGGTGGAGGCGCGGGCCGCCCAGGTGGCCTCGCTCAAGCGGTCCGCCGCGGCCGACCACTGCGAGATGACCGTGGTGTCGCTCTACACCGGCGCGCACGCCGACGTCGAGGGCATGCACTACCCCGTCGCCCGCCCGCACGAGCTCGCCGACCTCTACGCCACCCGCGAGGACGGCGGCCTGATCGGCCGCACCGGCAGCGTCGACGTGTTCTCGATGCTCCGTCTGCCGGGCGAGGCCAGCTTCGCCGGCGGCGTCTTCGTCGTCGTGCGCACCGGCGACCCCGTCACCTGGGAGACCCTGCGCGGCAAGGGCCACGTCGTCAGCCGCGACGGCCGGTACGCCTGCATCTACTGGCCGTACCACTTCATGGGCGTCGAGACCCCGCTGACCATCGCGGCAGCCGTCGACGGCGGGTCGCCCGTCGCCGAGCCCCGGCAGCACACGGTGCTCGCCGCACGGTCGAGCTCGGCGCTCGCCGCGGGCACGACGTTCCGCGTCGAGGGGCACCACCACGAGATCGCCGGCGTCGCACCCGTCATCGTCGATCCCGACGACCACGGCGTCGCGCCGTACTACCTGCTCAGCGGCGCACGGCTCGTGGCCGACGTCGCGCCGGGCGAGCTCGTGCGCCTCGACGACCTCGCCGACGTGCCCGCCGCCGCGCTGGCCGCGTACCGGACGGGCCTGGCCCTCGGGGCCTGACCCGCTCCTCCTTCTCGCTCCACACCCCTGCAGCACCCACCGCCCCCACCGCACAGGAGATCGACGACGATGCCCCTCAGCCCGACACCGCCCGCCCCCGCCCCGATCGAGGTGACCTCGTGAGCGTCGAGATCATCGCGCTGATCGTCCTGGTCGCCGTCTTCACGATCTCGGCCGTGCGCAACATCCACATGGGCGCCCTCGCGCTCGTCGCCGCCCTCGTGGTCGGCGTGCTCGTCGTCGGCGAGAGCCTCGACGACGTGCTCGGCGGGTTCCCCGTCGACGCCCTGCTGATCCTGCTCGGCATCACGTACCTGTTCGGCATCGCCCGGGTCACCGGCACCATCGACTGGCTGGTCGACCGCTCGGTGCGCCTCATCGGCGACCGCGTCGCGCTCATCCCGTGGGCGATGTTCGTCATCGGCACGCTCGTGGCCTGCCTCGGCACGTCGCACGCCGCGTTCACGATCGTCCCGATCGCGATGAGCCTCGCGCACAAGCACAAGATCCACTCGACGATGATGGGCATCGTCATGAGCTCGGCCATCGTCGGCGGCGCGCTCGCTCCGACGAGCATCAACGGCATCACCGTGATGACCGTGGCCCGCACCGCGGGCATCCCCTACAACCCCGCGCTGATGTTCGGGCTGTCGATCGGCATCAACACGCTCGTCGTGCTCGTCGCCTTCTTCCTGTTCGGCGGGCGCGAGCTGATCGCCCGGACGCGCGCCGCAGGTGCTGCCGCCGCCGCGGGCTCGGGCTCGGGCTCGGGTTCTGGCTCGTCGCGTCGCCGTGCCGGCGGCCCCGGGATCGGCGGCTCCGGCCTCGCGACGACCGTCGCCACGAGCGAGGGCGCCGTCGGCACCGCCGCCACCGGTGCGGACCGCGCCCAGGCGGGCGCCGCCTCCTCGGCCACGACCGCCTCCGCGACCTCGACGGCCACCGCGACCGCCGCCTCCTCGGCCGTCTCGCTCGACGACGCCCCCGCCGAGAAGCTCAGCGGCTACCAGCTGCTCGTGCTCGTCTCGATCCCGGTGCTGATCGTCGGCTTCTTCACGATCACGCTGCTCGACGTCGACCTGAACCTCGGCGCCGTGGCGCTGACGATCGCGGTGCTGCTCGCCTTCGTGAACCCCGACGTGGGCCGCCAGGCGCTCGGCCGCATCGACTGGGGCACCATCCTGCTGCTCGGCGGGATCATCACCTACGTCGGCGTGCTGACCCGCCTCGGCGCCATCGACCAGCTCGGCGAGGCCGCCCGCTCGGTCGACTCCCCGCTGCTCGCCGCCCTCGTGATCTGCGTGATCGCCGGGCTCGTGTCGGCCTTCGCGTCGACGATCGGCATCCTCGGTGCGCTCATCCCGCTCGCCGTGCCCCTGCTGATCCCCGGCGGAGGCCTCGAGATGACCGGCTTCATCTACGCGCTGGCCATCTCGGCGTCGCTCGTCGACTGTGCGCCGTTCGGCACGACGGGCGCGACGATCGTCGCCTCGGGCGTCGAGGAGGAGCGCCCGCGCCTCTACCGCCACCTCATGTTCTGGGGCCTGTCGATGGTGATCATCGGGCCGGTCGTGACGCTGCTGCTGTTCGTGGTGCCCTTCCTCTGGGCCTAGCCCCGCCTGGCCCTGGTCGGGTCTGGTCTGGCCGGGCCGGGCCCGGCCCGGCTCGGCTGACCCGTCGGCCTCGAGTGGTCCGAATCGGTTCCCCTTAAGCACCAGGAGGACCGAACGTGACCACTCGGCGACGTGAGCGGCAGGAACGAGGTGCCCACGCCTCCTCAGCCGGCCCGGCTGGCCCGACCGGCCGGCTGGCCTGGGCGGTCCGGCCGTAGGGCTCGAGTGGTCCGAAGTAGTTCCCCTCAGGCACGGGGAGGACCGATCGTGACCACTCGACGGGTCGGCGCCGCGAGCGGCGACGGCAGGCAGGAGGCGCGGGTCAGGCCGCGGGGGAGCCGCCCGTCACGGGACGCAGCAGCGCCGCGACGACGTCGCCCATCAGGTCGCCGGGCGCGACGTCGCCGGTGGCGGGCGCGTCGAAGGCGGAGCCGACCGAGATGGTGATGAGGAGGCGCGCCAGCTGGTCGGAGGAGAGCCCGGTCGCGTCGGGCGTGCGTCCCTGGAACACCTGGTCGACGAGGCCGCGCAGCGTGTCGAGCACGGCCCGGCGCTGCTCGACGAAGACCTCCATGACGCGGGGCTCGGCGAGCGCCTGCGATCGGAGCTCGGACATCAGGCTGAAGTCGTCGGCCGTGCCCGGGCCGTAGGGGGCGAACGCCGCACGGATCGCGGCGGGCAGGTCGGGCAGGTCGGTGCCGGGCACGCGCATCTCGTGCAGGGCCCGGAGCGCGCCGTCCGTCTCCCGACGCAGCAGGGTCACGACGAGGTCGGCCTTCGAGTCGAAGTTGGAGTAGACCGCGCCCTTGCTGAACCCGGCCGCCTTGGCCACGTCGTCGAGAGTCGTCGTGTGGACGCCGTGACGCGCGAAGAGCCGGCTCGCCGCCTCGATCAGGCGCTCGCGCACCTCGGCGCGCGGCGGGCGCTTGGTGGGGGCGCTCCCGGTCGTGGACATGTCGTCACCCTAACGTCCGGGCGACGGCTGTCGTCTGCGGCGCGCAGGGCCGGGATCCGTTGCATACTCACGGGTATCCACCCGCTAGGATCGTCCTGCCTGGTGGACCCGAGACACCAGGAACGACCGAGCGCGCGTCGAGCGAGGCCGCCCGAACGAACCACCGCCCCGTGCGCTCGGTCCCGTCCTTCCTCCAGGCCTCCCCCGGTGCACGGCCCGCCGCGAGGCCGTCTCGCCTGCCCGCCGGGCGCGGACGGCCCAGCTGTGGATGAAGGAGGCGCCGCACCTGTGCACTTATCCACAAGCGACAGCGCTAAAAAAGTCCTGATCAGGGGCGAGTGGTTGAGTTACAGCCGTGTAATTTCCACACAGTAGTCCACAGCTTCCCTCGGTTATCCCCCGAAAGAGTCGCTCTCGACACACGTTTTCCACATGTCTCTCCACACGCTGTGGGGAGGCGCGCGCCCCCGACGATCACCCCCGGGCTGGGTGCAGCTGCCCCTCGCGTCGAGGCCGGGGCGATCGCTAGGCTCCCGACCGTGTACGTCCTCTTCACCGTGGCGATGTTCGCCGTCAGCCTGATCGCCCTCGTCGACATCGTGTCGCGCGACGACTCGCAGGTGCGCGGGCTGCCCAAGCTCGTCTGGGTGCTGCTCGTCGTGTTCGTGCCCCTGCTCGGCAGCGCCCTGTGGTTCATCGTCGGCCACGACTGGAGCGCCGCCCGTGCGGCAGGGTCGTTCGGGGGGCGGTCGTCCGAGAACGTCTCGTTCGGGGACCCGCGTCGATCGGAGCGGGCCGGCTTCGGGAGCTCGCATCGCGCCTCCTCGTGGTCGTCGCAGCCGACAGCCCCGCGGCAGAAGACGACCGAGGAGCAGCTCGCCGACCTCGACCGCGAGATCGAGTTCCACGAGCAGCAGGCCCGCCTGCGCGCCCTCGAGGTCGAGGTGGAGAAGCGCAAGCGCCTCGAGTGACCCCCGGCGCGGCCTGACCCGGCGACGGGCTCGGCCGTGGTCGGGCCTCAGTCGTAGACGCGCCCGAGCACCCACTGCCCTGCGCCGTCGCGCAGCACCTCGAACATGTGCGTCGTGCCGACGCCGTCGGTGGCCTGGAACCGCCACCCCACGAACTGCTGCGGCGGGTGCGTGATCAGCGCGGGCACGAAGGCCGGCTCGTGCCACATCTCGGTCGGGGTGTCCGTCACGCGCCACCGGGTGCCGTCGTGCACGAGCCGGTCGGGCGTGCCGTCGACGAACCAGAGCGCGACGGCCGATCGGGTGGTGGAGATGTTCATCGGGGCCGCCTCTCTCTCGAACACGTGTTCGAACAGGAGGCGAGTGTAGGCAGGCCGGATCGGCTCGCGCAACCGCTCCGGCGTGTCGTCAGCGGCGCGCGGGCAGCGCCCCGAGCGGCATCCCGAGCGCGGCGGCGACGCCCGGCGCGACGACCGCTCCCGCGACGACGTTGAGCCCCGCGGCGAGGGCCGGGTCCGCCGCGGTCGCCGCCTCCCAGCCCTGGTCGGCGACGGCCACGACGTACGGCAGCGTCGCGTTGGTCAGCGCACGCGTCGACGTCTCGGGCACGGCGCCCGGCATGTTCGCGACGCAGTAGTAGACCGTGTCGTGCACGGCGAAGGTGGGGTCGTCGTGGGTGGTCGGCCGCGACCCCTCGAAGCAGCCGCCCTGGTCGATCGCGATGTCGACGAGCACGGCACCCGGCTTCATCGTCGCGACCATCTCGTCGGTGACGAGCTTCGGCGCCGCCGCCCCCGGGATCAGCACGGAGCCGATCACGAGGTCGGCCTCGCGCACCTGCGCGGCGATCTCGAACGGCGACGAGTGCCGCGTCGCGACCCGGCCGTCGAAGCGCGACTCGAGCGCACGGAGGCGCGGCAGCGACAGGTCGACCACGGTCACGTCCGCGCCCAGGCCGAGGGCGTTCGCGGCCGCGTGCTCGCCGGCGACCCCGCCGCCGATCACGACCACCTTCGCGGACGGAGTGCCGGGCACGCCGCCCAGCAGGGTGCCGCGACCGCCGGAGGCGCGCATCAGGTGGTACGCCCCGACCGTGATCGACAGGCGCCCTGCGACCTCGCTCATCGGCTGCAGCAGCGGCAGCGAGCGGTCGGGCAGCTGCACCGTCTCGTAGGCGATCGCGGTCGTGCCCGAGGCGACCAGCGCCTCCGTCAGGGGCCGGTCGGCGGCGAGGTGCAGGTAGGTGAAGACGACCTGGTCGGCCCGCAGGTGGCGGTGCTCGGACGCGATCGGCTCCTTGACCTTGAGCAGCAGGTCGGCGGCCGACCAGACCTCGTCGGCGGTCGCGACGATCGTCGCGCCGACCGCGGCGAAGTCGTCGTCGTGGATGCGCGAGCCGAGCCCGGCGCCCGCCTGCACGAGCACCTCGTGGCCGCGACGCACCAATGCGTCGGCCCCGGCGGGCGTGAGGGCCACCCGGTTCTCGTTGTTCTTGATCTCGGTGGGGACTCCGACGCGCACGGTTGCTCCGATCTTCGTCAGGAGCGCCTCGTCGCGACCCTGCTCATCCAGTGTGACCCGATCGTGGCGATCGTTCGTTTCGGACCTGTTTCGACCGAAGGATCTTCTGCGAAGATGCCCCCATGGCTGCATCCGACCCAAGGGAAGACCTCCCCGCGAGTGCGGGGCCGAACGATCTTCGCGCCTCTGGCCCGCTCGACGAGCTCGACCTGCGCCTCCTCGACGTGCTCGGGACGGACGCCCGCATCTCGAACGCCGCGCTCGCCGCGGCGGTGGGCGTCGCGCCCTCGACGGCGCACGTGCGGCTGCGCTCGCTGATCGACCGCGGGGTGGTGACGGGGTTCTTGACGAGCATCGACCAGCGGAGCCTCGGGCTGCCGCTGCAGGCGATCGTCGGCGTGACCCTGCGGCCGGGGTCGCGGCAGGCCGCGATCACCGCCTTCTCGGAGGCCGTGCGGAGCCTCCCGCAGGTGCTGCAGGTGTTCTTCCTCGGCGGGCACGACGACTTCATCGTGCACATCGCCGTGGCCGACTCGAGCGAGATCCGCACCTTCGTGGTCGACCACCTCTCCGCCCAGCCGTCGGTCGCCTCGACCCGCACCAGCATCGTGTTCGACTACCACCGCAACGGGGTCGCGGCGTCGTTCCGCTGAGGTCGGGCACGAGGAGGCGCGGGTCACGACCCGGCAGGAGGCGCGGGTCACGGTCCCCTGGGAGTCGCGGTCGGCCTCCGCCCGCCTCGCCTACCGTCCGCCCCATGAGAACGACACGAGCAGCCCTCATCACCAAGACCCCTGCCTGCACACCCTCCACCCGCGCGGCGTCACCCCGCACACCGTCGGCCCGCGCGACCCTGACCGGTGCCGCGCTCGCCGTCGCGGTGCTCGGGGCCACGGCCGGCTGCACCTCCGCCGAGGCCGAGGGCACGACCCCCACGGTGACCGTCACCTCCGCACCCGAGCCCGTCCCGTCCGAGTCGGCGACCTCCGCCGCCTCGCCGGCGGTCGAGGTCGTCCGCGAGTACCTCGACGCGGCCGCGGCCGGCGACGCGGCCGCCGCCTGGGCGCTGCTCACGCCCGAGGCGCAGGCCTTCTACCCGTCCGAGCAGCAGTTCGCGTCGGCGTTCGGCCGGGACGGCACGGTCACGCCCGAGGCGGCCGGCCAGCTCGCCGGTGCGACCTTCCAGGAGGTGGAGGCCCTCGAGGGCGCCGTCACCGTCGTCAGCGCGACGACCGAGGCCGAGGCCGACGCGTGGGTCGTCCGCGAGTCGTCGGCGGGCCTCCGCCTCGACGACGCCGGGGTGCCCTCGACCGGCGACTCCGTCTACGAGTGGACCAACCCGGCCGCGGGGGCGGAGGACGTGCAGTCCGACGCGGGCGCCGCCTCCTTCGACGACTCGGCGCCCGCCTCCCTCTCGTTCGCGTCGCCGGCCTCGGCCGATGCGACCGGGCCGTCGACGGTCGGCTACCCGACCGGCCTGTTCGCCTTCGTGGACGGGGTCGAGACGCCCGTCGACGAGCCCGTCTCGGCCGGCTCGGGCAGGGAGTTCACGATCCCGGTGGGCTCCGCCTCGACCGACGCCGCACCCCGCGGGCTGACCGTCGTGTGGCAGGTGGGCGACGCGCCGGCGTCGTTCCGCAGCAGCACGGTGCTGCTCTGACCGCGGCCGCTGCCGTCGCTGCCGCGCCCGCCGATGTCCGTCCGGCGCACTGACCTCCGCCCTGCCCGCCGGGGCAGGTAGCCTCGCCCTCATGGACGACAGCGACCTCGCGGGATCCCTCCTCGCGGCCCTCCCCGTGTCGGGAGTGTCCGTCGCGACGATGGGCGGGCTGCTGCGCACCGAGACGGTGTCGGCGAGCGACCCGGTGGCGGCACGGCTCGACGAGCTCCAGTTCGACCTCGGCGAGGGGCCCTGCTGGGACGCCGTCAGCGAGCGTCGCCCCGTCTTCGAGGCCAACCTCAGGATCGCGCCGCGACGCACCTGGCCCGCCTTCTCGCGCGCCCTGCTCGACCACGACGCCGTCGAGGCCCTCCACGCGTTCCCCCTGCTGCTCGGCCCCCTCGCCCTCGGTGCGATGGAGCTCTGGTGCGACCGCCCGGGCGACCTCCCCGACGCGAGCGCACGCCGCGCCTCCGCCCTGGCCGGCCAGGTCAGCCGGCACCTGCTGCGGCGCGCGGTCAGCGACGTGGCCGACGACCAGGCCGAGGAGGTGCGGGTCGACAAGTACTCCCGGCGTCGCATCCACCAGGCGACCGGCATTGTGCTGGCCCAGGCCGACCTCTCGGCCGAGGACGCCGAGCTGCTGCTCCAGGGCCACGCCTTCGCGCAGGGCGTGCCGATGCGCGAGGTCGCGGACGCGGTCCTCGACGGCCGGCTCAGCTTCGCGTCCGGGGCCGACGGGATCGTGGAGCGATGAGCGCCGACGGCCGCGACGCCCACGGCGAGGCGAGCCGCGAGGCCGTCCTCGTCGACACCTTCGCGGCCCTCGCCGACAGCCTCGTCGCGGGCTTCGACGTCATCGAGCTGCTGCAGACGCTGGTCGAGACCTGCAGCCGGGTGCTCGACGTCGACGAGGCGGGGATCCTGCTGGCCGACGAGGACGGCGACCTCGAGGTCGTCGCCTCGACCAGCGAGTCGAGCACGCTCGTCGAGACCATGCAGCTCGACGCCCGCTCCGGCCCGTGCTGGACGAGCTTCGCGACCGCCGCGCCCGTCTCGCTGCCCGACGTCGACGTCGACCGGGAGCGCTGGCCCGAGTTCGTCGAGGTCGCACGGGAGCAGGGCTTCCGCTCGGCGCACGCCGTGCCGCTGCGCCTGCGGGGCACCGTGATCGGCACCCTGAACCTGCTCCGGAGCTCCGTCGGCGAGCTGAACGACCGCGACGTCCGGGTCGCGCAGGCGCTCGCCGACGTCGCGACGATCGGCATCCTGCAGGAGCGCACCCTGCGCGAGAGCGCCGTCGTGCAGCAGCAGCTGCAGGGCGCCCTCGACACCCGCGTCGTGATCGAGCAGGCCAAGGGCGTCGTCGCGCACGTGCGGGGCGTCAGCACGGACGAGGCGTTCGTGCTGATCCGCCGCCACGCCCGCGAGAACCGGCTGAAGCTGGCCGACGTCGCCGCGCAGCTCGTCGAGCGCCGCCTGACGCTGTAGCGCTGGGCGCCCGCGGTCTGCTCCGTACCCCGTGAACCCGCGCGCACCCCTCGGCGCGCGCGCGGGTCTGCGCGGGTCCCGAGGGTGCGGACGCCGCTCGAAGGGCGAACGGAGCAGCTGCTGCGCGCGCCTCCGTGAACCGCGACGGCGGCAGCGCCGTACATTCAGCAGATGCACCTCTCCCACGAGGTCGACCCCCAGTCGGCCACGGCTGTCGTCCGCGCCCGCCTGCCGCGCTCGGTCGCCGACTCCCTCGCCCTCGCCGCCGACCTGACCGGTCGAGGAGGTGCGGCGCCCGTCCCCGGGGCCGGCTCCACCGCTGACCTGTGGCTGGCCCTCGCCACCCTCGCGGCCCACGACGTCGGAGCGGCCCGGGCCGTCGAGCCGCACCTCGACGCGACCGCGATACTCGACCAGGCGCGGGAGGCAGGCACGGTCGTGCTGCCGGCCCGCGCCTCCTCGGCGGAGGGGTTCACCTGGGGCGTGTTCGCGGCCGAGGGCCCGGGTGCGAAGCTCGTGGCCGAGCCCGCCGAGCCCGCCGAGCCCGCCGACCGCGTCGACCCTGTCGACCCTGCCGCCGCCTCCACGACCGGCGGGGGTGCCGGAGACGCGGCCCGCACCTCCTGGACGCTCAGCGGCACCAAGCCGTGGTGCTCGCTCGCGGGCGTGCTCGACGGCGCGCTCGTGACCGCCTGGGTCGGCGACGAGCGTCGCCTGTTCGCCGTCGACCTCCGCCAGGCCGGCGTCGAGGTCGTGCCCGGCGCCTGGCACGCGCGCGGCCTGGTCGAGATCCCGTCGGGCCCCGTGACGTTCGCGTCCGTGCCCGCGACGCCCGTCGGGGAGCCCGGCTGGTACCTCCGCCGCCCCGGCTTCGAGTGGGGCGGCATCGCCGTCGCCGCCTGCTGGTACGGCGGGGCGGTCGGCGTCGCCGGCGCCCTGCTGAGGTCCGCGGTCGCCCGCGACCCCGACCCCTGGGTGCTCCGTGCGCTCGGCGTCGTCGACGAGCGCCTCGGCGACGCACGTCGCGCACTCGAGGAGGCGGCCGTCGCCGTCGACTCCGGCCGGGCGGTCGGGCAGGAGGCGCGGCTCCTCGCGAAGAGGACGCGCGCGACGGTCGCCCACGCGGCCGAGGACGTGCTCGCCGCCGTCGGCGGTGCGCTCGGCCCGGCGCCGCTCGCCTCCGACCCGGAGCACGCCAAGCGCGTGGCCGACCTCGAGCTGTACCTGCGGCAGCGTCACGCGTCGAAGGACGACGCGTCGCTCGGCGGCGCCGTGCGCGACGCGGCCGTCGCCGCGGCCATGCCCGAGGCCGTCGAGGTGACGCTCCCCGGGGGTCCCGCGGCGCCGGACGCCCCCGGAGCGTCACCTCGACGAGCCGCCGACGTCGGCGGAACCGTCGCCACCGCCAGCTCCGGCGGCACGGGCACCGCGGGGATCGCCCCGTGGTGAGCTTCGACGCGCGCGAGCCCGGCACCTCCGTGGCGACCTGGCGCTCCGACCCGCGCTGGGCGATGATGCCCGCGCCGCGTCCCCTCGACCCCGCGATCGTGCCTGCCGTCGCCGAGCCGGACGCGCCCGGCGCGTTCGACCTCGTCGGCGCCTCCGGCCCGGTGGTGGTCCTCGCCGCGCACCCCGACGACGAGACGCTCGGCGCCGGCTCGCTGATCGCGCAGCTCGTGCGGCACGGCCGCGCCGTGACGGTCGTCGTCGTCACCGACGGAGCGGCGTCGCACCCGCGCTCGACGTCGACGCCGGCCGGGTCGCTCCGCGAGCTGCGCCTGGCCGAGGCCCGCGCCGCCCTCGACGAGCTCGTCGGGCTCGGCGACCCTGCCGGACTCCGCCACCGTGCCGAGCAGAGCGCGCAGAGCGCCCCGAGCGCCCAGAGCGCCCAGAGCGCCCAGAGCGCCCTGAGCGCCCAGAGCGCCCTGAGCGCCCTGATCGAGCTGGTCGCCCTCGGCGTCCCCGACGGCGGTCTCCGCGAGGCCCGCGACGACGTCCACCGGCAGCTCGCCGACCTTCTCTCGGAGCGTCGGCCCGTGCTCGTCCTCGCCCCGTGGCGGGGCGACGGGCACCGCGACCACCGGGTGCTCGGCGAGGTCGCGGCGGAGCTCGTGGGAGGCGACGGGTCCGCGCTGCCGGACGCCCGCCTCCTCGAGTACCCGATCTGGATGTGGCACTGGGGCGGGCCCGACCACCCCGACGTGCCGTGGGACGCGCTCGTGCGCGTCGACGGAGGCGAGGAGGCGGGCCTCGCGAAGCAGCGGGCGCTCGCGCGGTACTCCTCGCAGGTGCTGCCGCTGAGCGACCGGCCCGGCGACGAGGCCGTGCTGCGGCCCGACTTCGTCGAGCACTTCGTCGGCGGCGCGGAGGTCTTCGTCGAGGCGCCCGCACCCGCGCCCGAGCCCGAGCCCGCGCCCGAAGATCCCCTCGAGGGCGGGCATTCCGGGTCGAGGGCGGGTCGCGCGGAACCCGCCCTCGACGCGACCGACCCGCCCTCGACGGACAGCACGCTCGCACTCGCACCTGCGCCTGAGCACGTGCCCGCCGACACGCTCGCGCCGTCGTTCGACGCGACGCACGCGCGCCGAGACGACCCCTGGGGCGTCACGACGCGCTGGTACGAGCGCCGCAAGCGCGCCCTCGTGCTCGCCTCCCTGCCCGACGAGCGCCTCGGCCGGGTGCTCGAGATCGGCTGCTCGATCGGCGTCGTCACCGAGCAGCTCGCCCTGCGCGCGGACTCCGTGCTCGCCGTCGACGTCTCGTCGGTCGCCGTCGAGCGGGCCCGCGCGCGCCTGGCCGCCCAGCCGCACGTGCGCGTGGAGGTCGCCGACGTCTCGGCCGGGCTGCCCCAGGGCGACCACGAGCTCGACCTCGTCGTGCTCGGCGAGGTCGGCTACTACCTGTCTCCCGAGGCGCTCGGAGCGCTGCTCGTCGACGTCGACCGCGTGCTCGCGCCGGGCGGCTCGCTCGTCGCCTGCCACTGGCGGCACGGCGCCGACGACTTCGCCCAGGGCGGCGACGAGGTGCACGAGGCGCTCGCCGCCTGGGCCCGCGACTCCGGCCTGACGCGCGTCGTCGGCCACGTCGAGGAGGACTTCCTCCTCGACGTCTTCTCGCGCGACCCCCGGTCGGTCGCGAGCCGGACGGGCCTCCGATGACCCCGCAGCCCGTGACCCCGCAGCCCGCGACCCCGCCGCGGATCGCCGGCGTCGCGGTCGTCGTCCCCGCGCGCGACGAGGCCGAGCTGGTCGCCCGGTGCCTCGCCTCGATCCGCGACGCGCGCCTCCTGCTGGCCGGTCGTGTCGCAGCGAACGGCTCCGCACCAGACGGCGCCGCAGGGCAGGGCCCAGACGAGGAGGTGCGGGTCGTCACCGTCGTCGTGGCCGACGACTGCTCTGACGACACGGCCGCGATCGCGGCCGCCGTGCCCGACGTGACGGTGGTCGAGACCCGCCTCCGCTCCGTCGGCGCCGCGCGCTCGGAGGGCGCCCGGGTCGCCTTCGCCCGGCTCGCGGAGCTCGGCGTCGCCCCCGACGCCGTCTGGCTGGCCGCCACGGACGCCGACTCGGCCGTCCCGCCCGCGTGGCTGACGTCGCAGCTCGACCTCGCCGACCGCGAGGGGGCGGACGTCGTCGTGGGCACGGTGCGCCCGGACTTCGCCGACCTCTCGGACGCGCAGGTCGCGGCCTGGTTGTCGCGGCACACGCCCGGTCGGCCGAACGGACACGTGCACGGCGCCAACCTCGGCCTCCGTGCGACGGTCTACGAGGCGGCCGGAGGCTTCGGCGAGCTCGACCTGCACGAGGACGTCGAGCTCGTGGCCCGCGCCCGCGGCGCCGGGGCGGTCGTCGTCGCGTCGGAGGCCGGTGAGGTCCTCACCTCGGGCCGCCAGGTCGGCCGCACCCGCGGCGGCTACGCCGGCTACCTCGCGAACGACCTGCTCGCGTAGCGCCGTCAGCCCTGCGGCAGAGCCGCCTCGATCACGCCGACGATCGCGGGGTCGTCCGGCTCGGTCGTCGGGCGGAAGCGGTGCACGTCGCCCGAGGGCGTGACGACGAACTTCTCGAAGTTCCACTTGACCTTCCCGGCCTTGCCCTCGGCGTCGGCCGTCTTCTTGAGCTCCGTGTAGAGGGGGTGCTCCGAGCGTCCGTTGACACGGACCTTCTCCATCATGGGGAACGTCACGCCCCAGGTCGCCGAGCAGTACTCGTCGATGGCCTCGGACGAGCCGAGCTCCTGCAGGAACTGGTTGCTCGGGAACCCGACGACGGTGAAGCCGCGCTCGCCGTAGGTCTTCTGCAGCTGCTCGAGCTTCTCGTACTGCGGTGCGAGCCCGCAGCGCGACGCCACGTTGACGACGAGCACCACCTTGTCGGTGAAGGCGCCGAAGCGGGTGTGCTCGCCGCGGAGGGTGGTCAGGTCGATGTCGTCGAGGTCGCTCATGGGCGCGACGCTACTCGCACACCTGACGAGCGACCTGCACCGCAGCACGACGCGCCTCCTCCCGTCAACCCCCTCTCGGCGACTTGTCCCGGCCTGTGTCTCCGGCCAAGATCAGAGGGATGTCCGCCGATCCCCGACGCCGTGTCCTGGTGGAGGCGCAGGGCGACGACGTCGACGGGGCGGCCCGGTTCTTCGGCTCGGGCTACGGCGAGGTGGGCGGCCTCCGGTTCGTCGCCTCCGACAAGCCCTTCCACTGGCGGCACACGACGCGCGGCGACGGCGAGCTGACGCTCCGCACGACGCACTTCTCCGGCGAGGTCACCGGCACCATCCAGCCGCGGGGCGAACGGATCATCCAGTGGATCGGCCGTGGCTCCGCCCTGATGGACATCGGGCGCGACGAGGTGACTCCCGAGCTCGGGCAGCCGATGCCGTTCCCCTGGGGCCGGCCCTTCTCGTTCCGCGTGACCGACGTCGAGCAGAACCTGCTGCACCTCTCCGACCGCGTGCTCGACGAGGTGGCGTCCGAGCGCGAGGACGCCTACCCCGGCTCCGTGCGCTTCGACCACACGGCCGTGATCGACGACGAGGGGCGCACCCGCTTCAACGCCGCCCTCCGCCACATCGCGCGGACCTACCTCGACGACGCGTCCGACGACGCGGTCCGGGCCGAGACCGCGCGCTACGCGGCGAGGGTGCTGCTCGACACGTTCCCGCACACCTCGCGTCGCCTCCCCGACGAGGTGCTGGCGCCGCGCAACGCGTCGCTCCGCGAGGCGGTCGAGTACGTCCACTCGCGCGCCCACGAGCCGATCACCCCGAGCGGCGTCGCGAAGCACGCCGGCCTCACGCCGCGCGGGCTGCAGCAGGCGTTCAGCCGGCACCTCGACACGACGCCGTCCGAGTACCTGCGGGCCGTGCGGCTCGACCGCGTGCGGGAGGAGCTCGTCGAGGGGTCGGCGGACACCGTGACGGTGGCCGAGGTGGCCCAGCGGTGGGCGTTCGCGCACCTGGGACGCTTCTCCGCCTCCTACGTCCAGCGCTTCGGCGAGTACCCGCGCGAGACGCTGCACCGGGCCTGACGGGCCTGCACCCGGCTCGCAGGAGGTGCGGGCGCGTACCGTGGGACGCTCAGCCCGTGGGACTTTCCCCCGAGTGAGCCGGAAGAGCCGCATGAAGCGCATCAGCTACGCCGAGGACCACCTGGTCACCGGCGACGACATCGCCGACGCGGTCCTGGCCTACGCCCAGGCCCTGGCGATGAAGGGGCGGTCGGACTCGATCGACGTCCCGGCGATCGACCGGAACGGCGCACCCCGGGTCTTCAGCATCCTCGTCGGGCCGGCGAGCCAGATGCTGACCTCCGACTCGCTCAGCGTCGACGAGGCCCGTGGCGACGAGATCACCGACGAGGGCCTCGTCGCCGACCTCGCGAGCCGCACCGCCGCGCTCGCCGGCCCGTCGCCCGTGTCGGTGCCGCAGGGCACCGACGCCGTCGACCTCGAGACGGAGCAGTTCGGCGTCCCCGATCTCGGCGGCGACGCGCCGGACGAGGACAGCGAGGGCGCCGAGGGCGCCGATGACGAGGGCGACAGCCCCAGCCGTTAACCCGACGGCCATCTCTGCGGCACGTGTCGTGCATATGGTCGTGGCGTCCCGACGCCCGACCGTCCCGAACGCACGACCTACCCGGTCGACCCGACCGCACCAGAGAGAGCTCCCGCATGCGCGCACGCCGCCCGGCCTCCCGCCCCACGACACCGACCTCCACACCGGCCGCCGCCTCGACCTCCTCGCGGGCCGCCCGCGTCCGGCGCCCGCTCGGCGCCGTCGCCCTCACCGGCACCGCGGCCCTCGCCGCCGCCGGCCTGATCGGCCTCTCGGCGCCCGCGAGCGCGGCCGTCGTCGCGGCCCCGATCGAGGTCTTCGCCGACCAGGAGGCCTTCGACCTCCAGCCGGTCGGCTCGTACGAGACCGGCACCTTCGACGCCAGCGCCGCCGAGATCGTCGAGCACTGGACCGGCCCGGCGCGGGACTCCTCCGGCACGACGCTGCACCGCCTCCTCGTCGTCAACGCGGCGGAGGCGGTCGTCGAGGTCCTCGACGTCGGCAGGCCCTCGGCTCCCGTCTCGGCCGGCTTCACCGTGCAGACCACCGGCGTCACGGCCGCCGACGGCTCCGTCGTGCCCGCGGGCGCCGTCGCCAACTCGGTCTCGGTGCGGGCCGACGGCCTCGGCGCCGTCGCCGTCGAGAGCGACGACAAGACCGACCTCGGCTGGGTCGTCTTCTTCGACGCAGCGGGCGACGGAGGCGCCCTGGGCGCCGTGCGCGTCGGCTCGCTGCCCGACATGGTCGCCTTCAGCCCCGACGGCGCCCGGGTGATCGTCGCGAACGAGGGCGAGCCCGCCGAGGACTACTCGGTCGACCCCGAGGGCACGATCAGCGTCGTCGCCGTGCCCGCGACCGTCTCCGCGCCCGCGCAGTCGGCTGTCAGCACGGCCGACTTCCACGACTTCGAGGTCGGCGGCAGCGCCGTCCTCGACCCCGAGGTGCGGATCTTCGGCGGCCGTGAGGACGCCGGCACGGTCACGCCCGAGTCGCCCCTGCTGTTCCCGGTGAGCGAGAACCTCGAGCCCGAGTACGCCACGTTCTCGGCCGACGGTGCGACCGCGTGGGTCTCGCTGCAGGAGGCGAACGCCCTCGCGATCGTCGACGTCGCCTCGGCGACCGTCACCGAGGTCGTGCCGCTCGGCACCGTCGACCGCGCGGTCGTGCCCTTCGACCCGTCCGACCGTGACGGTGCCGGCGGCGGCCCCGCGATCGCCATCGGCACCTGGGCCGGCGTCGAGGGCTACCTGATGCCCGACACGATCGCCAGCTACGAGGTCGGCGGCTCGACCTACGTCGTCACCGCCAACGAGGGCGACTCGCGCGACTGGGACGGCTACAGCGAGGTGTCGCGGGTCAGCGCCCTCGGCCGGGGCGGCGTCCCGCCGGTCTGTGCCACGTCGCCTGCCGCCGGCTCGCTGGCGCCCGCCGCGCTCGGTCGCCTCAACGTCACGACGGCGAACGGCCTCAGCGCCGACGGCTCCTGCTACGAGACGCTCTACACGTTCGGGTCGCGGTCGTTCAGCATCCTCGACGCGAGCGGTCAGCAGGTCTTCGACTCGGGCTCCGACTTCGAGGAGGTCACCGCGGCCGCCGCGCCCGAGTTCTTCAACTCGAACCACACGGAGTCGAACCTCGACGGTCGCAGCGACGACAAGGGCCCCGAGCCGGAGGGCGTCGCCCTGGGCGAGATCGACGGACGCACCTACGCCTTCATCGGCTTCGAGCGCGTGGGCGGGATCGCCGTCTACGACGTGACCGTGCCGACCGCCGCCTCCTTCGTGGCCTACGTGAACGACCGGGACTTCACGGCGCCGCCGGCCGACGCCTCGCCTGCCGCGCTCTCGGCGGCGGGCGACCTCGGGCCGGAGGGGCTCGCCTTCATCCCCGCCGACGACTCGGCGACCGGCGAGCCGATGCTCGCGGTCGGCAACGAGGTCTCGGGCACGACGACGCTCTTCGCGATCACGGTGCCCGCGGCGGTCGAGCCGCCCGTCGTCGTGCCGCCGGTCGACCCGCCCGTCGTGGTGGACCCGCCGGTCGTCGCACCGGGTGACGGCGCCGGTGCTCCGGGTGCGGGTGCGGGTGCGCCGGGCGCGGGTGCTCCCGCTGCCGGTGCAGGCGCAGGAGGCGCGGGCACGTCGACCGCAGCCGGCGCGACCCGGGACGGCCTCGCCTACACCGGCTCGGAGCTGGCCGCCTGGGCCCTGCCCCTCGCCGGCGGACTCGTCGCCCTCGGCGCCGTGCTGCTGGTCCGCGCCCGTCGCAGGGCGGCCCGCCTGCGCGGCTGACGCCTCCCCGGCTCTCACGAGAGGCCCCGGATCGACCTCCCCTCGCGGGCGACGGTCGATCCGGGGCCTCTCGCCGGTTCCCGGCCGAGGATCAGGGTCGTGCGTGCCGAGTGGTCCGATCTGGTCCCCCGCGACCGACAGGAGGACCAGATCGGACCACTCGTTGGACGGACGGACGGACTGGCTGGCGGACAGGAGGGGACGGCGCGAGGCCCCTCAGGCAGGAGGCGTCAGGCGCGAGGCGCGCCCTCAGGCCGAGGCGGCCGGCGCGATGACGTGCAGCACGCCGGGGGCGACCTCGACGGTGACGGGCAGCGGCCCGATGCGCTCGCCGTCCGCGTAGGCGACGATGCCGTCCCCCGACTCGATGACGACCTTCCGCACCCGGTGCACGTGCACTCGGGGGTCGGCGAGGTGCGTGCCCTTCGCGACCTTGAGGAACAGCCGCAGGAACTGCAGCCGCCCGAGCCGCTCCACGATGAGCACGTCGAGCAGGCCGTCGTCGAGGCGCGCGTCGGGCAGCACCGTCATGCCTCCGCCGAACGAACGCCCGTTGCCGACGGTCACCAGCGTGCCCCGCACCTCGCGGGAGTCGCCGTCGAGCTCGAGCCGGTACGAGAGCGGCCGCAGCCGCAGCAGCTCGATGAGCAGGGCGAGGTCGTAGCGGCGGCGGCCCTTGGGCCAGCGCAGGGCGTTCGTCCGCTCGTTGACCACGGCGTCGAAGCCGGCCGAGACGATGCAGCCGAACCAGGTGGACTCGTCACCGCGCGTCACCGTGCCCGCGTCGATCACGAGCGGTGGTCGGTCGAGCAGCGAGACGAGGAGGCGCGTCGCGGCCTCAGGGTCGTCGTGCGGGATCCCGAGGGTGCGGGCCATGTCGTTGCCGGTGCCCGTCGGCACGATCCCCAGCGCGACCGGCACCCCCACGACGAGCTGCACGCCGAGGTTGACGACCCCGTCGCCGCCCACGACGACGAGCGCGTGGGGCAGGGTCAGCACCTGCGCGCGCCCGGCCGCCGCGAGGGCCTCGACCGTGGGCTCGCGGAGGGGGACCACGTCGTGCCCCGCCGTGCGGAGCGCGGCGACGACGGCGTCACCGACGCCGTTCCCGCTGCCGGCTGACGCGGACGGGTTGATCAGCACGACGACGCGGCGGCGGGGAGTCGGTTCCATGCCCCGATCATGTCAGCGCGGGCGCCGCGCCGCCCCGGCGGCTGCGCCGTGCGGCTGCGCCGTGCGGCCCGCCCGGCGGCCCGGCGGCCCGGCGGCCCGGCGGCCCGGCGGCCCGGCGGCCCGGCGGCCGCGCCCGGCGGCCGCCCGGCGCGGCGGCTGGCCGCCGGGCCGAAGCGTCAGCGGGGCTCTGTAGGCGAGAAGGGACGCAGGAGGCGTGGGCCCACACCGTCCCCGTCCCTTTTCCCCGTCGCTCCAGGCCCGCGTCGGCGGAAGCACACTGCACCGGGAAACGAACACTGCACCGGGTCTAGACCCGGTGCGGTGTACGAAATGCGGTGCGGTGCCGCGCGACAGCGCAGCGGTGCCGCGCGTCAGCGGCGGCGGCGCTCCGCACCGATCGCGGTGAGCAGCAGCACGCCGCCGGCGACGAGGTGGGTGATGTCGTCGCCCAGGTTGAGCGCGAGGAAGTTGACCTCCGTGTCGCGCACGAGGAACCCGGCGACGCCGAGCACCACGAAGAGGAGGCCGACGGCCCCGTTGATCGTGCGGGCGGGGGCACTGCCGGAGGCGCCCGCGATGAGCAGCGCCGCGCCCGAGAGCACCCAGATGACGACGAGCGCGGGGTTGACGTTGAGGAACCCCAGCTCCGCTCCGGTCGTGTCGAAGAACGAGCCCATGTTCTCGGCGAAGAACCCGCAGGCGCCGACGAGCAGGATCAGCGTGCCGATGGTCAGGGCTGCGGCGCGGTTCGGCGACTCGCGGATCGTGGGCTCGTACGCGGCAGGGGTCGTCGTGGTCATCCCCCGATCATGCCAGAGCACCCGCGGCCGAGGTGCGGAGCGGCTCGCGCCGCGGCCCCTAGCTGGCGGCGTCCGGCGCCGCCGCGCCCGCGCCGTCAGCCGCGACGCCGCCGTCCGCCGCACCCACACCGCCGTCCGCCGCCGCGGCCGCGTCCTCCGCCGCGCGGATCGCGGGCACCCGCGTCGCCTGGCTCATGAACCGCCGCACGTCGAGGTCGACGATGATGTCGGCAGGCCGCAGCGGGCGGGTCAGGTAGAGCCCGTCGAGGGCGGTGATGCGGCTGAGCGCGACGTAGGTCTGACCGGCGCTGAACACGCGGGTGCCCAGGTCGACGATGGCGCTGTCGTACGTCTTGCCCTGCGACTTGTGGATCGTCACGGCCCAGGCGAGGCGCAGCGGGAACTGGGTGAACTCGGCCACCACGTCCTTCCGCAGCTGCTTGGTCGAGGCCGACCACGAGTAGGCGAACTTCTCCCACACGGCGGGCTGCACCTCGTGCTCCTCGCCGTCGACCTCGACGAAGACGGTGTCGCGCACCTTCGTCACGGTGCCGGTGGTGCCGTTGACCCAGCGCTGGTCCTGGTCGTTGCGGAGGAACATCACGCGGGCGCCGCGCTTCAGCTCGAGCGCCTCGTCGGCGGGGAACGTGCGTCCGCCGAACTCGCCGCTGACCTCGGCCTTGGCCGTGAGCACGCGCCCGGGCAGCCGCTCGAGCTCGACCTTGTTGATGCGGGTGACGGTGTCATTGCGGGTCGCGAGCGTGATGGCGGTGCCGTCGGTCGGCGCGGGTCGTGCCCCTGCTCCGTTCAGCGCGCCGGCGATCTCGGCGGTGACGCGGCCGTGGCGCACGGCGTTGAGCATCTCCTTGAAGTCGCCCTCGGTCTGCCGGTGGATGAACGCCAGCTCGTAGATGCGCAGCGACGCCTCCTGCCAGACGTGCGCGTCGAAGAACCACATCGACCGGTAGTTGTCGCGGAAGTACGCCCGCTCCTCGGCGTCGCCGGGCACCGGGGGCAGCTGGTACGGGTCGCCGAAGAGGACGACCTGCACGCCGCCGAACGGCTCGGACCGGCGCTGGCGGGCCTGGCGCAGCGAGCGGTCGATCGCGTCCATCAGGTCGGCGTTGACCATCGAGACCTCGTCGATCACGAGGGTGTCGATCGTGTTGAGCAGCTTGCGCAGCTCGCTCTTCTGCTCGATGTCGTGGTCGGCGATCAGCCCGATCGACAGCCGGAAGAGCGAGTGGATCGTCTGCCCGCCGACGTTGAGGGCGGCCACGCCGGTCGGCGCGCAGATGACGACCTGCTTCGACGTGTTCCACGACAGGTGGTTCAGCAGGGTCGACTTGCCGGTGCCGGCGCGGCCGGTGACGAAGATGTGCTCCTTCGTGTCCTCGATGGCGTCGAACACGGCCTGCTGCTCGGCGGAGAGGGCGACGGACACGGGCGGCACGGACCTTTCGGGCGGGGGAGGCGGACACCCAATCTACCCGCGCCTCCTAGGCTGCACGGCTGATCGTGACCTCGGCCGACCTATGCTGTGGACATGTCTTCGTCCGTGGGGGAGAGGAGGCGACCGTCGTCGTGGTGGCCCTTCGTCGCCATCTGGGGCGGCGCCGCGCTCTTCGTGGTCATCGGATTCGCCGTGACCGTCGTGGCGCTGAACGCGACCGTGTACAGCGCCGGCGGCTTCGCGCGCGGCTACCTCGACGCGATCGACCGTGGCGACACCGCCAGCGCGCTCACCCTCGCCGGCATCGAGCCGACGGGCGAGCTCGAGGACGCCCTGCTCACCGTGCCCTCGCTCGGCGGCCTCGCCGACGTGCAGGAGGAGAGCGAGCTCGACCTCGGCGACGGCACCCGCACCGTGACGCTCTCGTACACGCTCGACGGCACGCCCGGCCAGTCGCAGTTCGTCGTGCAGCAGGCCGGCACTCGCCTCGGCTTCTTCCGCGCCTGGAGCTTCGCGCAGACCCCGACCGCGACCCTCGACGTCACGCCGATGAACGACCCGCGCTTCACGGTCGACGGCCGTCTCGTCACCACCGAGAGCGGCGACGTCGCGACGCGCTTCGAGGTGCTGGCCCCCTCGCGGTTCGTCCTCTCGCACGAGAGCGCGTACCTCGAGGCGCCGACCGTCCCCGTGACGGTGATCAGCGCGGGGGCCACCTCGTCGGCCAGCGTCGCGACCGTGGCCCGCGCCTCCTTCTCGCAGGTGCTGCAGGAGCAGCTCGACACGATGCTCGACACCGACTGCGTGACCCAGCCGGTGCTGCTGCCCGCCGGCTGCCCCTTCGGGCGGCAGGTCGACGACCGCGTCACGGGCGAGCCCGCGTGGAGCATCGTCGCCTACCCGCAGGTGGCCGTGCAGCCCGGCACGGTGTCGGGACAGTGGCTCGTCACCGAGGCCGCGGGCACGGCGCACCTCGTCGTCGACGCGC
Organism: Frigoribacterium sp. CFBP 8766; assembly: GCF_014841435.1. NCBI lineage: Bacteria > Bacillati > Actinomycetota > Actinomycetes > Micrococcales > Microbacteriaceae > Frigoribacterium > Frigoribacterium sp. CFBP 8766. The sequence continues at coordinate 98,585 of NZ_JACYTX010000006.1, forward strand.
AGTCGCTCTTCGACGGGCGCCGCTACGCGATCGACGAGGACGTCCCCTTCACCGTGAGCTACACGATGAGCATCGGCACGGACGACGTCCTGACCTTTCAGTAGGTCAGCCGCTCTCGACGATCAGGAACCGACTGGTCGGATCTCCTGATCCGTGCACGATCCAGGACGCTGGCTCCCCCTCCCGCACCAGGCAGGACGCATCTTCCTGAATGAGGAGAGAGCAGGACCGGACACGAGGAGGCGGCCCCCGCCCCGGTGGGGGAGGGGGCCGCCAGGTGGTGCACCGGCCGCGCAGGCGGGGTCGCCCTACCGCGCGGCGACCTCGTGCCGACGGCGTCGGCGGCGGGCCGCCTCGAGGGCGAGCACCAGCCCGCCGGCGGCGAGCAGCACGCCCGCGACCAGCCCGGCGTCGACGGCGGACTCGCGGTCGCCGCCCGTGTAGGCGAGCGAGCCGTCGTTCGAGCCGGGCCGCAGCGGGGCGCGTCCGGCGTCGGCGGCCGCCGTGTCGACGACCCGGAAGGCCGCCCGCACCGCCACCTGCGACGTCGCGCCCAGGGCCTCGACCTCGTGTGCCCCGGTCGTCGCGGCGGCAGGCACCGTGAACGACCCGCGGACGATGCCGTCCGCGTCGGCGGTCAGCGTGCCGAGCGCGATCGGGTCGCTGAACAGGGTCAGCGACACCTGCTCGCCGGGTGCGAAGCCGTCGCCGTCGACGGGGACGACCGTGCCCCGCGTCGCCGAGTCGGCCAGGACCCGGATCGACGGTGTCCACGCCCCCGGGGTGCCGGGGTCGCCGGGCGTGCCGGGGTTCCCGGGCGTGCCCGGGTTCCCGGGGTTCCCGGGATTCCCGGGGTCGCCGGGGGTTCCCGGCTCGTCCGGGCCCGGGTCGACCGGCGCGGCCGCGATCACCGCGGTCGTCGTCGTGGCCGAGCTCGAGCGTGCGTCGTCGGCCGTGATCGTCACGGTGTAGCTGCCGGGCAGCGCGTAGGTGTGCGCCCCCGAGACCACGCCGTCGACGATCGTCCCCGGCGTGACGACGGTGCCGTCGCCCCAGTTCACGAGCGCGGTGACGCCAGCACCAGCACCAGCGCCGTCACCGGCACCAGCGCCGTGACCGCCGCCGACGCCGCCCGTCACGGTCGCGAGCGCGCCCGAGACCTCGACGCCGGCCGTCCCGGCCAGGCCGGCCTCCGCGCCCGTGGCGACCAGCGCCTCCGGCGGTGCGAGGCGCGTGCCGTCCGTGGCGATCGCGAACACGTGGATCCGCCCGGCCGACCGCGGGTCTCCCGTCTGCGTCGGCATCGTGAGCGACACGGCGCGCCTCCCCTCGGGCAGCGTGACGGGTGCCGTCGAGTAGATCCCCGCGACGGCCGTGTCGGAGCCGTTCGCCCCGTTCGTGCGGCCGTCCGACGTCGCGACGACGACGTTCCCGAACGAGGGCGTGGTCACGCCGCCCGTCCAGTCGCCGAACTCCATCGGCAGCGGCTGCGTCGTGCCGTCGTCGAAGGTCAGCGTGCCGACGGTCTGCTGCGGCTTCTCGGTCGCGGTGCCGATCACCGACAGCTGCGTCACGTCGTCGCCGAGGTCGAGCGGCAGCACCTGGCCCTGCCCCGTCGCGTTGTCCGGCTCGCCCGCGGGGACCGCCGGCAGGTCGAACGTCAGCTCGGTGCCGGGCACGGCCACCTCGGTCCCCTGCACGAAGCCCCCGCCCGCCAGCGACGGCCGCGAGAACCCGTTGCCCAGGTAGTCGCAGTTCGCGGCCTGTCCGGGCTCGCCGAGGCAGACGCTGTCGAAGGCGTCCTCGAACGCCGGAGCGGTCCGCGAGACGACCACCGAGGTCGTCGTGCTCGCGGAGTCGGTCCCGTCGGTCGCGGTCACGATCGCCGTGTACGTCGCCGGGGCGTCGAAGACCCTCGCCGGTGCCGTGACGTCCCAGCCGCCGAGGGCCGTCGGGGTCAGGGTCGCCTGCTGCGGGCCCTCGCCGTCGAGCCAGTCGACCGTCGCGACGAGTCCGTCGGGCACGGCACCGGCGTCGCCGCCGCCGGCCTCGGGCGACCCCGTCGAGGAGGCGCGGGTCACGGTGGCGACCGCGCTCTCGAACGAGGCGCCCGCCTCGCTCGTCAGGCCCGGCTTGCCGCTGACGGTGAAGGCTCCGGCCGGTGCCGTCGGGTCGGCCATGAGCTCGATCTCGCTGAGCGTGGCCGCGCGTCCGTCGGTGGTGCCGGTCGTCGCGATCCGGTACCAGGTGAAGGGCCGCGGGTCGGTGACGGCGAAGGGCCGGGTCTGCAGCGCGGAGGGGAACGTCTGGGCCGCGCGCTCGTCGAGCGGCAGCCAGGTGGTGCCGTCGGTCGAGCCCTCGAGCGTCCAGCCCGTGGGGGCCGCGGAGCCGCCCGGCCCGTTCGTCAGCGTGTACCGCGACACGGTGACCGGTCCGGAGGCCGAGCGCCAGGTGACGTCGGCATCGGGCAGGTCGAACGTCGCGGCGGTGCTCGCGGAGTCGTCGGCGAGGCGGGCGACGTCGGTGCCGTCGCTCGCGCTGAGCACGCCCTGGCCCGCCGTGGTGGCGTCGACCAGCGCCGCCGCCGGGTCGGCGGGGTCCGGTGCGTGGGCCGCCCAGCTGCTCGGCTGCTCGCCCATCTCGAACTCGAGCACGCCTCCTCGGCTGATGCTCTGCTGGCTGAGCGACGCGGTGTCGATCGCCTCGCCGTCGAGGGTCGCCGACTGCACGTAGACAGCCTCGGTCGAGTTGCCCTCGGCGCGGACCGTGAAGTCCTTGCCGTTCTCGAGGTGGATCGTCGCCTCGTCGAAGAGCGGCGAGCCGATCGTGTACGAGTCGGTGCCCATCGCGAGCGGGTAGAAGCCGAGCGCCGAGAACAGGAACCACGACGACATCTCGCCGTTGTCCTCGTCGCCGGGGTAGCCCTGCCCGATGTCGCTGCCCACGAAGAGGCGCTGGGTGATCTCGCGGACGACCCGCTGCGTCGTGGCGGGGTCGCCGTTCGCCGCCGAGACGTAGGGGATGTGGTGCGAGACCTGGTTGCTCATGCCGAGCTGGCCGATCCGCACGTCGCGGGCCTCGACCATCTCGTGGATGACGCCGCCGTAGCCGCCCGGCTTGTCCGCCTCCTCGGGCGTCGCGTAGAACTCGGCGAGCTTCGCGTCGAGGCCCTCCGAGCCACCGTAGAGCGCGGCGAGGCCGGGCACGTCGAACGGGGCGTGGAAGGCGAAGTTCCAGCCGTTCGTCTCGGTGTAGGCGCCGCCCCACGACTCGGGGTCGTAGGTCTCGGCGGGCTCCGCGAAGGCGCCGTCGGCGTCGCGCGCCTGGAAGAACCCGGTCGCCGGGTCGAACAGCGTGCCGTAGTCGCGGGCGCGGTCGAGCAGCCAGGCCGACTCCTCCCTCAGCTGCGCACGCCGCGCCTCCGGGGTGGCCGGGTCGTCCGCGAGCTTGGCCGCCATCTGGCCGAGGCCGAAGTCGTTGATGTGGCCCTCGAGCCCCCACGACACGCTCTCGCCCGTGCTCGACGGCGTCCAGCCGAGGAACAGCGACTGGTCGAGGCCCTTGCGGCCGACGCCGCTCTGGGTCGGCTGCACGCTGGCGTTCTTCAGCGCCGCGTCGTACGCCTCGAGCGCGAGGTCGCCGTCGACGGCGCCCTTCACGTAGGCGTCGGCGAACGCGACGTCCGAGCTCGTGCCGGTCATCAGGTCGGCGTAGCCGGGGCTCGACCAGCGGGCGATCCAGCCGGCGTCGCGGTGCTGCTGCACGAAGCCGTCCATCAGCTCGCCCGCGATCTCCGGGTAGAGCAGCGAGTAGGCGGGCCAGACCGTGCGGTAGGTGTCCCAGAAGCCGTTGTTGACGTACACCTTGCCGTCCTTCACGGCGGCGTTCGTCGTCGTGTCCGTGGCGGTGCCGACGGTCGGGGCGACCGGGCTCGCGTAGCGGTAGGTCGGCGCGGCGGCCGTGCCCGTGTTCTCGAACTGCGAGTTCGGGTACATGTTGAGGCGGTACAGGCTGCCGTAGAGCGTCGCGAGCTGGTCGTCGCGGGCGCCCTCGACCGTGATCACGCCGAGGCGGTCGTTCCACTGGCGCTCGGCGTCGTTGCGCACCTCGTCGAAGCTGCGACCGGTGAGCTCGAGGTCGCGGTTGTGCGCCGCCTGCTCGGACGAGATGAACGACGTGGCGAGGCGGAGCTCGACGACGCCGGCGGCGCTGCCGGCCCCCGCGGCGGAGACGTCGAACGAGGCGTACCGGGCACCCTTCCGGTCGCCCGCGGCCGCGCCGACGGAGGTGGGCGTGCGGTCGAACTGGCCGCTGACGAACATGCGGGTCGCCCCGGTCGACAGGCCCGAGCCGCCCTCGACCCAGCCGGAGACCCGGCCGTCGGCGGAGACGGCGAGGGCGGAGTTCCCGGCGACCTGGTCGACGAGCACGCTGCCCGTGCGGGTGCCCGCGGCTGCGCCGTCGGTGCCCGTGCCCTCGGGGGCTGTGCTCTCCGGGAAGGCGAACCGCAGCACGGCGCCGTGGTCGGTGGGCGTGACGGCGGCCTCGAGGCCGCTCGTCGTGTCGACGCTGTAGAGGTCAGGACGCGCGATCTCGGCGCCGTGGTCGAACTGGAGGGCCCGGGCGGCGAGCGAGGCGTCGGGCGCGGTGCCGCCTCCTGCGGCTGCGTCCGCGGCGGTCACGGCCGTCGTCGAGGGCAGGATCGCGAGCTGGTTCCGGTCGCCCATCCACGGGCTCGGCTCGTGCGAGACGCCGATGCCCTGCAGGCGGGGCAGGTTCGCGTCGTCGTTGCCGCGCTGGTAGTCGTAGAGCCAGGTCTGGCTCGACGCGTTCGTCATCGGGGTCCAGAAGTTGAACCCGTTCGGCACCGTCGCCGCGGGCACGTTGTTGCCCCGGCTGAAGCCGCCGGTCGAGTTGGTGCCGCGGCGGGTGTCGACGTGGTTCACGAGGCTCGAGCCGTCGACCCGGGCGGGGGCCGGGTCGAGGTCGAGGTCGTCGACCCAGCCCTGGAACGTCGTGCCGACCGCGCCGCCGGCGTTGTCGTAGTCGAACAGGACGCGCGTCACGGTCTCGCCGGCGAGGTCGCCGAGCGGCACCCGCACCGAGTTCCACTGGTCGGCGTAGAGGATCTTCGACGAGCCGCGGTCGGCGGCCGAGGTGCCCTCGCCGTGGGCGTCGACGACGCCCTCGACGCCGCTCACGACGCGGCCGTCGGCCAGTTCGAGGTCGATCGCGGCGTAGGTGGCGGGGTACTGCAGGTCGCCGCCCAGCTCGGGGAAGATCCGGTACGAGAACTCGGTGTCGTCGCCGATCTCGAGCTCGAGGCCCTCGAACAGGACGTTCGTCGCCCGGCCGGCGGCGGCCGTGTGCTCGCCCGCGTAGCGCAGCGACTTGGTGCCGCTGAAGCCCGCGCCGGGCTTCATGTTCGGTCCGCTGACCGGGCCGCCGCCGACCACGGTCACCATCGGGCCGGACTCGGGCACGGCCTCCGTGCCGTCGCCGAGCGACCAGTCCGCGAGCTGGGTGAGGCCCGCGCCCGCGTTCTGCGTGATGTCGAGCCGGTACGCGTCGTAGGCGCCCGGTGCGGCGACCGCGTACTCGTTCGTCGCGCCCCGGCCCGTGAACGCCACGGCCGGCTGCGCGTCGAGGTCGACCCAGTTCGCACCTCCGTCGGCGGAGCCCTGCAGCGTGACCGCCCGCGGGTCGCGCTCGGGGGCGTCGTTGCCGCTCGTCAGCGACCACTCGGTCGCGGTCTGCGGCGAGTCGAGAAGGTAGGTGATCGTCGCGGTGCGCTGGAAGGCGAGCCACTTGCTGGCGGGGTTGCCGTCCGTGAGGTTCACGGCGATCTCGCCCGGGGCGTTGTCAGCGCTCGCCGAGGCCTCCGTCACGTGGCCGAGCAGGCTGCCGGGCGGCAGGCCGTTCGAGGCCTTCACGGTGCCGAGGTCGTCGGGCGTCGCGGGCGTGCTCGCGAGGGGCTGCGCGTCGTCCGCCTCGAAGCTGGTGCGCCAGTCGCTGCCGAGCACGGCTGCGGCCGCGCGCGCGTCGGTGCCGCCGCTGCCGCCCGCGGTGCCGTCGCCGCTGCGGCCTGCGGCGCTCGCGGCGTCGACGCCGACGAGGGCACCGGTCGCCGCCAGGGCCGTCGCGGTCACGATCACCCCCGCCCGCTGTGCTCGCGTGCGCCAGGTCGCCCCGGATCGCTGTGGTCGCTGATCGGTCTGTGAACGGCCTGACGCCATCGTCGTGCTCCTGCGGGTGATCCCGTGATCTGGGTGAGGCCGCTCGGGAGCGGCCGTGCATGACGGGGTACACCTGTCGTCGATGACAGCGCCGTCAGCTCGTCATTCCTATCGGCACCGTGGCCCCCGGTCAAGGGGCGTCCACTGGTTGCGGGGTACAGGCGACGGGTCTCGGGGGCGGGGCGGCGCCTCCTCGGCTCCGGTCAGGCGCGCGAGGCGACGTGCGCGGCGAGGACGTCGCGGGTCGACGTCCAGTCGCGTCCCTCGCCCCAGCGGTCGTTGTCGACGCGGCGCAGCTGGCCGTCGCCGGTGTACATGCTCACGAGGTACTGCATGCCCTGCCAGGCGGGGAACGCCTCGTCGGTCTCGCGCGAGAACCGGCGCATGCCCTTGCTCATCGCCGAGAGCAGGCCCGTCGTGCCGGCCCACTGCACGCGGAACGGCTCGCCCGTCAGCGACGACATCGTGCGGGCGAGCTCGCGGGCGGTGACGCGGTCGCCGGCCACCTCGACGTAGCGCGGAGCCGTGGGGTCGAGCGCGACGGCGGCCGTGACCGCGGCGGTGTCGTCCTTCGAGGTGAAGTCGAGCACCTGGTCGGCGTCCGACCAGAACAGCACCAGCTTGCGGTCGGCCAGCACGATGGGCGCCTGTCCGGTGAGCATGTCGGCGAACGCCCCGTTCAGCACCGAGGAGGCGCGGATCGGAGAGGCGTCGAGCACGCCCGCGAACTCCCGCCGGAACTCGAGGTTCCGGTTCGACCGCGGCGGCAGGGACCGGTAGTCGGCCGAGTAGTCGGACGGCACGAAGCGCGGCACGCCCTCGGCGACCGCGGCCTCGAGCAGCGCGGTCTGAGCGTCGACGATCACGTCGCGCACCCCGCTGACGGTCGACACGACGACGTCGACGCCACGGACCGCGTCGCGCAGCGCCGCCGGGTCCCCGTAGGAGGCGCGGGTCACGACCACGCCCTCCGTCCCGTCGAACAGGCGGTCGGCCGAGCTGCTCGCGGGGCGGGTGAGCACGCGGACGTCGGCGCCCCGGGCGAGCAGCTCGCGGACGACGCGGCGACCGAGGTCTCCGGTCGCTCCGGCGACGAGGACTGTGGGCATGGAGGGCTCCTGACGTGGGTCCTCCATCAGTACGCGCCCCGCGCCTCCTCCGCCTGTGCGCGCTGCGCCGCGCCGCGCCTGCGGCTGCGGCTGCCGCCCGCCGGAACCCGCGCACACCCTCGAGACCCGCGCACACCCGCGCTCGCGCGGAGGGGTGTGCGCGGGTGCGGCGGGTGTGCGCGGTGCGCGGCGCGGCGACGGCTATCGGACGGAGGCGCGGCGCAGGAACGCGAACGTCCCCGCGATCGACAGCCCGGTCAGCGCGACGGCCGCGACGGCCAGCCACCAGGGGCGGAACGCCTCGGCGACCGCGGCGAACGAGGGAACCGTGGCGAGCACGACGACCGCGATCACGGCGACGGCGGTCACGCTGATCGCCAGCGGCCCGCGCGGCCCGAACCGCAGCCAGGAGGCGCCGAACACCCCGCCGACGGACAGCGCGAGCCACGACCCGAGGAAGGCGACCACGGTGAGCACGAGCGGGTCGGCTGCCCCCAGCACGTTCACGTCGAAGACGTAGAACCCGCCGAACCAGTGGCCCGTGAGCAGCTCGAGCCCGAGCATCCCGACGAACACCGCGGTGAGGAACAGCGCGGTCAGGGCATGCGTCGCGGCCGTGCCGAGCGCGAAGTCGCGCCGGGTCGTGCCGAGGGCGGCTGCCAGCGGGAACGTCGACGCGACCGTCGCGACGCCCATCGCGACGAGGTAGCCGCTCAGCGCCCAGGCGACGCCCGGGTTCTGACGTGCTCCCGCGGCGTACGTGATCGTGCCGACGTCGACGCCCGCCCGCTGGATCGCGAGCTGGATGACGATCGACACCACGAGGGTCACGCCGATGACGAACAGCGGCACGAGCAGCAGGTTCAGGCGGCGGGCGAAGTGCAGGCGGACGACGGGCGCGATGCGGGAGGCGGCGCGCGCCTCCTCGGGTCGGCTGCGGGCGGTGAGCGGTGCGGTGGTCACGAGCGGGCTCCTTCCGGGGCGGTGCGGGGGGCGGCGTCGGCGGTCGGTCCGCCGAGGCCACCGCCGTCGAGGTCGTCGCCGTCGTCGGCGTGGTGGACGGCCGAGGAGGCGGCGCTCGCGGCGCCGAGGGCGGCCACGACCTGCTGCAGGCCGACGGGCGAGAGCTCGACGCCCGCTGCTGCGGCGTCGGCGCGGACCCGCTCGTCGGCGGCCCCCTCGACCACGGCCGTGGTGAGCCCGCCGATGCCGTGGCTGCTGAGCACGGTCCGCCCCGCGAGGAACGCGGTGACCGACCGGGTCGTGCCGGCGACCGAGTACGCCGAGGCGCGGGCGTCGTCGACGTCGCAGTCGAGCCGCACCTGCCCCTGGTCGAGCACGACGACGTGCTCGAGCAGCGACTCCATCTCGTCGATGAGGTGCGTCGACAGCAGGATCGTGCGGGGGTGCTCGGAGTAGTCGGCGAGGAGGCGGTCGTAGAAGAGCTGCCGGGCGGTCGCGTCGAGGCCGAGGTACGGCTCGTCGAAGATCGTCAGCGGCGCGCGGGACGCGACGCCGATGACGATCGCGACGGCCGAGGCCTGTCCGCGCGACATCTTCTTCACCGGCGTCTTCTCGGGCACCCGCAGGTCGGCGGCGAGGGAGCGGGCCAGCTCGGCGTCCCAGCCGCGGTGGAACGCGGGCCCGACGGCGAGCACCTCGCGCAGGCGGAAGTCGTCGGGCCAGCGCTGGTCGTCCTTGACGAACGAGGTGCGGGAGGCCACGCGGGAGTCGTCGGCGGGGTCGTGCCCGAAGACGCGCACCCGGCCGCCGGAGGGGCGCTCCTGCCCGGCGACGACGGACAGGGTCGTGGTCTTGCCGGCACCGTTGCGGCCCAGCAGGCCGCAGATCGTGTCCTGCTCGACGTCGAACGAGACGTCGGTGAGGGCGTCGGTCGATCCGTAGCGGCGCGAGAGGTCGGTGATCTCGATCGCAGTGGTCATGGTGCGGTCTCCTGATCGATCATGCGCCGCAGGTGGGCGGCGTCGATGCCGAGGGCGGCTGCCTCGAGCACCAGGGGTCGGACGTACTCGGCCGCGAACGCCGCGCGGCGCTGCTCGGCGAGGCGCTCGCGGGCGCCCTCGGCGACGAACATGCCGATGCCGCGGCGCTTGTAGAGCACGCCGCGGTCCACCAGCAGGTTGACCGCCTTGCCGGCGGTGGCGGGGTTGATCCGGTAGAACGCGGCGAACTCGTTCGTCGAGGCGACCTGGTCGCCCTCGGCGTACGTGCCCGAGAGCACGTCGCCCGCGATGCGGTCGGCGAGCTGCTGGAAGATGGGCGTCCCGTCGTCGAACACGTCGCCTCCTTCGTCCCGGCTGGTGCATTGGTTAATTGGTTCAGTAATGAACCTAGGAGGCGCCGCTCCCGCTGTCAAGGGACCATCGCCTCCTCGTCCCGTCGGTTCCCTCTCCCGCGTCCACGGATCGACGAGAAATGCTCCCTGCAGGGGTGCAGGGAGCATCTCTCGTCGGTTCACGGCCCGTCAGGGCCGGGGCGGGTCAGTCGGCGTCGATGACGACCGTCGTGATGACGGGCGTGCGACGGTGGCGACGGAAGAACCAGCGGCTCAGGCCGTCCTCGATGGCGCGCTCGGCGGCCTCGCCGTCGACGTGGCCGCGTGCGGTGGCCTGCTCGAGGGCCTTGGCCGCGACGTCCTCGGCCTGGTCCTCCCAGCCGACGGCCTCGACGAAGCCGCGCGGGATGAACTCGACGGGCTCGACCAGCTTCTGCGTCGCGAGGTCGAAGATGCCGAGCACCGTGATGTGGCCCTCCTCGGCGAGCGACAGGCGGTCCTTGAGGGCGTCCTCGGTGGCGACGCCGATCGTGGCTCCGTCGACGAACACGTAGGGCGCGGGGATGCGTCCGGCGATGCTGGCGCGGCCGCGGTCGAGGTCGACGACCACGCCGTCCTCGACGACGAGCACGCGGTCCTCGGCGACGCCGGTGGCGATCGCGAGGTCGGCGTTGGCCGTGAGGTGGCGCCACTCGCCGTGCACGGGGAGGACGTTCTTCGGCTTGACGATGTTGTAGCAGTAGGTCAGCTCGCCGGCGCTGGCGTGGCCCGAGACGTGCACCTTGGCGTTGCCCTTGTGCACGACGGTCGCGCCCCAGCGGATCAGGCTGTTGATGACGCCGTAGATCGCGTTCTCGTTGCCGGGGATGAGCGAGCTCGCGAGGAGGATCGTGTCGCCCTCGCCGACCTTGATGATGTGCTCGCGGTTGGCCATGCGCGACAGCGCCGCCATCGGCTCGCCCTGCGAGCCGGTGCAGATCAGGACGATCTTGTTGTCCTGCATCTTGCTGAGCTGCTTGAGGTCGACGACCAGGCCCTTGGGGATGTTCAGGTAGCCGAGGTCGGAGGCGATGCCCATGTTGCGGACCATCGAGCGGCCGACGAAGGCGACCTTGCGGCCGTGCTTGTGGGCGGTGTCGAGCACCTGCTGGATGCGGTGCACGTGGCTGGCGAAGCTCGACACGACGATGCGCTTCGGCGCCTCGCGGAAGACGCGGTCGATCGCGGCGCCCAGGTCCTTCTCGGCGGTCGTGAAGCCGGGGACCTCGGCGTTGGTCGAGTCGGTCATGAACAGGTCGACGCCCTCGTCGCCCAGGCGGGCGAAGTGGTTGAGGTCGGTGATGCGCTTGTCCATCGGGAACTGGTCCATCTTGAAGTCGCCCGTGTGCAGCACGAGGCCGGCGCTCGTGCGGAGCGCGACGGCGAGGCCGTCGGGGATGGAGTGGTTCACGGCCACGAACTCGAGGTCGAACGGGCCGGCCTGGTGGTGGTCGCCCGCGGCGACCTCGTGGGTGATCGGCGTGATCTTGTGCTCCTGCAGCTTCGCCGTGATGAAGGCGAGCGTGAGCTTCGAGCCGACCAGGGGGATGTCGGGGCGCTCCTTGAGGAGGTAGGGCACGCCTCCGATGTGGTCCTCGTGGCCGTGCGTCAGCACGATGGCCTCGACGTCCTTCAGGCGGTCGCGCAGCGGCGTGAAGTCGGGCAGGATCACGTCGATGCCGGGCTGCGTCTCTTCCGGGAAGAGCACGCCGCAGTCGACGACGACGAGCTTGCCCTTGTGCTCGAAGAGGGTCATGTTGCGCCCGACGTCGCCGAGGCCGCCGAGCGGGGTGACGCGCAGGGCGCCGCGCTTCAGGGGCTGGGGCTTCTTGAGGTCGAGGGAGTGCTTGGTCGCTACGTTCGGCATGCTGGCCGCTTTCTGTGGGGGAGTCGCGCGAGGTGTGCCCGCACGGAGGTGTCGGTGTTCTGCCGGCGTCGACCCGCTCGGCGGGCTGCCCGGCCCGCTGTGGCGGGACCGGCGAAGGAGGCTCAGGTCTCGGTCGGCGACTCGCTGTCGAGCGCCGTCGAGATCGACCACGTGGCGATCCGCCTCGCCGCCCGTGTGGGTTTCGGCGGAGGCGTCCGTTGCGTCCACTGGCGTGGTCGCGTCGACCACAGAGAGCGTGGCCAGACGAACTGTCGGACCGCAGTCTAGGCCACCCGGCTCGACGCCCGCCTCCTGCTCTCCTCGCTCTCCTCATTCAGGAACATCCGTCCTGATCCGCGCACCGGGGGGACTCGCCGTCCTGACCCGTGCACGACTCAGGACCCGCGCCCCGCGACTTCCTGCACGCGGCACGGCCGGGGTCACTCGACGGCGCGCAGGTCCCGGCCGTAGGTCCGCATCGGACGACCGAGCAGCGAGTGCTCGAACGGCTCGCCGACCGCCTCCCAGCCCTCGCTCTCGTAGAGGCGGAGCGCCGCCGTGTTGTCGAGCAGCGCGTGCAGCACGATGCGCGGGTGCCCGAGCTCGGGGAGCTGATCCGTCACGTGACGGATCAGCGCCCGAGCGAGACCTTGCCCCTGCGCAGCCGGTGCGATGGCCAGCAGCCCCCGGACGGCAGCATCCGTCGGGTCGGACGGCAGGCCGCTCCCCGGCGCCGTCGCCAGGACGAACCCGCCGAGCGTGCCGTCGATCTGCTCCGCGACGAACCAGCTGATGCTGCGGTCGAACTTCGGGCGCGCCCGCTCGGCGACGCCCGGGAACGCCTGGCCGTCCCGGGCCGCGCACGCCGCGACCCAGAGCGCGACGCACGCCTCGGCGTCGGCGCTCGTGGCCGGGCGGAGGGAGGGGCTGATCGCACGGGTGTCGTCCACAGGTCGATCATGCCGGGGACGACCTCCTCGTAGGATCGCGTGCATGGGGGGCCAGAGCAGGAACGTCGACGTCGTCCGTGCGGAGATCCTCGGCGCGGTCGACGAGCTGCGGAGAGCGGCGGTCGCCGACGGTGACGACGCGCGCCTCTCGGTCGCCCGCCAGCTCAGCGACCGCTTCGCCGGCCTCGTGACCGCGCAGGAGGTGCGCGTCGCGTCCCGGGACGCGCTCGCCCTGTGGCGAGGCGGCATGGGCTCGTTCCAGGACGTCGGCAACGCCGACACGGAACACGCCGTCGAGCGGCTCCGTCGGGCCCTGCGTCGCGGCCGGTGGTCCCGGCCGACCCGTCCGCGTCGCTGACTGCCGCCTCGAGTCCCCGGGCGACCGCGTCGAGTGGTCAGGTCCTGTCCCTCAGGGCGTCGGCACCGGCCGGAACGGACCACTCGGCGCACGGAGGCGCACGGAGGCGCGCGGACGCGCACGGAGGCGCGCGGACGCGCACGCTCGCCGACCCTGGGCGCCAGCCCCGCTCCCGCCGAGGCCCGAGGTATATCGTTCGGGCATCGCTCGACCCTCGACAGGAGATCATCATGGGCACCTCGCGCACACCCGGCACCTTCGGCATGGACCTCGACGGGATGTGGCAGGCCATGGACCAGCTCCGCTCCACCTTCGACCGTCGTGACGGCGCCCGCGCCCCGCGCGGCGAGGTCCGCGCCGCGATCCTCGCCCTGCTCGGCGAGCGGCCCATGCACGGCTACCAGATCATCCACGAGATCGACGAGCGCAGCGGCGGCGACTGGAAGCCCAGCGCCGGCTCCGTCTACCCGACGCTGCAGCTGCTCGCCGACGAGGGCCTGATCGTCGCCGAGGAGACCGACGGCCGCAAGGTCTGGTCGCTCACCGACTCGGGCCGCGCCGCCGCCGGCGTCGACCCCTCCGACCCGTGGGCCGCCCCGCGCTCCTCCGGCGACCGTCGCACCGCCCTGCCCAAGGCCGGCGTCGAGCTCGCCCGCGCGACCGCCCAGATCGGCCGCACCGGCACCTCCGCCCAGGTCGACGAGGCGGTGGCGGTCCTCGACGAGGCACGCCGGCGCATCTACTCGATCCTCGCTCGAGACTGACGCGGGTGGCGTCGCCCCGTCCCGACGAGGCCAGCTCCGCGGCAGGAGACCGCGGCTCAACGGAGCGAGACCGCGGCTCCGCGGAGCGCGACCGCAGCTCCGTGGCACGTGACCGCGACCCCGCGGTGCGCGACCGCGCCGGCCGCGCCCGGTACCGCCGGATCCTGCGCTTCGCGTCCCGCCACCTCGCGGTGACGTGGTGGTTCGAGCTCGTGCTGCCCCGGTTCGGGCTCCGCTGGGTCGCCGAGCGCACCCGCGCCCGGCGGATGCAGCGCTTCGCCCGCGGCTTCCACGGGCTCGCGCTCGACCTCGGCGGCCTGATGATCAAGGTCGGCCAGTACCTGTCCTCGCGCCTCGACGTGCTCCCGCCCGAGATCACCAAAGAACTCGAGGGGCTGCAGGACGAGGTCACGCCCGTGCCCTTCCCCGAGATCCGGGCGCTCGCCGAGGCCGAGCTGGGCGTGTCGCTCGACCGGGTCTTCGCCTCCGTGTCCCCGGAGCCGATCGCGGCAGCCTCCCTCGGCCAGGCGCACCGCGCCGTCCTCGGCCCGGTCGACTCGGCCGACACCGGTCTCCGCGACGTCGTGCTCAAGGTGCAGCGCCCCGGCATCGACCGCATCGTCGACGTCGACCTGGCCGCGCTCCGCAAGGTCGGCGGCTGGCTGAGCCACGTCCGCCTCGTCTACGACCGCGTCGACGCCCCTGCCCTCGTCGAGGAGTTCGCCCGCACCAGCCTCGAGGAGATCGACTACCTGCACGAGGCCGCCAACTCGGCCCGCTTCGCCGCCGACTTCGCCGACGACGACCGGGTCGGCGTGCCCGACGTCGTCTGGGAGCGGTCCACCCGCCGCGTCCTCGTGCTCGAGGACGTCTCCGCGATCAAGATCACCGACGCCGAGGGCCTCCGCGCCGCGGGCATCGATCCTGCCGAGGTCGCCCCGGTCTTCGCCGCGGTCATGTTCGACCAGCTCTTCGGCAACGGCTTCTTCCACGCCGACCCGCACCCCGGCAACATCTTCGTCACGCCCGTCGAGGCCGCCGAGGGCGAGCGCCCGTGGCGGCTCACCTTCATCGACTTCGGGATGATGGGGGAGGTGCCCACCGGCACCCGGAACGGCCTCCGTCAGCTGCTCATCGCGGCCGCGTCGCGCGACGGCAGCGGCATGGTGAACGCGATGCGCGACCTCGGCGTGCTGCTGCCCACCGCCGACACGGTCGGCCTCGAGCGCGCCGTCACCGCGACCTTCGCCCGCTTCGGCGGCATGGGCTTCGCCGAGCTGCGCGAGGTCGACCCTCGCGAGTACCGCGAGTTCGCCGGGCAGTTCGGCGACCTGATCCGGTCGCTGCCGTTCCAGCTGCCCGAGGACTTCCTGCTCGTCCTGCGGGCGGTGACCCTCACCTCCGGCGTGGCCAGCGCCCTCGACCCGGTCTTCAACCTCTGGGACTCGGTCGAGCCCTACGCGGCCCGGCTCGTGCGCGACGAGCGCGGCAACGCCGTGCAGGACGTCGCCCGGCGAGCGGCCGACGCGGTCGGCTTCGCCGCCCGCCTGCCCGGACGGCTCGACCACCTCGTCGGCCGCCTCGAGGACGGCACGCTCGAGGTCGGCAGCCCCCGCATCGAGCGGCAGCTCGGCCGCATCGAGCGGACGGCCCGGCGCGTGCTGGCCGCCGTCCTGTTCGGCGGCCTGCTGATCGCGGGCGCCGTGCTGCGGGCCGACGGCGACGTGCTCGGCACCGTGCTGATGGTCGCCTCCGCGGTGCCGCTGCTGTACGCCCTGCTCGCCGGGCGCCTCCCCGGCTAGGAGGCGGCGCCTCCTGCAGGGCTAGGCGGTCGCGGTCTCGTGCAGCACCTTGCGGGCGACCACGTTGCCGAGCAGCTGCGCCACCTGCACCAGCACGATGATCAGCACGATCACGGTCACCATGACGAACGTGTCGAAGCGCTGGTAGCCGTACGTGATGGCGAGGTTGCCGAGCCCGCCGCCCCCGACGAGGCCGGCGACCGCGGTCGCGTCGACCAGGGCGACGAAGATGTAGGTCAGGCCGAGCACGAGCGGGCCGAGCGCCTCCGGCACGACGATCGTGACGAGCACCCGCAGGGGCGACGCTCCCATGGCGGCGCCCGCCTCCACCGATCCGCGGTCGACCGCGACGAGGTTCGTCTCGGCGATGCGCGCGATCGAGAACGTCGCGACGATGGTCAGCGCGAAGATGGCGGCGCCCGTGCCGATGCTCGTGCCGATCACGACGCGGGTCAGCGGCGAGATCGCGACGATCAGGATGATGAACGGGATCGGCCGGATCACGTTGATGACCGCGTTCAGGGTCGTGAAGACCGCCGCGTTCTGCAGCAGGTTGCCGCGTCGGGTCGAGTAGAGCACCAGCCCCAGCACGACGCCGAGCACGGTCGCCAGGACGAACGACACCGTCACCATCTGCAGGGTCTGGAGCAGGGCGGTCCAGATCTTGGGCCACAGCACGGCCGGCTCGATGTCACGCACCGGCGACCACCTCCGTCACGCTCGTGGTGCGGCGCAGGTCGACCACGGCCGCGTCGATCGCCGCGTCGTCGCCGAGCAGCTCGACCGTGAGGTCGCCGAACAGCCGGGACTGCAGCTCGCTGACGCCGCCGTAGACGACGTTGAAGTCGACGCCGTGGGTGCGCGCGACGCGGGAGAGGAACGGGTCGTTCGACTCGCGGTCCTCGACGTGGAGGCGCACGATGCGTCCCGTGTGCACCCTGCGGATGCGCTCGAGGACGCCGGGCGTCGCCTCGTGGTGCAGCACGGACGACACGAACCGCCGCGACGTGGGGTGCTGCGGGTCGGCGAACAGGTCGTAGACCGAGCCGGTCTCGACGACCTCGCCGCCCTGCATCACGGCGACGCTGTCGGCGAGCTCGCGGATGACGTCCATCTCGTGGGTGACGAGCAAGATCGACAGGCCGTACTCGTCGTTGACGCGGCGCAGCAGGTCGAGCACCTCGCCGGTGGTCTGCGGGTCGAGGGCGCTCGTCGCCTCGTCCGAGATGAGCACGTCGGGGCGGTTCGCCAGCGCGCGGGCGATGCCGACGCGCTGCTTCTGGCCGCCCGACAGCTTCGCCGGGTACTCGAGCGCCTTCTCGCTGAGCCCGACGAAGTCGAGCAGCTCCTCGACCCGGTCGACCGTCTCGTCGCGCGACAGCCCCGAGAGGCGCAGGGGGTAGGCGACGTTGCCGTAGACGGTGCGCGACGAGAGCAGGTTGAACTGCTGGAAGATCATCCCGATCCGGCGTCGGGCCGCGTAGAGCTCCTTCCCGCGGAGCGCCGAGACCTCGCGGCCGTCGACGACGACCCGGCCGCTCGTCGGCCGTTCGAGGGCGTTCACGGTGCGCAGCAGCGTCGACTTGCCGGCTCCGGAGTAGCCGACGATGCCGAAGACCTCGCCGCGCGCCACCTCCAGGCCGACGTCGCGGAGGGCGTCGAACCGGCGCCCCTGCACCGTGTACGACTTCGAGACGTGCTCGAACGAGACGACCGGGTCCGCGGTCACGAGGTCAGCTCGCGGGCGGCGGTCTCGAGGTCGGCGAGGGTGCTGCGCAGGTCGGCCGCCGAGACGTCGACGAGCACCGTGTTCCCGAACGACTCCTTCTTCAGGGCGGCTGCGACGCGCGGGTCGGCGTAGGCGTCGGCCAGCCTCGTCCAGGCCTCGTCGTCGGCGTCGTCGGCCCTGGTCACGACCGCGTTGACGTAGGGCCGCGACTCGTCGCTGAGCGAGTCGTCGAGGTAGAGCGCGTCCTCGGCGTCGATCTGCTGCGACGGGTCGAAGTAGGAGGTGCCGACCACGACCGCGTCGAGGCTCGGGTCGTCGAACTGGGTGGGGATCGTCGTCGCGCCGATCGGGACGAACTCGAGGCCGAGGTCGTTCGACACGACGTCGTCGACCGTCGGGTAGACGCCGACGTCGGGGCCGAGCTCGATCAGCCCGGCGGCCTGCAGGATGAACAGCGCCCGGGCGCCGTTCGACGCGTCGTCGGGGATCGCGATCCGCGCGCCCCGGCCGAGGTCGTCGAGGTCGTCGATCGTCGCGGAGAAGACGCCCCACTGCGTGATGGTGGTCGAGAAGACCGGCGTCAGGTCGGTGGCGTTGGCGACGTTGTACGCGCTGAGGAACGCCGTGTGCTGGAACGCGTTCGCGTCGACCTCGCCGGCCACGAGGGCCGAGTTCGGCAGGGTCCAGTCGTCGAAGTTGACCCAGGTGACGTCGAGGCCGTCCTCGGCCGCGACGGTCTTGACGGCGTCCTGCAGGTCGCTCTCGCCGCTTCCGGCGATCTTCACGCTGATCCGGTCGCCGCCGCCTCCTGCGCCTCCGCCGGTCGCCGCCTGGGCGCCGTCGCCGGCTCCCGCGGTGGCCGATCCGGCCCAGAAGCCGCCGCCGACGAGGGCCGCGGCGACGACGACGCCGAGCCCGGTGAGCAAGCCGCGGCGACGCTTGCGGCGCGAGTCGTCGAGGGAGGCACGGAGCCCGGCGGGAGCACCGGCGGGCGGGTCGGCGGCGGGCGTGGGCTGCGGTGCGTCGTGATCGGACACGGGGACTCCTCGGGGTGGTGGGCGGTGTGCTGTGGACGGCGGGCCGGTCGCTGGGGCCGGTGCCGGGGTGATGGCTGCCGACCCTGTCACGGCGGCGGAGCCCGCCGCGAGGACTCTTGCGACATGTGTCGTGACGTGTCGTCATGTGTCGTCGGCCCTGTCGCAGGAGGCGCGGGCATGACACAAAGGAGCGCATGACCGACAGCACGAGCGACCCCACGGCAGGCCCCGGCACCCCCCACCTCGACGACCGCATCGAGGCGGTCTTCGGCCCCCTGGTCGACGAGATCGCGGCGGGCGCGGTCGCCCGGGAACGCGACCGCCGCCTCCCCGTCGCCGAGGTCGACCTGCTGCGCCGGGCCGGCTTCGGCGCGCTGCGGGTGCCGGTCGAGCACGGCGGCTGGGGGGCGTCCCTCGAGCAGGAGTTCCGCCTCCTCGTGCGCCTCGGCGAGGCCGACTCGAACCTGCCGCAGCTGCTGCGCGGGCACGTCGCGTTCGTCGAGACGCAGCGGGCGCAGCCGGACGGGCCGCTGCGCACCGAGTGGCTCGGGCGGCTGGCGGCCGGCGACGTGCTCGTCGGCAACGCGCAGGCCGAGCGCGGCGACGCGACCGCCGTGACGACGCGGCTGACCGAGGTCGACGGCCGCCTCCGCCTCGACGGGCGCAAGTTCTACAGCACCGGCACGCTCTACGCCGACTGGATCTGGGTCGGGGCGCTCCGCGGCGACGAGCCCGTGGCGCTGGCCGTGCGCGCCGACGCGCCGGGCGTCACGCGCCTCGACGACTGGGGCGGCTTCGGCCAGCGCCTCACCGGCAGCGGCACGACGATCTTCGACGACGTCACGGTCGACCCGGCCCAGGTGCTGCCCTGGAGCGACAACGCCGAGCGTCGCCCGCTCGCCTACACGCAGGCGCTGTACCAGCTCGTGCTGCTCGCGGCCGAGACGGGGATCGCCCGGGCGGTGCTGCGCGACGCCGTCGACTTCGTGCGGCCCCGCACCCGCACGTTCGGCGTCGCGGGGGTGTCGCTGCCGCGCGAGGACCCGCTCGTGCAGGGCGTCGTCGGGCGGCTGTCGAGCATCGCGTCGGCGGTCGAGGCGGTGACGCTGTCCGCGGTGCGGGCGCTGGAGGCGGTCGACGCGCGCGCCTCGAACGACGACTACCAGGAGGCGCTGGCCACGGTCTTCGAGGCCCAGCAGGTCGTGCTGCCGCTCGTCCTCGAGGCCGCGACCGCCCTGTTCGAGGTGGGCGGCGCGTCCGCGGTGGACGCCGACCGGGCCCTCGACCGGCACTGGCGGAACGCCCGCACCATCGCGTCGCACAACCCCGCGATCCACCGCGAGCGGGCGCTGGGCGACCGCCGCCTCAACGGCACGCCGTTCCGCACGGGGCCGCAGGCGGCTGCCGCTGCGCCTGCGACGCCTGCCGCGCCCGCCGCCGCCCACCCGGACCTCGTCCGCACCCCGTAGACCCGCGCGCACCCTCCGGCGCGCGCGAGGGTCTGCGCGGGTTCGCAGGGTGCGGACGCACGCCCGGCTAGCGGGTCCGCAGGGTGCGGACGCACGCCCGGCTAGCGGGACCCGGGAGGCGTGCCGCCGCCTCCTGCGCTCCCGCCCCCGCCGCCCGACGGCGCCGCGCCCGCGGTGGGCGTCGTGCGGGTGTCGACCCGCACGGTGAGCGACACGACGTACCCGGCCGAGGCGTCGCCCGTCACCGTCGCGAGCTGCAGCGCCCCGCCGTCGTCGCCGAACACGCCGTCGCCGTCGAGACTCACCTGGTCGAGGTTCGTGGTCGAGCCCGAGTAGGCGGGCAGTGCGTAGACCGTGCGGCAGACGTCCTCGGGCAGGGCGAGCTGCGACGTCGCGATCGCCGAGGTCGACTCCGTGATCGAGCCGACGTCCGGGTGGACCTCGAAGTGGACGTGCGGCCAGCGGCCCGAGTAGCAGGCGGGCACGATCGAGGTGTAGGCGACGGTGCCGTTCGAGTCGGCGACCTGGACGCCGCGCAGGTAGGTCTCGTCCTCGATGCCGTCCGAGTACATCGAGTAGCCGCCCGCGGCGTCGCAGTGCCACACGTAGACGGCGACGCCGGCGAACGGGACGTCGCCGGAGGCCGTGTCGAGCACCGTCAGCCG
Organism: Frigoribacterium sp. CFBP 8766; assembly: GCF_014841435.1. Taxonomy (NCBI): domain Bacteria; kingdom Bacillati; phylum Actinomycetota; class Actinomycetes; order Micrococcales; family Microbacteriaceae; genus Frigoribacterium; species Frigoribacterium sp. CFBP 8766. The sequence goes on from NZ_JACYTX010000006.1 coordinate 118,906, forward strand.
CAGGCTCATCGCGACGCCGTCGGCGGTGGCGCCCCCGCCGATGCTCGACCGGATGTCGCTGCGGACGATGCCCGACCTCTCGAGCACGTCCACGCCGTTCGACCCGTCGCCGGGGTAGGGGCCGGCCGTCTCGTCCGGGATCTCCCCGGCCCCCGTGGCCGCGCCTCCTGCGTCTGACGTCGCCGTGCCGGTCGGAGTGCTCCCCGCACCCGACCCCGACGACCCGCCGGAGGCGCCCGTCGCGCTGGTGCACGCCGCCAGCGCCAGCGAACCGGCGCCGAGCCCGATCAGGCCGAGCACGGAGCGGCGGCTCAGCAGCGTGCGGACGTCGAACGCCACGCCCTGGTCGACGACCTCCTCGTCGGCTTGGTCGAGCAGGCGGCCCTCCCAGGCGGGGCCGTCGGGGGTGGACTCGGGCTCGGGGATGCGGCTCATGCGACCACCTTCGCGTCGTCGTCGATGAGCGCCCCCTGCGGCTCCGATGAGCCAGCCATGAGCGTCGACAGTGGCGCCGCCGGTGCGGGCGACCCGCCGAACCGACGCGAACTGCTCGGCACGCAGACGCGACGAGCGCTTCCCGCCGGTTCACCAGGTCCCTCGTCGTCAGGGCGGCGGCCGAGGAGGCGGTGGTCCCGGCATCCAGGACCCGCCCTCGACGACGGCCGAGGTCGTCGGTAGCGTGGGCGGACGCCGTCGAGGGGACACCGCATGAACACCGCCACAGTCGTCATCGCCCTGATCGTGCTCGCGATCGTCGCCGCCACCGTCGCGATCGTGCTCCGCGACCGGCGGGACCGCGCGCTGGCCGCCAGGCTCGACGAGTCCGACCCAGGGGCAGGCGTGCGGGCCCAGGCCGATGCTGAGCGGCAACAGGCCGGCCCGAGGGGCGAGGCCGGCGGCTCGTCGTGGTCGGCCGCCGGCGGGAACTCGGCCTGAGCCGGGGCACGGCCGGCCCCGTGGACAAGGACCCGCACCCGCACCCGCACCTGCACCCACACGACGACGGCCACGAGGCTGCTGCCGTCATGGAGTCGGACTCCTCTCCCGAGCCCGATCCGGACGAGGGAGCGCTGGTCTCCTTGGCCGCCCTGGCGGTCGAGAAGCTCGTCTCTCGCGCTCGCGGCACCCGCCAGGGCGCCCTCCTGCCCGGCGTCGACGCCCACGTCGTCCGGATCTGGGGAGACGGCGTGGACGTCGTCGTGCGCACGCCGCACGGCCCCGCCGGGTCGGCGCCCGACACCTACCCGGCCGAGCGATGGGCCGCCGAGCACGCCGCACGCCACGGAGTGCCGACGCCTCGGGTGCTCGCCTGCGAACCCGAGTTCGGGGAGGCGCCCCTCATGATCGTCGAGCACGTCACCTCGATCGCCTCCGACCGCGACCCGTGGCACGACCTCGGCCGCCTCGCCGCGGCGCTCGCCGAGGTGCCGCTCGACCCCGCGACGGCGGGCGCGCCCGGGGACGACGACGCTCGCGTGCCCGATGCGCTCCTCACGCGCTTCGGCCGCGACCTGCCGGAGGCCTGGCGCCGCCACCTGCGGTACGGCCTCGACTCCCTGGTGCCCGGCGACCGCCTCCTCGACCTCGGCGTCTACGACGAGCAGCAGCGCGGCCCACTGCGAGCGGCCCTCGAGCAGCTCGCGGTCGAGAGCGCGGGGTGGCGGCACGGACTCGTGCACGGCGACCTCGCGCCGCGCAACCTCGTGCCCCGGGGGGCCGACGACCCCGTACTCATCGACTGGGGGACGGCCCGGACGGGCCCCGTGCCGTGGCTCGAGCTCGACCGCGTGCACCGCTGGAGCGCCCTCGACGGCCTCGTCACGGTCGACGAGCTGCGGCGCTTCGCGGACGGCGTCGGGGTCGACCTCGACGACGCCCTGCCGACCCTGCGACGACTCGCCCTGCTGCACCACCTCGACCTGGTCCGCTGGGCCCTCGAGCGCCGGCCTGACCGGCTCGTCCGCGAGGTCGAGGAGGCGCGGCGAGCGATCGCCCGCTGCCTGCGCTGACAGCCCGGTCGGCCAGTCCTGACCACTCGAGGCCGCGCCGCGCCTCCGGCGGGCAGAGGGGCACCCGCACCCGTCGGCGCAGCATGTGCATGCCGTGCATGATTCTCCCGTTGTTCACCGACGCGGCCCGCCCGCGGGCCTAGCGTCACCGGTGCAGGAGCAGCGCCCGTCATCGCGACGGGACCCGCACCTCCTGCCTCCGGACGGGCACCCGTCCCGGAGCGGACGACAGAGGGGCGACATCCATGGACGTCTTCGTCACGGTCATGCTGGTGATCGTCGTGGCGCTCGTGTTCGACTTCACGAACGGGTTCCACGACACGGCCAACGCGATGGCCACCTCCGTCGCCACCGGGGCCCTGAAGCCCAAGGTGGCGGTGCTGATCTCGGCCGTGCTCAACCTCGTCGGGGCGTTCCTCTCGACCGAGGTCGCGAGCACCGTCTCGAACGGCATCATCCGCGAGGGCGACGGGGGAGTGCAGGTCACCCCGACGATGATCTTCGCCGGCCTCGTCGGCGCCGTGATCTGGAACCTCGCGACCTGGTACCTCGGCCTGCCCTCGAGCTCGTCGCACGCCCTGTTCGGCGGGCTGATCGGCGCCGCCGTGATCGGTGCGGGCGTCGGCTCGGTCGACTTCGGCGTCGTCCTCTCGAAGGTCGTGCTGCCCGCGCTCATCTCGCCCCTGGTCGCCGGCACGGTGGCGCTGGTCGCGACCTACGCGGCCTACCGCATCACGAAGCAGGCGACGCTGCGCGGCTCGACGGCCGGGTTCCGGCACGGCCAGACGATCAGCGCCTCCCTGGTCTCGCTGGCGCACGGCACGAACGACGCGCAGAAGACGATGGGCGTCATCACGCTCACCCTCATCGCGGCCGGTTACCAGGGCGCGGGCACGACGCCGCAGCTCTGGGTCGTCCTCGCCTGCGGGCTCGCGATCGCGCTCGGCACCTACCTCGGCGGCTGGCGGATCATGCGCACCGTCGGCAAGCGCATCACCGACGTCCAGGCGCCGCAGGGCTTCGCGGCGGAGACGAGCTCGGCCGCGACGATCCTCATCTCGTCGCACCTCGGCTTCGCGCTGTCGACGACCCAGGTCACCTCCGGCTCGATCGTCGGGGCGGGCCTCGGCAAGAAGCTCGCGACCGTGCACTGGGGGGTCGTCGGCAAGATCGCCTCGGCCTGGGTGATCACGCTCCCCGCGGCGGCGCTCGTCGGCGGCGTCAGCGCCTGGCTCGCGAGCACCAGCACCGTCGGGCTCGTCCTCGTCGCGGTCCTCGCGCTCGCCGGGGGCTCGGCCTTCGTGTTCCTCGCCCGTCGCCACCCGGTGACGCACGAGACCGTCAACGACAGCGAGGAGGCGCCCGCCGCGACCCAGCCGGCCGGCGCCTCCCGCGGACAGGGAGAGTGACCGTGTTCCTCGGAGTGGACTGGGGCGCCTTCGTGGTCGTCTTCGTGGTGGCGCTCGCCGCGACCGCCGTCATCGTCACGTTCTTCGCGCTCGGCATCCGGCTGTTCGCCGCGGGGGCGACCGAGGCCGTCGCCGGCGGCCCGGTGCCGGACGAGGCCGGCGCCGGAAGCGGCGCCGGCGGTGCAGGAGCTGCTGCGCTCGCGGGAGGCGCTGGTCACGCAGGAGGCGCTGGTCGCCCAGGAGGCGCCGGTCGCCTCCCGGCAGCACCCACCGCCCCTCGCTCGCTCCCCGCCACCGTCGGGGGTGCGGCCTGCTTCGCCGTCGGCATCGCCGCCGTGCTCGCGGGCCTGTGGCTGATCGTGCCGCAGTTCCACTGACGCCGTCCTGCGGGGCCGGCCCGCGCCTCCTCGGCTCGCGCCTCGGGGTGACGGTGTCGAGTGGTCGGAAGCGGTCCTTCCCGAGCCGCCGGAGGACAGTTCGCGACCACTCGACTCTCGGCCCGCAGGGCAGGCGGCGAGCAGGCAGCGGTCAGGCGGCGTCGGCCGCGTCCGCCCCGCGGAACGTCGCCCGGTAGGCACGCGGCGTCGTCCCGAGCACCCGCGTGAAGTGGTGCCGCAGCACGGCGGCCGACCCGAACCCGGCCTGCCCGGCGACGGCGTCGAGCCCGAGGCCGGTCACCTCGAGGAGGTGCTGGGCCCGCAGGAGGCGCTGCCTCGTCAGCCAGGCGGCCGGCGTCGTGCCCAGCTCGGCCTTGAACCGGCGGGCGAAGGTGCGGGGCGACATGTGGGCCCGCGCGGCGAGGGCCTCGACGGTCTGCTCCTCGCCGAGGTGCGCGAGCATCCAGTCGGTGAGGGGAGTCAGCGAGGCGTCGGCCTCCTTCGGCAGCGGCGTCTCGATGAACTGGCTCTGGCCGCCGTCGCGGTGCGCGGGCACGACCATCCGGCGGGCGACGACGTTCGCGGCGGCGGCCCCGGCGACCCGACGGACGAAGTGCAGGCACGCGTCGATGCCGGCGGCGGTGCCGGCGCTCGTGATGACCTTCCTGTCCTCGACGAAGAGCACGTCGGGGTCGACGGTCGTGCCGGGGTGCTCGCGCTGCAGCCGCTCGGCGTACATCCAGTGGGTGGTGGCGCGACGGCCCTCGAGGATCCCGGCGTCGGCGAGCACGAAGGCGCCGCTGCAGACGCTGATCAGCCAGGCGCCGCGCGCCTCGGCGGCGACGAGCAGGTCGCGCACGGCGGGCGAGAGCGTGCCGTCGGCCCCGTAGCTGCCGAGCGCCGGGACGCACACGACGTCGGCGTCGGCCGCCGCCTCGAGGCCGTCGGGGACGGCGATGCCGAAGCCCTGGTTCGTGGCGACGACGCCCGGGCGCTCGGTGACGACGCGGTGCTCGAACGACGGGCCGCCGTCGGCGCTGCGGTCGAGGCCGAAGACCTCGCAGAGCACGCCGAACTCGAAGGGGGCGACGCCGTCGGCGACGAGGGTGACGACCTTCATGCGGTCCACGGTGCCTCCCGGCATCTGGCAGTGCTGACGTGTTCGTTGGCGATCCTGCCACTGGTCGGGGCCAGCGTCCACTCGTAGGTTCGGGGGCATGTCGTCCGTCCCACCCTCGTCCGCCTCCGCCCCCTCGTCTCCGTCCGCCTCCTCGTCCGCCGTCGCGCGCCTCCTCGTCCCGCCCACCGACGTCGCCGCCCGCGCCCGGGAGGTCACCGCGGCCCACGCCAGCCCCGCCCTGCTCGGCCACAGCGTGCGCTCGTGGGCGCTCGCCGCCGAGCTCGGCCGCCGTGAGTCCGTCGCCTTCGACGCCGAGCTGCTCTGGGTCGCCTCGCTGCTGCACGACCTCGGCCTCGTGCCGTCGTTCGACGCGCACGCCGTCGACTTCGAGCACGCCGGGGGAGCCGTCGCCCGCGTCTTCGCCGCCGGAGCCGCCTGGCCGGAGCCCCGACAGCGACGTCTGGCTGAGGTCGTCGAGCGGCACATGTGGACGTCGGTCGACGTCGCGCTCGACCCCGAGGCGCACCTGCTCGAACGGGCGACCAGCCTCGACGTGAGCGGCACAGGAGGTGCGGACTGGGACGTGGCGTTCGTCGCCTCCCTGGTCGCGGCCGTCCCGCGGCTCGGCTTCGCCGCCGAGTTCGCCGCGGCGATCGGCGACCAGGCCGAGCGCAAGCCGGGCAGCCAGGCGGGCCGCACGGTGCGGGGCGGGATGCCCGGGCGCATCGCGGCCAACCCGCTCGACCGCCCGCTGAGCGCCTGAGCGCCTGAGCGGCGGCCGCGGTGGCGGCGGTCCGACGGGCTCCGCCACCGCGCGCCGTGGAATGCCCAGCCTCCGGTCACGGTTCATCCCGTAAGATCATGCACACGCATGAAACGCAGCGGATCGGAGCGCACCCCATGGCACACCCCCTCGAGTTCGGACTCGACACCTTCGGCGACGTCACCGAGCGTCCGGCCGGCGTCGACGGTGCAGGCGAGCTCGTCTCGCACGCCCAGTCGATCCGCGACCTCGTCGAGCAGGCCGTGCTCGCCGACCAGGTCGGCCTCGACTTCATCGGCGTCGGCGAGCACCACCGCGTCGACTTCGCGGTGAGCGCGCCCGAGGTCGTCCTCGCGGCGATCGCGGCCCGGACCGAGAGGATCCGCCTGGGCTCGGCCGTGACGGTGCTCAGCTCGGACGACCCCGTCCGTGTCTACGAGCGCTTCGCGACGGTCGACGCGCTGTCGAACGGGCGTGCCGAGGTCATCCTCGGGCGTGGCTCGTTCACCGAGTCGTTCCCCCTCTTCGGCCTCGACCTGCAGGACTACGAGGTGCTCTTCGAGGAGAAGATCCAGCTCTTCGCCGAGCTCCTCAAGGACGAGCCCGTCACCTGGCAGGGCACCAAGCGCGGCGCCCTCAGCGACCAGTGGGTCTACCCGCGCCCCGAGAGCGGCACGCTGAAGACCTGGGTCGGCGTCGGCGGATCGCCGCAGTCGGTCATCCGGGCGGCCCACTACGGCCTGCCCCTCTTCCTCGCGATCATCGGCGGCCAGCCCGCCCAGTTCGCGCCCTACGCCGACCTCTACCGCCGTGCCCTCGGCGAGTTCGGCAAGGAGTCGCAGCCCATCGCGATGCACTCGCCCGGCTTCGTGCTCGAGACCGACGCCGAGGCGAAGGAGGTGCTGTTCCCGTACCAGGAGGCGCAGACGAACCAGCTCGGCAGCGAGCGCGGCTGGCCCCCCTACTCGCGGGCGCAGTACGAGCAGAGCGCGGGCCCGCAGGGCGCCCTCTACGTCGGCTCGCCCGAGACGGTCGCGACGAAGATCGCCCAGAACATGGCGCTGCTCGGGGCCACGCGCTTCGACATGCGCTACAGCATGGGCCGCCTGCCGCACGCCGAGATGATGCGCAGCATCGAGCTCTACGGCACGAAGGTGGTGCCGTTGGTCCGCGAGATGCTCGCCTAGCCGACCCGCGCCTCCTCGGACCCTGCGCCCGGCCCCGTGCACCTCGCACGCGGCCGGGCGCACTGCTGCCCACTCGGGCTCGGGCTCGGGCCCGAGCTCGACGTCGATGGCCGCAAATGCCGACAGCCAGGCATCAAAACGGCGTTCTGCGACCGGAAATGCCACTATTGCGGGCTCCCCGGTCGGCATTTGCAGTCCGCGCTGTGCCTAGGGCGCCGAGAGCGACGAGGAGGCGGGGGCCGTGTCGGGCGTCTCGCACACGTCCCCGGAGACCCCCACGGCGCCCACGGCTCCGACCCGCAGGAAGTCGAGGGCCGCGGCCGCGGGCGTGCCCTCGGCGGCGGTGTACGCGACGATCGCGAGCTCGCTGCCCGGCACCGTGAACACGTCGCAGTCGAGCTCGAGCGGTCCGACCAGCGGGTGGTCCATCACCTTGCGCGAGGACTCGTGCACGCCGACCGCGCCCCGGGCCCAGAGCTCGGCGAACGCGGGCTCGGACGCGAGCAGCCCGTCGACGAGCGCGCGCAGGCGGGGGTCGGTCGGGTGGTCGACGAGCGCCCGGCGCAGGTCGGAGACGAGGGCGGCCCGGAAGCGGGCGCCGCCCGAGCCGTCGAGGTGACGGGTCCGCACTGCCGTGTCCGCGCCTCCTGCGCTCGTCCGTGTCCTGTCCTCCGCCGCGGCGGCAGCCGGGTCGGCCTCGCGACGGGCGTCGCGGAACGCCCGGACGACGATGTTCCGCTCCCCCGCCGGCCAGCCCTCGGGGTCGCCGAGCAGGCGCCCCCAGAGCGGGCTCCAGGTGAGCAGGTCCCAGGAGGCGCTGAAGACCGCGACGGGTGTCTCGCGCAGCCGTCCGACGAGCCGTTGCACGCCCGGGGGGATGTGCCGCGAGACGACGGCCGACGTCGGGGGCAGCAGGCCCGCGCTGCGGAACAGGTGGTCGCGCTCGGCGTCGTCGAGCTGGAGGGCGCGGGCGAGCGCGGTGGCGACCTGGTCGGACGGGTGCCGGGCCCGGCCCTGCTCGAGCCGGACGACGTAGTCGACCGAGAGCCCGGCGAGGGCGGCGAGCTCCTCGCGGCGGAGGCCGACGGCACGGCGTGGACCGCCGACGGGCAGGCCGGCGTCGGAGGGGGCGAGGCGGGCGCGCCACGTCTTCAGCAGCCAGCCGAGCTGGTCGTCCTGTGCAGGCATGCGCTCATCCTCTCCTCCCCAGCGAGGTGCTGCCTGGTACTGGCAGTCCTCCTGCCGGGGCGGGCCACGCGCGCGTCGGCGGCGGCGCGCAGACTCGACCCATGACCACGACACTCATCACCGGATCCAACAAGGGCCTCGGCCTCGAGACCGCCCGCCGCCTGCTCGCCGAGGGCCACACCGTCTGGATGGCGGCGCGCGACGAGTCGCGCGGGCAGCAGGCCGCCGACGAGCTCGGCGCGCGCTTCGTGCAGCTCGACGTCACCGACGACGCCTCGGTCGCCGCGGCCGCCGAGCTCGTCGGGGCCGAGGGCGGGCTCGACGTGCTCGTCAACAACGCGGGCATCACGGGGTCGCACGCCGACCCCGCCGACCTGACGGGCGCCGACGCGCTGCTCGTCCTCGACACCAACGTCGCCGGCATCGTCCGCACGACGCACGCGTTCCTCCCGCTGCTCCGCGCGTCCTCGGCGCCCGCGATCGTCAACGTGACGAGCGGGCTCGGCTCGTTCACCGCGGTGCACGACCCCGACCGCATCGAGTCGACCGTGGTGGCGCCCCTCTACACGGCGTCGAAGTCGGCCGTGACGATGCTCACCGTCCAGTACGCCAAGGCGCTGCCGGGCATCCGGGTCAACGCGGCCGACCCCGGCTACACGGCGACCGACCTCAACGGCAACAGCGGGCACCAGACCGTCACCGAGGGCACCGACGCGATCGTCGAGCTGGCGACGCAGGGGGCGGACGGGCCCACGGGCACGTTCATCGACCGCAGCGGCGTCGCGCCCTTCTAGGCGGTCGCCGGCGGATCGTCTGGTCGCGGCCGCCCGGGCGCACGGCTCTCGGCGGCGTGCCGGGGGCTGTGCCTCGGGTCCGACCGTCCAGGCTTCGCCTTCGAGTCCGGTCGAGCTCGGCGGGACCGTCGGTGCGGCAGTGCCTCGCTTCGGCGCCTAGCGAGTGCCCGCGTCGCTCGCCTGAGCCGCGTCGGAGGCCGACTGCTGCTGGTGCTGCGGCGTCGGCTGCGGTGCGGCGGACTCGCCCGCGTCGCGGTGCGGCAGCGTGCCGCCGAAGAGGGTCGCGGCGGCGATGCCGAGCACGACGACCCCGAGCTGAGTGCGTGCGATCGTGCTGGCCATGGGGCGTCCTCCCGGTCGGGGCGCCTCGTGACGTCCGGGTCCGATCCAAGCCGCCGCGCGCCTCCTGCACGACCCCCAGAGCGAGCGCCCCTCGCACGGGGCGCAGCCCGCGCCGCGGCTCAGCCCCGGTCGCTCCGCGCCAGCGCCCCGAGCTGCTCGTTGTAGGCGGTCAGCTCGGCGTCGCCGTCGCGGTCGGCCTGGCGGTCCTTGCGCTTGGCCTCGCGGCCGTCGCTGCGGCTCCACATGATCGCGACGATGATCGCCATCGTGACGGTCGGGATCTCGCCGACGCTCCAGGCGATGCCGCCGGCGGCGTACTGGTCCTGCATCGGGGTCGGCCCCCAGGTGCGTCCCATGGCGCCGTACCAGTCGGCCAGGAACAACCCGGTCGCCGTCATGATGCCGATGCCGAAGAACGCGTGGAACCCCATGGTCGCCAGCAGCACGACGAGCCGCATCGGGTAGGGCAGGCGCCCCTTGACGGGGTCGATGCCGATCATCGACTGCACGAAGAGGTACCCGACGATCAGGAAGTGCACGATCATCCAGTAGTGGCCGAGGTGCGTCGTCGTCGCCCAGCTGAACAGCGACGTGTAGTAGAAGACGAAGAGCGACCCGGCGAAGAGCACGGCGGCGACGATCGGGTTGCTGATCACGTGCGCGTAGCCCGAGTGCACGAGGATCATGATCCACTCGCGCGGCCCCCGCGTGCCGTCCGTCCGCTTGCGGATCGCCCGCAGCGCGAGCGTGGCCGGCGCACCCGGCACCAACAGCAGCGGGATCACCATGCCGAGCACCATGTGCGACAGCATGTGCGCGCTGAACAGGTACGGCTCGTACACGTTCGGGGCGCCGCTCGTCACGTAGAAGAGCACGAGCAGCCCGGCGACCCACGAGGCCGTGCGGCCGAGCGACCAGCTGTCGCCGCGACGGCGCAGGCGCACGACGCCCGCGATGTAGAAGAAGATCCCGAAGGCACAGACGAGGGCCCAGAGCAGGTCGACGTTCCACTCCGTCAAGTAGCGGATCGGCGTGAGCTCGCGCGGCAGCGCCTCCTCCGTGAGGATCTCGGCCGGGGTCGGGGCGGCGAGGTCGCTGGCCGCCACCTCCTCGACCGGGGTCGCGGTGCGGGCGAGCGCGGACGCGACGCCGGAGGCCAGGCCCATGAAGGCCAGCTCGGCCGTGACGAACCACCAGAAGAACCGGGCTGTCCTGGCCGGCTGGGTCTCCATCCGCCTGACCAGGTACTGCCGCTGCACGACGCCGAACAGCCCGAGCGCGACCAGGGCGAAGGTCTTCACCAGCACGAGCACGCCGTAGCCCGTCGACAGCGCCGCCCAGTCGCCGATGCGCAGCGCCGCGCTGCCGACGCCCGAGACGGCCACGACGACGAAGCAGATGATCGCGAGGGTCGAGTACCGCGCCAGCACGACGCCGATGCGGCCCTTCTCGAGCGTGCTCCGCAGCAGCACGAGCGCGACGAGCCCGCCCAGCCAGACGGAGGCGCCCTCGAGGTGCAGCGCGAGGTCGGTCACGGCGGCGTCGTGTCCGCTCGAGCCCGCGGCGTGGCCCTGCTGGGCCAGGGGGATGAGCCCGCCGCCCGCGAGCACGGTCAGGGCGACGAGCGCCCAGATGTTCCGCAGCACGAAGCTGAGCACGGTGACCGCCGCCGCGATCAGGGTCGTGATGAGCCAGGCGCGGCCCAGCTCGGTGTCGGTGAGGAAGAAGGCGAGCGTCCGGCCGAACTGCTCGTCGAGGGTGACGGGCACGTTGGCGACGCTGAGGAACGTGAAGAAGCTGGTGGCCGCGGAGGCGACGGTCCAGAACCCGGCAGCGCCGGCGGCGATGTCCATGGCCCGCTCGAACTCGGGCCGGTCGCGGGACAGGGCGAAGCAGGTGAGGAACAGCGTGCCGATCGTGACGGCCGCGCCGATGTTGCCCAGCATCTTGGCCATCGGCAGCCCGTAGCGCACGACCTGCCCGGGGTCGACGACGAGCGGCGCGTCGGCGGCGCCGCCGAACTTCAGGGCGGCGACGAGGGCCGCGAACGCGACGACCACGAGCAGTGCGGGCCCGGCCGTGCGGGAGAGTCTGGGCATCGGTCCCATGCTAGGTCGCCCCGACTGGGAGCGGGAGCGGTCCGCTCGCCGCCGAGCGACCTCGTCCGCCCCGGGAACGCGAGAGAGGGCGGCGACCGGAGTCGCCGCCCTCTCCCGGGTGCTTCGTGAGAAGCGGAGGACTACTTGACCGCAGCCTTGAGCTTGCTGCCGGCGCTGACCTTGACCGAGTCGCTCGCGGCGATCTCGAGGGCCTCGCCCGTCTGCGGGTTGCGACCCGTGCGAGCGGCGCGGTGCGTCTTCTCGAAGGCGATCCACCCGGGGATGGTGACCTTCGTGCCGTCGGCGACCGACTTCGACACGACGGAGAAGAAAGCGTCGACGACGCCGCTGACGGCGGCCTGGCTCTGGCCGGACTCGGAAGCGACAGCTGCGACGAGCTCGGTGCGGTTCAGTGACTTGTCAGCCATGTGGTGTCCTCCTCGGACTTCGTTCGGTGAGACATGACACGGCGTTCACCGTGCCTGTTCGGATCAGGCGGCAGGGCCGAGGGCCCTCCGCCCGTGTAGCTCAGCCCCGGGGCCTGGGCCCCGGGAAACGGCTCGAACCTACCAGGAAGACTTCGTGATGCCCGGAAGCTCACCACGGTGTGCCATGTCGCGGAAGCGCACGCGGCTGATGCCGTACTCCTTGAGGTGGCCGCGGGGGCGACCGTCGATCGCGTCGCGGTTGCGGAGGCGGACCGGCGACGCGTCGCGCGGCAGCTTCTGCAGGCCGAGACGAGCGGCCTCGCGGCTCTCGTCGGTGCCGGCCGGGTCGACCAGGGCCTTCTTCAGCTCGAGGCGCTTCTCGGCGTAGCGCGCGACGATGACGGCGCGCTGGTCGTTCTTGGCGATCTTGCTCTTCTTGGCCATGCTTAGCGCTCCTCGCGGAATTCGACGTGCTTGCGGATGACCGGGTCGTACTTCTTGAGAACCAGGCGGTCGGGGTTGTTGCGACGGTTCTTCTTGGTCACGTACGTGAAACCGGTGCCCGCCGTCGAGCGGAGCTTGATGATGGGACGGACGTCCTGCTGACGAGCCATTAGATCTTCTCCCCACGAGCGAGCAGGTCCTTGACGACCGACTCGATGCCACGAGCGTCGATGACCTTGATGCCCTTGGCGCTGAGCTGGAGGGTCACCTTCCGGCGCAGCGACGGCACGTAGTACGTCTTCTTCTGGATGTTCGGGTCGAAACGGCGCTTGGTGCGTCGGTGCGAGTGCGAGATGTTGTGGCCGAAACCAGGAATGGCTCCGGTCACCTGGCAGGTTGCTGCCATGATTTCCTCCGTAGGTACCGTAGGAGCTCGCCGTCCGGGGACGACCGACTCCTACCCAAGGTCACTTGTCGGCGCGCGTCACCCCGCTCGGTCCGCATGACGGGCCGTGGTGCTCGGGGATCGGTGCACATGGGCGCAGAGAGCGCCCAACCAAAGGAAGAGCTTACGCGACACGCCCGACCCGGGTCAACTGCGTGCCTGGTGGGCAGGGGGACCCCAGAGCCCAGGAGGCGCGGCTCAGCCGGCAGCGCCGCCGCGCGTCACGGCGGGGTCGCGTCCCGCGGCCTTCTCGGCCGTGCACGCCGCGCAGGTGCCGAACACGTCGACGATGTGCTGGGCCTCGGTGAAGCCGTGCTGGGCGGCGACCTGGCGGGCCCAGGTCTCGACCGCGTCGGCCTCGATCTCGACCGTGGTGCCGCAGGTGCGGCAGATGAGGTGGTGGTGGTGCGTGCCCGGGGTGCAGGCTCGGTAGAGGCTCTCGCCCTCCTGCTGCAGCGAGTCGGCGGCGCCGTCGGTGGCGAGGTCCGCGAGCGCGCGGTAGACGGTGGCGAGACCGATCGGCGACCCCGTCTCGCGGAGCTGCCCGTGCAGCGACTGGGCGCTGACGAAGCCCTCGCTGCGGCCGAGCGCCTCGCGCACGGCCTCACGCTGCCACGTGTTCCGCTTGGCTACCACTGCGCACCTCCGTGCCTCGGTCGTGCAGGTCCGACCACGTCAGGCCTCCGTCGTCGTCGAGGGTACCGGCGCGGCCTGGGGGCGACCGGTGCCGCCTCCGCGGCCTGTCCGCCCGCCTCCTCGGCTCTCGCGTCGCCCGCCGACGATGCGGCAGACGAGCCAGATGAGGAACGAGATGGTCGTGACGTACGGGCTGATCGGCAGGCCGCCGCCGAGCGCCAGCAGGATGCCGCCCACCACGGACACGACCGCGAACACGACGCTGAGCACGGGCACGAGGCGCGGGTCGACGGTGAGCCGCAGGGCTGCCGCCGCAGGAGTGACCAGCAGCGCGAGCACGAGCAGGGCGCCCACGATCTGCACCGAGACCGCCACCGCGAGGCCGAGCACGAGCATGAAGACGAGGCCGAGCGCCCGCACCGGGATGCCCGCCGCCGCCGCGACGTCGGGGTCGACGCTCGCGAAGGTCAGCGGTCGCCAGATCACGAGCAGCACGACGATCACGACGGCCGAGATGGCGATGAGCCAGCCCAGCTGCGGGTTGTCGACCGACACGATCTGACCGGTCAGCAGGCCGAACTTGTTCGCCGACCGCCCGCGGTACAGCGCGAGGAACAGGATGCCGAGGCCGAGCCCGGCGGGCATGAGCACCGCGATGATCGAGTTCCGCTCGCGCGCCCGCGACCCGAGCAGGCCGATCAGCAGGGCGGCGACGACGCTGCCGACGACGGAGCCGCCCACGACGTTCGCGCCGATCAGCAGGGCCGCCGAGGCCCCGGCGAACGAGAGCTCGCTGATCCCGTGCACGGCGAACGGCAGGTTGCGGGTGATGACGAACGGCCCGATCAGGCCGCCGACGAGGCCGAGCACGGCGCCCGCGATGATCGAGTTGCGCACCAGCACGACGAGCTCGCCGAAGTCCTGGAACGAGAACAGCTGGGTCCAGAGGTCGGTCACCGCACGAGTCCTTCGTCGTCGTCGTGCTCGTCGGCGTGGTGGTCGTCGTGGCCCTGGCCGCCGACGATGACGATGCGCCCCATGGTCCGCACCACGTCGACGGGCGTGCCGTAGAGCTCGCTGAGCACGGGCGCCTGCAGCACCTCGTCGGGGGTGCCGACGCGGAACTTGCCGCCGGCGAGGTAGAGCACCCGGTCGACGACGTCGAGGATCGGGTTCACGTCGTGGGTCACGAACACGACGGCCGCCCCGCGTGCGCGTCGCTGGCGGTCGATCAGCTCCGTGACCCCGCGCTGGTGCCGCAGGTCGAGCGAGATGAGGGGCTCGTCGCAGAGCAGCAGGGCGGGCTCGGCCGCGAGGGCCTGGCCCACGCGGGCGCGCTGCTGCTCGCCGCCCGACAGGCTGGCCACGGGGGCCGAGGCGAACGAGGAGGCGCCCACCTCGTCGACGAGGGCGTCGATCGTCGCGCGCTCGGCGGCCGACTCGCGGCGCAGGCCCCAGCGGTGTCCCGTGACGCCGAGCGCGATCATGTCGCGGGTCCGCAGCGGGGTGCCCGCCTCCATCAGCCGCTGCTGCGGCACGTACCCGATGCGGCGGTGCCCGCGGCCGACCGGCCTGCCGAGGAACTCGAGGGTGCCCTCGGTGAGCTGCTGCTGGCCGAGCACGGCGCGCAGCAGCGTGGTCTTGCCCGCGCCGTTGGGCCCGAGCACGGCGAGGAACTCGCCGGGGGCCACGTCGAGGTCGAGCCCCGACCAGAGCGTGCGGTCGCCGAACGAGACGCCCGCGCCGCGCAGGCGCAGCACGGCGTCGCCGCCGCCCCCGGCCGAGGAGGCGCGGTGGGCGGCGGCAACGGAGGCGTCGGTCGTGCCGGGGGTCACTTGTCGAGCGCCGCCGTGATCGCGTCGATGTTGCTCTGCTGCCACGAGACGTAATCATCCCCTGTCGGGAGCAGCTCCGTGACCGGGACGATCGCCACGCCGGCGTCGGTGGCCGCTTTCTCGACCTGCTCGGTCTCGGGGCTGGAGGTCTGCTCGTTGTAGGCGAGCAGGTCGACGGTGCCGTCCGAGAACAGCTGCAGGGTCTCGTTCAGGGCGGCCGGCGACACGTCGTCGCCCTCCTCGATCGCCTCGGAGAAGTCGGACGGGGTCACGTTCACGAGGCCCATCGCGTCGAAGAGGTACCCGGGCACCGGCTCGGTGTAGGCGACCGACTCGCCGTCGTGGGCGGTCTTGATCTCTGCGGCCTGCGCCTCCAGGTCGGCGATCTGCTCGCCGAACGAGGCGGCGGCCGCGGTGAACGTGTCGGCCTGCGCAGGGTCGACCGCGCCGAGCTCGTCGGCGATCGTGGTGGCGAGGGCCGCCATCGAGGGGAGGCTGTAGAAGACGTGCTCGTTGAACTCGCCGTGGTCGTGCCCGTGGTCGTCGGCCTCGGCCGTCTCGTCGGCGTGCGCCTCGCCCGACTCGTCGGCGTGGGCCTCGTCGCCGTGCTCGTCCGCGTCGAGGCCGCTCACCTCGACGGCGTCGATCACGGCCGCGTCCGACCCGCTGGCGTCGAGCAGCGTGTGCATGAACTCGTCGTAGCCGCCGCCGTTCTGGACCACGACGTCGGCCCGCGAGACGGCGAGCTGCGTGCGGGCGTCGGCCTCGTACGAGTGCGGGTCCTGCGAGGGGTCGCTGATGACGCTGGTGACGTCGACCGCGTCGCCGCCGACGGTCTTCGCGATGTCGCCGTAGACGTTCGTCGAGGCCACGACGGCGATCGCGCCCCCGTCGTCCGACGACGACCCGCCGGCACCGGCGCCGTCGCCCGAGGCGCAGCCGCTCAGCACGAGCACGGCGGCGGCGGGCAGGGCGAGCAGCGACAGGGCGCGCGGTGAGGTCATGCCGCCACGCTATTGCTACTGATAATGATTGTCAAAACAGGCTGCCGCGACGGGCGGAGCCGAGGAGGCGCCCGCTCAGTCGAGCAGGAGGGCCGGCTCCTCGAGCACGCTCGCCACGTCGGCCACGAACCGGCTCGCCACGTCGCCGTCGACGACGCGGTGGTCGAAGCTCGCGCCGATCGTCGTCACCATGCGCGACCGCACCTCGCCGTCCACGACCCACGGCTTCGCCTTGATCGTGCCGAGGGCGACGATGGCGACCTCGCCGGGGTTGAGGATCGGCGTGCCGGTGTCCATGCCGAAGACCCCGATGTTCGTGATCGTGATGGTGCCGTCGCGCATGTCGGCCGGGCTCGTCTTGCCGTCGCGGGCCGTGAGGGTCAGCTGCTCGAGCGCCTGGGCGAGCTCGAGCAGGCTCATCGACTGCGCCTCCTTGACGTTCGGCACGATCAGGCCGCGGGGCGTCGCCGCGGCGATGCCGAGGTTGACGAAGTGGTGCACGAGGATCTCGCGGTCGGTCCAGGCCGAGTTCACCATGGGGTTGCGGCGCACGGCCCAGATGATGGCCTTGGCCATGATCAGCAACGGCGAGACCTTGACGCCCGCGAACTGCGGCGAGGCCTTGAGGCGCTTGACGAACTCCATCGTGCGGGTCGCGTCGACGTCGACGAAGAGGCTGACGTGCGGCGCGGTGAAGGCGGACGACGTCATGGCGGCGGCGATGGCCTTGCGGACGCCCTTGACGGGGATGCGCTCGACGCGCTCCTCGCTCCACTCGGGGGTCTCGATGTTGCGGAACACGCTGGCCTGCTGCGCGTGGCGGATGACGTCGTCGCGCGTGACCTCGCCCGCGAGGCCGGTCGGCTGCACGGTCGCGAGGTCGACCTCGAGGTCCTTCGCGAGCTTGCGGATCGGCGGCTTCGCGATGATCGGCAGCGCGAGCGCGGCGGGCACCGAGGTCGTCGGCCGGCGGCGGGCCTGCTCGGCCACGCGCAGCTGGCGCGCGTCGACCTCGCCCTGCGACGGCTTGCGGCGACGGGTCTGGCCGTGGCCGCCTGCGGCGCCGTAGCCCACGAGCACGGCGCCCGAGCCGGAGTCGGCCGACGAACCCGACGAACCCGACGCCGACGGCGCCGAGGCCGACGGAACTGTCGAGGCGGCGGACGGCACGGAGCCCGTGCTGCCGGACGCGGCCACCTCGTCGGCCGAGGGCGCAGGAGGCGCGGGCGGGGCAGCAGGGGCGGGCGCGGACTGGCGAGCGCGCTGCTCGGAGAGCGCCGCCTCCTCCTGCGCGATGATCTGGGCGGTGCGGGCCAGCGCGCCCGACTCGCCGGACGCGGCCTCGGCGGCCCGGTCGGACGGCGTGGCCGGCCCGGTGCCGTCGGCGATGGTGATGATCGGCGTGCCGACGTCGACGGTCTCGCCGCTGGCGACGAGCACGCTCTCGACGACGCCCGCGTAGGGCGAGGGCAGCTCGACGAGCGACTTGGCCGTCTCGATCTCGACCAGCACCTGGTTGATCTGGACGGTGTCGCCCGGGGCGACCTTCCACTCGACGATCTCGGCCTCGGTCAGGCCCTCGCCGACGTCGGGAAGGGAGAACTCACTGGTCACGGAGGTGTTCCTCTCAGTACGCGAGAGCGCGGTCGACGGCCTCGAGCACGCGGTCGGCGTCGGGCAGGTAGAGGGTCTCGAGCTTGGCGGGCGGGAAGGGCGTGTCGAACCCGCTCACGCGCAGCACCGGGGCCTCGAGCGAGTAGAACGCCTTCTCGGCGACCGTCGCGGCGATCTCGGAGCCGACGCTGACGAAGCCGGGCGCCTCTTGTGCGACGACGAGGCGGCCGGTCTTGCGGACCGACTCGAGGATCGGTGCGTAGTCGATCGGCGACAGGGACCGCAGGTCGACGACCTCGGCCGAGATCCCCTCGGCGGCCGCGATCTCGGCGGCCTGCAGCAGCACGCTGACCATGGCGCCGTGGCCGAGCAGGGTGACCTCGGTGCCGGTGCGGACGACGCGGCTGGCGTGCAGCGGAGCGTGCGGCTCGGCGAGGTCGACCTCGCCCTTGGGCCAGTAGCGGCTCTTGGGCTCGAAGAACATGACCGGGTCGTTCGACGCGATCGCCTCCTGGATCATCCAGTAGGCGTCGTGCGGCGTGCTCGGGCTGACGACGCGCAGGCCGGCCGTGTGCGCGAAGTAGGCCTCGGGGCTCTCCTGGTGGTGCTCGACGGCGCCGATGTGCCCGCCGTAGGGCACCCGGATGACGACGGGCATCGTGACCGAGCCCTCGTGGCGGTTGGTCATCTTGGCGAGCTGCGACACGATCTGGTCGAAGCCGGGGTAGATGAACCCGTCGAACTGGATCTCGACGACGGGGCGGAAGCCGGCCATCGCGAGGCCGATGGCGCTGCCGACGATGCCCGACTCGGCGAGGGGCGTGTCGATGACCCTGTTCTCGCCGAACTCGGCCTGCAGCCCCTCGGTGACGCGGAAGACGCCGCCGAGCGTGCCGATGTCCTCGCCCATGAGCAGCACGCGCGGGTCGTCGGCCATGGCGCGGCGGAGGCCGGCGTTGATCGCCTTGCCGAGCGGCATGGTCTCGAGGGAGGCGCGGGTCGGCTCGTCGACGTCGGAGCCGCCCTGCGGACCGGCGGCCGGCGCGGCGGCCGCGGTGGTGGTCGTCACGTCGCTCATGCGCGTCCTCCTGCAGAGTCGGAGCCGGCGTCGCCGCCGAGGCCCTGTTCGTAGTGGGTGAGCCACTCGTGCTGCTCGCGCATGACGGGGTGCGGCTCGCTGTAGACGTGCTCGAACATCAGCGACGGGTCGGGCGCGGGCAGCGACGTCGTGCGGGTGCGGACGTCGTGGCCCAGGTCGTCGCCCTCGGCCTCGAGCCCGGCGAAGAACGCGTCGCCCTCGCCGCGCGACCGGAGGAACGCGGCGAAGCGGTCGATCGGGTCGCGGGCGATCCAGCCCTGCAGCTCGTCGTCGGTGCGGTACTTGCTCGGGTCGTCGGACGAGGTGTGCGCGCCGATGCGGTACGTCATCGCCTCGATGAACCGGGGGCCGGAACCCGAGCGCGCGGCGTCGAGGTCGCGGCGGCTGACGGCGTAGCTCGCGAGCACGTCGTTGCCGTCGATCTGGGTCGCGGGCAGGCCGAAGCCCGCGGCGCGGTCGACGAGCGGCGTGCGCGACTGGCGCGAGACCGGCACGCTGATGGCCCACTGGTTGTTCTGCAGGAAGAACAGCTCGGGCGTCTGGAAGCTGGTCGCGAAGACCATCGCCTCGCTGACGTCGCCCTGGCTGGTCGCACCGTCGCCGAAGAAGGTGACGACGGCCTGGTCGACCTCGGGGTCGCCCGTGCCGCTCTTGCCGTCGAGGCCGAGGCCCATCGCGTAGCCCGTGGCGTGCAGCGTCTGCGAGCCGATCACGAGCGTGTACACGTGGAAGTTCTGGTGCTCGGCGGGCACCCAGCCGCCGTGGGTGTGGCCGCGCAGCAGGCGCAGGATGTCGACCGGGTCGACGCCGCGGGCGAGGGCGACCGCGTGCTCGCGGTACGACGGGAACAGGTGGTCCTGAGGGCGGGTGGCGTGCGCCAGGCCGACCTGGGCGCCCTCCTGGCCGTGGCTCGGCACCCACAGGGCGAGCTGGCCCTGGCGGGCGAGGGCGGCGGCCTCGCGGTCGAAGCGCCGCGTCAGCACCATGTCGCGGTGCATCGCGCGCAGCTGGTCGTCGCTCAGCGCGTCGACCCAGGGCAGGAACTCGGCCGTGTCGTCGGTGCGGACCAGCTCGCCGGCGGGCGTCAGCAGCTGGACCGTGCCGGGGCGCCGGCTCGTTTCGCTCGGGGACATGCGCACCAACCTACTAGGGCACGCATGCCCTCACACGGATGTGTTCCCCAGCACTTCCTGCGCCGCCCGCAGCACCCGCTCGACCGACTCCGGCTCGCCGATCGTGACGCGGAGGCCCTCGGGCGCGAACGCCCGGACGACCAGCCCGTGGGTCTCGAACACCTCGGCCGCGTGGGCCGTGTGCTCGCCGGTCGGCAGCCAGACGAAGTTGCCCTGGGCGAGCGGCGGCTCCCAGCCCTGGTCGACGAGGGCGCGCCAGACCTGGTCGCGCAGGACCGCGATCCGGTCCACCCGCGCGAGCAGCTCCTCCTCGTGTGCCAGCGACGCCAGCGCGGCGGCCTGGCCCTGCGCGGTCACGGCCAGCGGGATCGCCGTCGAGCGCGCGGCGTCGAGCACCGAGGAGGCGCCGATCGCGTACCCGACGCGGAGCGCCGCCAGGCCGTGCGCCTTAGAGAACGTGCGCAGCACGACGAGGTTCGGGTGCCGCTCGGTGAGCGACGGCCCGTCGACGGCGTGCTCGTCGGTGACGAACTCGGCGTAGGCCTCGTCGAGCACGACCAGGAGGTCGTCGGGGACGGCCGACATGAACTGCTCGAACTCGGTCGTCGTGACGACCGTGCCGGTGGGGTTGTTGGGCGAGCAGACGATCACCAGGCGGGTGCGCTCGCCGACGGCCGCGGCCATCGCGACGAGGTCGTGGCTGCCGTCCTCGCGGAGGGGCACCTGCACGCTGGTCGCGCCGCTGACGGTGACCAGCCCGGGGTAGGCCTCGAACGAGCGCCAGGCGTAGACGACCTCGTCGCCCGGGGCCGCGGCGGCGAGCACGAGCTGCTGCAGCAGCGAGACGCTGCCGGCGCCCACGTGCACCTCGTCGGTGGTGACGCCGAACTTGTCGGCGAGGGCGGCGCGCAGGCCCGCGGCCGTCGCGTCGGGGTAGCGGTTGACCGCGACGGCGTCGCGGAGCGCGTCGACGACGGCGGGCAGCGGCTCGAACGGGTTCTCGTTCGACGACAGCTTGAACGCGTCGGGGGCGGCCTGCTTCCCCTGGCGGTAGGCGGGCAGGGCGGCGATCTCGGGACGGAGCCTGACGGGAGCGTTCACCCGGCCACCTTAGGGCGGCATGATGGACCCATGCGATTCCTCGTGCGGCTGCTGATCAACGCCCTCGCCCTCTGGGCGACCACGTTCGTCGTCGGGGGAGTGCGCGTGGACGCGTACGGCGACGGCGGCACGACCGAGACCGTGCTGACCTACCTGCTCGTCGCGCTCATCTTCGGCATCGTCAACGGGGTCGTCGGCACGGTCATCCGCGTCGTGGCGTTCCCCCTCTACGTGCTGACCCTCGGGCTGCTCTCGCTGATCGTCAACGGGCTGCTCCTCGGCATCGTCGCCTGGATCTCGGGGCAGATCGGCTTCGGCCTCGTCGTCGACGGCTTCTGGTGGGGCGTGCTCGGCGCGCTCGTCCTCGCGGTCGTCGCCTGGCTGATCGGGATCGTGATCCGCCCGATCGTCGAGCCGAGCGACCGCCGGCGGTGAGCCGCCTCAGCGTCGTCTTCGTCTGCACCGGCAACATCTGCCGGTCGCCGATGGCCGAGGTGGTCCTGCGCGAGGTCGCCCGCCGGGCCGGTCACGCCGACTCGCTCGACGTGTCGTCGTCGGGCACGGGCGACTGGCACGTCGGCGAGGGGGCCGATCCGCGCACCGTCGAGGCGCTGCGGGCCCGTGGCTACGATGGCTCCCGGCACCGCGCCTCCCAGTTCTCGACCGCCGACTTCGCTCGTCACGACCTCGTGGTCGCGCTCGACCGGGGCCACGAACGGGTGCTCCGGTCGTGGGCGGAGAACGAGTCGGACCGCTCGAAGGTGCAGCTGCTCATGTCGTTCGACCCCCAGGGCGCGGCGCAGGGCGGCTCCGACGTGCCCGACCCCTACTACTCGGACCCGGCCATGTTCGACGACGTGCTCGCCATGGTCGAGCGAGCCTGCACCGCCCTCTTCCGCCAGATCGAACCCGCACTCCGCAAGGGACCCTCATGACGTTGCCCCCTCAGCCCCTCAGCCCGCTCGACGGCCGCTACCGCGCCTCCGTGGGGCAGCTCGGCGACCACCTCAGCGAGGCGGGCCTGAACCGCGCCCGCGTGCACGTCGAGGTCGAGTGGCTGATCGCCCAGACCGACCGCGGCGCGTTCGGCGCCGAGGCGCTCACGGCCGACCAGAAGGAGGCGCTGCGAGCGGTCGTCACCGACTTCGGGCAGCCCGCGATCGACGAGCTCGCCGGGCTCGAGGCCACGACCCGTCACGACGTCAAGGCGGTCGAGTACTACGTGCGCGCCCGTCTGTCCGAGCTGGGCCTCGACCCGATCGCCGAGCTCACGCACTTCGCCTGCACGAGCGAGGACATCAACAACCTCTCGTACGCGGTGACCGTCAAGGCCGCCGTCGCCGAGGTCTGGCTGCCCGCGCTCGACGCCGTCGTCGACGCCCTGTCGACCTGGGCCGCGGACGCCCGCGACGTGCCGATGCTCGCGCACACGCACGGCCAGCCCGCGACCCCCACGACCGTCGGCAAGGAGTTCGCGGTCTTCGTGCACCGCCTCCAGCGCCTCCGCGCCCAGGTGGCCGGCACCGAGTACCTCGGCAAGTTCAGCGGCGCCACCGGCACGTTCTCGGCGCACGTCGTCGCCGACCCGTCGGCCGACTGGCCCGAGATCTCGCGGGCCTTCGTCGAGGACGCCCTGGGCCTCAGCTGGAACCCCCTCACGACCCAGATCGAGTCGCACGACTGGCAGGCCGAGCTCTACTCGCGCATCGCCCACGTCAACCGCGTGCTGCACAACCTCGCGACCGACATCTGGTCGTACATCTCGATGGGCTACTTCACGCAGATCCCGCAGGCGGGCGCCACCGGGTCGTCGACGATGCCGCACAAGATCAACCCGATCAAGTTCGAGAACGCCGAGGCCAACCTCGAGCTGTCGTGCGCCCTGCTCGACTCGCTCGCCGCGACCCTCGTCACCTCGCGTCAGCAGCGCGACCTCACCGACTCGTCGGCCCAGCGCAACATCGGCGTCGCCCTCGGCCACTCGGTGCTCGCGCTCGACAACCTGCGTCGCGGGCTCGGCGAGATCGCCGTCGGCACCGCTGCCCTCGAGGCCGACCTCGACGGCAACTGGGAGGTGCTCGGCGAGGCGATCCAGACGGTGATCCGCGCCGAGGTCGTCGCCGGTCGCTCGTCGATCGCCGACCCCTACGCGATGCTCAAGGAGCTCACCCGGGGCAAGCGCGTCTCGCAGGCTGACCTGGTCGCCTTCGTCGAGGGGCTCGACATCGGCGCCGACGCGAAGGCCCGCCTCGTGGCGCTCACCCCCGCGACCTACACGGGCCTCGCCTCGGACCTCGTCGCCCGCCTGAGCTAGCCGCGCCGCGCTGCGGGCTGCGGGCTGCGTGCTGCGTGCTGCACGCTGCGCGCTGCGTGCAGGTCGCGCGGCGCCGCACGTTGCGGGCCGCACGCAGGTCTCTGTGTGCGACGAGGGGCCGGGTCCGCAAATGCCGACCGGGGCCCCTCCAATGGTGGCATTTCGCTGCTCTCGAGCGTGCTCAGGGTCCGATCAGTCGGCATTTGCGCTGCGGACCGTCCGCACGAGCAGCGCGCACGTGGTCAGTGGCGGCAAATGCCGACCGCAGAGCACGCAATAGTTGCTTTTCCCGGCACACGGAGTCGCTCCGAGCATGATCGGTCGGCATTTGCGACAGGTGGTCGCGAGGAGGCGCGCTGGGGTACTCGACGGGGCAGCAGGCCCGGGTCAGTGGCCCTTGGGGCGGTCCGACTCGTCGATCTCGTGGCGCTCGTCCTCGTTGGGCTTCGCGGCGAGGGCCAGCATCGCGATCACGACGAGCGCGACGATGAAGGCGATGCAGAGGAAGATCAGCGCGAGCTCGAGCTCACGGGTGGTCATCAGCACGACGAGTCCGACGAAGACGGCGAAGACGCCGCTGAGGCCCAGGAACTCGGCGGGACGGACGCGCTCGCGCCAGCTGGGTGTGGTCATGCGTGCTGTCCCTCGTCCGATGTGGGTTCGATGCTGTCGTCGGTGCTCGTGCTCGTGCTCGTGCTCGTGCGGCGGCCGGCCGGCCCCGCGTCGGTCCGTCCTGCGGCGCCGTGTCCCCCGCCGTCGTGTCCTGCGGCGCCGTGCCCCGCGTCCGTCTGCCACCGCAGCGACAGCCCGGCGATCACCAGGAACACCCCGACGACCGCGGCCCAGGCGCCGAGCACCCCCACCAGCACCGTGGACGAGGTGAGCTCGCCCTCGATCTGCTCGACGCCGCCGAGCGGCTGCGCGTAGTCGAGCGGCACCACCAGGAACACGACGCCGAGCGCCAGCGTGAGCACCCCGACGCTGATCCAGTCGCGGGCGAGCGGCGAGCGGCCGCGGCGACGCAGGCCGGCGACGAGCTCGAGGGCGCCGGCGACGAGCGCCCAGCCCGACACGAGCGCGACGAAGAACGCGAGCCCGGCCGAGGAGGCGGCGAGGGCGACCGCGCCGGCGACGACGGTCGTCACGCCCTGGACGACCTGCAGCGTGCGGCTGCTGCGGTCGTCGAGGCGCAGCAGCACGCCGACGGTGAGCAGCAGCCCGCCCACCAGGGCGGCGACGCCGAACGACACGAGCCCGACGAACGGCGAGTGGTCACGC
Source organism: Frigoribacterium sp. CFBP 8766 (assembly GCF_014841435.1). Classification (NCBI taxonomy): domain Bacteria; kingdom Bacillati; phylum Actinomycetota; class Actinomycetes; order Micrococcales; family Microbacteriaceae; genus Frigoribacterium; species Frigoribacterium sp. CFBP 8766. Next base: position 143,525 of record NZ_JACYTX010000006.1, read on the forward strand.
GAGAAGGTCACGACGGCGGCCGTCACGAGGAGGGGCACCGCACGCACCAGGGGCACGGGCCAGTACGACGAGGAAGCCGCCGAGGAGCCAGCCGAGGAGACGCGGCCCCGGTCGGCCGTGTCGCCGCCGGACGGCACGGGGGGCACGGAGGCAGACGGCACGGTACTTCTTCCTGGGCGGGGCGGACCCGAGGAGTTTACCGCCCCCTCCTGGCAGGTCCCGCGCGGGACGGCGAGGGTCGCTCGCCGTCGAGCGAGGGGCCACCGGCGAGAACGACAGCGAGCGCCGGCGACGACGCCCGCGCCTCCCGCACGCGCCCGCACGCGCCCGCACGACCGTCCGCGCCCCCGCCCGCGCGACCGTCCGGTCCACCTGTGCATCCGCCCGGCATCGCTGTGCATCGCCGCCTGCGCTGGCGCTGACCCCGACCGTGCCCCTAGCGTCAGAGGCATCTGGGGCGCACCGCTCACCTCCACGGCTGGGAAGTCGACACACCCGCGGGAGCTCCATGTCCGTCATCGCACCCCCCACCGGCGCCTCCGGCCCGGTCTCGTCCGGCTTCCGGCCGACCGTCGCCGGTCGTGCCAGCAAGCCGACCAGCACCTACTCGGCCCTGCTCGCCAGCGTGCGCGAGGCGGGTCTGCTCCGCCGCCGCACCGGCTTCTACGTCACGGTCTTCGTGATCCTCGTGGCCTGCCTCGGCGGCGCCGCGACCGGCTTCGTCCTGCTCGGCTCCAGCTGGTTCCAGCTGCTCATCGCCGCGGCCCTCGGCATCATCCTCACGCAGTTCGCGTTCCTCACCCACGAGGCCGCGCACCGCCAGGTCTTCGACTCCGGCACGCGCAACGACAAGGTCGGCCGCGTCCTCGCCGCCGGCGTCGTCGGGATGAGCTACGCGTGGTGGATGTCGAAGCACACCCGGCACCACGCCAACCCGAACACCAAGGGCAAGGACCCGGACATCGCGTTCGACACGGTCTCGTTCCTCGAGGAGGACGCGGCGAAGCAGACCGGCCTCATGAAGCACCTGACGCGTCGTCAGGGGTACTTCTTCTTCCCGCTGCTGCTCGGCGAGGGCGTCAACCTGCACGTGCACTCGTTCAAGGTGCTGCTCACGAAGGAGAAGATCGAGGGCCGTGCGCTCGAGATCTCGCTGATCGCCACGCGCATGGTGCTCTACTTCGGCGCCGTCTTCTTCTTCCTGCCCGTCGGGATGGCGTTCGCATTCATCGGCGTGCAGATGGCCGTCTTCGGCCTCTACATGGGCTCGTCGTTCGCGCCGAACCACAAGGGCATGCCGATCATCCCCGAGGGCGCCAAGGTCGACTTCCTCAGCAAGCAGGTGCTCACCTCGCGCAACATCACGGGTCGCTTCTCGACCGCGTTCATGGGCGGCCTGAACTACCAGATCGAGCACCACCTGTTCCCGAGCATGGCCCGGCCGCACCTGCGTGCCGCGTCGAAGCTCGTCAAGGCGCACTGCGCCGCACACGAGATCCCCTACCAGGAGACGACGGCCGTCAAGTCGTACGGCATCGTCATCCGCTACCTGAACCGCGTCGGCCTCGCCGCGGGCGGCGACCCCTTCGACTGCCCGGCAGCGGCGCAGCTCCGCCCCCGCTGAGCGGCGCCCGGTCCTGAGCGCGACGGCGCCTGTCCCCTCGGGGGCAGGCGCCGTCGCGCTGTCCGGCTCGGCGGGTA
>NZ_JACYTX010000007.1:0-111967 GCF_014841435.1 Frigoribacterium sp. CFBP 8766
AACATTACAGGCACACCAGGCACATCGTCCAAACCCTGCCGCATCCCGGGCGTGTCGCAACGTCGAACCCCGGAAAATCAAGGGTCCGAGCCCCGTTCGCGTGCCAGGGCCCGGCACAGGGCGTCCCAGGGCATGGTGACGATCGCGATCGACCGTCCGGATCGACCCGATCGCTCGGCCGCCCCGAGGGCGACGGGCCGCATCGTCAGCTGAGCGGCAACGCGAGGACGACGAGCAGCGAGAGCCCGGCGACGAAGACCCAGGAACCGAGGCCGACGAGGACGGCGCGACCACCGGTGCGGGCGAGACGCTCGAGCCGGACGCTCGACCCGAGCCCGACGAGTGCCAGGCCGAGCAGGACGGTCTGGACGGTGTCGGTTCCCGTGACCACCGCCTCCGGCAGGTCGACCAGGGTGCGCAGCACGACCGCGGCGAGGAACCCGACCACGAACAGGGGCACCAGGGGAGGCCGGGTGCCGGCGTCGCCTCCCCCGCGGCGGACCACCGCAGACGTGATCGCGACCACGGGGGCGAGCATGACCACCCGTGTGAGCTTGACCACGACGGCGATCGCGAGCGCTGAGGCGCCGGCGGTCTGCGCGGTCGCGACCACCTGGCCGACGTCATGGACGCTGGCGCCGGTCCACGCACCGAACTGCACCGGCGTCAGTCCGAGCGCCGAGCCGAGCGCGGGGAGGACCGCGATCGCCGCGGTGCCGCACAGGGTGACGAGGGCCACCGGTGTCGCGGCGTCCTTGCCGCGGTCGCGGGTCACCGCCGACATCGCGCCGATCGCCGACGCCCCGCAGATCGAGAAGCCGGCCGCGAGCAGGAGGGGCTGGTCACCGGGGAGGCGAGCCCACCTCCCGAGCAGCCAGGTCACCAGGAACGTGGCGACCAGGATCCCGACGACGCTGAGCACCGTCGCCCAGCCGAGCCCGGCCACGTCGACCAGGCTGAGCTTCAGCCCGAGCAGCACGACCCCGATGCGGAGCAGGCGCTTCGCCGACAGGGTCAGCCCGGGTGCGAGCACCCCGTCGAGTGCGGGCCGGAACGCCGGGACCTGGCCGAGGGCGATGCCGAGGACGACGCAGCCGGTCAGGACCGGGACCGCCGGCAGCACCAGGTGCACGAGCCAGGCGACCCCGAGCACCACGGCCGCGAGGCCGACCCCGGGGAGGACCCGTCGCCGCGGAGGCGCGGCGGACGGTGCCGGGGTCGTCACCGACGGTGCCTAGACGCGGTTCTTGGCGGGGTTGATCAGCGAGCCGATGCCCGAGATCGCGACCTCGACGGTCTCGCCCGCGGTGAACGGGCCGATGCCGGCCGGGGTGCCGGTGAGGATGACGTCGCCGGGCAGGAGCGTGAACACGTCGGTCACGTACTCGATCAGCTCGGGGATCTTGTGGATCATCTGCATCGTCGACTCGCGCTGCTTGACCTCGCCGTCGACGCGGGTCTCGATGGTCGCGTCGCTCCAGTCGAACTCGTTCTCGATGTACGGGCCGAGCGGCAGGAACGTGTCGTAGCCCTTGGCCCGGGTCCACTGGCCGTCGGCCGTCTGCACGTCGCGGGCGGTGACGTCGTTCGCGATCGTGTAGCCGAAGACCACGTCCTGGTAGTCCTCGGCCTTGACGCGCTTCGCGATCGAGCCGATCACGATGGCGAGCTCGCCTTCGAAGTCGACCTGCCCGATGTCGGGCGGCAGCTGGATCGAGTCGCCGAAGCCGATGACCGTCGTGTTCGGCTTCAGGAACAGCAGGGGCGCCTCCGGCGGGGTCTGCCCCAGCTCGTCGGCGTGGTCGTGGTAGTTCAGGCCCACGCCCACGACCTTCGAGCGCGGGATCACCGGCGCGAGCAGCTTGGCCGAGCGGAGCGAGACGCGCTCGCCCGTGGTCTCGTAGCCGCTGTACATCGGGTCGCCCGCGAGCACGATCAGCTCGCGCTCGTCGACGATGCCGTAGCGGGGGTCTTCTCCGGGGGTCGCGAACCGTGCGATCTTCATGCGTCGAGCCTCGTCATCCATCCGTGGACGTCGTCGCGACGCCCGTACTGGATGTCGGTGAGCTCTTCGCGCAGCGACATCGTGAGGGGTCCGCCCTCGGCGGCGGGCGAGCCGACGTGGAAGCCCTCGCCCTTGAGCTCGGCGATCGGCACGACCACGGCGGCCGTGCCGCAGGCGAAGACCTCGACGATGTCGCCGTTCTCGACCCCGTCACGCCACTCGTCGAGCGACACCCGGCGTCGCTCGACCCGGTGGCCGCGCGCCTCGGCGAGCTCGAGGATCGAGTCGCGGGTGATGCCCTCGAGGATCGAGTCGCTGTCGGGGGTGACCAGGGTGCCGTCCGCGTAGACGAGCACGACGTTCATGCCGCCGAGCTCTTCGATGTAGGTGCTCTCGGACGAGTCGAGGAACAGCACCTGCTGGCAGCCGTTCTCGTAGGCCTCCTGCTGCGGCAGCAGCGACGAGGCGTAGTTGCCGCCCGTCTTGGCGGCCCCCGTGCCGCCCTTGCCCGCGCGGGCGTAGTTCGTGGTGAGCCAGATCGAGACCGGGGCCACGCCTCCGGTGAAGTAGGCGCCTGCAGGGCTCGCGATGACGTGGTAGTCGACCTGCTGGGCCGCCCGCACGCCGAGGAAGCTCTCGCTCGCGATCATGAACGGCCGCAGGTAGAGGCTCGTCTCGGGGGCGCTCGGCACCCACGAGCTGTCGACCTGCACCAGCTGCTTGACGCTCTCGACGAAGTCGTCGGTCGAGAGCTCGGGCAGCGCGAGCCGCCGGGCCGAACGCTGGAGGCGCCTGCCGTTGGCGTCGGGGCGGAAGGACCAGATCGAGCCGTCCGCGTGGCGGTAGGCCTTCATGCCCTCGAAGATCTCCTGCGCGTAGTGCAGCACCGACGCGGCCGGGTCGAGCTGGAGCGGCCCGTACGGGTGCACCCGGGCGGCGTGCCAGCCCTCGTCGAGGGTCCAGCGGATGGAGACCATGTGGTCGGTGAAGTGCTTGCCGAAGCCCGGGTCGCTGAGGATCACCTCGCGCTCGGCGCTGTCACGGACCGACTCGGACGGGGTCAGCTCGAAGCTGAGGCCGAACTCGGCGGTCGTCGCGGTGTCGTCGCCGGTCGTGGCGGTGTCGCCGATCGTGGTGGTGTCGTCGGTCTGGCTCATGATGCGGCCTCCTGGCTGGTGAGGGCGGCGACGCGGTCGGCGATCGCCGTGCCGATCTCGGACGTGCTGCGGCGGGTGCCCGCTGACTGCTGACGCGCGGCGATGTCGGCCTCGACGGCCTCGCGGACCCGCGCCGCCGCCTCCTCCAGGCCCAGGTGGTCGAGCAGGAGCGCGACGGACAGGACCGCGGCGGTCGGGTCGGCCCGCTGCTGGCCGGCGATGTCGGGCGCCGAGCCGTGCACGGGCTCGAACATGCTCGGGAACGCCCCGCTCGGGTTGAGGTTGCCCGAGGCCGCGAGCCCGATGCCGCCGCTGACCGCGCCGGCGAGGTCGGTGAGGATGTCGCCGAACAGGTTGTCCGTGACGATCACGTCGAAGCGGGCCGGGTCGACGACCAGGTGGATGGTCGCCGCGTCGACGTGCTGGTAGTCGACCTCGACGTCGGGGTACTCGGCGGCGACCGCGTCGACGATGCGCTGCCAGAGGCCGCCCGCGAAGACGAGCACGTTGGTCTTGTGCACGAGGGTCAGGCGGCCCCGACGGCTGCGCGCCTTCTCGAAGGCGAAGCGGACCACCCGCTCGACGCCGTGCGCGGTGTTGACGCTCACCTCGTTGGCGATCTCGTGCGGCGTGCCGGCACGGAGGACGCCGCCGTTGCCGACGTACGGCCCCTCGGTGCCCTCGCGGACGACGACGAAGTCGACCTCGCCGGGGTCGGCCAACGGCGACGGGACACCCGGGTACACGGTGGTGGGACGGAGGTTGACGTAGTGGTCGAAGGCGAAGCGGAGCTTCAAGAGCAGGCCGCGCTCGATGATGCCGCCCGTGAGGCGGGGGTCGCGCGGGTCGCCGCCGACGGCACCGAGGAGGATCGCGTCGTGCGACGCGAGGGCCGCCAGGTCGTCGTCGGTGAGGATGTCGCCGGTCTCGAGGTAGCGCGTCGCGCCGAGCTCGAACGGCGTCACCTCGAAGGAGGCGTCGTCGCCTGCCGCGACCTCGAGCACCTTGAGCGCCTCGGCGACGACCTCGGGGCCGATGCCGTCGCCGGGGACGGCGGCGAGGCGGACGGTGCGCGACATGGGACTCCTGGGGTCGGCGAGGCGGGTGACCCTCCACTGTACCTGCGCGGGGAGGGGCGCCGCGCCGCCGGCATGGGGTCGCGGGCGGCCGTCGGGGACGGGCGTCGCGCCTCCTGGACAGGCCGTCGGGGACGCGCGCCGCGCCTCCTGCGGGTCAGTCGTGCGCGGAGGCCCGGCGGAGGGCCACGAGGGCGACCACGACGGCGAGCACCATCACGCCGGCCCCGACCGCCGCGGTCGCGACCAGCCCGGTGTCGAAGGCGTGCGTCGCGGCGTCGAGGAGCGCCGTGGCGAGCGAGGGCTCGAGGGGCTCCGCAGCGGCCACGGCGCCGCCGAGGGTCTCGCGGGCGGCCGCCGCGGCGTCGGCGGGAACCGTGCCGGGCACCACGAGCGCCCCGCGGTAGATCGCCGTGAGCATGCTGCCGAGCACGGCCGTGCCCAGCACCGCCCCGACCTCGTAGGCGGTCTCGGAGACCGCGGAGGCGGCTCCTGCGCGCTCGGCCGGGACCGCGGCGATGATCAGGTCGTTCGAGATCGTCTCGGCCGCTCCCACGCCGAGTCCGACGAGGGCGAAGCTGACGACGAACACCCACACCGGGGCGTCGGCGCCGGACAGCCACACGGCTCCGTAGGCGACGGCCGCGGCGCCCAGGCCGACGGCGACGATGCTGCGCGGCGCGACCCGGCGGACGAGCGGCACGACCGCCAGCCCGGACAGCACCATGACGACGAGGCCGGGCAGCAGGGTGAGCGCCGCGTGCAGCGGCCGCAGGCCCACGACGAGCTGCAGGTGCTGCGTCGTGAAGAAGAGGAAGCCCACCAGGGAGGTGATGGCCAGCAGGTTCACGACGATCGAGCCCGCGAACACCGGGTTCGTGAAGAGCCGCACGTCGAGCAGGGGACGCGGGCGCCGCAGCTGACGACGGACGAACAGCCACCCCGCCGTGAGGCCGACGACGGCGAGGGCGAGCACGTCGAGGCCCGGACCGTGCGTGGCGAGCTGCTTGATCGCCGCGACGACCGGCGCCATCGCGAGCAGGGAGAGCAGGACCGACACGAGGTCGAACGGACCGGGAGCGGGGTCGCGGCTCTCGACGACGAGGATCGGCGCGGCCACGAGCAGGGGCAGCAGCACCGGCACGGCGATGAGGAAGATCGAGCCCCAGGCGAAGTGCTCGAGGAGCGCTCCCCCGACGATCGGGCCGAGGGCGGAACCGGCCGCGAAGCCGCTCGCCCAGATCGCGATGGCGAGGCGGCGCTGGTCGCGGTCGGTGAAGGTGCTGCGCAGCAACGAGAGCGTGGCGGGCATGATCATCGCGCCGAAGAAGCCGAGCACGGCGCGGGCGGCGATCAGCGCCTCGGCGGTGGGGGCGAAGGCGGCGACGACCGAGACCGCGGCGAAGCCGCTGGCCCCGATGAGGAGGAGGCGCCTGCGGCCGAAGCGGTCGCCGAGGGAGCCCATCGCCACGAGCAGGCCGGCGAGGACGAGGGAGTAGACGTCGACGATCCAGAGCTGCGCGGCCGCCGAGGGCTGCAGCGCGGTCGAGATCTCGGGCAGGGCGAAGCTGAGCACCGTGTTGTCGACCGAGACGAGGAGGACCGGCAGCATCAGGACGACGAGGGCGGCCCACTGGCGGGCGCCGGCGCGGGCGGGCGCGGGGGCGGGGGCGCGTGTCGTCGTGGGGGTCGTCGGGGCGGGGGTGCGGCGGTCGTCGCGGGTGCTCATGGGTCTCTCGATGGTCGTGGTGGGCGTTCGGGGCGGGCTGTACCGTCTGGACGGTACAGCTTGACCGTCCAGACGGTACAGTAACAGGATGAGCCCGCGCCCGTCAGCCCGAGAGAAGATGCTCGACTCCTTCGAGCACCTCGTCGTCGAGGCCGGCGAGCGGAGTGCCACCTTCGACGCCGTCGCCGCCGCCGCGGACGTCTCGAAAGGCGGGCTGCTCTACCACTTCCCCTCGCGCGAAGCGCTGGTCGACGGGCTCGTCGCCCGCCTCGAGGCGCTGCTCGACGACGACGTCGAACGCATGACCTCGGCTGCCGACGGCGTCGTCGACTACTTCATCCGCACCTCCTCGCGGTCGGCCATCCCCGTGGACGACCCGCTCGACAGGTGCATCACCGCCGTCGCCGGCCTCGGCGCGAGCGGACGCTGGCCGCAGGCCGTCTCCGCGCTCACGGCCATGCAGGACCGCTGGTATCGGGTCGTGCTCGACGAGGTCGGCGACCCCGCGGTCGCCAGCCTCGTGTGCCTCGTCTCGGACGGGCTCTACTTCACGCCCGCGCAGTTCGAGGAGGCGTCGGTCGCGTCGGGTGCTGCCGGTGCTGCAGGTGCGTCGGGCGGATCGGGTGCGTCGGGTGCGTCCGGTGCCGCCGGGGCCGTGCACCGCGGCCGCGCCTCGGTCGATGAGGTCGTCGCGCTGCTGCGCAGCCTCGCACGCTGAGCGGCCGCCGACCGCCCCTTCCGCTGAGCCCTCGCGCCCGCGCGTGTCTGCGTACTCGCAAATGCCGACCTGCGGTGCTGCTGTAGCGGGATATCCGGGTGTTGTGCGGCCTGAGCGGTGCTCACGGTCGGCATTTGCTGCAGCCCTGCGTCCACGATCACCCACGAAGCGCAGAACCCGACCGGTGGGGCTGCTGTGACGGGATATCCAGTTGTTGCGCTGCCCGAACGGCGCTCACGGTCGGCATTTGCTGACGGGGCGGGGGCGGGTCAGGTAGGGAGGCGCGGGCCCGCGGGACCGGTCAGGCGGGGAGGATGCAGGCGGGGCTGCCGAGCGTGAAGACGTCGAGGGGCTCGCCGGGGACGCCCGTCTCGGGGTCGAGCGGCAGCACGGCGACCGTGTCCGAGCCCTGGTTCGCGACGTACAGCACGCCGGGCGTGATCACGAAGTGCCGCGGCCAGGTGCCGCCGCAGGGAGCCTCGCCGACGAGCTCGAGGCGGCCGTCGTCGCCTGGCGCGAGGACGCTGATGCTGTCGCGACCGCGGGTGGCGACGTAGACGCGTCCGCCGTCCACGTCGAGGTGCGAGGGGAAGACCCCGGACGCCGAGGACGAGCCCTCGAAGACCTCGACCGAGTGGTCGACGACCAGCTTCTCGCCGACGCGCCGGAGCACGTGCAGCCGGGCGTCGAGCTCGCCGGCGACGACGAGGCGATCGCCCAGCCACGCGACGTGACGCGGGCCGGCCCCGGCGGGCAGCAGGTGCACGCCGACGATCTCGGGCACGAGGGTGACGGGGTCGACGGCGACCTCGACCAGGCGGTCGGTCCCGAGGTCGCTGACCAGCAGCGTGCCCCACGGGGTGGGCGAGGCCTGGTGGGCGTGCGGGCGCTCCTGGCGCTCCTGCACCGGGCCGTGCCCGACGGGCAGCGCGACGGTGTGCGCCACCCGGCTCGTGAGCGAGGGGTCGCCGGAGAGGACGGAGACCGTGCCGCCGACGTAGTTCGTGACGACGAGCGCCCCGGAGGCGGGGTCGAACAGCACATGGCAGGGCGCGGCCCCGCCCGAGGCGGCGCTCGACGCGGCCACGAGGCGACCGGCGGAGACGGTGTACGACAGGACCCGCCCCTCCGTCGTCTCGGACACGGCGTGCAGAGCGCCCTCGGTCGCGACCAGGAAGGAGGGGTCGTCGGCCTCCACGGTCTGCACCGACTGCCACGGCTGACCCGGCGCGGTGCGCTCGAGCACGGTGATGCCCGCGCCGGAGCCGCCGCTGGAGGCGGTGTACGAGCCGACGTAGAGGCGCTGGGGCGAGCCGACGTCCGCCGCGGGGAACTCCGCCGCAGGGGTCTCGACCACGGACGGGTCGTGCCCGGCCGACGCGTCGAGCCCGGCTCCCGCGTCGGTCACGCCCGGCCCTCGGACGAGGACCCGGCGGCGTCGTTCGCGATGCGCTGGTGGTGCTGGATGACCTCGCCGACGATGAACCCGAGGAACTTCTCGGCGAAGGCCGGATCGAGATGCGATTCCTCGGCGAGCTGGCGGAGGCGCTGGATCTGCACGCGCTCGCGCTCGGGGTCGCTGGCCGGCATGCCCGCCGCCGCCTTGAGGTGCCCCACCGACTGCGTGAACTTGAAGCGCTCGGCGAGCAGGTGCACGAGCGCCGCGTCGATGTTGTCGATGCTCTGACGGATGCTCGAGAGCTCGTCGATCGCCTCGCGGTCGTCGGTCGTGAGGGGGCTGTCCGCCCCGAGGGGACTGTCGAGTGCCATGTCCCGACCCTATCGGGGCGCTGCGACGGCAGGCCGGGACGATCGGCGACGTTCCGTGTCGCAGGGCGGTGCGGACGGACGAAGGAGGCGCGTCCCGCGATCGCGGGACGCGCCTCCTTCGCTGCTGCTGTGCTGCTGTGCTGCTGCGTCAGTCGACGAGGGTCAGCGTGACCTCGACGTTGCCGCGGGTGGCGTTCGAGTACGGGCACACGTGGTGCGCGGCGTCGGCGAGCTCCTGGCGGCGGTCGGCCGGGACGTTCGGCGTGTAGATGTCGAGCTCGACGGCGAGGCCGTAGCCGCCGTCGCCGTTGCCGCCGATGCCGACGCTCGCGCTGACCGAGCTGTCGCTCGTGTCGACGTCGAGCTTCTTGGCGACGCCGTGCATCGCGCTGAGGAAGCAGGCCGCGTAGCCCGCGGCGAAGAGCTGCTCGGGGTTGGTGCCCTCGCCGGAGCCGCCGAGCTCCCTGGGCGGACGGGTGTCGAAGTCGAGGCGGTCGTCCTCGCTGCGGACGTGGCCGTCACGGCCCCCGCCGGTGGCGTGGGCGATGGCGGTGTAAGCGATCTCCAAAGTCATGAGAGCAACAGTCGACCCCTCATCTGGACGGTTGCTGAACAGTCTCCAGACGCTGCATGAGACCATCCCGGACGCCCGGCCACTCGTCGGCGAGGACGGAGTAGACGGCCGTGTCGCGCCACGAGCCGTCGGCCCGCGGCTGCGTGCGGCGGTGGACGCCCTCGAAGGTCGCGCCGAGCCGCGTGATCGCCGCCCGCGACCGCTCGTTCAGGGCGTCGGCCTGGATCTGGACACGCCCGAGACCGTGGTCGAAGAGCGACCCCAGCACGAGCAGCTTCGTCTCGACGTTGACGCCGGTGCCCCACACCTCGGGCGCGTAGGCGGTCCAGCCGACGTGGGCGCTCTCGCAGCGGAGGTCGACGAGGCCGACGGTGGTGGTGCCGACGAGCTCGCCGGGGACCTCGCCGGCCGGGACCGTGCGGCGGACGCCCCAGACGAGCCCCTCGTCCCAGGGCAGGTAGCCGCGCAGGAACTCGGCCCACTCGTCGTAGTCGTCGCGGTACGCCGCCGCGCCGCCGCCCCAGCCCCCGGCGAAGACCTCGGGCCTGCCGACGGCGCGGTGGAGCTCGGGCAGGTCGTCGTGACGGAGCGGGACGACCGTGACGAGACGGCCGACGAGGGGGACGAAGGGCAACGGCCCGAGCGCGGTCATGCGTCGATCCTGGCAGCGGCGGAGCAAGATGTCAGCGTGACCACACCCCGCACCTTCGGCCAGTCGGCCGAGTCGTTCGTCGACCTCCTCTCGCGAGTCCGCCCCGAGCAGTGGGACGCGCCCGGCCTCGGGCGCTGGACCGTCCGCGACCTGGCGGGCCACACCTCCCGGGCTGTGCTCACGGTGTCGACCTACCTCGGCCTGGACGAGCCGAGCGACGTGACCATCCCGTCGGCCGAGGCCTGGTACTCGGCGTACGCCTCGCAGTTCACCGACGCGGACGGCGTGCACGCCCGCGGCGTCGAGGCCGGCCGGTGGCTCGGCGACGACCCGGCCGCCCGGGTCGCCGAGGCGCTCGTCGAGTCGCGCGGCGCCCTCGACCGGGCCCCCTCGAACCGGATCGTGTCGCTCGGAGGCATGGGGATCCCGCTCGGCGAGTACCTGCGGACCCGCGTGTTCGAGCTCGTCGTGCACACCATCGACCTGTCACGCGCGACCGGGCTGGCCCACACGCTGCCGACGGCCGCGGTCGCCGACACCGCGGCGCTCGCCGCCCGGACCGCGACGATGCAGGGGCACGGCGAGGAGGTGCTGCTCGCGCTGACGGGACGCGGCCGCCTCGGGGACGGGTTCAGCGTCGTCTGAGGCGGGCGCGCCCGAGCGCGGGGCGACGGGAGGCGTCCCCGCGGCGGGTCAGGCGAGGAGGTCGTGGCGGACCACGACGGCCTCGCGGCCGGGGCCGACCCCGATCGCCGAGATGCGGGCGCCGCTCATGGCCTCGACGGCCAGGACGTAGTCCTGTGCGGCCTTCGGGAGGTCGCTGAACTCGCGGGCCCCGGTGATGTCCTCGGTCCAGCCGGGGAACTCCTCGTAGATCGGCACGGCGTGGTGGAAGTCGCTCTGCGACACCGGCACCTCGTCGTGACGCACGCCGTCGACGTCGTAGGCGACGCAGACCGGGATCGTCTCGAGGCCCGTGAGCACGTCGAGCTTCGTGAGCACGAAGTCGGTCACGCCGTTGATGCGCGCCGAGTAGCGGGCGATCGGGGCGTCGTACCAGCCGCAGCGACGCGGCCGGCCCGTGGTCGTGCCGAACTCGAAGCCGTTGGCGCGGAGGAACTCGCCGGAGGCGTCGAACAGCTCGGTCGGGAACGGACCTGCCCCGACACGGGTCGTGTACGCCTTGACGATGCCGATGACGCGCTGGATGCGGCCGGGACCGATGCCGGAGCCGGTGGAGGCGCCTCCTGCGGTCGCGGACGACGACGTGACGAACGGGTACGTGCCGTGGTCGACGTCGAGCATGGTCGCCTGGCCGGCCTCGAAGAGGACGGTCTTGTCGGCCTCGAGCGCCTGGTGGATCTCGAGCGCCGTGTCGGCCACCATCGGCTTCAGCCGCTCGGCGTACGAGAGCAGCGACTCGACGATCTCGTCGGCCTCGATCGCGCGGCGGTTGTAGACCTTCACCAGGAGGTGGTTCTTCTGGTCGAGGGCCGCCTCGACCTTCTGGCGCAGGATGCCCTCGTCGAAGATGTCCTGCACGCGGATGCCGACGCGGTTGATCTTGTCGGCGTAGGTCGGGCCGATGCCGCGACCTGTCGTGCCGATCTGGCGCTTGCCGAGGAAGCGCTCGGTCACCTTGTCGAGGGTGCGGTGGTAGTGCGTGATGACGTGCGCGTTCGCGCTGACCTTGAGCTTCGAGACGTCGACGCCGCGCGCGATCAGCGCGTCGAGCTCGTCGAAGAGCACCTCGATGTCGATGACGACGCCGTTGCCGATGACGGGCGTGACGCCGGGCGACAGGATGCCCGAGGGAAGCAGGTGCAGGGCGTACTTCTGGTCGCCGATGACGACCGTGTGGCCGGCGTTGTTGCCGCCGTTGAACTTGACGACGTAGTCGATGCGGCTGCCGAGCAGGTCGGTGGCCTTGCCCTTGCCTTCGTCGCCCCACTGGGCTCCGATGATGACTACTGCGGGCATGGTCGTCTCCTCGCGGTCGGCGATCGCGCCCGGATGAGGCACGCGTGCACCGTGTCAGGTGCACTTGAGTCTACCGACGAGGAGGCGCGGCACGCCCGTCGCGCACCGCTCTAGGAATTCGTTGCGCAATACGACAAACTACCCCCATGAGTCTCGTCGCCGGGGTCGACTCCTCGACCCAGAGTTGCAAGGTCGTGATCCGCGACACCGCCACCGGAGAGCTGGTGCGCCAGGGCACCGCCCGGCACCCGGAGGGCACCGAGGTGCCGCCCGACGCCTGGTGGGACGCCCTCGTCGAGGCGATCGACGCGGCCGGCGGCCTCGACGACGTCGCCGCGATCTCGGTCGCCGGGCAGCAGCACGGGATGGTCGTGCTCGACTCCGACGGCGCGGTCGTGCGCGACGCCCTGCTCTGGAACGACACCCGCAGCGCCGGGGCGGCTCGCGAGCTGACCGCCGAGCTCGGGGCGGAGGAGTGGGCGCGACGGACGGGCTCGGTGCCCGTCGCCTCCTTCACGGCCACCAAGCTGCGCTGGCTGCGCGACGCCGAGCCCGAGGCCGCCGCGCGCGTCGCCGCCGTGGCGCTGCCGCACGACTGGCTGACCTGGCGGCTCCTCGGTCACGGGCCCGCCGCCTCCTCGCCGCTCGGCCCCGACCTCGAGGCGCTCGTCACCGACCGCAGCGACGCCAGCGGCACCTCGTACTGGAGCCCGGGCGACGACGCGTACGACCTGGAGCTGTTCGAGCGGGCGCTCGGGAAGACCGGGCGAGTCGCCGCGGGACGCGACGGAGCCGCTGCTTCGACTGCTGCTTCGGCGCCTGCTGCTGCTCCTGCTCCTGGCGACGTCGTGCTGCCGCGCGTGCTGGGACCGTCGGAGGCGGCGGGCACGACGGTCGCGCACGGGCCGGTCCCCGAGGGGGTCCTCGTCGGGGCGGGCGCCGGCGACAACGCCGGCGCGGCCCTCGGGCTGGACGCCGGGGTGGGCGACCTCGTCATCAGCATCGGCACCAGCGGGACGGCGTTCGCCGTGACCGACGCGCCCGTCCACGACGGGTCGGGCACGGTCGCCGGCTTCGCCGACGCCGCCGGCGGGTTCCTGCCGCTCGTCGCCACCCTCAACGCGGCCCGCGTGCTGTCGTCGATCGGCACGCTGCTCGGCGTCGACCACGACGAGTTCGCGCGGCTGGCGCTCGCCGCGGAGCCCGGCTCCGGCGGGGTCTCGCTCGTGCCGTACTTCGAGGGCGAGCGGACGCCCGACCTGCCCGACGCGACGGCCACCCTCTCGGGGCTGACGCTCGCCTCGACCACCCGCGAGAACCTCGCCCGTGCCGCCGTCGAGGGGATGCTGTCGGCCCTCGCCGACGGCGCCGCCGCCGTGCGCGACCAGGGGGTGGAGGTGCGGCGCGTGCTGCTGATCGGCGGCGCCGCGCTGAACCCGGCCGTGCAGGCCGTCGCCGCCCAGGTGCTCGACGTGCCGGTCACGGTGCCCGCGCCCGGCGAGTACGTCGCGGACGGTGCGGCACGGCAGGCGGCGTGGGCCCTCTCGGGGACGCGACCGGGGTGGGCGGTGTCGACCCGCGCCTCCTCGGAGCCGGACCTCGTGCCCGCGATCGGCCAGCGCTACCGCGCGGCGCAGGCGCTCGGGTCGCTGCCGCGCTGACCTGCACGCCTGCGATCGGCCGAGGGCGGGTCAGCGAGGTCGAGGGCGGGTCAGCGGCGACCCGCCCTCGAGCGAGCTGACCCGCCCTCGACGGACAGGAGGCGAGAGGGTCGGGCGCAGGAGGCGGGACCTAGGATCGGGGACATGCCACCGGAACCGGGACCCACCCGCTCGACGATGACCGAGGACTACCTCAAGGTCATCTGGAAGGCCGAGGAGTGGGCCGCCGAGGGCTCCCCCGGCATCACGACCAACGAGATCGCGGCGACGCTCGGGGTGGGCGCGTCGACGGTGTCGGGCAACCTCCGCAAGCTCGAGCGCGACGGGTTCATCGACTACACGCCGTACCGCAGCATCGCCCTGAGCGAGCGTGGCCGGCACGTCGCCGTCGGCATGGTGCGCCGCCACCGCCTGATCGAGACGTACCTCGTCGAGCGGCTCGGCTACGCGTGGGACGAGGTGCACGACGAGGCCGAGGTGCTCGAGCACGCCGTCAGCGACCGCCTGCTCGAGGCGTTCGACGTCGAGCTGGGGCGCCCCACGGCCGACCCGCACGGTGACCCGATCCCGCAGGCCGACGGCACCGTCGTGCGGCCCGAGGCCCACACCCTGCAGGAGTTCGTCGAGGGCGAGTGCGGCCACGTCGTCCGCGTCTCGGACGACGAGCCCGAGCTGCTGCGCTACCTGGGCTCGCTGCAGCTGCGGGTGGGCGCGCACGTCCGGGTCGCCGAGCGCCGCGACTACGCGGGGTCGCTGCGGGTCGAGCTCGACGACGGCACGGTCGACCTCGCCGGGCCCGCCGCGGTCGCCGTCTGGGCGACGCGCGACGAGCACGGGCACGCGGCGGCCGCCACGGCCTGACACCGGGTCAGGAGGCGCGGGCCGGGTCAGGAGGCGCGGGCCGGGTCGGCGAGGAGGTCGGCGAACGCCAGCTCGGCGGCCCCGATCATCAGCCGGTCGGCGCCGAGCGCGGCCCGCCGCAGCTGCACGCCGTCGCGCGGCCCGGGCAGCGCCTGCGCGGTCACGCGGTCGAGCAGCCGGTCGGGCGCGGCGGCCTGCAGCGACCCGAGGAACCCGCCGAGCACGATCACCGACGGGTTGAAGGCGTTGAGCACGTTGCGGAGCGCCACGGCCACGTAGTCGACCTGGCGCTCGACCTCGCGGCGCACGTCGGCGTCGCCCTCGGCGAGCGCCGTCGCCAGCGCGGCGTCGAGCTCGTCCGCCTGGGCGCGGGACAGGCCGGTGACGGCCAGCAGCTCGGCCTGGCCGACCTCGGTCTCGAGGCAGCCGACGGCGCCGCAGTGGCAGAGCCGCCCGGCCGACTCGACGAGCGTGTGGCCGATCTCGCCCGCGAAGCCGTCGCGGCCGCGGAGGGGGCGGCCGTCGACGACCACTCCCCCGCCGACGCCGCTCGCGCCGCCGTTGAGGAAGACGAGGTCGCTCGCTCCCGCGCCGGCGCCGAAGAGGCCCTCGGCGACGACGGCGGTGCTCGCGTCGTTGGCCGCCCGGGCAGGCAGGCCGGTGGCGTCGGACAGGAGGCGCGCGAACGGCTCGTCGACCCAGCCGAGGTGCGGCGCGAGACGGACGAGGCCGCCGTCCGCGTGCACGAGGCCGGGCACGGCGGCGCCGACGCCGACGACCCGGGCTCCGGGCACCTCGTCGACGAGCTCGCGGACGAGGCGGGCCGCGATCTCCGCCGCCTCGACCGCGGTGGGGACGCCGTCCGTCTCGTGCCGGACCCGGCGCTGCACGACCCCGTCGAGCCCGACGCGGCCGACGGTCACGGCGTCGATCTCGGGGTTGACCGCGAAGGCCACGACGTCGGGCGAGGCGCTGACCACCGGGCTGGGGCGGCCGACCCGGTTCGCCGCGACGGGCTCCGACTCGACGACGAGGCCGCGCTCGACGAGCTCGCCCACGAGGGCGGCGATGGTCGAGCGGTTGAGACCGGTCAGTCGCGTCAGCTCGCTGCGCGAGGTCGGGCCGTCGCCGTGCACGATGCCGAGCACCGAGGAGAGGTTCGACCCACGAGGGCGATCGAGGAGGGGACGGGCGCGACCGGCGGGAGGGGCGCCTCCTGCATCGGGCAGCGCCGTCGCCAGAGCGCCTGTCGTGTCGTTCGCCTCGTCCTGCACCGCGGCCTCCCTGGTCACCAGGGTATCGGGGCGCTCACGCCTGGTGCGGCTCGGCGCCGAGCGGCACCAGCGGCGGCACGTCCGGGCGGGTGACCAGCGTCACGACGGTGCCGGACGCGCTCGACGCGGCCACCGCCTCCGTGATCTCGAGCACGTGCAGGGCGACGTCGCCGGAGGCGCGGTGCGGCTCCCCCGCCGCGACCGCCCTGGCGAGGTCGGCCAGGCCGTACCCGCGACCCGCGTCGCCGTAGCCCGCCGTGGCCGGGACCTCGCGCCAGGTGCGGTCGTCGGCGGTGAGCAGCTCGACGGGGTCGCCGAACATGTTCGCGTCGGGGACGGCGATCGTGCCGAGCGTGCCGTAGAGCTCGGTGATCGGCGCCCGGGAGCCCCACACCTCGAAGCTCACCGTCACGGTCGACGTCGCTCCCGAGGCGTGCCGCAGCAGCGCGCTCGCGTGCGTGTCGACGTCGACCTCGAGCCGCTCGCCGGCGCGGGGGCCGGTGCCGATCGTCCGCCGCCGGGCCGAGCGCGAGACGAGGCCGGACACCGAGACGACCGGCCCGAGCAGGTGCACGAGCGTCGTCAGGTAGTAGGGGCCCATGTCGAACAGCGGGCCGCCCCCTGCCCGGTAGTAGAAGTCGGGCGCGGGGTGCCAGGCCTCGTGCCCGGAGGCCGTCCACGAGACTGCGGCGCCGACGGGGTCGCCGACCACCCCCGAGGCGACGAGCTGGGCTGCGGTCTGCACCCCCGTGCCGAGCACCGTGTCCGGTGCCGAGCCGACCCGCACCCCTGCCGCCCGGGCCGCCTCGAGCACCGCGGCGCCGTCGGCGACCGTGAGCGCGAGCGGCTTCTCGCCGTAGACGTGCTTGCCGGCCGCGATCGCCCGCAGCGCGATCTCCGCGTGCGCGGCCGGGATCGTGAGGTTCAGCACCACGTCGACCCGGTCGTCGGCGAGCAGCTCGTCGACGGTCAGGGCGCGCACGCCGAGACGCTCCGCCACGGAGGCGGCCCTCGCCCGGTCGAGGTCGGCCACGGCCTCGAGGGCGAGACCGGGCAGCCGCTCGAACGAGGCGAAGTACTGCTCGCTGATGACCCCGACGCCGACCACGCCGATGCGCATCGGCGCGGCGGCCGAGCCGCCGGTCGTGCTCTCGCCGGTCGTGCTCGTGCCGGTCGTGCCGCCGCCGGCCACGCCCGCGTCCACGCCGCTCATCGCGAGGCCCACAGCAGGCCGCGCTCGACGAGCGTGCGGACGGTCGGGTGGTCGAGCACGGCCTGCGAGTGCCCCGGGGTGACGACGGCGATGCGGCCGAGGCCCCACTGACGGGTCCAGACGGCGGGCGAGGTCACCGGGCGGGTCCAGGGGTCGCCGGCCCGCGCCTCCTGCGTGGTCGTCGCGAGCACGTCGAGGTAGTCGTCGTGCAGCAGCCAGTACTGCTCGCTCTCGACCTCGAAGTCGTCGAGGCCCTCGGTGACGGGATGCGTCGCCGCCGCCTCGGTGAAGCGGATCACGTGCCGCACGAAGCCGTCCGTCTCGTCGCCGACCCGGTCGGCCGCGGCCTTGCCGGGGTGCGCCGCGAACTGGCCGCCGATCAGGTGCAGGTAGTCGGCGTCGCCGCGGAACGAGTCCGCGATGCCGCCGTGCCAGCCGGCCAGGCCGGTGCCCGCCTCGACGGCCGCGCGGAGCCCCACGGTCTGCGCCCCCTCGATCGTCGACATCGTGACGTTCTGCAGCACGAGGTCGGCGTCGCGCATCACGTCGGCGTCGGCGTAGACCGCCGGGCCGTCGTGCAGGCTGACCTCGAAGCCGGACCGCTCGAGGAACGGCACGAACGAGTCGGTCGTGCCGGTCGGGTCGTGGCCCTCCCAGCCGCCGCGGACGACGAGCGCGCGGCGGGTCACGAGGTCGCCCCTGCCGTGGTCGCCGCAGGTGCCGTGGGGACCGCCTGCAGCGCGGCGCGCACCGAGGTCCACGACTCGAGGCGGGCCCGGACGTCGTCGCGCGCCTCCCGCTCGATCGCTGTCACGAGCGCCCGCTCGAGCAGGTCGTCGATCACGACCCGCTGCCCGCTGCGCGTCGACTCGATCGCTGCCTCGACCATCGCGAGGCTCATCACGTTCTCGTGCACCTCGCCGTGCGGCACGTCGCCGGTGCGGAGCGCCCCGACGAACGCGGCGAGCGAGCCCTTGATCCCGTCGCCGACGGTCGGCAGGGGCGACAGCCGGGGCGACGAGGAGGCGCCCGTCTCGTCCGCGAGGGCGAGCACGGGAGCCTCGTCGCCGTCCCAGAGCGCGGTGCCGGCCGAGCCGCCGACGCGCCACGAGCCGTTCCACGAGGTCTCGGCGCCGGGGCTGCACCAGCTGCCCGAGTAGGCGTAGCGCACCCCGCCCTCGAACTCGAAGACGGCGTTCGCGGCCGCGTCGCCGCGGTACCAGCTCCACGACGGGCTGAACGACTCGCACCAGACCGACACGGGGTCGGCGTCGAGCAGCCAGCGCACCGAGTCGAACGGGTGCACGGCCATGTCGAGCAGCAGGACGTCGTCCATCTGCTCGCGGAAGCCGCCGAAGTGCGGCGCCTTGAAGAACTCGGTCGTGACGACGCCGACCTCCCCGAGCTCGGCGACCTGCTGCTTGAGGGCGACCAGGTGGTCGTCGTAGCGACGCGACTGGCTGACCATGAAGAGCTCGCCCGTCACCTCGGCGGCGGCCGCGAGCGAGAGCCCCTCGGCGACGTCGAGCGCGACCGGCTTCTCGCCGAGGACGGGCAGGCCGGCGAACAGCGACTGCGTCGTCACGGGGTGGTGCGCCACCGGCACCGTCACGTCGACCACCGCGTCGGGCGAGAGGTCGGCGATCAGCGCGCCGAGGTCGGTCGAGACGGGCAGCGACGCGTCTCCGTGGTGCTCGGCACCCGCCCGGGCGGCGTCGAGGTCGAGGTCGACGATGCCGACCAGCTCGACGTCGGCGCTGTCGGCGAGCGCGCGGAGCCAGGCCCGACCCATGCCTCCTGCACCGACCTGGACGACGCGCAGGGCGCCTCCTCGGCTGTCGACGGTGCGGAACGTCATCGCTCGAGGGCCCCTTCGTAGTCGGCCCCCTGGAAGTACTGGCCGGTCTCGTAGCGCAGCAGGGTCGGCGTCTCGCGCTCGCGCTCGGGGCGTGCCCACTCGACGCCGTTCGCGATCACGCGGCGGACGGCGCGGTGGTGGTAGACGGGGAAGTCCTGGTCGCCGGGGCTGAAGAAGAACACCTTGCCGAAGCCACGCCGGTAGGTCATGCCGCTGCGGAACACCTCGCCGCCGGTGAAGCCCGAGATGAAGACCAGCTCGTCGGGGGTCGGCACGTCGAAGTACTCGCCGTACATCTCCTGCTCGGGGATGACGATCGGGTTCGGCACGCCGCGCGTGATCGGGTGCTGCGGGTTGACGGTCCAGACGAGCTCCTGGTCGTGCTCGCTGCGCCAGCGGAGGGTGCAGGTCGTGCCCATCAGCTTCGTGAAGATCTTCGACCAGTGACCGGAGTGCAGCACGATCAGGCCCATGCCTGCGAGCACGTGGCGGTGCACCCGCTCGACGACCTCGTCGCTCACCTCGTCGTGCGCCGCGTGGCCCCACCAGGTGAGCACGTCGGTCTGCTCGAGCGCCTCCTCGCTGAGGCCGTGCTCGGGCATGTCCATCGTCGCGATCGTGATCTGCGCGTCGGGCAGGTTCTCGCCGACGCCCTCGGCGATCGCTCCGTGCATGCCCGTGGGGTAGCGCTCGGCGACGTGCTGCTCGATCTGCTCGTGGCGGTTCTCGCCCCAGACGGTCACGCGGAGGGGGGTGGTGGGGGTGGTCATGGGTCTTCTCTCGGCAGGGACGGGTCGGGTCGGATCGGGTCAGGGCGCGGTCGCGAGCCAGCGGCTGCCGTCGGCGGCGCTGCGCTCGACGGCGTCGAGGACGCGCTGCACCTGGAGGCCCTCGGCGAAGGAGGGGGTCGGCTGCTCCCCCGCCGCGATGGCCGTGACGAGGTCGCGGGCCTGGTGGCTGAAGGCGTGCTCGTAGCCGAGGCCGTGACCCGTCGGCCACCACGAGCCCGTGTAGGGATGCTCGGGCTCGGTCACGAGCACGCGCCGGAAGCCGAGCTGGTCGACCGGGGCGCCGGCGTCGTAGACCTCGAGCTCGTTCATCCGCTCGAGGTCGAAGGCGATCGCGCCGCCCGTGCCGCTGAACTCGAGCCGCAGCGCGTTCTTGCGGCCGGTCGCGACGCGGGTGGCCTCGAACGTCGCGAGGGCGCCTCCTGCGACCCTGGCCGTGAAGAGGGCCGCGTCGTCGACCGTCACCTGCCCGCGCTCGGAGGAGGCGGTGCCGCCGAGGCCGCGGACCTCGCCGAGCAGGGGGCGCTCGGTCGTGAAGGTGTGCAGCAGGCCGCTGACGTCGGTGAGGGCCCGGCCCGTGACGAACTGCACGGCGTCGACGAGGTGGGCGCCGATGTCGCCGAGCGAGCCGGAGCCGGCGACGCTCTTGTCGAGGCGCCAGGTCATCGGGCCCTCGGGGTCGACCAGCCAGTCCTGCAGGTAGAGGGCACGCACCTGGCGCAGCTCGCCGATCGCGCCCCGCGCGACGAGGTCACGGGCGAAGGTGATCGCGGGCACGCGGCGGTAGCTGAAGCCGACCATCGCGAGGACGCCCCGGGCGGCCGCCCGCTCGGCGGCCTCGGCCATCAGCTCGGCCTCGGCGACGGTGTTGGCGAGCGGCTTCTCGCAGAGCACGTGCTTGCCGGCCTCGAGGGCGGCGACCGCGATCTCGACGTGCGTCGAGCCGGGCGAGCAGATGTCGACGAGCTGGACGTCGTCGCTCTCGACCACGCGCCTCCAGTCGGACTCGGCGCGCTGCCAGCCCCAGCGGGCGGCAGCGGCGCGGGTCGCGTCGGCGTCGCGGCCGACGATCGCCGTCATCCTCGGGGCCAGCGGGAGGTCGAAGAACGCGGGCGCCGTGCGCCAGGCCTGCGAGTGGGCGGCGCCCATGAAGCCGTGGCCGACCATCGCGACGCCGAGGTCGGGGCGGACGTCGTCGAGCCGGGTCGCAGCGGCGCTGGTCTCGTCGGGGGACATCTGACTCCTTCGTCACGCGTCGCCACGTTCGTTGTGGCCAACAACAAAGTACGGGCGGCGGCGAGGGCACGCAACCTCCCCGCCCGACGACGGGGGACGCGCCGGCGCTGGGCCCGCCCTGGGGAGGAGCAGCGACGACGCCCTTGTGATCGTCGCCCCGAGCGCATATGTTGGAGACGACAACAAACGCTCTCGACGACGAGGACCCCGGACATGACGACCACTCCCACCCGCGACGACAAGTTCTCCTTCGGACTCTGGACGATCGGCTACACGGGCGCCGACCCGTTCGGCGGACCGACCCGCCCCGACCTCGACGTGGTCGAGGCCGTCGAGAACCTCGACCGCCTGGGCGCCTACGGCCTGACCTTCCACGACGACGACCTCTTCGCGTTCGGCTCGACCGACGCGGAGCGCCAGACGCAGATCGACCGCCTCAAGGGCGCCCTCGACGCGACCGGCATCGTCGTGCCGATGGTGACGACCAACCTCTTCAGCGCACCCGTCTTCAAGGACGGCGGCTTCACCTCCAACGACCGCGGCGTCCGCCGCTTCGCGCTCCGCAAGGTGCTCCGCAACATCGACCTCGCTGCCGAGCTGGGCGCGAAGACCTTCGTCATGTGGGGCGGCCGCGAGGGCGCCGAGTACGACTCCGCGAAGGACGTGCAGGCGGCGCTGTCGCGCTACAAGGAGGGCGTCGACATGCTCTCGCAGTACGTGCTCGACAAGGGCTACGACCTGCGCTTCGCGATCGAGCCCAAGCCCAACGAGCCCCGCGGCGACATCCTGCTGCCGACCCTCGGCCACGCGATCGCGTTCATCGAGACGCTCGAGCACCCCGAGATGGCCGGCGTGAACCCCGAGGTCGGCCACGAGCAGATGGCGGGCCTCAACTTCACGGCCGGCATCGCCCAGGCGCTCTACCAGGGCAAGCTGTTCCACATCGACCTCAACGGCCAGCGGGGCATCAAGTACGACCAGGACCTCGTCTTCGGCCACGGCGACCTGCAGAACGCGTTCTCGCTCGTCGACCTGCTCGAGCACGGCTCGCCCCAGGGCGGCCCGACCTACGACGGCCCTCGCCACTTCGACTACAAGCCGTCGCGCACCGAGGACATCTCGGGCGTGTGGGACTCCGCCGCCGCCAACATGCGCATGTACCTGCTCCTGAAGGAGCGCGCCCAGGCGTTCCGTGCCGACCCCGACGTGCAGGAGGCGCTGGCCGCCTCCCAGGTCGCGGAGCTGTCGACGCCGACGCTCGGCGAGGGCGAGGGCTACGAGCAGCTGCTCGCCGACCGCGCCTCGTACGAGGACTACGACGCGGGGCAGCACTTCGGCGGCCACGGGTACGGGTTCGTCCGCCTGCAGCAGCTCGCGCTCGAGCACCTGATGGGCGCTCGGGGCTAGGGCAGACGCGCCAGCCGCGCTCTAACACCCCGTTGTGGACGAAACACCTCGTAGGAGCGGGGTGATCGGTCCACACCGGGGTGTTTCGCTGCGCGGGAGAGCAGGCGGCGACCTGCGCCGGCGGGGTCAGTCGCGGGGGGCGAGGGCTGCTCGGGCGCGGTCGGCGGCCTGGCGCGCGGCAGCCGCGTCGGCGTCGGCACGGCGGCGCTCGCGGGTGAGGAACTTCTCGCGGTCGTCCAGCTCGGCGCTGCGACGCTCGGCGGCGGCGAACTCGTCCCGGAGGCGGCGCAGCTGATCGAGGACGTCGTCCCGGTCGTGAGCCAGCCGGGTCGCGCGCTCGTCGACCTCGGCGAGCGCCGCCTCCGCGTCGTCGGCCTCGTGCTCGGCGTCCGCGGCCGCCTCCTCGGCGGCGCGTCGGGCAGCCTCGGCAGCTGCCTGCCGAGCGGCCGCCCGGCCGCGTGTCCGTGACCCGCCACCAGAGGCCGATCCCGTCGCTCCCCCGCCCTCGTCGTCGTGGTCGTCACCGGCGGGGGCAGCGGCTGCGCGCAGCCGCTCCGGGGCGACTCCCTCGGGGGCAGGGCCGGCGACGGCGTCGGTGAGGTCCGCCTCCTCGAGGCCGTCGGCGGCGAGAGCCCGCACGAGGCGGCCGCTGCGCACGGCGGCCGCGGCGGTCGCGTCGGCCACGGCGGCACGGAGGGTCTGGTCGACCTCGGCGAGCGCCGCGGCCGAGAGCGGGTGGCCCGCGTCGGACGCGAGGAGGCGGGCGCGGGCGACGAGGCCGGCCAGCGCCTCCTTCCGCTCCCGGGTCAGGGCGGAGAGGGCAGAGCGGTCGCGGTCGGTCTGAGCCGTGCGGAACCGGCCGCCGAGGGCCGCGAGGGCGACGAGGTCGTCCGGGGCGTCACGGGCGAGGAGGTCGACGGCCCAGGCGGACGCGGAGGCGCGGCGCAGCGCGCGCACGGAGGTCGCCAGGGCGGCGTCGCCGTCGGACTTCGCGTCGCCGGCCAAGGCGTCGCGGGCGGCGGTGAACTGCTGCGGCGGCAGGGCGTAGAGCTGCCGCGCCGCCTCCTCGAGGGTCATCGCCTGACCCTACCGACGCCTCCTCGCCCCTCTCCCCCACCATCACGATCTTGCACACTGGTGTGCAAGATCGTATGATCGGGGTCGTGCACGCCTCGTCTTCCCCCCTCTCCCCCACCCGCGCGCCCCGACGCGACGCCGCCGCGAACCGCGAGGCCCTGATGGCGGCCGCCGTGCGCCTCCTCAACGTCGACCCGGCCGTCCCGCTCGAGGCGATCGCCGCCGAGGCGGGGCTGTCCCGACGCAGCGTCTACGGGCACTTCGCGACCCGGGACGACCTCGTGCGCGAGGTGACCCTGCGCGGTGCCGCCCGCATCGGCGCCGCCGCGGTGCCGGCGCCCTCCGACGACCCGGTCGTCCAGCTCGCCGAGCTCGGCGCGCGCCTGTGGGCCGAGGTCGAGCACGTCCGCGTCATGGCGCAGCTCACCGTGCGCGGGCCGCTGATGCGCGACGTGGGCACGGCGCTCGCGCCGCTGCGCGCGTTCCTGCTCGAGACCGTCCGTCGCGGCGTCGCCGACGGCCGGATGCGCGACGACGTCGACGTCGAGACCCTCGCCCACCTCGTCGAGGGGTCGGCGCTGGCCGTGCTCGACGAGGCGACCGTGCGCGACCTCGACCGCGCCGAGGGCCACCGGCTCGTGATGCTCGCCGTGCTCGGCATGGTCGGGCTCGGCTGGCAGGAGGCGGGCGAGCTCGTCCGCAGCACGCCGGCCCTCGCGCTGCGCACCCCGGAGGACCGCTCGTGAGGCTCGAGCTCGACCACGTCGCCGTCGGCGAGGGGCCCGGTGCGCCGCTGCCCGAGCTGACCGTCGTCGCCGACCGCGGCGCGCCCGGGTTCGTCGCCGTCGAGACGGTCGACGCCCCCGTGCTCGCGTCGCTGATCGCCGGCGGGCGCATGGCCCCGACCAGCGGCCAGGTCACCCTGGACGGGAGCGACGACGCAGCCGCGATCCGCGCCTCCTTCGCCCTGGTCGACACCCCGTCGGTGGCCGAGCCCTTCGGCTCGCTCACCGTCGCGCAGGTCGCCCGGGAGGAGCTCGCGCTCGCCGGCCTCCGCAGCGACCGCGCCTCGACCGCCCTGCTGCTCGACGAGATCGGCCTCGCCGAGCACCGCCGCACCCGCCTCCAGGCGCTGTCGACGGAGCTGCGCGTGCGCCTGCTCTGCGAGCTCGCCGTGCTGCGCGAGGGCGTGCGGGGCCTCGTGCTCACCTCGCCCGAGCGGCACGGCGGCGACGTCGCCGCCTGGCTCGCCGTCGTGCACGACCTCGTCGCCCGCGGAGTCACCGTGCTGACGATCACCGGGGCCGCGGCGCTGGCCGCCGTCGAGGCGCTGCCGGTGCCCGACTTCGGACAGCACGGCGAGCACGCCGCCGGAGGAACGGACGCAGACGCAGACGCGGACGCAGACGCTGACGCTGACGACGCGACCGGTCCCGATGACCTGGGCACCACCTCCCTCGACGCCCCTGACGCCGACACCGACACCGACCTCGACCTCGACCTCGACCTCGACACCGACACCGACACCGACACCACCCCACCCGACGACAGCGCGGTCGCCCCCACCCGAGAGGACCGCTGACCGTGAAGATCATCGCCATCGTCCGAGCCGAGCTGCAGCGGCTGACCTCCACCGGGCTCGCGCGCCTCGCACTCGTCGCCCTGATGACGGTGCCGCTGCTCTACGGCGGCCTCTACCTGTGGGCGAACCAGGACCCGTACGCGAACCTCGACCAGGTGCCCGCGGCGCTCGTCAACGAGGACCAGGGCTCCGTCGTCGACGGCACCGCGACGAACTACGGCGACCAGGTGACCGACGAGGTCGTCGACGGCGGCGACTTCGACTGGCACACCGTCTCGTCGGGCGAGGCCGCGGCCGGGCTGCGCGACGGCACCTACGACTTCACCTTCACGATCCCGCGCGACTTCAGCGCCGACCTGACCTCGGCCAGCTCGGACGACCCGCAGCGGGCGCGGATCGTCCTCGCGACGAACGACACGAACAGCTACCTGGCGACGACGATCGCGGGGCAGGCCGGCAAGACCATCCGCGCGTCGGTCGCCGAGAAGGTCGGCAAGGAGGCGGCGTCCACCTTGCTCGTCGGCCTCGCCGACATCCGGACGAACCTCGGCAGCGCGGTCGACGGGGCGTCGCAGCTCGTCAGCGGCGCGGACTCCGCCGTGTCGGGCGCCGACCAGCTCGTGACCGGGGCGGCCGACGCGTCGTCGGGAGCGGACCAGCTCGCGACGGGCGCGACCACCGCGGCGACGGGCGCGCGGTCGCTGGCGACCGGCACCTCCCAGCTGGCGACCGGCGCGTCGACCCTCTCGACCGGGCTCGACGAGCTGCGCGACCAGACGACCGGCCTTCCCGCCAGCACGCAGCAGCTCGCGGACGGTGCAGCCCAGGTCGCCGACGGCAACCGGCAGCTCGCGACGGCCGTCGGCGACGCGGCGACGGCCAGCCAGGCCGCCGCCGACGCCGCCCCCGAGACGCAGGCGGCGATCGGGCGTCAGCTCGTCGCCCTCTTCGTCTCGAAGGGACAGACGCAGGAGGAGGCGGTCGCCTCGGCGGCCGAGGTCGCCTCGTACTTCGCCCCCGTCACCGACGGCCTGGCCGACGCGAACACGCAGGTGCAGCAGCTGAACGGCCAGGTCGGGGCGCTCTCGACGGGCGCCGACCAGGTCTCCGCCGGCGCGGCGGCGCTCGCCTCGGCGACCCCGGCCCTCACGAGCGGCATCTCCGACGCGGCCGCCGGGGCCGACACACTGGCGACGGGAGCGCAGAGCGCTGCCTCGGGCGCCTCCTCGTTGTCGTCGGGCCTCGGCACGCTCGAGACGGGGGCGGCCTCGCTGTCGACCGGGCTCGGCACGCTCAGCACCGGCACGGTCAGCCTGCGCGACGGGCTCGGGACGCTCGACGACGGCGCCGTGCAGCTGCGGGACGGGCTGCAGAGCGGCCTCGGCGAGATCCCCGCGAGCACCGAGCAGAGCCGCGACGACCAGGCCTCCGCGATCAGCGACCCCGTCGGCGTCGACGACCAGCCGCTCACGAGCGCCGGCACCTACGGCGCGGGGCTCGCCCCGTTCTTCATCAGCCTCGCGGCGTGGATCGGCATCTACGCGCTGTTCCTGATCGTGAAGCCCGTGTCGAAGCGGGCGATCACCGCCGTGAAGGCACCCGTGCGGGTGGTCGCGGCCGGCTGGCTGACGCCGGCCCTGCTCGGCGTGCTGCAGATGGTCGCCCTGTTCGCCATCGTGCGCGGGGCGCTCGGCTTCGAGGTCGCGCACACCTGGGGCATGCTCGGGACGATGGGCCTGGCGAGCGTCACCTTCGCGGCGATCATCATGATGCTCAACGTGCTGCTCGGCAGCGTCGGGCAGTTCCTGGGGCTGGTGCTCATGGTCGTGCAGCTGGTCACCGCCGGCGGGACGTTCCCGTGGCAGACGCTGCCCGGACCGCTCGCCGCGCTGCACTTCGTGCTGCCGATGAGCTACGCGACCGACGGGCTGCGTCAGCTGATGTACGGCGGCAGCACGGCGACGGCGTGGACCGACGCCGGCGTGCTCGCCCTCTGGATGCTCGGCGCGCTGCTGGTGTCGCTGCTCGCGACGGCCCGGATGACGCGTCAGCGGACGCTGCGCGACCTGCGGCCGTCGCTGATCGGCTGAGGCGCAGGGCCAGGAGCCGCGGGCGCAGGAGGCGCGGCGGGCGCCGTCAGCGTCGGCCCGCCTCCTCGGCCTCGATCGCCGGGGCGGCCGCGGGGTCGGCGTCCGCCAGGAACGTGCCGAGCCGCTCGACCTCGGCGGTCTCGCCGATCGCGGCGGCTCCGCGGCGGAGGGCGAAGAGCGAGCGCAGCACCCCGCGGTTCGGCTCGTGCGACCACGGGACGGGGCCCTGTCCGCGCCAGCCGGCGCCGCGAAGGGCGTCGAGGCCGCGGTGGTAGCCGACCCGCGCGTAGGCGTACGCCTCGAGGTCGGCGCCCCGCGCGGAGGCCTCGTCGCTGAGCAGGGCCCAGGCGAGCGACGACGTCGGGTGGGCGACGACGACCTCGGCGAGCGAGAGCGTCTCGAGGTCGGCCGTGACGGCAGGGTCGGCGGGCAGGAGGGTCTCGGGCACGCCGAGGAGGTTCGTGGAGGACATGGGTCCATCCTCTCCCGGGTCAGCCGCCGATGAGGCCGCGCTGCGTCGCGGCCTCCACGGCCTCGCGGCGGCCGGAGACGCCGAGCTTGCGGTACACGCTCCGCAGCTGCGTCTTGACCGTGTTCACGGAGACGTGCAGCTCGGCGGCGACGGAGGGCAGGCTGCGCTCCGTGGCGAGCGAGCGCAGCACGACCGCCTCGCGCTCCGAGAGCGAGCTGCCGATGGCGTCGGCGGGCAGGTCGCCGGCGAGCGAGCGGCCGGGGCCGAGCATGTCCTCGGCGCGCGGGTCGCCCGACGCGGTCGCCGCGGCGACGAGCTGCTCGAGGTCGTCGCGGGGCACGGTCAGCAGCACGGTGCGGAGGCCGGTGTGGGCCAACGCGTCGAGCACCGCAGTGAAGGTCGCGAGCGCCGCGGCCGCACGGTCGAGCCGCAGCTCGGCGACCGCCCTCAGCAGCAGCAGCTGCGACCGGACCCGCTGGTCGGGGACGCCGGCGAGCAGCGCGCCCGAGACGGTGTCGGCGGCACGTCGGGCGTCGGCGCGCAGCAGGTGCGCGGCCCCGCGGCGCAGGACGACCACGGGGTCGTCGGCCGGCAGGTGCTCCAGCTCCGCCTCGGCCCGGCTCACGCGCCCGACCGCGAGCATCAGGCGCACCCGCGTCGTCGCGAGCAGGTCGCTCGACGCTCCGGCGGTCGGCGAGCGGACGCTCCAGCGCGCCGCCTGGGCGTCGAGGTCGACGAGGTGGCCGGCGACGGCGGTCTGGCCGAGCGAGATCATGGCGGACGCCCGTACGGCGAGGACGATCGGCCAGTGCTCGGACGAGGCCATCAGCGGCTCGACGTCGGGCACGAGCCGAAGGGCCTCGTGGGGGCGGAAGTCCTCGAGCGCGAGCACGGCCCGCGCGAGCGCCACCGGGCCGGCCGTCTCGTCGCCCACCTGGGCGAGCAGGGCGCGGCCGGTCGCGACCTCGCCGATCCAGAGGTGCACGAAGGCGCTGGCGCCGACCGACGACGACCGCTGCGCGGCGTGCTCCGGTCCCGAAGCCGCGCCCGACGCCGCGGCGAAGGAGCGCAGCGCCTCCTCGGGCGAGCCGTCGAGCAGCGCCGTCACGCCGAGCTGCTGGTGCACGAAGGAGGCGACGGGCGCCATCTCCTCCCGCTCGGCCGGCGACAGGGCCGCGAGCACGCCCTCGGCCCGTGCGGCGGCGGCGCGGGCGCGGGCGACGTCGCCGAGCATCCGTCGCGCCTGGGCCTCGACGGCGAGGAGGAACGCCTGGTCGGGCGCGGGGACGGAGCCGACGCGCTCCTCGACGGCCGAGACGGCGGCCTCGAGGGCCTGCGCGACGCGGGCGTGGTGCATGCTCACCGTCGAGAAGGCGAGGGCGGTCATCGCGAGCACGACGGGGTGCCGGGCCGTGCGCCGGCTCGGCAGCGTCCCGAGCACGCCCACCAGCTCGGCCGCGTGCCGCAGGGTGAACGAGGGCCACGACCGCTGCAGCACGCGCGAGAGGAGGGGCATGTCGAGCAGCGCCGCCGCGGCCCGGGCCGCGATCATCGGCTGCTCCGCCTCGAGCGCCCACTCGACGGCCTCCTGGCGCAGCGTGCGGGCGTCGTCGGGCCGCCGGGCGTCCAGCTCGCTCCGCAGCGCCTCGCGCACCGCCGCGTAGTAGGCGAACTCGCCGTGCGCGCCCGTGCTCTCGGTGCGCCAGGCCCCGAGGCCGTCCTCCGCCGCACGGTCGAGCGCGGCCGCCGCGGCGTCGGCGTCGGGCAGGTCGGCGAGGCGCGCCGCGAGCGCCGTGGGCAGGGAGTCGACGACGGAGGTGCGGAGCACGAACTCCGTGGCGGGCCCGCCGCGGAGGTGACGGGCCAGCGAGGCACGGACGTGGTCGAGCGCGCACGCGGCCAGCGCCTCCTCGAACGACCGGCCGCCGCGGTCGACGAGCAGGGTCCGGTCGGCGTCGACGCGGTCGGCGACGGCGCGCGCGGACGCCACGACGGCCCCGGCGTGGCCGCCCACGGCGGTGTGCAGCGCGACGACGCGCGAGGCGTCCACGGGACGCCGCAGCACGCCGGCCACGACGACCGCGGCCTCCGCAGGCGTGAGGGCCAGGGCGTCGGGCCCGACCACGACGGTGTCGAGGGCGGCGGCGACGTCGCCCCGCTCGAGCCAGCTGCGGGACCGGGTCGCCACGACCGCCCTGACCCGCCCGCCCGAGCCGACGACCGCCTCCAGGTCGGCCCGGGCCGCCGGGTCGTCGAGCAGGTCGAGGTCGTCGAGCACGAGCACGAGGGGCTGGTCGGGGGCGGCGGCGGCCGCGACGAGGGCGGACCGCGAAGGGGCCGGGGCGAGGTCGTCGCCGAGGAGGCGCGCGAGGGCCGACGAGGACCGTCCCGAGGCCCGCAGCGCGAGGCCCACGGCGGCCCAGAAGGCGCGCCGCCGGTCAGCGGCCGGCACGCCGTCGAGCGCCGCGTCGAGGCCGAGCCACAGCACGCGCTCGTGGTCGCGACGGTGGCGGCGCGCCCAGTCGGCCAGCAGCACCGTCTTGCCGCAGCCCGCCGGCCCGCGGAGCACCACGACGGGCGACCCCGAGGCCTCGTCGAGGGCCCTCAGCAGCCGGGGCCGGCTGACCGTCGCGCCCGGCAGCCGCGGCACGCCCGTCGGCGACGCGCCGACCGGCACCGGCGCGGCAGGCGCCGACCCGGCGGACTCCGCCGTCGCCGCGCTCGCGGGCACGCCGCTGACGGTGGTCACGCGGCGAAGCGCTCCACGCGCAGCACGCAGCTCAGGTCGGCGGAGTCGACGGCGAGCTGCGCCTCCCACTCGGCGGTCTCGCCCGCGGCGACCGCGTCGAGGTCGACCTGGGTCAGGCCGAGGGTCGCCTGGTCGCCGTCGAGCAGCGACACGTAGATCCGGTAGTGCTGGGCGGCGTCCGTGGGGTTCGCGGCCGTCCCGGTGACCGTGTACGCGCCTCCGTCGAGCTCGCACGCGGTCTGCTGCACGTCCTGCAGGGCTCCCACGAAGTCGGGCGCCGTGCCCGGGTCGTCCTGGATGTCGGTGACGGCGGGCGCCGCGGCGGCCGTGCTCGAGGGCGTGGGCGACGGGCTGGCGTCGCCGTCGCCTCCCCCGGTGCAGCCGGCGAGGGCGACGACGAGCGCGGCGCCCCCGAGCACGGCCACGGCCGAGCGGGTCAGCGCGGAGCGGGAGCCGGCGGAGGAGGTGCGGAGCAGGGCAGGTCGGGTGGTCATGAGTGTCCTCTCGGGCGAGCGGTCGTCGTGCGCACGTCCCGGTCGCGACGCCGGCCCGTGAGGGCCAGGCCGAGGCCGGCGACCAGCAGCACCAGGGCGAGGAGCGCCGGGGCGGCCACCTCGTCGCCGGTGAAGGCCAGCACGCGGTCGTGGGTCGGGACGACGACGGTGTCGTCGTCGCGGGTCGGGTCGGGGGTCGGGTCGGGGCTCGTCACGGGCGGCACCGTGCCGTCGGGGCCGGCGCCCGTGCCGATCGCGGTCGCCGTGTTGGACACCTGGCCGGCTGCCACGTCGGCGGCGGTGACGGTGTACGCGGCGGTCGCGACGACGCTCTGTCCGGGTGCGAGCACGCCGGGCTCGCCGGGCCACGACTCGTACCGTACGTCGCCGAGGCCGGGCATCTCGTCCTCCACGCCGACGCCGACCAGCGTCACTGTGCCGGTGTTGACGACGACGAAGCGGTAGTCGAGCTGCTCGCCGAGGCGTCCGGCGCTGCCGGGCGCGTAGCTGACGGTCTTGGTCAGCTCGACGCCCGAGCGCGGCACCACCGTGACGACGGTCGTGTCCTCGTCGGCGCGCAGGGCACCTCCCGCGGTCGTCCCGAGGACGGAGGCGGTGTTGCGGACGAGGCCCGCGTCGACGTCGGCCTGGGTCAGCACGTAGTCGGCCGTGGCCGTCACGCCCTGCGCCGGGGCGAGCACGCCCTCGGCGCCGGGCCACGGATCGAACACGACCTCGCCGAGGCCGGGCAGCTCGTCGGTCAGCGCGAGGCCCGACAGGGTCTCGTCGCCGGTGTTGACGACCTCGAAGCCGAAGCGGACGAGCCCGCCGGCCGCGCCCTCGCCGACGAGGGCGCCGGTCTTGCGCAGCGAGACGCTGGACGAGCCGGGCAGCACGACCCCCGCCTCGGCGACGTCGTCGACGGTCGCGCCGCCGGGCGCCTCGCCCGTGGCGGTCACCTCGGAGGTGACGATCCCTGCGTCGACGTCGCGCTGCGTGAGCACGTACGTGGCGCTCGCGGTCACGCTCTGCCCGGGCTCGAGCACGCCGGGCTCGCCCGGCCACGTGCCGAAGACGATCTGCGAGAGGCCGGGCTGGGCGTCGGACAGCGTCACGCCGCGCAGGGTCACCGAGCCCGCGTTCCGCACGACGTAGCCGAGCTGCAGCACGTCGCCGGCCTTGCCGGTCGCCCCGTCGGCCATGACCTGCGTCTTGGCGACCGTGAGGCCGGCGACGGCAGGCGCCGTGCGCACGGTCGCCTGCGCGGCAGCCGTCACGGCCTCGCCGGTCGGACGGGTCGAGGAGGCGGTGGCCGTGTTGGTCACGGCGCCCGCGTCGACGTCGGCCTGGGTCAGCGTCGACGTGGCGACGGCCGTCACGGACTCGCCCGGGGCGAGCCTGCCCTCGACGGTCGGCCAGGGGCCGAGCACGAGGGGGCTGAGGCCGGGCAGCGGGTCGGCGACCTGCACGCCCGAGAGCGTGACGCCGCCCTCGTTGCGCAGGGTGATCGTCCAGTCGACGACGTCGCCCGCGAGGCCGGAGCCGCGCAGGGCGCCGGCCTTGGCCATGACCAGGGCGGCGTCCGCGACGAGCGGGGTGCGGCCGTCGGCCGAGGCCGAGACGTCGGCCGGGACCCCGGGGCCGCCCGGGCCGCGCACGGGCGTGCCGGTCGCGGTGACGGTCGACGCGATCGCGCCGGCGTCGACGTCGGCCTGCGTCAGCACGTAGCCGGCGGTGGCCGTGACGCTCTTGCCGGGGGCCAGCGAGCCGACCGCGCCCGACCAGGGGCCGACCACGAGGTCGCCGAGACCGGCCTGGCCGTCGGCGAGCCGCACGTCGGTCAGGGTGACCGAGCCGGTGTTCGTGACGGTGAACGTGAAGGGCACGGTGTCGCCGGCGACGCCGGCGGCGCCCTCGGGCAGCGCCTGCGTCTTGGTCACGGCGAGGCGCGGCGCGACGTCGGCGGTCGCGATCGTCGCCGCGTCGCTCGCCACGGCCGCGGCGCCCGTCGGCGGCACGCCGGAGGCGGAGGCCGCGTTCACGACCGAGCCTGCGTCGACGTCGGCCTGGGTCACCGTGTACCGGGCCGTGGCGACGACGGACTCGCCGGGGGCCAGCACACCGGCCTCGTCGGGCCAGCCGTCGGCCGTCCCGCCGGTGTACGTGAACCCGGAGAGCCCGGGCAGCGGGTCGCTCACCACGACGTCGGCCAGCGTGACCGTGCCGGCGTTGACCACGGAGACGCGGTACTCGACCACGTCGCCGACGCGGCCGGAGCCGCCGTCCGCCCACCGCGCCTCCTTGTCGACCGCGAGGGCCGGCGAGGAGGGCAGGACGAGCGGGACGGCGTCGGTCGCCGAGACCGGGGTGGCCGCGGCGTCGTCGCCCACCGCGGTCGCCGTCGCCTCGGTGACGAGCACCCCGGCGTCGACCTCGGCCTGCGTGAGCACGTGCCGGGCAGTGAACGTCGCGGAGGCGCCGGGCGCGAGGACGCGGTCGAAGTCGCCCTGGCCGGTCCACGAGACGAACGAGATGTCGCTGAGGTCCGGCTGCCCGTCGGCGACCGCGACGTCGCGGACGGTGACGTCTCCGGTCGAGGTCACGACCCAGGTGTAGACGACCTCGTCGCCGGCGCGTCCGGTCGCGCCGGGCGCGAGGGCGACCTGCTTGACGAGCCCGAGGCGGGGCCCGTCGGCCGTCAGCGGCACGGTCGTGCGCGCGTCGGCGAGCACGGCGGCTCCCGACGGCGCGGTGCCCGAGACGGTCGCGGCGTTGACGACGCTGCCGCGGTCGACGTCGGCCTGCACGACCGCGTAGGTCGCGGTGCCGGTGACGACCTGGCGCGGCGCGAGCACGCCGACCTCGCCCGGCCAGGGGCCGAGCTCGACGGCGGAGACGCCGTTCAGCCGGTCGTCGACCGCGACGCCCGACACCGTGACGGCGCCGGTGTTCGTGATCGTGAAGGCGAACGAGACGCCGTCTCCGACGCGGCCGGTCGTGCCCGAGGGCCCGGCGGTCAGCGCGCCCGTCTTCGTGAGGGCGAGCGAGGCCGTGCCGTCGAGGCGCACCTCCTGCACCTCGGAGGCGCGGACGGCGGGGCCGCTCGGCGGCGTGCCCACGACGCTGCCGCGCGAGGCCACCACGCCGCGGTCGACGTCGGCCTGCGTGAGCACGTAGCTCGCCGTCGCCGTGACCGTCCGGCCGGGCGCGAGGGTGCCGGCCGCCGCGGGCCAGTCGCCGTACGAGACGACGGAGGCGCGGGCCTGGTCGTCCGAGACGACGACGCCCGAGAGGGTCGCGTCCCCCGTGTTCGTGACGAGGTACTCGTAGCGGACGACGTCGCCGGCCATGCCGGCGGCCCCGGGCTCGAGGGTCGCCGTCTTGACGATCGACACCGCGGGTGCGGTCACGGCCGTCGCCAGGGTCGCGCCGTCGCGGACGACGAGGGGGTCGCCGGCGCCGGCCGGCGGAGCGGCCCGGAGCGTCGCGACGTTCACCAGCGCGCCGGAGTCGACGTCGGCCTGCGTCACGACCCGGTCGACCGTCGCGGTGACGCGCTGGCCCGGGGCGAGCGTGCCGGGGGTGCCCGGCCAGGTCGCCGCCGCGACGACGCCGGAGGGGTCCGCCTCCGTGGCGGCCATGGGGTCGGTCACGACGACGTCGGAGAGCGTCACCGTGCCGGTGTTCGCGACCGCGATCGTGAAGCGGGCGACGTCGCCGACGCGACCGGCGCCTCCGGCGACCCACGACGCCGTCTTGTCGACCGAGGCCGAGGCGGTCCGCGCGAGCTCGACGCCGGCGGCGTCGTCGGACGCGACGACCGATCCGTCGCGCGTCGTGCCCGTGGTGCGGGCCGACGAGCTCACGGCGCCGGCGTCGACGTCGGCCTGGGTCAGCACGTACCGGGCGGTGGCGGTGACGCTCTCGCCGGGCAGCAGGCGGTTCGTCGGGCTCGGCCAGGGGCCGAAGACGACCGGGGAGGCGGCGGTCAGGGCGTCCGTCAGGGTCACGCCGGTGAGCGTGGCCGTCCCGGTGTTCGTGACGACGTACGAGAACTCGACCGTGTCGCCGGCCACGCCCGCGGCGCCCGTCGCGAGGGCGGCGGTCTTCTCGACGCCGATCGCGGCGGCCGTGGGGGCGGTGGAGGCCGTGGCCGCGCTGCTCGCGGTGAGCGGCGCGCCCGTCGGCGGGCTGGCGAGCACCCGCGCCGCGTTGACGACCGAGCCGCTGTCGGCGTCGGCCTGGGTGACCCGGTAGGTCGCCGTGCCGGTGACGGTCTCGCCCGGCGCGAGGCGCCCGGCGGTCCCGCTCGGCCAGGTCGCGACGGCCACGGGCGAGAGCCCGACGAGGGCGTCGTCGAACACGACGCCGTCGAGGGTGACGGTGCCGGTGTTCGTCGCGGTGAAGGTGTACGTGAGCGCGTCGCCGGGCGCCGTGCCCGTGGCGGGCGCGACGGTCTTCGCGAACGCCAGCGCGGGCTGCGGCGGCACGACGACGGTCTTCTCGTCGCTCGCGGTCACGGTCTGCGCGGGCGCCGACGAGCGGCCGGAGGTCGTCGCGACGGACGACACCGAGCCGCGGTCGACGTCGGCCTGGGTCAGCACGTAGACGGCGGTCGCCCGGACGGACTCGCCCGGCGCGAGCGTGCCGGTCGTGCCGCCCGGCCAGGTGCCCGGGGTGATCGTGCCGAGGCCCTGCTGGCCGTCGGCGAGGACGACGCCGGTGAGCGTCGTGTTGCCCTGGTTCGTGACGGTGAACGAGTACTCGACCCGGTCGCCGGCGCGACCGGTCGCGCCCTCGGCGAGCTGCGCCTCCTTCGTCAGGCCCACGACCGGGCCCTGCGGCGCCGCCTGCACGGTGGCCGACGCGGGTCGGCGGACGACCGTCCCGTCGGGCGCGGTGGCGAAGGCCGTGGCCGTGTTCGTGATCGCGCCGCCGGCGTCGAGGTCGCTCTGGCGGATCGTGTAGCCCGCCCGGCCCATGACGCGCTCACCCGGCGCGAGCACGCCGATCGCGCCCGGCCAGCGGTCGAACGTCACGTCGCTGAGGCCCGGCATCTCGTCGACGATGTCGAGCAGGCTGAGCGTGACCGTGCCGGTGTTGCGCACCTGGAACGTGTAGTCGACGCCCTGGCCGACCTGCCCGGTGGTGCCCGCGGCGAGACGGCCCGCCTTGGTGAACGACATCGTCGAGACCTGGTCGACCGCGACGCCGGCCGTCGCGTCGGCCCGGACGGGCACGCCGCCGGGGCCGGTGCCCGTGGCGCGGGAGGCGCTGGTCACGCCGCCCGCGTCGACGTCGGCCTGGGTGAGCAGGTAGGTGGTCGTGGCGGTCACGCTCTGTCCGGGCGCGAGGCGTCCGGCGGTGCCGCCCGGCCAGGAGCCGAAGACGGGAGCGGGGGCGCCGACCTGGTCGTCGGCGAGCTGGACGCCCGTCACGGTCTGGTTGCCGGGGTTGGTGACGACCCAGCTGAGCTGGACGGCGTCGCCGGCGACGCCGCGCGCCCCCGGCGTGAGCGCCTCGGTCTTGGTCAGCGCGAGGGCAGGTCGTCCGGAGCTGGTCGCGAGCGTCGCGGCGTCCGACGCGCGCACGGTCTCGCCGCGTGCCGGCTGGGCCGAGACCGTGGCGCGGTTCGCGACGGAGCCGGCGTCGAGGTCCCGCTGCGTGAGGACGTAGGAGGCGGTGCCCACCGCGGTCTCCCCCGGCGCGAGCACGCCCGCGGCGGCCGGCCAGGTCCAGGCGATCGTGCCGAGGCCCGGCAGCGGGTCGGCCACGTCGACGCCCGAGAGCGTCACGGCGCCGGTGTTGCCGACGCTGAACGTGTAGCGGGCGACGTCGCCGACCGCACCCGCGCCTCCTGCGGCGTCCGTCACCGACTTGTCGAGCGACACGGCGGCGGGCGCGGTCAGCGGCGTCGACGCGGAGGTGCGCGCGGCGACCGCGTCGCCCTGCGGCGAGGTGCCGGAGGCGACGGCCGGCGACGAGAGGCCTCCGGCGTCGACGTCGGCCTGGGTCAGCACGTGGGTGGCCGTCGCGGTGACGCTCTGCCCGGGGGCGAGCGTCCCCGCCGAGGTCGGCCAGGAGCCGACGACGAGGTCGGAGAGCCCGGCCTGCGCGTCGGACAGCACGACGTCGGTCAGCGTCGACGTGCCCGTGTTCGTCACGGTGAACGAGTACGTCACGACGTCGCCGGCCACGCCCGCGGCGTCGGCGGGCAGCACCTGGGTCTTGGCGACCGAGAGCGCGGGCGTCGTCGGGGCGAGCGCGAGGGTGTGCACGCCGGTGCCCGTGACGGGCTCGCCCGAGGGCGGGGTCGCGGTGGCGAGCGCCTGGTTGACGACCGCTCCGGCGTCGGCGTCGCCCTGCGTGACCGTGTACGACGCCGCGGCGCGCACCTGCTCGCCGGGGCCGACCTGGCCCACCGGGCCGGGCCACTCGCCGAAGCGGACGTCGCCGACGCCGACGAGGGCGTCGCGCACGGTCAGCAGGTTCAGGGTCACGTTGCCGCGGTTGACGACGACGAACTCGTAGTCGATGCGGTCGCCGACCACGCCGCGCGCGCCGTCGGCGAGCGTGCCGGTCTTGGTGACCTCGACGTCGGGCCGCTCGGCGACCTCGGTGCGCGCGTCGGCGGTGCCGGCGACGCGGGCGCCGCTCGGCGGGGTGCCGCGCGTCGTGGCCGTGCTCGACACGCCGCCCGCGTCGACCTCGGCCTGGCTGAGCACGTGGGTCGCGGTCGCGGTGACCGACCGGCCGGGGGCGAGGGTGCCCGCGGTGCCGCCCGGCCAGGGGCCGAACACGGCGTCGGTGACG
This sequence comes from Frigoribacterium sp. CFBP 8766, assembly GCF_014841435.1. NCBI lineage: Bacteria > Bacillati > Actinomycetota > Actinomycetes > Micrococcales > Microbacteriaceae > Frigoribacterium > Frigoribacterium sp. CFBP 8766. Next base: position 37,237 of record NZ_JACYTX010000007.1, read on the forward strand.
CGCGCCTGGCCGTCGCGCACGGTGACGCCGGTCAGCGTGACCCCTCCGGTGTTCGTGACGACGTACGAGTACTGCACGACGTCGCCGGCGACGCCGGTGGCGTCGGGCGCGAGAGCCTGCGTCTTCTCGATGCGGATCGAGGGCGCGGCCGAGGTGGTGACCACGCTCGCCGAGGCGCGGGCGGTCGGGGAGTCGCCCGAGCCCGGCGGCGGCGTGCCCGACACGGTGGCCGTGTTCAGGGCCGAGCCCGAGTCGACGTCGGCCTGCGTGACGACGCGGTCGGTGGTCGCCGAGACGGCCTCGCCGGGCAGCAGCGTGCCCTCGGCCGTCGGCCAGGTGCCGTACTGCAGCGGGGTCGCGTCGGCCAGGGCCTCGACGATCGCGACGCCCGTCAGGGTCGTCGTGCCGGTGTTGCGGGCCGTGATGACGTAGCGCAGCGTGTCGCCGAGCTGCGCGGACTCGACGGCCGAGCCGTCGGTCGCGGTGGCGCGCTTGTCGAGCACGAGGGCGTTCTCGCGGACGCTCGCGACCGAGCCGTCGGCATCGTCAGAGACGGTGGCGGGGGCGCCCGAGGCGCCGGGCGCCGAGCCCGAGACGGTCGCCGTGGAGGCGATGCCCCCGGCGTCGACGTCGGCCTGCGTCAGGCGGGCGGTCGCGGTCGCGGTGATCGACTGGCCCGGCGTCAGGGTGCGGTCGGCGCCCGGCCACGGGCCGAACACGATCTCGGAGATCCCGGGCTGGGCGTCGGTCAGCTGCACGTCGCTGAGGGTCGTGTCGCCGGTGTTGGTGACCGTGTACGAGAAGCGGACCTCGTCCCCGGCGACGCCGCGGGCGCCTCCTTCGAGCAGTTCCTGCTTGTCGAGCGTGATCGACGGCGCCTGGGCGGCCGTCGCGAGCGTGAACGAGCGGGTCGACGTGATCGCGTCGCCGGCGGGCGGGTTCGCGATGGCCGTCGCCGTGTTCTCGACGCGGCCGCGGTCGACGTCGGCCTGGGTCACCCGGTACGACGCGGTGCCCTGGGCCGAGCTGCCGGGCGCGAGCGAGCGGCCCTCGCCGAGGCCCGTGTACGTGATGGTGCCGATGCCGGGCAGCGGGTCGCTGACCTCGATCAGGTAGAGGGTCACGTTGCCGGTGTTGACGACGTCGAAGGCGTAGTCGACGCGGTCGCCGAGGCGACCGGCCGCGCCGCCGGCGAAGGCTCCGGTCTTGTCGAACGAGTAGCCGGGCGCGGCGGCGACGAGCAGGCTGCGCACGTCGGCGGCCTCGACGCGGTCGCCCGCGGCGTCGACCGAGCGTGCCGTCACGGAGGCGGTGCTCCGGACGCGGCCGGCGTCGACGTCGGCCTGGGTCAGCGTGTACGAGGCCGTGAAGCGCACCGTCTGCCCGGGCGCGATGCGGCTGTCGCTCGTCCACGGGCCGCCGTCGGCGAGGGCGACGTCGCCGAGACGGGCCTGGTCGTCGGTCACGACGACGTCGGTCAGGGTCGAAGAGCCCGTGTTCGTCACGTCGAAGGTGAACGAGACGCGGTCGCCGGCACGGTGCACCGCGGCGTCGGGGTCGGCGAAGAGCTCGGTCTTGACGAGGCCGATCTGCGCGGCGGCGTCGAGCTGGATCGAGGCGCTCGCGACGCCGGTGGGCGTCGTGCCGTCGGGGGCCGACGCGGAGGCGGTGGCCCGGTTGACGAGCAGGCCGTCGTTCGCGTCGACGTCGGCCTGCGTCACCACGTGGCGCCCGGTGCCCTTGACGGACTCCCCCGGCAGCAGCGTGCCGGCGGCCGCGGGCCACGGCCCGAGCTGCACGGTCACGCCCGCCATGTCGTCGGCCACGCCCACGCCGGTGAGCGTGGTGTTGCCGCGGTTCGTGACGAGGAACGACCAGACGACCGTCTCGCCGACGTCGGACTGCTGGCCGTTCGCGGTGGTCGCGTCGAACGCGGCCGTCTTGGCCAGCGCGACCGCGGGCGCCCGGGTGACGGGCGCCTCCGCTGCGGCGGTCGCCTGGACGGGCCGGCCGTCGGACGCCGTGCCCGAGGCGGTCGCGGCCGAGCCGATGCGGCCCGCGTCGACGTCGGCCTGCGTCAAGCGGTAGGCGCCCGTCGCCGTCGCGCTCTCGCCCGGGCGCAGCGTCACGGTCGTCGAGGTGCCCGAGCCCCAGGTCACCGCCGAGAGGCGGGCCTGCTCGTCGAGGATCGAGATGCCCGAGACGGTCACGTTGCCGGTGTTGGTGACGACGTAGGTGAAGACGGCGCCGTCGTTCGCCGTCGTGGGGCCCGAGGCCGGCGGCGTGACGGTCTCGGTCTTGGTCAGCTCGAGGCGGGGCGCGCTCGTGGCCGTGGCCACGGTCGCGGCCGCGGTGGCCGTGACGGTCTGGCTGCCCGGCGCGGGCGCGGTCGCCGTGGCGCGCGCCGTGTTGACGACGCTGCCCGCGTCGACGTCGGCCTGGGTCAGCACGGACTGCGCCGTGGCGGTGGCCCGGGCGCCGGGGGCGAGGGCCCCGGGCTCGCCGGGCCAGGTGACGACGGGCGTCGTGATGCCGGGCAGGGCGTCGGTGATCGCCGCGCCGGACAGCGTCACCGTGCCGGTGTTGACCAGCACGAAGCGCCACTCGACCGTGTCGCCGACCGCACCGGCGCCTCCTGCGGCCACCGCCCCGGTCTTCGTCAGCTGGACGCCCGGCGCCTGCCGGGTCGTGACCTGTCCGTCGGCGTCGGCGCGCACCACGGCGCCGCGCGGCGACGTGCCCACGGCCGTGGCCCGCGAGCTGACCTGGCCGGCGTCGACGTCGGCCTGCACGAGGGTGAAGCTCGAGCTCGCCGTCACCGACTGGCCGGGGGCCAGGGTGCCGGCGGTGCCGCCCGGCCAGGCGCCGTAGACGACGGCCGTGGCGCGGGGCTGCTGGTCGCTGACCGAGACGCCCGTGAGGGTGGTCGTGCCCGTGTTGGTGACGACGTACCCGAGGTCGACGGTGTCGCCCACGTCGCCGGCGGCCGTGCCGCGCAGCGTCTCGGTCTTGGTCAGGCCGACGGCCTGGGTGCCCACGGCCGTGCGCACCGTCTCCGCGTCGGAGGCCGTCGCGGCCGTGCCGGACGGGCCGGTCGCGGAGGCGGTGGCCGCGTTCGTCACGCTGCCCGCGTCGACGTCGGCCTGGGTCACGACGTACGTCGCGGTGGCCCGCACCGTCTGGCCGGGGGCGAGCTGGCCGCTCACCGCGCCGGGCCAGGTGCCGTACGAGATGGCCGAGAGGCCGGGCAGGCGGTCCTCGACGGCGACGCCCGAGACGGTCTGCGAGCCGGTGTTCGTCACGTCGAAGCGGTAGGTGACGCGGCTGCCGACCGAGCCCGAGCCGGCCACGACGGCCGTCTTGTCGAGGGCGATCGCCGGGGCGGAGTCGATCGGCTGCACGGCCGTCGCCTCGGCCGACGTCTGGACGCCCTGCGGCGTCGCGCCGCGCACGGACGCGCGGTTGGCCACGCTGCCGGCGTCGGCGTCGGCCTGGGTCACGACGTAGCGGGCCGTGGCGGTGACGGTCTCGCCCGGGGCGAGGCGGCCGGCGGCGCCCGGCCACGTGTAGGCGAGGGTGCCGAGACCGGCCAGCGGGTCGGTGATGCCGACGCCGGTCAGGGTGACGGTGCCGCGGTTCGTGGCGGAGAAGCGGTACTCGAGCGCGTCGCCGGCGCGGCCGGCCGAGCCGCCCGCGACGGGCGCGACCTGCTTGGTGAGCGCGAGCGCGGGCGACGAGGTGATCGGCACGGTCGCGGCGCCGGAGGCGGTGGTCGTCTGGCCCCCCGGGGCGACCCCGCGGGCCGTCGCCGTGTTCACGACCGCGCCGGCGTCGACGTCGGCCTGCGTCACGGCGGCCGAGGCGCGAGCGACGAGGGTCTGCCCGGGCGCCAGCTGGCCAGGGGTGCCCGGCCAGGTCAGCACGGGCTCGCTGAGGCCGGCGAGCGAGTCGCTCAGCACCACGGAGCCCAGCGTGACCGTGCCCGTGTTCGTCACGCGGATCGTGAAGTCGGCGACGTCGCCGGCGGCGCGGGTCGACCCGGCGCGCAGGGCGCCGCTCTTCGCGACGGCGAGCCCGGCGGTCTGCGGCACGGCGGTCGTGGCCGTCGCGCCCTGGGTCACGAGCGCGTTCTGGGGCGTCCGGCCGGAGGCGGTGGCCGTGTTCACGACGCTGCCCCGGTCGGCGTCCGCCTGCGTCAGGCGGTAGCTGGCCGTGGCGGTGACCGCCTGGCCGGGGGCGAGGGTGCCGGCGGTGCCGCTGGCCCAGGTGCCGTACGAGACGGCCGAGAGACCGGCGAGCGGATCGGTCACGGCGACGCCGCGCAGCGTCACGGCGCCGGTGTTGACGACGCGGAACGAGTAGGTGACGACGTCGCCGGCGGCGCCCGTCGAGCCGGCCGCGGGGGTGCCGGTCTTCGTCACGCCGAGCGAGCCGGGCGCGCTGATCGGGGCCGTGGCGGAGCCCTGGCCCTGGACGGTGCCGAGCGCCGGGGTCCGGCCGGAGGCGGTGGCCGTGTTCACGACGGAGCCCGCGTCGACGTCCGCCTGCGTCACCGCGTAGGTCGCGGTCGCCGTGACGCGCTGGCCCGGGGCGAGGGTGCCCGCGGTGCCGCTCGGCCACGTGCCGTACGCCGGGGCCGAGAGGCCGGGCAGCGGGTCGGCGACCGACACCGAGGTGAGGGTCTGGTTGCCCGTGTTCGTCGCGGTGAACGTGTAGGTGAGCACGTCGCCCGCGCGGGCCGCGGTGCCCGCGACCGACTTCGTCAGCGCGACCGCGGGGGCCGGGGCGACGGTGACGAGGGCGGACCCGCTCGCGCGCACCGCGCCTCCTGCGGGCGGGGTGCCGGAGGCGGTGGCCGTGTTCGCGACGCTGCCCCGGTCGACGTCGGCCTGGGTCAGCGCGTAGCGCGCGGTCGCCGTCACCTGCTGGCCCGGCGCGAGCGTGCCCGCGGTGCCCGGCCAGGTGCCGTACGTGACGGCCGAGAGCCCGGGCAGCGGGTCGGTCAGGGCGACGCCGGTGAGGCTGACGTTGCCCGAGTTGCGGACGGTGAACGTGTAGTCGACGCGGTCGCCGGCGCGGCCCTGCGCGTCGGCCGCGAGCACGCCCGACTTGGCGACGGAGATGGCGGGCGACGAGGCGACGGGCACGGTCGCGGCGGCGTTCGACGTCGCTCGCTGCCCGTTGGCCGGGGTGCCGGTCGCGGTCGCCGTGTTGACGACGGAGCCCGCGTCGACGTCGGCCTGGGTGAGCGCGTAGCTGGCCGTCGCCGAGACCTGCTGGCCCGGTGCGAGACGGCCGGAGGTGCCGCCCGGCCAGGTGCCGAAGGCCACGCGGTCGGCCACCAGCGGGTCGGCGATCGTGACGGCGTCGAGGGTGGAGGCACCGGTGTTCCGCACGGTGAACGACCAGGTGACGACGTCGCCGACACGGCCGGTCGCGCCCGGGGCGAGCGCGCCCGACTTGGTCAGCGAGACGGTGCTCGCCGCGGCCACGTCGACCGAGGCGGTGGCGGTCTGGCGCACCACGGCGCCGGACGGCGGGGTGCCCTGCACGGTGGCCGTGTTCTGCACCCGGGCGGCGTCGACGTCGGCCTGGGTCAGCGTGTACGACGCGGTCGCCGTGACGGCCTGCCCGGGGGCGAGGGTGCCGGCGGTGCCGCTCGGCCAGGTGCCGTACGTGATCGGGCCGACGCCGGCGACGGCGTCGGTGATCGTCACGCCGCGCAGGGTGACGGAGCCGGTGTTGGCGGCGCTGAAGCTCCAGGTGACGACGTCGCCGGCGCGGCCGGAGGCACCGGCGGCGAGGGCACCGGTCTTCGTCAGCGAGACGGACGAGCCGGTCGAGAGCGGCAGCGTCGCCGCGGCCGCCGACGAGACGGCCGCGCCGCTCGGGGGCGTGCCGGTGCCGGTGGCGCGGTTCACGACCGAGCCGGAGTCGACGTCGCTCTGCCGCACCGTGTAGGTCGCGGTCGCGGTGACCTGCTGGCCGGGGCGCAGGGTGCCGGCGGTGCCGCTCGGCCACGTGCCGTAGCTGAAGGCCGAGAGACCGGTCAGAGGGTCGCTCGCGGCGACTCCCGTGAGGGTCTGGTTGCCCGTGTTCGACAACGTGACGGTGTACGTGACGACGTCGCCGGCGACGCCCGCGGCTCCGGCGGGCAGGGCGGCCCGCTTCGTGGTGGCGAGGGCGGGCGCAGCGGCGACGGCGACGCTGGTCGAGGCCGTGTTCGACGTGACGGCGGCGCCGCTGGGGGACGCCGCGCGGGCGGTGGCCGTGTTCGGCACGGTGCCGCGGTCGACGTCGGCCTGGGTCAGCGTGTACGGGGCGGTGGCCGTGACCTGCTGCCCGGGGGCGAGGCGGCCGGCCGTGCCGCCCGGCCAGGTGCCGTAGGCGATCGTGCCGACGCCCGCGACGCCGTCGGTGATCGTCGCGCCGGTGACGGTCTGGTTGCCGCTGTTGCGCAGCGTGAAGGAGAAGGTCACGACGTCGCCGGCCCGGCCGGTGCTGCCGGCGGGGAGGGCGCCGGTCTTCGTGAGCGCGAGCGCCGGGTTCGCCGGCACGGCGGTGCGGGCGGTCGCGGAGGCGGTGGGCTGCGGGCCGCCGTCGGCGTCGGTGCCGACGACGGAGGCGGTGTTCGAGATCGAGGAGGCGTCGACGACGGCCTGCGTGAGGGCGAAGGTCGCGGTCGCCGTGACCGACTGGCCCTCGCCGAGGGTGCCGGCGGTGCCGCCGGGCCAGGCGCCGTAGGTGAGGCCGGAGAGGCCCGGGAGGCTGGTGTCCGTGATGCTGACGCCCGTGAGGGTGCCGCCGCCGGTGTTCCGGGCGGTGAAGGTGTACGTGACGACGTCGCCGACGGCCCCGGTCGAGCCGGAGGGGAGCGCGCCCGTCTTGGTGAGCGCGATCGCGCTGAGGTGCACGGTCGTCGTGCCGGTGCTGGTCACGGTGACCGCGGAGTTGCCGGCGGCGGTGCCGGTCGCGGTGGCCGAGCTGACCTGGTTCGCCTGCGTCGGCGGCGGGCCGGTGCAGTTGAAGGTGACCACGGCGCCGACCGCCAGGGTCCCGACGGTCCTCCGGCACTCCGGGTTGTCCGGATCGGCCACGACGACGTTCGTCAGCGCCACGGAGCCCGTGTTCGACACGGTGATCTGGAACCGCGTGTTCTCGGTGGCGACCCGGTACTGGTCGCCGATGGTGCCGTCGAGGCTCTTGACCACCGTCAAGGAGGCGGTGGGCACGCTGAGCACGGCGCTGCGCAGCAGGTACGAGTCGCCGCTGGTGCCGATCTGCAGGTTGATCGAGGTGTCGCCCGCCTGGACGCCGGGCAGGGTCGTGGTCGCGGCGTCGACGCTCGCGTTCGTGAAGACCGGCGTGGCCGCCGACCCGGTCTGCGTGTAGCGCGTCGAGCCGTCGGCCCGGCTGATGCCGACGTTGTCCAGGGCCCCTGCGGCGTTGGGGATCTCGGCGTACGCCCCGGCCTGGCGGTTGTAGCGCATGTAGTCGCCGGTGATGCCCCGGTCTCCCTCGAAGAGCGTGTAGCCGAAGCGGGCGGCGCCGAGCGACGAGAAGCCCGAGAACGCGACGGTGAGGTCGGGGTCGGAGGCGCCCTCGCGCACGTGGCCCTCGTAGTAGATGACGCTGTGCGGCTCGGAGGCGGTGTTGCCGGGCACGTAGGTGCCGTAGTCGTAGACGACCGTGAGCGACCAGCCGGCGTAGCAGCCCGCCCCGACGGGGGCCCAGATGTCGCCTGCCGAGACGGCGAGCGCGCTGCCGGTGGCGGCGCCCGCGAAGGCGGCCGTCACGTCGGCGCCGGCGCTGTAGTAGAGCGCCGTGCCGGGGGCCGTGGCCGCGGTGTCCTCGAGGACGCCGGTCGCCGGGACGCTGCGCACGGCGGCCGAGCCGACCTTGAGCTTCGCCGCCTGCGTGCGGTAGCCCGACGAGCTGTCGGGACGGGTCGCGAGGGGCGACTGTCCGCTGATGACCTGGTTCTGCGTCAGGGCGCCGCAGCGCAGCGCGTCGGCTCCGGTGCGCCCCGCGAAGACGCCCGTGTTGGCGCTCCAGCTGAGGAACGCCTTCGCGACGGTGGCCCCGGAGGGGATGGTGACGGAGGCGGAGCTCGAGTTGGTCGTGAAGCCCGAGACGGTGTTCGAGGCCTGCATCGAGAAGTAGTCGTTGACGTTGTTGGTGGCGGTCGTGGTGCCCGCGTGCAGGTTCGCGCAGGTGCCGGCGCCCGAGACGACGGCCGTGCCGCAGGCGAGCACCCCGTTGCCCACCTGCAGGAAGTCGCCGTTGACCGTGTCCTGCCAGGACGGGGCGGTGCCGCCGGCTGTACCCCACTGGACGACGGCTGCCTCGGCGCGCTCGGCGGGGTCGACGAGCGACAGGCCGGTCACGGGGACGATCACGGCGAGCACGACGGCGACGACGCGCATCGGCAGCGGCCAGGCGCTGCCGCCCGCGCGGTGGCGCGGCCGGCGGCGGACGTGGCGGGCGGAGCGGTCACGGCGCGTCGGGGCGTCGGGAGTTGCGGGCACGGCTGATCCTCATTTGTCGGTTCGGCGATCGCGCTCGGCGATCATCGGCCCTCCAGCTCGTGATCGGAGCGGATGCCGAGGCGGGGCTGCCGTCCCAGTAGGCGACCCGGTCCCAGTGTGGGCGACACGTGTACCCCGAACAGCCCCGATCGCCCAATTCACCCCGCCTTTCACCTCACCGTGTCCGCACTCCTGGGGACACGCCTGTACCATCCCCCTCGCTCGGGGGCCAGCCCGGCCGCGGCGCGGGGCTGCGGTACCGTGGTGCGCCGCGCGCCCCCTCTCGGAACGGACGTCCATGTCGCCTCGCCCCCGCCCCTCCTCCGGTGCCCTCGACGGTGCGGCCCCCGACGGCCGCAGGCCCTCCGTGGCCGTGATCGGCACGCGCGGCTACCCGAGCTACTACGGCGGCTTCGAGACCGCCGTCCGCCGGATCGCGCCGGCCCTCGTGGACGCCGGGTGGGACGTCACGGTCTACGGCAGGCACGGCGCCGTGCGCGAGGACGACCCCGCCCGCGACCCCCGGGTGCGCACGCGCACGACCCGCGGGGTCGAGAGCCGGTCGCTGAGCACCCTGAGCTACGGGCTGACGGCCGTGCTCGACGCCGTCGTGCGCCGACCGGACGCGGTGCTGATGATGAACGTCGCGAACGGGTTCTGGCTGCCGCTGCTCCGGCTCCGCCGCGTGCCCGTGATCATCAACGTCGACGGCATCGAGTGGGAGCGGGCCAAGTGGGGCCGGGCGGCCAAGACCGTCTTCAAGCTCGGGGCCCGCGCCTCCGCGCGCTTCGCCGACGCGCTCGTCTGCGACGCCGTCGAGATCGTGCGGCGCTGGCGCGACGAGTTCGGCGTCGAGGGCACCTTCATCCCCTACGGCGGCGACCCCGTGCGCGAGCTGCCCGTCGAGCCCGGGCTGACGCACGGCGGCTACGCCCTGGTCGTCGCCCGCTTCGTGCCCGAGAACTCGATCGTCGAGTTCGTCGAGGCCGCCCGGCGCATCGCCGCCGACCACGACGTCGTGATCGTCGGATCGACCGGCTACGGCGGCGAGCTCGACGACCTGGTCCGCGACCTCGCCGCCGAGCACGACAAGGTCCGCTGGCTCGGCCACGTCAGCGACGACGACCGCCTGTTCGCCCTCTGGCAGCACGCCGGCGCGTACTTCCACGGCCACAGCGTCGGCGGCACCAACCCCGCGCTCGTGCAGGCCATGTTCACGGGCGCGCCGGTGATCGCCCGCGACACGGTCTACAACCGCGAGGTGCTCGCCGACGCGGGCGTGTTCGTCCCGCCCGAGCCGGCGGCGATCGCGGAGGCGGTCGTCGCCCTGCTCGACGACCCCGCCGAGCAGCAGCGCCTGCGCGAGGCGGCAGCGGCGCGGGCCGAGGCCGCCTACACCTGGCAGTCGGTCTGCGACGCCTACGAGGCGGAGCTCAGGCGGTCGCTGCGCCGCTGACGACCGTCCTCCGTCGCGGCTGCGGGTCCCGGCGATACCTACGCTTGACGTACATGTGAGAAATGTTAGATTGTGACAGCACTCACCCTGCGTCGGACGACCGCCGTCTCCGGCTCGTCGCCCCGAAGCGAGGATCACCCATGGAGCTCTCCGACTACGTCCGCATCGTCAGGAAGGGCTGGTCGTTCGTCGCGGGCGGGGTCGCCGTCGGCCTCGCCGCGGGCGTGCTGGCCCTCCTGCTCCTGCCGGCCTCCTGGGTCTCGACGACCCAGGTCTTCGTGTCCGTGCAGGGCGTCGACCAGTCGAGCGCGCAGGACATCGTGCAGGGCAGCAGCGCGGCACAGCAGAAGGTGACGTCGTACCTCTCCGTCGCGACGAGCGCCCGCGTGCTCCAGCCCGTGATCGACGAGCTCGACCTCGACACGACCGTGGCCGAGCTGGCGAAGCGCGTCACCGCCACCTCGCCGGCCAACACGGTCATCGTCGTGATCTCGGCGAGCGACGACGACCCCGCGGTCGCCCGCAGCATCGCGTCCGCGGTCGGGTCGAGCTTCACGACGGTCGTCGCCGACGAGCTCGAGCTGCCCGTCGGCGGCGGGCCCACGCCCGTCCGGGTCGAGACGATCGAGCCCGCGTCCTCCCCCCTCGCTCCGGCGAGCCCGCGGCTCGCGACCACGCTCGGCCTGTGCCTGCTCGGCGGGCTCGTCGTCGGACTGAGCGGGGCCGCCCTGCGGTCCCTGCTCGACACCAAGGTCCGCGGCTTCTCCGACGTGCAGCAGGTGACCGACGCGGCCGTCATCGGCGCGGTCGGCTACGACGTGACCGTCCGGTCACGCCCGCTCTTCGTGCACACCGATCCCCGCAGCCCGCGAGCCGAGGCCTTCCGCGGCCTCCGGACCGCCCTGCAGTTCCTCGACGTCGACACGCGGGGGCGCAGCATGGTGCTCACCTCCGCGCTGCCCGCCGAGGGCAAGTCGACGACGAGCGCGAACCTCGCCATCGCCCTCGCCGAGACGGGCGCGAGCGTGGTCGTCGTCGACGGCGACCTCCGGCGCCCGCGGCTCGCCGAGCTGATGGGCCTCGACGGGACGGTGGGCCTCACCGACGTCCTCATCGGCCGTGCCGAGCTCGACGACGTGCTGCAGCCCTGGGGGCGTGGCCGCCTCACGGTGCTGGCCGCCGGGACGACGCCGCCGAACCCGAGCGAGCTGCTCGGGTCGCGAGCGATGGCCGCCCTCGTCGACGAGCTGAGCTCGACCTTCGACCACGTCATCATCGACGCCCCGCCCCTCCTCCCCGTCACCGACGCCGCCGTCATCAGCACGATGACGTCGGGCTCGATCCTCGTGGTCGGCGCGGGCCGCGCGACGCGGGGACAGCTCACCCAGGCGCTCGGGCTGCTCGACCGGGTCGGCAGCCGGGTCCTCGGCGTCGTCATGACCATGGTCCCCACCAAGGGCGCGGACGCCTACGGCTACACGACCTACGACTCCTACTACGGGGACTCCCCCGCCCTCACGGTCGCGGCCGCCTCGGTGGACGGCACCCCGGGGACGGGCCGCCGCGACGTCTCGCGCGCCGTCAGGTCCACGACCGGGGCCACCGGGCCGGTGGCGCCGTGACGACCGCGCCCGTCGCCGTCGTGGTGCTCTGCACCGGCAACATCTGCCGCTCGCCGCTCGCCGAGGTGCTGCTCCGCGACCGGCTCGCCGGGCTGCCCGTCGTCGTGTCGAGCGGCGGCACCCGTGCCGTCGTCGGCGAGCCGATGGCCCCGACGATCGCCGCGAGCGTGTCCGCACGTGGGCTCGACCCGTCGCACGACGCCGCGCAGGTGACCGGCGAGCAGCTGGCGGCCGCCGACCTCGTGCTCGGCCTCGCCCGCGAGCACCGCCGGGCGGCCATCGAGCTGCGCCCGCGCGTCGTCCGGCGGGCGATGACGCTGCTCGAGCTCGTCCGCGTCGTCGAGCAGCACGGCGCCGGCCTCGCGTCCGAGGCACGGGGAGCCGCGCCCGACGTCGAGGGCAGGCTGCGGGAGGCCGTCCGCCTCGCGGTGGCCGAGCGCGGCTCGACGCTGCCCCCGGCCTCGCCCGAGCTCGACGACGTGCCCGACCCCTGGGGCCGCGACGAGCGTGCGTACGCCGCCGCGGTGACGCAGATCGTGCACGCGGTCGACGTCGTCGCGCACTGGCTGCGCGAGTCGGCGGGCACGCGGTGACCGGCCCGGTGCGCGTGCTCCAGTACCGGGTGCACGACCCGTCCTACCCGCGCAACCGCCGCCTCCGCGAGCACCTCCGCGCCGAGGGGTGCGAGGTGACCGTGCTGACGGCGAGCCGTCGCGGCCCGCGCGCGCTGCGCCTCCTGCGCGACCTGGCGACGCTCGTCCGCGAGTCCCTGCGCCACGACGTGGTCGTGCTCAGCGAGCTGCGCCTGGCGCACGCGCCGTACGTCGGGCTCGTCGGGCGGCTGACCCGCTCCACGGTCGTGGTCGACGGGTTCGTCGGCCTGCACGAGACCGAGGTCGGCGACTGGGGCCGGGTCCGGCCCGGGTCGCTGCGCGCCCGCCTCCTCCGCCTCCAGGACGACCTCGCCCTCCGTGCCGCCCACGTCTGGCTCGTCGACACCGAGGTCCGGGCCCGCCGGGCCGTCACGAGCAGGGCGGCCGCCGGGACGCGCGTCGTGTCGCTGCCCGTCGGCGCGCCCGAGTGGGCCGTCCCCACCCCGCCGCGTGCGCCGGGCGACACCCTCGAGGTGCTCTGGTACGGCAACTACATCCCCCTGCACGGGCTCGACGTCGTCGTGGCGGCCCTGGCGCTGACGCAGGGCCGGCGCGACGTCCGCCTCACCCTCGTGGGCGACGGCGGCACCCGCGACGCCACGGAACGCGCCGTGCGGCTCCTCGGGATCGAGCACCTCTGCCGCTTCGTCGACCCGGTCCCGGAGGCGGCGCTCGCCGGGCTCATCGCGGCGGCCGACGTCGTCCTCGGCATCTTCGGCTCGTCCGAGAAGGCACGCTCGGTGATCGCGAACAAGGTCTGGCAGGGCCTCGCCTCGGGGCGCGTCGTCGTCACCGCCGACTCGCCGGCGCTCGTCGAGATCGCCCCGGCCGCCGGGGCCCTGCTCGTCACGACGGAGCCGGGGTCGGCCGCGTCGGTGGCCGACGCGCTCTGCGCCGTCGACCCGGCGGCGGCCTCCCGGGCCGTGCCCGACGTCGACGAGCGGCTGGCCGCCGTCGTCCGGCGCGGCTGGGACTCCCTCGCGATCGTCGCGACCCGATGAGGCGCGCCGCGGCCCAGGCCCGCCATCTCGCCCTCTTCGTCCTCGCGCCGCTCGTGGCCTCCGTCGCGCCCGTGCTCGTGATCCCGGCCGTGACGACCACGGCGGGAGCGTCCGGCTGGGCCGCCGTCGCGGTCGCCCTCGCCGTCGGGGGCGCCGGGCACGTCGTCGCCGAGCTCGGCTGGTCGCTCGACCAGGTGCAGGCCGTCGCTCGAGCCGACGACGACGGACGACGTGCGCTCTGGCAGGCGGGCCAGGCCGCGAAGCTGGCGGCCGCGGCCGTCGTCGCGCCGGTCTGCGCCGTGGCCGCCGGCCTCGTCGTCGCCGACCACGCCCTGGCCGCTGCCCTGGTCGCCGCCGGCACGGTGCTGACCGGCGCCGCGTCGCCCGCCTGGTACTTCGTCGGCGTCGGGCGCCCGGGCGCCGCACTCGTCTCGGACGCCCTGCCCCGCGTGCTGCTGCTCCTCGCCGCGGCCGCCGCGATGAGCGCCGGAGCCGACCTCGTCGCCTACGGCCTGGTCCTCCTGGCCGTGCCCGTGGCGAGCGTCGCGATCGCCGCCGCCGTGGGCCGCCTCCCGCTGCTCCCGTCCGGCGCTGCCCTGCGCGGCGTGCCGAGCCTCGTCCGCTCCCGGGGCACGATCCTCCGCGGCCGGGCGATCAGCACGGTCTACACGATGCTCCCGGCGGCCGTGCTGGGCCTCGTCGCCCCGGCGTCTGTGGCCGCGTTCTCGGGCGCCGACCGCCCCATGCGCATGGGCTTCGCGGTGCTCGGCGCGCTGCCCGCACGGCTGCAGAACTGGCTCGGCTCGTCGCCGGAGCACGACAGGGCGCGCCGGGTCGCCGTGTCGATCGCCCTCACCACGGCGACGGGGGCCGTCGCCGCCGTCTGCTTCGTGCTCGCGATGCCCGTCGTCGCGCCCGTGCTGTTCAGCGGCACGGTCGATCTCGACCCGCACCTCCTCGCCTCCGTCGCCGTGCTGCTGCTCGTCATGTCCGTGTCGCGGGGCGCGGCCCTCGGCCTCGTCTCCGTCGGCGAGGCCCCGCGCATCACGACGGCCGTCACGGCCGCCGCCGTCGTGGGCCTGCCCGCGCTGGCCCTCGGCGGGCTCGTCGGCGGAGCCGTCGGGGCGGTCTCCGCCCTCGTGCTCGCCGAGGCGGTCGGGGTCGCCGTGCAGGGCGCCTCCCTGGTCGCCACGCTCCGGATCGTCTCGGTGCAGGGGGCGGCCTCGTGATGCTCGCCGCCCTCGCGGGCGTCCTCGCGGTGCCCGCCTTCTTCGTGCTCGCGGCCGTCGTCCGCGGCGACGCGCTCCGGGGCGCGGTCGTCGCGCTCGTGCTCGGCCTGCACTGCTTCGCGTGGTCCCCGCTCGTGCCGCAGGCCGTGTGCGACGCGGTCGTCGTCGCGAGCCTCGTCCTGCTGCTCTTCACGGCGGCGTCGCCGCGACCGCCCGGCGGCCTGCGCGTCGCCGCCGGCCCGGTGCTGCTGGTCGCCGTGTTCGTCGGCGCGTCGGTCACCACGTTCGTCGCCTACCCGCCCGGGCTCGGCCTCGTGCTGCGCACGACCCTGCTCGCGGGGCTCGTCGTGGTCGTGCTGGCGCAGGCCGGATCCGCCGACCGCCGTCGACTGGTCGACGGCGTCGTCGTCGTCGCCGTGCTCCAGGGGCTCGCCGGCCTGGTCGAGGTCGTGCGCGGCCAGCCCCTGCTCTGGGGCTACAAGGTCTACGCCACCGGACGCGGCCTGTGGAACGAGAACCACCTCCTCGGCGGCGACGCCGTCCGGGTGCAGGGGACGATGTCGCACGCGCTGCCGTACAGCACCCTGCTCATGGTGGGCCTCGTGCTGCTGCTCACCACCTGGCGCCGACGCGCGCCCGGCCCCCGGTGGTCGGCGCTCGTCCTGCTGGGCACCTGCCTCGTGCTGGCCGGCTCGCGGAGCGCCGTCGTCGCCGCCGTGATCGCGCTCGCCTACCTGCTCGTGAGCTCGCGCCGATCGGCGACGTGGCAGCGCGGGTCGATCCTCGCGGCCGCGGCGGTCGCCGTCGTGCTCGTGTCGTGGACGGAGATCGCGCAGCGGACCGACGAGCTGCTGTCCTCCGGCTCGTTCCTCAACCGGGCCGGGCACTTCCCCGCCGTTCCCCGACTGGTCGGCCGCCCCGCGCTCGAGGCCTTCTTCGGCAGCGGCGAGGGCAGCGAGGGTCGGCTGTTCGCCCAGGGCTACTTCTTCGGCACGGGCTTCAACGTGGTCGACAACCAGCTGCTGTCGTCGCTCGCCACGCAGGGCGTCCTCGGGGCGGGCCTCGTCGTCGCCGCCCTCGTGGTCTCGGCGATCCGGGGCGGCCGCGACGTCCGCGCGTGCCTCGTCGTCTTCACCTCGGGGCTGATGACCTTCGACGCGTTCAAGATGACCACGATGGTGCTGCTGCTGGCCGTCGTCGTCTGCCTGTCCGACCGACGCTGGGGCGCAGAGCCTGGTGAGGAGGCGGACCGGGCGGACGCTCCCCGCGAGGCCGAGGAGGCGGATGAGGCCGACCAGGCCGACCAGGCCGACGAGGCCGACGATCCGTCCGAGGCCGACAAGGTGGACAGCCGCCCACGCACCGGACGACGAGCCGCCTCGCGAGCCTGACCCGCGCCGCACTGCGTCGCGCCGCACGGTGCCGCGCGAGGAGACCGCCTCAGCGGGCGAGCGCGCTCCCCCGCAGGTGCGGCCTCACGAGGCCGGCGAGCGATCGCGACATCTGCTCGGTGAGGTGCTGTGCGTCCGACCGGACGAGCAGGGGCCCCGCGGTGACGGGCACGAGCCCGTCCGTCGACGTGAACCACGGCTCGACGTCGACCCGGACGACGTCGACGCCGGCGGCACGGGCGTCGGCGACCCCGGCGGCCTCGGCCCGCGCCGCCGCCTCGGATCGCGGTTCCACCTCGGTCGTGCACAGCGCCGCGCGCGTCGCCCTCGTGGCGCAGGCCGCGGGCGACGCGCCCCGAGGGGGTGCTCCGAGCAGCACGACGCGAGCACCGCCGCCGGCACGGGACAGCCGCTCGACGCCCGACGTCGTGCCGCTCCGCCACTCGGCTGCCGCCTCCGCCCCCGTCGCGCCGCTGAGGAGCCGATCGACCCCGGCGGCGCTCGACGAGGTGACGACGAGATCGGGCGCGGTGCGCTCGACGAAGTCCACGAGGTGCGACCGGCTCTCGGAGCACGCGTCGGCGAAGGCGGTGCCGCCGTCGCCCCCGTGGAACCGGGCCTCGACGGTCGAGCAGCTCCCGACGCCCAGCCCGAGCACGCGCCAGTCGGGGCCGAGGGCCTCGACGACCGCGGGCATCCAGCTGAGGGCGATCGAGTCGCCGACGACGACGGCCACGTGCTCGGCCGAGGCAGGCCCGGTGACGCACGGCTCGACCAGTGCGGGGTCGGTCCCGACGTCGTAGCGGCACCCCTCCGGGCCGATCTGCGGCGCGGAGGCCGACGAGAACGCACCCTCGAGCACGGCCGTCGGCACGTCTCCCGCACCGGCAACGGCGCCGTCGAGGGCGGCCCGGAGCGACGATGTCGACCACGAGGCCGGGTCGCCGACCACGCGGCCCGAGGCGCCGGGGGCGGCCGGGCCGCCCGGGGTGCCCGAGGTTCCCGGCGAGGCGACCGCGCGGACGGCGGCCGGGTCGATCAGCCACGCCGGCCCCCGCAGCTGTGCCGCCGAGGCACCGACCACGACGGTCCCCACGACGACGGCGAGCGCGACCTGGGCGACGGGCCCTCGTGCGCCGCGCCTCCTCGGTGCCGTCGTCGGCGAGCCCGCACGGACGGGGGCAGGTCCGACCGCCGAGGAGGGGACCGCAGCCGTGTCGCGCACGGACGAGCTGCCGCCCGTCGGGTCCGCAGCCCCGCGCAGCCAGCCGGACCGTTGCACGCGCTGCTCGACGAGCCGGTAGGAGGCGGTGGTCAGCAGCACGGTCAGCGCGAGCTGGGCCACGACCCACCCGGGGCCGTCGAGCCCGAGGGAGGCGGCGAACACGATGACGGGGAAGTGCCAGAGGTAGAGGGAGTACGAGCGCCGGCCGACCCACCGGGCGGGCCGGGAGACGAGGACCGACTCGACCGGGCCCAGCGTCCCCGAGCCCGCGGTGACGACGAGCACGGTCCCGATCACGGGCAGGAGGGCCCACGGCCACGGGAACGCCGCGGCCGGGCCGGCGAGGGCCCACCCGACGGCGAGGGCCGAGCCGACGATCGTGAGCTGCCCGGCCAGGGTCAGCACCCGGCGGGCCGCCCGGGGCAGACGGCGCGCCCCGGGGGCGGCGAGCGCGGCGAGGCCGCCCGCCGCGAGCTCCCAGGTGCGTCCGACCGAGTCGAAGTACGCCGCGGCGGGCGCGACGCCCGTGCGCCACGCGCACCAGGCGACCGACACCAGGAGGACGACCCCGAACACGGCACCGAGCAGCGCCGGGGTCGCTCCGGGCCGCCGCAGGAGGCGGACGACGACGGCGACGGCGATGACGAGCAGGGGCCAGACGAGGTAGAACTGCTCCTCGACGGCGAGCGACCAGAAGTGCTGCAGGGGCGACACGGCCCCGTCGGAGGCGAGGTAGTCCGTGCCCAGCGCCACGAGGTGCCAGTTCTCGACGAACGCCGCCGACGCGAGGGCGTCCAGGACGGTGGCCCAGGCCCGCGGCGCGAGCCACAGCGCCCAGGCCGCGACGACGACGGCGACGAGCACGACGCCGGCGGCCGGCAGGATCCGCCGGGCGCGACGGGCGTAGAACGCCGTCAGGGAGACGGTCCCCGTCGCGTCGAGCTCGGCGAGCAGCACCGAGGTGATGACGAAGCCGGAGACGACGAAGAACACGTCGACACCCACGAACCCGCCGGACGGCCAGCCGACGAGGTGCTCGGCCACGACCACGAGCACGGCGAGCGCCCGGAGCCCCTCGACGTCGGGTCGGAACGAGGAGCGGGAGCTGGTCGTCATGGGGGCCTTCGGGTCGGGAGGTCGTCGCCCGGCTCGAGGGACCGTCAGCGCCGGCCCTGACCGCCGACGTCGTACCGGAATCCTACCTGTGGAACTCATATTGCACCAGGTTGGACCGGAGGGTATAAATGCCTGATGCCTCGCAGCCGCAGAACGGTCGGTCCGCTCACTCGTCGCCCCGAGCTCGAAGGGCTCCGAGGGTGGCTCGCCGCCGTGATCGTGCTCTACCACCTGACCTTCGTCCCGGTCGGCGGGGTCATCGGGGTCGACGTCTTCTTCGCGCTGTCGGGCTACCTCATCACCCGCCTCCTGCTCGACGAGCACGACCGCACCGGCCTCGTCGACCTGGGGGCCTTCTACGTCCGCCGCGCCCGCCGACTGCTGCCGGTCGCCGGGGCCGTCCTCGGGGCGACGGTCGCCGCCTCCTTCGCCGTCTGGTCGACGCCGCGGGCCCTCGACGTGCTGCTCGACGCGGTCACCTCCGCGACCTTCAGCGCCAACTGGCACCTCATCGCAGCCGGCACCGACTACCTGCAGCACGACGGGCCGGTCTCGCCGCTGCAGCACTTCTGGTCGCTCGCCGTCGAGGAGCAGTTCTACGTCGTCTGGCCCCTCGTCGTCGTGCTCGTCCTCGCCGCCGTCCGGCGACGCGACGCGACGAGGAGGCGCCTGGTCGTGGGCTGCACCGCCCTCGTCGCGTCCGTGGCCTCGGCCGCCTGGTCGTGGCACCTCACCGCGACCTCCATCGAGGCCGCGTACTTCGACCCGTTCGGCCGGGCTTGGGAGATCGGCGTCGGCGCGGCCTGCGGCGCCCTGGTGCCCCTCGTCGCCGTGCGGACCGTCGCCTGGCGAGCCCGGGCCACGAGCCTGGGGATGCTGCTGGTCCTCGGCTCTCTCCTCCTCACCGAGCCCCTGGCCGCGTTCCCGTGGCCCGGCGCGCTGCCGGCCGTGCTCGGCACGGCCCTGGTCCTCTCGTTCGGCTCGGCCGACCTGCCGGGCGCGCCGCGGCTGCTCTGCGCCCCCGCGGCGGTGTGGGCAGGGCGCCGGTCGTACTCGATCTACCTCTGGCACTTCCCGGTGGCCGTCGTCGGCTCGGCCCTCGTCGACTCCTGGTGGCGGGTCCCTGCCTCGGTGGCGCTGACGTTCGTGCTGAGCGCGGCCTCGTACCGCTGGGTGGAGCGCCCCGCCCTGCGCGGCCCTGGGGCAGCACGTCCGACGGCGGCGCCCGGTCGGCCGCCGGGGCAGGGGCGCGTGGCGGCCGGAGCCCGCGCTCCCCGTGCCGCACGCCCCGGCCTCGCCGTCGCGGCCGTGGTGGCGGTCCTCGTCGTCGTGTCCTCCGCCGCCCAGGTCCGCTCCCCCACCAAGCTCGGCGAGCCGTCGGCGCTGGCCTCCGTGCTCGGGCTCGCCTCGGAGCCCCCCGGCGGGGGCGACGTGCCGCCCCTCCCCGCGCGGGACCCCGGGACGACCGTGCTCGCCGCCCTCGAGGCGGACACCTGGTCGCCGGCCGAGAGGTCGGAGATCGACTCGGCCTTCGCGACCTCGCTCGCCCCGGCGATGGACCCGCACACCGGCTGCCGCCACGACCCGACCCCCAGCCCGGACGGGGCCCGCACCTGCCGGTGGGGCCCGGACGACGCCGAGCGCACCGCCGTCGTCGTCGGCGACTCCGTGGCCGCCAGCTGGACGAGCGGGATCGCGGCGGCCCTCGTCCCCGAGGGCTGGGCCGTCGTCGCCCTCGCCTTCGCGGGCTGCACGCCCGTCGACCTGCCGCCGACCGCGCGCTACGACGATCCCGGGTTCGAGGACGCGTGCTCGGCCGACCGCGAGGCGATGGCCGCGTTGCCGGCCGCCTCCGGAGCCGATCTCGTCGTCGTCTCGGGCGGCGTCAACGTGCTCGCCCGCCGCGCGGACGCGGTCGGGCCCGAGGCGGCCGAGCGCGAGTGGCGCGACGCGGCGGAGTCGACCCTGCGGAGGCTCGCGGCGACCACGCCGCGCGTCGTCCTGCTCGGGGCCCCTCCGGCGGGCCAGGCCGTGCGCGACTGCGCGGTCCGGGTCGGCAGCCCCGGCGCGTGCGTCACGACGACCACCGCGGCCCAGCGCGCACAGGTCGCGGCCGAGCAGGCGGCAGCGACCGCGGCCGGCCCCCGGGTCGAGCACGTCGACGTCACGCCGTGGTTCTGCGCCGACGGGCGCTGCCCCGCCGTGCTGGGCGGCCGTCTCGTCCGGCTGGACCGCTCGCACCTCACCGAGGCGACCTCGCTGGCGACCCGCGACCTCCTGGCCGACCGCCTCCTCGACGCGACGCCGCCGCCTCCGTCGACCTAGAACCGGTGCTGCCGCACCCACTCGTGCATGACGACCGCCCCGGCGGCGGAGGCGTTGATGCTCCGGGTCGAGCCGAACTGCGAGATCTCGACGGCGAGGTCGGCCGCCTCGAGCACCTCCGGGCTGAGCCCCGGCCCCTCCTGGCCGAACACGAGGACGCATCGCTCGGGCAGCGCGGTCGTCTCGAGCGGCACCGAGCCAGCGACGTTGTCGACGGCGACGACCACGAGCCCGGCGCCCCGCGCCCAGGCGACGAAGGAGGCGACGTCCGGGTGGTGCAGCACGTGCTGGTAGCGGTCGGTCACCATGGCGCCCCGCTTGTTCCAGCGCCTGCGCCCGACGATGTGGACCGCCTCGGCCGCGAACGCGTTCGCGCTGCGGACGATCGAGCCGATGTTCATGTCGTGCTGCCAGTTCTCGACGGCGACGTGGAACGGGTTCCGCACCAGGTCGAGGTCGGCGACGATCGCGTCGAGCGACCAGTAGCGGTACCGGTCGACGACGTTTCGCCGGTCGCCGTCGCGGAGCAGCTCCTCGTCCCAGTGGTCGCCCGTCGGCCAGGCGGCCTCGCCGCCGGGCCACGGGCCGACGCCGTGCGCGACGACGGGCTCCGCGACGGGTTCGCCGACCAGGCCTGCGGGATCGGCGGCGGGGTCGCGGTGGGGATCGGGCTCGGGGTCGCGGGGCTCGTCGGTCACGACGGCCAGCGTAGGGCGGCGGGGCGACCGGCAGCGCGCCTCCTGCGTCCGCGTCAGCGCGCCTCCTGCGGCCACCTCCGCTCAGTAAGGTGTGCCCATGGGTACTCGCGACGAGGTCGAATGCTGGTTGACCGACATGGACGGCGTGCTGGTGCACGAGAACCAGGCCCTGCCCGGCGCCGCCGCGCTGATCCAGCAGTGGCAGGACGAGGGCACGCCGTACCTCGTGCTCACGAACAACTCGATCTTCACGCCGCGTGACCTGAGCGCGCGGCTCCGCGCCTCGGGCCTGCACGTGCCCGAGGAGCGCATCTGGACGAGCGCCCTCGCGACCGCCGACTTCTGCCGCTCGCAGATGCCCGGCGGCTCGGCCTTCGTCATCGGCGAGGCCGGCATGACGACCGCGCTGCACGAAGCGGGCTTCATCATGACCGAGACCGACCCCGACTACGTCGTCGTCGGCGAGACCCGCAACTACTCGTTCGACGCGATCACGAAGGCGGTGCGGCTGATCCTCGGCGGTGCCCGCTTCATCGTCACGAACCCCGACACGACCGGCCCGAGCGCCGACGGCCCGATGCCCGCGACGGGCGCGATCGCCGCGATGATCACGGCCGCGACGAACAAGTCGCCCTACGTCGTCGGCAAGCCGAACCCGATGATGTTCCGCTCGGCGATGAACCGCATCGGCGCGCACAGCGAGAACACCGCGATGATCGGCGACCGGATGGACACCGACGTCGTCGCCGGCATCGAGGCGGGGCTGCACACGATCCTCGTGATGACCGGCATCAGCGACCAGGCCGAGATCGACCGCTACCCGTTCCGCCCGAACGAGGTGCTGAGCGGCGTGCACGAGCTGGTCCGCGCCGAGCCGCTCGAGACCGACACGGTGCCGAGCGAGCTCTAGCTCGACACGCGCCGGCGCCGGCCGGTCCGCATCTCGGCGCCGTCCGCAAGGCCCACGTCACCCGCGCCGGCCGCACGGTCCGCGTCACCTGCGCCGGCCGCACGGTCCGCGTCACCTGCGCCGGCCGCACGGTCCGCTTCGCCCGCGCTGACGGCAAATGCCGACCACTCGGTCCGATCTACTGCCGCAATAGTGGGATATTCCGCTATTGCAGGCCTCGTTGTCGGCATTTGCGGGCAACGAGGGCGCAGCGGGGGCTGTCAGAGCGCAGGAGGCGCGGGTCGGGTGGGACGGGTCAGGCCGCGGCCGGCGCGACGCTGGTCGTCATCGGCTCGCCGCTCGCGCGGTCGACGAAGCACCAGTACGAGCGGACCCCGGCGGCCCACTCCGCGTCGGTCGACGGCCAGCTCGCGCTGAACTGCGCGTCGGCCCAGGTCGAGGCGGCGGCGAGGTCGAGCGCGCTCGCCCCGGTGCAGAGCACCGACATCTGCGACTGCAGCGCGTCGCTCCCCGGGTACGCCGCGGCCGGGTCGGCGTCGAGCGCGCCGATCGAGGCAAGTTGAGCGACGTGCGGCTGCCCGCAGTCGACGACCTCGTAGTCCTGCTGCCACGCGTTCTCGAAGGCGGAGAAGCACTCGCCGCCCTGCAGGTCGCTCCACGGGTGCGTGCCCGTCGAGAGCGGGCCGGCCGCCGCCTCCTGCGGGAGCTCCGCGGGCGCGGCGGTGACGGTGCGGGTGGCGACGGCCGCGGCGGGGGCCTCGGTCGGCTGCGGAGTCCCGGCGAAGAGCGACCGGCTGAGCACGAACAACGCGACGAGCGCGAGGACGATCACGAGCGCCGCGGCGACGCCGAGCAGCACCTTGCGGCCGCGGGACCACGACGCGATGCCGCCCCCGGGCCCTGCCGCGGACGACCCCGCTCCGGGGCCGGACGGCCCCGACGGGGCGGACGGGCCACCGCGCGGAACGAGGGGCGAAGCGCCCGAGGAGGCGGCCGCTGGCGCGGCCGGCGACCCTGCCTCGACGCTCAGCCCGGGCAGCTCGGCGTCGGTGTGCGGCACCGAGCGAGGGCGTTCGCCGGCGGCGGTCGGCGGGGTCTCCGCCGCGGCGGCGGCCCCCGTCGCCCCGGCGCCCGCCAGGCCTGCGCCCGCGAGGCCTGCGCCTGCGAGGGGCAGCGCCGCCGTGGCCGCGTCCGGGGCGTCCTCCTCGGCCTCGACCCGGAGCGCCGCGAACGGGTCGTCGAGGTCGACCGGCTCGTCGTCCCGGGCCGGGCTCACGAGCTCGTCGCCCTCGGCGGCGGGGGTCGAGGCGTCCTCGACGGGCAGCTCGTCGCTCAGCGCCCAGGACCCGCCCGCCGGCAGCGGGCCGGGATCGACGAGGTCGCTGCGTCCCGCGTCGGCCGCGGGGTCGCCGGGGGTGTCCTCCAGCGACTCGCGCGCGTCGCCCGACGGTCGCACGATGCCCAGCAGCTCGGTGAACGTGGGCTCCGACTCGTCGGCCGTCGGCGCGGACGCCGCTCCCGACGGCCCGGTGAAGGGCAGGCCCGCAGGAGGTGCGGCGGGGGCTCCGGCAGCGCTCTCGTCGTCAGCAGCGGCGGCCGCAGCCGCAGCAGCCGCAGCGTCCGGGGACGCCGCCACCGCGGGCGGCACGACGACCCCGGCGGCCTCGGCCTCGCGGCGCTCTCGCCGGGTCATCTCGTGGTGCTCGGCGATCCACCAGGGCTCGGCGGGCGCGGACTCGGCCGTGCCCGGCTCGGGCTCGTTCGCGGTCGCGGGCTCCGAGGCGAGCTCCGTCGAGGGCTCGGGCTCCTGCTCCGAGGCGAACTCGGTAGCGGGCTCGGTCCGCTCGAACGAAGGCTCAGGCTCGCTCGCCACCTCGGTCGCGGTCTCGGTCTGCTCCGCTGCGGGCTCGGACTCGGGCTCGAGCTCGAGCTCGGGCTCGGGCTCGGGCTGCTCGACCGTGGACTCGGAGTCGAACGCGACCACGGGCTCGACCAGGTCGACTGCGGGCTCCGGCGCCGACGCAGGCTCGGTCGAGGCCCGGGGCAGTTCGGCCTCGGTCTCGGACTCAGGCTCAGCCCCGGGCGCGAACCCGACCTCGGGCTCGGATGCGGCCTCCGGCGCGAACCCGACCTCGGGCTCGGATGCGAGCTCGGGCCCGGATGCGAGCTCGGGCTCCGACCCGGCCGACGTGGGCTCCTGCCCGGCCGGTGTCGATCGGGCCTCGTCCTCGAACGACGCGGACGCGTCCGCGTCCGGAGACGGATCAGGCGCAGCAGCCGCAGCAGGGACCGCAGCAGCCGGGAGGTCGAACGCCCGCGTCTGCGCGTCGTCGGCCGCGTCGGCCGACGGGACGGGCGCCTCCTCGGCGTCCTCGCCCGCGGCGGTCGGCAGGTCGACGTCGTCCCGGGACCCTCCGTCCGGGTCCGGGCCCGCGGCCCGGTCGTCGGGCGCCGCCGGGGCGCTCCAGTCGAAGGACGACGGGAAGACGGGCTGCGGAGCGACGGGAGGCGTGATCAGGGCGGTGAAGGGGCCGGGCTCCTCCCGCGGCGCAGGGTCGGCCTCGGGCTCCTCGACCGAGGCGCCGTCCGAGGTGTCGGGCTCGTCGCCGGCGACCGCGGCCGACGGGTCGGCGGGCGGCAGCGCGGCGGGCGGCACCGGCGCAGGACGCGGCGCGACCGCCGGCGGGACCTCGTAGCGAGGAGGCGCGACGGCCTCCGACCGGACGGTCTCGTCCGGGACGGGGTCGGCCTCGTGCCCGTCGACCCCGTCGGCGGACGGCGTCGGCTCGGCGGACGGCGTCGGCTCGGTCGGCGAGGGCGGCGGCATCGTCCCGGCCAGCGCCGAGAGGTCGAGCGCCATCGGGTGGCCCGAGCTCTTCACGACCTCGGACTCGGCGGTGGGGGCAGGCGGCACGGTGAACGGCGCGGAGCGGACGGTCTCGGCCGAGATCGGCGTCGCCGCCGTCCGCAGGCCGCGCTCGGCAGGGTCGCCCTCGGCCGAGTCGTCCTCGGCCACGCCGTCGGCGGCCGGGCGGTCCTCGACCGCGTCGTCGTCATCGACCACGTCGTCGCCTTCGACCACGTCGTCGTCAGCGCCGTCGTCGGCGAACTGCGCCGCGAGCCAGTCGCCCGCGTCGAGCCCCGACGTGTCGTCCGCCGGCTCCTGGCCCGCCTCCGCCTCCTCGCCGTCCGGCCCGCGGCCGTCGCGCGCGTCGTTCACGGCTGCAGCCCGAGGTCGTCCAGCCCGATGGCCGCGTAGTAGGGGTAGCCGGCGGCCTCGATGACCTCGCGGGCGCCGGTGCTGCGGTCGACGACGACGGCGACTGCGGCGATCACCGCGCCCACCGCCTCCAGCGCCTTCGCGGCGGCGAGGGGCGAGCCCCCGGTGGTGGAGGTGTCCTCGAGGACGACGACCCGCTTGCCCTCGAGGTCCGGGCCCTCGACCTGCTTGCCGCGGCCGTGGTCCTTGGGCTCCTTGCGGACGACGAAGGCGTCGTAGTCGCGCCCCATCGCCACGCCCTGGTGCAGCACGGCGGAGGCGATCGGGTCGGCGCCCATCGTCAGGCCGCCCACGGCGAACACGTCGGGCACCTCGGTGATGAGGTCGACCACGACCTGCCCGATCAGGGGGGCGACGCGGTGGTCGAGGCTGACCTTCCGCAGGTCGATGTAGTAGCTCGCCTTCTTGCCGCTCGTGAGCGTGAAGTCGCCGTGGAAGACGGCCTCGGAGCGGATGTAGTCGATGAGCTGCGTGCGTGCGTCGGTCACGGTGACCAATGGTAGGGCAGGAGGCTCCGCCCAGGCCGGGTGCGCCTCCTGCCGGTAGCGTGGGCGGCATGCGCGTCGCGACCTGGAACGTCAACTCCGTCCGTGCCCGAGTCGGGCGAGTGGTCGACTGGCTGGTCCGGCAGGACGTCGACGTCGTGGGCCTGCAGGAGATCAAGTGCAAGCCCGAGCAGTTCCCGTTCGACGCGTTCCGCGAGGCGGGCTACGAGGTCGAGCTGCACGGCCTCAGCCAGTGGAACGGCGTCGCCTTCGCGAGCCGCCTGCCGATGGACGACGTCACGATCACGTTCCCGACCCAGCCCGGCTTCGCCAAGGGGCAGGAGGGGCCCGACCAGCCCAAGGAGGCGCGGGCGATCGGCGTGACGGTCGAGGGCGTCCGCCTGTGGTCGCTCTACGTGCCGAACGGCCGCGAGCTGGGCGACCCGCACTACGACTACAAGCTCGACTGGCTCGCCGCTCTCGCCGCCGAGACGGAGGCCTGGATCGCCGAGCGGCCCGACCAGCCGCTCGCGCTGATGGGCGACTGGAACGTCGCCCCGCTCGACACCGACGTGTGGGACGTCTCGGTCTTCGAGGGCCACACCCACGTCAGCCAGCCCGAGCGCGACGCCTTCGCCGCGTTCGAGCGCGTCGGCCTGACCGACGTCGTCCGCCCGCGCCTGCCCGAGGGCTACACCTACTGGGACTACAAGCAGCTGCGGTTCCCCAAGAACGAGGGCATGCGGATCGACTTCATCATGGGGTCGCAGCCGTTCGCCGACCTCGTCACGGACGCCTCGATCCACCGCGACGAGCGCAAGGGCGACGCCCCGAGCGACCACGTCCCCGTCGTGGTCGACCTCGAGCTCGACACCGAGCTCGACGACGACCGCCCGATGATCTTCTGAGGCGACCTGCCTGCCGAGGAGGCGCCTCCTACTTGAGCAGCGCCGCGACCAGCACCAGCAGCGGCACCGACCCGATGGTCGTCACGAGCACGGTGTCGCGGGCGACCACGACCCCGGCCTGGTAGCGCTGCGCGTAGTTGAAGACGTTCTGCGCGCTCGGCAGGCCGGCCAGGACGACGGCGACGAAGAGCTGGTCGTGCCCGAGGTCGAAGACGAACGCGCCGAGCAGCCAGGCGACGACGGGCATGACGACGAGCTTGAGGGCCGTCGCGATCGCGATGTCGACCCGGCCCTCGCGCGCCTGCAGCGGCTTCGAGCCCGAGAGCGACATCCCGAACGAGATCAGGACGACCGGCACGGCCGCGCCGCCGACGAGCAGCAGCGGCTGCATGACGGGGTCCGGGATCTCGATCTCGAGCACGGCGACCAGGACCCCGAGCGCCGAGCCGATCAACAGGGGGTTGAGCAGCGGCCGCGCGATCGCTCGCCCGAGGCTGCTGCCGCGGTTCGTGACCGTGTCCATCACCGTCAGCACGATCGGCGTGATGACGAGCAGCTGGTAGAGCAGCACGGGGGCCACGAAGGTCGCGCTGCCGAGCACGTAGGTCGCGACGGGCAGCCCGATGTTGTTCGCGTTGACGTAGGCGCCGCCCATCGTGCCCATGGTGGTCTCCGCCGCCGAGCGACGCAGGACGAACCTCAGCAGCACCACCGAGATCACGGCGGCGGCGAGGGAGGCGAGGGCCGAGACCACGAGGAGGTCCGAGAACAGCACGTGCACGTCGGCCCGCGAGATCGTGGAGAAGAGCAGGCAGGGCGTGAGGACGAAGAAGACGAGGCGCGAGAGCACCTGGTGACCGGTCGGGCCGAGCAGGTCGATGCGTCCGACCAGCCAGCCGGCGGCGATGATCACCCCGATGATCCCGAACCCGATCAGCACTCCGCCCATGTGACCATCCTGGTGCAGGCGGCCGACAGGGGGCGACGCGTCAGCCGAGACGGGACATGAGGTGCCGCGCGGTCTGCGCTCCCTCGTCGCCCGTGGACCACGTCACGTGGTCGCCGTCGAGGCCGACGACGTCGAAGTGACGGCCGATCTCGAGGCCGGACCGCTCGGCGAGGTCGTCCGCGAGGCGGCGCCCCTCGGGCTCGGCGCACGCGGCGCCCCGGACGATGACGAGGGCGCCGTGCCGCAGGGCGGGGGCGAGCCGGGCCGCGGCGCCGCGGAGGGCGACGTCGGCCGAGGCCGGGTCGGGGACCGCGACGACGGCGACGTCGAAGCCGTCGAGCTCGGCGACGCACGGTGCGGCGGCGTCGGGGGCGGCGACCGTCGTCGAGTCGACGACGACGACCTCGGCACCGAGGGCGGCCGCTCGGTCGCCGGTCTCGCGGAGCGAGGACGACGAGCCGGTGAGGACGAGCTTGGGAGCGTGCAGGAAGAACATGGCGGACCTCTCGGGTGAGGCAGGCTCGGGAGCGCTGCCGGGGCTGGGCGACTGTGCTCGGTGTCACACTATGTCTATATCTCGAATATCACAAGGTGTCCCTGCAGACGTTGCAAGACCGAGCAGCGCACGGTGATCGAGCGGCGGACGGCGACCGGGCGGCACACGGCAAGATGGACGCGTGACGCGCCTCCACGATCCCGCTGCCCACACGTTCGCCTCCGACAACTACGCCGGCGCCCACCCCGAGGTGCTGCAGGCGATGATCGAGGCCAACGGCGGCCACGTGGCCTCCTACGGTGCCGACCCCTACACGCGCCGTCTCGGCGAGGTGGTGGCCGAGGTCTTCGGCGAGGGCGCCTCCCTCGACCCGGTCCTCACCGGCACCGGCGCCAACGTCGCCGCCCTGCAGGCGCTCGTGCCCCGCTGGGGCGCGGTGATCTGCGCGACCACGGCCCACGTCTACACCGACGAGGGCGGGGCGCCCGAGCGCCTCGGCGGCATCAAGCTGCTCACCGTCCCGACGCCCGACGGCAAGCTCACCCCCGAGCTGATCGACCGTCAGGCCTACGGCTGGGGCGACCAGCAGCGCCCGCAGCCGCTCGCGGTCACGATCACGCAGAGCACCGAGCTCGGCACGGTCTACACGCCCGACGAGCTGCGGGCGATCACCGACCGCTCGCACGCGCACGGGATGACCGTGCACCTCGACGGCGCCCGGCTCGCCAACGCGGCCGCGTCCCTCGGCGTCACGCTGCGGGCGCTCACGCGCGACGCCGGCGTCGACTCGGTCTCGCTCGGCGGCACGAAGAACGGGCTCGTCCTCGGCGAGTCGGTCGTGACCTTCTCCGAGGAGGCGCGGGCCGGCCTGGTCTTCCTCCGCAAGATGGACGCGCAGCTGGCCTCGAAGATGCGCTTCACGTCGGCGCAGTTCCTCGCGATGTTCGAGGACGACCTGTGGCTGCGCTCGGCGACCCGTGCCAACGCGATGGCGACCCGGCTCGCGGCGGCGCTCGCCTCGCTGCCCGGGGTGACGATCACCCAGGCGGTCGAGGCCAACGCGGTGTTCGTCGTGCTGCCGATCGAGGCCGTCGAGCCGCTGCGGGCGGTGCACCACTTCTACGACTGGAACCGCGCGACCGGCGAGGTGCGCCTGATGTGCTCGTTCGACACGACCGAGGAGCACGTCGACCGCCTCGTCGCCGACCTGCGGGCCCTGCTCGGCTGAGCGAGGGGGTCAGGGCGTGCGGGCCGCGGCGACGAAGTCAGCGATGAGCGCCGCGTCCTTGACGCCGCGGGACGACTCGACGCCCGAGCTGACGTCGACCCCGACGGCGCCGGCGGGGCGCGCCGCCGCCAGCAGCTCGGCGACGGTGGCGGGCGTGAGCCCGCCGGCGAGCAGCCAGGGGCGCGAGGGCGGGGCGGCGAGCAGGGGCGCCGCGTCGAACACGGCCCCGGCACCGGGCTCGACCGCGTCGAGCAGTAGGGCGTCCTCGCCGAACGCGACCCGCTCCTCCTCGGTCTCGCTCGCGTAGCGCGACGCGCTGACCGCGCGGATCACGCGGAACCCCGCCGCCTGCACGGCCGCGACGTCGGCCGGGGCCTCGTCGCCGTGCAGCTGGACGGTCGAGACGCCGGAGGCGCGGGCCAGCTCGAGCACCGCTCCCACCTCCTGGCCGCGGAACACGCCCACGGTCTCCACGCCCTCCGGCACGCGAGCGACCAGCGCGCGTGCGGTCGCGGCGTCGACCGTCCGCGGGCTGCCGGGAGCGAAGACGAAGCCGACCGCGTCGGTGCCCGCCGCCACGGCGGCGTCGACCGTCTCGGGAGTGGACAGGCCGCAGATCTTCACCCAGGTGCTCATGCGCCCCAGTCTGCCGTGCGGTCCGTCCGAGCCGACTGACGCCTCCTGCGCCGGCCCTGCTCCCGCGCGCGCGGCTCGAGCGCACACCCGCTCAGTCGAGGTCGTCCAGCACCTCGGCCGAGGGCTCCCCCACGACCTGCTGCACCACGCTCAGCGACTCCCCGTCGGGAGCCATGTCGACGAGCACCGTGTCGCCGTCGACGATCGAGCCGCCGAGCAGCGCCATGGCGAGCTGGTCGTCGATCTGCCGCTGCATGAGCCGGCGCAGCGGCCGGGCGCCGTAGATCGGGTCGTAGCCGCGCTCGGCGAGCCAGGCTCGCGCGTCGGGGGTCACCGCGAGCGACAGCCGCCGGTCGGTGAGGCGGCGGCCGAGCCGGTCGACGTAGAGCGAGACGATCTGGCCGAGGTCGTCGGTCGAGAGCGTCGAGAAGACGACGATGTCGTCGAGCCGGTTGACGAACTCGGGCTTGAAGGCCTGGCGGACCATGCCCTGCACCAGCTCCTCCTTCTCGGGGTCGCTGAGGCCGGGGTCGGTGATGACCTGCGAGCCGAGGTTCGACGTGAGCACGAGGATCGTGTTGCGGAAGTCGACCGTGCGACCCTGGCCGTCGGTCAGCCGCCCGTCGTCGAGCACCTGCAGCAGGATGTCGAACACCTCGGGGTGCGCCTTCTCGACCTCGTCCATCAGGACGACGCTGTAGGGGCGGCGCCGCACCGCCTCCGTGAGCTGGCCGCCGGCCTCGTAGCCGACGTAGCCGGGAGGCGCGCCCACGAGCCGGGACACGCTGTGCTTCTCGCCGTACTCGCTCATGTCGATGCGGACGAGGGCCTTCTCGTCGTCGAACAGGAAGTCGGCGAGGGCCTTCGCGAGCTCGGTCTTGCCGACACCGGTCGGGCCGAGGAAGAGGAACGAGCCGGTCGGGCGGTCGGGGTCGCTGATGCCCGCGCGGGTGCGGCGGACGGCCTCGCTGACGGCCTGGACCGCAGCGCGCTGGCCGATCAGGCGCCTCCCGAGCTCGCTCTCGAGGTGCAGCAGCTTCTCGGTCTCGCCGCTGAGCAGCCGGCCGACGGGGATGCCCGTCCAGGCGGCGACGACCTCGGCGATGTCGGAGTCGGTCACGCTGTCGCTGACGAGGCGCTCGTCGCTCTGCTCGAACGACTCGGCGTCGGCGAGCCGCTTCTCGATGTCGGGGATCCGCTCGTAGCTGATGCGCGCCGCGTCCTCGTAGCGGCCCTCGCGGAGGGCGCGGTCGGCGTCGATGCGGGCCTCGTTGAGGTCGCTGCGGAGCGTGCCGACGCCCTGCAGCGCCGCCTTCTCGGCCTGCCACCGGGCGTTGAGGTCGTCGAACGCGGCCTGCTGCTGGGCGATCGTCTCGCGCAGGGTCGCGAGCCGGGCGAGCGAGGCGTCGTCCTTCTCCTTCTTGAGCGCGAGTTCCTCGATCTGCAGGCGGACGAGGCCGCGGTAGAGCTGGTCGAGCTCGACCGGCGACGAGTCGATCTCCATCTTGAGCCGGGAGCCTGCCTCGTCGACGAGGTCGATGGCCTTGTCGGGCAGCTGGCGGCTCGGGATGTACCGGTTCGACAAGGAGGCGGCAGCCACGAGGGCGCCGTCGGTGATGGTGACGCCGTGGTGCGCCTCGTACCTCTCCTTGAGGCCCCGGAGGATCGCGACCGTGTCCTCCACGGTCGGCTCGCCCACGTAGACCTGCTGGAACCGGCGCTCGAGGGCGGCGTCCTTCTCGATGTACTGGCGGTACTCGTCGAGCGTCGTCGCGCCGATCAGCCGAAGCTCGCCGCGGGCGAGCATCGGCTTGAGCATGTTGGAGGCGGCGACCGAGCCCTCGCCGCCGCCTGCGCCCATGAGGGTGTGCAGCTCGTCGATGAAGGTGATGACCTGGCCGTCGCTCTGGGTGATCTCCTTGAGGACGTCCTTGAGGCGCTCCTCGAACTCGCCGCGGTACTTCGCGCCGGCCACGAGGGCGGCGAGGTCGAGGCTGATCAGCCGCTTGTCCTTCAGGGAGTCGGCGACGTCGCCCTCGACGATGCGCTGGGCGAGCCCCTCGACGACGGCCGTCTTGCCGACGCCGGGCTCGCCGATCAGCACGGGGTTGTTCTTGGTGCGGCGGGTGAGCACCTGGCTGATGCGCCGGATCTCGGCGTCGCGCCCGATCACGGGGTCGAGCTTGCCGCTGCGGGCGATCGCCGTCAGGTCGACGCCGTACTTCTCGAGTGCGCTCTTCTGCTTCTCGGTGGAGGCGGGAGCGCCCTGCATGTTCGCCACGGGTGTGCCTTTCTCGAACTTGAGTTGATCTGGCTCAACTTTACGCCGCTCGTGTCGATGTGCAAGGCATAGCACTCGTCAGGTTGTGGACGCCACCCTCGTGCGTCTAATATTTCGCATACCCATTTCGGGCCCGACCTCGTTCGAAGGAACTATGCACACATGAAGAAGACCCTCACCAAGGCAGGGGCGATCGGCTTGGCAGCAGCCACGATCCTCACCGGCCTCAGCTTCGGCCCCGCGGCGGCGTCCGCCGCCCCCGTCGCATCGAATGTCCCGGCCGCGGTCGACGCAGAGGCAGGCGCGACACTCGGGTCCGACGAGTTCTTGCTCATCGGCCAGGCTGGTCCCTCGACGTTCTACGGCCAGCCCGACCCGCACTCGTACTGGAACATCGCCACCTACCCCACGAGGGAGGCAGCGGCGGCGAACGCGCGCAAATTGCAGATCCTCGACCAGGCGGACGGCTTCAGCATCAGGATCCCGGACGGGACCAGCGCGGGGACGTGCATCGGCCTGCCGAACCAGAGCTACAACATGATCACCTCCAGCTACGAATGTGGGACAGAGAACACCACCTTCGACACCGACGAGCAGGGGCGCCTTCGCATCGCCTCCTCCGGGAAGTTCGTCACGTCTCCGGTCGTGCTGGGGGCCTACAGCTACTTCGGTGTATCCGCTTCACCTGCCGCGGCGCTGAAGTTCGAGGGAATCGAGATTTTCTCGGGCAAAGTGGACTCGATCGACCTCGCAGCTCGGACCGCAGAGCTGTCCGGACGGGCCGTCCCGGGCTCGACGGTGGTCATCAACGACGACGTCGAGGTTCTCGTGAGCGACGAGGGCACCTGGTCCAAGACCGTCACCGGCCTGACCCTGGGTATGAACACGATCACCCTCCAGCAGTACGAAGACGGCGAGAAGACCGCTGACGCCACCGTCGACATCGACCTCGCCGTGCAGCCCGTGACCGCGACGACCACGTTCGACGCCGACCGGACGAAGGACGCCGTCCTCTCGGGCACCGCCCACCCCGGCGCCACCGTCATCGTCGGGAACGCCGCAGGCACCGAGATCGACCGGGCCCCCGCCTCCCCGACCAACGGCACCTGGGAGCTCGAGATCCCCGCCCCGAACCTCGGCGGCGACTACCCCGTCACCATCCACCAGCTGATCGACGGCGAGGAGAACGGCGAGATCACCGAGACCATCGCCTACGGCGCCGCGGTCGCGGTCACCCGCCCCGTCCCCGACGCCGACCACACCGGCGGACCCCTCACCATGCGGGGCACCGGAGAGGCCGGCGCCGAGCTGACCGTCCGCGAGCAGGGGCACCCCGACGTCATCGGCAGCGGGAACGTCCTCGCCAGCCAGACCTGGAACCTCAAGACCACGGACCTCGACGACCGCAGGCACGTCCTCGAGGTCACCCAGACCGGCAAGGGCGGCAACGTCACCACGTCGACCGTCACGATCAACCCCGAGGCCGACGGCGTCTCGCAGCCGTTCGAGCTGACCGCCCCGAAGGACGGCGACACCCTCACCGCCCCCGACAACCAGGTCGCCTTCACCGGCACCGGCACGACCGGCGACACCGTCGACATCGTCAACGCCTACAACGGCCGCGTGATCGCGACCACCACGATCGGCGAGGACGGCACCTGGTCCCGCACCGGCAGCGTCGGCTTCGGGGTCCAGAACCTGGAGGCCGTCGTCACCCGTGACGGCGCCCGCACCGATCACCCCTTCACGATCACCCTGCAGGCCTCCGACGGCGTGGAGCAGCCGTTCGCGCTGACCGACCCGAAGGACGGCGACACCGTCATCGCCCTGACGAACCAGGTCACCTTCACCGGCACCGGCACCACCGGCGACACCGTCGCGATCGTCAACACCTTCAACGGCCGCGTCGTCGCCACCACCACCGTCGACAGCAAGGGCACCTGGTCCCGCACCGGCAGCGTCGGCTTCGGGCTGCAGGAGCTCCGCGCCACCGTCACCCACGCCGGCGTCCCCGCCGACCACCCGCTGACCATCACGGTCAAGGCGTCCACTGGAGTCGAGGGCCCCTTCACCCTCGTCGCCCCCGCTGACGCCTCCACGGTCGTCGCTCCCGACAACCAGGTCGCGTTCTCCGGCACCGGCACGACCGGCGCTCGCGTGGTCCTCACCGCCGGCACCGGCCGCCATGTGGTCGACACGATCGTCGACGACGAGGGCAACTGGTCCGCGACCGGGTACCTCTCGCACCAGTGGTACGAGCTCGGCACCAGCTACACCGTCCCCGGGAGCGCCCCCGTCACCGGCAC
This sequence comes from Frigoribacterium sp. CFBP 8766, assembly GCF_014841435.1. Classification (NCBI taxonomy): domain Bacteria; kingdom Bacillati; phylum Actinomycetota; class Actinomycetes; order Micrococcales; family Microbacteriaceae; genus Frigoribacterium; species Frigoribacterium sp. CFBP 8766. The sequence goes on from NZ_JACYTX010000007.1 coordinate 71,960, forward strand.
GACCACGGTGACGGTCGTCAAGACCGATGCCGTGATCGCCCCGTTCGCGATCCAGGCCCCGACTGACGGCGCCACCGTCGTCGCACCGGACCACATGGTCACCTTCACCGGCACCGGCGCCGCCGGCGCCACCGTCGAGCTGATCAACGACCTCGGCGGCCCCTGGGAGCGCGTCGTCGCCCGCGCCACGGTCGGCCACGACGGCACCTGGACCGCCACCGGCGGCCTCGGGTTCCAGACCTACCCGCTCGCCTACGTCCACACCCCGGGCGAGCTCGGCGGCACCTCCGCCACCGGCACCACCACCGTCACCGTCGCCGCGGCGTAACCCTCCGCGCTGACACCCCCCTCGTCGGCGCCCGCACCCCGGGCGCCGACACCCNGGACCCATGCGCACTCGCCCCACCACCCGCCTCGCCCTCAGCGGCCTCGCCGCCCTCGCCCTCGTCGCCGGCCTCGCCGCCTGCACGTCGTCCACCACCGACGACGCGGCCCCGACGCCGAGCACGACCCCCTCCGCCACGGCCGAGGCCGACGGCGCGCCCGTCGTCAACGAGTGCGTCGACGGCCAGGCCGTCCTCTCCGGCGCCGAGAAGGACATCTCCCTGCCCGACGGCTGCGACACCGTCTACGTCGTCACCAGCGACGCCACCGTCGACCTCGGCGGCCCCGTCGCGAAGCTCTTCTTCGAGGGCACCGGCAACACCGTCACCTACACCGGCGACGCCCCCGAGATCGGCGGCACCACGGACGGCGACGGCAACACCACCACCGCTCGCTAACCCCGCCCACCCGGGCTGCCCCGACAGCCTCGCCTCGGCCCCCGACACACCAGTCGGGGGCCGAGGCCGTTCGGCGTCACCGCCCCTCAGCCCCGGCCCTCCTCCCGCCTGCCGCCTGCCGTCGCCTCGCCCTGCACCGCGCAGCTTGCGATCTGCTGTGTGTCATGGCTAATGTCGCACATCACAGACCAGTCGGTGCACCGCACCCTGAGACAGGAGATCCATGCGCGCCCCCGCTCACCGCACCGTCCTCGCCCTCGCCCTCGCCACCGTGGGGGTGACGCTCACGGCGACCCTCGGCGCCGCGTCGCCGACGAGCCCCGCACCGGCCACACCGGTGCCGCATCCGACCTCCGAGGCGACCGCGCCTGCCCACGACCGGGTCGGCGAGCAGCGGGACGCGACCGACGACCCCGCGCGCGACGCGGCGTCGTCGCCCGCGCCTCCCGGGCCGACGACCTCGGACGAGGACGGGTCGGCTGACGCCCCCGAGCCCGAGCCCGATGCCGCTGCCGCTGCCGCTGCCGCTGCCGCCGAGCCTGCCGTCGCTGCCACCGCCGAGCCCGCCGCCGCCGTGGCCACCTCTGCCGAGCCCTCCGCCACGACTCCGCTCGTGGTCGTGTCGCCCGCGCCGTCGTCGACCGTCGAGTCGGCGGACGGCACGGTCCTGTTCCGAGGGACCGGCCAGCCGGGCGCCAGCGTCGTCCTCGTGACGGGCACCCAGCGGGCCGTGGTGAACGCCCGCGTCGCCGAGGACGGCACCTGGCAGGCGGCCGGGTGGCTGGGCCACCAGAGGTACGTGCTGACGAGCTACTACACCGCGCCCGACGAGGCGACCGTCCGCGGCAGCTACGACCTCGTCGTCGTCGATCCCCCCGTCCCGCTGGTCGTCGACCGGCCGGTCGACGGCAGCACGGTCGTCACCGACGACGGCCGGGTCGCCTTCTCGGGCACCGGCCGCCCCGGGGCGCGGGCGATCGTGGTCGCCGGCAACGGCCGCCAGGTCCTCAACGTCCCGGTGCTCGGCGACGGCACCTGGCGCGGCACCGGCCAGCTGGCCTTCCAGCGGTACGACCTCACGACCCGCCACGTCGTCCGCGGGCGCATCGAGACGACGGGCACCGTCAGCGTGGTCGTCCGCGCCTCGGCGACCCGCCCGTTCGCCGTCACGTCGCCGGCGCAGGGCGCGGTCGTGACCGCGCCCGCCGGCGTCGTGGACGTCGACGGAGACGGGGCTGTCGGCGCCGTCGTCGTGGTGACCGACGCCTCCGGCGCACCCCTCGGCCACGCCACGGTCGGCTGGACGGGCACCTGGACGGTGCCCGTGCCCCTCGGCACCGGGCCCCGGTCGCTCCGCCTGACGCACGAGCTGCCCGGCACCGCCCCGGTCACGATCGGCCTCGACCTCACCGTGCGGGACGGCCTCGTCGTGCGGCCGTTCCGCATCGACTCCCCCGCGGACGGCAGCACGGTCCCGGCTCCCGACAACGTGGTCGTGTTCGAGGGGCAGGGCGCCGCGCGCGCCACCGTCGAGCTGGTCAACGCGGCCGGCCGGGTCGTGGTGCGCACCACGGTGAAGGACGACGGCACCTGGCGTGCGGTCGGGCGGCTCGGCTGGCAGACCTACGCCCTCGACTACCTGCACTCGCCGCGCGACGCGCGCGGTGAACGCGCCGAGGGGGCGCTGGTGGTCACGGTCGCGCCTCGTTGAGCAGGGTCGGAGGCGGCACGGGCACGATGGGTCGATGATCACCGTCGACCTCGCCCGCCGCCTCCGCACCGCCGGGCTCCGCTGGCGCCCCGCGTCCGGGGACCGCTTCGTCGTCGAGCACCTCGCCGACGCCGACGAGGCGCCCGACGTCTTCACGCTGAGCGACATGACCATCGAGGCGCACCACTACCCGACCGGCACCGAGCTCGGCTTCAACGGCACGACGGAATGGGCGCTCGACTCGGTCTCGGCCGACGCGGCGCTCTGGCTGCCGCGGGAGGACCAGCTGCGGACGCTGCTCGGCCCGGCGTTCGTCTCGCTGACCCACGAGACCGAGGGCGACGAGCACCTCGGCTGGACGGTGCTGCTCCGCCCGCGGTCGACGGCCGACGAGCACGAGCACCACGTGGCGGACGACGCCGAGACGGCGTACGCCCTGGCGCTGCTCGCCTACCTCGACGCGTCGCTGCGCCTCGACGAGCCCGCCTGACGCGGCAGGACGGCCTGAGCCGCCCCAGGTCGTCCCGCCGCCAGGCCGTCGGTCGTCAGGTCGTCAGGTCGTCAGCGCCGCGTGCTCGCCGTGACCGTGAACTTCGGCGACCGGGAGACCTGCCGCGTCGTCCCCACGGTGCGCTCTAGGGCGCCGCGGTACGACAGCGACGAGTTGTAGACCGTCCAGAGCTCGCCCCCGGGGCGGAGCAGCCGCGCCGCGGCGTCGAACAGCTTCTGTGCGATGGCGGTGTGCACCGCGGCGCCGACGTGGAACGGCGGGTTGAGCAGCACCAGGTCGGCGCCGCCCTCGGGCAGCGAGTCGCCCGCGTCCGCGCGCCGCACCTCCACCTGGTCGGCCAGGCCGGCGGCGGCGATCGTCGCCCGGGCGGAGGCGACGGCCGCGGCCGACTGGTCGGTGGCGACGACCCGCGCTCCCGGCACCCGGCGCGCGTAGGCCGCCGCGAGCAGCCCGGTGCCGCAGCCCAGGTCGACGACCGACGCGGCCTCGGGCATCCGGTCGACGAGGTCGAGCAGCTGCCGGGTGCCGATGTCGATCCCCGACCCGGCGAACGCGGCGCCGTGGGCGACCACGGTCAGGCCGAGGTCGGCGTGCCGCTGCGACCGCGGCCACGGCGCCGAGCCGCCCGGTCGCGGGCCGGAGGCCGTCAGCAGCCTCGACTTCTGCCGGGCCAGCCCCGCGGACACCTGGCCGAAGTGGCGGCCGAGCACGTCGTTCATGGCGCGGGTCATGTGCTTGAGGCGGCCACCCGCGAGCACGACCACGTCCGGGGCGGCGTGGGCCGCCACGAGGGCCGCGACCTCGTCGAGCGCGTCGAGCGAGCGCGGCAGCTGCACGAGCACGAGCCGCGCCCCGACGACGAGCGCGGGGTCGAGGTCGTGCTGCACGACGGAGTCGAGCGACAGGTCGAGCCGGGCCGCGTTGGCCGCGAGGGCGCGCTCGCCCGAGAGCGAGTCCTGGTGCACTCGGACCGAGGAGGCGCCTCCTGCGACCGTGCCCAGGGTCAGGGCTCCGTACCGGTCGCCGACCACGACGACCTCGAACCCCGCGGACAGCCGTGACGCGGCCTCGTCGAGCAGGAGGCGGTCGGTCGCGTCGTGCGCGACCAGCTCGGGGGCCTCGACGTCGGGCCACCGGCGGAGCTGGTCGAAGTCGATCACGCCACGAGGCTACCGGGCACGCTGTGGCGAGACACCCCGGAGTGGACGGTGCACCCCCGAACGACGGGGTGCATCGTCCACTCCGGGGTGTTCCGTCCACGACGCCGGGCCGTCAGCAGGCGGCGGCGGGAGCGGCCGCGCGGCAGCCGCGTCAGCGTTCGGGGCGCCAGACGACCACGGCCGTCTGCCGCCGGGGGCGCATGCCCTGCCGCAGCGGCACGACGCCGCTCTCGCCGGCCGCGAAGACCCGCGCGCCGGGCCGGTTGACCAGCTCGTCGGCCAGGGCACGCTCGAGCTCGCGCACTCGCGACTGCAGCGACGTGACCTGGTTCTCGAGCTCGAGGATCCGCTTGATGCCCTCGAGCGAGACGCCCTCGCCGCCCAGCCGGCCGATCTCGCGCAGCTGGACGACGTCGCGCATCGAGTAGCGACGCGACTTGCCCGCCGTCCGCTGCGGGACGACGAGGCCGAGCCTGTCGTACTGCCGCAGCGTCTGGGCGTGCATGCCCGCGAGCTCGGCGGCGGTCGCGATGGCGAAGAGCGGCGAGTTCTCGTCCATGGTCGTCACGCCTGCGCGCGGGCCCTGACGATGAGGTCGTCGCGGGGGTTCTCGGCCGGGAGGGCCGCGGCCAGGGCCTCGACCGCCTCCTTCGCCTTGTCGCTGAGGTGCGACGGCACGGCCACCTGGACGGTGGCGAGCAGGTCGCCGGTGCCCGACTTGGTGACGACGCCGCGGCCCTTGACGCGCAGCACGCGGCCGGACGGGGTACCGGGTGCGACGCGCAGCCGCACGGGGTCGCCGCCGAGCGTCGGGACCTCGATGGTCGCGCCCAGCGCGGCCTCGGCGAACGTGACCGGCACGTCGAGGCGCAGGTTCTGGCCGTCGAGCTCGAACACCGGGTGCTTGCGCACGGCGATGGTGAGGACCATGTCGCCGCCCTCGCCGCCGTCGGGGCTGGGCTCGCCCTTGCCGCGCAGCCGGATCTTCTGGCCGTCGTGCACGCCCGCGGGGATGCGGACCTTCATCGGCCGGCCGTTGGCGCCCTGCAGCGAGATCGTCTCGCCGACGACGGCGGTCTGGAAGTCGAGCGTCGTCGTGGCCGTCATGTCGCGGCCCTTCTGCGGACCGCCGTAGCCGCGGTAGCCGCCGCTCGTCTGGCCGAAGCCGCCGCCGCCGAACATGCCGCCGAAGATGTCGTCGAAGCCGCCGCCGCCCTGCTGGCGGTACTGCGGGCGAGCGCCGCCCTGCTGGCCGCCGCCGAACATGCCGCCGAAGACGTCCTCGAAGCCGCCCCCGCCGCCGCCGGGGCCACCGCTGCCCGCGGTGAAGCGCGCGCCCGAGCCCATGGCCCGGATCTGGTCGTACTCGCGGCGCTGCTCGGGGTCGGAGAGCACCGAGTTTGCCTCGCTCACCTCTTTGAACTTCGCCTCCGAGGCCGCGTCGCCGGGGTTGGAGTCGGGGTGGTACTTGCGGGCGAGCTTGCGGTAGACCTTCTTGAGCTCTGCCGCCGTGACGTCCTTGGAGACACCGAGAACGGCGTAGAAGTCCTTGTCGAACCAGTCCTGGCTGGCCATCCGGCACCTCCTCTCTTGTCTCTGTGCCGTCGCTCGGGAGCGACCGCCGGGGAATGGGGGAGGCGGCGGGCCCCTTCTCGAGGAGCCCACCGCCCGTCGCGACTCGCGTCGCGGATGCCGCTACTGCGGCGTGTGCACCGCGACCTTCGCGGCCCGGATGACCCGGTCGCCGATCTTGTAGCCCGGCTCGATCACGTCGGCCACGGTGTTCACCGTGACGTCGGCGCTCGGCAGCTGGACCAGGGCGTCGTGCATGGTGGGGTCGAAGACCTCGCCCTTCTCGCCGACCTGCACGAGCCCGAACTTGTCGAGCCCGCCGCGGATCTTCTGCGCCACGATCACCATCGGGCCCTCGGCCAGGTCGCCGTGCTTCTCGGCACGGGCCAGGTCGTCGAGCGCGGGGAGGAGCGATCGCACGACCTCGGCGACCACGGCCTCGCGGTTCGCCTCGCGGTCGCGCTCGACGCGCCTCCGGAAGTTCACCAGCTCGGCCTGCGCCCGGAGCATGTCCTGGCGCATGTCCGCGACGAGGTCGCGGCTGGCGGCGTCGAGGATGGCCTCGTCGTCGGCGCTGAGCGGCTCGGCGCCCTCGGCCGCCATCTCGGTGGCCGCCTCGGCCGCGCCCTCCGGCGCCTCGGCGCCCGCGGGCACCTCGACGTCGGGGGCCTCGGCCTCGATCAGCTCGTCGGGGTCGGTGACCGCGGCGGTGCCGCCGTCCTCGGAGGGGGCGGCCGGCTCGGGACGCACCTCGCCCGTCTCGGGGTCGATGCGGCGCTTGTCGTTCACCACCGGCTCGTCAGGCGTGTTGCCGTTCTCGTCTGCCATGGGGAGACCGTCCTACTTCTTGTCGTTGTCGTCGTCGTCCACGACCTCGGCGTCGACGATGTCCTCGTCGTCGCCCTGGGCCTGGCCGTCGGCGGGGGCGCCGTCGGCACCGGCCGCACCCGCGGCGCCGGCCTGCTCGCCCTGGCTCTGCGAGTAGATGGCCTGGCCGAGCTTCGACTGGCTCTCGTTGAGCTTGTCGAAGGCGGGCTTGATCGCGGAGTCGTCGTCGCCGGCGAGCGCGGTCTTGAGCGCGTCGACGTCGGCCTGGACCTCGGACTTGACGTCGTCGGGCAGCTTGTCGTCGTTCTCCTTGATCAGCTTCTCGATCGAGTAGACGAGCTGCTCGGCGTTGTTGCGGGTCTCGTTGGCCTCGCGACGCGCCTTGTCTTCTGCAGCGTTCTCCTCGGCCTCGCGGACCATGCGCTCGATGTCGTCCTTCGAGAGCGACGAGCCGCCCGAGATGACCATCGACTGCTCCTTGCCCGTGCCCTTGTCCTTCGCGGACACGTGCACGATGCCGTTGGCGTCGATGTCGAAGGTGACCTCGACCTGCGGCACGCCGCGGGGGGCCGGCGCGATGCCGGTCAGCTCGAAGGTGCCGAGGTTCTTGTTGTCGCGGGTGAACTCGCGCTCGCCCTGGAAGACCTGGATGGCGACGGACGGCTGGTTGTCGTCGGCCGTCGTGAAGGTCTCGCTGCGCTTGGTCGGGATGGCCGTGTTGCGCTCGATGAGCTTGGTCATCGCGCCGCCCTTGGTCTCGATGCCGAGGCTCAGGGGGGTGACGTCGATCAGCAGGACGTCCTTGCGCTCGCCCTTCAGCACGCCGGCCTGCAGCGCGGCGCCGACGGCGACGACCTCGTCCGGGTTGACGCCCTTGTTGGGCTCCTGGCCGCCGGTCAGCGACTTGACGACCTCGGTGACGGCGGGCATGCGGGTGGAGCCGCCGACGAGCACGACGTGCGCGATGTCGGAGACCTTGACGCCCGCCTCCTTGATGACGTCGTTGAAGGGCTTCTTGGTGCGGTCGAGCAGGTCGCTGGTCCACTGCTCGAACTGCGAGCGCGAGATGGTCTCGTCGAGGTTGAGCGGGCCGTCGGCGGTGAGCGTCAGGTAGGGCAGCTGGATGGAGGTGGAGGTGCTCGACGAGAGCTCCTTCTTGGCCTGCTCGGCCGCCTCCTTCAGGCGCTGCTTCGCGATCTTGTCGGTCGACAGGTCGACGCCGTGGGCGTCCTTGAACTTCTTGATGAGGTGCTCGACGATGCGGTTGTCCCAGTCGTCGCCGCCGAGGCGGTTGTCACCGGAGGTGCTGCGGACCTGGATCGTCGAGAAGTCGTCGTCCTTGCCCACCTCGAGGAGGGACACGTCGAACGTGCCGCCGCCGAGGTCGAAGACGAGGATGAGCTCGTCCTCCTTGCCCTTGTCGAGGCCGTAGGCGAGGGCCGCCGCGGTGGGCTCGTTGATGATGCGGAGCACGTTGAGGCCCGCGATCTCGCCGGCCTCCTTCGTGGCCTGGCGCTCGGAGTCGTTGAAGTACGCGGGCACGGTGACGACGGCGTCGGTCACGTCCTCGCCGAGGTACTGCTCGGCGTCGCGCTTCAGCTTGCCGAGGATGCGCGCCGAGATCTCCTGAGGGGTGTACTTCTTGTCGTCGATCTCGACCTTCCAGTCGGTGCCGACGTGGCGCTTGACGCTCGCGATGGTGCGGTCGACGTTGGTGACGGCCTGGCGCTTCGCGGTCTCGCCGACCAGCACCTCGCCGTCCTTCGTGAAGGCGACGACCGAGGGGGTCGTGCGGAGGCCCTCGGCGTTCGCGATGACGGTGGGCTCGCCGCCCTCGAGGACGCTGACGACCGAGTTGGTGGTTCCGAGGTCGATTCCTACTGCACGTGCCATGGGTGGCGCTCCTTCGTTCTGGTGCGGTGCTGTCTGGGGGTGCCCGGCTGACCGGGCGAGGGCCCGGCGGACCGGGAAGACTGCCGCGGACCTTGAGTCCGCTGGCATCAACTTTACTCACGGTGTCGGTCGAGTCAAGCTGTGAACCTGAAAGTTGAGCCAGAACGACTCAAGGAGGTGCGGTGAGGGTCTGCAGGACCCGCGCCCGACCGGCACCGTGCCCCCGCCGTGCCCCCAGAGGGAGGCGCCGCCTCCTCCGCGACACCGGCGCCGACTAGGTTGACCCCCATGACCGCAGCGCAGACGCTCGCCGACGCCACCCCGATCCCCCGCCGCCGGGTCGTCTCGTGGGCGCTGTGGGACTGGGGCTCCGCCGCGTTCAACGCCGTCGTCACCTCGTTCGTGTTCAGCACCTACCTCGCGAGCGGCGCCTTCGTCGACCCGGAGATCGTCGCGGCGGCGGGCGAGACCGAGGCGCTGGCCGCGAGCGCCACCGTCATCTCGACCGCGCTGACGATCGCCGGCGTGCTGATCGCTCTGCTCGCGCCGGTGCTCGGGCAGCGCAGCGACGGTTCGGGCCGTCGCAAGCTCTGGCTCGCCGTCAACACCGGACTCGTCGTCCTCGCCATGCTGGCGATGGTGTTCGTGGCCCCGGCGCCGGGCTACCTCGTCTTCGGTGCCGCGCTGCTCGCCGTCGGCAACCTCTTCTTCGAGTTCGCCAGCGTCAACTACAACGCGATGCTCGTGCAGGTCTCGACGCCGAAGACGATCGGCAAGGTGTCCGGCTTCGGCTGGGGACTCGGCTACGTCGGGGGCATCGTCCTGCTCCTGCTCCTCCTGGTCGCCTTCCTGCAGAGCTTCGGCGTCGAGGGGCGCGGCGGCCTGTTCGGCGTCGCGACGGGCGCCGACGGCGGCTCGTGGGACGTCCGCCTGTCGATCGTCGTCTCCGCCGTGTGGTTCGCCGTCTTCGCGGTGCCGGTGCTGCTCAGCGTGCCCGAGCTGCCCGCCGCGCCGGGACGGCCCCGGGTCGGGATCGTGGGGTCGTACCGCCTCCTCGGCTCGACCATCGCGAAGCTCTGGCGCACCAACCGCCAGGTGCTGCTGTTCCTGCTGGCGAGCGCGGTGTTCCGCGACGGGCTCGCGGCCGTGTTCACGTTCGGCGCGATCATCGCCGCCCAGGTGTTCGGCTTCACGCCGAGCATGGTGATCTACTTCGCCGTCGGCGCGAACCTCGTCGCCGGCATCGGCACCTTCGTCGGCGGATGGCTCGACGACAAGGTCGGCGCCAAGACGATCATCGTCGGAGCGCTGGCGGGGCTCGTCGTCGCCGCGTTCGCGGTGCTCGCGATCGGCACGGCCACGAACCTGTTCTGGGTGTTCGGGCTCGCGCTCGCCCTGTTCGTCGGGCCGATCCAGTCGGCGAGCCGGTCGTTCCTGGCGCGCGTGACGCCTCCCGGCCGCGAGGGCGAGATCTTCGGCCTCTACGCGACGACCGGGCGCGCGGTGAGCTTCCTGGCGCCGGGGCTCTTCACGCTGTTCGTCGGGCTGACGGGCGACACCCGGTTCGGGATCATCGGCATCGCGCTGGTGCTGCTCGCCGGCCTGGTGCTGATGCTGCCGGTCAAGACCGTCCAGCGCGCCATCGACTGACCCCCGCGGTCCGCCCCGTCCAGGGACATCGGGCCCCTGGGCTCGCTCCTCCTCCTCACGATGGTGGCCCGGCAGGCGCTCGCCCCCTAGCGTGAACGGGTGACCTCCTTCGACGACGCCTACGAGCTCCGCACCTTCCCCGCCGCGATCGACGACGACGCGACCGCCGCCTGGTTCGCCGCCTGCCGACTGGGGTTCCACGAGGGCATCGACACCCCGGAGGGCGTGGCCGGCGACGCCCGACGCGCGGTCGCCGACGCCCGCGTGCTGACGGGCGCCTGGCCCCGCGAGCCGCGGCCCGGCACCCTCGACGACGAGCAGTGGCCCGTCGCCACCTTCGAGTCGTTCGAGCGCACCCTGCACGTCGGCGGCGGCACGCTGCTGCCCGCGCACCTCATCTCGGGCGTGACGGTGCAGCCCACCCACCGCCGTCGAGGCATCCTGCGGCGCATGATGACCGAGGACCTCGCCCGCGCCGCCGAGGCGGGCCTCGCCGTCGCGGCGCTCACCGCGAGCGAGGCGAGCATCTACCGCCGGTTCGGCTTCGGCACGGCGACCCGCGAGCGCACCGTGACGATCGACCGTCGCCGTCCGGTCCGCCTGCTCGCGCCGACCACGGGCACCGTGGAGCTCGTCCCGACCGCCCGCCTCGAGCCCGTCGCCCGCGAGGTCTTCGCGCGGTTCCACGCCCGCACGCCCGGCTCGATCGACCGGCCCGTCGGCAGCTGGGACCGGCGGCTCGGGCTCGCGACGGGCGAGGACCAGAAGCCCGACCGCAGCCTGCGGGGGGCCGTGCACCGCGCCTCCTCGGGTCGGGTCGACGGGTACGTCGTCTACCGCGTGACCGAGAAGTCGACCGAGACCGTGCTCGAGGTCGCCGACCTCGTGACGGCGACCGACGAGGCGTACCTCGCGCTGTGGGAGCTGCTGCTCGCGATCGACCTCGTGACGTCGATCACGTGGGCGGCCGCGCCGCTCGACGACCCGCTCGTCCACGCGCTGGACGACGCACGGGCCCTCACCACGACGCACGAGCAGGACCACGTCTGGCTGCGCCTGCTCGACGTGCCCGCCGCCTTCTCGGCACGGCCGTGGGCCGCCGACGGCGTCGTCACCGTCGCCGTCTCGGACGACCTCGGCCACGCCGCGGGCACCTGGCGGCTGACGAGCGCAGGAGGCGCGGGCACGGTCGAGCGCGCCGCCGTCCGTCGCGCGGACCTCGAGGTCGACGTCGCGACCCTCGGCTCGCTGTGGCTCGGCGGCGTCGACCCGGTGACGCTCGCCGCCGCGGGGCTCGTGCGGGAGCGTCGGGCCGGTGCCGTGCAGACGCTGCGCGCGATGCTCCGGCCCGAGCGGCCGCTGTACGGCGTCACGTCGTTCTGAGCGGCGCCGGCGGCGGCCCGACCGCCGCTGCGGCGCAGCCGTCGCCGCGGCCGGGCCGACGCTGCGGCCCGACCGTCGCTGCGGTGCGGTGTGACCGCCCTACGACGCGGCGGGCAGGCCGTTCGCCCGCGCGACCTCGCCGTACCAGCGGGCGCTGGGCTTCGGCGTGCGCTCGAACGTCTCCCTGTCCCAGCCGATGAGCCCGAACGTGGGGCGGAAGCCGCTGGCCCACTCGTAGTTGTCGAGGGCGCTCCAGTGCTGGTAGCCGAGCACCTCGATGCCCTCCTCGATCGTGGCGTGGATGCCCTCGAGCGCGCCCTGCGTGTAGGCGATGCGACGGCTGTCGTCGGCGGTCGCGATGCCGTTCTCGGTGACCATGACGGGCACGTGGCCGCTGAGCTCCCAGGCGCTGCGGATGCCCTCGGCGGCCGCGGCGGGCCAGAACTCCCAGCCGGTCAGGGTCGTCTCGAGCCCCTCGGCGACCGGTCGCGGACCCTCGGGGCCGACGAAGGTCTGCGTGTAGGCCTGCACGCCGACGAAGTCGTCGCCCGCCGCCATCTCGCTGTACCAGTCGTCGCGCACGTAGCCGTACTCGCGCGTCTTCTCGGCGGCGCCCGGCTCGTCGACGGCCTTGAACGCCTGGGTGGCGACGGTCCAGCCCGACTTCAGGCCGTCGACCTGCGACAGCACCTCGCGGCTGCGCCGGTGCGAGGCGAGCAGCGCGTCGGCGACCTGCAGGTCGGGGTTCGGCAGGCCGTACGCGACGAGGTTCGACGCGTCCTCTCCCCCGGCCAGCATCGCGGCGATGTTCGGCTCGTTGATCGTGCAGACGTAGCGGACGCCCTCGCTGACGACGGGCAGCGCGAGCTCGGTGTACCGCGCGAAGAGGTCGGCGGCGTCGGGCGCGCGCCAGAAGCCGTCGCGCTCGAACCAGCGCGGCACGGTGAAGTGCATCAGCGTCACGATCGGCTCGACGCCGAACTCGTGGCAGGTCTCGACCATGCGGCGGTAGTGCGCGATCTCGGCCTTCGAGACGACGCCGCGCTCGGGCTCGATGCGCGCCCACTCGATGCTGAAGCGGTAGCTGTTGAGGCCGAGCTCGGCGAGGATCCGGATGTCGTCGCGGAACCGGTGGTAGCTGTCGGCGGCGTCGCCGCTCGGCTCGACGATGGTCGTGCCGGGGGCGTGCTCGTGCACCCACCAGTTCGAGTTGACGTTGTTGCCCTCGATCTGGTGCGCGGCGGTCGCGGCGCCCCAGAGGAAGCCGTCGGGGAAGGTCAGCATCGGGTGTCCGTTCTGGTGGTGCGTGGTCGGGCGAGCTAGGAGGCGCGGTGCGTGCGCCGCGGGTTCGGCACGGCGTCGAGCAGGCGCACCGTGTACGGGTCGGTCGGCCGCTGCAGCACCTCGGCGGTGCGGCCGCGCTCGACCACGGCGCCGTCGTGCAGCACCATCACGTCGTCGGTGATGAGCCGCGCGCTGAGCAGGTCGTGCGTGATGTAGAGCATCGAGACGCCCCACTGCTCGCGGAGGTCCTCGAGCAGGGCGAGCACGCCGGCCCGCAGCGACACGTCGAGCATCGAGACGGGCTCGTCCGCGATGATCACCTGCGGGTCGCTCGCGAGCGCCCGGGCGATGACGACGCGCTGCCGCTGACCGCCGGACAGCTGGTGCGGCAGCTTCGCCGCGAACTGCTCGACCGGCGTCAGGCCGACCGTCTCGAGGAGTTCCAGGACGCGGCGCCGCGCCTCCTGCCCTCGCAGCCCCGTGTAGTTCACGACCGGCCGCGTCAGCGTGTACTCGACGGTGTGCAGCGGGTTGAGGGCCGAGTACGGGTCCTGGAACACCATCTGCACGTCGCTGCGCAGGTCGCGGAGGCCGCGTCCGCGGACCTTCGTGACGTCGACGTCGCCGAACGTGATGGTGCCCTCGCTCGGCTTCTCGACGCCGGTGACCATGCGCGCGATCGTGCTCTTGCCCGAGCCCGACTGCCCGACGAGCGCGAGCGACTGGCCCGGCTCGAGGGTGAACGACACGTCGCGGACGGCCCGCACGGGATCCTCGCCGCGACGAGGAGGCGCGTAGGTCTTGCTGACCCCGGTCACGGTGATCGCGCTCTGGGCCACCTTCGTGCTGCGCGTGCCGACGCTCGGCGTGCTGGTGGTCGTGTCGACGCGGCGCTCGCCCCGGGCTCGACGCACCGCCCTGTCCTCGAAGCCGGGCAGCGAGACGACCTCGGCGCGGGGGTCGGCGTAGTGCGACAGCAGCATCTGCGTGTACTCGTGCTGCGGGTCGGCGAGCACGTCGGCGGGGCGGCCGTCCTCGACGATGCGGCCCTCGTGCATCACGAGCACCCGCTCGGTCGCCTCGAGCACGATGCCGAGGTCGTGGCTGATCAGCACGGCGGTGAAGCCCTCGCTCTGCTGCAGCGAGATGATCGTGTCCATCACGGCGTGCTGCACGAGCACGTCGAGCGCCGTCGTCGGCTCGTCGAAGACCATCAGCTGCGGCTCGAGCGACAGGGCGAGGGCGATCGAGACGCGCTGGCGCATGCCGCCGCTCAGCTCGCCGGGGAACCGCGCGAGCACCTTCGGGTCGAGCTCGACCTTCTGCACGAGCTCGGCGGCACGGGAGTCCCAGCGCTCGCGCGGCACGTGGCCGTGGGCCTTGAAGATGTCGACGAAGTGCTTGTGGATCGTGCGCACCGGGTTGAGCGCGTTCATGCCCGACTGCAGCACCATCGCGAAGCCGCCCTGGCGCTGCTGCCGCAGGGCCTCGGCGTCGAGGTCGCGGATGTCGGCGCCGTCGAACACGATGCTGCCGCCGTTGGTGCGCGCCGGCGGCTTCTGCAGCCGCGTCAGCGCGTAGCCGAGGGTCGACTTGCCCGAGCCGGACTCGCCGACCAGGCCGACGAACTCGCCGCGGCGCAGCGAGAACGAGACGTGGTCGACGGCCTGCACCGGCGTCGAGGCGGCCGACTCGTAGACGACGCTGAGGTCGCGCACGTCGAGCAGCGGGGCGTCGCCGGCGGTCGTCGTCGAGGAGGCGGCGGGCTGCGCGGTGGAGCTCAGAGGATCGCGGAGCGATCCCGCGACCCCAGCGCCGAGGGAGCCTGCGACCGAGGAGCGAGCTGCGGATTCGGGCGTGGAACGTGCGTCGCTCACTTCGCGACCTCCTTCTCGGCGCGCCGGGCGCCCCTGACGGGCTTGGCGCCTCCTTCTCTCAACCGCGGGTTGCTGACGGCGTCGACGCCGAAGTTGATCAGCGTGAGGCTCATCGCGAGCAGGGCGATGCAGAGGCCGGGGGCGAACAGGAGGATCCACTGCCCGGTGAGCAGGGCGTTCGAGTTCTGCGCCCAGTAGAGGATCGTGCCCCAGCTGACGATCGACGAGTCGCCGAGCCCCAGGAACTCGAGGCCCGCCTCCGCCAGGATCGCGCTGGTGGCCGCTCCGAAGAACGAGCCGACGATCAGCGACGTCATGTTGGGCAGGATCTCGCGGAACACGATGCGGGTCGCGCCCTCGCCCGAGAACCGGGCGGCCTCGACGAAGTCGCGCGACCGCAGCGACTGCGTCTGGCTGCGCAGCACACGCGCGCCCCAGGCCCAACCGGTCACGACGATCACCGCGATGATGACCGCGATGCCGCCGTTCTGCAGGTAGGCCGCGATGACGATCATCAGCGGCAGGCCGGGGATGACGAGGAACAGGTTGACGACGAAGCCGACGACCTCGGCGGCGGGGCCGCGCATGTAGCCCCAGCTGAGGCCGATCGCCACGGCGACGAGCGTCGCGGCGATGCCGGCGACGAAGCCGACGAACACGCTGATGCGGGCGCCCCAGATCAGCTGGCTGAGGACGTCCTCACCGGCGGCGGTCGTGCCCATCCAGTGGGCCCAGGAGGCGTCCTGGTTGCGCTCGAACCCGTTCTCGCTGCCGCCGTACGGAGCGATCAGCGGGGCGGCCACGGCCATCAGGACGAAGACGCCGAGGACGACGATGCCGATCTTGGCCTTGGGGTTCGACCAGACGACGCCGGCGGTGCGCAGCACGGTCTTCCAGGCGCTGGGCGCGGCCTGCTCGGCGGCGGGGCCGGCAGGGTCGCCGCCCTCGGGGAGGCGGACGGACACGGTGGAGGTCATCGGCGGGTCCTTGGGTCGAGCACGCCGTACAAGATGTCGACGAGGAAGTTGGCGACGAGCACGCTCACGGTGATCATCAGGAAGAGGGCCTGCATCAGCGGGTAGTCCTGGCCGATGACGGCGTTGAACAGCAGGTAGCCGATCCCGGGGTAGCCGAAGACCTGCTCGACGAGGATCGAGCCGCCGACCACCCCGCCGAGGGCGAGGCCGAAGCCGGTGAGGTTCGGCAGGATCGCGTTGCGGGCGGCGTAGCGGACGGCGACCGTCCGGCCCTTGAGGCCGTTCGCCTCCGCGAAGGTCACGTAGTCGTCGCCGAGCGTGTTGATCATCGCGTTCCGCATGCCGAGGATCCAGCCGCCGAGGCTCGTGACGAGGATCGTCACCGCCGGCAGCACCGCGTGCAGCAGGGCGTCGCCGACGAACGCGGGCGTGAAGCCCGGCGTGGTCGTCGCGCCGTAGGCCCCCGTGGTCGGGAACCAGTGCAGCACGTAGCCGAGGAAGAAGAGGAGGAGCAGGGCCGTCCAGAAGTACGGGAACGTGCTCATGAAGCTGCCCGAGAGCGTGGGCAGCGAGTCGAGCCAGGTGCCGCGCTTCCAGGCGGCGGCGACGCCGATCAGGGTGCCGACCACGAAGGCGATCACGGTGCACGCGCCGACGAGGATCAGCGTGTACGGCAGCGCCTGCCCGACGAGGTGCCCGACCGTCTCGGGGAAGAACGTGTAGCTCGTCCCGAAGTCGAGCCGGACGACCTGGCCGAGGTAGGCGACGTACTGCTGCAGCACGTTGCCGTCGGGCACGCCGAGCTGGGCCTCGATGGCGGCACGGGTGGCCTCGGTGACCGGGCCGTTCTGCGAGAGCTTCGCGATCGCGGCGTCGGTGGGGTCGCCGGGCATCAGCCGCGGCAAGATGAAGTTGAGCGTCACCGCCGCCCACAGGGTGAGGGCGAAGAGGCCGAGCTTCTGCGCTGCGTACTTCACTGGTCGTCACCGCCCTGGTCGACGCGCTTCAGCTTCGTGAAGATTAGCAGCGGCGCCTGGTCGTAGTTCTGCGGGGCCATGTACGGGTCCTCCTCGCTGGGCCAGCCGGTGAACTTCGAGTCGTTGAACAGGCCCCAGAGGCCGCCGTAGTAGAGGCCGATGACCGGCTTCTGCTCGTAGACGACGTTCTGAAGCGCGTACGACAGCCGCTGCTGCTCGGCGGGGTCGATCGCGGCCTTCCACTCGTCGAGCAGCTCGTCGACGGCAGGGTCGCTGAAGCGGCCGAAGTTCGAGGCCGTCGTCTCGCCGATCGGCGTCGCGAACCCGCTGTTGAGCAGCGTGTTGTAGGCCTGGTACGTGTTGCCGTTGCCCATGCCGCCGAGCGCCATGTCGAACTCGCCGTTCGCGATGGCCGACTGGTAGCCGGCAGGCTGGGGAGCCTGGATCTGCACGTCGATGCCGATCGCGCCCAGCTGTGCCCGCACCTCCTGCACGGCCCTCAGCCAGTCGGTGTAGCCGTTGGCGGTGAGGATCGTCATGCGCAGCTGCTGGCCGTCGGGGCCGACCAGCTGGTCACCCTGCTGCGTGTAGCCGGCCTGCGCGAACGCGGCGAGGGCGCCGTCGACGTCCTGGCCGATCACCCCCTCGTCGGGGATCGAGGGGTCGAGGTCGTCCTGCTGGTTGGGCAGGATGAGCCCGGTCTGCCCGGCCGGCTCGAGGTAGCCCTCGGTCGCCGACTCGGCGATCTGGTCGCGGTCGAGCGCCAGCGCGATGCCGTTCCGCACGTTGACGTCGTCGAACGGCGCCTTCGTGAGGTTCGGCATCAGGCCGATCACGCCGCCCGGCGGGAACCAGTACGAGTTCGTGTCGCTCGCCGCGCCCCAGGTGCCCTCGACGTCGCTGATGAACGAGTACGCCCAGTCGTAGCCGCGCGTGACGGTGTCGAGCTGGTTGTTCGTCGCGGGCAGGATCAGGTGCGCGATGTCGATCTTCTCGGCCTGCCAGTAGGACTCGTTCTTGTCCATCGAGTACTGCATCGCCGAGTAGTTGCCGAGCGTGAACGGGCCGGTGCCGACGGGGTCGGGGTTGCGGTACGTCGCGGGGTCGTCGACCTCGCTCCAGAGGTGCTCGGGGACGATCGTCGTCTGGCCGATGATCTCCATCGCCGGCACGTCGTCGGTCTGCAGGTGGAAGACGACGTGGTCGCCCTGCTGCTCGACCGTGTCGATGTGCTGCCAGGCGCCCTTGAGGTCGAGCGCGGGGTTCGCCTTGATCAGGTCGAACGTGTACACGACGTCGTCGGGCGTCATCGGCTCGCCGTCGGACCACTCGACGCCGTCGCGGATCGTCATGTCGACCGTGCGCGCGTCGGGCAGCGTCGTCTCGCTCGCGAGCCACGGCGTGATCTCGCCGTCGAGCGGGTTGATCTCGAGCAGGGGCTCGTAGATCCACGTGGAGGCGGTGCGCTTGTTCGTGAGGAACGGGTTGAAGTTCCGCTCGAACTGCGGGTTGCCCTTGTCCGCGTTGATCAGCATCGTGTCGGCGCCGATCGTCGGGTCGGGCTCGCTGCGGATCTGGATGCTGCAGCCGGTGGCCACGAGCACCACGGCGGTGGCGGCGGCCAGGGCCGCCACGGCGGTGCGCGCTCGGGCGCGGTGTCTGTGCGTGTGCGTCATCGCCACGGTTCTCTCATTCGTCGTCGAGGTGAGCATCGCCAGTGTAAGCGCATACATCGCTGCGACGCAACGGCGGTGGCGGCGACGTCGACCGCGGCGGGTCAGCGGGCGGGGCAGCTCTCGCGCAGCAGGACCTCGACCGGCAGGGTCACCCGCTGAGGAGGCGCGGTCGGGTCGGTCAGCCGCGTCACGATGGTGCGCACCGCGACCCGGCCGAGGTCGTTCATCGGCTGGCGCACCGTCGTGAGGCGCGGGGTCGAGAAGCGTCCCGCCTCGATGCCGTCGAAGCCCGTCACGGCGACCCGGCCCGGCACGTCCACCCCGTGCGCGACGAACGCGTCGAGCACGCCGAGCGCCGACTGGTCGTTGGCGCAGACGACGGCCTGCGGGAGCGGGTCGGAGGAGGCGACCAGCGCCTCCCCGGCTCGCCTGCCGCCCTCGCGCGAGAAGTCGCCGCGCTCGACGCGCACGCGGACCGGGCCGTGGCCCTGCCGCGCGGCGGCCGCCGTGGCCGCCGCGACGGCCTGGTCGAAGCCGCGGTGCCGATCGGCCTCGTCGGGAGAGTCGCCGGGGCCGGCGACGTAGACGAGGTCGGCGACCGCGCCAGGGGCGTCGCCCGGCTCGCGCGCCTCGCCCGTCGTGCGCCCGAGGACGAACGCGGTCAGGGCGCGCATGCCCGCGGCGTTGTCGACGCTGACGTGGTCGAGCTCGTCGCCGGGACGGGAGTCGGCGAGCACGACGACGGGGATGCGGCGCGACACGTGCGCGAGCAGGTCGTCGGGCACGGTCTGGGCGAGGACGGCGAGGCCGTCCACACGACCCGCGATGTCGTTGAGCATGACCTCCCGGCTGGAGCCCCGACCGGCGGCGACCATCAGGGCGAAGCCGCGCCTCCAGGACTCGACCTCCGCGCCGCGGAGCACCTCGTCGAAGTAGAGGTTCGCCGGGTTGGACGCGGTGCGGGGGGCGTCGGTCGCCGCACCGGTGCCGGTCCCGGCGCCGGTGCCGGTGCCGGTGCCGGTCGGCGCAGGAGGCGTCGGTCGCCCCTCGCGGTCGTCGATCAGCGGGATGCGGCTCGCGTCCGCGACGCGCTCCCAGTCGGGCTCGGGAAGGTCGATGCCGTCGTGCCCGGGGAGGAACAGGCCGAGCACGCCGTGGCGACGACCCGCGAGGCCGCGCGCGGCGCCGCTCGGCACGTAGCCGAGCGACCGCACGGAGTCGAGCACGCGGGCCCGCGTCTCGGGACGCACGTCGTCGGGACGACGGAGCACGCGGGAGACGGTGGCGATCGAGACGCCCGCGTGGGCGGCCACGTCGTAGACGGTGGGGGCCTTCGTCACGGGGTCCGTCCGGCGCAGGGCATGGCGTCCATCCTAGGCACGGGGTGCCGCTCGGGCCGAGGGGGCAGGGCGGGGCAGAGCGGCGCGCGACGCGACGGAGCCGCCCGTCCGGGAAGGACGAGCGGCTCCGTCGCGAGCGAGGGTCGCAGGGCGACCCTGCGGCCTAGCCGTCGATCCTCGTGTCGGCGCGACGGCGCAGGCGACGAGCCGCGACGAGCGCGCCGGCACCGGCGACGAGGAGGAGCAGAGCGGCCGACAGGGGCGCGCCCGGCTCCGAGCCGGTGTAGGCCAGGGCACCGGCACGCGTCGAGGTGACCGGCACCACGCCGGTGCCCGCGGGCGTCGTGACGGGGACGACGCCGGTGCCCGGCACCGTGACCGGCGGCACGACGGCCGCCGCGGCGACGCTGAACAGCACCGGGTCGGTGAACGTCGACGAGGTGCCGTCGGCGAGGACCTGCAGCGCGGTGGTGCCGTAGTCGCCAGCCGGGACCCCGGTGAAGGAGGCGGTGAACGCGCCCGTCGCGTCGGTCTGGATCGTCGACA
Source organism: Frigoribacterium sp. CFBP 8766 (assembly GCF_014841435.1). Classification (NCBI taxonomy): domain Bacteria; kingdom Bacillati; phylum Actinomycetota; class Actinomycetes; order Micrococcales; family Microbacteriaceae; genus Frigoribacterium; species Frigoribacterium sp. CFBP 8766. The sequence goes on from NZ_JACYTX010000007.1 coordinate 92,127, forward strand.
CCGAGAACCCGAGGTCCGTGTCGAACGCGACCGGCTCCCCCGCCACGTCGAGCCTGGCGGAGGGCGACGTGGGCGTCACCATCTGCTCGAAGCCCTCGAACTGGTCGGCCGTGGCGAGGACGACCGTGACGAGGGCGCCCGGCTGGGCCGTGCCGGTCACCGTCACGGTGCCGGCCTCGACGGTGGACCCGGCGACGGGAGCGGTGATCGCAGGCCCGGCCACCGCCTCCTCGACCAGCAGGTCGAGCGTCGCGCGGCTGCCCGCGTCGCCGGTCAGCTCGAGCGTCGTCGCACCGGCCGGGAGGAAGGGGCTGAGCACCGCGGGACCGACGAGGCGGCCCTCGGCGTCGGCGATGAACTCGCCGTCGAGGGGCTCCCCGTCGGGGCCGGTGACCGTCACGGTCTCGTCCGGGACGAAGTTCGCGCCGAGGACGCGGAAGGGACGACCCGCCTGGACCGTGCCGTCGGCGACCGCCGCGACCGGGCCGAGGGCCGGGACGAGGTCCTCGGTGACCGCCGCGAAGGCGTTCACGAGACCGGCGCCGAAGTAGCGCGAGCCGGTGAGCCCGCCCGCACCGGCGACCGGGGTGGCCTGCTGCTCGAGCAGGGCCTGCAGCTCGGCGGGCGAGGCACCGGGGTGGGTCGCGGCGAGGAGGGCAGCGACGCCCGCGACGTGCGGGGAGGCCATCGAGGTGCCGTTGTAGCTCGCGTAGAGACCGCCGAAGACCGTGCTGAGGATGCGCGAGCCGGGGGCGGCGATGTCGATGACGCCCTCGCCGTAGTTCGAGAAGGAGGACTTCGCGGTCGAGCCGTCGGCCTGCTCGGCGACGGACGCGACGGTGACGACGCCCGGGATCTCGGTGGGGATGTCGGAGCAGCCCTGCGAGACGTCACGGTCGACCGGGGTCGTGTCGTTCGGCCCGGAGGCGCTGCGCGTCTTGTTCGCGAGGTCGTAGTTCGAGTTGCCCGCGGCGGCGACGTTGAGCACGCCCTGCTGCTCGGAGAACTCGACGGCGCGGGTCACGGACTCGAGCGCCGGGGCCTGGTCGGCCTCGGTCGAGCACCAGAACTCCCACGGGTCGACGTAGTAGCTGTTGTTCGTCACGTCGAAGCCCTGGTCGGCGGCCCACATGAAGCCGCAGAGCGCGTACTCGGGGTAGATGAAGCCGTCGTAGTTGACGACCTTGACGCTCGCGAGCGTCGCGCCCGGCGCGATGCCGACGATGCCCACGCCGTTGTCGGCCGCGGCGATCGTGCCGGCGACGTGCGTGCCGTGCGACTCGGAGTCGTCCACGGGCACCCAGGCGGCCTGCGACCGGTCGGGCTGGCCGTTGACGGAGCAGCCGACCGACTTGGAGGCGTCGACCTGGCCGGCGAGGTCGGGGTGCGAGACGTCGATGCCGCTGTCGAGCACGCCGACGACGACGCCGTCGCCGTCCTCGATCTCCCGCGCCTCGGGGGCGCCGATCGCGGCCATGTCCCACTGCTGGGCCTCGAGCGGGTCGACCGGGGCGACCTCGGTGCCCAGGGGGCGGTCGAGGGACTGGGGGCCGGCGCCGGTCGCGCCGGCGGCGGGCGCGGTCGCGCCGGAGGTCGCGGGCACCTCTGCCGGCACCTCGACCTCGTCGTCGACGACCTCGGCCGTGCGGGTCGGCCCGGCCGACTCGACGCCGAGCGTCCCGCGCATCGTGGCGAGGAAGTCGCCGTCTCGGGACTGCGCCGTGACGACGCCGATCTCGGGGTACTCGGAGAGGACCACGCCGCCGGCGGCGACGACCGCGTCGGAGGCGTCCGCGACGGCGTCCGCGCTGCGCACGGTGGTGTTGACGACGTAGTTCATGACGATGCCGTCGACCACGCGGGCCGACGCGGCGGGGACCTCGGCGGTCACGTCCTCCGTCTCGGCGGCGGGAGCCTCCGGGGCGGGGGCCTCAGCAGCGGGCGTCTCGGCCGGCGCCTCGACCGCGGGCGTCTCGGCGGCGGGCGCCTCGGCCTCCGTCGGGGCGGCGGCCGCGGCGGCCGTGTCGGCCGCACCCGACGCTGCAGCGTCGGCGTCGGTGCCGTCGGCGCCGACCGGCGACACGGCCGGGTCGGCGGCGAACGCGGCGGTGGGTGCGAGCACGAGGGCGCTCGTGAGCGCCAGGGCGGTCGCCCAGCGCGCTCCCCGGCGTCGGGTGGATCTGATCACGTGGTGACTCCTGATGTCGGGCGCACGGCGACGGGCGCGAGCCTCGAGGAACCAGGTCGCTCGGCCCCCTGGTCGAGCGGCCCCCGAGGCCGGATGTCCCCCAGACTAGGGGCCCCGTGTTTCCGGCGTGTGACGAGTGCGCGAAGCGGCCTGCCCGCCCGTACCCCGCTCACCGCACCGCGCACCGCACCGCGAGGAGTCCCGTCTCGTTCCGAGCATCCCGTCTCGACGGGACGGGACGGGACGCTCGGAACGAGACGGGACGCGAACGACCGCGACGGGCGGCGCACCCGGGGCGACGCGGCCTGTGGAGAGGATCCGACGCCGAGGGGCGCGTTCGGGCAGGGTCGTCGGGTGATCGACGACGACCCCCTCCCCCTCTTGGTCCGGGTGCCGAGCCTCGGCGCCGACTCGCGCGAGGCGACCAGGCTGCGACGGGCCGCGTCCGCCGGACGCTGGCGGCGCCTCCATCCTGGCTCGTACGTCCGGGCCGACCAGTGGGACGCGCTGACGCCCCGTCGACGCCACGTGCTGCTGGTCGAGTCCGCCCTCGGCCGCACCGGCGCCCGCCACGTGGTGTCCCACCTGTCCGCGGCCGCGCTGCTCCGCACGCCGGTGCTCGGAGCCTGGCCCGACCGGGTGCACGTCACCGACCCGGACGCCCTCGGCCCGCAGTCCACGGTCGCCCTCGTGAAGCACCAGGGACCGCTCGAGGACGACGAGGTGTCGTCGCTCCGCGGGGTCCGGCTCACGACGCCCGCCCGTACCGCGGCCGACCTCGCCCTCGGCACACGGTCGCTCGAGGAGGTCGCCGTGGTCCTCGACGACCTGCTGCACCGGGAGCTGACCACGAAGGAGGCGGTGCTCGCCTCGCTGGACCGCCGGCCGCGGGCGCGCGGCCAGGCCGGGGCCCGCCGAGCCCTGGCCTTCGCGGACAGCCGCTCCGACTCGGCGGGCGAGTCGCGCACCCGGGTGCTGCTGCACCGGTTGGGCGCGCCCGTGCCCGTGCTGCAACGACGGTTCGAGCTCGGACGCGGCCGGTGGGACCCGCACGTCGACTTCTGGTTCCCCGACCAGGGCTGCGTCCTCGAGTTCGACGGCGTGAGCAAGTACACGCAGAGCCGGTGGCGCGGGTCGCTGACGCCCGAGCAGGTGGTGGTGAAGGAGAAGCTCCGGGAGGACGCGATCCGTCGCCAGTCCGAGGTGCGCGCGTTCGTGCGGTGCACCGCCTGGCACCTCGGCGACCCTCGGCGACTCCGGTCGCTGCTCGAGAGCGCGGGCGTGCCGTGCAGCCGGTGACCCCGGGCCGGCTCCACCGCGTCAGGTCCCGTCGTGTTCCGAGCATCCCGTCGCGCCGCGGTCGGACGGGATGCTCGCAACGAGACGGGACAAGACGAGACGAGACGAGACGAGACGCGGCGAGCGCGGCCCGTTACGCGACGTGACGGGAGGCCCGGTGGGCCGGCCCGCGCCTCCGTACGCTCGGGTGATGGCCCCGAGCGACACCACCACGACCGCCCGCGACACCATCTCGAACCTGCTCGACGAGCGGCGGACGTTCCCCGCACCTCCTGCGCTGGCCGCCGCCGCGAACGTCACGAGCGGCGAGCACGCGCGTGCCGCGGCCGACCCCGTCGCCTTCTGGGAGGAGCAGGCCCGCCGGCTCGAGTGGGAGACCCCGTGGCACACGGCTCACACGTGGGAGCCGGTCCGCGAGCTCGCCGACGGCAGCCTCACGGTGCCCGAGGCGACCTGGTTCGCCGGCGGCCGCCTCAACGTCGCCGTCAACTGCGTCGACCGCCACGTCGCGGCCGGGAACGGCGAGAAGGTCGCGCTGCACGTCGAGGGCGAGCGCGGCGACCGGCGTGACGTCACCTACGCGCAGCTGCAGCGTGAGGTCGTCAAGGCCGCGAACGGGCTGCGCAGCCTCGGCGTCGGCGAGGGCGACCGCGTCGTCGTCTACCTGCCCGTCATCGCCGAGACGATCGTCGTGACCCTCGCGATCGCGCGGATCGGCGCGATCCACTCGCTCGTCTTCGGCGGCTTCTCGGGCGAGGCGCTCAGGTTCCGGGTCGAGGACACGGGCGCGAAGCTGCTCGTCACCACCGACGGGCAGTTCCGTCGCGGCGCCGCGGTGCCGGTCAAGGCGAACGCCGACCACGCGGTGAGCGGCGAGAACCAGGTCGAGCACGTGCTCGTCGTGCGGCGCACCGGCGACCTCACCCGCGACGTGCCGTGGACCGAGGGCCGCGACCTCTGGTGGCACGACGTGGTCGACCCCCAGCCCGACACCGACGAGCCGGAGGCCTTCGACGCCGAGACCCCGCTCTTCATCATGTACACGAGCGGCACGACCGGGAAGCCGAAGGGCCTCGTGCACACGAGCGGCGGCTACCTCACGGCCGCGAGCTGGACGCACTGGGCCGTGTTCGACGCGAAGCCCGACGACGTGCACTGGTGCACGGCCGACCTCGCCTGGGTCACCGCGCACACCTACGAGATCTACGGCCCGCTCTCGAACGGCCTCACGCAGGTGATCTACGAGGGCACGCCCGACACCCCGCACCCTGCCCGGCACCTCGAGATCATCGAGCGCTACGGCGTCACGACCTACTACACGGCGCCGACCCTGGTGCGGACGCTCGCGTCGTGGTTCCCCGACGGCCTGCCGACCGACTTCGACCTGAGCTCGCTGCGCCTCCTCGGCACCGTCGGCGAGGCGATCAACCCGGAGGCGTGGGTCTGGTTCCGCGAGCAGCTCGGCCGGGGCGAGCTGCCGATCGTCGACACGTGGTGGCAGTCGGAGACGGGCGCGGCCGTGATGGCGCCGCTGCCCGGCGTCGACACGCTCAAGCCCGGGTCGTCGCTGCGCGCACTGCCCGGCGTCTCCACCGCCGTCGTCGACGAGGCCGGCGAGCGCGTGCCGAACGGCTCCGGCGGCTACCTCGTCGTGCAGCAGACGCCGCCGTCGTTGGCCCGCACGGTCTGGGGCGACCCCGAGCGCTACCGCGACAGCTACTGGGCGAAGTACTGGCGGCAGGGCTGGTTCTTCTCCGGCGACGGCGCCAAGTACGACGACGACGGCGACATCTGGCTGCTCGGCCGCGTCGACGACGTCATCAACGTGTCGGGTCACCGCCTGTCGACGATCGAGATCGAGTCGTCGCTCGTCGCCCACCCCCTCGTCTCCGAGGCGGCGGTCGTCGGCGTCTCGGACGCGCGCACCGGGCAGGCGATCGCCGCCTTCGTCGTGCCCGCGACCCGCCCCGCAGGAGGCGCGGTGCGCGACGCCGGCGACGCCTCCGAACCGCAGGTCTGGGCCGCGCTCTCGGGGTCCGCGCCGGGCTCGCTGTCGCCCCTGCTGCGCGCCCACGTCGCCGACCAGATCGGCCCCGTGGCGAAGCCCGCGACCGTGCTCGTCGTCCCCGACCTGCCGAAGACCCGCTCGGGCAAGATCATGCGGCGCCTGCTGGGCGACGTGTCGGAGGGGCGCGAGCTCGGCGACACGACGTCGCTGCAGGACGCGTCGGTGCCGGGACGCATCGCGGCCGTCCTCGCGGAGGTGCGGGGCGCCTCCTAGGTCGCCCTCCGTCTCGCGGGCCGGCGAGTGGTCAGGAGCTGTCCTCCCGGGGCCCGAGGGGGACACTGCCTGACCACTCGGTGCCCCGCGACGCCTAGGCGTGCGTCGGGAATCTTGCGCACAGGGCAACGGTTCACCTCGGTGGCCCCGGCGTCGCGCCGGCCCCTCCCCCACCCCCGTCACCACGAAAGCCGGTCCACCGTGTCGATCTCCGAGACCACCTCCGCAGCCCCCTCCACCGTCCGCACCGCCGAGACCAGCGTGCCGATCGTCGACCTGCTCGACGAGCGCTGGAGCCCCCGCTCGTTCGACCCGACCGCGACGATCAGCGATGCACAGCTCGATGCCCTGCTCGAGGCCGCCCGCTGGGCCCCGTCGGCCCAGAACCACCAGCCCCGCCGCTTCGTCGTGGCCCGCCGCGGCACCGAGACCTTCGACACGATCGTCGGCGCCCTGCTCAGCTTCAACGCGATGTGGGCCGGCAACGCCTCCGCGCTGGTCGTCGCGCTGGCCGAGACCTCGACCGTCGAGGGCGACGACCGCCCGACCGCCGAGTACGACCTCGGCCAGGCCGTCGCGCACCTCAGCGTCCAGGCGCACGCGGAGGGCTTCCACACCCACCAGATGGCCGGCGTCGAGTGGGACAAGCTGGTCGCCGCGTTCGACCTGCCCGCGAACCTGAAGCCCGTCACCGTCACCGCCGTCGGCGTCGTCGACGAGGCCGACAAGCTGATCGAGGCGCTGGCCGAGCGCGAGACCGCGCCGCGCGTCCGCCTGTCGCTCGACGAGCTGGTGCTGCGCCGCGACTAGCCCGCCGCTGCGGCGGCTGGCCCTGCCGCTGCCCGCGCGCTGCGCGTCCTGACCCCTCGGACCCGCGTGCACCCCTCCGCGCGAGCGAGGGCGTGCGCGGGTCCGAGGGGTCTCGTCGTGATGCGGCCGCGCAGGTCATCCGCACGGGCGACGGCGCAGGAGGCGCGGGTCATCCTGCAGGACCGCACCCGAGCCACCGGCGACGGACGACCGAGGAGGCGGCGCTCCGTAGCGTCGAGGACGGGCCGGTGGACGCCGGCCGCGCACGCGAGGAGACAGCATGACCGACGACCGCACACCTGCCGAGGGCACCGCCGACGCCGATCGACACGCGACCGAGGAGCTCGGCCGCTCCGCACCTGACGCACCCCTCGCACCGCCGGCGCAGCCTACGCAGCCCGCAGGGCCCGCGGAGCACGCAGGGCCCGCGCAGCCCACAGGGTCAGCGCAGCCCGCGCAGCCCGTGGGGCCGGCGCAGCCCGCAGGGCCGGCGCAGCCGCCGGCCCGCAGCGGCGCGAGCGGCTGGGCGATCGCGGCCCTCGTCGTCGGCATCGGTGCGTTCCTCGTCGGGCTCGTGCCCGTGGTCGGCCTGCTGGTCGCGCTGGTCGGCGTCGCCCTCGGGGTCGTCGCGCTGGTGCGCCGCCGCCGTGTGCAGTCAGGTCTCGGCCTGGGCGTCACGGGCCTGGCGCTGTCGGGTCTCGCCGCCGTGACGAACGTCGCCGTGGTGGCCGTGCTCGTCGTGGCCGTGCCCGTCGGGGCCCGCCTCGCGGACGAGGCCGCGAGCAGCTGGTACGGCTGGGACACCGGGCAGGGCCTCGACGGCGACCCGCACGGCCCCGGCCAGGGCGACGGGTACGACGACGCCGACGGCGACGGCGCCGCCGACCCCGCCGCCGTGACGACCCCGTGCTGGTCGTTCTCGCTCCCCGACGACGCGTGGGTGTCCGGTGACGACAGCGACGCCGACGCCTGCGCCACGTCCTTCGGCGTGGCCGACGACACCGCCGTCACGCCCGTCCAGGTCGTGACCGTGCCCGCCGCCGTCGCCGCGGGCCTCGTCCCCGCGACGAGCACCGACCGTGTCGCCGACGCCGTCGCCGCCCTGCGCCCGAGCTGGCTGCCCGGCGTCGGCACGGTCGTCGGCGCGCCCGAGCAGACCACGCTCGACGGCCAGCCCGCCGCCCTCGTCCGGCTCGCGACCGGGGACGACCTCGGCACGCCCGCCGCCGTGGTCGTCGCGTGGTCCCCCGCCGACGCGACCCGCACCTCCTCGCTCACCCTCGTGACCGTCGGACCGGACACGGACACGGACGCGGACCTCGGCTACGGCTCGACGAACGACGCGTCCGCCGCCGCCAGTGCCGCAGCGACCGAGCGCACGCTGACGACCCTCACCGGCACCTGGGCCTGGGCCGGCCGCTGACCCGGCTGGCTGCCGGCCTGGACGGGGCACGCCGCTGACCCGGCGGGGCGCGCACCGCACGCGCGCCTCCTCGTCCCCTGATGGCGCAGGAGGCGCGGGTGCGGTTGGCTGGGACCATGTCGATCTCCTCCACGGCCGCGAAGGCCGACCTGCTCCGCTCGCTGCACGTGCCCGGCGACCCGCTCGTGGTCACCAACGTGTGGGACAGCATCACCGCCCGCGTCGTGGCGGGCGCCCCGGGGGTCAGGGCCCTCGCGACCGCATCGCACTCGATCAGCGAGGCCCACGGCGTCGAGGACGGCGAGGGGCTCGACGTCGACCAGATGCTCGACGCCGTCCGGCTCGTGATCCGCGCGGTCGACCTGCCCGTCTCCGTCGACTTCGAGAAGGCCTACGCGACCGACGCGGCCGGCACCCTCGACAACGTGTGGCGCCTGATCGAGGAGGGCGCCGCCGGCCTCAACCTCGAGGACAGCACGGGCAAGTCCAAGACGGAGCTCTACGACATCGACACCCAGGTGTCCAAGGTCGCGGCCGCCCGTCAGGCCGGCGACCGCGCCGGCGTGCCGATCGTCATCAACGCCCGTGTGGACGCGCTGGCCGGCGACCCCTCGCTCTTCGACGACGCCGTCCGTCGCGCGAACGCCTACCTCGACGCCGGCGCCGACTGCGCGTTCGTGCTCGGCCTGGGCACGGAGGACCTCGTCGAGCGCGCGCTCGACGAGATCCACGGCAAGGTCAGCGTCATCTCGGGGCCGGACTCCGTGCCGCTCGCGCGCCTCGCCGAGCTGGGCGTCTCGCGCGTCAGCTTCGGCCCGATGACGATGGGCCTGACGCTGTCGCACCTGCGCGACGCCGCCGAGCAGCTCACCGCCCGCGGCGACTACCCCCGCGAGCTCGGCTTCAGCTTCTAGCCGGCGGCGCGCGCCGCCGGCGGGCGGGTTCGTCGCCGCCGGTCCGTCGTGACGGACCGTGCACGAAGGACTCGCCCGCCCCCGTCCCGTCCCTCGACCGTGAGCAGGACGCGGTCCACGCACGCACGAGGCCCCGGCGACTCACGTCGTCGGGGCCTCCTGCGTGCGTGGGCGCCGGGCTCAGTCGCGATCCTTCGCGGCGGCCTTCGCCTCCGCCTTGTCGGCCTTGCGCTTCGCCTTGGCCGTCGCCTTCGCGGTGTCGTCGGCGGCGTCGTCCTCCGCCTTGGCCCGGTCGAGGTCGTCGGAGTCGGCGTCCGCGTGGTCGTCGCCGCGACGGCCGTTCCCGTCGTGCTCCTCCTCCGACTCCTGTCGCTCGATCGACTCGGCGGCGGCCTGGCGGAGCCGGAGGCCGTCGAGCTCGTCCTGCGCCGCGACCGCCTGCTTCTTCTCGCTCTGCGCGGTGTCGCGCGGCGGCAGCAGGATGTCCTTCTCGGCCTTCATGCCGGCCTGCAGCTCGCGGCCGCGCTCGATCTCGGCGTCGAACTCGGCGCCGAACAGCAGCGCCAGGTTGGTGATCCAGAGCCACAGCAGGAACACGATCACGGCACCGAGCGAGCCGTAGGTCTTGTTGTAGTTCGAGAAGTTCGCGACGTAGAAGCCGAAGCCGGCGCTGGCGAGGCCCCAGATGACGATCGCGGTGATCGAGCCGAGGCTCATCCAGCGGAACTTCGGCTGGCGGATGTTCGGCGAGAAGTAGTACAGCACCGCGACGACGACCACGACGATGACCAGCAGCACGGGCCACTTGACGATGCTCCAGACGAAGACCGTCGTCGAGCCGAGGCCGACCACGTCGCCGACCGTCTGGGCGACGTCGCCGCTCAGCACGAGGATGAGCCCCGCGACCACGATCAGCACCACGGTGAACGCGGTGATGGCGAGCATCGTCGGGCGGAGCTTCCAGATCGGACGCCCCTCGTCGACGTTGTAGATGCGGTTCATCGCCCGGCCGAAGCCGCCGACGTAGCCCGAGGCCGACCAGAGGGCACCGAGCACACCGGCGACGAGGGCGAAGCCGGCCGCCTGCGAGCCGATCAGCTCCTGGATGGGGCCGCGCAGGGTGTCGGCCACGGAGGCGCCGCCGAGCTGCGTGAGGAGCTGGAGGACGGCGTCGGTCGTCGGCCCGGCCTGGCCGACCACGCCCAGCAGCGCGACGATCGCCAGCAGGCCGGGGAAGATCGCGAGCACGGCGTAGTAGGTGAGCGAAGCCGCGAGGTCGGTGCACTGGTCGGACCCGAACTCGCGCAGGGTCTTCTTGAGCACGTAGCCCCACGACCGCGCGTGCAGGTCGTCGGGACTGTCGGGCTTGCGCGAGTCGTTCGGCTCGGGCGCCGTCTGGTCCCGGCGTGTGCTGGTCTGTGCCATGGGGTCTCGTGTTCCTGTCCTGTGGACGAGAGGTGATGCGGAGAGGGGTGTCGCCGGGTGGGGTGCGTCGCCGGCTGCGTGCTGCCGGGCGGCCTGATGCGGTGCGGGTGATGCAGAAGACGGCAGGAGGCGCGCCTCCTGCCGTCCGTCAGCGTCGCGTCAGCGGCGGGCGATCTTGACGACGCCCGCGACGATCGCGGCGACGCCGGCCACGCCTGCGGCCGCCGTGGCGATCACGGGTGCCGGGTCGTCGTCGAGGCGACGCTTGACGCTCGCCTTGAGGCGTCGGGCGTGGGCCGGCACGCTCAGCTTGTCCTCGATGGCGTCGAGGGTCTCCTTGAACTGCTCGCGGGTGCGGGCGATGTCCAGCTCGATCTCGGGGATGCTCGCGCCCTCGCGCGGGCCGGGCTTCTGGTCGCTCTCGTCGTCGCTCATCGGTCGCTCGCGCCCTTCGTGCTCGTGCTCTTCGTGCTGGTCCCCTTCAGCGCGGCCACGTCGGCCTTCACGCTGTCGACGGCCTGCTGCGGCACGGGCGGCACGCCCTTCTTGAGCGCCTTGACGCCCAGCAGCGCGAGCACGCCGGTGATCACCAGCAGCACGGCCGCCACGATCAGGGCGGCGAGCCACGGCGCCACCACGGTGGCGAGCCCCAGCACGCCGGCGGTGATCAGCACGGCGAGGAGGAAGAAGCCGAAGAGCGCGGCGCCGACCAGCAGTCCTGCGCCGACCCCCGCCTCCTTCAGCTTGGTGATGAGCTCGGTCTTCGCGAGCTGGATCTCGCCCCTGATGAGACGGGAGATGAGCTCGGGCAGGCTGCCGAGCAGCGAGCCGAGCGACTTCTTGGTGCTCTGTTCCGGTGCCTTGAGGTCACTCACCGACGTTCACCCCGGGCAGCTTCGCGGCGCCCTCGCTGTCGGAGCCGGCGCTCGAGGCGGCGCTCTTGGCGGAGTCCGCGACGTCGTCGGCCTTGTCGGACGCCTTCGAGGCGACGGACTTGGCCTTCGAGGCCGCGTCGCCGGCGGCGCCCTGCAGCTTCTTGCCCACGACGGGGGCGTTCTCCTTCACGAAGTCCTCGGCCTGGTGGACCGTCTTCTGCACGGAGGGGTTCTCCCACAGGCTCTCGGCCTGCGACTTGATCTTGACGTAGGCACCGCGCCCGGCACGTGCTCCCAGCACGTAGCCCACAGCTGCTCCGGCGACGAAGAGGATCTTGCCCTTCATGAGTGCTCCATTCAGTTCGAGGTCGACCGGGCCCCAGCGGCCCAGGACACCAACGCTGGCACAGACCCCCGGGCACAGACCAGATTCCCAGTACCGCGACGCGGCCAGGGGTACAGCGACGCCGGTCAGGAGGAGCGGCGAGCGCCCCGGCTGTGGACGGCCGACGACGGCGCAGAGGAGGCGGCGGTCGCGGAGGAGGCGGCGGTCGCGGAGGAGGCGGCGGTCGCGTCGGCCAGGACGGCCACGGGGACGGGGACGCGGACGGACCGCACCCGTCGCGACCACCAGCGGGGCGGGAGCTCGCGGCCCCACGCGGCCAACGCCTCCTCGACCAGGCGCAGCACGCACCAGCAGAAGAGCACGACGAGCAGGACGTTGCGCGCACCGAGCACCGCCACGGCGACGGGGTTCAGGTCGATCAAGGGCAGGTAGAGCACCGGGAACACCAGCGTCGTCAGCCCGGCCGCCCACGCGACGAGCCTCGCCGGGGCGCGGAACGCGGCGGCGTCCGCCCACAGTCCCGCCGCGACGACCGGGGCGATCCACAGCACGTACTGGGGCGACCCGACCTTGTTGAAGACGATCAGCGTGATCGTCAGGGTCAGGGCCCCGAGCAGGACGAGGCGGGACTCGTGCCCGGCGTGGGCGGTCCCGTCGACCCCCGCAGGCGCGACCCCCGCACGACCGGCCCCCGCAGGCGCCACACCCGCACGCCCGGCCCGGGCGCGCCCGGCCGCCGCGACCGCCAGCAGCCCGACGAGCAGGACCATCACGACGCCCATGGCCTGCGTGCTGCCGTGCACCGCCCAGGTGTCGCCCGGCCCCATCACCTCGCGGGTCGCGAGCCCGACGTTCTCGTACACGGAGGCGCCGGGCACCCCCAGCATCGCCATCCACAGCCACGGGGTCGCGAGCGGAGCCTCGAGCTGCAGCGCCCGGTCCGACTGCATCGTGACGAAGCTGTCGACCGACGACAGGCCCCCGCCGACGGCGACCACCGCGACGACGACGAGCGTCACCCAGAGGCACGCCCGCACGACCGTCGCGCGTCCCCGGCTCGCGACCACGACGGCCGCGATGACGGCCGCCGGCCAGACCTTGACCCACGTCGCCGCGGCCAGCAGTGCGCCGGCCACCCGGGGCCGGGTGCCGAGCAGGAGGAGGGCCGCGACCACGGCAGGCGCGCTGAAGGCCTCCAGCCGGAGGAACGCCACCGGGCTCAGCAGGAACAGCACGAGCAGCCACCACCACGCCGCCGGGGCGTCGACCGTGCGGCGCCCGCGGTCGGTGAGCAGCCAGAGCGACGCGGCGTTCGCGGCCGTCACGAGGAGGAGCCAGACGAGCTGGTAGAGCGACTCCCCCAGGACGTTCGGCAGCACGACGGGCAGCAGCGCGCCGGCCGGGTAGACCCAGGCGAAGTCCATGACGGGCCAGCGGCCCTCGCTGAGGGCGCCGGTGGCCCAGGTGCGGTACAGGGGCAGGTCGCCCTCCGCGCCTCCTCGCAGCATCAACGGCGTCAGGGCGACGAAGACGGCGGCGTGCAGGGCCGCGAAGGTCCACCAGATCGCGCGGGGCTGCCGGCGGAACAGGCCCCGGACCCGGCGCAGGTGCCGCACGCCGTCGTGGAGACGAGCGACGGGCCCGCCGCCCCCGTCGGGACCGGGGCCGGGACCGGGCGCGGTCCGCCGGGCACGCCGGGACGAGGAGGCGGTGGTCCAGGGCGTGCGCGAGCTCACCCTGCGGACGCTAGGGCGCGCACCTTTCGACGAGGTGAACGTCGGGCGTACGATGCCGCGCATGGACCGACGGAGCTCCGACGACGACTCGCGCACGGCTGCGCCCGGGCCCGAGGACGACCAGCCGACGCGCGACGACGACAGTGCCGACGACAGGCCGGTCGGCTGGTGGCTGACCCGGGTCGAGCGGCTGCTCGACCAGCGGTTCGCCGAGGCGCTCGACGAGCACGGCGTCACGCGCCGCCAGTGGCAGGTGCTCGAGGCCCTCGAGCGCGGCGTCGAGCCGGGCGCCGAGGAGTCCTCCGCGGCCGCGAGCGGGTCGACCGCGTCGTCGGACGGGCCGGCCGACGACGACCAGTCGCTGGTCGACGACCTCGGCGAGCTCGTCGAGAGCGGTTGGGTGGCGGTCGAGACCGACGGCCTCGGCGCCAGCCGGCATTCGCTCACCGAGCGGGGTGCGGTCGCGCACGCGAAGCTGCGCGACGTGGTGCTCGGCATCGGCGCGGACGCCTTCGCGGGCGTCAGCCCCGACGAGCGCGAGACGGCGCTCCGCGTGCTGCGGAGGGCCGTCGGCAACCTCGGCGGCTGACCCTCCGATCGAGACCTGGGCAGCCGACGAGGCGGCGCCGGCTACGCCAGCGCGACCCACCCGATGAGCAGCATCGTCGTGACGAACCCCGACACGAAGTTGAGCCAGAGGAACCTCTTCCAGCCCTTGTTCGCGCCCTCCGCCTCGGCGTCGGTGATGTTCCACCAGGGCGCGCAGTTCAGGGCGTAGGCCACGGGGATGATCGCCGCGAACGGCCCGGGTGCGTCGGTGAAGGTGAGCAGGATGCCCGCGAGCAGGTAGGCGACGACGGCGAGCCGGACGGTGGTGCGGGCACCGATCACGGTCGCGATCGAGGCGATGCCGCCCTCGCGGTCGGCGATCACGTCCTGGACGGCGCCGAAGGCGTGGCTCGCTGCCCCCCAGAGGAAGAACGCCCCCAGCAGCGCCCAGAGCGCTGGCGTGAAGGTGGCCCCCGCGAGCACGAGGCCGTAGACGGCGGGGCTGACGAAGTGCGTGCTCGACGTGACGGAGTCGACGAACGGACGCTCCTTGAAGCGCAGGCCCTTCGCCGAGTAGGCGACGACCGCGAACAGGCTGACGGCGAGCACCAGCCAGCTGAGCGGGCTGCCCACCGCGACGAGGAACAGGACGAACGGCACGCACGTGAGCACCGCCGCCCAGAGCGTCGTACGGTGCATGCTCCGGTCGAGCAGGGCGCCCTCGACCCCGCCCTTGCGCGGGTTCCGCAGGTCGCTCTCGTAGTCGAAGACGTCGTTGATGCCGTACATCGCGAGGTTGTAGGGCACCAGGAAGAACAGGATGCCGACGACCGCGACGAGCCAGTCCACCTGCGAGAAGTCGAAGGCAGGGCTCGGCCCGGTGAGGACGAGCACCGCGGCAGACCCGTCGGCGACGGCGTCGGCGACCGACTGCGAGACGTAGGCGCCGCCCGCGTCGGCGTCCGGGCTCGGCGTGCTGGCCGCGGTCAGGACGTACGCCGCCGCGAACGGGAACGCCGTGTTGATCCAGCTGAGGGGCCGGGAGGACCAGAACAGGGCCCTCAGGGTCGCGGTCACCGCGCCTCCTCGGCGTCCGGCGTGCTGGTGCCGGCGCCGCTGCCGCTGCCGGCGCGACGCGACGCCCTCGCGGCCTTCGCGGCCTCCGTCTCGCTCCGCGACCCGAGCAGGGTCCAGATGCTCGGCAGCAGCACGAGCGCCGCGACCGCGTAGGCGAAGTCCTCGAGCGGTGCGATGCCGACGAAGGCACCGCTGATGCGCGACTCGTCGTAGCCGACGAGCCCGACGCCGATCATGACGTTGTCGAAGACGGCGGTCATCACCAGCAGCACCGCGGTCGAGAGCACGGCCGCGCGCACGACGGCCGCGAGCGAGCCGTGGGTCGAGGACGCACGGGTCGAGGAGGCGCGGGTCGACCGGGTGCGCGCCCAGCGCAGCAGCAGCGCGGCCCCCGCCGTCACGGCCACGAGCCCGAGGAAGACCGCGTTGATCGCCCAGTACGTCACGCGCGGTCACCGCCCGTCGAGAGGGCGGCCGACGCGGCCCGGCGGCGCTCCCGCGCGTCGAGCACGAGGCGCGAGCCGGCGAGCAGGTTCATCGTGAGCCAGCAGAGCAGCACGAGGAAGAAGACCTCCTCGAGGGGCAGCTCGGGCGCGAGCTGCACGCCCGTCATGAACGACGTCTCGCCACGGAAGAAGACACCGGCGTCGATGCCGACGATGTCCCAGATGAGGAAGAACACGACGCCGACGAGCAGCGTGACGAACGCCCGCCAGCCGTCCCGCCAGAAGAACAGGCCGAAGCGCCGGTCGAGCATCGCCATGCCGAAGATCGAGATCAGCAGGGCGACGAGGTACGCGAAGCCCATCAGGCGTCGCCGCTCGCGCCGGGCACGACCCCGGAGCCCGCGTCGGAGCCCGCGCCCGCGCCGACGGCCGGCTCGGCCACCGGCCCCGTGCTCGTGTCGCCGCGCATGTTCTTGAGCAGGATCTCGGCGCTGATCAGGCACATCGGCAGGCCGATGCCCGGGCGCACCGAGCCGCCCGCGTAGAAGAGGCCCTGCACGTGCTCGGAGGTGTTGCCTGCACGGAACATCGCGCTCTGCGAGAGCGTGTGCGCCGGGCCGAGCATGCTGCCGCTCCAGGCGTTGACGTCGTCGACGAAGTCGCGCGGGCCGCGGGTGCGGCGCAGCACGACGCGCGACGCGAGGTCGGGGATCTCGGCCCAGTCGGCGATCTGCTCGATGACCTGGTCGGCGAGCCGCTCGATCAGCGGGTCGCCGTCGCCGCCCACGTCGCCGCCGCCGAGGGACGGGTCGGCGGGCAGCGGCACGAGCACGAAGAGGTTCGTGTGCCCGGCGGGCGCCGTCGACGGGTCGACCGTGCTCGGCTTGCAGACGTAGAGCGACGGCGGGTCGGGGATCCGCTTGTCGTCGCCGAAGATGCGGTCGAAGTTCTCGTGCCAGTCGCGCGCGAAGAACAGCGTGTGGTGCTCGAGCTCGGGCACCTCGCCCTCGACGCCCAGGTACAGCAGCAGGGCGCTCGGCCCCGGGTCGCGGGTGGCCCAGTAGTCGGAGTCGTAGGTGCGCAGGCCCTCGGGCAGCAGCTGCGTCTCGAGGTGCTCGAGATCGGCCGCCCCGACGACCACGTCGGCCTCGAGCACGTGGTGCCCGCCCTCGGCGTCGCCGTGCTCGACGCCGCGCACGACGGCGGAGCGTCCGGGCCCGGGCGACGTGAGGACCCGGGTGACGGGCGCCTCCGTGACGATCCGGACGCCCGCCTCCTCGGCCACCGCCGCGATCCGCCGGATCACGGTCGTCAAGCCGCCCTGGGGGTAGAGCACACCGTCGTCGAGGTCGAGCGTGCTCATCAGGTGGTACATGCTCGGGGTCGCGAACGGCGACGACCCGAGGAACACGGCGGGGTAGCCGAGGATCTGCCGCAGGCGCGGCTCCTTGACGGCCCGCGAGGCGAACGCGTCCAGGTCCTGCAGCAGCAGGCGGCCGAGCTTCGGCAGCCGCACGACGACGTCGCCGCGGAGCAGCGGGCCGACGGTCTCGAAGCTCGTGTAGAGGAACCGCTGCTTGGCGAGCTCGTAGGTGTCGCGCGCCGACCGCAGGTAGCCGCGCATGCGGTCGCCGCTGCCGGGCTCGATGCCGTCGAAGAGCGCGATGTTCTCCTCGAGGCCGCGCGGCACGACGATCGGCTCCTCGCGGGTGCCGTCGGCACCGGGCTCGAACAGGACGCGGTAGCCGGGGTCGAGCGGCACCAGGTCGAGCTGCTCGTCGGCGGACGTGCCCATCAGCCGGAAGAAGTGGTCGAACACCTCGGGCATCAGGTACCAGCTCGGGCCGAGGTCGAAGCGGAAGCCGTCCTGCTCCCAGCTGCCGGCGCGACCGCCGACCTGGTCGTTCTTCTCGAGCACGGTGACGTCGTGGCCCTCGCGGGCGAGCAGCGCCGCGCTGGCCAGGCCGGAGATGCCGCCGCCGATCACGACGACCCGGCGGCCGTGCCGCTCGACGCTCGTGTCGCCGACGGCGCGCTTCAGCCAGGGGGTCGTCACAGGGAGGCTCCAGGAGGTGGGGGTCGGTGGTCGGGGACGGAGGCGACGCGGCCGGCCGTGGCCTGCAGCGCGATCCGCACCTTGACGGGGTCGGGCACGCGGACGCGCGCCCGGATGAGCGAGGAGGCGGGGGTCGCCTCGAGACGCCGGTTCAGCTCGGCGAACAGCCCGTGGGCGAGCGCCACCGCGCGGCGCGACGAGGCGGGCAGCACGGGGATCACCTCGCCCGAGACGCGCAGGTCGTCGTCGATGTCGGCGACGAGGCGCAGCTTCGTGGCCTCGTCGAAGGTCGTCACGTCGACCCCGGGGAAGTAGCTGCGGCCGAGGTGCTCGAAGTCGGCCGCGAGGTCGCGGAGGAAGTTCACCTTCTGGAAGGCCGCCCCGAGCCGCGTGGCGCCCTCGTCGAGCAGCGCCCGCGTCGACTCCGGGTAGCTGTGGCCGGTGAGGAACGCACGCAGGCACATCAGCCCGACGACCTCGGCCGAGCCGTGCACGTAGCGGTCGAACGACTCCTGGTCGTGCTCGCTCGCGCTCAGGTCGGCGCGCATCGACTCGAAGAACGGGCGGGTCAGCTCGGAGCCGAAGCCGGTCGCCCGCGCGGTGCGCGCGAAGGCGTGGACGACGAGGTTGGCGCTGAAGCCCTGGGCCATCGCGCGCTCGGTGTCGGCCTCGAGCTCGTCGAGGCAGCGACGCGACTCGTCGGCCGTCAGGCCCGCCTCCGTCGCCGGCCCGTCGACGACCTCGTCGGCGACCCGCACGAGCGCGTAGACGTTCTCGACGTGCTGGCGCACGGCGGGGCCGAGCAGCCGCGACGCGAGCCCGAACGAGGTCGAGTAGCGGCGGATGACGCCGGACGCGGTGCCGTCGGCCGTCGCGTCGTAGAGGGAGAGACCGGTCACCGCACGCGCTCCAGCACGACCTGGACGAGGGGGGCCAGGGCGTCGCGCAGGGCCTCGCCGACGTCGGGCCCGTCGAGCACGTCGAGCGCGCGACGAGCATGATCCTCGACGAGCTGCTCGGCGAAGCGCCGCGCGCCGCAGGCCTCGAGGCGGCCGCGCACGACCTCGGCCTCGACCTCGGACAGGTCGGCCTTGCCGATGAAGGGCCGGATGCCGAACCAGTCGTCGGTCGTGGCCGCATGCGCGACGAGCACCGTGCGCTTGCCCTCGCGGAGGTCACCGAGCGTCGTCTTGCCGGTGTCGGACTGCGTGCCGAAGACGCCGAGCAGGTCGTCGACGACCTGGTACGCGACCCCGACCTCGCGGCCGAACTCGCCCAGGGCCCTGACCACCGCCTCCGGTGCCTCGGCCAGCACGGCGCCGGCCTGCAGCGGGGCCTCGAACGAGTAGACGGCGGTCTTGGCGCGCTCCATGTCGAGGATCTCGTCGACGGTCGGCAGGTCGTCCGAGAGCGAGAGCTCGACGTCGATCATCTCGCCGCCGGCGCTGACGAACACGGCCTCGTCGAGCAGGTCGAGGAGGCGCGCCTGGACCGGACCGTCGCAGGGCACCTGCAGCAGGAGGCGGCTCGCACCCGTCAGCGCGAGGTCGCCGGCGATGACCGCGGCCGACATGCCGCGGTGCTCGGCGGTCGGCGTGGGGATGCCCGCCGTGGTCGCCTCGTCGCGGTAGCTGCCGCTGACGTTGGGGATGCCGCGGCGCGAGAAGTCGCGGTCGATGACGTCGTCGTGGACGATCAGCGCGGTGTGCAGCAGCTCGAAGGCGGCGCCGACGCGGGCCGCGGCCTCGTCGTCGCGGCCGCCGAGGGCCGTGTACGTGGTGAAGACCATGCGAGGGCGGAAGCGCTTGCCGCCGCTCGTGTTGCGCTCGAGGACCTTCCAGAGGTCGACGTACCGGTAGCCGACCGACTCGGCCCGGCGCTTGGCCAGCCGGAAGAAGTCGTCGAGCACGGCCTCGACGCGGGACTGGTCGCGCGCGTCGCGGTCGGCGAGGTCGCCGACCACACGGCCCTGCCGGTCGTGCGTCCCCGCGCGCTGGTGTTCACCGCTCACCAGGGCAGACTACCTCTCATGACACCCGAGACCTCCGTGCATCCCCAGGCGCTCCGCAGCCCCGTCGCGAGCGGCGGCGACGAGCTCGTGGTACTGCTCGACGACGCCGGCGAGCCCTGCGGCACGCACCTGAAGGCCACGGTGCACACGGCGACGACCCCGCTGCACCTCGCCTTCAGCTGCCACGTGCTCGACGACCGCGGCCGCGTGCTCGTCACCCGTCGTGCCCTGTCGAAGAAGACCTGGCCCGGCGTCTGGACCAACTCCTTCTGCGGCCACCCCGCACCGGGCGAGACCCCCGAGGAGGCGGTGTCCCGGCGCGCGTCGCAGGAGCTCGGCATCGAGGTCACCGACGTGAGCAGCGTGCTGCCGGACTTCCGGTACCTCGCGACCGACGCCTCCGGC
>NZ_JACYTX010000008.1:0-109932 GCF_014841435.1 Frigoribacterium sp. CFBP 8766
CTGACTGGGGGAGATCGCCGGGGGTGCCTGCCTTGTCGCCAGCCAGAACAAGGGCGTACTCGTAAATGCGCTGACCGAGACCGCTCGTCGTGAAGTCGGCATTTCCGTAGTAAGTGGAGACCTCGGTAAACCTGGGCGAGAAGTACGAGCTCTCGATGGTGGCAGTGCACGAGACTGCGACCCCAGTGTCGGTGACGTAAGAGACGGGGATCGGGGTCTCGATTCGCGTCAGGCCATCGATGGCGACTGCGCCGGCCGTGAGTGCTCCGACGGCAAGAATGCTGCCGGGCACGAGCCACAGTGCTTTTCGGCGCCGGGGAAGCCGCCGGCTCCCAGCGGCGACGCAAGTCTCTGCCACAAGAGCATCGAGCGCCGCCCCCGTAGCGGCTGAGGAGGTAAACGCCGGGCGGCTCCCAGCGAGGATTTCGTCAACATTGTGCTTAGGCAAGGTGATCCGATCCAACCGATGACCGCGGGCTCTCCGCTGTCACAGAAGTAATGTCCAGTGAGCACCAAAGTGTGACGTCGTGAATCGACTTTTCCTCGGTCGTAATTCCTCGAAGTGCAGGCCGAGGCCCAGCAACACTCGGTCACCGAAGATAGATCGTCTATTGGAGGTCATGTCGGCAGGAGTGAAAGTGACGAGCAGCTTGGGAGGGTCGCCGCATCAGACGAAGTAGAGGACTCCGGCCACGGCCACCACAAAGCACAGCGGAACGGCTCCAAACACTGTGACTCGCCGACTGGCGGGCATCGACCGCGGTTCTTGAGCGCTCAGCCATGCCATCACCAGAACTGTCACGCCCGCAAGGGTGGTAATCGCCGAAACCATGAGAACGGATGCGTCGGCAGGGAGCATGGCGCAGGCCGACGGACGGTCGTCGTAGGAGCAGGACCGCCACGGCTGCAACAAGAAAAGAGTCAAGACGAGAGCGCCCGTAACACCGGTGACCGCACCCAGCGCCATGAAAGTTCGTCGCGTCCTCATGGCTTAACCGTAGAGCTGGCAGCCAATCGCTCTCCTTGGATGACGGAACAGCTTGCAGAAGGGCAGGCTCACGGAGCACCAGATCCGGCCTGACGACATTGACCTGCCACCGACGCAGCCCATCGACATCAGTTACTGGCTAACGCATGGCGATGCGGCAGATCGGTAACGGAGATCGCCAGAGCGAGGTCACAAACGGTGCCCGATAGACGATCAATGGCCGGACAGCCCTGGGGTTTGCCGCTACCCCGACGCCACCCGGCCAAGAAGCGTCTCGATAGACCGGTCCGGAATCAGTCTCGATGACGGGGCCGTTACTGGGCCACCAAGCCGAGGCTGCGATCGCTCGATCCGATGCGGTTGCAGCCCCGTCCGGACTCAGCCACCATCAACCCATGGGGATAAAGACTCGTCTGTCCATCACCGCCCGTCTCGTAGTGCTCCCAGCTGCCCTGCTCGGCCTCCTCGCGGGCTGTACCTCGAACCCGTCAGAGAACGAGTCCACGGGAAACGATCAACCAAGCGGGACACCCACAACGTCAGTGGCGTCACCAGCACACGACCTGCAAAGTGCAGTCCTCACGACGGCTGAGCTGCCAACAGGCGGGTGGACACTCGACGCGGACACTTCCACCTCAACCGGCGAGACGTCGACAGACAAGGGCGAGGCTGATCTCTGCCAGGGCGACCTGTCGGGCTACTTCGACATCGGACCGGATGCCGGAGCATCAAATTGGACCCGAGCTGAGACGGACGCAACACTCGCGATCAGCGTCTCCCCTGACGATGCCTCCACAGACCACATCAGGGGCGTTGCGGAGGACCTACGAGGTTGCCCCACCCAGACGACCTTCACCCAAAACGGTCAGACGGCCCGCGCCAGCGTCACCTCGAAAGACCTCGGCACGTGGGGTGACGAAAGCCTGTGCATGGGACTGGAACTCCAGCAGTCCGGCATGTTCCCCACAGGAACGGTCTGTGTCGCCGCCGTCGATGACTACCTCGTGAGCGTTCTCACCCTCAGCGTCTACAGCTTCAACGCCCCCGCAGACGACGAAACGGCCCAGATCATGAGAGCCGAAGTGGACAAGGCAGCTCAGTCATTGACCAAATCGGACTAGCCGGCTGCGCGCACTGGCGTCACCGGATGTAAACGCGAACCCCCGGCTCCATGGTGGTGATCTCGTCGACGTCTGATCTGCCGTCGAGGGCGATCACGGTTCCCTCCTCGACGAAGAGCAGCGTCACTCGGTGGTGAGCGCCCGCCAAGTCCCGCGTCCAACTTTCTCGGTCACCCGATTCATGCCCGCTCTTAAAACCCGAGTCCGTCAATCGCTCCCCCAGGAGTGCTCGCACCTCGGGCCCTTCGACGACGTACTCGAGGCTGGCGGGGACTGTTCCGCCTCCGATGCCGTTGGTGGCCGTGACGTCGCCAACCTCACTGAGGTTCAGTTCTTCGGCAATCGCAATCTGATCCTCGAAAACATCGTCAAAGCTGCCGGTGCAACCAGTGGCGCCAACAGCGATCGCAGAAGCAAGAACGAGCGCTGGAAAGATTCGTTTCATGAGGTCCCCCGTGGTCTTCAGGCGTGCTGGTCAGGCAAAGACTAGGAGCAATAGAGCCCAGGTCAATGCCGTTTTGAACCTGCCCGGTGCCGGCCGTCGTCACTCGCCCAGGCAACCCGGCCCCCTTTGTGGGTGTATCGCCTCGCCAGTACACAGGAGATAGTCGCTGTACTGCTGAGGCGTTACAGAGGGGTGTCGAGATGGATCAGGGACTGATGGTTCTGAGCGTGATTTTCGGGGTCTCGGCGGTGACGGCGCTGGTCGTGGCGCAGCGTGCACTCAGCCCTTACCGGCACACCACGAGTGGTCTTGCCCGGGCGCCTCAGGATGCGCGCGCAGCTCTTCGCGCGTCTGCTCTGAAGTCGGCCGCTGCCCTGGCCGCGGCGGTGACGGTGGCGGTAGGGATGGCCCTTGTCGCCACGGCAGCATCGTGGGAGATGATGGTCGCGGTGCTCGTCATTCCTGTGGCCGCGACGACTATTGGACTTGCGGTGTATGCGGCGATCCCCGGGCGGCCGGCCCCGGTCAGACCGACCGCGACGGCGCTTCTGGCGCCCCGCCGGCTGATGGACAACGCCCCCCGAGTGCTCGTCGCCCTGTGCGGTGTGCTCGCTGGCGTCCTTCTCGTTCTGCTGGTCGCAGCTGCGGTGCAGGACACCGTGTTCGTCACCGGTCAGCCGTGGGGCCTTGCGGTTGCTGCGGTCGCAACTGTTGGGCTGGTCGCGGCCGGGTGGTGTGCTCTGAGGCGGGTGGCTGGTCAGCCGGCGCTTCCCACGGACATGCTGAACATGGATCGAACCATCCGAGGGTCGGCCAGCCGGCTGATCCTGCTGTTGACGTCCGGGGCGCTTTGGGCGTCGACGGCCACGATGGCGATCGCTCTCGGCTACGCGTCGACGAGTTGGGCATCTGTCAGCGCAGCGGACGGTTCACCCGACCAGCTCCTCGGCGCCATCGGTACGGGCCTGACCGTGGCCGGTGTCGCCGCCGTGATCGGCGCCCTGGGGTCCCTCGTCGGGGCCGTGACAGCGACTCTTTCGCTCGCACGAGCATCGATGGCCGTGAGCAGGGCGCCGCGGCCCGCGGCGGTGCCGGCGTGATTCGGCTGGATCACGGCAGTGCGGTGCCACCGTTCGAGCAGATTCGCTTGCAGCTCGACGGCCTGATCCGTGTCGGTGCCCTCCCTCCCGGGCATCGCCTGCCACCGGTCCGGCAGCTCGCAGGAGATCTCTCTCTTGGCCCTGGTGCCGTCGCTCGCGCCTACCTCGAACTCGAAAAGGCAGGCGTGATCTCCACCAGCCGCCGAGGCACCGTCGTGCGCGACGGGCAAGCAACGAGCGCCGGAGTGGCCCATGCCGCCAGCGACTACGCCACGACCTCCCGCGAGGCCGGCCTCACCGAGGACGAGGCTGTCGCGGCGCTGCGGGCCCTGTGGTCTGCCAGCCCGCTGCGCACATCCGCATCTAGACGAGCCACTCGGGAAGATCAGGAGATGACATGAAAGTCAGGGGATGGTTCGCCCTCGCGGTGGTCGGCCTGGCGCTCGCTCAAACGGGATGCGCTGCCACCGCCCCTCCTCAAGTGCTGGCCATCGACAGCCGTTACGAACAGCTCGACCTAGGCAGCCTCGGTGAGGTCGTATGTGATCTTAGCTTTCAGCCAGGACCCTTCGACCAGACAGGCAACGAGTTCCGGCGGCAATTAAGCCTGGCTGATGATGGCTTGGTCCCCGAGGTGAAACAGACCCTGAAAGATCAGGGTTTCATCGTCACCTCGGAAGCCCTGGGCAGCCACGGCAATGTGGTCCGATTCGACGGACCCAACTCGATGACTGCGGGAATCAGCTACGTGTCACCCGACGACGCGGGCGACGTGATTCCCTTCGACGGGTCCAAAAATTGCACCGTTCCTGCTGAAGGACTCACCATCGTGTCCTTGGTGCTCCCTAAGTGACCCCTCACCCCCCGATTTCTTTGCTCCTAGCCTTTGTGCGATCGACAACGGTCGGCATGACTTGGGCCTCCGCTGATCCGAGCGCCGATCGCGTTCGTGGCCCGATGAGGGTCGAGCCGACCACCTCTGGGGCCATCTCAAGAAGTAGTCCCCGAGCGGCCGACTACCAGGTCAAGGACAAGTGCTTGTCAGGTTGCTTCGGAGCGTCCACGCTGGGGCCTGTGACTTCTTCGTCCCAGACCATGAAGCGCACGTTCCCAGTCGCAACACCAAGACGTGGGGCGCACGCGTGATGCGGGACGCTCGCGTCCGGGGCAGCGTGAGGAGTGCCATCTTTGTCATCCTCGGCGCCAGCGCCACGGCCCTCCTGGGCGGGTGCGCAGCGGCTCATTCGCCGCAAATTCTGCAGATCAACAAAATGATCAATGAGCTCGACGTTGGCGACCTCGGCACGGTGGTATGCGACGTCACACATCAACCCGGCACCTTTGATCCGTCCAGCAATCGCCACTTGCGCCAAATTGGTTTTGCCAACGCGGATGTGGCAACTGGAGCGGTTGAACTCCTCGAAACCAGCAACTTCGTCGTTGTCAATGAGTCGCAAACGTCTCGAGGCAACCTCCTCAATTTCGAAAGCCATGGCGACATGACTGCAAGCGTTGGGACGGTCACTGGCGATCACGCGGGCGACGTCATCCCGACTGACGGTCAAGAGGACTGCTTAGTCCCGGATGATGGCCTGACGTTTGTTTCCTTCTCACTTCCCCAGTGACTCGCTGGGCCTCGACCACGCCGAAGGGAAGGGGTAGCTCGAAGATCGGAACCGTCAACGTCAACGGCTGATGGCTACGGACCATTGGGCACCTGGCGCCAGCGCTCCGGGAGTCGACTGCTGAGGGAGGCTGATTTCCACTAGCGTCACGCCGGACTTGGGCACGTCGCAGTCCCATCCAGACATGTCTCCAAATCGTTCTCCGTCCTCTTCAAAGGAGAGGTGAGATATCGAGGCGGTGAGATCTTCTTCGCCAGTGAAGCGACGCAGTTCCGGTCGGCGGGTGTCCTCGGGTTCCGCCGTAAAGCCCTCAGCTTCCAGAGCACGTCGAACTTCGTCGTCGTGGGCCTGACTCTCGATCCCGACAACCCGGATGTGGTCGTAGCTGCTGAGGGCAAATGTGCCTGGCTCGTAGGAATACGCGCAGACGACAGAGTCGATGCTTCCGAGATCCAGGTCATTAAAGACCGAATCGATCCTCGCCATCTGAGGCGAAGGGCCAGAGCACCCCGACGTCGACAGCGCGACACCCAAGACAAGGCTCATGACGGCCCCACTTTTTCTCATGGCTCTCCACCCTTGATCGACCCGCTACTTCTGTCTATCGGCAAGTCTCTTCAAGCCGTAAAGGCGGCGAACGCGCATCAACCCGCTGATCGCCCTGCCAGACCTATGGCCCCGCCAGTGCCCCACCCGGTGAAGCAACGGTTTCTAGCGTCGCATCTCAGCCATGGCTCGAACATTGAAGTAGATGCCGATCACGATCAGTCCCACGCCTAGGAGCATGAGCACATTCGGCAGGTCACTGAAGACCTTGGCGATGAACAGGGCGGCAGCCAGAAAATAGAAGAACGTGGCCACGCCCATGAGCTTTCTAAAGCGAGGAATGTTGGAAGGCACCAGTGGCTCCGTATCGATCAAGAGAAATAACCTCGCGGGCCGAAAGGTCGGCTGTGACAAGACTCTTCGCAAGGTACTGCCTAATGTGGCCCGCCGTCCCGAGGGTGGATCCCCTATCGGCACACCGCGCCTATGCCTCATGGTTGGATCGGGCTATGCCCAAGGGAAGGCCACCAGCACCGCGAACCCAGAAACAGAACATCGGGATGATGGTCTTTGCTCTTGGGCTCGGGGTATTCGGTGCTGCATGGCTCATCTTCAACCCTGATTGGTCGGATCTCACGACCCGAGGCCTACCGGTTTGGCTGGTCGGTCTGATGCTGATCGGCCCCTCCTTCGTCCTGTTCGTGGCTGGAATCCGGGGCTTCCTCAACAGAAAGTCGTAGCTGCGGGTTCGCTCCTGGCGAGGCACACAAGAAAAGGTCGGCTCGAGCCGTAGCACCGGTGATCGATCGTCTATCGGGCGCGCCGGGCTCTTCGACGAACGAACGTAACGACAGCCACGCCAAGAGCCGAAATAAGCGCTGCAACTGCAGCTACCCGTCCCACGCGCTGCGCATTAAGCGCCGACTCAAACTGCTGCTTCGTCTGGACGATCTCAGTTCCTTCAGGCACCGGCCAGGGAAAGACTGGTGTGAACCACCCGGCCCTGACGGTTGCGATAGCGCAGACGACGAGTGCTGCGACCGTCAGACCACTGAGAACTAACGCCCATCGAGTGGGGCGAGATGGACGTGCCATGGAGTCACGGTAGCGCGCCTGCGACTCACAGCGGAACGACCTGCGGCCCCGCCACACCGATACTAATTGGCGATCCCCTAACGGGCGCCGTCCACGAGTCCCTTAAGTCGATCGACCAGTTGCGCCATTCGGGCGGTCCAAGTCGAAGGACGAGCGACTCCGAGAAGCAGCGCATCCATACCGCCTCGACACCGTGGGTCGTGACGGCGCCAGCCTTGAGAAGCATCGGACCAGGTCGATTGACTCCATCTCATACTCATCCGACGGAGCACCGTCCGGCGAACCAGGCTCGAGACCGTACGGGTCGACATCGCTGAGAACAGCCAAGACACCAGCGAGGGTCTTGCTCAGGTAACTGTCTCCGCTTTCACGCCCCAATAACGCCTACCGTCCCGACCTGTGACCGATTCAGCGGACGATCAAAGTCAGCTCAGCCATAGACCGATCGCGCCACAGGTGATTCCTATGACGGCGATGACCACTGTGGCTATAGCAAGCCTGATGCGTTGCTTGCGCGCCAATGGTCGCCCCTGGCTGTACCGCAGGAGCGTCAAGATGTTCAGCCCCAGAGCAATGGCTAGGCAGGCATAGAAAACGACGTTGAGGAGTCCGGCGGCTGTCACGCGAGTCATTCTCCCCGACCAAGCTCACCCGCGACTCAGCCGGTCAACGATCCCCTATCGGGCGGCTGTCGAACTATTGAACGACGCATGCCGCTTCGGTCTACGTGAAGAGCGCGAGGGGCAGCGACACCACGAAACACACGGGCGGCACGATGGCGACGCCGCCACAGACTCCTGCCCACCGGCCAGCGCGGCCGCCCAGCGCTCCGGCGATGAGTGCGAGCACGATCGACGCGACCAGGAGGAGCGGCACGGCGAACCACAACATGGTGGTCCAGTCTGCGGCTGAGAACCACAGCCACGAACCCTCGGCGCAGGCCGTGACGAAGCAGAGGATGAGGGTCAGCGGGGCGAGCAACCGAGCCCGACCAGTCGGTTCGGTCTCGGGGGAGGGGCCGCCGCCCAGACGGAGTGGCGGGTCGATGAGGGGGTCGCGGTGGGGCAGCGCTGCCACTTCGGCCTCGGCCCGGCGGAGCAGTTCTCGGTCGGCCTCGTCCATGTCCTGACCCTAGCGATGGCACGACCACTTAAGGGCACGAGCACCCTCCGAATGGGCTCGCATTCTCGATGATCCGAGTTGAGAGTGCGTCCGGTGCCCGATCGCTGACGGGCCCGAGCTACGTTCTCGTCATGAGAATCACGCGCATGCGACTGGTAGTTGCTGTCGCGTCAGCATCTGTCGTCACGGCATTGTTGGCAGGGTGCGTAGCAGCGGTCCCCATGAGCCCTGCCGCCGATGCCAACTCGGTTGACTGCGCGCAGGTCACCGTGCATTTCCCCGAGTCCATCGGTGAGACCGAAACGCGACGCGAGACAGACGCCCAAGCCACTGGCGCCTGGGGAGAAGCTACGTCCGTCCTGCTTCGCTGCGGTGCCACAGAACCAGGCCCAACAGATCTGCCTTGCTAGACGATTCAGGGGGTCGACTGGATCGTCGATTCACCGAAAGACGACCCCGAAAGCGCCATCTTGACCGTCTATGGCCGCTCCCCCGCGGTGGAGGTCATCTTCGACACAACGAAACTGACAGGAGCGAGCGTCATGGGAGACCTCGCTGATGCTGTCGGATATCTCCCAACAAATGGACGAGCTTGCACGAGCGCCGAAGATTTGCCCTCCTGACCGGGCGTAGCGATCGAGGAGCCCCCGATCGGGCACGGGTCACCCGCAGAGGGGGCTCATTTCTGATGCTGCACACACCTCTGAGGGCCGGCCGCCCGCGCTGAAGCACCTGATTCTGGGGATACTCGTGCCGTAGGCAGGCCCTAACCTGCTGAGAAAGAGGAGTCGTCATGAGCGTTGCTCTGGAGCGTCCGACGCGCGCACACCGGTCGGACGGACGTGTCTTGGTCTTTACAGGAGCCCTGGTCAGCGCCGGAAGCGCGCTGATATTGCCCATTGTGTGGGTGGTCGCATGGAGCGCCGTTAGCGGACTGGACGGCGGCGGGATCGCTGAATGGATCTTGATTTCTCTCGTCTATGCGGTTCCTGCTGCCGTGGCCTTTGCCCTCCTCGGGGCTGTCGCCGGATTCATCAGCGCGTCGCTGTGGCGCCAACGTCACCGTTGGGGCAGATCGAGAAGCCAGGTCCTAGCTGCGTCAGCCGCAGCGGCAGTCGTCGCGATCTCGGCGGGCATGGCTGTAGGCCTCCTCACCGGTACCGCTCTTTTCGGCGTAGTCATCGGTCTGATTGCCGCATCGGGCGCCGGCCTCACGGCGGGCCTGAGCTTGCGGCGATTGGCGCGACGAGAGGCACGGACAGTTTGGTGACCGGTCGCCCAACGGGACATCTCCCGAAGGCTTGAAGCGCAGCCAGGACGTTCATGTCGGTTACCCAGAGCGGGTCATTCGGGTTCCTCGAGCTCTTGGGCGTCGCGAGCCTGTCGGTGCCGAGCGCGAGTCAGGATGACTGCGGCCGTGGCACAACCGACACATCCGGCAATTGCAGGAAGAAAGCTGGGCAACAGCAGCTCGGGCACGATGAGGATTCGAGTCAACAACCACGCGACGAGCCCAGCTGCAATAGACCCAGCGCAGACTCGGACGCGCCCCTGCCACCTGTCCGCACTCATCAGGCGCATGACGATCAGCCCCGCACACGCAGCAACACCAGCGACGAGACAACCCGCGAGAGCACTGAGCACGACGCCCACCAAAGACAAGGACGCGCTCTCACCGGCGAGACCGTCATTCACCATTGCGATCACCAAGAAGGCCAGGCCCCCCAACACCGCACCGGACAACAGGGCCCCCTTAAGGACACGATAAGCGCCACCAGCTCGCGAGCTTCCAACTCGCCCCTCAACCCCGCCCATGTCGCAA
Organism: Frigoribacterium sp. CFBP 8766; assembly: GCF_014841435.1. NCBI lineage: Bacteria > Bacillati > Actinomycetota > Actinomycetes > Micrococcales > Microbacteriaceae > Frigoribacterium > Frigoribacterium sp. CFBP 8766. Next base: position 9,865 of record NZ_JACYTX010000008.1, read on the forward strand.
CTCTACGAATGAACCAACAGTCGCGTGGCGACACGTTGTCACGAAGAGGCGGACAGGGCCGACACCCCCGTTGGACGTCGCCTGGCTCATATGTCGCGTCCGCTGATTGTCCAGTGGCCGAGGTGTCTGCGGGCGGTTTACGCCGCCTCCAGGGCTGCTAGCTTTCGACCGTGACGACCACCCCGGCATGGCCTGGCCAAGCGAACGAATCGCGCGACAACCCCTCCCTTAGAGCGGCTAGCAGCTCCTTTGCCGTGGCGTCGAGCATCGTGACACTCGTAGCCCTCGTCTCCTACTTCGCTCTCTACGCCACGATGTGGGCCCCGGTCGCTCTCTGGGACAACGAAGGCTGGCTCTTTCTGTACCCGATTTTCCTCGCAGCCTGGGTGCCCGTCGGCATCCTCTCCGCCACGTCCCTCGGCCTCGCCATCACCAGTTGGGTGCGGCACGAAGCACGGCGATCTCTGGCAATCGTGAGCCTTGCCGTGGCGGCACTATTACTGACTGCGTCCCTGCCGGCGCTCTGGTTCGGACCTGGCCCGCTCTAGACACGGGAGGTCGACCTATGGCGCGCAGCGTTTACAGCCTGAGCCCCCGCGCGTGCCCCTTAGTGACTCGTTGGACGATCGACTAGTGAGACACATAGAAGCAGGCGGCGGGCTGTCCCTGGCTAGCTTCTACGATGAACGCGCCCACCTCGTCAGCCCCTTGGGGCTCGGGATCAAAGCCACGAAGGACTGAACGAACATGGCCAGCAATACGTCTACGAACAAGATCCCTCCGCTGACGATCGTGGCCTTCGTCGCCTCGTTCCTCCTGCCCATCGCCGGCGTGGTCCTAGGCGTCCTCAGCCTCGTCCGACTTCCTCGTCGAAGCCGCGGACGAGGCTTGGCGATCGCCTCCGTCGTCATCGGCGCAGTACTCACTGGCTTGACCGTCTTGGGTTGGATGTCCTGGCTCTCGCTCACCGCCTGACCTGACACGCGCCAAGACAGCCCGTGTCGATGGAGCGACCCGGGGGCACGCGGGGGAACGATCGTCTATCGGGCACTAGCGTCGAACTTCCTGAGCCCATGCCGGCCAGGCCCTGACTCCCGCATCGAGGTCCATGCCTTCAAGGCGGATCAGAGTGACGTCTGCGCCGATGCTCGTTACGGCCCAAAGGCTGTGCGGACGACCATCCGAGCGTGTCGGTATCCACGCCAAGACCTCTCTCAGATCAGTCTCCACGAGCTCCCACTCTTCTTTCGCGGCACCGTCGCCGGCCCAGAAGTAGACGCGATAGGTCGGGTCGTCCACCTGCGCGGTTTGATCTCGCGGATCAATGAGTGCCGCTTTCATGAAGAGACCGTAGCTCTGAGAATCGCGACCGCCAAGGCTGCCGATGAACGATCCCCAAATGCGACAGACGCGCGTACGAATGGTCGCCCTTGGCACGGCTTCGCAGGCATGGCAGGGTCACGACCATGCAGATCACCGACGACGTCGAACGCGCCTCCTGGCTGGGGCCACTGATGTACCGCCTCGGAGGCTGGGCAAGGGTCGGATCCGTCGCTGGGTACGGCTTCGAGGCCTACGCGCGCATCCTCCACCCCCGACCCACAGGAGCCGCCACCTGGGAACACAGCCGATGGGCTGACGTCGCCGCCACGGCCGGCAAGGTCATGCACCCTCTCGTCCAATGGGAGCGACTGCTCGGCCACGACGAGCCACGGGGTGGCACCAGCGACGTCGGGTACCTCGACCCACAGGTGCTCGCGGCCCTCGCACCGCTGCTAGGGAGAGCCACCACGACACCGGGTGACGCCCTGGCGGCGTACTGGGTCGGCGGCACCGGCCAGGTGCTCACCGGCCGATCGACGACCATCGCTCGGTACGACTACGTCCTCGCCCAGACCGACACCGCGGAGCTCGCAGAGCCCGGCTGGGGTCTGCGCCTGGGCTTCCGGATCGACGATCCACCACAGTTGCTCTGGCCCGAGGACCACTCCTGGGTGCTCGCCACCGAGATCGACTGGGACTCCACGATCGTCGCCGGCTCCCGGACGCTCATCGACGCGATCCTCACCGACGGCCGCTTCGAGGCGTACCCGGTCGACGAGGACTCCGATCTCTCCTGGAACGGCGACACCATCAACCGACGCACGAACTTAGGCCCCACATGACCATCCCCTACCGGGCGGCCGAGGTGGGCCGTCCAAGCCAGTCATGGCCCTGCCATAAGGTTCGAGCATGGACACCGTTCCGCTCGTCTTGACCATCATCGGCGCTCTAATCGTCGCGGCAGGCTTCGCCTACGCGTTCAACCTCAGGAGGCGCGGCGGGGTGCGAGTGGGAAGTCGCCCGTTCCTGGCCATGACCATGACCATCGGATTCGGGACCGGAATCCTCGTAGCAGGCGTCATTGCTGCGCTGAGCTGACATGCAAAGCTCGGGATTGACGGCCGATCCTCTTTCGGCCGGCGCCTCGACCGTGTTTAGCTGCGGACATGCGCGATGAAACGGGTTTCACGGCGAGCGTGGCGCAATTCGTAAGCGGAATGACGCTGCTGCTCGTGATCGTCACTGGGTGCGCACCTGTGCCGGGAGGCACCGCCTCAGGCTCCTGCGCAGTCAAGGAGATCGTCCTCAGCAGCTCAGACCTGAGACCGGGCGGAGACATCACGCTCAGCGTGGATTGGATGACCGCGAGATGCGAGGACACAGGCGGAACGAACCAGCCCGCCGAAGACATCGAGATCACGCTCACACCAACGGCGCGTTCTGAGTCTCGCCGACTCGGGACGATCGAGAGTGCTACCGGCCCGCGCTTCACTGCCGCGGGTACGTTTCCTCTTCCCGCCGACATCCCCGCCGGAGATGCTGTTCTCGCCGTGACGTCCTTCGCCGGAGAAGGTGCGGTAGCGGAGCTGCCCCTCACCCTGGCGGCCGAGTAAACGAACGAGGCCCTGTTACCTATCCCCTATCAGGCACTCCAGCACGCCGGCCTACTTCCAGAGGCCATGTTTAGGGAGCCGTCTCGAGAGTCTCGGCCGTGAGCAGCGCGCGGGCCCCGACGATCTCGACACCGAGAAGTCGACCCGCTGAGTCGAAGTCGAGCACGATGTCTCCTCTGCCCTCACGCTCAACGACAACTTGCTCGACGGCTTCGCCGTGAGCAATCGACGGCGCCACATAGAAGTAGGCACAGTCACTGTCTGGGTCGTGTGTGAAGCGTTCATCGCGAGACATGCACTGATCGTTGCAGGTCAAACGCGAACGCCCCAGGAGCCCGCAGACCGATCCCCTATCGGGACGGTGCTGGAGCGGCGGCAGTACCTGGTCCCCTCCGGAACGCGGCGACGACCAAGGCGCTCAAACTGAGCACGGCCAGAAAGACCGCTATCCACAGGACGTGACTCCACATGGTCCAGGTGGCCATGAGCTCGTGAGTCACTTCTGTGGGAGTCACGATCGTCGATCCGCAGGAGTAACGGGGCGGCCACGTCTCTTCCGAGAACGGACCCGTGTGACCGTTCAGTCGGCAATACTCGGTCGGATCGAGAAAGGGACCTCGCCCGATGCCAGCATCGGTGTGCAAGCGGAGTAGCCACAGAGCAAGCGATGAGGCTGAGGCGACGAAGATACCGGCGGCGAGGATCACGCCGGTGATTGATACGGCGGCCAGACGGGAACTGAATCGTCCGCTGCCTTTCGTGCTCACCTGTCGACCATACGGGCGCGCGGTGACAGCCGGCATCGATCCCTGGGATGAACGGTGGCCGATCCCCTATCGAGACAGGGTCAAAGCCTCTACCGAACGTTTAAGTAAACGAGCAGGAAGAGAGACACGCTGAACGCAGCGATGGAGACATACAGGTAGACGCGTCTCGAGCTTTCAGCGTTCGCATTCCTCGAGCGCTCACGCAGCCCCAGGTACACCGCAAGCCCCATCATCCCGAGCACAAGGCCGGCCCCAGGAAGGAAGTTCAAGAGGAATTCCATAGGCCCTCACTATGCCGCGTGACTCTCCCAGAACCGAAGATCCGACAGCCCGACGATCGTCTACCGGACGGTTTCATCCATGTCGTCAGCCGGCGATCTGGGTTTTCTACTCAGGAAGAACGTCGCGAGCCCGAGCAGACCTGACGCAGCGGCGAGCACGCCGATGAAAACTACGGCACCGTCGCCGTCCGCTAACGCAAAGCACAACGTCGCCAAGACCAGGCCTAGAACCGACACAACGACCCCGAGCCATTTCAACCTGCCGACACCTCTCATGCGCTCAGGCTAGTGACAGGACCTCGCGCCAGTGACCGATCGTCTATCGGGCACCCTCGGTCAGGGCTAACGCACTACTAGATGCAACACCGCCAGCATCAACTGCCCGAATCGCAGAAGAACTTTTCTGTGGAGTGGCGCTGCTCGCTCTAGCTCTCGGGCCGTCGGCGGCACGAACAACGCATGAGGCACGATGTTCCAGCACTTCTCTCGACCACGGACCTGCTGCCCGTGGTCCTCTTCGTACTTGCACTCCCCACAGGCCACCGGCCCCTCAAAGGCTGAACCCCGGTGCTCTTCCCATGGGTGTTCGCAGTCCGGGCACAGCGTCTCTCGAAGCCGCCGCCGCACGGCACGGCCGGAATCGCCTGCGGGATTGCTCATGGAGCGAGTATGCAGGTTTCGCGATCCGCCCTGAAGCCGATCCCCTATCGGGCACGAGTCATGACACGCTGGTGAAATCATGAGGTGCAGGCCAAGCCGCCGTGTCAGCCAAACCAAAGATGGGGAGGAAGCGTGGATCAGAAGATCGACTTTCCGGCAGGTGTCATGGGCTACGTATTCCGTACGGATGCGCTCGAGGACGGCTGGTCCTACATCGGTCAGAGCACGCGGCTGGACCGGAAGTTCCTCGACGGGTACTTCGGTAGTGGTGACTTTATCCGCCAGGTGCTTGAGCAGAGGGGTCCCGCGGGGCTCCAGAAGTCCGTGCTAGCTACAGCTGGGAACCAGAACGAACTGCACTACCTCGAGATGCTCCATATCGCCCAGGCGCGTCGAAATGGCGTCCAACTGTTGAACGGCGATTTCGGAGGACCACGACCGTTCAGCACAATTCAGCTCGCGCTCTGGAACACCGCGCCGGCGGTGATGCAGGCCGCGTCCGATCCAGAGCGCTTCTACCAAGCCCTCGTGAAGCACCACGACATGGTCGAGCAGGCGATCGTAGACGCAGGAAGTATCCCCGACGACGACTTCTACGCGGGGATGGAGCGAGACCTGCTTGCGACACAGGACCTATCTCATGCATGTCCGAGCTGCGGATCAGTAGCAGGTGAGGTCTGCCGCACAAACGCCAAGTCTCTTACTGAACCGCACCGCCCTGCCCGCAACCACTCGAAGCGGCCGCGCCAGACGGCCTGACCCTGCGACCCAGCGCCTCCAGGAATGGGTGTGGCCGTTCCGCCTATGGATCGGCTCTCCGGCGCTTTTCTCATGTCTATGTGAACGAGCGGGACGCAGCGGGCACTATTCACTCAAGGTGTCGCGCACCAAACTGGTCTGATGGATACCGATGACGTTGCTGGGCCGGATGGGCCCCTGTGGGCTGAGCTCCTCGACGCCAAACGCTACGAGCCGAGGACACTTTCAGCGCGAGATCTTCCCACTGACAAGGGCGTGTACATCTGGGTTCGTGAGGGATTACCGGTCTACGCGGGCCGCGCGAAGGGGGCCAACGGCCTTCGAGACCGACTTAGCGCGCATTTAGCGAAGGGACCGGATCTGTCGCGGTCCACGTTCCGATCCTGGGTTGCCGTCACGATCCTTGGCGTTTCACGTCCGGTAACGCGGCAACGGCCCTCAGTCATGACCGACCTCCAGATACAACGCGTGAACGACTGGGTAGCCGGCTGTCGCCTCGGATGGATCACGCGGCCTACATCGCCACAAGTGATCCAGTTCGAGCACGACCTCCTCGATGCGTGGAAGCCACCGTTGAACCGCTAAGCCCGCCCGATCAACCAGCAAGCGATCCCCTATCGGGCGGCTGTCGAACTGTCGGCGCCATGAGGGTTGGGCGGGGGCGGTCAAGTCGTGGACTACCGCGAGGTGCGCGTCCGCATGCCCGGAGCGTCAGCGCTGAGGGCAGCACTAGGGGTTATCACGGCGCTGCTTCCGCAAGAGCCAGAGAGCTCTCCCACCTCCGAAGAGAAGAGACCCAACACCGACACCCATACCGGCCACGCCGGACCAATTTTTCACGGCCCCGATGATGGCAAACACCACAATCGAGATTGCGCCGTAGGCAGCAAGGCCGGCCATGGCGCGCAGCTCCTTTTTGCCTCTGTCCGCGCCGGAGTCTTCGGTCATGGGCACAGCCTGTCACGCGCTGAAGCCGGGTCATTCCAACCCGTCTCGTGCTCTCCTTCCGCCGCCGGTCGGATACCGCTCTATTCGCCGCTTCCAACGTCGGATCTGTTCGAACTTTGTTTCAAACTAGCTCAGCCCTGCCGCGTGACCCTTTGCCCTCAGAGCGATCCCCTACCGGGCATGAAGCGGGCGTGCCAGCCGGCTGCCGACGTCAGAGAGCCCGTGACATCGTGAGCTCATCTCCGGAACCGTTTACGACGTCGAATTGGTTCCTCTCATAGGTGCGCCGGGCGGGCTCGTTCTCGGCCTTGACCGACAGCTCAAGGCGCGGTGACCCCGCCGCGGCTGCCCACGTCACGACGGCGTCGATAAGCAAGGTCGCCACTCCTTGGCCTCGAGCTGCGGGGTCCACCCACATGGAGATGAGTTCTGCGCCAGCACCGTGCCGTGCTGGCGGCGTACCGGTGACCATGCCGACCGGACTGCCCAATTGTGAGTCGAGGGCTACGAGGTCAATCGCTCCTGGGATGGAGAGGCGCTCGCGCCAACGACCCTCATCAGCGTCGACCCAGTCAGCCAACCGGGAGCCGAAAGCGCCCGGGGCCTCGGCCAGCGCCGCAAGCCTCAAGGAGCGCCAGACTCTCCAGTCATCGGACGACAAGGTGATCAGCGTGACCGTCATTTGTTCAAGCTAGCGACCGGAGCACGATCCCCTATCGGGCGCTCCTACCTCCCTCGTTCAGCCGGTCCCGCACGGTGAAGCGGGTCGAGGTGTCGCTCATCGCCCTGCCTTCTCTTCGGTCTTGCTCAGAGGTGACGGGTGAAGAAGTCGACTGTGTCCGAGGCGGCAGCCTCCCGGACGTGGGAAGGATCCTCTCGGTCACCGAGGAAGACGTAGTGGCCTGCGGTCGCGCCGACGCTGGCCGCCTCCGCTCGAGGCATGAGATCGGCGTACACGTGTGCGTTCTCCGCGGGTGGCGTGATGTCGTCGACGTCGCCCCAGCGCACGAGCACGGGCGCCTCGATCATCCTCAGAGACGCAGGCGTGAGGACCTCTGCGATGCCGGGTGCGAAGAGGGCCCCGGCGCGCACGCGAGGATCACGGACTGGACGCGCAGCGGACTGGGCCAGCAGCTCGAGTTGCTCGATCGAGTACTTCGCGCGGAGCGCCTCCATGAGGTCCGGGAACTCGGGCACGTGCGGGGCAGGGACGTGTCCGGCGAAGAGGGCGCTCATGATCCGAGTGTCGATCTGAGCACCGAGCAGGGCGGCGACTGTGTAGCCCCCGAGGGAGAAGCCGGCGCTGCCGATCCGGCGCTCGTCGACGTCATACTGGCCCTGCACGTGGTCCAGGAGGTAGCTGATGTCCGTCGGCCGCTCAGAAACCAGGGTGAAGCCCTCGACGAGGTACTCGTCGTTGTAGCTGTTGCCGTGATGGTCGACGGAAGCGACGAGGAAGCCTGCCTCGTTCAACGGCGCGGCCAGCCAATCGAGGTCCTCCCCGGCGCCGCCGGTGCCATGGGACAACAAAACCGTCGCAGCCGGCCCCTCTCGCCGGCTCGGCCAGACACGCGCCCGGATCGGCCGCGGCCCGGACCCCGTCCAGCTCGGTCTCGTCGCGTCGTGGAGAAGCACCGTCTCTGGTTGCACGGTCGGAGCCTATAGGCCTGCATGGAGGACACCGCGCGACGAGTTCCGCTCGCCCCTCAGTCCGCTGGTGGATCGCCTATCGGGCACCGAATGAGGGGGCTCCGCCCAGTACGTTGTCTCCATGCCAACGGCCCTCAACACTGCCGGCCGACGCCCGCGATCAATCTGGCGGTTCCTGCGTGACGTGCTCGTCATCTTCCTCGCAGCCCTCGTCCTCTCTTTCCTGGTCAAGACCTACCTCGTGCGCTCCTTCTACATCCCCTCGGGGTCGATGGAGCACACCCTCGAAATTAACGACCGCGTGATTGTCAACGAACTCGTTCCAGGACTTGTGTCCCTGCACCGCGGAGACGTCGTCGTCTTCGCAGACCCCGGCGGCTGGCTCAGCCCTCTCGAAGCCGCAACCCCTGCCACGGGACCAGTTGACAAAGTGCTCTCAACCATCGGGTTGGCACCCCATGACGGCACCGGATATCTCATCAAGCGCGTCATTGGCCTGCCCGGAGACACCGTGACCTGTTGCGACGATTTCGGGCACATGAGCGTCAACGGCGTCCCCCTCGATGAGCCATACATCACCGTTCTCCCCGACGAAACCCGCGCTTCCCGTGATGACTTCACCGTCACGGTCCCCGATGGCTCCCTCTGGGTCATGGGCGACAACAGGTACAACTCAAGAGATTCCCGCTACAACCGTGACAAACCCGGGGAAGGCTTCGTTCCCCTGAGCGACGTCGCTGGGCGAGCAGCCGTCATCAGCTGGCCCTCGAGCCGCTGGACCTGGCTCGACAATTACCCCACCGTCTTCGCCGGCACCGATCCCCGCTCCATAACCAACTGAAGGATTGCGACGACGCAGGTTCTACGGAAGCGCACAAAGAGGGTGCGGCCAGGGATCGCCTATTGGCACTCCTCTGACACCGACAGCGCCAATACGCACAGCCGAGGTACGGTCTGGCCATGAGGACTACGCGCACACGACCGCTCGTAGCTATGGCATCAGCAGCGATCGCCGGAGTGTCGTTGGCAGGATGTGCAGCAGTGGTCCCCATGAGCCCTGCCGCCGATGCCAACTCGGTGGAGTGCGCGCAAGTCACCGTGCATCTTCCTGACTCCATCGGTGAAAGCGAAACGCGACGCGAGACAGATGCCCAAGCCACTGGCGCCTGGGGAGAACCTACGTCCGTCCTGCTTCGCTGCGGTGCCACAGAACCAGGCCCCACGGATCTGCCCTGTTACACGATCCAGGGGGTCGACTGGATCGTCGTTTCACCCGAAGACGACCCCGAGAGTGCAATCTTGACCACCTATGGCCGCTCCCCCGCGGTGGAGGTCATCTTCGACACAACAAAGCTGACAGGAGCGAGCGTCATGGGAGACCTCGCTGATGCTGTCGGGTACCTCCCGACCAATGGACGCGCTTGCACGAGCGCCGAAGATTTACCCTCCTGATCGGGCGTAGCGATCAGCGATCCCCTACCGGGCGCGTACCTCGAGTCTTGGAGTCTCGCTCACGTGTTCTACCGCGTCATCGACAATATGGGAGACGTGTCGGTCGGCGACCGAGTAGATCGCTTCCCTGCCTACGCGGTTGACCTCGACCAGACCGGCAGCTCGGAGGACGCGCAGGTGCTGCGACACGAGCGGCTGCGCCAGGCCCGACGCCTCGACGAGGGCAGTCACGCCCGCATCGCCATGACCGAGATGGCGGAGGAGTCGGAGTCTCGACGCCGATGAGAGAGCCTTGAACAGCTCCGCTGCGGACTCGAGGGAATTGGTGCTCATGAGCGTCACATTAGCGTCCATGAATGCGACGAGGGCCCCATCAGTTGGTGGGGCCCTCGGTCATGCGGCGCCAGTCAGCGCCAGAAGTTCAGTGCTCGTCGTAGTGGTCGCCGTGCTGGGCGTGCTTGTGGTCACCGTGGACGTAGTCGACATGGTCATCGTGCGTCACGGTCTCATGACCGCACGCCGTGCCGTGCTCGTGCTCGGTGACGGTGTGCTCTGCGTGGACTTCGGTGTCAGCCATGGGTGGCGCCTTTCTCATCGGGTGAATGAGTCCAGCAAAGCAGACGCATGCACCTATGGCAATGTATTGATCTAGATGATGATGAGAACCGGAACCAATGCCACGGCCCGGCGGCCGCAGAACGCGCCAACAGTGACGGTCGTCAGCCTTGACGGGCTTTCCAGCGCGGGTCCTTCTTGTTGATGACGAAGACCCGGCCGCGCCGGCGCACGACCTGCGATCCGGGGATGGCCCTCAGTGCCTTGAGCGAATTGCGGACCTTCATGACGCCTCCGATTGTTAGTGAGAACAGTTATCAACTAGCGTAGCGGCATGGCTACCCGACCCGCTTACTCATCCACCTCGCGACACCCGGGCATCGTCCTCGTGGGCGGGCAGGACGCAGCCGAGATCGAACGGATCGCGCAGGTGCTAAACCGTGATGCGAGTCAACTCGTCACGGTCGGCCCCGACGTGCAGGAGGGAGCCGACGTCGTCCATCAGCTCTCCCTCGACCTGGCGAGATCCGGTGACCGCGTCGACGTCGTCGCCGCCCTCGCCCCGGGCACCCCGTTGCGGGCATTGGCGCTGTTGCTCGGCGCGCTCGTGGACTCCGACCTGGGCAGGCCGAGCGGAGAGTGCCTGCTGCAGCACGTCGTGGCCGGGGTGAGCGCGACCGATCTCGCCGATCTGGCCTTGCGCGGTGTGGACGACAGGTTCTTCGCCGCGGAACACGTCATCGACCTCGTCGAGCACGCCACCGTCGTCGTGCTCACTGACACTGCAGCGGTGCCCCCACAGGACCTTCAGCTCCTCGAACGGCTGCTCGCCCGGCTCGCACCCGAGACCTCCGTCTGCAAGGCCGAAGAACTCACCTGTGACTCGCTGTCACCACGAGGAGGCGCAGCGCAGCTCGGCGGCGCCGCCGGCTGGATGCAGGCCCTCTCGGAGCACACCCCCGACCACCACGATGACGGGACGATCACCACCTTCGTCTACCGGAACGAGCGCCCCTTCCATCCGGAGCGTCTCGCGGCGGTCGTGGAGCGCACCTTCGCCCCAGGAGCCGTCGGCACGGTGCTCCGGTCACGCGGCTTTACACAGTTCGCCACCCGTAGCGATCGGGTCGGCTCCTGGTCGAGCGTCGGACAGATGCTGAGCCTGGACCCCACGTCACTCCCGTCGTGGCACCCCGACTCACCTCACGGGCAACAGATCGCCTTCTTCGGCCTCGACCTCGACGCCGCCGCCATCCGCCGAGACCTCGACACCTGCCTCCTCACCAACGACGAGCTGCTCAGCGACCCCGCCTCGTGGCGCGACTTGCTCGACCCCTTCCCCGTCTGGGACGGCCACCGACACACCCACTAGCGCCGTCCGTAAGCCGATCCCCTATCGGGCGCGTAGCCCCATTGCTGGACTGTCTGACAGCTACCGCGCTAGTAGACGGTCGCTATCGGGCCGGTAAGCGGGCTGAAGGAAGGACGCGGCAGCTTCGCCCACCGCACGACGCGACGGACTTCCGTGATGACCGTGATTTCTCCGAAGTCGATCCGCCGGCGGGCGATCCAGTCTCGCTCGTCGACAACCAGCGTGGTTCGGAAAGCAGGATCCTCGACATGCTCGAACGTCACGAGCAACGAGTGCTCCCCGATCCGCTGCACTAGCACCGGAGCGAAACTCTCCCTTTCGCGCCCCCACCAGCGCATGCACTCAGGCACGGCCATGGAGATAGCCGACGGCAACGACCGCTCGAAGGAAAACTCGACCGGCGCATCCACGCCGTGAAGCACGCCATCCTCGAACCACTGCTCGAAGCCGCCTTCACTCTGCATAGACCATGAGCAGCTCGCCTCGTCCAGGGCGAACGCGAACTGCCAGATGCTGCCACCACGCTCTTGATGCACGCCCCGGACTTCTATGGGGCCCCGCCACCGTGGGTTGGCCAGTTCCTGGGCCAGAGCGAGCCCTTCCGTGAGCGTGAGGACTTGATCGAGTCGCATCTCACCACGCTGACACATGCAGCAGCGAGCGTGGCAGCGACCGAGCATTTCTCCCGGTTCACAAACCGACCCGATCACCGATCGTCGAATGCGACACGTTGCGACGCCCTCGCACGAGCGATAGCGGTCAGGCCGAGCCTCCTTGAAGGGTGGCTGGGTCTGCTTGGACGACTCCTGGTGCCATCCATATCCCGTGGAAGTTGCCGCTGTTCATCGGCATGCCGAAGTTCACGATCTCCTCCTGCTCACCGCTCCTCGGGTCCACCGCCAGCACCGACACCCTCCGCTTTTCACGCACGTAGGCGAGGAGGCGCGTGTCGTCGAGCCATCCGAGGTACTCGATGGCTTGTGTGCGGTGTTCAGGCAGGACGGTGATGGGTCGAGTGTCTTGCTGCAACGTGTCGCAGACACACATGTCTTGCTCTAGGTGACGACCTTGCTGCGTGCGTTCGACGAGCAGCTTGATGCCGCTGGGGCTGAAGGAGCCTGATCCGCGAAGTTCGAGTCCGTAGTGGCTGAGCCCGGAGAACGGCTTGCCGCTAAGGTCCACGACGTCGAGCTGGCTGAACGGATTCGATCTCGATCGGAAAGCCATGGCCGCCCACCGTCGATCTGGCGAGAACTGGATGGGACTGCCCGTGTAGTTCAGACCCAACGTGACCGCGAACTGCGGCTCGAGCTCGCGGATCTCTCCGTCGCGCTCGAGGGTGACTGCGGCGGTGGCGTGGTACGTCTCCAGCTGTGTGTAGTGCACTCTCGCCTGCAGCCCCGGGCCTCCGTGGTGCACCTGGGTCTTGGCGGGGAAGTCGGGCTCGACGGCGACCTCGCCAGACACCAGGTCGAGACATCGACGCTCGGTGGGGACGCGCTCCATGCCACGAGGAGACGCGACGTAGCGCACGTGCCTGCCATCTGGGGACAGAAGCCACTCGCGGCAATTCCGGCCGTCACCGAACGGGTCGTCAAGGCGCACAAGTCCCTTCCCCGGGTCCCACACCCAGACGCCGTCCATGCCGGACATCATCCAGGGCACGGGACCCCCAGGGCGGCCCGTCCTGGTGCGCTGTCTCGCGACGGTGGCCCGGCGGGTAGGCGTGTCCTGGACGGAAAGCAGTGCCCGCTTCCGGGCTCTGGTCTTGGTGGGGGCGCCCGCAGCCGGCGTCGCACCCGGGGAGATCTCCAGGGGTGCGGCCTCGTATTCCGGCAGGGCCATCAGCAGATCTGCGGTCAGGGTCGCCGGGTCCCAACGCGGGTCGGCGGTGACGATCCCAAGGCGGAGGGCGTGGCAGTACATGGCCGCGTCGACGGCGGTGATGGTGTCGGAAGCTTCGTCGTCGAGGGAGTGGTAGAGGTAGTGGTCGATCGCCTTGAGGATCTCCACGGCCGACCACTCCTGGCGCTCGGGATCGGTGTGCTCGTAGGGCTCGTGCTCGTCGTCCCAGTCGTGGCGCTCGTCGAACACGGCCTCGTTCTGGGCGACGAGCATCGCGCCCACCCCCGCGGCGTTCTCGGCGCCCACCTGCTGCTCGACGATCTCGCCCTGCAGGTCGTGGTGTCCCCACCGAAGGGGCCCGCCGAAGCGTGCCTGCTGGCCGGCCCAGACGAGTACGCGGATGTGCTCGTGGTGGATCAACGACTTGCTCATGCTCGGTCCTCTCGATCGACCGCGCCCAGCATGCAAGGCGAGGCGTCAGCACAGCCACCCCCCATCAGGGCCAGCAGAAGGTCGGCCGCACAACGATCCCCTATCGGGTACCCACTGAAGCTCTCATCCCGCAAACCATCGTCTCGGCACCTCACCTGTGCGGGCAATCGAGATGCAAGCTCAAGATTTGGGCGGCACAGCCAAGCAGCCCTGGCCCTTCCGGCTAGGGTCGCGCCATGGATCAACTTCCTCGTCTAGACGACGTATGGGCCGCTCGCGATTACCCCGTGCTCATGGCGGTCGCGAAAATGCTGGAGGAGCAGGACGTGCTCCAGTCCCAAGAAATAGCCACGTCCAGCGGCCAATCTCAGCGTGAAGTCGTTCTCGCGCTGACGAACTTAGGTCACCGACACCTCGTTGTTAAGGACGCAAGCGGCTTCAACGAGCGGGACAACTATGTCGTCGGCATCCGCCCAGAAGGACTTGAAGCGGTAGGCCAGTGGCCGAGTTCCGATGTCGCGGCGGATCGTCTGATTGCGGCCCTGGATGCCCTCGTAGACACCTCGCCCATTGACTCTCCAAAGCAAAACCGACTCGTCGCGATCCGCGACGGGTTCGCGACAGCCGGTCGCGACGTGCTGGTCGACGTCGCAGCAGCCGTCATCTCCGGCCGCATCCCTACGTGAGCGCTCCCTACTGAGAACCGGCGACGGTGCGGACCCGGTGGCCTGTCGCCATCGGCTCGACCGTGAACTGCCCTGTCGCGCGGACGAGTTCTGAGAGCTTGGCGTAGCCCCAGTTGCGCGAGTCGAACTCCGGCTGCCATTTGCGTAAGAGTTGCCCGACCGAGGCAAGGTTTGCCCAGCCGTCCTCGGAGGAAGCCGTGCTCACGCTGCTCCGCAGTCCCTCGATGAGACGCTCGTCATCTTGCGGCGACGACACCGCCGCGCGCTCGAGCGTGGGCGCTGTGGGGGCCGCCTCACCGGTGGTGACTCCGAGAACGTCGAGGTAGGTGAACTGGTCGCAGGCGTTGCGGAACGATGTGGGCGTCTTCCGCTCTCCGAACCCGTAAACGGTGATGCCCTCTTCGCGGATGCGGGAGGCAAGTCGGGTGAAGTCGCTATCTGACGACACGATGCAAAACCCCTGGAACCGGCCCGTGTAAAGCAGGTCCATGGCCTCGATGATGAGTGCGCTGTCTGTCGAGTTCTTGCCCTTGGTGTGGGCGAACTGCTGCATGGGCTGAATGACGTGCTCGCTGGCCGCCGTTTTCCAGCTGCCGAGCTGCGCGGTCGTCCAGTCGCCGTAGACCCTCTTCACGGACGCGGTCCCGAATCGGGCAACTTCCGCGAGGACGGCCCCGATCCGTGACGGAGGAACGTTGTCTGCGTCGACGAGGACGGCGAGCAGGTCGCTGGGCGCGTTCATGCTCAGAGCCTGCCACCCTAGGACGCACCCTGGCGGCTTGTAGAGCTGTTGTCGGCCGACTGCTCCTACCCGAAGTATGAGCCGGCCGACTCATGGAATCGGCGAGGATGTGTCCATGACCTGGGCTGATGATCGACCCGAGAACAAGCGAGCAACACGAATCTTCTGGTTTGTTTTGCTGGGGATCGTGATCGCCATCGCGGCCGTGACGGTCCAAGTTGTCAGCGACTCAGGCACGAAGGACGAGGCCTCGTCGTGCGTCACCGCGTTTGAGGAAGCAGCCGACATCCCGGCCGGGGACAATGCCAACGGTCCACTTCTGCGGACAGCCCGGGAATGCACCTCAGTGGATGAGTGGACACGCGCCTTCCAGGACAACCCCGCTGCCTTCGGCCTTGCGGACTACCCCGGTGCGGCCGATCTGGGCCTTTACTTGGGCACCGTGTGCGACGGACAAAGCACCACGCTCTGCCAGGAGGCCGCCCGAAAAGGACTGTAGGTACCGCCCGATTGCCCGGTCTGCGATCGGCTATCGGACACCGCTCTTTACCGAGAGTCACGGCAAAGGATCGGTCGCGTTCCCAGCTGGCAATGCCCCAGAATCGCTACATGGATGACGCTGCACCTTTAGGACAGTTCCAGGGCGAGTATCAAGCGGGCACCGTGAGATGGTTCAACCGTGAGCTGGGGTGGGGATTTATCGTCGCTGACGGCAACGGCCAGGAGCTCTTTGCCGACAAGCTCTTCACTTTGCCAAAGCGCACACTGCTGCACACCGGGCAGCGCGTGAGCTTCCGCGTGCACACCTTCAGAACCGGCCCGGCAGCCGTCGACATTGTTCCCGCTCCCCGAAGCGAGACGTAGGCGGCGGAGGACTGCCCGACCGACGAGTCAAGTCGCACGGTAACCCCGCCCGACCGCCTATCTTGCCCGCGGGTCGGCAATCGAATTGGCGGAGTCGTGGGCGCTGCATCCCCAGCGCACGATGTTCACGCTCGGGTTGGCCGAGTTATCCTCACGCGTGCGAACACGTCGACTTCTGACTTCCTCGGCCCTCCTCTTGGCTACCAGCGCAGCCGTGGCGGGGTGCACCTCATCGTCGGGGATCGAACAGCAGTGGGGTGATGGCAAGGGATACATCTCCGCCAACCAGCTCGTGACCGAAATCGCCCCCGAGGACCGCGGCGACCCGATCGAGTTCGACTCGGAACTCAGTGACGGCACGAAGATCACGGCGACTGACTACCAGGGCAAGGTCGCCGTCCTCAACTTCTGGTTCGCAGGGTGCGTCCCGTGCCGAATGGAAGCGACCGACCTCCAAGCGGTGAGCGAGGAAGTAGCCGACGATGCTGCTTTCCTGGGCGTCAACGTCAAAGACCAGCCCGACACTGCCAACGCATTCACGCGACGATTCACCGTCACGTACCCGACCGCCATCGACGCGAAGACGGGAAGCATCCAGCTCGCATTCGCCGGCAAGACGGCCCCCAATGCGACCCCGGCGACCTTCGTCTTAGACCCCGAGGGACGTGTCAGCGCTCGAGTCCTCGGGTCCGTCGACCCATCGATCCTGCGAGCACTCGTCAAGACCGCGGCCGCGACGCCCGAGCCGTCGCATGGCGGCTGACCCCGCTTCCGGGGCTGCTAGCTTTCGACCGTGACGACCACCCCGGTATGGCCTGGCCAAGCGAACGAACCGCGCGACGACCCACAGGCTGGCAGCCCCTTCGCGGTCGCGTCGAGCATCGTGACGCTCGTCGCTCTCGTCACCTACGCCGGTCTCTACGCCGCGATGTGGGCCCCGGTCGCTCTCTGGCACAACGAAGGCTGGCTGTTCCTGTACCCGATCTTCCTCGCGGCCTGGGTGCCCGTCGGCATCCTCTCCGCCACGTCCATCGGCCTCTCGATCGCCGGTTCGATACGACACGAAGCACGACGATCTCTGGCAGTCGTGAGCCTAGGCGTGGCTGCGCTATTGCTCACTGCCTCTCTGCCGGCCCTCTGGTTCGGGCCTGGTCCGCTCTAAGCACGGCAGATCGACCCGCGGCGCGCAGCATCTACGGTCCGAGCCCGAACACGTGCTCATTGGTGTCTCGTCAGACGTTCCTCTATCGGGCGGTAGCAGGGCCCTTGGCCGGATAATCTGTGGGTCGGAATCAGACGTCATCGCTCTGATCGTCGATGGCTTGACGAAGAGACATGCGCGCGCGCGAGTAACGGCTCCGAATTGTTCCCGGTCTCCTATCCAAGATGGTCGCGACTTCGGCAAGGGAGAAGCACTCCCAGTGCACGAGGCGGATGATCTCTTGATCGAGGTGGCTCAGCTTGAGCAACAGAGCTCGCAGCTCCTCACCATCGCTTACAGGTTGAGCAACAGGACCGCGCACTTCGATCTCCTGCCGGAGCCGGTCGGCGAGGGCGACACGACGGGCACCGGCGCGTCGGTACGTGGAGAGAACCCGGCGAGCGATGCCGAACATCCACAAGCGGGCCTCGAGCGGCTCACCGGGTAGCTGATCGACGCGGCGCCAAACGACCAGCTGCGTCTCCCCGAGCAGGTCGGCTGCGTCCTCAGCCGAGCTGACCCTGCGCAAAAAGTAACCGAGCAGATCTCTCGACGTCGCCTCGATCACTGCCGTCACGCGTGCTTGCCTGTCTTCGGTCTGTCTCGTTGAGGCGGCACTCCGTCCGAGGGTCACTCGGTGACCCCGCACGTCAGGGAGACGCCGCCGTATCGGGCAGAGCCCACGAGTTGGGGATCGAGTGTCGAGCGGATGCCCGTGTCGAGGGTCGTCACGACACTCTGGTTGAGGTCGGTCTCGCCCCGGTCACTTTGCACGAGAGCTGTGAGCCGGGATTCGAGCAATGACCAGTCGCTGCCCTCGACAACTTCTTCCACCAGGTCCTGGGCTGCCGTACCGCCTGAGACGTCGAAGCGCACTTCGGCCAGGCACCCGGTCGGTGCGCTGTCACCGTTGTCGATGAACGGATCACCGGGGAGAGCGAAGACGATCGTGGCGTGAGCTTCGTAGTCCGGCTGCAGACTTTCGACGAGGGCGCCACCTCCAAGGAGCAGCGATCCTCCCAGTACCACCGCGAGCAGCGGCCGTCCTGGTTGACGGAGCCCTGCCGTTCTGCGTGGCGCTTCCCTCGCCTCGGTGCGTGCAGCGGCAGACATCGGGGCAATGAGGGCCAGGAGGTGCGGATCGTTCTCGGCAGTCGCCGGGCGGCTTCTGCTCAGGATCTCGTCGAGGTTCGCGTTCGTCATGAAAGGGCCACCGTTCTGGAAATGAGGCGTTTGCAAAAGACATGGCCGGCCACCTCCGGAGCGTTGCATCTCGCGGACCACAAGTCTGTGAGTTACGGCTCAGTTGAGGGGCCACCAGGGGAGGTCAGCCACTCCCCCACAGCTACAAGGCTCCGGCCGTCTCGAGAAGTCAGTCCGAAGCTGATCTCGGTGAAGGATCCCCTATCGGACGATTGAGGGGTGGGTTTTGACGAGTCATTCCATCGCCACTGTGCAGCTGCGCACTGGACAGGGAAGACCCCATCCATCCATGAGATACACCTGGCTTCAGAGGTATAGGCGTCCTGGAACGACCACACGCCCCCGCATGGGCGGGGGCGAGTAAGGGCAATCGTTAGCGATACGGATCAGGAGCACGCCTTCGACGCCCCAACCGGGGAACCGCCCTCGGCCCATTCAGGTTATGACGCCTAACAAAATCAGCCAAGGCTGCCCCTTACGAAACAAGTGGAGGGACACCAAATTGGCTCAGGGGATCATGCGGCGCTGACGTGTTTCCGGAGGGCGATGAGAGCGTCCCGGATGCGGGTCTTCATCGTCCCGATCGGGACACCGGCACGGATTGCTGCCTCGGACTGGGTAAACCCGCCGTAGTACGTCAGCTCGAGCGCCTCGCGGTGCACCTTGGTGAGGTCCCCCATGGCCCGCGCGACGCGGTGGTGCTCGACCAGAACCTCAGCCTTCTCGGCGACGTCGTCCCGACTTGATTCATGGTCACGGATGCCGACGACGGTGTCGCGGTCCCGACTGGCCTGGGAAGACCGGACACGGTCGATGGCGCGACGGCGTGCCCGCATTAGCAGCCACGCCAGTGCTGTGCCTTTGGCAGGGTCGAACTGGGGCGCTTCCTGCCAGGCCGCGAAGAACACCTCTTGCGTGACCTCCTCGGACTGCGCCGGATCGACCAGGATGCGCCGCACGAGCCCGAGGACCCGAGACGCGGTGCCGTCGTAGAAAGCAGCAAAAGCCCGCTCGTTGCCCTCAGCGACGAGGGCGAGGAGCTCGTCGACGGATCGCTCCGTATCGGCTGGCAGCGCAGGTGCAAGAGACACGGGAAGCTATCCGATCGGAAGGGGTACAAGTGGGATGCTCCCCCGAGCATCCGGCCACTGTATGCGGCTGCATCCTGTTTGGCACCCCCAGTCCGGGACACCCGCGAGCGGCCCTCGTCATCTGGCAACTGAGTGATCTGGTGCGCCCCCCTGTGGCGTGCTCTTCGGCAGCGGGAAGCGCACCGGCCTCCGCCTCGGAATGACGTCCTACCGAGCCTTGGCCTGACCTAGAGCAGGTGTCGTGACCTTCTCGTCTCCGCTGTCTGTCGGTCCACGCGAGCGGTGCGGACGTCGACCCGCGTGATTGCCTCGTGGAACAGGTCAGGGTGAAGCCTGTCAAGGGGCCACCTACCCTTGTGCCGGGCGCCTAGCGTTGCGCATCTGGCCCCCGACACCAGAAGGACCCATGAACCGCCTACTGCTCAACATCGCCTGCGAGGACTTCACCCTCGCTCCCGACACCGATGACGTCCAAGTCATGACGAACATCGAGGCAGCCGTCCGCGCCGGCGGCGCGTTCGTCGACATCCGTCTCGCGGACAGCACCCACACCGCCGTCCTGATCTCGCCCGGCCTTCCCGTCACGCTCACCCGAGCGGTGTCCGACGTCGCAGGCCTGGTCCCTGATAGACACCTTGAACTCGACATCGGCGCCTACGACGACTCGGACTTCTCGGCCACGCACTGCCCCTGACTTCCCCCGCCCGGACAGCGGCCGCGTCGTCGGGCTGCTGAGGCCTTCCCCCTTCGGAAGGCCCTCAGCCCGGCCTCAGCGGCTTCCCATCCCAAGTGGGCAGCTGGTCGGACCGGTCCGAAGCCCGAACAGGCTCCGCCACGAGGGAACACGATGCTTAGTTTCTCTCGGGCTGGGCGGTGCCGGCAGGCAGCACCATTGCTGCCTGTCGGAACCGTCCAAAAACCTAACGACACGAGACGCCTAGCCCAAGGGGCTTGACCTCACCCCCCAGCACCGGGGTACCGTCCGCGCACTGAACCGTCGGCCCGCCGGTTCGACACGCCAGATAGGCCGAGACCGCCAGGAAGTCCCTTTCCGGGGCACCATGGCCACGTACGCTGGAGTGTGGCTTTCCAAGCGAGGTGGACGACGAGGGGCACCTCCTACGTGGCGCAGACCCACGACGGGTTCCTTCTCTGGGGATCGGCACCCACCTCTGAACCCGCCCCTCTTCCCGTCGTGCGCGTCGAACCCTCGACGTTCCACGTCGTGTCACACCGCCACGAGCACGGTGAACGCATCATCAACGCCACCGTGTCCGGCAAGGCCGTCACCGTCGTCATCCCCCTCGACGTCCTCGCCGTCCTCGAAGACGAGTGGAGCCACGTCAACACCACACGCACGACCGGCAGAAACGTCTAACGATCGCCCAAGACCACCCTGGTTCGCTCGAGGATCCCCTATCGAGACAGGGTCAAAGCCGCTACCGAACGTTTGAGTAAACGAGCAGGACGAGAGACACGCTGAACGCAGCGATGGAGACGTACAGGTAGACGCGTCTCGAGCTTTCAGCGTTCGCATTCCTCGAGCGCTCGCGCAGCCCCAGGTACACCGCGAGACCCATCATCCCGAGCACAAGGCCGGCCCCGGGAAGGAAGCTCAAGAGGAATTCCATAGGCCCTCACTATGCCGCGTGACTCTCCAAGAACCGAAGATCCGACAGNAAACCGACACAACGACCCCGAGCCATCTCAACCTGCCGACACCTCTCATGCGCTCAGGCTAGTGACAGGACCTCGCGCCAGTGACCGATCGTCTATCGGGCACTTCCTACCCAGGCTCGTCTTGTGCGCTACAAATAGGCATGCCGATCCAGCCCGCCCAGCACACCGCCGACATCTCAACGGGTCTCCCCCCGGACATGGCCGCCAGACGGCTAGTTGAGCTGCTTCGCGATGTGGCGCAGAAGCCTGTAGTACAGGCGCACGAAGGCAGCGTTAACCTCGGATCTCGAACTGCCTACCGGCTTCTAGGTGGGCTGCTTCAGGCGGGAAAGAAGCGCATCCCCATGGTCGTCACGTGGTCCATCGCTTCTGAAGGAGCGGGCAGCTCAGTGCGCCTGAAGATGACGAGCGACGAGGGCAGCTACCTGGTCGCAACCAGGGCGCACTACGCCGTCTATCAAGAGCGCTTCACCAGGCTCGAGCACGACATCAAGGCGAGCCTCACCTAGGCCCCTTGTACGGCAGCCGATCCCCTATTGAGACGGGTTACGAGCTGTTCGGATTGAGCACGGTGACGATGGGGCGGTGGTCTGAGCCTCGGGTGGCCTGAGAGTCGAGCACCGCAAAGGCGACAGGCTCCCAACCTGGGCCGAAAAAGGTGTGGTCGATCGGGGCGCCCAGAGACGCTGGCAGAGCGGAGGGCCAGGTGCCTGTCGATTCAAGGCCCAGAGCAGAGGCCGCATCCTGACACGGGCCGAGCTGGTCGCCGCCGAGATTTGCCAGGGTGGCGTTGAAGTCACCGACGGCGACGATGTTCCGTCGGTCCGCGCACTGTTGCCGCGCCCAATCGACGTGGCTCTGCCAGATGCTTGAGTCGACCAATGAAGGACGCTGCAAATGCGCCACGAGCAAGGCGGGGGCGCGGGGATTGTCTGAGGTCGCGACGAACCCAGCCCATGCCGGTGTCGTTTCTTGGTCGGCAAGCGAATATGTGCCGAGATGCTTCGAGATCAGCAACGTCGCCGAGGATGAATCGGTCCCGATGATCTGCATGTCGTGCTCTTGGGCGAGCCCGGCGAGAGTTCCATCGGCCACGGCCGTGAAGTACTCAGGCAGAGCAACGACGTTCGCTTGCTCGGTTTCGATCAACGCGCCCAACTGCTCGGTTGAGACGTCTTGTTGGTTGGTGTTCCACGACAGGATTCGTAGCTGCCCCGCCGACGAGGATGCGCTGGGAACCGTTGTCGAGGGTGCCGGCCTTCCCGCCGTCAAAACGATTCCGAGGCCAGCACTAACGACGAGGACAACTAGTCCTGCGGACGTGGCGAGTCGGAGGCGGCCCCTGATCGCCGCGATGACCACCGCCATGGAAACGAGGGCCACCCCGAAGAACGCAAGCTGCGGGAATGCTGCCGCGACGAACACCAACGGTGCCGCAGACGCGGTCCGCGTCGCCAAGAACACCGCAGCCGTAGCTCCGGCAGCAGCCACCACCATCACCCACACCAAGACTCGCCGCACATCGCCCCCGTCGTCATCGACAGCTTCCCAGACGCCACGCGTCAAGCAGAAGCGACATGTGCCCGCCTATCGATCCCTTTTGCGACATTGACGACGGTCGAGGTATTCAGCGGAGCAGACGCAGCCAGACAACGCCCAGAGGCTCGGACGAGGGTCAGGTTGCGAACACGGAGCGAGTTCCACTACTTACGAGGGATGCCACCACACCGCCGGCTGCATATCGTGGGTTGAGTGTTTTGGTTGCTCGTGCTCGGTCCAAGCCTGTTGACGAGTGTGGCCCTCGTGATCGCACGCTGGACACCTCGTGGCGGCCGACGCTCCCTGCACCAGCTGAGCGGGTACGCAATGGTTTTCTGGGGCGGCCTTGCCGCGCTCTGTGTCGTGGCGCTCGCTCTCGACTTGCAGTTCCCAGAGGACGTGACCTGGTGGGCGTTCTTCGGGTTCGTACCAAACGTGGCTGGTGCCTTCGTGGCCTTCATGGCCTTCACAGCCACTCCACCACCCCTCTCTGCGCCCGAATCGCCACAGGACTGAGCACGGCAGCGAACCGGTAGCCGATCGTCTAACGGGCACCTCGGTCACGACGTCGGGATTGCTGCCACGATCTGTTCCGCCGCCTCCCGCGGGGTGCATTTCGACGTCTCGATGACGTGGGCATCATCGTGCAGCCATGTCCCCGCGGCCTCCTCGTAGGGGGCGAGATGAGCGAATCTGAACATCGACGGCCCAAGCACGGGATCGTTCTGGATGCGATCCCGGAGAGTGGCCTGGTCGGCGTGCAGGACGAAATGATGCACGGGAATCTGGTGCTCAGCCAGGCCAGCTCGAATCTCGTTCCAGTAGCTCTCGACGAGGACGGTCATCGGCATCACGAGGGTGCCGCCGGTGAAGGCGAGAAGACGACGTGCAGTCTCGACGACAAGAGGGCGCCAGGGGTCCCAGTGCTGGAAGTTGTCCGTGGCCGGCAATCCCGGTTTCACATCCATCAGGACCTCTCCGACCTTTTCCGCGTCGAGTATGCGTGAGTCCGGCAGCAGCGCCTGCACGTGCTGACTAGTAGTCGTCTTTCCGACTCCGTGGGTGCCGTTCAGCCAGATGATCATGGCGCGAACTTATCGGGCACTTGTGGAATGAGCTCCGTCGTCTCACCTCGTCGCAAACCCTCGGTACTCGCAGACCGATCCCTTACCGGGCGCCTCCACCCGGGTTCGAGCACCAGACTTCACCGGTCACTCGAACCACCGCTGTCGACGCAGACACAAAGCTCGGGAGAATGGCGGACATGACCCACTCGATCCAGGCGACGCTGACGGAGCGCTTGACGCTTTCCCGCCCGACCGAGCGAGATCTCCCGGAACTCCATGCCCTCCACGCCGACCCCGAGGTCTGGAAGCACCTCCCGTCCGCACGTCACACCGAGCTGGCGGACACTCGCGAACTGGTCGATCGGTACCTGGCGGGATGGGAGGTGAACGGCGTCGATGTCTGGGTCGCGCGGGACACGGCAACGGGTGCGTTGGCCGGCATGGGCGGCCCCAGCCTTCGCGGGGGCCTTGCGTGGAACATCTACTACCGGCTGGCACCATCAGCGTGGGGACGGGGCTACGCGCAGGAGATCGTCGCGGCGGCCCGCGAGGCAGTGTCCGCGACAGGGCGAGACCTGCCGCTGGTCGCGTCCCTTCTCGAGCACAACGAGGGATCGCGTCGTGCGGCTCAGCGAGCCGGCCTCGAACTCGTGTGGCGCGGCCCGGACGCGGGCAATCCCGATCCGGATGCGGTACGGCTCCTTTTTGCCGACCGCCCGCTCAGCGAGGACGCACTCCGTCTCTTCGCCTCCTAGACCAGAGCCAACAGATTGCCACCACGGACCAGCCGTCAGGCAGGAACACCCTCGTCGCGCCGCTCCCAGTAACGGATCGCCTGACGGGACGTTGAGTTCAAACGTTGGCGTGGGTGTAGGTCGATAACGTGCAACCCGGCCGTGAGAGCTGCCTGTGGAGCTTTCCCATCACGGCGGTGTGGCACCCTTCTTGAATGCGTCAGTCTCGTCTTCGCGCCCGTCTCCGATCCACGGCCGCAGATCAACTGCTGGTGCTTAGACGCCGTTCGGAGCTCGGCGCACGGTACAGCGGTTACGTCCTAGCCGTCGGCTCGAAGTGGGTCCTCCTGGCGAGGACTGCCGATGGTGGATTCTTCGACGGTCACATCGCGTTCCGGCTCACCGACCTGCACGACGTGCGGAACGACACGTCGTTCGAGTCGCGAGCGGCGCAGCTGCGCCCAGAGTGGCCACCGCGGATTCCTGAAGGGCTGCTCAACGTCGACCTTGATCGGACTCGGAACGTGCTCAAAGCGTTCGGCGCCGACGGCTCCATCATCGCGGTGCAGAAAGACCGCCGCCCCGACCTGATGTGGGTCGGCGTCGTCGACGAGATCCGCCGCCACTGGGTGTACTTGCAGGAAGTCCGCCCCACCGGCGACTGGAAGGACCAGCCACTTGGTTACCGGCTACGACGCATCGCAGTCATCGAGCGAAACGGGCAGTACCTTCGCGGGCTCGCAGACGTCGCCGGCAGCAGACCGCCGGCGACCGGCATGAGCAAGGAATGAGACAAGAACGGTGGGGCGCCCGCAAGGACCGGCCTACGCGCTGGTGCGAACCTAAAGGGGACGTAGCCAACACCGGTCAACGATCCCCTAGTGGGACAGGTTGGTCACACTGGAGGGGACGATACGAACGCTAAGCCAGCCCGTTCAAGCCGTGCTTCCGTCACGAGGCGACTGGCGAACTGTGTAGTCAGCGGGGCGACACGAGGAGGTGGCCGCGGAGCAGCGTGCTGCCATCCGGCACGGTCGGATTCTCTACGGCCGACCACGAAGCTGACGGCCCTCCGCTCATCGAGATCGTGAGCGTGTCGCCATCCCCCGGGCTGCAGCCAGACATCATCTCGTTGGGACCGCCCTCGACAACCTTCGTGAGGACGCAGAACTCGCCATCCGCGTTCCGCGCCGCCCAAAACTGCGAGCCCTCAGCCTCACCGAGGTACCGCGCCGACTCCGGGTCGAGATCCTCGAGCACCACACTCTCAACTTGGGGCAGCGCGTCCGAACTGACCTGTTCCTCAGCAAAGACGTCATCCGCTGTAGCGAAGGAGCAGCCCGCTAGCGCCCCGGCCCCCAGAAGCACTATCGCCAACCGTGCCCACTTCCCCGTGTTCATGGCCTCATCCTGGCCGAGCAATGAACCCAGCGCCAGGGCAGCCCACTACTCGCCTCAAGAATCGACGTCGCAACCGTCGCGGCGAAGGATCGTCTATCGGGACAGGTAGCGGGTCCAAGGATGTGCCCGCTCGCGCTGCACCCGTAGCCTCGTGTCCTGTGGAGCCCGACGCGAACGAACCCAACGAGAACAGAGACGAAGCCTTAACCAGAGCACGCGCGCTTCCTCGACCGCGTCGGCAGCCCCGCGTTGTGCTCGCGGCCGCCGGGGTGGCCCTCGCCATGCTCGTCGTCGCCGCGCTCCTCTTCACGGGCACGCTCTGGCCCACCCGCACAGCGGCCCTCCGGTACCCGGTGCAGGGCGTCGACGTGTCCGCCTACCAGGGCACGATCGACTGGGATGTCCTGGCGGAGGAGGACATCGACTTCGCGTGGATCAAGGCGACAGAAGGCTCGAGCTACCAAGACCCCCGATTCGACGACAACTGGGCCGAAGCCCACGACACCGACCTACTCGTCGGCGCATACCACTTCCTCAGCGTCGACAGCCCGGGAACCGACCAAGCAGCCAACGTCATAGACACCGTCTCCCGGAACCGGGGCGACCTGCCCGTCGTGGTCGACGTCGAGTGCTACGCAGAGTACTGCGACACCCCTCCCCCGGCAGCCACAGTCCGGGAGGTGCTCGAGCCGCTCCTGCTCGCCATCGAACAGCACTACGGCCGACCGGCCGTGCTCTACGCGACCCGTGACTGGTACGAGCGATATCTCGCCGGGAGCTACCCTGACAACCCCATCTGGTTTCGGTCGGTCGCGACCGCCCCGCATCTCGCCGATGACCGCGACTGGACTTTCTGGCAGTGGTCCGCGCGCGAGCAGCTCGACGGGTACGACGGCGACGAAGAGTTCATCGACATGAACGCTTTTCGAGGCAACCGAGAAGAACTGGAGTCGTTGCTGCTGCCTTAATACCCCGCCGTCGCGGCCGCGCTGATGCCCGCAGCAGGATCGGCTACTGGGACGCGGCGGACCCGGTTGTAAGGACATCCGGCGAACACACATTTGGCGCTATCAGCCACATCAGCGCCTCAGCAAAAGACGGGACGACGATGTCTTGATGATCCGCTACGCGCGAGACGAGGAACTCACGCCCCGTTCGCACCACTAGACCGACCTGGTTCCGACCCGTCGCTCCTGAACCAAACACAGCCCATGTCCCAGGCGATAGCCGCACAAAGGGAACATGATCGGTCGTCACGTCGGCGATCCTAGGGCGCAAAAGTGCACTATTTCGCCGCAGAAGCAGCATCCGACCAGCGAACCAGCGAAAGCGGCCGGCTGACGCCCCGTCCAAGGATCCCCAAGCGGGCGTTGCGCTTTAGGGCTGTGCAATCATCGGTTCGACATGAGCGAAACGAGAGCCAGACAATCACGCTCTCGTCCGAGGGCGCAACAGCTTCCGCTGGAACGAACGACATCCGGCGCGATGGCGGCCGTATGGTCTGGCCGCGTCCTCATCGCATTGACCATCGTGGTCGTGGTCCTCACGCGCTGGGCTCACTCGTGGTGGGAACGCTCGGGATGGGACGCCAGCGGATACCCCCGACACTGGCTTCCGATCATCATGCTGATACTCGTCTTCGCGGTCAGCGTCAGCGCTCTCTGGCTGTGCGGACTCGCGGCCTCTCCGTGGGCGGCACGGCGTGACGGCCAGTCTCTGCTCGTGACTACCGTGATGGGGCGGCGGCGACTCGTGGTGGAAACCTGCCGCGCCCTTCCATTCCGTGTCATCGGCATACCGGCAACCGTGCACGGCGCCGTAGTTCTCGGTTCCCCCGGCATGATCGTGATTCTCGTCGAAGGCATACCAAACGGCGGCCGAACACGCATTGCGGGACTACTCGATCGAACGCCACGCAGTGGTGCGGGACGAATCCTGATCGAGCACCTCATCGGGCTCCTAGGCCTTGTCGTCGTCGCAGTCGTTGCCCTCGCTGTAATTGCTCTTGCGCTCTGGGCATCGGGCACAGCATCTCGAGGCGCCTGAACCCCGCGCATTCGAGCCCAAGTCAACAACCGACTCCCGCAGCCCCGCAGACGATCCCCTGTCGGACACTTTCGGGAGACAGCTGGCGCCACGCCAAGGAGCACGCGATGACCAACCTTCCAATATGCTCACTCTCGATCTGGGTCACATCGCCTACGACTAGACATCAAGACGGCATGATGGGCTGCCGAGGGCCGAGCTGGAGGAAGACGTGGGCCGGGCACTGCGACCTCTATTAATGCGACACGCGATCTGGGGCGGGGTCCTGGCGGGATGCGGTTCCGCCGTCGTCATCGCTCTCGTCCTCATGGGTGGGCCCGCTGCTCTTCTTCCCCCGGCAGACCCAAGCAGTGCCAGCTACTACTCCTACACGCTGTGGTCGGCCGCCTTCTTCATGGCCTGTTTTGCTGTGGCCGGGAGCGTGGTGGGCATTATCTCGTCGCTTCTGGCGTGGGGTGTCGCCCGTTGCGTGACCCCCCACCGGTCAGAGTCGTGGACCCGGGCGGTCGTCGTCATCGTGGCTGCCAGCGTCCTCGGAGCCGCGTCGGCTGTGGCCGTGCTGGTGGCGTTCGATCTCGATCCATCGGTCGGAGCCCTGTGGGCGACCTGTGTATCCGTAGGTGCGGCCGCGGGAGCGTTGGGCGCGAGCTGGGCGTTGTGGATGTCGCAGGGTAAGGGTGCGTCGTTCGTCTCGACATCGACGTGACCACACTCGGAGGCGTCAACTACCCGGTCTTCGCGAGGCGCCGTAGTCAATGTCAAAGTTCCCGAAGAACGATCCCCATCGGGCGCTAAACCGCCCCTAAGTTCTCGATCCAAGCTTGAGCATCATCCTTTGGCCAGACCGCCGCATCAATCGTCAGTGGGCAAGATGAACGTGGCCGTGCGGGCCATCGATCGGCGTGCACATGGCCGTCTCGGTGACGTTCCGTGTCAGGTCGATAACGGACTCAGACTTCACTAGTGCCTCCTCGACCGTCGAACTTGCGCTGCCGCGAGCTCCTGAACCTCCCGCTCGACGGCACTGGCGTCCGGCGTGACCAGAACACGTCCATCCTCGTCTTGCGATCTGAGCAAGTGACGGAGATGGACGACGACCCGCAGCAGCTGGGCCTCGGTGTCGAGCGACACCTCTAGGTTTCGCGTCCCCAGTGCGAACGACGGACTCTGCAGTTGGATCATCTTGACGGCTGTGCTCATGAAAGTAGGGTTGTACCAGTTCAAGAAGCCCTCATACGGAACGATTCGAACCTCGCGGAGGACGGCGTAGGGAACAGTCCTGGTAGAGAACCAGTCGGTCACGAGCAAGCCGTCCTCGCGGGCGACGATCCCGACACGCATCGATCGTAGGGCCACGACCACAGGGATCAGGGCCACGCCGAGGGGAGGCAAAAGATCGCGCAGGGTCACTTTCGATTCACCATCGGCCCCCAGGATGCCCAGGATGCACGAAGCGACGATGATCAGCGCAGAGATGGAGGCCAAAGCGCGCGAGGGGTACCCGACCCGCCTCAAGGGCCCTGAGAGGGCAGGATTCGCTTTAGACATGCGTACGATCGCCTCCCTCGTTTGTAGTTTCGGCCCGGTGCCATGACTGTGGGGCGGTGCGTGTATCCAGTCGCCCCGGCCGTGCCCGCAACACTTGCGCCATGCGGCCATGAGCGTCCTTTCCATTTGGCCTGAAACTACCTCACGACCTCAGCTACAGGTTGTTTCGTCAACGACTCCGTGACCGCCTCGGCACCGGTTGCCTGTCACGCTTGTTCCCCGCGCTGGACGGCTCGGTAGACCGTTGAGCGGGCCACGCCGAAGAGCTCAGCGATCTCGCTCGTGGTGTGGGCGCCCGTGCGGTGCAACTGCACCAAGTGCTTCTCCTGCGAGGCGGTGAGCTTGGGCTTGCGGCCGCGGAGCTTGCCGGCAGCCTTGGCGATCGCCATGCCCTCGCGCGTGCGGGCACGGATCAAATCGGCCTCGAACTCGGCCACCATGCCGAGGACGTTGAACAGGAGCCGGCCGACGGGATCGGTGGGGTCGTAGACCGCTCCCCCGAGGTTCAGAGCGACACCCTTCTTCGTCAGCTCGTCGGCAATGTCCGTCGCGTCTCGCAGCGATCGGGCGAGACGGTCGAGCTTGGTGACGACCAGGACGTCGCCGGCACGGCACGCGGCCAGTGCTTCGCGGAGGCCGGGCCGGGCTCGAGTCGTGCCCGAGAGCCCGTGGTCAACATGGACGTGTTGATCGTCAACACCGAGCGCTGCGAGACCGTCGCGCTGTGCTGCGAGATCCTGTCCGGACGTTGATACGCGGGCGTAGCCGATGAGCATCCGACGACTGTAGCGTTCAGACCCCCGTCACCGGGCATTTTTGCGGGACAGGCATACGCGAATCCGCAGGCCAGGCGCCACTTGACCTCAGCCGGCCAAACACGGTCGCGAAGAGTGTCCCGATGAACGACCGGCTATCGGGCACCGCTGCGAAGGCCGCGGGTGTTTGCAGCCACTTCTCTATCCATACGGCGCAAAATCGTGGATAGACGTACCCCAACGCCGGACTTTCTTGAGCCGAGAGGGAAGGCATCGGGGTGGTCCAGATAGGTCAATCGCACCTGTAGATCAGGCCCGGCAGGAGCGGACATTCGTCGCAATTCCAGCTAACTCCACACGCCCGCAAGCTCAGACCTCGGGTCACATTGAGCTAAAGGTCAGATACCCGACAGCGACTCGCGAATCTTCAACAACAGACCCATCTGTACCCCTACCCCCGTTTGGGGGCTGCGGACAAAGGATGCGCGCTGGGACTGTTCTCCTGCGCCACGGAGCGCCACGTCAAAGGGGTAAACATGAATGCACGTCGGCGCCTAGCGCTTGTCGTTTCCATCGCTGCGGTCGCCGGGTCCTGCCTGGCCGGCACACCCGCCCTGGCGGCCACACCGAGCACTGCCTCGAGCGCCCAAGCAGCCCAGGGCACCTTCGGCACCATGGGCACAGACGCGGTCGAAGGCACCGAAGGAGTCGAGGTGGTGGACGGAGTCGATATGACGGAAACCACCCAGGGAACCGAAGCGGTCTCCACTCCAGACGGATTCGTTTATCCGACCTACACGCGCACAGTCCAGGGCAAGCTCAAGGTGTCAACGAAGTACATCAACCGAAGCAACAAGCTGGGCGGCTGCACGGTCGCAAATACAGGTGCATCGTGCTCGGTCACGAAAACGACGACCGCCTCGGTCGACGTCCAACTGGCTCTGAGCGCAACTCGCGGTCTCGTCACCGGCTCGCTCGGCATCACCAACTCGACCACGGTCGGGACGAGCGTCGCCTGCAACTCGCCTGCCCTGAAGGCCGGCCAGTCGTGGGCGGCCTATCCCATCGGGGACCGCTATTCCTACAAAATCAACCAGATCACTAAGGTGAGCGGCAAAGTGACCAGCAATACCACGAGTGCAACCTTGTACGCCTTCAAGCCGAGGGCCAACGACGTCTACTGCACGATCCTCTAGACAGAAAGTCAGCACCCGACTTGTTCCGAACCACCCTGGCACCGCTGGTGATCGCGCTCGTCGCGGTCACCAGCGGTTGCTCATCTCCTGCAAGCCCAGAGCCGACACCAACTCCCACTGGCGCACCCCTGACCAGCTACGTCGGCCTCACGTTCGACTCAGTGACATCGAAACTTCGCCCCGACACGACGGTCGTTGTTCAGGACCTGTCTGTGCTCGTGGGGAAAGACCCGACTTACACCCAAATTGCTTTCGGGAGTCCCGAATGGGACGTCGTAGCAATCTGCGCCGATCAGGAGATGTTGGAGGAGGCGTCGTCGGTGGAGGTAGCAATTGTGCCCGTCGCTGACGCCTCCCCTAGCTTCCTCAACGGGGTGCGAGAGGGAGAACAGAAGAGCACGGTGACCTGTGAGGGCCGGCCCTATCGCTGATTTGAGGCTACGAGCCAGCGGCAGCCCTGCCGGGGTAGGGCGGGCGACGGTCTACCGGGCGCTCGAGCGGCACCCGGCAGCCACCGATTCGGCCGTGACGCTCCCCCGCGCCGACGTCTGATCTCGCAGCCGCACTCCAAGAACGAGGGCCGGCGAGCCCGTACTGTGCTGGCCATGACTCCGCTGGCCGAAAGTGCCTATATCCACCGCGACGTGCCGATCAATTCATCCGGCGGAGGCGGTGCATGGCTGTTGACTCTCGCACCAGAAACCGGCGAATCCACCACTGTCATCCTGCCGACCCGCGATCTCCACCACGACCCCGTCCCAGAAGCAGACGAGCACTTGAGAGCCGAGGGCTACCGGTCCGTCGCGTGGCACTCGAGCGGCCCAGAGCGCTGGGCTACGGACCTTGAGGCAAGAGACGGCCAGTAGTGTAAGTCCGTAGTTACTGAACTACGGACGATCTAGTCGTCGAGCCGCGCGCGGACGCGGCGGGCGATGGCCCCCTGCAGCTCGTCGTTCTCCAGCAGCTCTGCAACGAGGGCGCGAGTGACGTGCACGTGCGCGACGCGGACGCGGCCCTGAGTCTCTGCGAGGCCTGCGGCGTAGTCGATGAGGCCTCGGTAAGCCTGGGGCGACAGGTCGGCGGTGATGCGTACGGGCTTGGCTCGAATGACGTTCGGCCGGGGTGCTGGCGTCGCCTCGGCGGCGGGCGCTCCGGGCTGCCTCTGCTCGGGCGTCGTCGACGCGGCTCTTTGCGTTGCGCGGGCAGCTCGTGCTCGCAGCTCCTCCGCTTTGGTCATCGTCCTGCTCCCAACGTCTCGATCTCGTCGGCGGCGTCGGCGTACTTGCCGAGTTCGGTGACCGGGCCACCGAAGGCCTGGGCGATGGGCTCTCGCCGAGGAATGGTCGTCGACAGGACCGTGAGGCCCTAGTCGGTCATTAGCTCGCGGAGCATTGGCGTGTTGTTGGCGTTGGTGACGGTGCGGTTCATCAGCACGGCGGCAACCAGTGGCGTAGCGCGCAGCGGCTCCACGTCGTCGATCACGGCCCCTACCTCGAGCAGGCGCTTGTACTCGCCCATGGTGGGGGCCATGGAGACGATCGCAACGTCGGCGATGCGGAGAGATGTGGTTCAACCGGAAAGCGGCCGGCCCGGTGACAGAGGACTGGGGTCCGGGGCGTAGGGCTCCCCGGCGTTAAATTGGGCCTCACGCTTTTCGAGCTCGGCGACAATGGCCTTCTCGACGAAATCTGACCAACTGCGGTCCCGCGACGCGTAACTCGTTGCTCGATAGGCAGCACGCGCACGCGCATAGTGCCGCGAAGCGATGTACACAGTCATGCGTTTGGTTTCCGAGTCGACCGAGGGCTCGGGCGCTTTACGGGCCACGCGAGGCTTCCCGGCGGTTTTGCTTGTCTGCGTTCCCGTTGTCGGCGAACCTTTTTCCACTACTTTCTGCGCCTGATCTTCAGGCGGTGACTCTGGCGCTTTCGGAAGCTCAGGTAGCCCTTCTTCGACGGCAGGACGATTGCGCCGGAGGAGGCGGCTCAGATCCTGTGTTGAGCTCCGAGGCTGTAAGCCGCCGATCTGGCGGGTGTTGTCACTATCAGTCATGATTTGCCCCTCTCCTCTGCTGTAACGATGCGGGCAACGACCTCCTGAGCCACGGCCTGGAGATCATCTGCAACCGACGTCGCCGAACGTGGCGAGTGGCTAGGCGCTTGCGCGTCTCCTCTTCGAATCTCGTACCACTTCGGGCCCTTACGAATGTCGTCGTCCAATTCATGGACGAGGAGACCTCGCTCGCGGGTGGCTTGAGCGGTGGCCTCGCTATGACGCACTGTTGCTGTGAGGACAACGTCACGATCCGCGTTGAAGAGCTCTGCGACATTCTGGCGCGCCTCGCGCTCGACAGCCTTTGCGGCTTTTCCGACATCAACCAAAACCACGCCTAGTAGGTCCAGCGAGGGATTCACGCTCAGGACAGCGTCCAGACGAGCGGCCACTGCCGAGAGTCCCTTGCGACTGCTGCGATCGCTTTTCACGGGCACAAGTGCCCAACGAGCCGCTGCAACTGCGGCCGTCTGCAGCGTCTCATCACCGGGAGGGCAATCGAGAAGAATCATGTCGTAGTCGTTTGCGATTGGCGACAGGAGGCTAGCCAATGCCAACTTCGCTCCCTCGGGGTCCTTGTTTGCTCGGGCGGCTAGGCCAGCTGTGGCTTGATCAAGCGCGGAGCCGCCGGCGAACACGTCGAGGTTGGCCCGGATGCTTCTGAGGGGTGCCGCATCGCCTCCGAACATGAGCGCCTGCGCTAGCGACCTACCTTGGTCATCCTGGGTCGAGTCGGTGTAACCGAGATCCTCAGCGAGGTTGCCTTGAGGATCGAGATCCACGAGCAGAACGCGATAGCCACTAGCAGCAAGCATGCCTCCGACGTTTGCGGTCAACGTCGTCTTGAGCACTCCCCCTTTGCCGTTGATCACAGCAATAACTCGGTCGAGGTTCGTTCGTTCTACGACTGCCATCTTTCACCCTTCATCAATTATATATTAGCAGCTTCACCAGCAATGCCAGCTTCACCAGCAATGCCAGCTTCACCAGCAATGCCAGCTTTACCAGCAATGCCAGCTTCACCAGCAATGCCAGCTTCACCAGCAATGCCAGCTTCACCAGCAATGCCAGCTTCACCAGCAATGCTGCTATTTCTCTACCCCTGTCAAGCGGCGTTGTCGAAATAGTGAAACATGTGTTTGGGGTTCAAAGCGCCCTCGGGAACAAGCAACCTCACTGATTTCCGGTCCCATAAACAACGCGCTTGCTCTAAGGGAACAGGCCAGCACGCTCGAGCACGAATTTGAGATCTGCGAAGCTGTCCAGACGTCTTTATCAAGGACGTCGCCGAACTTCGCTCCGTCACTTGAACCGAACCCCTGGTTGTGTGTCCTGTAGCGCGAGCAATGCGCTCAACACATGTCCATGCCGAGCCCGGCCGCCCGGGCCGCGGGGGTACCGAACGCGTGTCCGTTCCTCCAAGCCGGTCAGGGTGAGTTGCTCGAGGCGCCGCCTACGCGGTTTGTGAGCGCCTCTCTGCCGACGCCAGCGAAGTTCGTCGAGCCAAAGGCCCCATCGGGAGCGCTCGGCACGGTAGCGGGCTTCTCGACGCTCGAGGTACCCGTCGACATCGAGAGTTTCGGCGATTGGCTCAAGCGTTCGAGGTGTTTGGAGCCAACCGCTCCGGGATCTGCGGGAAAGCCCGACGGAGGTAAGCCGCCCGAGATAGGTCCTGACCTGGCGAACGGTGAATCCAGCTGCGTCAGCAATGTCGCCGGCAGTCCGCCCATGGGTCCTGGTCAGGAGCCGGTAGATGTGCCCGGCAGCTCTTCCTAGCGAGTGCGGTGCAGCGAAGGTGTCCGTGCGCAAAGGAGCCAGACGATGCTGCAGTTCTGCAATCAGAAGAGCCCGTGCGGTGAGCGCGTCCGGTGGGGGGAGAGCTGGCGTCGGGCGTGCAAGCACTTGTGCGCGAGTTTGCGTCGTTTGATCTGTGGAGAACTTGGGGTGCAGGCGGAAGCGTTGGCCACGCGCCTTGTCGGTGCGTTCACCGGCGCGCTGCAGCCAGCTGTCGGTGTCGGCGGTGAGGAGGGTGAGGACTTCACCGACGCGGCGTTCGGACCAGCCGGTGTCGATCGCGAGGCGCCGGGTGTCGGCCTCGACCTCGATAGACGCCGCCTGGAGCATGTAGACGCACAGGGCGTCGAGAACAGCGCGGAAGACGAGGGAGCCGCGGCCGGTGACGCCTCGTCCGCGGCTGCCGCCCCAGAGGCCGGTGGTGAGGTTGGCGCGTTCTTGGACCCGGTCGATCGTGGCCACGACGCCGGCAACACGGGTCGGGAAAGTGGGGTCACTGTCGGCGGCCGCAGGGTTGGCCGACACGTATGCCACAGCAGAAGCCCACGTCGACGCCAGGGTCCTTGCCTGCTGCCTGCTGGTGCGGGGGAGACGTTGGGTACCGGCACGGCGGGTGCGGAGGTGCTCAAGGCCGGCGGAGTGCTCGACCAGGGCGGCGACGTCGTCGTACCGCCACCGGGCGTTGGCACAGCCGGCGAGGATCGACGCGGCTGCAGCGGAGGTGTCGCCTGCCGGCGCCGCATCGAGTAGGCCCCGGACGTACTCGGACAGCTCCCGTCGCACCCCGAGCAGGTACGGGTGTCCGCCCGGATCCCTCCGCACGTTGTGGGCCAAGGACACATCCACCGGCTCGAGCTCGGCGCCTAGATCCACCAGCAACGCATCAAGTGCTGCCACGTCAGCCATCGATGTCGAGGGCGCCAAAAGCGGCTGAAGCGACCCCTGCGGCACCGACATGCCCGACACACGGTGCGGGGCGCCCGGTGGGCGGACAGCACCGCCGGTCTCCGACAAGGGGGAGGGGTCGAGGGAGGGCAGCAGCTGCTTCGCCAGGCGCGCCACCCGGTGCACAGCAGCACCCGGGGTGAGCTCGTCGAGGGCGATCCACACGTGCCGGCCGCCCGTGGGGCCGGACTCGGTCACCGTGTGCGCGATCGACACCTCATGGAGCCAGTAAGACAGCCGGGCCGCGTCGTACGCGGGGCGGCCGTTCTTGGCGTCGAAGTCGAAGCAGATGAACCGAAACCAGCCCGGACGCGACGTCAGCCACATCGCCCAGGGCCCGGCAGGGGCTTCCTCATCCAGGCCGTGGTGGGCGGCGTAGGAGTTCAGGAACGTACCGTCGACGAACTCGGCCGCACGCTGCACGTAATCCCGCGGGGACAACACTCGAGTGAGTGCCCACGCGTCATCCGGACTAGCCGTCCAAGATGACGACACGCCGGAGGGTAATTTTTCTGGCGCGGTGCTTGCGCGCACAGGAAAGCTGTTTACACTGATGCCATCACCTTCCTTCGGGATGGGGTACGACTAAGGCCCGGTGCACAACCGGTTCTTGATCGGATCTAGGAGCTCTAACCTCGAGGCCGGCAAGCAAAGAGGGTTAGAGCAACGACTTGAAGAGGCCCGTCGCGAAAGCGGCGGGCTCTTTCGTTTAAGCGGCCGGGATAGGCAACTCCTCGAGCTTCTTGTCGCGGGGGTGCTCGACCAGGGGAAGACATCCCTGGTCGGCAACGATCTGGGCTACGAGCGCTTCCATGTAATAGGCAATGGAGACACCGCTGGCAGCCGCAGCTGCGCGGACCTCCATGCGGGTTTCCGGGGACACACGGCCCTGCAGAAGGACCGTTGGGACGTTCTGGGGTCGGTGGGCCAGCCCACGGATTGCGCTCATGCAGCAATCTTGGGCACTTAAGATGCATACACCGACCTCATCTGGGCGCGTGTCGTGGTTAATCTCCGAGGAATGGCCCGGGACGCGGTGCGGCATTGGAAGCGTCTGCATGGTCAGCCCTCCTCTGTCGGAGGTGACGTGTCGCCCTCGGGTTCAACACCGCGACGGGTGCGGGGGATGAATCCAGGGCTCTGGTTGCTGGTCTCCTCGAGCAGGCGTCGGAGGGTGTTCTTCTCAACGCGCCAGCGTCCGCCGGGACGCATGGCGGGGATGGTGCCGTTGTTGAGCCAGCCGAAGATCGCGGGACGGCTCTTGCCGAGCAGGGCCATGAGGTCTTGGTAGTTGAGGTAGTCGCCGTAGTCGTCGAGGGGATCGGGGTAGGGCTCGTGCTCCGGGACGGGAACGGTCGACGTCGATTCGAGCCAGTCCCGCACCTCGGATCTGAACACGATCCAGGAGTGGGCGATCTGGTGGCCGGGGATGGTTCCCCGGTTGAGCCAGAGACTTACGGTCGTTTGACCGATTTGCAGTAGGCGCTCGAGGTCCTTGGACTTGAGCGTGACAGGCAGGCTGTCCCAGTAGTCGTCTTGTGCCATGCGAGGGGATGCAGCTCCGGTCGAGGGCGGGCGTTCGGTCTCCGTCTGATCAGGGAGACGGTGCGCGGGTAGCTCTTCCGGGGCGGGCTGCTCAGAATCACTACCCCTGGGCTTGATTATCCCTTGCTGCTCCCAGTAGACCGCACCGTCCGGGCGGGTGTCACTCATCGTGGGGTCACCTCGCTCGTCACGGAGAGGCTGACCTGACAGCTGAGGTCACCGAAGTGGAGGCGGTCGCCGTCATGGAGAGGCGTAGCCACGTCGGGCGCGGCGGCGAGGTCGATGCCTCGGCGCTGAATCCTGGTGCCGTTGCCGGAGTGCTGGTCGATGATCGTGGGGACCTCGGCTGACCAGGCGATCGCGAAGTGCGTTCGGGACAGGTTGCGAGTGTCGTCCTCGACCTGGTGAACGTGCAGCTGCGCGTCTGTGCTGTTCATCGGTCGCCGGCCGACGAGGGCGGCGCCGGTGATGGTGACGATGCTGCCGTTCGAGAACCGGAGCTCGAGGACGGGAATCTGCGCAGCGGGCGCACGGAGCCGCTCGATGAAGACAGAGACCTCGGCCTCGCTGGGGAGGTCAGTGACGGTCCACATCGGGACGTCAGGCACGCGCGTGAGTGAGTCAGGTGCGGGCGCGGTGGGAGCCGGAACCGAGGCCGAGGTGACGCGGGTCTGCACGGTCTCTGTGGGGTTGCCTGTGGGCGCGGGAGCGATCAGGGCTTGGTTGCTCACCGGGCTGGGCGCAGGCATGGAGGGGGCCGCACGTCGCCGCTTGGGCCGCTTTGCTGGCCGGGCGGCGGGGGCGAGGTCCGTGATCCGACCGTCAGGGTGAGCGGCGAGTGTCCACTGTCCGTCGGGGTCGACGGTGGTCAGGCGTACGGGCCGGTGCAGCACGTCGCGGGCGACGGCGATCGCGTAGGACGTGATCTGCGCTCGGGCGTCGACGATGTTCGCGGGAGTGAACGGCACGTCGTGCCCGGCGAAATTGATGTGGGCGGTGCCATCGGGGTAGACGTTGCCGTGGACGACGGGGAAGTGGGGGATCGGGGCATCAACCATCAAAAGTTCTTCCTCTCGCAGTCCTCGCCGCAGAGCGTGACGCCGAAGACCGAGTAGAACGCCTCGGGGTCGACGTAGCCCTGGGGGCCGCCGATGGTCTGCGACTGGGGGAGGGCACTGACGCTGTCGTTGGTGGAGCCGTCCGTGTTCACACGAAGGTCGAGGTGGCAGCCGGTGGAGGGGCCGTTGGAGCCGATCTTCCCGATTTCCTGGCCGCTGCTGACGGCGTCGCCGACGCCGACGGCCATGTCGGACGGGTACATGTGCAAGTAGCTGATCGTGTAGCCCTCGGCCGCCTTGATCGAGAGGGTGTACCCGGCGGCGACAGTGACCGTGCCGGCCTGGGAAGCGTAAATCGAGGAGCCGCACGAGTAGCCGGAGCGGCCCGCGGAAGCGCCGGACACGCGGGTCTGGTAGTCGTACGCGGGGTGCCAGGACGAGGCACCTGCAGTGGGGCTCTCGCGGGGGCCGTAGTCCGAGGTCTGATCGAACGGGGCCGTCAGGGGCAGGACGGTGCCACCGGCGGAGCATCCGTTGGTCGGGGCGGCTGTGCCGGGTGTTGCAGACGGCGTCGGGGTCGCGGTGCTCGAAGCGGGGGAGGTGGTGGAACCGCCGGCGCCACCGGACAGCTGCGTGACGATGTTCTGCGCGGCCGGCTGGTACTGCCGGTAGTGGAAGGGGTCTTGGTTGATCTGCACGCGGTGGATCGCGATGGTGGGCTCGAGGGTCTCCCAGCCCTCGACGGCCTGCAGGGCCTTGAAGAAGTTGGTGGCGCTGATCGTGGGGTCCATGCGGTCTTCGTAGGACCCCCACACGCCGTTGCCGCGCTGCTGGAACAGGCCGCGGCTGTCTGGGCCGACTGCGTCGCCGCGGTCGAGTACCTGCAGGGTGGACTCGCCGATGGCGGTCATGATCCCGATGACCTGCGCCTGCTGGGTGAGGCCGAGTGATTCGGCGGCGTTCATGATGTAGGCGGCGTTTTTGAGCTGGTCGCCGGAGAACCCGTCGATCGGGGCGTGCTGTGCGGCCGCGTCGACGTCGACGCTGCCGCCGGTCATGGTGGTGCACGCGGCCGCGGCACTGCCACCGAAGGAGAACACGACGAGGAACACCATGAGGCCCATGAGGGCCGCTGGTGTTCCGATGAGGATCAACAGACCCTTGCCGCCGCCCTTCATTCGCCGCCGGTGGGCCGGATCTCGTTGGCGAGCCACGGGGCGCCGTCGCCGGTGCGCGACAGGGCGACGTTGTACTCGCCGGCGTCCGTGGGGACGAGGACGTTGAGGGCGACGTCGGTGGCACCGGCAACGATCGTGCCGTCACCGGTGACTTGCGTGGCGGGGATCGTGGTGGGGTCCTGGCCCTCGTAGGCGACCGCGCCTGACTGCGACAGCAAGGGCGTCATCTGCTGCGCCCACTCGTCTGCGGTGAGGGTCGGCTGGGCGTAGACGCTGACGACCTGCTCGGCCGCGGTGACAGCGGAGTTCTGTGACCCCTCGGACGCGTCCGGGGCGGGCTGCGCGGTGGCGTCGTCGTACTCAGCCGGAGTCGACACCGTCGACGTGGGCTCGGCGGTGCGAAGCGGGTCTCGGTCATCGGGAGGTGTGGAGATATCGCCGGGGTTGGCGCAGCCGGCCAGAGTGATGGCGGCCGCGATGATGAGCGGCACGGCTGCCGCGGTCCGGGCGGTCACAGCCCGCCCGCCACGGCGGCGCCGGCTGCAAGCCATGCCCGCTGCGTGTCGGCGCGAAGGCCGCCGTAGTTGATGACATCGGCGCCGAGGCCCTTGTCGTAGGGGATCGTGACGACGTCGCGGGCGAGACCCTGGAAACCGCTGGCCATGCGGGTCAGCTCGGCCTCGGGCAGGTCGTGCTTGTGCTTGCTCACGACGACGACAGCCTTGTCGGCGAGGTCGGCGAAGTG
The DNA here is from genome assembly GCF_014841435.1 of Frigoribacterium sp. CFBP 8766. Taxonomy (NCBI): domain Bacteria; kingdom Bacillati; phylum Actinomycetota; class Actinomycetes; order Micrococcales; family Microbacteriaceae; genus Frigoribacterium; species Frigoribacterium sp. CFBP 8766. The sequence goes on from NZ_JACYTX010000008.1 coordinate 50,592, forward strand.
GCCGCCTCGCTCGGCGAGGCCTTCGAGCAGGAGTGCGGCCGATTCAGCGGCCTTAGCCTCACCGATGGTGGGGACGACGATCTGGTTCGCGCGCTCGAGCGCGCGGACCCACATGGGGTCGGTCTCGTCGTTGCCGGAGTCGATGAACACGAGCCGGTAGAACTTCGACGCGACGGCGTGGATCGAGTCGACGGTCGTGGCGTCGAATCGCTGCTGGGTGGCCAGGACCTCGGGTTTTGAGCGGAGGACGTCGTAGCGATCGCGGGTCTGGTGGTGCACATAGTGGGCAAGGTCCGCCGACTGGGCGCCGGTGCCGAGCAGCCGGTCGACCTGCGGAAGCAGGTCGAGGATGCTCGCATCGTGGGGTCCCTGCTCGGTTGACCAGCCCAGCGTGCCGCGGGTCTGGTTGTTGTCCCACGCGAGGACACCGGCACCGCCGTAGCGGGCGAACACGCTCGACAAGGCGATGGTCGTCATGGTCTTGCCGACGCCGCCCTTGCCGTTCAGGATCGCGATGGTGCGGGGCCCGGGCCAGTGCTGGCTGACCATGCGGCTCCACCCGCGTTCGCGGCGCTCAGCCTCCGACGGTGACATACGGATGCCGATCCGGGAAAGGGTGCCGCGGATGCCCTGCGTGGCGGGCTCCTCGACCTCCTCGCGAGTGAGGAACGACTGCCGTGCTGCACGTCGCATGGCGGACGGCTCATCCGCGGAAGGCGCTGCGACAGGGGCGGCGCCCTGCTCGACCGGCGACGCGACTGCCGAGACGGGGACCGGAGCCGCATCGGTCGCGACAGGAGAAGCCGGAACGTCGGCGACAGGGGCGGCGACGGTGTCGGTCTGGTCAAGGTCAGACAGTGGCTCGGTCACACCGCTCGGGCTGACCGAGAGGGTCTGCGTGCCGTAGCGGTCGTGTGTCGTCAGACGCACAGCCCGGTGCATCTGCTCGGCCGTCCCTCGGACACTCATGAGGATCGTGCGGCGAATGTCGTCCTCGTTCCCTTCCTCGAATGGCATCGGGACACCGTTGACCACGAGAACCCCGGTGGCACGGCCGTCGGTGGTGGGAGTGATGGTCGCGTCGATGCGGGGGAACGCGGGGATGGTCTGGGTGTCAGTCATCTGCGCCTCTCAGAGTCGGGTTGGCGGGGGTACGGGTCATGTAGTGCGCGAGCAGTAGTCGCGCAGACGCCGGAGAGGCGTGCGTTCATCCACGAATGAGCGAGGAGACCTCGGACGCGACTGGGGGAGAGGCGGAGGACATCAGCGATGTCCTTGAACGTGAGCAGCGGCCCGAACTGAGCTAGCTCCGAACGCCGCCGGTCCATGAGCCCTCCCCCCAAAGTGGTTACCGATAGTGCACAATCGTAGAGGAAAATCGGAGCACGGTCCGAGAACTTGCAGAACACAGTTATATTGGCAGCATGACCAGAAACTAGACCGACGCGTCAGTCCTCAATCTTGGGGACAACGCGGGGGACGGTCTCGAGAGACCCGAAAGGGGGACGGGGGATCGCATGGGCGACAACACGAATCCGTGGGTAACCGGGGGAGTGGCCTCCGGAGATGGACAGGAACTCCTTCCTGCAGTCCAGCCCACGGCTCGTCGCGAGACGCTGCGGGGGCCGACCGCTCCTCAGCCGACGGCCGTGCAGGTGCCCGAGAGCGCCGACCGACTGCCGACCCGTCAGGTGTTCACCGAGGTCTCGATGTGGTGGCTCGGTGCTCACGGTGGCGCGGGAGAGACCACGCTGTCGGCGCTCGTCCAGAGTTCCCAGCCCGCCGATCACGCATGGCCCCTCCCGAACGAGCGCGGCGCCTCTAACCGGGTGACGATTGTGGCTCGCACGAACTACGCCGGACTCATGGCGGCGCAGCGCGCCGCCCGTGAGTGGGCGGCAGGCACTACCGCCGGCCTGGTCGACCTGGCCGGGCTGGTGCTGATCGCGGATGCCCCGGGCCGACGGCCCAAAGAGCTTCGCCAGCTCGAGCAGCACATCGCCGGGGGATACCCCCGGCTGTGGACTCTTCCGTGGGTGGAGGCGTGGCGGATGGGCCCAGCCTCCCCGGATGACATGCCACGCGAATACCGCGCTCTTCTGGCGGACCTGAACCTCACTGCTTCAACTAACTAGCCCGGCTCGAAAGGATCACCACCATGTCAAACGCCCTCCTCGCTCTCGACGTCTTGAACACAACGGCCCTGCAGACGCAGCACCTCCTCGCCGTCATTGTCCCGGACGGCGACCCCGAGGCCCCGGCTGACTGGGCCGGCAAGTTCGGTCGCATCATCGGAGTCGCTAAGTGGATTTTGCTGCCCCTCGCAGTGCTGGCCCTGATCGCCACCGGCGCGATGCTTTTCCGCAACAACCGCCATGAGGGCGGCGAGATCCAGGAGCGCCTGATCAAGATCGCCTTCGGTCTCTTCCTCGGACTCGGAGCGGCATCCCTCGTCGGCTTCGTGATCGCCTAACCCGTTTCCTGGATCCGCCTCAACAGAAAGCACCTACATGAGCAACGCAGAGCAGCCGTTCTACCGCCGCCCCGTGTGGATCGTTGTGGCGATCTTCCTTGCCGTCATCCTCGTGGGCGGCGGCATCGCCGCCGTCACCGGCGTCTTCGGCGGCGGTGACGACAACAACACCGCAGAGCCCACGGCGACGCCTTCGGCGACGTCCGAGCTCCCCGCCGGCGCCGAGTCCGCGTGCGGGATCGGGGGCTACGAGACCGAGAACAACCTCACGGCTGCGCCGTCGGCCACGTGGAAGATCGTCGGCAACATGGCTACGCCTCAGGCCGAGGGCGTCGGGCCGGGTGAGACCAACGAAGACGGCACCTTCGGGACGTGCTTCGCGCACACGCCCACCGGCGCTCTCTTCGCGAGCATCAACTACCTTGCCACGAGCAGCGACGCCCGCAATGTTGGGCAGCTGTCAGAACTCTTCGCCGAGGGCGACTTCAAGGACAAGCTCGAGGCGTCCCCGCCTCCTGCCTCCGATTCTGGCGACACAACCCGCGCCCAGGTCTCGGGATTCAAGATCGACAGCTACACGGCATCGGAAGCGACCGTCGATCTGGCACTCACCTACGCGGGCGGCACAGACGACGGCGAGCTTTTGAGCCTCCCCGTCGTTGTCAAGTGGGAGAGCGGGGACTGGAAGGTTCTCATCACGCCGAACGGAGCTCCGGTGGGCCCGGCGTCCCTCAGTAGCCTCGGTGGCTACATTCCGTTCTCCGGCGTCTGAATATGGCTTGGGATTGCTCAGACCTTGTCTACGCCGGGACGCACGCTAAGGAGTGCGCCACAGAAGCCGTTGGCGACGTCGTCTCTAAGGCTGCGAACGACACCGTCCAGCAGCTCATGAACAACGCGCTCGAGACGTTTGGCAAGATCGTCGGCTCTCTCGGCACGCTGTGGGTCAATGTCCCGAGCCCCGAGCTTACGCGCGGCGACGCAGACGCTTCGGGCTACACCCCGACCGAGACCGTCACGTCGAGCTTCGACACGATCCTCGGCTACGTCGCATGGATCGGGCTCTTGGTTGCCGTGCTCTCGATCATCGGCTTCGCGATCATGTTCATGCGCGCCCGCTCCGAGGAGACCGGGCTGGACAGCCTTGGGCGCCTCGGCCTGATCTTCGGAGGCGTGTTCCTTGTCACCAGTGCCTCGTCGCTCGTGGCCTGGCTGATCCCGACCACGGCTCCGAGCGGGTCGTCGACAACAGTTGGGTTCCTGCAGAGCTCAACCTGGTACGTCGTGCTCACAATGGCCGTCGCGTCGGTGATCATCGCCGGCATCCGCATCGCGTGGACACAAAGAGGCGAGCCGGTCCGCGACCTGCTCAAGTCGATGCTGACGCTCATCATGGTCTCGACCATCGGCCTCACCGTCATCCAGCTGGCAGTCTCCGCGGGCGACGCGTTCTCGGTCGGCATTCTCAATGCCGCCACGGACTGCAACGTCGCGGCCGACACCGGGACGTCGTCGTGCTTCGGCACCAACGTCTACGGAATGATCGGCCTCGCCGCATCGTCACCCATCGGCACGATCGGCGTGCTGATCTTGGCCCTGATCGCGATCCTGATGACGTTCGTCCAGGTCGCCCTTATGGTCGTCCGCTCGGCCATGCTCGTGCTGCTCGCGGGCGTTCTGCCCCTGACTGCGAGCTTCACGAACACCCCGACTGGCGAGCAGTGGTTCCGCAAGTCGCTGGGGTGGCTCATCGCGTTCATCCTCTACAAGCCCGCGGCCGCTCTGATATACGCGGCGGCGTTCCGACTCGTCGGCACGGATCTGTTCGCGAAAGACGACGGCGGTGTCTGGTCGATCATGACGGGCCTGGCCCTCATGGTCATCGCACTCGTCGCACTGCCGGCACTCATGCGCTTCATCGCGCCGATGGTCGCCCCCGCTGGCGGCGGTGCTGCCGGCGCCGCGATTGCTGGCGGCATCGGAGCCATCGCCGGGCAGGGCGCCTCGGGCGCCGTCCGCAAGCTGGGTTCCAGCGCAAGCCGCACGGCGAGCGAAGGCGGTGGCGGTGGCGGTGAGGGCTCGTCGGCATCGGGCTCTATGTCGACGTCCTCGAGTGCTCGCAGCGCCGGAGGTACTGGCGCATCCAAGGGTGGTGCGGCTGGTGCGAAGGCGGGCGCCACCGGCGCGCAGTCGGGTGCAGCGGCTCAGACGGCAGGGGCAGCTGCCGCGTCCGGTGCCGGTGCCGGAGCGGCCGCGAGTGCGGGCGGTGGTGCTGCAGCTGGTGGTGCCGCTGCGGGTGCCTCCGGCGCGGCTGCCGCTGCGGGCCCCGCGGGTATCGCCGTGATCGGTGCTCAGAAGGTCGCAGCGGGCGCCAAGAAGGTGGCCGATGGCGTCAAGTCCACGGCCGAGGATTCGGCCGGAGAGGGCCCTTCGGGGTCCAAGTAAGGGGTAGGTCATGAGCAACTTCGAGGGACGCGCGTCTGCCCGGACATACGGCAACTGGCGCAAGCCCCGCACCCGTGGTGTGGGCGCGCTCGGCATGTTCCCCACGATGTTCGGCTTCGCCGGCGCGGTGATGGTCATCGTCGTCGCCACCAACAAAGGCCTGCCCGCTGGCCTGATCACCGCGGCGATCTTCGCCGGGGTGCTCGCCACCGTGGCGGTCAAGGACAAGCACGGAGAGTCAGGGATGATCCGCATGATGAACCGCACGGGGTGGATGTTCGCCAAGAACCGAGGCTCGCACCTCTACCGCTCGGGCCCCCTTGGCTTCGCCGAGTGGGGCACGGCGCAGCTGCCGGGCCTCGCCGCCGGGTCGCGCCTCACGGAGCAGCAGGACTCCTACGGACGGCCCTTCGCTCTGATCGAGGTCCCGTCCAAAAATGACTTCACGATCGTCCTCGGCGCCGAGCCGGACGGGTCGGCCCTGGTCGACCAAGAGCAGGTCGATATCTGGGTTTCCGAGTGGGGCGCTTGGCTTGAGGCCCTGGCCGATGAGCCGGGCCTGGTCGCCGCGTCGGTGACGCTCGAAACCGCACCCGACACGGGCACTCGCCTTGAGTCCGAAGTCCTCGGACGAATCGACGAGCGCGGCTCGGAGTTCTCCAAGCGTGTCCTGCGGAAGATCGTCGCGACGTACCCGGCGGGGGCTGCGACGATTAAGGCGTATGTGGCCGTCACATTCAATGGGGCGACCCGCACCGGCGGGAACAAGCGCACCGCCGAGGAGATGGGCCGGGAGCTTGCGTACCGGCTCCCGGGCCTGACCCAGGGCCTGTCGTCGACGGGTGCAGGCTCTGCCCGCCCCCTGACCGCTCAGGAGCTGTGCGAGGTCGTCCGGGTCGCTTACGACCCGGCGGCCGCGATCCTGATCGACCAGGCCAACGCTGCCGGTCAGCCGCCAGAGCTGTATTGGCCTGAGGTCGGCCCGACCGCCCACCAGGCGTCGTGGGATTCCTACCGCCACGACTCCGCCCTGTCGGTGTCGTGGATGATGTCGCAGGCCCCGCGCGGCAACGTCGGTGAGTCGATCCTGGCTCGCCTGCTCGCCCCGCACCGCGACATTGCTCGCAAGCGCGTGACCATGCTCTACCGCCCTATCGACCCGGCACGGGCCGCGGCAATCGTCGAGGCCGACAAGCGTGACGCCGAGTTCATCGTCGGCTCGTCCCGTCGGCCGACTGGCCGTTCACGAAAGGACGCCCTTGCGGCGTTCGCGAACGAGTCGGAGGAGTCCGGCGGCGCGGGACTTGTGAACTTCGGCATGGTCGTCACGGCGACCGTCGAGGACCCGGCCACGATCGAAGACGCGCATGCCGCGATCAACAGCCTCTCCGCTCAGGCCCGCATCCGGCTGCGGCCGGTGTACGGATCGCAGGACTCCGCCTTCGCGGCCGGCCTGCCCCTCGGCGTGGTGCTCCCTCGGCACCTGGCCATCCCGCATGACATCCGCGACCAGCTCTGATGAGCGACCAGACGGAAGGGACTACCGATGCCCGCGCTTGACCAGGGGACCCGTCGGGTCACCAAGAAGCGAGCGAAGACGCTCACCCCTGCTCAGGTGGAGGCGAAGTCCGAGTCGAAGAAGAAGCTGACGAAGAAGGAGCGCCAGGCGCTCCGTGCTGTCGGTCAGTCGTTCAAGCGGCCCACGCCCCGTGGCTGGATCGGCCGTGGCCGCGGTGAGACCGTCATCGTTCAGCCCGCGCCGGAGTGGCGCGGTACGACGGTGCAGGTGTGCGGCCTCTGGCCGTACGCCGTCGGCTCAGGCAGCCCGATCAGCGGTGTCCCGCTGGGGCTGCACCTCGACACCGGGGCCACGGTCTGTGCGGACCCGATCTCGTGGTTCCAGGCCGGCATCATCTCCAACCCCTCGATCTTCGCCCTGGGCCTGCCGGGCCTGGGGAAGTCGACGCTCATCCGACGGATGGGCGTCGGCGGCGACGGCATGGGCTACCTGCCGCTCGTCCTCGGGGACCTCAAACCGGACTACGTCGACATGGTTCGCGCTCTCGGCGGGCAGGTCATCACCCTCGGCCGAGGCCGCGGGCATCTCAACATCCTCGACCCAGGCGGCGCGATCGAGGCCGCCGAGCAGCTGCGCGTTGCCGGCTTCGAGGAGCAGCGTCAGCAGCTCATCGCCGACGCCCACGGTCGCCGAAACACGATGGTGTCCTCGCTCCTGACGATCCTGCGGAAGCAGCCGCCGAACGACGTCGAGGAGTCGATGATCGATGCTGCGCTGCGGGTGCTTGATGACGAGTTCGAGGGCATCCCTGTCCTGGCGGATCTGCTCAAGGTCATCCAGGACGCCCATCCCGCCGTCCGGGACGTCGCGGTCGACCGCGGCGACATGCGCGCGTACCAGGAGATCACTCGAGGCCTCGAGGCGTCGCTGATTAGCCTGACCCGCGGCGGGCGGCTGGGCGAGATTTTCTCCCAGCAGACCGACGTCGCGATGCGCCACGACAAGCCGGTGGTCTACGACGTGTCGAGCATCGACGAGTCCGACACCGATCTGCAGGCGGCCGTCCTCCTGGCGTGCTGGTCGCAGGGCTTCGGCACGGTGAACGTCGCCACGGCTCTTGCGGACGCGAAGCTGCAGCCGCGCCGGCACTACCTGATCGTCATGGACGAGCTGTGGCGGGCGCTGCGTGTCGGCAAGGGCATCGTCGACCGCATCGACTCGCTCACCCGCCTGAACCGTCAGCGCGGTGTGGGCCTGGCGATGATCACGCACACCATGTCGGACCTCCTGGCGCTGCCCGACGAGCAGGACCGCATGAAGGCCCGCGGGTTCGTCGAGCGCGCCGGGATGATCGTCGCGGGCGGGCTGCCCCGTGCCGAGATGGCGATGCTCACTCAGGCGGTCGCGTTGTCCCGCTCGGAGCAGAACCTCGTCATGTCCTGGCAGAACCCGCCCGGATGGTCCCCGGAGCAGGAGCCGCCTGGGCGCGGGAAGTTCCTCATCAAGGTCGGCGGGCACCCGGGCATCCCGGTGCACGTCGAGCTCACTGAGGAGGAGCGGTACATCAACGACACCAACAAGGCGTGGCACGCCACCGAAGTCTTCCCGGAGCCTGACGAGATGATCGGCCTGGCCCCGGAGCTGGCGGTCGTCGTCGGTGACGAGGGCGACGCGCTCGAGGAGGGTGCAGCGTGAGCACTCAGCAGACGAACCGCCGTGCCGAGCCGGGCCGGTCCAACCCGAACACCGTGCTCTACACGTACATGTTCTGCATCGTCGCCGGTGCGGTCGCGTCGGCATGGGTGGGCCTTTCGGCGGCGTCCAAGATCGACGGCACGAATGCTGACCTGCCCCGCGACCCGTTCAAGATCGCCACCGGCATCAAGAACGGCACGGTCGAGTGGACGTCGCTGTCGACGGTTCTCTCAATCGTCGTCGCCGTGGTGCTGCTCATCCTCGTCGTGGCGGCAGCGAAGATCTTCCGCCCGTCGAGCAAGAACAAGACCCGCGTCGACACGTCCGCCCGGTACATGGGCTCGACGAAGGATCTTCTCGACCTGCAGGAGAAGCGCTCGCTCGAGAAGGCCGCACGCCTCGGAGTGCCCGGCCGACCCGGCGTGCCCCTCGGCAAGGACATGCGCTCGGGGAAGATGCTCTACGCCTCGTGGGAGGACGTCACGATCGGCATCGCCGGGCCCCGCGTGGGTAAGACGACCTCGCTGGTCGTCCCCGCGATCCTCGCCGCCCCCGGCGCCCTCCTGACGACGTCGAACAAGCCCGACACCGTCGAGACGACTCGCAAGATGCGAGACCAGGTCGGCACGACGTGGGTGTTCGACCCGCAGCAGCTCGTCGACGAGGAGCCCACCTGGTGGTGGAACCCGCTCTCGTACGTCACCGACGACACCACGGCCGCCCGCCTCGCCGGGCACTTCGCGGCCGGCTCTCGCGAGGCCGGCGACAAGGGCGATGCGTTCTTCGATCCCGCCGGTAAGGACCTCCTCACCGGCATGCTCCTGGCCGCGTCCCTGGACCAACGCCCCATCACCGACGTTTTCGGGTGGCTCACCGACCCTGACAACCGCGAAATGGTCTCGATCCTCCGCAAGGGCGGCTTCGAGCTCATCGCCGACGACGTCGAGAGCGCGTCCCGCACCTCGCCCAAGCAGCGCGACGGTGTCTACGGCACCGCCCGCAAGATGGCCGCGTGCTTGAAGAACAGCAGCATCGGCCGGTGGGTGACGCCCCTCGGAAAGAACATGGCCGGCGACATGCGCCCGCAGTTCAACCCCGACGAGTTCGTGCGCGGCACCGACACCCTGTACTCGCTCTCCAAGGAGGGCGAGGGCACCGCGGCCCCCCTGGTGACCGCGCTGACCGTCGCAGTCGTCGAGGCCGGCGAACGCCTGGCCAAGACCCAACCCGGCGGCCGCCTGACGACGCCTCTGCTCTGCATCCTCGACGAAGCAGCGAACGTGTGCCGGTGGAAGGACCTGCCGGACCTTTACTCGCATTACGGCTCCCGGGGCATCCCCATCATGTCCATCTTCCAGTCCTGGTCGCAGGGCGTCGACGTGTTCACCCTCGCCGGCATGCGAAAGCTCTTCAGCGCCGCCAACGAGGTCGTGTACCTCGGGGGAGTGAAGGAGACCGAGTGGCTCCGTGAGCTCTCCGAGCTGATCGGGGACTACGACCACGAGGCCGTCTCGTACTCGATGAACAAGGGAGTCCGGTCGACGAACGTGAACAACAGTCGGCGCCGCATCCTCGACATCTCCGAGCTCGCGGAGCTGCCTCGGGGCCGAGCGATTCTCCTGGCCTCAGGTCTTCGGACCTCGATGGTCAAGACAGCGCCCTGGTACGAGAGCCCCGACGCCGACAAGATCCACGCGTCGATCGCCGCGCACGAAGCCACGGCCCAAGTCGCGGGCCCGACGCCGACCGCGGCCTCGACACCCGCAGAGAGCAACCCGTGGTTGAACGCGTCGACGGTGACGCCGCTCGAGACGGAGGACGGCCGATGAGCGACGTGGCCGAGTGGGACGACGTCGACGTTGACGACGCCGATGAGGACGATGCCCTCGAGCAGCCGGAGACGTTCTACGGCTCGGCTGATGAGTTCGTGCGGGAGTTCCTGATCGTCACGTACCGCCGTGAGGTCAGCCCCAAGGGCGACTTCCGGTGGGACCCCCAGTGGTGGATGCACCCGGAAGCTGTCGCCCGCCTCGACGCCCTCTGGCGCACCTGGGAGCACTTCCGTAACGACGGCGCGACCGGGATGAGCGTCTGGTGGCGAGACCACGCGGATCACCACATGGGCATCCTCCTGAGCCCCGCGGGCCCCTTCGCGAAATCATCAGGGACAACGGACCCCGGCGAATGCCTGCCGTATACGGCTCCCCCTCCCGGGCTATTCGTCGATGTGAGGACACTTCGTAGCTAGGTCGCGGGCCTATGGAGGTGAGGTAGCGTCGACTCAGCCAATGAGGGAGTTTCATGCTGATCACGCGCGCACGAGTCACCAATTACCGTTCCGTCATCGACTCGGAATCTTTCGAAGTCGAGCCGCGAAAAACGATTCTTGTGGGCGTGAACGAAGCCGGTAAAACGGCGGTTCTAAAAGCGCTGCAATCGATCAACGCACCCACAGACACGCCACCATTGGATTTCCTCTTTGACTACCCGCGATCTCGCCTAAACGAAATTCAACGCGGCAAAAAGAAGGTGGCCGACATCAGGGTCGCCGAAGCGACATTTGCCCTGAGCGACGCGGATCGAGCGGCTGTCGCCTCCAAGGTCAAGCTGGACGACTCAGCCACCATCACATGGCACCGATACCTCGACAATAAGCTGAAGTACAGCACGAGTGGATTCCCGACCGCTCCAACCTTCGGCGACGTCAAGCAGGATCTCATCAGACTTCGCAGCTATCTGGCCACCCATGAAGCGCCGGCGGCTCTCTTGACCAAGCTCGACGAAATTAACAGCACCGATACGAGCGAGAGCATCGACGGAGATCTGGCCGCTGAGATCAAAACCGCGCTGACCACGGCGCTACCTCTCATTGACGAGGACGACGAAAAAGAGACAACTCGCTGGACCAAGATCGATGAGTCCTTAAGCAAAGGCAACGCGATCCCCGAGGCGATCGAGATCCTGCGGACCCGTATCCCTCTCCTCGTTTATTACTCGACATACTTCACTGTTCGCCCGCGCATCGATCTCGAATCGCTTGCTGCCCGACAAAGCCGGGGCGACCTCGACAATGAATACGACTTCGGCAACCTCTGCCTGCTGAAGCTCCTCGGTTTCACTGCTGCTGAGCTCTCAGCCTTGGCAAGCGGGCCACCAGTGAAACCGACCTACTACGAGACCGATGCCGGCACCCGAGAGAATCACGACAAAGCGGTCGTGGCACATCAACGCCAGCTTGATAGCCGTCAGTATCAACTCAATGCCGCGAGCGTCACCCTCACTGAGGACCTGCGCCGAGTATGGGGTGATGAGACGCTGCAACTCCGCATCGTGGCAGACGGTCAATACCTGAAAGTCATGGTCGTCGACGACCTAGGAGTTGAGGTCGAGCTCGACCAAAGGAGCGAGGGCTTCCGCTGGCTGGTCTCTTTCTTCGTCGTGTTCCGCTCCCAGGCCGAAGACGCACTGGAAGGCGCGATCCTCCTGCTCGACGAGCCCGGCCTGAGTCTCCACGCTCTGAAGCAGCAGGAATTCCGCAAGACGATTTCGTTGCTCGGAGAAGACAACCAAATCATCTACTCGACGCACTCACCATTCATGGTCGGCTCAGACGAACTCGATCTCGTTCGTATCGCAGAGATGAAAGACCGGACATCCGGAACCAAGATCCATTCACGTTTGCAAGTGGATGACCCCCGCTCCGTGTTCCCGCTTCAGGCAGCCCTTGGCTACGAGCTCGCGCAAAGCATGTTCTCGCAGAAGAAGAACCTCGTTTGCGAAGGCGTCACCGACATGTTCTACCTGAACGCGGTCAACGACGCAGCCACGGCCGAAGGCACCACAACCTTTAGAAATTCACCGGCAATCATCCCAGCCGGAACAGCGAGCAAGGTCGCCTACTTCTGCACGATCTATGCCGGCCAAAATCTCGACGTTGCAGCCCTACTCGACTCGGATGGAGCAGGAGACCTCGCCGCTCAGCAAGATGCACTGGTGGCGCTCCTCCCGAAAAAGGCCGTTCTGCGAGTAGCCGACTTCCTAACGACTCCCGTCGCCGGTGCAGAAATTGAAGACCTTTTCCGCGTCACGCTTACTACGGTTGCGACAAGCTTGGGCTGGGACAGTTCAGCCACCATCACCGCTCAACCGGCTCGGCCCCTCATGAATATTCTCACCGCCGAGCATGGGAAAGCGGTCTCGAAGTGGAAGCTCTCGAGGGCGTTCATGAGCTATTTGGGTGCCAACGGATTTACCGCACTGACAAGCGATGAACGAGACGGGTGGAGCCGGCTTACTTCGGCAGTCAATAGGGCCCTCTGAGACTGATTGCGAACCCTTAGTCGTGTCGCTGTGGTCGAACAGCCGTCTGTCGAACACCTATGTGGGTTCAGAACCGGCCGCACCCATGGTCGGCGATCGCTGCTGCTTGCAGGCAGCAGTCAGCAGTGGATGGCCCCTGACCGACGTAGGACCAGAATCGCTCAGGTTCAGGGAGACGCATGGCGGCGGAACCATCGCTGCCACCGCCTAGTGGCGTCTTCTCCAGCGGTTGGAACTGGCCGTGTAGGCATTTGTCTGAGGCCGTCTTCGTAGGCCCCCAGCCAGGCAATGGCCGTGATTTTCCTCGCGTGCGCAGCCGCGGCCATCCGGATCACCTGCATGACGGCGACAAGAATGAAGATCGCTAGAGCGATGACGATGAGCCTGCCCACCCAAGATGGGGCTTCCGCGGGGCGCAGGAGGCTGAAGGCGACACTAAGGACTGAAAGCAGGAGAGCGAACAAACTGAGGATAACCTCGGCGCCATTGTTGGCGTGTGCTCGGAGGACGCCTAGCACGGCCATGCGGGTGTCTGGGTCGTCAACGGTTCTCGACACGAAGGTGTCCACGTCGCGGCTGCTCAGCGCAGAGGTTGGCCCCGTGGGAAGAAAGGGTCTTGCCTGTTCGAGTACTCGATCGTTGAGGTACGGGACGTGCTTGCTGGCGAGTGGAGTGTTTGACTTCTTGCTCATGATCAGGAGGACTTTGCCACCGGGAGTCCCAGGCGCGCCAGATAAAGCCGCTTACTCGGGCGCTCCGTCTCCATCGGAATCGTTGTTCTACGCACGAGGAAGGCGTCCTATACGAAGGCGTAGACGACCTACAGGGCGTCGCACATGTGCTGGTCGTGCTTCGAGGAGCGATCGGACGGACGAGTTTCGCTGCAGCCACTCGGCAAGGTCTCTATCCAGCATTCGCGCTAACCGTAAGCAAGCCTCATGGCACTGCGAAGCTGTCAAACGTGGTTGTCCCTGTCCCGGGAGAGGGAGGCCTCGCACCAGTGGCTCGTGGTGTCCTACCCGGTTGCGGAGCGCATGGACGATGCTGACTTGCTTCAGGGCCCAGTCGCGGGTGTACTGAACCCCCTGCCGGCGAGCTTCCGCTTTTCCGCCGGGGAAGACTTTGTGCAGTGCATCTCGCCAGTTGTCGTCGTAATTGACGCGGACTTTCCGAGGCGCCTTGCCCAGATATGCCCCTGCGTCGAACAAGTTTCGCCAGAACCCGAACATGAAGCGAGCCACCAATCGCCCGGGAACGTCGGGTGATCCTGGATGCTGTTTCACGTGGCCAGGCAGTTCGTCCCAGGTGCGCCGAAGAGTCGATGTCTCTCGATCATCGAGGGGGAGCCCTCCAGTGTCGTACCACCGGGGACCGTACTCGTTAGACAGCTCGCGATGGATCGCATTGCGGAGCGCGACTTCAATGACGGCGATATCGGCGAAAACCGCCGCGGCGAGATCTCGGTCCCAGACATAAAGAGCACGCGCAAGGCGCACGTCGTTGTGAGCTTCATTCAGATAGGTCTGAAGCCTGTCGCTCGATATCGCCTTGTCGAGAGCTTCCCCTTGCTTGAATTTCAGCCGCATGGACCCTAAACTAGCCGAGTAGTCCCCGGATTTGGCCTCTCCCGACTTGAGCGGTGAAGCCTCCGGGGTCCCTTTCTTTAAGCCTTTGCGGGGTGGCATCGGGTGCGCGAACCCTCCGATGTGGCTCCAGATCGTGACGGGATCAGGCATGGGTTTTGACACGTATGTAGACGCTGCCGACCGCACCGTCGTCCAGTACCGCAAACGAATGGGCGACCTCGGCCGATTCCTCTTCTCACGCAACGAGCTGGTTGTGACTCCGGGGAAAGACGGACCGAACGGCCGCCCCGATGCCCTCGCTTTCGAGGGAACTGTCGGGGGAGCTCGGAGAGTTCTCGCGTCGCAAGGGCTCGGCTGGCACGCCAGCATTGCAACCTACGCGAGTATTCGTTCGGGCCACCACGCCGAAGCAGGTATGTGGGGCATGTACGCCGCAGAGGCCTACGAGCTCGACCCAGACCCGTCAATCGCAGAAGAGAGAATTGAGCGCCTCCTAGCGCCGCAACGAACGAGAACCCCGGAGCATGATCTTCGCGAACTAGGTGCGGTGCTAGCAGCGCAGTGGCTGGATACCTCTCAAGCCGTCCTCTTGTTTGACTCTCTGGTTTACGACGAGGTGCCTCCAACAACCAGTTCTGTCATTTTCGAAGCTGCTAGAAGTGCCCGTAATAATGACCGCGAGCCGCTCCCGGTCAGCCGAGCTGTCGAAACATTTGTGCTCTTCTTCCGAGACGCACCACTAGCCGCTTGGCCCGCTCTCATGGCGGTCCTCCTCGAGCACCTGCCTGAAGATCTTCCGGTTCGATACGTTCTCACTGAAGGAATCGACGAGTTTGGTCTCAACGACTCTGCAGCAGCTATTCGGTTTGTCGATAGCTGGTGGGAAGAAACGGGTGAGTTTCTCGCTGGCTATGCCCACAAACTTGGCTCGATTTTTGGCGCGCTTGCTGCCTTCGAGAGCAAATTAGCCCCGCAGTACTGGCTCGGACAAGCCTCCGCAGCCTTAGGCCATCTGGACCAACTCAACGCCGACCGAAAGACGTCGACCCACAAGGAACGCGGAGACGCTCTTGAGCGTCTAGTCGAAGTTCTCATCAATACCGAGTCGCCCGAGCTAGCCGTTGTGACGAAGAATTTCCGCGTACCCGAAGAGGAGATCGACTTGATTCTTCGAAACGACCTCCCAAGCCCATTCTGGACAGCCCAGAACAGTCCCTTTGTCCTCGTGGAATGCAAGAACTGGGCAAAGCCCATTGGCGTCGAACCACTACGGGTTTTGGAATCAAAAATGGAAGACCGCAAATCGATGGCTCGGATTGGCATTTTCATCTCTGCCGCCGGGTACACGAAACCTTTTGGGGAGCGCCTGAAAGCGGTCCAAGGCCGAGGCGTCGGAATTGTCTTCGCTATCACTTTGGACGATCTACGTGGACTCATTCACCGTCGAGAACGACTTTCGGCGTGGCTGGCCGGCCCCGGCGCCATTCGGGCCTTCCAAACAGGTTGAGCAGACCAGTGGTCCAACAAATGCCACAGACCAGGCGCCGATAATATTGATTATGTCAGATCGGAGCAGAACCACTCCCCGGGGGTTCTCGAAGACGCCGCGATGAATCCTCGTCGGCGGTGGCCTCATACCACCGTCAAGTCGACGGCACATTCGGTGGAGCCAACCGCTGAAGAGCCGCTCCAATTGTGATCTATTTCTCTCGGACGAGTATGAAAGTCCATGTGACCGATCAGCGCCCCTCAACTTCCGTTCATAAGGCGACCAACGGGCAAGCAATGCGAAGGTTCGAGCCGCATGCCGCCCTTGCGCAAACCCCGAATGCTCAACTGGAGTACATCGACGAGGGGCCGGCAAACGGTCCTGTTCTCATGCTCGTACACGGGTTCCCTGACGGGCCGGCGACGTGGGAGCGTGTCATGGCGTTGCTTCCCGACGATATTCGCGTCATCCGGCCGTCGCTTCGGGGAGTGGGCAATTCTATTGCTTCAGACGGAGCACGATCCGGCCAGATCGCGGCTCTCGCGAGCGACCTTCTAGAACTTCTCGACGCACTGTCGATTGAGGAGGCAGTGCTCGTGGGGCATGACTGGGGTGCGCGGGCTGCACATGCAGCGGCAGCTATCGCTCCAGGACGAATTCGTAGTCTGGTCACCCTCGCCACTGCCTATGGACCTCGATCGACTTTGACTCCGAGCGAAGCGCTCGATGATGCTGCGGTCGCTTGGTACCGCTACTGGCTATGCACGGATGTCGGAGCATCGTCGTTCGCCGCCGACCCTCGCGCGCTCATCAGCTGGGCGTGGGGCCACTGGTCGGCTCCTGGCGTCATAACCCCTCGCGAACGGGAAATGCTTCTGCCGCTCTTCGACAACAGACAGTTCATTGAGACCGTCATTCACTATTACCGACACGGCGCCACCGAAGCAATCGGGTCAGCCGTCTATGCGGACTTGCAGGCTCAGCTTGATCAATGGCCCGACATCAACGTTCCCACAACCTTCCTCGTCGGAGCCGATGACGGATGCGAGACAGTCCCTGCCGCTCACGCGTCAGAGACGTCGTTCCCGGCAGGAATTGAGATCAAGGTACTGAGCAACGTCGGCCACTTTGTCCAGCGTGAAGCTCCTCAGGCTGTCGCGGACGCCATCTTGCCTTTCCTACGGCGGGAGTTGCGATCGATTTAACAGCAATGCAGCGTGCTCCGAGTAGCGTCTCGCGTCGTGCCCAGCACCACTTGATCGCTCACTTTGGCCGGCGCGCTTCTCGCGAAGCAGTCGATCCCTTCGAATGACGCATTGGCCCTTTGTACGAAGCTGTACGTCATTGGGGTCAAAAATTGCGCGCCGGCTCACGTGCGGATTATTTGACTATATTGGTTCTTCCCAAACGAAGACGCGATCCTACTGGATTTCGTGGCGCGGAGCGTTGACACACTGGCAGCTGCATTCCTGCCCTGATCCTCCGCCGGGCCGAGAGACGAAGCAATCAGGCACGCGCGTCACGCCTCTCTCACGCCGACGGCGGAAGACCGTGACGGCATCTTCCGATTCCATGCACAGCCGCCAGCTCAAACGGGGCTCAACGCGCCCTAAGCGCCGCCATATCCCGAGCCGACCATTGAAGTCGGTTGCACGATGGAATCGAAGGTCGCACCGTCCACGTGGCCGGAGTTGATCGCCGCCTCTCGGAGCGTTAGGCCCTTTCTAAGTGCTTCCTCGGCGATGTGAGCTGCGTTCTGGTAGCCAATCGTTGGGCTGAGGGCTGTCACGAGCATGAGGCTCCGGTCGACGTATCCGTGGATTGTCTCGCGATCAAGGTCGGTGCCGTCGACCGAGAACTGGCGGAACTTTTCCATGCCGTCGGCGAGCACGCGTGCCGAGTGAAGGAACGCGTCGATAATCACTGGGCGCATGGCGTTCAGCTGGAAGTTGCCCTGAGACCCCGCAAAGGCCACGGCGGTGTCGGATCCAAGGACGTGGATCGCGATCATGACGATTGCTTCACATTGGGTGGGGTTCACCTTCCCCGGCATGATCGAGGAGCCGGGCTCGTTCGCTGGGAGGCGAAGCTCAGCGAAGCCGGTACGCGGGCCCGACGCCAGCCACCGCATGTCGTTCGCAATCTTCATCAACGCCACAGCGAGGCCTCGAAGCGCTGCGTGGGCGCGGACGATTGCGTCGAGCGATCCCTGAGCGGCGAACTTGTTCGGCGCCGTCACGAAGTCCTTGCCGGTGAGCTCTGCGATCCGGCGCGCGACATCGATGCTGAAGCCCTTCGGAGCGTTGAGCCCAGTGCCCACGGCAGTGCCGCCAATCGAGAGCTGCAGCAGACCTGCGCGGGCATGATCGATCTCGGTCTCGCATTGATCAAGCTGCGCGGCCCACCCTGACCACTCCTGCTCGACGGTGAGCGGCACGGCATCCTCGAGGTGGGTGCGGCCAATCTTGACCACGTCACTCCATCCCTTGGCCTTGTGCTCGATGGTGTCGCGGAGGTGTCGCAGTTGCGGGAGGAGACGACTGTCGATGAGCTCCAGTGCTGCAATGTGCATCGCAGTGGGGAAAGTGTCGTTGCTGGACTGGCCCATGTTGACGTCGTCATTGGGGCCGATCGGCCGCTGCGAGCCAAGCTCTCCGCCGAGCAGCTGGATCGCCCGGTTCGCCAGCACCTCGTTGACGTTCATATTGCTCTGAGTGCCGGAGCCCGTCTGCCAGACGTAGAGGGGGTAGTGCTCGTCGAGGCGGCCGCCAATGGTCTCCTCTGCAGCGCGCACGATCGCGTCGACCTTCCAGCGGGGCAGGCGTCCAGCGTCGCCGTTCACCAAAGCGACAGCCTTTTTGACGACACCGTAGGCGTGGTAGACCTCCTTGGGCATGCGGTCATCGCCGATCGAGAAGTGCTCGAGGGAGCGTTGGGTCTGGGCTCCCCAGTAGCGGTTCGCCGGGACCTCCACAGTGCCCATGCTGTCGAACTCCTGCCGAGTGCCCTCGGCAGTGAGCCCGAGGGGCACGTCGTGCAGAGTCGGAACGCGGTCGTTCACGAGTGCGCGCCTCCGTCCGGGTACGTGGGCTGCCACATCGCGTGGCGGACGGCGCTGTCGAGGTCGTCGTGCTCGATTGTCGCGACGCCATCTTTGGTCGCGGCATTCGCGACCGCGGCGGCGACCAGCGCTGAGGATTCGCGGAGGTCGGCGACCTCGGGCAGGAGCGAAGCGCCCCGCTCGGAGACATCGACCTGGTCGGCGACGGCCTCGGCGGCCGCGAGCAGCATTCCGTCGGTAACGTGCCTCGCGCCCGAGACGATCGTGCCGAGACCCAGGCCGGGATAGAGCAGAGCGTTGTTGCCCTGACCTATCCGATAGCTGACCCCCTCGTACTCGACCGGGTCGACGGGGATACCGGTCGCGATCAGGGCTTGTCCTTTCGACCACGGCACGGCATCCGAGGGCATCACCTCGATGCGGCTCGTGGGGTTGGACAGCGGGAGGAGGATCGGGCGCTCCACTCCGGCAGCGAGGGCTTCCACGACGTCCTGCGTGAAGGCACCGTGCGCGGTGGAGGTGCCGATGAGAATCGTCGGACGGACACGGCGGACGACGGTGAGCAGATCGATCGGAGCGTCCCCCCACTCGGCAACTTCTCCCGCCGGTCGCGCGTAGGCCTGCTGGTAGTCGGGCAGATCCTCCATCGCGTCCGTCACTAGACCGTGACGGTCGACGAGCCACACTCGCGCGGCCGCCTCCTCGCGGCTGAGCCCGGCGCGGCGCATCGCGGAGGCAATCTGGTCGGCCATGCCCGTACCAGCAGTTCCTGCCCCGAACACGACAAGGCGCTGATCAGCGAATGTCTCGCCGGTAACTTTGAGACCGGAGATGACCGCAGCCATCACGATCGCGCCGGTGCCCTGCATGTCGTCGTTAAAGACGCGGTAGCGGTCAGCGTTCTCCACGAGGATGCGCCGCGCGTTGGAGGGGCCGAAGTCCTCGAAGTGGAGAAGCGCCCGGGGGAACAGGCGCGCCGCGGTTGTCAGGTAGGCGTCGATGAAGTCGTCGTAGCGGTTCCCGCGGATGCGCTCGTGCCGGTTGCCGAGGTAGGCGTCGTCGTTGAGGAGTTTCTGGTTGTCTGTCCCGACGTCGAGATTCACGGCGATCACGCGTCGGGGGTTAATGCCGGCGGCGGCGGTATAAACGGCGAGCTTGCCGATGGCGATGTCGGTCCCGTTGACACCCCAGTCGCCGATACCGAGGATCTCCTCCGCGTCGGACGCGACGATGAGGTCCACGTCGTCCGGACTGAAGCCGAGGCTGTGGAAGGCGGCCTCGATCTCGTCGGGCGAGTCGATGGAGAGGTAGACGGCGCGGGAGCGCTCGTAGTCGTGCGACCACTGCTGGATCGCGTCGCCGATGGTGGGGTCGTACACGATCGGCAGCAGTTCGGCGAGGTGGTCGGTGAGGAGCCGGTAGTAAAGGATCTCGTTGCGGTCGTGCAGCGCATCGAGCCAGAGGTACTTCGCCAGGTCGGTGGGCTGACGGCCGAGCTGGGCATAGCTCCGGGCAGCCTGTTGGTCGAGAGTCTCGACGGCTGCTGGAAGGCGGCCCACGAGGCCGAGGGCGCGACGTTCCTCAATGGTGAAGGCGGTGCCGCGATTGCGGGCCGCGTCGTGGAGGATCTTCTGGGCAAAGTCCATGGCGGTGTCTTTCTGGTGAGGGGCGGACGAGTCCGCTCGGCGCGGGGTCATCCGAAGAACGGGTCCTTACCGGCGACGTCGGAGAGATAGGTGTCGATCCGAACGATGCGGTCGTGGAGCGAAGTGACGACGGTTGCGAGGTGTTCATCGAGCGTGCGATCGCCTACGGCTGCCGTGTTCCGGAGGATGACGGCAGAGCCGGACGCTCCTGTAAGGGCGTGGAGCAGTTCGGTGTGCAGCCCATCCCCGGTGATGAAACGCGCTCGCGCGATCACTGCATCGGAGCCTTCGGCGTCGCCGCTGAGACGTCCGGTACCTGGCATGCTCCAGACGCAGTCCTTCGAGAGCAGTGCACGCATGACCTGCCAGTCGCGGGCGATGAACGAGGTGATAAAGCGCTCGGCGGCGGATGCGACCGGCGCACTCATGCGCTCCTCCCCGGGAGCCCGCTGACTGGTGCGGGGTCCCGGTCGACCCAGAGCGCCGTCTCCGGGTGATCGAGTGTCCAGCGAGCGATCTCGTCGCGTCGAGCCCACC
Source organism: Frigoribacterium sp. CFBP 8766 (assembly GCF_014841435.1). Taxonomy (NCBI): domain Bacteria; kingdom Bacillati; phylum Actinomycetota; class Actinomycetes; order Micrococcales; family Microbacteriaceae; genus Frigoribacterium; species Frigoribacterium sp. CFBP 8766. The sequence goes on from NZ_JACYTX010000008.1 coordinate 71,363, forward strand.
AGACGTCCTCCCGCTCCCGCAGTCGGCTGAGCACCCGGTCGAGTGCTCTGACTCGGGAGGGGTGGCCTGAGATGCGGTCGTGGAGCCCGATCGTCATCATCCGGCGACGCGTGGCGCCTTCCTCGTAGAGCTGGTCGAATTCATCGACGATCTGTTGCTCGTAGTCGGACGGCGAGAAGCTGGGGAAGTCGAAGCTGGCGATGTCGTTGAGGTGCACGGAATAGGGGACGGTGGCGAAAGGGTCCCCGTTGATGAGCTGGAGGAACGGCTCATCGGTGGAGAGATCGTCGATGTGGTAGTCGAAGCCGTTCTCCTGCAGGATCTCGAGGGTGTTCACGCCTGGTCGGATCCAGTAGTTGTTGTAGCCGGTCGGCGTGGTGCCGGTGACCTCTTGAATCGCCCTGACTCCGTCGAGGATCCACTCGGTCTCGGCGTCCCTGTCGAGCTGGTATTGACGCTGCCAGCTGCGTCCGTGCGCTCCGGCTTCGTGTCCGCGTCTGACGATCTCGGCGGCTAGGTCAGGGTGCCGCCTGACGGTGTCGCCGATCATGAACGACGTCATGCGGATGTCGTGGCGGTCGAGGAGATCGAAAATGCGCGGCATTCCCTCGCGCGCGCCGTAGTCGTAGAAGGAGTTCTGTCCGAGGTCGGGGAAGCCGTCGATGACGGGCTCGGTGATGGGGCCGGGGGCGCCGGAGATTGGCTGGCCGCCAGCCTCGAACTGGGCCGATACCGTGACTGCGAGTCGAGCTCCGGAGGGCCAGAAATGCTGGGGATCTTTCATAATGATCGCCTTTCAGAGGCTGAGGTTAGGAGGTCGGTTTCGGCAGGAGGCCTGCCTGCTGCTGGAAGGCGAGGTTGTCCTCGAGGTGCCAGTCCTCGACGATCCGCCCGCTCGTGCCGATGTGCTGGATGTCGATCGCGCCGAACTTGATCGGCTGGCCCTGGCCCTGGACTCCCCCGGAGACGCCGGTGAAGTGGCCCGTGAAGGTGAGGCGCGCGGTGAAGGTGTCACCCGTGACGTACAGGTCGTCAAGCGAGCAAGCCAGGTCGGGCACCGCTGCGCGGAATTGCTCCGAGGCGGCGATCGGCCCCTCGGGTCCCTGGGGTCGCCCCTCGGGAAGGGTGCGGTCAAGGAAAGAGTCGTCGACGGCGAGCTCGAGCCACGACGGGTCTCCCGTGTTCCAGAAAGCGTAGAGCTGCTGTGCGCGGAGGACGACGGGTCTGCTCGTCTCGACGCTCGAGTCCCCCAGATGCACAGTTCCGGGTTGCACGAGGCCGTCGTCATGGCTTACTGCTGCAGCCGGGTCCTCGGTCGCTGCCGTGCTCGCGCAGCCGGCGGTGGCGAGGAGCGCGGCGAGACCGACGGCGAGCAGGGGTGCGCGGCGGTTCATGCGAGCCGCCCGCCGCCGTCGACGTGCAGTGTCGTCCCTGTAATAAACGTGTTGTCCATCGCGAAGCGCACGGCGGAGACGATGTCGTCGACCGAGCCGATTCGGCGAGCAGGATTGTTTGCTGCCGTCTCGGAGAACATCTTCGACTTCTCCTTCTCGCCCAGCGTGTCCCAGGAGCCGGAGTCGATGATCCCGGGCGAGATCGCGATGGCGCGGACCGGGGCGAGCTCGACCGCCAGCGCCTCGACGAGGAAGGAGACCGCTCCGTTGGTCGTCGCCATCACCGCGAGTCCGGCCGACGGCTTCCAGGCTGCGACGCCGGAAAAGAGCAGGAAGCCTCCACCTGGCCGGATCGAGGAGGCGAGGTGCTTGGCGAGCAGGATCGGCCCGATGACCTTCGCGTCGAACGCCGTCACGACTGCGTCGCGCTTCAGCTCGTGAACCGGGCCGTTCGCGTGTGCCGCGGCGAATGACACGACGAAGTCGAGCGGTCCGAGATCGGCGGCCGCCGCGATGCTTGCCTCATCGGCGAGGTCGATCCGGACAGACTGGAGCCGGTCACCGGCCTCTCCGACGTCGTCACCGAGTGTCTCAGGGTGACGACCGCCAACGATCACCTCGTCCCCCCTCGCGAGCAGCTCGCGCACGAGAGCACGGGCTATGCCAGATCCCCCGCCGACGATGAGCACGCGGTTCTTTTTCTTGGTCATGGTGGCCTCCTCGACGGGAGCCCGTGCGGCTCCCTCCTTCGACACAACCAGGGGACGGACACGCTCAATCCATAAACGGCCCTCATTTATTGAGGTTTAGGCATAAGGTTTGTCTATGCCTAGTTTGCGCGCCCTCGAGGTAATGGTGGTGCTAGCCCGGCTCGGGTCGATCGGCGCGACCGCTCGTGCACTACATCTCTCGCAGCCCGCGGTCTCCCATCAGGTTGCGTCCCTGGAGCGCGAGGTCGGGGTGCCTCTCGTGGACCGGAACCCTGCCGGCGCCGTACTCACCCGACGCGGCCGCGCACTTGTCGATCACGCCCGCGTTGCTGTCAACGCCGCCGAGCGCGCTGTGTCGGCCGCGCGGACAGCGAACGCGGAGCAGCCAATCCGGCTTGCCGTGGCCGAGAGCTTCACCCTGCCCTTTCTCGTCCCCGTGGTCACCCGGTGGAACGCCGAGGGACGCACGCCTCTGCAGCTCGTCGAGACGACCAGTGCCTCCGCCTCGATCGTCGACCTGCGCGCCGGCCTTCTCGACCTCGTCGTCGTCCCGGGTCCGGCGACGCTGGACGGGCTGCATGTAGAGCGTCTGGGGATGGAGGAGATCGTCGTCGTCGGCCGCACCGTTGGAGAGGACTCGCCGGGCCGGACACCGATCGCGGCGCTCGGCGACGGGGCGGGCCTGATCGGGGTGGACGCGTCAAACGGCTACAGTTCCTGGCTAGCCGAACGCCTCGCCGGCGCCGGAGTACTTGTCGCCTACAAACTGCAGACCCGCTCCGTACAGCAAGCCGCAGCTTTGGCCTCAGCGGGTTTTGGCATCGCCCCCGTCCCGAGGAGCGCCCTCCCACCCGGAACGGTTGCCGTGGGACTGCAACCGCCACTCGAACGCGCCATCCTGGCCATCACTCGAGCCTCATCAGACGAGTCCGTGACCGCTCTCGTCGAAGCCCTTCGCGCCAGAATTTCCTCGGTGACCCTCGCGTGACCCTCCGGCCGGGCCGCTCCGCCCGTAATCAATCGCGCTAAGACCGCCTTCGGGGCCAAGTAACAAAGCTTTGGCTGTCGCGGGGTCCGTTACTAGGTGATTGATCAGTGAGGCTCGAATGGCGCCCGTGATACTGAGGACCTTGTCCTCACCGACGGCCACGCCTACGGCGTGTGGGAGATTGGCAAGGTTTTCGCGTGAGACGCGGACCATGCGTTCGCTTCCCGGGAAGTCGACCGCGGAGCCGTCGGCCCGGAAGAAGTTGAGGCAGACGTCTCCCGCTGCTTCGTCGAACAGGTGCTTGTCTTCTGGGAGTCCCGTCGACAGATTTTCACGCGTGGCTGTGGGAGCTCCGATCCCCAAGAGCGCACCCTTGGCGGTCTTCCAAGAATTCGTCACCTGGAGGAACGTCGGATCGGCTTCCAGACCTGCGCGCATTCCCGCGCTGGGGAAGGATTGAGTAAAGAGGAACCTTGACCGGGCTCCCGACACCTCGGCCGCCATCCGGGTTATCTCGTTGGTCTGGAACCATGGCTGCGGCTCGGCTTGACCTCCGACGGCAGGCACGATCGTCACTCCGCTGAGGGGCGGGAGCGATCTCGAGAAGACAAGGTCATGCACTGTTCGGCCCAGTGACATAAGGAGCGTGTCCCCTGCCCCCAATTGCATGTCCGCGATTGCAGCAGCGACGGGGATGGCAAGGTCGCTACCGAGCGTTGAAGCGTGCGTCACGGGTGCTAAGTAGACGGCCTTCAGCCCGAGAGCGTCACGGAGAGCGTCGGCGAGACCGGCGTTCTCGTCAACGAACGGATCGGTGACGCTGATATGAACTAAGCCCAGTCGACGAGCTTCCGCGATCAGGCGGCTAACAGTCGGGCGAGACACGTCGAGTCGTTGCGCGATCTCGACCTGGGTCGCGTCCTCGAGGTAGTACATCCGTGCTGCTTGGTAGACGACATCTAGGGGAAACCTGACGGCAGCGCGCCCGGGGGCGTCAGGCGGTGAGTTGACGGGCGACATGGTGCTCTCTTCCTGGCGTCGCGCTGATGCGGTGCTGCCGGCGAGATGCCACCTAGCGCCCCCTCAATCTACAGAGGCTTGCATAGGTGGCATCTCGACGGGCAGAGAGCTAGCTACTCGGAGAGAGTGAAGGGCTCGGTGACCTGGTCCGCGTTCTCCTTGGTGATGAGGACGCAGTCGAATGCCTGCTTCTCTTCTGAGGCACCGGTCTCGCCGGTGCGGATGTAGGAGTCGGCCTGCTGGACTGCCTCCTTGGCGAAAGTCGCCACCGGCTGGAGGACGGTGTACTGAAGCTCGCCCGCCTTCACAGCGTCGATTGCGTCGGGCGAGCCGTCGAAGCCGCCGACCTTGACCTGTTCGAGTTTGCCGGCTTCCTTCAGGGCCGCGATGGCGCCGAGGGCCATCTCGTCGTTACCCGAAATCACACCGGTGACATCCGGGTTCGCCTGCAGGATGGACTGCATCTTGTCATGGCCCTGGGTACGGTCCCAGTTGGCGACCTGCTCGGCGACTTCGGTCAGCCCCGGGTACTGCGAGATGACGGTCGCGTAACCGTTCGAACGGGTCTGAGCGTTGTTGTCCGACGGTGCGCCGAAAAGCTCGGCGTAGGAACCGCTGTCTCCAACATCCTTTACCCACTGCTGCGCACCGAGGGCGGCACCTTGGGCGTTGTTGGAGACGAGTTGGGCCTTGGCGAGCCCGGTCTCGTTGATTTCGGCGTTGACCAGGATCACTGGGATGCCAGCTGCGTCGGCTTTTTTGACGGCACCGACCGAGCCGGAGGCGTTGGCTGGGTCGAGGATGATTGCTACCGACTTGTTGGTGATGGCGGTGTCGATCAGGTTGCTCTCGGTGTTCGTGTCGCCCTTCGAGGCAGCGACGTTGGCCTCGTACCCGAGCGCCTTCGCCTCGGCCTCGGCCACGTTGCCCTCGGTCTGCCAGTAGGGGTTCGACGGGTCGTTGACGATGATCGAGATCAGGCCGCCCTCGGCCGCGTCGCCCGAAGCACCCGATCCGGCGTCGGAGGTGTCTCCGGAGGCGCAGCCCGAGAGGACGAGCGTGAGGCCCGCGCCCGCGGCGAGCACCGTTGCCAGCTTGCGGTTCATTGTGTTTCCTTTCGCTGTGTCACGGTCGACGGGAGTCAACCGTGGATCTTCTCTGGAACGGCACTGGCGGGAGCCGCAGCGTTCGTGGCGGGAGAAGGGGTCGAGGGGGCGGCGGCGTCGCCGGAGCGACCACCGCCACGGGAGCGTCGGGGCCTGCCCTTGTACTGCACGGCGTTCAGCAGCACGGCGAGGACGATGACGGCGCCGGTGAAGACGGTCTGCCAGTAGGACGAGACGCCGATGATGACGAGGCCGTCGGAGAGAAATCCGATAACGAACGCGCCGAGCAGGGTGCCCCGGATGTTGCCGATACCGCCTGAGAGAGCGGCTCCGCCGATGACGACGGCGGCGATGGCCGTGAGCTCGTAGGAGTTGCCGGCCGTGGGGCTGGCGCTCGTCAGCTCGGACGACAGGATCAGTCCGGCGATCGCGGCGAACAGGCCGGAGAGCACGTAGACGCGCACCTTGACCCGCTTGACCGGCACGCCGGACAGCTCGGCGGCACGTTCGTTGCCGCCCGAGGCGTACAGCCAGCGACCGAAGACGGTGCGGTTCAGCAGGAGGCTGACCGCGATCGCGGCCACGATCATCACGATCACGCCGATGGGCAGCCCGAGCAGCCGGTTGAAGCCGAGCCAGTCGAAGCCGGTGTTCCCGAGGGCCGGGTCGCCTGCGAGGTCGTTGTACGTGAGGCCGTTGGTCATCAGCAGACCGACGCCGCGGACGACGTAGAGCATGCCGAGCGTCGCCACGAATGGCGCGACCTTGAACCGGGCGACGAGTATGCCGTTGAGGAGCCCGATGAAGGCGCCCATTGCGCATGAGAGCACGACCACGACCCAGAGTGCCGGGTAGAGGGTGGTGCCGCCGATTGCGACACCGTTCATCAAGAAGCCGGCGATCACGCCCGAGAAGCCGAGCGTTGATCCGACAGAGAGATCGATGCCGCCGTTCAGGATGACGAGCAGCATGCCGATCGCGAGGATCGCGTACACCGCGACGTGGGAGGACATCGTCAGCAGGTTGCCGATCGTGAAGTAGTTCGGCGACAGCACCGAGAAGACGATGATGATGGCGATGAGGGCGAAGAATGCCCGCCCTTGCAGCAACAATCGGCCGAGGTCGAACCCGTCGGCGAAGAGGGAGGGGCGTCGCTGTCCGGGCGCGGTGGTGGTCATGATGGACTTCCGTTCGGTGGTGGTCACGAGATCACGGCCTCGCCCGAGGCGGCCATGATGGCTTCTTTGGTGGTGTCGGCTCCGAACTCGGCGGCGATGCGGCCGCGACTCATGACGACGATGCGGTGGGCGATGCTGAGGCACTCGCCGACTTCCGAGGTCGTGTAGACGACGGCGAGACCATTGCGGGCGCGCTCGGCAAGCAGACGAAAAACTTCAGCCTTGGCGCCGATGTCGATCCCGCGGCTGGGCTCGTCGAGCAGGATCACGTCGGGCTCGGTGGCGAGCATCTTGCCGATGACGACTTTCTGCTGGTTGCCGCCCGAGAGCGAGCCGATCATGGCGCCGCCGCCCGAGGTCTTGACGTGAACGGTTCGGATCGAGTCGGTGACAAGGTCGACCTCGCGGCGGCCCGAGAGGAAAAGACCTCTGACGAACGATCCGATGCTGGCCAGCGACATGTTGCGACCGACCGTCATGGTCTGGACGAGACCGTCGCGCTGTCGATCTTCCGGGACGAGTCCGAGACCCTCGTCGATTCGCTCGGCGATCGACAGCCCGGCTAGGTCGCGCCCGTTCTTCAGGATGCGCCCCTCGCTTACTGAGCTGCGGCCGGCGACTGCCTCCAGCAGCTCGGTACGTCCGGCTCCCATCAGCCCGTAGAGGCAGACGATCTCGCCGGCCCGGACGTCAAGATCGAGATGATCGACCACGTTGCGGTCGGCGATGTCGCGGTCGGGTACCGTCACGCCCTGGATCGAGAGGGCGACTTCGCCGAACTCATATCCGGAGGGCGGCGATCCGAGGTCGAACCCCTCGCCGACCATCGCCCGGACGACCCAGGCGAGATCGATGTCGGCGGCGACCGCCGTTGCTGTGACCGAACCGTCGCGGAGCACGACGGCGTGGTCGGTGATCTCCAGCGCCTCCTCGAGGTGGTGAGAGATGTAGACGATGGAGACGCCGCGCGAGGTCAGATCGTGGATGACCGTGAATAGGACCTCGACCTCTGCGGCGCTGAGCGCGCTGGTCGGTTCGTCCATGATCAGGATGCGCGCGTCGACCGACAGGGCGCGAGCGATCTCGACCAGTTGCTGCTGTCCGAGCCGGAGGTCCGCCACGGTGGTCAGAGGATCGATGTCCTCGCCGAGCTCGTCGAGGACGGCCTTGGCCTGGCGCGCCTCCTCGGCGTAGTCGACACCGGTCGGCCCCTGGATCTCGCGCCCGAGGAAGATGTTGTCGCGCACCGACAGGTTCGGGGCGAGGCTCAACTCCTGATGGATGATCGAGATGCCGCGCTCCCGAGCGTCGACCGTGTTGGCGAACACAACCGGCTCGCCGTGCAGCACGATCTCGCCCGAGGTGGGCTGCTCGACTCCCGACAGGATCTTCATCAGCGTCGACTTGCCCGCGCCGTTCTCGCCGAACAGCGTGGTCACCTGCCCGCGGTGGATGGAGAACCCGACGCCCTTGAGGGCTCGCGTGGCGCCGTAGGTCTTGACGACGTCGACCGCCCGCAGCACGACGTCACCCGTGGCAGGCTCGGCGCTTTCGACGGTGCTCACTGGACGACCAGGTCGGACGGGGTCACGAGCCAACCAGCCGGGTTGATCAGCTGGAACGCCCCGGTGACCTCGACCGTTTTCCCCTCGAGCGTTGTCGTGTCGATGTCGCCGAGCACGGTGGACTTGAGTTGCTCGTTGAGCGCGGACGCAGCGTCCTGGTAGTCGATCTGGTTCGTGAACTGCCCGAACTCGACGGTGCCGGTCGCGTCGCGCAGGTCGGTGCCGTTGATCGCGGGGCCGGTCTGCACGCGGATCAAGATGTCGCTCGGCACACCCTCGATGGTGACTGGGTAGATACCCGCCTGGCCGGCACCGACCGTGCCGGTGAAGGTGGTCGAGATCTCGGGACCGGTGCCGGCGTCGACGCCGTACTCCTCGCCCGCGGCGGCAGGGTCAGCCAGCACGGCGGCGGCTAGCTCGTCGGCCGGGACGGCTCGCTCGGCGATGCCCTGCTGGATCGTGGGGAAGTTCTCGGCGCCCCACGCCTCGGCCGAGAACGCTTCGGGACCGGCGCCCAGGTCTGAGTCCGCTCCGACAACGGTGGTGCTGAGGCCCATGGCCACAAGCAAGGCGACGACTACCGCGCCCGTGGCGATCGCACGATTGCGCTTCCGGTTGTTGCCGCGCGCATGCTGATTTCGGCCACGAGCGGTCTCGAGAGCCGTCACAGCTGCACCGATGCCAGACGGGTTGAGGACGACTCGAGAGCACATATGCCCTCGACGAAGGCGGAACGCATCATTGCGAAAATTCCATTCGATATGCGGGTATCGGTCGGCAACGGCGGTGTGACCTGGGGGGCGCACCGCCGTTGCCTGAGCCCACACGCTGAGGGGCTCAAAAAGAAATTATGTTCCTCACAGAATTTCCGCAAGTCTTTCGCGCAAAAACGTTCGATTTCTCGCCGTGCGGAAATTCTGTTCTTGACTTTTGTTCCGGCCGATGTAGCCTTAAAAAAGTCGCGCTGATGCGACTAAGCCGCGACGACGCGGCCAGCCGAAACGCAGGAGGCCACCAACGATGTCCACAGCCACCATTTCCGAAATTGACAACTCCGCCAGCGCCGTTCCGGCCACGATGAAAGCAGTCGTCGTGCACGGCCCCGAGGACTACCGACTCGACACCGTCGACGTCCCGACCCCCGGCCCCGGCGAGTTGCTGCTCAAGGTCGACGCCGTCGGCGTCTGTGCGAGCGACCTCAAGTGCTACCACGGCGCGGCCAAGTTCTGGGGCGACGAGAACCGCCCGGCCTGGGCCGAGCGCGATCGCATCGCTGGCCACGAGTTCGTAGGAACCGTCGTCTCTGGCGACGACGCCGCCCTTGCCAAGCGAGGCGTGAGTCTCGGCGACCGCATTGCGTGCGAACAGATCGTGCCCTGCTGGGAATGCCGCTACTGCCTGATGGGCGCCTACTGGATGTGCGGCCCGCACGACATGTTCGGTTTCAAGGGCTTCGACGGCGCCATGGCTGAGTACGTGCTCGTACCCACCCGAGCGCTGACCCACCCAGTCAGCCGCGACCTCGCCCCGCACGTGGCCGCCTTCGCCGAACCACTGTCATGCGCGATGCACGCCGTCGAACGCGGCAACATCAAGTTCGACGACGTCGTCGTCATCGCTGGCGCCGGACCGATCGGCCTCGGAGCCATCGCCGGCACCCGCCAGAAAAACCCCAAGCTCGTGATCGCGCTCGACATGAGCGACGACAAGCTCGCCCTCGCCACTAAGGCCGGCGCCGATCTCGTGATCAACATCACGAAAGAGGACGCCGTCGCCAAGGTCAAAGAACTGACCGACGGATACGGTGCCGACGTCTACATCGAGGCGACCGGCCACCCCTCCGCCGTGTCGCAGGGCCTGAACATTCTGCGGAAACTCGGCACTTACGTCGAGTACTCAGTCTTCGGCTCCAACGCGTCGGTCGACTGGTCGATCATCAGCGACGACAAAGAGCTCAACGTGCTGGGCGCACACCTCGGCCCGCACTGCTGGCCCGCCGCCATCAAGCTGCTCGAGAGCGGCAAGCTCCCCATGGACGAGATCTGCACCCACCAGTTCCCTCTCGACCGCTTCCAAGAAGCCCTCGACCTCGTCGCCGACAGCGAAGGCGGCTCCGTCAAGGTCAGCATCGTTCCCTCCCTCACCGAGGCCACCACCTCCGCCGCCGTCCACGCCTGAGAAGGATTCGGAGTCGCGGTATGACAACGGAAACGACCATTAGTCCTTTCTCAACCCCTCAGGGCCGCCTTGACCGTCTCGGCATGCCACGTGTGCTATTCCCCGGCTTCGTCGCCGTGCTGGTCTTCATGACTGGTAACGGCGTCGAATCCAACTTCATCACCCCGCACATGATCGAGGTCCTTGGCTCCCCCGAGGCAACGGTCGCCAACATCATCACCGGGTACAGTCTTGCCGTCCTCGTGGGCAGCTACCTTTCAGGGGCCCTCGCCGACCTGATCGGTCCGCGCAAGGTCATGCTGATCGGGTTCCTCATCTGGATCGTCTTCGAGGTGGTGTTCTTGCTGAGCCTCCAGGCTCAGAGCATCCCGTTGACCGCCCTGACCTACACACTCCGCGGTTTCGGCTACCCGATCTTCGCGTTCGCCTTCCTGGTGTGGGTCAACATCATCACGCCGGTTGAGCGCAACGGCTCAGCCGTCGGCTGGTTCTACGTCGCCTTCACCGGTGGCCTGCCCACCCTCGGATCGCTCTTCGCCATCGGAGCCATCCCCACTTTCGGCGGCGGAACCATAGGCGAGACCGGTGCCATGATCGCCTCCATCGGCCTCGTCGTGATCGGGTTCTTGATCGCCTGGTTCGGGGTGAAGGAAGTGCGAGGGCGGCGAAGGATCGCGCCGGCCGGCGAGAGCGCCACTGCGGTACTCACCTCAGGGCTGCGTCTCACCTTCACACGAGGCAAGATCCTCATGGGCTTCCTCATCCGGCTGATCAACACAGCCCCGCAGTACGCGATGTTCATCGTGCTGCCGGTGATCATCGCGGAAGACCGCGGCTGGGGTCAATCACGCTGGCTGCTCATGACGGTCTGCGTCTATGCCACGAACATCCTGGTCAACGCTCTCTTCGGCGCGATCGGCGACAGATTCGGCTGGCAGCGCACCGTCAAGTGGTTCGGCATCGCAGGGTCCGCCCTTGGCCTGCTGCTGTGGTGGTACGTGCCCCAGCTCGTCCCTGCCGGCAGCGACTGGGGCTACGTGCTCTCCGTGATCGCGGGCTGCGTCTTCGGCTGCCTGCTCGCCGGCTTCGTGCCGATGGGCGCGATCATGCCCGCCCTCGCGCCCGACCACAAAGGCGCCGCCATGGCGATGTACACCACGGCGGCGGGTGGAGCCGCATTCCTCGGCTCGGGCGTCGTGGCCATGGTCTTCGGGCTCGGCGGCTCGGGCGTCGGAGTCGTGTGGACCTTCGTCGCTCTCTACGCCATCGCATTCGTGATGATCCACTTCCTCAACGTTCCCCAGGGCGGCCGCAGCCACAGCCGACCCACCAGTAGAGAGAGCACCATCTCATGACCACCATCTACGACGATCCCGACGAGTTCGCCGACGATCAACTGACCGGATTTCTCGCCCTGTACGCCGATCGTCTTCGCGGCGTGCCCGGCGGCGTCGTCTCCCACCGCGGCCAGGGCGACCCGCAGGTCGCCGTCGTCATCGGCGGCGGCTCGGGCCACTATCCCGCCTTCAGCGGCACCGTCGGCCCAGGCCTGGCCACCGGGGCCGTGGTCGGCAACATCTTCACCTCGCCGTCGGCCGCGCAGGCCTACTCGGTCGCGAAGGCTGCCGACCAGGGCAAGGGCGTCGTCTTTAGCTTCGGCAACTACGCCGGCGACATCATGAACTTCGGCATCGCCGCCGAACGCCTCTGCAAAGAAGGTGTCGACACTCGCATCGTGGTCGTGACCGACGACATCGCCTCCGCCGACGAACCCTCGAAGCGCCGCGGAATTGCGGGTGATTTCTCGGTCTTCAAGGCCATGGGCGCCGCAGCGGCCGAGGGCGCTTCGCTCGACGAGGTCGAGCGCATCGGCAATGCTTCGAACGACGCGACTCGCACACTCGGCGTAGCCTTCTCGGGCTGCACGATGCCCGGCGCCACTGAGCCGCTGTTCGAGGTACCCGAGGGGCACCTCGGCCTGGGGCTCGGCATCCACGGCGAACCGGGCATCCGCGACGTCGAGCTGATGCGTGCGACCGACCTGGCCGACCTCTTCGTCGACCGGCTGCTCGCGGACCGGCCCCGCCGTGCCTCGTCCAAGGTCGCTCCGATTCTCAACGGCCTCGGCACCACCAAGTATGAAGAGCTGTTCCTGCTCTGGGGTCACGTCGCTCGCAGACTGGCCGACGCCCATGTCGAGGTCGTCGAACCCGAGGTGGGCGAGCTCGTCACCAGCCTCGACATGGGTGGTGTCTCGCTGACTCTGCAGTGGCTCGACGATGAGCTCGAGCGGCTCTGGCGCGCCGACGCCTACACCCCCGCGTACCGCAAACTGCGAGCTCCACTCGACGAGCTCGTGGTGCCCTCACCAGACGAACTCGCAGCCGGAGTCGACGACACCGCCCCTGCCGCCACCGAGGCAGCGGCGCGGCTGGGTGGCAGAGTCCGCACGGCGCTCGGCGCGATCCATGATCTGCTGCGCCGCGAAGAGGAAACCCTCGGCCGGATCGACGCAGTGGCCGGCGACGGCGATCACGGACGCGGAATGCTGAAGGGCATCGGCGCGGCCGTCTCACGGGTCGACGGCGTTGCTGACGGGGCAGGAGGCGCGTGGCTGCTCAGCCGCGCTGGCTTGGCCTGGGCAGAGCACGCCGGCGGTACCTCCGGGGTCCTCTGGGGTTCAGCGCTCGAAGCCCTCGCCACCTCACTGACCGATGACCGTAAAGACTACGCGGCCGTGCAGATCGTCGATGGCGTCGACGCGTTCGCCGAGTCGATCGTCGACCTGGGCCGGGCGAGCGAAGGCGACAAGACCATGCTTGATGCCTTGCTGCCGTTCGCGCGGTCGCTGCGCGAGCGAGTAGACGCAGGCGACTCTCTGCTGGTGGCCTGGACTGCGGCGGCTCAGGTGTCCGTCGCCGCCGCGTCGGCCACCGCAGAACTCCGACCCAAGGTGGGACGAGCCCGTCCGCTCGCGGAAAAGAGCGTCGGCACCCCCGATGCCGGAGCAACGTCCATGGCCATGATCGTCACGGTCGTCGGCGAAGTCCTCAACTGGTCAACCGCTTCGAAAGAAGGAACAGCATCATGAGCGCCAACCGCACGTATCGCCTCGTCGTCGGCTCGGATGACGCCGGGTTCGACTACAAAGAGGCCATCAAGGCCGACCTGTTGACCGACCCTCGGGTATCGATCATCACCGATGTGGGCGTCGACGCCGACGGTCACACCACCTACCCCCATATCGCAGTCGACGCGGCGCGAATGGTGGCCGAGGGAAAAGCCGACCGCGCGATCCTTATCTGCGGCACGGGTCTCGGCGTCGCGATTGCAGCGAACAAGGTTCCCGGCATCCGCGCCGTCACTGCGCACGACTCGTTCTCCGTCGAGCGAAGCGTGCTTTCGAACGATGCTCAGGTGCTCTGCATGGGCCAGCGCGTCATCGGTCTCGAGGTCGCCCGCCGCATGGCGAAGGAGTGGCTGGGCTATCAATTCGACACGACAAGCGCATCAGCCGAGAAGGTCCAGGCCATCTGTCAGTACGACGGCTCTCTACCAGTCGGAATGGATAGCTGATCAATACCTTCAATGGGGAGTGGCCTCATTCGCCGGTCAAAGCTCTAATCGTTGAGGACCAGGTCGTACCCCTCCTTGCGTCTTGCGGCGCGGGGCACTCGGTGCGAGTGCTGGTCCTCGCCGGCACAGTAGTAAAGGACCTTCTTATCTGAAGCCTCGCTCACCGTCACTAGCTCATCCCAGAACAGTTCTTCGTCCTTGTAGAGCCAAACCAATTGACGATCCTCGGGACGGACGCGGTTGACGATGCTCCAGTTGTCGACGCACTTGTCGTCGGGGCCGAGCATCTGCTTTGGCGTGTTCATCGCCCGCGCTCCCCACGCTCGCGCTGCGCGCCTATCGAGCGGGTCGTTGCCTTGCGGGCCTTGGCAACGCCGCGGGTCGTGGTCACGGCCGAGCGGGGGTGCTTGGTGTTGGACACGTCGGCGCCGTACTGAGCCTGCACGGCTTCTGGGGCGACGTTCTGTGCCGCCATCTCGGCCGCGTGGTTGTCGCGGCGGTCGCTGCTGTTCCAGGCGTTGAGTCCCGAGTCGCGGTCCGCGGTGCTGGCAGTGCGCTCGGTAGCGGCCTTTTCGAGCTTCTGACCGACCCGTGTGCTGCGGTCGATCTTCGCCTCCGAGATGCGGAGGTGGTCAACGTCAGGGGCCTCGCCCTCAGCTCGGTCCTCGAGGCGGACGATACTTCCCTGCGTGGCGCGCTTATGACGACCGAGGGCGTCGCGGACAGTGCTCGCCTCGGCCTCGGTGAGGGTCACCGGGATGACCGCGTCGCGGTCGTTGGCTTTGGGGTGTTCATCGACGTAGCCGGCGCCGATCTCACCGTTCGCACCTACCCCGACAGGGCGGCCCGTCTGCGGGTCGATCGCGGGCGGCTCAGCGGCCGGGACGTGCTCGGTCATGGCCTGGTCGACCTTGTCGCCAGCCCGCCCGGCGATGCCGCTCTGCTCCTGAGCGGCGCTGACGAGGTCGTGGGCCTCCTCCTCGTCGTACTCGCGTCCGTACTGAAGCGGGTCGGCCGCTCGGTCGTGGCGGTCCTGCGTCTGCTTGAGGGCTTCGTGGAGAGTGCCTGCCTCGGCCGCGGTGAGGTTCACCGTGACGTAGGGCGTCTGGTCGTTAAGCTTCGGAGTTTCGTCGCCGGCACTCTGTTCCGCCGCTGCCTCGCCGCGTGCGGTCTCCGCGTTGCGGTCGTGCTGGTCGGCGGCGCCCAGCAGCTGCTCCGCCTCACGGCGCTCCTGCCCGGTCGAGCCCTCGGCGGGGACCCCGTCGGCCTCGGCCACGCGGTCCTTGATCACCTGGGCGACACGGCGGGGGTCGGCACCGATGTTGTCGACGTCGATGCCGTAACGCTCACGGAGCACGGTCCCCATGTGCGCGTGCACCTGGGCGAGCGCACCGTCGTGGTCTTTCCACGCCGCGGTCGTCTCGTAGAGGTGCGCGACTTCCTCGGGACGGGCACGCTCCCACCAGGCCGGTTCCCGAGTCGGCTGCACGAGAGCGCGCGCCATCGCGCGCTCCTGGTCGAACTGCGCGGCAGTCTCGCGTGCGCGCTGCACGCTGACAGCTTCCGCTCGCCTCGCCTGCTCCTCGCGCATCCGGGCCATGTTCTCGCCCATGCGGCCTGCGGCCGCGACCAAAGTCCGCATCACGCCGTCGAGCTCGAGCTCGACTTCGTTGCTGTTCACGTTCCCCACATCAGTCATCGTGTTCCCCTATCTCTCACGGTTTCTATCGGTCTCGGTCGTCACGCTCAGGGCGGACGGTTGGTGTCACCGGCTTGGCCGGTTCGATCCGGTTCGGCAGTGGGTTCAAGGGGCGTCCGGCGGCTGCGCCGTTTTGCGCTTCGATGACTCGATGGGCAGCTTCTGCGGCCGGGTCAAGCGTGGCCGTCGACGTCGCTGCACGCTTGGGAGCCTGCTTCGGTGCCTTCGGGATCTCGGGCAGTCGTGCACGCACGCTGTCGAGTTTCGCGCCGACCGCGTCGGCGATCTGTGTCGCCTGGCGGGCGTCCTGGATCGCCGTGTGCGACTCGTAGAGGGCGCGCGTGGTGGCAATGAGCTGGCGGAACAGGATGGCCTCGGCCATCGTTCCCTTCCCGCCCTTGGTCGCCATGAGCAGCAGCATCGCGGCGCCCGAGGCGGAGGCCATGCCGGCGGGCTTGGGCTTCACCTGGTGCTTGCGGAGCTGAGCGCTGCGCGCAAGCACACGGGACGCGTCCGCCAGCGGTCCCGGGGTGTCCTCAACACGCTCGGACCATGCCGCGAATGCTGCACTGGTCTCCTTGGCGATGATGGCCCACGTGGCGCGGTCCTCGCGGGGAACGTCGCCCAGCTGCTTGCGGAGGCGACCGATGTCGGCGGTGTAGTCCTGCCACATCTCCGGTGTCGGTTCGCGCATCTCGATACCGGGGCTGACGGGCTTGTACCGGACTGGGTTCCGCCATGTGGCCTGCCACTCGGCGGCACCCTCGGACGCTGCCTCGGGGCTGTCAGTCCATCCCTCGCGGAGGCGCTGCAGTGTGAGGTCACGAGCAAGCCGGCCGCCGCCGTGCCAGACGATCGGCTCGCCCTTCTGAGGGCGGATCGCGACGGAGTACCCGGCCACGACGTCGTCACGGCCAGCGGCGAAGCGGGGCTTGGCGACGATGCCCATCTGGTGCAGCCGGCGAACGAACTCGCCCTCGGTTTGCGCAGCTCCCGCGGCTGCACGGACACCCCGCTCGAGGCGGTGCGCCTTGACCTCCGACGCGCCGGAGCGCTCGGCTATCTGACGCTCTGCGGGCTTCTCACCACGCTCAGCCGAGGCCGACAGCCGTGACGTCGTGAGCTGCAGTCCGTACTTGACCTCGAGCTCCCGGGCGACATCCTGCGACCGCTGACGGTCGCGGTGCACGCTGACCTTCGTTCCGTCCTCGCGGACGAGAGACACCGCGATGTGCACGTGGTCGTTACCGTTCTTCGACAGTCCGTGACGCACGGCAACCCACCGCGCCGGAGAGCGCCCGGAGGTCGTCTCGGTGAACTCCATCGCATCGACAAAGTCGGTGGCGATGGCGTTCCACTTCTCGTCGGACACCTGCCCCTCTTCGGCCGCGAGCGAAAGGGAGCAGTGCCACACGTGCGCATCGATACGCTCCTTGTGCACGTCACCGGTCTCCGGGTCGGTGATGCTCTTGAGCTGGGTGACCTCGGTCCCGTAGACGCGGTGCGGCTCGTCAAGGTCGCGGGCGATCGCGAGGGCGGTTGCCTGGTCGAGGACGTCGTCGCCGTACATCGTCATGATGGCCGGGTCACCCGCGACGAGGTGCTGATCCTCGTGCTCGTTGGTGCGCCCCTCGCCGGCGAGGTAGACCATCAGGCCGCCCATGCGCCCACCGCGGGTGATGTTCGGCATCATGAGCCAGACAGCTCCTCGATGGCGGCGCTGATCCGCGGGACAAGCGCGCGGTACTCCTCCACGATGGCGCGCGCGTCGGCGGGGAACTGCTTCTCCTCGTTCGCAAAGCGAGCGACCTGGTTGACGTTGTTCGCAACGTTGGCCAGGAGCCGGCGCACGGCAAACAGTTCCGCGATCGCAGCCTTGCGATCGGTGTCGGTCTCGATGTGCGCACTCATAGCGGTCTCGACCATGAGGCGCGGAACGGTCACGCTCCGAGCGACAGCGCGGGCGATGAGCTGAACGTCCTCCTCGCGCGTCACCTTCACGGTGTAGCGCTTCTGACGGGGACCGTCTTCCGCGTTCGCGCGGCGCTGACGGCCGAACAACTGACGCTCGTTCGGTTCCGACATGACCCACCCCCAGCCCAGCGCAGCAACCCCGGATCTCCGGGGCTTCATACGACAAGTATGCCGCCAAGAACGCACCGCGTCCAGAGGCCAAGCGGTTTAGGTCACCTAAACCTATAGCTTGCTCCGCAGGGCACCACCCCAGCGGAGCAACCGGTGACGTGGGGATGCGTCAGAACGGTGCGGGGCGAGAGGCGAGCCTCGAAACGCCGTGCACCAGTACGGTGGTTCTCATGAGCGATGCAACTGTGAGCCCGGATCAGGCAGCGGAGGCGGCGCGCCGTCTCCTCGAAGCAAACGTGAACGAGCGCGTCAGGGCCGTGCGCGACCTCGCGGAAGCGGCGAACGAGGCGGAGGCGAGCGAGCGCGCTGCAGCCGAGGCACGTGACCGTCACACGCGGGCGTGGGACGCCGCTCTCAAGGCCGGCTGGTCCGACAAGGACCTCCGCCAGACGGGCGCACGTGCGCCCGGTCCCGCGGCACCCAAGCGCCGTCCACGACGAGCGGCGACGAGTCCCGAAGGGTAAATCGAGCAGGGATGAGCCGTCGGCTCTGACCACACAGGAAGGCCCCGTCGAGTGCAGCTCGGCGGGGCCTTCCTACGTTCGCTGGGCGCATGGGTCTACAGCCAGAGCTCCGCTGCGCGGGAGCCGCAAGCGGCAGGGAGGAGCCGGCGTAGCCGGCCGAAGTTCGTTCTTTTGCCGTGAAGCCTTCGGCAGCGTACGGACGCTCCGGCTCCGTGCAAGCGGCAAGCCGCCGGCGCGGGGAACAAGTTCGGGACGCGGTCGCTGCGCTCCCTTGTTTCGCCCCGAACTTCTTCCCCACCCCGCCACAGAGGGTTGCACTCCACCTCCACGTCCTACCGGCGACAAGTCGCCTTCACGGCAAAACAACGAGAGGGAGTGGATCTGATGGAGCAGCACACAGTGGTTCTGTACGGGAAGCCGGGTTGCGGTCCGTGCGTGGCGGTCAAGGCGGCGCTCGAGCGTGCCGGGATCGAGTACGTCTACGTGGACGTGACGACATCCCCGGAGGGATTGGAGCACGTGCGGGAGCTGGGCTACCAGCACACTCCGGTGATCGAAACGAGCGACGATCACTGGACGGACTTCCGTCCCGACAAGCTGGCCGCCCTGGCCAAGGGGCTGGGCTCGTGAGCGCGCCGATAAAGCCGATGCTGATGCTTGAGCCACCGCGTCGTCAGAAGACGTTCATGGGACTCCTGACCCCGGTACAGGCAGCACGCTCGATCGGTGTCAGCGTGCCCGAGCTCGACGCGATGCGCGTCGCCGGCAACGGCCCAGCAGCGTTCGCACTGACGAGTCGAGTGGTGCGGTACTCACCGGCCGAGGTCGCGGCGTGGAAGGCGTCACAGGTGGCGTCATGACGCTGACCAACACAGCGGCGCCGGGGCCGATGGCTTACTCGCTGGATCGCGATCCGATCTTCGACGTCAGGGTGTGGGAGCTGACGGAGCGCGAGCGCGTGGTCTACGAGCTCGGGTTCCACACCGGGTTCGCGGCGCGTCAGCGGGAGATCGATCAGCTGAACCACGAGTCCGATCGGCTCTACGTTGCCGCGTTCGATCATCGGAGTTGCGCCTGCTGGCGCGGCCGCCGGCACAACGTTTCTTGGCGGTAGACGACACTGGCCAGGCGGTCTGGGCGGACTAGCTCGCCTGGCTCAACGGGGCGGAGGGCGCTTTGTCCAGTGCCCTGCGGATTGAGGATGCCCCGACCTGCAGGGTCGCAGCGATCGTGTCCCAGGTCGCTCCGTCCGCGCGCATCTGTCGCGCCACCGCGATTCGCTCTGGCGTCATCACGGTTGGGCGCCCACCGCGGCGCCCTCGTGCTGCCGCGGCGGCGAGGCCGGCGCGGGTGCGGTCGGAGATGATGCGGCCGTTCATTTGCGCGAAGGCGGCGCAGATGTGGAAGAACAGTTCCCCGCCTGCGGTCGTGGTGTCGAATGGCTCTGTCAGGGAGCGGAACTCCACTCCCCTGTCGGCGAGCTCACCCACGATCGTGACGACGTCGGTCATCGACCGGCCGAGGCGGTCTGTGGAGTACACCAGCAAGACGTCACCTTCCCGGAGGTACTGCAGGCACTCCGTAAGCCCTGGTCGAGCCGCGTTCTTTCCGGTGAGCTTGTCGCTGAAGATCCGCTCGGCTCCGGCCCCACGGAGGGAGTCGATCTGGGAGTGCAGGTTCTGGTCCTGGGTGGACACGCGTGTATAGCCGATGACAGCCATGCTTACCTCTCACGCCCGTTCTGTCGGCCAGGCCCCGCGGCGCCCCGCCCGGGCCGGTAGTCGGAGAGCTGAGCGGCGCCAGTGCCCGCACCACTCCCCCGCCCTGGCGGGCTCGAATAGTGGGTCTTGTAAAGGTCCGCGAGCTTCTGCAGCTCCGGGCTCAGGCTCGGTGCGGCCGTCTCGGCCGGGCGCCGCTCGACCGTGATCGCCTTGAACACGTCGATGAGCTCCTCAGGATGCACCGCGAGGTAGCCACGGTCGGGACCGGAGAAGTGCGATCGCTGATTCCAGACCTCCGCGGACACAGCGGAGTAGTCCAGCTCAAACGGTGACTGCTCGGCGACGTGCTCGAGGAACATCTTCCCTGTGCGCCCGTTGCCCTCCCGGAAGGGATGGGCCTGATTGATGTTCGCGTAGACGATCGCCATGTTCACCGCGAAAGCGTCCCGAGAAACGTCAGCCCACTCCACAGCCTGGACGGTCTTGTGCGCCTCGGAGAAGTAATGCGGGATCTGCTTCGCGTCAGCGAATGAATGGTCGGCCTTGGTCATCCCGAACGGCCGCACTTTGCCGGCCCAGTTCGGGTAGAGGTGCTCAAAGAGCTCCTTATTCAGCTGCTTCGCGTGCTCGAGGTCGAAGGTCCGCTCGATCGGCACGCGTCCTGCAGCGATCTCTTCGCGAACGAAGCCGGCGAGCTTGTACTCGAACCGCTGCAGCTGCCCAGCGTCGCGAATGTTCTCGGTGTTGCGCATGACCCGCCGGGACGGCGGCTGCGTGACCGGGTAAAGGGTGCTCTCGAAGTCGGGAAACGACTCGTCGAAGGAATCGCCTGCCACTAGCCGGCGGCGCGGATGTGCTGACGAGAGTCCTCGACCTCGGCGAACGCAGCACGCATGTACTCGGCCTTTGAAATCCGGCCGGAGGCGTAGCCAACCATCAGCTCGACGTCGGGCCGGTTCGGCTCCCACCCCTCGTGAGCGTCGCTCCCGAAGTTGCTGACCACGCGACGACGCACCGCCTCGTCGACACCGACGAAGAGGTCGGGGTAGAGCTCGGACACGTTCACACCAGCTGCAGTCATGAGAACCCCCTAATTCGTCGATTCAGTCTACCAAACCGTGTCAAAAAGGGCTATACCTACGTTTCGGTGGTTTTGATTTCGGTCACGAGTTTCGAGCAGGTCGTCGCGCCGAAAAATCAGGCAGCAGTCCGGTTGCCCTGGATCAGCTCAGAAACGATCGTTTCTGGCTCGCCCCGCCGCCAATGAGACCAGGCGCATGAAGTTGACCCCACCTCCGACCAAGGATCACCCCCGGCCGAATGTGCCACACGTCCGGCCGGGCGCACGCCGCTAGGCGAGGCGGAGGTGGTAGCTCCGCAGCGGAGGAACGTCGCCTCCGGTTGCTCGATCTTCACCGTTGATACCGATCGGTATCTGTGCCCTAAGCTCAAGACGATCTCGAGAGGTCTCCCTCTCAGAGACCCGAGCGGCGGCCCCAAGTGGCAAGGCGCCCGGACGACGCTCCTCCGCAGCCGTGTCGCTGCTCAGCACGAGAACTGGACCCTCGCCCATGTCGCGCCCTCGAACATTCCCGACCCCCGTACGTTCCCTCCGGACGACCCTCGCCGTCGCCCTCGCAGCCCTTGCTCTGATCCCGTTGACATTGGCCGGTGAGGCGCCGAGCGCCTCTGCCGCCGAGGTGAGCACAACTATCCCGGTGGGGGCGGATCCGTTCGACCTCGCCGTGAGCCCGGACGGCGCCCGCGTCCTCGTCGCGAACTTCTCCGACGAGACGGTGTCGGTCATCGACACCGCCAGCCTCGCCGTCACTGCGACATTCGCCGTCACCGACCGGCCGCGTCAGGTGGCGTTCTCACCCGACGGCTCCACCGCCTACGTACTCGTCGGCGACGTCGCCGCGGCGATCGACGTGGTCGACGTGACCACGAACACTTTGGTCACAACAATTCCCGGCGTGGGCTTCCTGCCCACCGATCTCACCGTGACCGCCGACGGCCGCACTGCCTGGGTCGCCTCCTTCGGGGCAGGCAGCCTGAGTCGCATCGACCTGACGACACGGACCGTGGTGGGCTCCTTCCGCCTTGGTGGTCGCGGATTGACCGCTGCCGTCGTAAACCCCGACGGGTCCACGGTTTACGCCCTGGACTCCGACGGCACTCTCGCGTTCTTCGACACGGCCACGAACCTCGTCACGAGGAACGTCGCCGTGCCGGGCTCGGGTCCGATCGCGCTTACGCCGGACAGCTCGACCCTGTACGTCTCGGGCTTCGACGGTTCGGACATCACGCTGGTAGATACCGCCACGGGCACGACCACGGACACCGTGGCGCTCACGGGCGCACCCGACCGCGTCCGCTTCTCCCGCGACGGCGGCACGGCATACGCGGCCGTCATCGGCAACGACAACATCGGACGAGTCGTTGCGATCGACACCGCGACCCGACGAGTGGTGGACACGACCACGGTCGGCCAGGACCCCGCCGGAGTCGGCGTCACCCCGGACGGTGCCCTGCTCTTCGTCGCGAACTCCAGCGACGCGACCGTCTCCGTCATCAGGCTCCCGCTCGCGCCAGTGTTCACCGCCGCAACCCCGCCGACCATCGCCACCGTCGGCCAGGCCTACTCGTTCACCTTCACCGCGACCGGCAACCCGCCCCCCACCTTCACCGTCACTAGCGGCACCCTGCCCGCAGGACTCACCCTCACCGCCGGCGGCGTCCTCTCCGGCACCCCCACCGCAGCCGGTGCCAGCACCTTCACCGTGACCGCCACAAACGGCGTCGCACCGGCCACGACGACCCCACCGGTCACCGTGACGGTAGCCCCCGTGATCGTCCCCGCCCCCGATCGCCTTCCCGCGCCGCTAATCACGAGCCCGGCCGACGGCCAGACGGTCACGGGCCCGGTCACCTACCGCGGCACCGGCACACCGGGGGCGTACATCGCGCTGGTCAGCTTCGAGGGCGACACTCCCCCGCAGTCGTCCGGTCCGATCGAGGATGCCTTCGCCGCCGCCGACCCGATCCAAGTCGCCGCCGACAGCACCTGGTCGCGGACTATCGCCATCACGCCCGGCGACTACACGACCTTCGCGGTCGAGTTCCGTCGGGACGCCGACGGAACCGTCACCCTTGAGAACACGTCGCCCGCCTCCGAGTTTGTCAGCTACTCGGTCGTCGCAGCCACCGTGCCTGTCGGGGCGGCACCGACTGCGCCCGCGGAAGCTGCCCCTTCTGCCGGCCGCACCCCGGCCACGTCGTCCGCGACGAACCTGGCGCTCACGGGCTCTGAGACGTCGGGTCTCGTCGGCCTCGGTGCTCTCCTCGTCGGAGCCGGGGTTGCCTTGACCGTGGCATCGCGTCGCCGCCGCAGCACGGCGCCGAGCACGAGCGCGACCACCAGCATCAACTAGGCGAGGTCACGACGAAGCCCTCTGCGCCCCGCGGCGCAGGGGGCTTCGTCGCGCCAGGACGCGGCATCGCCCGATGACGGCCGCCCCAGGCAACAGGTCCGCCCGATGACCCGATGACCCGATGACCTATTGGAGCGATAGCGGCGCGGCTCGAGTTTGGTAGTCACCCAGCAAGCCTGAAAGCCGCCGAGCGAGATGAGCAACGAAGTGCTGACCGTCCGACTTGGGACCGTCTAAGGGGCGCCCGGCCTGCGGTCTCCCAGAAACCCGGACCAGTTCAAAACCCCGTTTCGAACCGGTCGTCGTTTCCGAGCAGCTGATCCGAGCCCGCCGCTGCCACACCCATAACCGATCCTTTCGGCGCGGTTGGAACGACGTAGCCACATCAATTGTCCGTAGCAAAACCTTTGGAATATTAGACTCTTTATGTGGCAAGATGGGTGGCATGCCGATTCCCGCCTCGAATCCAGATACAGCTCCTCGCCGACTTCTTCGCGATGTCGTCTTCGACAAGATGCTGGCCGCCATCGTCGATGGAACCCTTGAACCAGGTGAGCGCTTGAACGATGACCAGCTCGTCAAGTGGCTTGGGGTATCGCGCACGCCAGTGCGAGAAGCGATCGCACAGCTGCAGACCTATGGCCTGGTGGCGATCGAGGCCAACCGATTCACGAAGGTCGCGGCTCGTGACGACGTCGTCTACGCCGAGGCGGCCCAATTCCTAGCCGGCCTCCACATCCTCGCGCGCGAGTGGGGAACGAACAACCTCGAAGGTTTGACGCGGAAGAGCATTCTGGCGTCTGTCGCTGGGGCGCGGAAACAGCTTGTAGCTCACGACATCGCAGGGCCGGGGGCGCTTCTCGATGCGCAGGGCGACTTGGCAAAGGCGTCTGGGAATGCCTTGTTCGTCGGCACGGAGGAGCCATTGCGCATCCGGGTGAATTTCCTGCGCCCCCGGGAGGTTGACGCTTACGACTGGGATGCTCTGGTCGCGGTGGCCGATGAGCTAGCGGAAGCTATCAAGGGCTAGCAGCCCCACGTCGGTCACGACTAGTTACATCCTGAGGCCCAAGGGCGTCGTGGGTGAGTCTGCTGGCGGATCGCCGCCCGTTGGGGCTTCCTGACCAGATGGACGCCAGTGTCGTTGCAGTTCTCGTAGTCAGTGGGCCGTCGGACTGTACTTGGCGTCGAGCTCGGCGTAGGCATCGGCCTCGCTGAGGGTGCCCTCGAGGACGCGGCGGGCGCGGCCTAGTCCGTCGGCGTCGGGGAAGTGGCCGGCGAGCTGCTGGCCCTTTTCGATCATCGCCATTTCCTGGTCGACGTCGAGGTTTCGGGTGGTGCTGTGAACGTTCTTGGTGACCATGAGGATCCCCCTGTTCTGTCATTGATTCTACGAACTACTGCCCATTCGGGCGATGCCTCAGCCGTGGCCGGGCCGCCTCGTCGAGCCTGATCGCCGACTACGAGGCGGCCGGGTCGGCGGCGAGCTGTTGGATGCGCCCTGGCGTGACACCGAAGGCGGCCGCGACGGCATCGAGCTTGTACCCGTCCGTTCGGGATAGGCGCACGGCTTCTCGGCGTAGCTGGGCGGCACGCTGCTGCACGGCGCGCGCCTCGTCCTCGAGCTGTCGCGCCTCCTCCCAGAGACGCTCTGCTTCCTCGGAGACGTGCACGGTCACGTGCATGTCGACGTCCTCCCGGGGAACGTTCAAGTGGAGGGCGGCGACCTCGGCCGCGGCTGGGGCGATGTCGCGGACAGCGCGCGCCTGGCCCACGACGTCGAGCTCGGGGACACTGACGAGCCACCAACGGCCGTCATGCCTGGCGGTGGCGGTGAGCTGGCGGGGTGCGGTCACGGGCGGTCCGTGCTGGCTGCAACCAGCTGGTGGTCGCGCTGCTTCTCGATGTCCTGCACGAGGTCTTGGGCGATCTGGGCGAGGCGTTCCTGCTCCTCGGCCCATTCTGCGTCGGGAGCGTAGCTCTCACCCTCCTGGTGGGCACGCGCGGTAGCCGCTCGCGCCGCCTCTCTGAGCGAGCCGACGAGCACGGCATACGCGTCGTTGGTGAGGTCGAGTGTCACAGTCGCGGGGCGCGCTTCGGGGGTGCTGTCAGTCATGGTGTCTCCTCTTCGTTGGTTGCTCGGGCTGGTGGCGGTCTGTGGGTTGTGGGGGTTTCACACTGGGCTGGTGGTCGGGTCGTGGTGGCGGCCTTTCCAGCACGAGCAGTGGCGGTGGTCGAAGGCGATTCGGTAGAGCCGGTCTGCTTCGTTGTTGAGGCGGTCGACTGCCTGGGTGAGGCGTTCGATCTCGTTGGTTCGCATCAGGTACGCCGTCGTGAACCCGGCCTCGTAGATGCGCTTCTCGGCACGGGTCAGCTCCCACGGCTCGACCTCGTTGGCAGGGTCGTCGTACTGGGGCGGCGCGTCAGCGTCGGTGGGAGGAGGCACCTCCTCCTCGGCCCATCCATCCAGGTCCACGGCTAGGCCTCGACCGCTTCGCTCTCAGTCGCTCCCCCGGCGGCGACTCGGGCGATGTTGTCGGGCCGGAAACCTGTCCAGTGGTCATGCTCGGAGACGACGATCACGGGCGCTGCGAGGTAGCCCAGCTCCTTGACGAATTCGAGGGCATTGGCGCTCTCGGTGACGTCGACCACCTGATAGTCGAGCCCCTTGGCGTCGAGCGCCAGGTAGGTCATGCGGCACTGCTGACAGTCCGGCTTGCTGTAGACGGTAATCACGCTTCCAACCCCCTCGGTTGACTTCCCTACCAAAAGTATACCCCCTCTAGTGCTATATGCACAAGGGGGGATAGTGTTACTTCGCTTCAACTTCCGGTCGGCGGTGGAGGTCGCCGATATCGTCGTCTCCCCACGAGTGCCCCTCGATCCAAGCAGCGGCCGCACCCTCGGCCCCGGCTGCTCGGAGCATCCCGGCTAGGGCCTCGACCTCGCCACAGGTGAACCGTGGGCCGACGTCCCCGGCGAGCATCTGGTCGTCGAACACGTCGAGAAACTGCACGACCTCGGGCGCTGGTGTCGATGGTCTGGGTCATGACTTCTTCCTTCTCTCCCCCACGTTTTTTGGCCGTGGAGGCGATGGAATCGCCGGCAGGACGAGCGGGGGCCGTGCAACTGGTCGTGGAATACCGCAACTGAGCGAAGCGAGGGAGGATATGCCGCGAAAGCCGGTTGCGCGGAGCCCGATCGTCCGTACGCTGCCCCAGGCTCCACGACCAAGAAACGGCCCCGGCACGGGGCCCAGCAGTGCCGGCGTCTACGCCGGCTCCTCTAGCAGAGCTTGCTCCGTTGGGGTGCGCGAAGCACCCGGGCCAACTATCGCGAGACGAATCGCCACTCTGAGAGAACTCACCAGACTGGAGGTGCGCGGGAAACTGACCGTGTGGATACAGCCCTTTACGTACCCTTGCTCAGCGCCGCAGCGGGAGCACTCCTTGGAGTCGTCCCCCTCCTCATTTCTCTATCTGTGGGAAGCCGGAATGAGCACCAAAAATGGTTGAGAGATAAGCGCACAGAGGCGTACGCCGCCTTCCTCACGGCAGCCGACCTGTTCCGTGAGCATGGCGCTACGGACTACTGGGAGGCCAAGTACACGTCCGACGAGGCTCGGCGGGAGTACGCGACCCGGGCGGGCGAGCTCCGGGAAGAGCTCAACAGAGCACAGACCACAGTCGTGCTCCTGGGGCCAACCGCGACGCGGAACGCCGCTGGGGACTATCACGTGCTTGTTCTGGATTTCGTTGAGCAATCTCAAGCCGGCACCTTGGACGATGCTCTCGAGCTCGATTACTCCGAGCTCGCAGCTTCTCGTGCGGTGCTGCTCGGTGTGATGAACCGGGTGCTCGGCATCAAGCCCTAGGACTCCATCCAGCCTTGTCATAAGCTTTCGACGACCAAGTTGCTGATGAGCAACTCCAGATCGCAGTGCATACCCAAGAGAGGGAATGCACTTGCGCGCTCATTGTCAGAAACTCAGCTACCCCAACAGGTTTGCCGCTCGTTCCGCCCTAAGGGCGATTACCGCCAAATCCAATGCCAAGCAACGGCCAGTAGGCATCTATCCGTGCTCGACGTGCCGCTCTTGGCACCTCACGTCTCACCTATCTGCGTGGGTCAATCCGCAGCGGTGGGGCTTGGACTAGGTACGGCGCGTTCCGGGGAGCGCGAGGGGCGGGCCCCTCGCCCGGCCGCTCGCGGGCGGCCGGGCACCAATAGGTCAGGCCGGGCGGGTCGAGCTGGTGACGGCCACGCGCACGTGGTCGTGGTCGCACTCCCAGAAACTCGACAGCACGTCGGCCGCGATCCGATCGGCCGCGACGCCGGTCGAGGCCGACTCCGGAAACGTCACGGTCACGGTGATGGTGTGCACGGCCTCGGGAGAGGCCGGACCGTAACCGGCCCCTCCATGCTCGTACGCCCACGCGATCGCGACGGCTTCGGCGGGCCCGTCTCCGAGCTGGCCAAACACGGCGCGGTGCTCGTCGTCGGCATGAACTCGACGGCGCGTGCAGCTCCACGGGGTGCCGAGCACGTCGACCGTATGGCCTCGCACTCGTACCCGGCGGGGTCAAGGTCCGCGGCGGGTGCTGCGGGGTCGAGCCGCTTGGGGTCGAAGTCCTGGGGGCGGCTATAGGTGATGAGCACGGCGGTTCTCCTGCGGGGTCTCGGGGCTCTGGTGGCGGCTGGGCCGCCGGGGTGGGGGGCCGCGGCGCTAGCCGCGGCCCCGGCCGGTGTCAGGCGGCGTCGGCCTCGTCGGTGTCCTCGTCCTCGGGGTCGAGAATCGCGGCGATCTGGTGCGCGGTGGCGAGCACTCGGGCGGCGGCCCCGCGGATCAAGTCGACGTCGGCGTCCGCCCATCCGGCGACGTAGCCGACGCTGTAGGCGCTGGTGTCGAACCCGACGAGCCCGGCGACGACGTAGGCGACGCTCTCGGCCTCTGTCTCCATGAGGCCGCGGTGCTCGGCGTACTCCGCGAGGTCGTCGACGTGGCCCATGAGCACGTGCGCCGTCTCGTGGATCATCGTTTTTGCGGCGTGCTCGGGGCTGAGGTGGTTCCCGATCACGACGCGCTGCCCCTCGGGGTCGCCGTAGCCGTTGCGGCCGCCGGTGAGGTCCTGGCGCGAGGTCGTCCACCCCGCAGCCTCGAGGTAGGCGCTGAGCGCGTCCACGATGCCGTAGTCCTCGGCACCCGTGAGCTGCCGGGCGATCGTTCGATCGGTCTCCCCCTCGATCACGTCGGTTTGGGCGATGTCGAACACGGAGAGGATGGGGAACCTGGCGATGCGCTTTTCTTGGCTCTCGCCGTTCTCGTCCTCCTCGGTCACCTTCTTGGTGCTGTAGCCGAAGATCCGCACGGCCTTCTCGCCCTTGCGGACCTGGCGGCCGAGGCTCTGCCACTTGCGGAATCCCGCGACGCGCTCGGCGTCGGGGCGCTGGCTGAGGATCAACAACACGTTGTTGAGGCTGTAGGCGTGGAACGCGGACGCGAAGTCGAGAAATGCGGTCCAGCGGTCGGAATCGCGGAGCGCCTCGACCTGCGTCGCGATCGATTCGTGGAGGGCGGCGGCCTGGGCCTTCTTCTCCTCGATCGTCTTACGGGGCGCGGCGGTCTTGGCGGGGCGGCGGGTCTTGGTAGCGGTGATGGTCATGGTTCCTGCTCCTGGGTCGATCGGTGATGATGGGTGGAGCGGGAGGGACCTAGTTCGAATAGGTCCCTCCCGTCCTGTGTCACTCGCTGTCGGTACGGGTGAGGGTGTCGACGAACGTCATGACCTCGGGGCCGGTGATGGTCGCCGTGTGGGCGAGTTCCCACCCGTTCCGCGCGAACGTCGAAAGGTCCGAGTCGCGCTCGCCCAACTTGCGGAGCTGGCGCTGCAACTCGCCTTCCCCGACGACCGGAACGAACGTGGTCACGGTGGTGATCTGCTGCTTCTGCATTTGCTTCCTCTCCCTCTCGTTTTTTTGCCGTGAAGGCGGTTTTCCGCCTTAGCGACCGGAGGGCGCAGTGCAACCCGGAGGGCGGCAGGGGAGAGACTTTCGGTGCGAAATAAGGGAGCCCCGCGACCGCGTGCCGAAAATCTCGGAGGAGCCGGTGGCGTAGCCACTTGAACGGAGACCCGGAGGTGGCTACGAGGGAGCGCAGCGACCGAGCCGCCGAAGGCTTCACGGCAAAAAGACGTGCCCGAAGGGCATTGAGCGCCGCGCAGCGGCTCCCCCGGGAGCGCAGCGACTCCCCCGGACCGCAAAGCGGGCCCTCCGCTACGGTCGACCCGTGACCGTGATCCTCACCTGCTGGGCAATTTCCATCGTTCTTGCGTTCATCGCAGTTGCCTTCGCAGTCGTTGACACGAGGGGCGGCCGGAAGATATCTCGGCGGGCGTACGTCACGCTCGGTGCGTGTGTACTCGTTGCCCTAGCCGGTACCGCTTACGCCGTCATCTGACGTCAGTCCTCGCTGGCCGGCACCGGACTCGAGAACGGCCCGCGCGCACGAAGAAGCCCCCGCCCGGCTGGGGGGGGAGCCGGAATGCGGGGGCTGCTGCTGCCTAGCGGATTAGGGACCGCCCGGCAGCTCTCGGTCAGCTCGGGGGGAAGCTGACCGGAGCCAAGCTACGCGCGGCCCCTGACGGCTCTCTCGGGCTCAGTAGGGAGCAACCGAGGTCACGATGCGATCCTCAGGGAGCGTGGCGCGCACCTGGTCGATCGCGTCGGCCGGCGTCTGGGCGTTCACTTCGACGGCCACGGCTTCGGCGCTCGTGTCGCCCTTGGGGCGGTGCCTGACGAACCAGCTCATGCCCGGGCGCTACCCGCGGTCACGACGGCCACTCATCCGGCTCGGGGTGCAGGCGACCCGTCAGGGCTGACAGCTCGGCCTCGTGCTGGATCATCCACGCAACGGCGCTGTTCAGGCTGCCCTCTCGGCGCAGCCAGGGCCGGCCGCCGGCATCGTCTCGGCCGTGGGCGTAGCAGTGGTACGCGATGCCGCCCAGCTCGGGGCGCGAGAGGACGTAACCAAGGGGTGCAGAGCGCACCCGGCGGACCTGCCAGACACCGAACTGTCCCGGTGCCGGCGGCACCGCAAGCGGGTGCGTCGGGATCGGCCGGCGCAGAATCTTCGCCGCGGCCTCACCAGACCCTCGAACTCCCACGGCGGGAGCGTAGATCGACCCTCCGTCACTGGGCGCGCCATAGGCTGCTCCCCGGCGTCCGCCACACTGAGCATGATCCTGGGAAAAGGAGAGACATGACCGTTCTCGCGATCGCCCTTTTGATCATCGGCGGCGGCAGCCTCACGGTTGCGGCCATTTACTCACTTATCGACTACAAGAGGACTGGCGTCCTGTACCGGAACAAGAAGGTCATCTTTCCGGTGCTCCTTATCTCTTTCGCTATTTTTGCCGTTGGATTCTTCCTCGCGCCGGCCGTCGAGTAGTTAAGAGGAAGACACTTCGCGCCTGGTCCGCGATGCCCTGTGTGAGCGACCTAGGGCGCAGTCGAACTGACGGAAGTTTCGATGCTCGTCGATTCCCATGCCGTTCCTGCGGGAACGATCTCAGATGCCTCCAGTGACACGGATCGTTCCCCGATGAACAAGCCCGACTCGGGGTCGACCAGCAGCTCGTCCCGAAGCGAGCCGTTGGCCGTGGTTAGGGCGAAGGCCACTCCGAGGCGACCATCCAAATTCGCGCTTCGACTAACAACCTCCACACCAGGGAGGGCGGCGAGAGCTTTGTAGGCTGCCGCTCGCAGATCCGCGGGCACGTCGCCTTGTCGGAGAAGGTCACCAATCTGGGCGTAAGCCTTCTCAGTAGCTGATGGTGACTTCATCGAGTCAGTGACACCGAAGTGCGAAAGCAAATCCGCCGGGTTACGAGGAAGGTCGGAAAAGTCGTAGGAGCTGAGGGTTTCCGACTGTGGGAGCCCCGCGGCATTGGTCCAGGCGAGATGCCCACCGGGACCAGTCATCACCTGCGAAAGACCTGCACCGGGGCGAGACGCCCACTCAGCCAGCGCCTTCTCTCCGCCTCGCGAACCGAAAAAGACAGTTGGTTTCGGCCACTCCTGCTCCTTCACCCACACTCCTGATTCGCGGTCGTAGGGGATGTAGACGGTGGAGGTACGGGGATTCAGCGATGCCACCGTTTTCTCGGGGTCGTCAGCCTCGCCGACACCGCTGAAACTGATCGAGACTTCCTTGGTCGTGACTTTCAGATACTCGCCGGGCCCCACCACGAAGTCCGACGTTTCAATGGTTGACGACGCAGCCTGATTCAACAGGGCTGCGGCTTCTGCGCTCGCTCCCCCGGTTGAGGTGCCCCAGAAGCCGGTGGCGCTGCCTGCGACAAGAGCACCCGCGGCAACGGCCGCGACGACGCTCAGGCTCACGAAACGGCGGCGAGCCTTGTGCCTGGTGTCCGTCACTGCCTTGAACGTGGCTCGGCGGATCGGGGTGATTGCTTCTTCGAGTGCTGAGCCAACAGGGGGTGCAAATTCATCACGCATGACTTCTCCTAGTAGTCGGTGGCGCGAGCTGTTCGCAGCCGCTGCCGAGATCGTTGAATGCGCTTTCGCGCCGATGCGGGAGTGAGCCCGAGGAATGTGGCTGCTTCTTCGTAGCTGCGGCCGTCGATCAGGCACAGCTCACAAAGGCGACGGTCCACAGCAGGGAGTGCCTCAATTTCTGCGAGCACCCATTCGAGTTGGTCGAGCGCGCTGTCACGGTCCTGTTTTTGATGCCACGCGGAACTGTTCGGGAGTTCGTCGACGAGCTCAGATGACTCGTGCCGTCGACGTGACCGAGCAAGATTGAGTGAAGCGTTGCGGCAAGTAACCAGAAGCCATGGAAGCAGGGAGTCAGAAATGACTCGAAGGTCAGCGCGTTTCTTCCAGGCCACCAAGAATGTTTCTTGGACCAGATCGTCTACGTCGGTCCG
This sequence comes from Frigoribacterium sp. CFBP 8766, assembly GCF_014841435.1. Taxonomy (NCBI): domain Bacteria; kingdom Bacillati; phylum Actinomycetota; class Actinomycetes; order Micrococcales; family Microbacteriaceae; genus Frigoribacterium; species Frigoribacterium sp. CFBP 8766. Next base: position 103,489 of record NZ_JACYTX010000008.1, read on the forward strand.
GTTCTCGGCCAGACCCCACGCGTAGCGAAAAATAGTCTTTGTGTGTCGGTCGAACAGGGCATGAAACGCAGTGGCGTCTCCCCGCGCCACACGGGCCACCAAATCGCTATCTCCCGGCTGTGCCGAAGCCTGACTTTTTCTCTCCACCTCTCACCTCCACATAAGAGGTGTTTGAGATGAGACCCCTGTGACATTTTGCCCCAATGTCGACTGCCGCAATGGGCAGTGCGGAGTCCGATAAGCGATCGGTCAGGGGCCGCTAGGTCTTCCGGCGATCACCTCGGGCACGGTCGTTCATCGCGCGTATCCGCGGGCAGCCGTCCGGGTTTGCGTTAGACCGTTACGATTCGCGAAACGAAAGGCGCCTGATGGCCGAAAAGGGAAAGCATTTCAAGAGCGCAAAGCACGGAATCGCGATCGGATCAGTCTTTCTTGCTCTCGGCATGCTGCTCGTTGTCGCGCCGGGCAGCGGGGGTACCGAGGGAGGCACCTGGTCCGCAGCGCTTGGCATACCGACATGGGGTCTCGGAGCTGCACTCGCGATCATTGGCGGATTCATCTTGTTCTTGGGAATCCGACAAGCCCGTCTCGGAAAGTAAGTGCACTGCAACGAGCTGCCTCCTTGAACACAGCTCGGTTTCGGTCAACGCTCCCCGATAGGGACAAGGGCCCGCATGTCCAGTCAGTCGACAAAGATCGACGCAATCGTCGCGGCAAGTGCGATCGAGTCGGAGGCCGTATCCAAGAAACGATGGCTGGCCGGCCGTAGCCTTAGGGAGGCGTCGGGGAGACTGAGCAAATGAGTCTGACAATTCTCGAGGAGCGCAAAATCTGGGGGCTACTGCCCCGAGAAATTGCTTATTACGCAGCAATGTTCGGCGGCATCGCGACGGGGCTGGTGACTTTCGCCGCGGTATTCACAGGGCTGTGGTTCTTCTGGATCGGAACTGTGACAGGTGGTTTTGCCGTACTAATCCTGATGAAGCTTTTTCAGTACCTCCGGGCGCTCCCGTATGAGGCGTACGACGAAGAGATCGGCTGAGCTGCACCGTGATCGACTCGCTAGATACGGGCGACGGCGCGACTAGGTGCGCCGAACAGTCTCGTTAGACGATCCCCTATCGGGCATCGTGGCTGACTAGGTCCAGTCGTCAGGCAGGCTTGTCCCAAGCCGCTTCTCGGAGTCTCGCGATGACGAGGTGCGTTTTTGCCGTTCCTGTTCCTCGAACTTTGCGTCCCAAGCCGCTTGTTCTGCCCGATTCAGACGAGCGTCCTTAATGCCTCTGTAGATGAAGCCGGCGAGGAGGACGACAAAGACGCCTAGCCAGAGCATCCACGAGGCAAAGGTGGGCACGTCGAAGATGGCTCGGTACAGGAACGTCCCCTGCACGCCCATCGCAGCCATGGTCAAACCAGCAGTACGAACCCCGCGGTGAGTCTTTCCCGGAAGAGGGTCGTACTTGTTCATGGCCACCCCTAAGTATCAGACCACCTTGTGGCCAGCTCCCTGCACGATCCCCTAGCGGGTAGTCAGAAACGATCCTTTCTGGGCGAAGTCGCCATCACACTCCTCGCTGCTACTTTCCGTGAACCGGAATCGAGCCTTTGAACAAAGACGAGTGTGACCACCGACAGTGACATCATCCGCAGCTCGCTCTCCGCGAGTGCAGCCTTCAGCGAGTTGTACGACCGGCACGCCACCGCCATCCATCGATTCGTGGGCCGACGTGCCGGATCAGACGTCGCTGATGACGTCATGTCCGAAACGTTCCTCGTGGCGTTTGAACGACGCCGCGACTACAACCTGGAACGCGACACCGCTCTGCCCTGGCTCTACGGCATCGCCTCCACACTGCTGCGCAAGCACGCACGCACCGAAGCGCGCGCCTGGCACGGCCTGAACGCCGACCACGCCTCCCACATCACAATCGACGCCTTCTCGGAAGCCGACGGCAGGGCCGATGCGCACCGAGCGATGGAACACCTCGGGCATGCACTTCGCAAGATGCACGCCCGGGACCGAGAAACGCTGCTCCTCTACGCCTGGGCCGACCTCGACTACGAGGGCATCGCCCAAGCCCTGAACATCCCAGTCGGGACCGTCCGGTCACGCCTCAACCGCGCACGCCGCCTGCTACGCGCATCCACCCAGCACGACATGACCCTCAGATTGGAAGGTGCCCCGTGGACGAGCTGACTCTCCTCCGGGAGACCCGCACAGACGTCACTCCCCCCGACCAGTCCACTCTGGACCGCGGCCGCGCAGCACTGCTGCACGCCGCTGCGACTGAGCAAACGGCGCAGCCTCGACGCGTGCCGGCCCGCCCGAAGGTCCGCTGGGCTGTCGGTATGAGCCTGGCCGCCGCGGCAGTCGTGACGGGCCTTGTCGCTACGGACGTCGTGGGCTTCGGTGCCACTGACTCAGCCGTGGCGTCGGTGCTTCACGAGTCGGCCGAGGCTGCCATCCGCACGACCGATCCCGTGGTGGGCCCCGGACAGTACCTCCGCATCGACACCACGGCCGTCAATTCCACGACCACCGCGGGTGACGACGGCGATACCAGCTACCTGACCATTGCAACGGACAGCCTCTTCATCCCCGCAAATCAGGCCGACGAGTGGGTCTGGGCCCGAGGTGCCACGAAGCCCTACAAAACCTTCGGACCCGCCTCCGAGGCTGCGGCAGCAACGGCGCCGGCCGGCACCGCTGAGCTGGTGCGCGCCGCAGGTGGCACGTTCTATGCCGGGAGCCCCCGCAGCGGGCCGACCGAAGCTGAAACGTGGCCCACGGAGCCTCATGCCCTTCTGGCCGCCATCCGTGACGATACCGCCGGCCAGGGCGTGTCCTCAGACGACGAAGCTCTGACCTACATCATCGACACGCTCGCCCAGAACCCGGTGCCCGCTGAGACGCGATCGGCCCTGTACGAGGCCGCGGCGCTCATCCCCGACGTCGAGATCCAGGACGACCGCGCAACCTTGAACGGCAGGACCGGAGTGGCGATCGGGCGAACTGAGGGCAGGGCAAACACGCGCCAGGAGATGATCGTGAACCCATCGACCGGTGACTTCATCGGCCAACGCCGCGTGCTCCTGAGTCCCGAGTCGGGCATGCCTGCCGGAACGACCACGACGTGGACCTCGAGCAGCACCACCGTGTCGGACACGGCCCCGGAGGGCGGAACCCCCAACGGCGCCATGGATGACGAGGGCTGCGTCGTCACCGGCGTGAGCGAGTTCCAATGCTGATGCCCACGGCTGGATCTGCGCCGGCCATCCGGCCCGACTCGATCGACCTGCTGGCCACGCAACCTCTCGACATCACCGCCTGGAACCAAGCCCTTCTCGACGCGAAGCATTAGACCCTCGTCTAGTCGCTAAGGAGCAGCCCTTGCGGGACACCCGCAAGGGCTGCTCCGCGTCCGGCCCGTCGTAGAGGAACCAACTCCCTGGCGACCAGCACCGCTGCATACACCGGCCACCGGGCACCAGCCGACTCGAGAGTCGTTGCTCGAGACCCCTAATGTCCAACTATGACCAGGAGTCAGGAAGACATGGTGACTGACAAAAGAGCCGTGGCGGGTGGGCCGCGGGCCTCGAGGACGTTCGCTGGCCGGCCCAGCAGTCCCATTCCGTGGATGATCTGGGGCACCGGCCGGGCTTGGGCTTGGGGCTCACACGGTGGCCTGCTCGAGTTGACCGACATCGGCGACAGGAGGGTCGTTCGCTTGTCGTCGTCCTCGCTCGATCCGAACGGCACGCGCCTCCGGTTCGAGCGTCGAGTCCGTGACCTAGCTCCTCAAGCCGACGAGCACGTCGAACACGACCTCCTGACGGGACGACAGACGACCAAGGCGCCCAGGTCTCATCCGCCAGCCTATGGACCGAACGGCGAAGTCCTCGACGTCACGATGACGGCAAGCGGACCGGATCACTCGACGCACTGGAAGTACGTCCTCACCCATGGGCGCTCAGTCACCGAGCTTCCCGTCGACGACCGGTTCAGCTACAACCAGACGGGACCTGCTGCGCAGTTCACCTCGGACGGGCGACACCTCGCGCTGAGCCATCAGACGCCCGACCGACAGATCAGCGGGGTAACCACCATCGACCTGGTCCACGAGAAAGTGGAGCGGTTCGACGGAGTCGAACTCGTCGGCTCCGGCTGCTGGAGCCCGGACGGCTCGCGGCTTCTGGTTGCTTCCACGCCGGGCGGCTACCCCGAAGTGCTCGACACGCGACTCGGCTCTCTCACGCACCTCGACACCGTCATCGAGAACCCCCGCGACACCCCCTGGTTGACACTCGTCGGGTGGATCAACGACACCAGTCTCCTTGCCTACCGCGACGCGGGAACACGCATGCACGTCAGCGTCGTGGACGTGGCATCGGGGAAGCGCCGAGAACTTCTCAGCGTTGCACGGCCGGCGCCGAAGAGCGAGATCAGCGGCGTCTTCATGGCGCAATACGTCGCCCAAGGAGCTTCAGCGTCCTGCGCCCTCCCGTCGGATCGCAACTAGCACGCAAGTGCATTGGTTTCCAGGGACTAAAACGTCATCCCGACACCAAAACCCAGCCCCGACCGATGGCCGATTCCCTATCGGACATTCAGAATTCTGAGAGCATCATCAACTCCACCGCAATGATTGAGCATGTCCATCGACACCAACCATCCACACCGCGCGCAGCAGCGGCGAGTCCCCCTCGTATCCGCTCTACTACTCGCGGCGGCCGTCACGCTCCTGCTTTTCCACAGCTTTGGGGTCCTTCCCAACCCCTACGTCTGGGGCGGCATTCGACTAGCCCTGCTCCTCCTCCCCCTGCCGCCCCTCTTGGCCGTCGGCGGAGCCTTCGCAGCCCTTCGTGACCAGCGGGTCAGCGCGAGAGGCAGAATTCTCTGGGCCGTGGGAGCAGCCCTATTCGCGGTCATTTGCCTGCCAGCACTTTTCGTGCTCATCACGCTTATAGCCGGGCCTTGAGGCCGCCCCTGCTGAGACGGCTAAGCACTGACGTTTTTCGTTGCCACTAACCGATCGTCTATCGAGACACTCTGAAGCTAGAGGTCGCGTTCCTTGGCCGCATTTGCCCGACGGTGAGCTAGCAAGGCCTCCACGACCGTGAGGACCACGATGCTGAGCCCGATGCCACCAATGAACCAACCTGAGTGGGGTGCTCCCATGAAATCGGGGTAGTTGAGCGGCTGCGTGAGGAACACGAATCCGACCACGACAAAGGCGACCGCCACGACGAACCACCATCGGTTTGCCACACTCACGTATTTCACGCTCGGACCCTACAGCTTGCTACCAGATGGTGCGCAGGACACCGATCCCCTAGCCGGCGGCCGCTATGACGACTAGCCAAACCGCTCGCAGAGCTGCACTACGGTTCGAGCATGGAGGCCGTTCCGCTCGTCATGAGCGTAATCGGCGCTCTCATCGTCGCGGCAGGCTTCGCCTACACGTTCAACCTCAGGAAGCGAGGCGGGGTGCGATCGGGAAGTCGCCCCTTCCTAGCCATGACCATCACGATCGGACTCGCAACCGGAATCCTCGTAGCAGGCGTCATCGCCGCCCTGGGCTGCCTCGCGAACCCCTAGCTAATGGCCGATCGCCTATCAGGCATCGGTGGTCCCAATGACACGCCCGCGGAATGCGCCGGGCACGTCGCGCGGGCCCTTGTCGGCAAGTTGATCGTGGAGGACCTTCCGGGCTCGGGAAAGGCGGGCACGAACTGCCGTGGCCCGCTTTCCGAGGATTAGAGCCACCTCTTCCTGGGTGAAACCGTCCCAGTAGACGAGGCGCACGATCTCCCGATCCACCACCGGAAGCTGCTCAATTGCCGCTCGTACGTAGGCGACTCTTTCCATGTTCTCAGTTGAGGCATGTTGCTCGAGGGCATCGGCAGACACAGTGAGCCGAAGGCGTGCGCTCAAGGCGGTCCGCCGGGTTCGACCGCGTAGGTGTTGCGAGAGTTTCTTGCGAGCGATGCCAAACAGCCAGGCACGAAGCATGTCCGGTTCGATTGTGCGGGTCGTGCTCGATTGCCAGGCTGCGAGGAACGTTTCACTGACGAGATCCGCGGCGTCATCGGCTGGTACGTCCCGTCGTATGAAGAACCCGAGCAGCCCTCTAGCCTCGTTGCGGAACAAGTCAGCGAGATCTGCGCCTACTTCTCTGTGAGGGTGAGGCTTCGTCGTTTCCGTCAATGGAGCTGTCCGTCGCAGTCCGAATCGATCTCTGCCCAACCACTCACGGTGCCGGCGGGCAGGTCGAGTTCGTCGGATACATCCATGACGATGAACTCGAGCATGGACACGGACAGGGCCGATTCGTCTTCGAGGGGCTGCTGATCTCCGATTCCCGGGATTTGCGCTGTTGACTGCACTGACTGGGGGAGATCGCCGGGGGTGCCTGCCTTGTCGCCAGCCAGAACAAGGGCGTA
>NZ_JACYTX010000009.1:0-64730 GCF_014841435.1 Frigoribacterium sp. CFBP 8766
GGTGGGGAGTTGACAGGGGTTCGCCACCCTCGCTGGAAGAGTTTGGTGCGTTACCTGACCGTGACCTCGAGGGGGCGGTGGGCAGATCTGCGCGACCGGGCTGGCGCCTCCTCGGCTCACGGTCTCGGCATCAGCGTTCAGGAACCGAGCGTGCACGGGTCCTGAGTCGTGCACGGATCAGGACGAATGGGTCCTGAGTTGCGCGACTCAGGACCCATGTTCCTGAATGAGGAAAGACGCAGCCGGGTCAGCGCAGGTCGAGCCAGGCGACCTGCTCGTCCGAGAGCGAGACGCTGAGGCCGCGCATCGACGACCGGGCCTCCGAGATCGTGCGGGGCCCGAACAGCGGGAACGTCGGGAACGGCTGGTGCAGCACGTACGCCAGGGCGATCGCCGTCGCCGCGACGCCGTGCTCGGCTCCGAGCTGTTCCGCACGGCGCAGGCGCTCGAAGTTGTCGTCGCTGTAGTAGCAACGCACGAGTTCGGCGTCGGTGAGGTCGTCGGGGCGGGCCCGGCCCGTGAAGAAGCCCCGGGCCTGTGAGGACCAGGGCAGCAGAGGGATCTGGCGCTGCTCGAGCCACTGCTTCGACTCGGGGTCGGTGACGTGCTCGCACCCGGCCCACGGCACGTCGTAGGCCTCGGCCAGGCCGAAGTGGTTCGACAGCACCGAGAGCTCGGCGCGGCCGTGGGCGCGGGCCCACTCGTTCGCCTCGTCGACACGGGCCGGGGTCCAGTTCGAGCCGCCGTAGACGCGGATGCGCCCGGCCCGGCGGTGCTCGTCGAGCACGTCGACGAACTCGCCCACGGGCACGTCGGTGTTGTCCCTGTGCATCATGTAGATGTCGGCGTGGTCGGTGCCCTGGCGGTCGAGGCTCTCGAGCAGCTGGCGGGTCAGCGACTCAGGGTCGCAGTAGGGGGTGTGCGCGCCCTTCGTGATGACGACGACGTCGTCGCGGATGCCGCGGTTCGCGATCCAGCGGCCGAGCCGCGCCTCCATCTCGCCGTCTCCGTAGAGCCAGCCGGTGTCGAACGTGTTGCCGCCCTGGCTGACGAAGTGGTCGAAGATCGAGGAGGCGTGCGCCAGGTCCTGCTGGTTGTCGACTCCCATGACCAGTCGCGACACCTTCTTGCCGACCCCGGCGATCTCGCCGTAGACCATCGGTGCGTCGGGGGAGACGGCGAGCGGCCGACCGGTGACGGTGGGGATGTCGACGTCCTCGCGCTCGAACGGGTAGCGCAGGCCGATGGCGGCACGCCACTGGTCGAGCACGCGGGCGGTGCCGACGCTGTCGTCGAGGCTGATCTCGGCGGCCTCGCCGGTGCCGTCGCGCAGGGCGGCGATCGTCGCGGCGGCCTCGAGGCCGTAGGGCTGTGCCCCGGGGAACGACAGGGTGCGGGTCTCGCCGTCGACGGTGCGGACGGTCAGCTGCGCGTCGTCGCCGAACCAGGGGTCGGTGAGCACGATGCTGCCCAGCGAGCCCGTGATCGTCGCGATGTTGGCGTCGTCGACGCGCACGCCGCAGCGGACGGCGGCGGTCACGCCGTCGCCGAAGTCGAGCTGCGCCAGCGTCCACTCGTCGACGCCGGTGGGGCCGAGCGTGCCCTTGGCGGTCACGGCGAGGGGCTCGGCGAACGCGCGGCCGCGAGCGGCACCGACGACGGCGCGGGCCAACGAGACGGGGTAGCCGCCCACGTCGAGGATCCCGCCGCCGGCCGTGTCGACGTCGAAGAGGCGGCCCTCGCGGTCGGAGGCAGCGAACGAGAACGCGGCGTCGACGTGCACGAGCTCGCCGATCGCCCCGTCCCGGACGAGCTCGAGCAGAGCCCGCGTCTGCGGGTGGAACCGGTACATGACCGCCTCGACGAGGGTCGCCCCCGCCTGGCGGGCCTCGTCGGCGACGGCCATCGTCGTGCCGGCGTTCGGCGTCAGCGGCTTCTCGCAGAGGACGGCCTTGCCGGCCGCGACGGCGTCGAGCACGAGGCGGGCGTGGGCGGTGTGCACCGTCGCCACGTAGACGGCGTCGATCGTCGGGTCGGCGAGGACCTCGGCGTACGTCCCGGTGCGCACGAGCGCGGTCGGGGCGCCCGCGGCGCCGTCCGCGTGGGGCGCCTCGCCGGCGGGCGCCGCGCCCTGATCGACAGCGAAGGCCGCGAGCTCGGCGGCGCGCCCCGCGTCGGTGCTGCCGACCGCGGCGAGCACCCCGCCCGACGAGGGCAGCTGCGAGACGAACTTCCGGGCGATCGAGCCGGCGCCGAGCACGGCCCAGCGGGCGGCGGCGCCCGGCTCGGCCAGGCGGTCGGAGGCCGAGGATGCAGCGGTCGAGGAGGCGGCAGCGGTCGAGGAGGCGGCACGGGCCGAGGAGGCGGCGGTCGCGTCGGCGGGAGTGCGGAGGGGAGACATCGGTGTCCTTCACAGGGTCGGCGAGCACCCGGCGAGCGAGCGGGCGGTCGCGGGGCCGTGCAGTCGAGCGAGCGACCGTGAACGTTCACGGCCATCGACGACGCTACCAGTAACCTCAGGGGGTGACGACTGCCGACCCCCGCCTCCCTCGCCCTGCCACGATCCTCGACGTGGCCCGGGTCGCCGGTGTCTCGCGCCAGACCGTGACCCGTTCGCTCAACGGCCTGCCCGACGTCAGCGCGGCGACGCGCGAGCGCGTGGTGCAGGCGGCCCGCGACCTGAACTACCGGCCGAACCGAGCGGCCCAGGGCCTGGTGAGGGGCCGGCAGATGACGGTCGGGCTCGTGCTCGACGACCTCCGCAACCCCTACTACCCGGAGGTCGCGTCGGAGTTCAGCCGGGCCGCGACCGCACGCGGCTGGGGAGTGCTGCTGTGCGACCTCGGGCACGACGCCTCCGTGGCTCGGGAGAGCCTCGCGTCCCTGGTGCCGCGCGTCGACGTGCTCGTCTCGCTCATGCCGCTCGGCGACCTGCGCGAGCAGGTCGCGGGAGTCCCGACGGTCGAGGTCGACACCGATCCCGACGGAGGCGCGCAGGGCGTCATCGAGATCGAGACGCGGACGGCCGTGCGCAGCGCCCTCGACCACCTCAGGGCGGCGGGCCGCAGCCGGGTCGCGATGATCGACTCCGGCGTCGAGGGCTCGGGGCGGGCCCTCGCCTACCGCGAGTACCTCGCCGAGCACGGCCTGGCGTGGAGCCCCGCCTCCGAGGTGCGGGTCGAGCAGACGCACGCCGACGGGGTGCGGGCGGTCGCGGAGCTGCTCCGGGCGTACCCGGACGCCGACGCCCTGCTCGCCTTCAACGACGTGCTCGCGATCGGGGCGCTGAAGGGCCTCGCGCGGCTCGGTGTCGTCGTCCCGGACGACGTCGCCGTCGTCGGCATGGACGGGCTCGACCTCGGCTCGCTCGTCACCCCGGAGCTGACCACGCTCTCGATCGACAAGGCCGAGCTGGCGCGCGTCGCGGTCGAGGTCGTCGCCGACATGCTCGCCGGCGCGGAGCCGCCCCGGCGCCGCGTCTCGCGCACGCTGCTGCTGCGAGAGTCCGCGTAGCGCGCTCCGCGCCGCCCCGCCGCGCCCCGCGGGTCCCGTGCCCCTCGCGCCCCCTCAGTCGTCCCGTGGGCGATGAACCGCGAACCGAACCATGAACCGCGACAAAACGCGGTTCATGGTTCGGAACGCGGTTCGAGGAGACGCAGCGAGCCGAGCCGTCCCGTCCGGCTACGCGTCGCCGAGGAGGCGGCGGCGGCGCAGCGTGAGCCACGCACCGACCGCGATCAGCAGGAGCGCCGTGCCGGCGATGCCGACCCAGGCGTCCGAGCCGGTGAACGCGAGGCCGTCGCGGCCGGCCACGGCCACCGCGCCGCCCGACCCGCCGCCGACGCCTGCGCCCGCGCCCGGCGTGCCTGAGCCCGGAGCGCCGCCGCCCGGCGTGCCCGCACCCGGCGTGCCGCCGCCCGGCGTGCCCGCACCCGGCGTGCCGCCGCCCGGCGTGCCCGGGTCGCCGGGGTCGCCCGGCCCTGCCGCGGCGAGCACCGTCAGCGTCGCCCGAGCGAGCTGCCCCGCACCCTCGAGCTCGACGACGTGCGCCCCCGGCTCGAGGTCGGCCGGCACGACGAACCGCAGCACGCCCACCCCGGCGACGGTCGCGGTCGTGTCGCCGATCGACTGCGGCTCCGAGAACACCGTCCCGGCGAGCTCCTCGCCCGCGACGAACCCGGTCGCGGTGATCGACACCGTGTCGCCCGGACGTGCGGTGGCCGGCGAGAGCGTGCCCGGCACGACCGTCTTGGCCGGTTCGACGACGCCGAGGTCGACGCCCAGCACGGTCGCGAGGCGTGCGAGCGCCACGTCGGGCAGCCCGCGCTGCAGCGCGTTCTCCGCGTCGGCGGTCAGCGCCGCCGCGCCGACACCCGCCGGCCCGGCGGCGGCCGTGCCGTCGACCATCGCGTCCTGCGCGAGGTCCCGGGCGACCGACACGAGGTCGTCGGCCGCGCTCATCGCGTCGAGGTCGGTCCCCGAGAACGGGCCCACCGCGGCGAGCAACGAGCGCAGGAGGCGCGCGACGGCGTCGGCGTCACCGCCTGCCGCCGTCCCGTCCGCGCCCCACACGTCGCCGTCGAGCACGTCCTGCACGCCGTCGCGAGCCGCGCCCGCCGGCAGCGACGCGACGAGCGCCTCCAGCCGGTCGCGCGCGCCGTCGGTGCGCAGGCCCCAGCCGTACGGGTACAGCGGCGAGTAGTCGGCGTCGCCCACGTTGATCGGCACCTGGTCGGCGCTCGCGGCCCAGGTGACGGGCAGGCGCCCGGCGAAGGGCAGGCGGCCGAAGAGCACGTCGGCCACGCCGGCGCCCTCGGAGCCCGGCAGCGACGACGCGACCACCGCGTCGGCGAGCCCGACGACGTCGCCGAGCAGCTGCGGGCGGCCCGACACGACGAGCACGACGCACGACGAGGTGGCGGCGCAGACCTTCTCGACGACGGCCTGGTCGGCCGGCGTGAGCGACAGGCTCGAGCCGTTGTTGCCGACGTCGCCCTGCCCCTCCGCGTAGGGCCGTTCGCCGACGACCACGACGCCGGTCTGGTCGGCGCGGATCGGCTCGGTGGCGCCGGGGCTCACCGTGACGGCCGCGCCGGGCGCGACCTCGCGGATGCCCTCGGCGATGCTCGTGCCGGTCGTCGTGTCGCCCGACCCGCCCTGCCAGCTGATCGTCCAGCCGCCCATCTGACGACCGAGGTCGTCGGCGCTGGAGCCGGCCACGTACAGGTCGGCGTCGTCGGCCAGCGGCAGCGCGCCTCCTGCGTCCTTCAGCAGCACCTGCGACTCGGCCGCGGCCTGGCGGGCCACCGCGCGGTTCGCGGCGCTGCCGACGCCGTCGACGTTGGTGCGGTCGGCGAAGGGCTGCTCGAACAGGTTCAGGTCGAACTTCTGCGTGAGGATGCGCCGCACGGCGTCGTCCACCCGCGACTGCGACACGGTGCCCGACCCGACGGCCGCGACGATGCTGTCGATGAACGCGCCGTAGTTGTAGGGCGCCATCGCCATGTCGAGCCCGGCGTTCACCGAGCGGACGGCCTTGTCGGTGTAGCTGACGCCCGGCAGCTTGTCGATGCCCTCCCAGTCGCTGATGAGGAACCCCTGGAACCCGAGGTCGCCCTTGAGCAGATCGGTGTTGAGCGCGGCGTTCTCGTGCATCCGCACGGGCCCGTCGCCGAGGTCGACCGCCGAGTACGACGGCATGATCGTGCCGACGCCGGCCTCGAGGGCAGGCAGGTACGGGTCGACGTGCAGCCGGGTGAAGTCCTCGAGCGACTCGGCCTCGGTGACGCCCTGGTCGATCGGGTACGCGCCGGTGCCGACGACGGACTCGTCGTACGTGGTGCCGCCGTCGCCGGCCCAGTGCTTGGCGGTGGCCAGCACCTCGTCGGCGCCGCCGATGTCGGTCGGGTCGTCGCCCTGCAGGCCGATCACCGAGGGGGCGGCGAAGGTGCGGACCAGGTCCGGGTCCTCGCCGAACGACTCGTAGCTGCGGCCCCAGCGCTCGTCGCGCGAGACGCAGAGGCAGGGGGCGAAGGTCCACGGCACGCCGGTCGCGCGCACCTCCTGCGCCGTGACGCGGGCGATCTGCTCGACGAGCGCCGGGTCGCGGGTCGCGCCGAGGCCGGTGTTGTGCGGGAAGATCGTCGCCCCGACCACGTTGCTGTGGCCGTGCACGGCGTCGACGCCGTAGATCATGGGGATCTGCAGGCGGGTCGAGAGGGCCTCGCGCTGGTAGCCGTCGACCATGTCGGCCCAGGCGACCGCAGTGTTGCCCTGGGGCACCGAGCCTCCGCCGCTGAGCAGCGAGCCGAGGGCGCGTCCGCTGATGTCGCTCGGGGACGACAGCCCGAGGCGCTCGGCCTGGGCCATCTGGCCGACCTTCTCCTCGAGGGTCATCCGGCCGAGCAAGTCGGCGACGCGCTCGGCGGTCGGCAGCGACGCGTCGAGGTAGGGCAGGTCGTGCGCGCCGATCACGATGCGCGGGCCCTCGCCGACCTTGGCCGTGGTCGACGCGAGCGTGAGCTGCAGCTCCTTCGACTCGGCCGGCCCCGAGGAGGCGCGGGTCGTCACGCTGATCGTCTGCACGGTCCCCGAGGGCGAGCCGGCCGGGAACGTCGCCGTGCCCGAGGCCGCGTCGTAGTCGACGCCCTCGACGGCGGTGCCGTCGGCGGTCGCCCAGTCGACGACGACGTCGGAGGCGAGGGGCTCGTCGCCCGCGGTCGACAGGGTGAGCGGCACCTCCGCGGTGTCGCCCGCGTCGACGAGCCACACGTCCTGCGTCGAGTCGACGGTCACGGAGGCGGCGGTCGCGGGCGTCCCGTAGACCTGCGTGTCGTCGATCGCCCAGCCGACCGGCGCCGGGGTGCCGGGGGCGAAGGTGATCGAGTAGCCGAAGGCGCTCGTCAGGTCGAGGGTGCCGTTCTTCGTCGCGTCGTCACCCGGCTGGTAGCCCGACGGCGTGAACGACGAGAAGGGCAGCTCGACGAGCTTCCAGCGGCTGGTGCTGCTGCCCCAGTTGTCCTTGAAGGTGGCGGCCCAGAGCTCGCTGGTCTCGGCGGTGTCGCCGCCGCCCGCGGGGTCGCCGTCCTTGATCTCGACCTTGAGGTCGGCGCCGGCGGTGGGCGAGGCGGGGTTGTTCGCCTGGGAGGCGTACCACCAGAACCGCAGGCCCTGGTAGCTCGACCAGTCCTGCGCGTCGGCCAGGTCGTGGCTGAGCCCGCCGTAGCCGCCCTCGGGGATCGAGTACGTGCCGCTCAGCACGTGGTTGTCGGCGACGCCACCGCGCTCCTGGGTCGTCACCTCGCGGCTGATGGTCGGCTCGAGCGGCGCGGGGGAGCCCCACGTGAAGAAGCCGACGGGGTCGGCCCCGGTGGTGAGGTCCACGTCGCCCTCGAAGTCCTCGATCATCGTCGCGCGGTCGAACACGGCGACGTCGTCGAACAGCCAGGTGCCGGCGCCGAGGGCCGTGAGCGTCACGGCGAAGCCGGTCGAGGCGGAGGGGTCGAAGCGGGCGTCGCTGGTCGGGGCCGTCTTCGAGCGGAGGTCGGCGAACAGCACGCTGACCTCCTTCCAGTCGGCGCTGTCGTCGATGACGGTCTGCTCGAAGAGGGCGTCGTTGCCGTTCTTCAGCTCGTACCGCAGCGGCAGGCCGGTGGCGTTCCCCTTGAACCAGAACGAGAAGCCGTCGTGGTCGCTCCAGTCGGTGGCCGCGGTGTCGTGCGCGAAGCCGAACCAGTCCGCCTGCGTGGTGGGCCCCGCGACGGCCGCGCTGAGGACCTTCGCGCCTGCGCCCGACGATCCCGCACGATCGGCCGCGACGGTGCGGAGCGTCGGCGTCACCGGTGCGTTGGCGCCCCACGGGAAGTACCCGGCGGGCACGTCGCCCTCGAAGTCGTCGATCACGGTCGTGGCGCCGACGTTCGGCAGCGCTCCGGTCGGCGTGACGGTGACGGCCAGCGTCGACCGCGCCCCGAGCGTCACGGGGTCGCTCGGCTCGGACAGCGTCAGCGTGAAGGCGCGACGCGGGCTGAGGCCGCCCGTCGACAGGGTCGTGACCACGACGGAGGCGGTGGTCTCGCCGGGTGCGAAGGTCACCTCCTGGTCGACCGCCTCGAAGTCCGTGCCGGCGACGGCGGTGCCGTCGGTCGACCGGACGCGCGCGGTGACCGGCTCGGTGCTCGCGCCCGTCAGGCTGAGCCCGACGGCGAGCGGCTGCCCGGCGGCGACCGTCGCGGTCGACCGGTCGAGGGTGACCGCGCGCGTCTGCGACTCCCCGAAGACCTGCAGGCCGAAGGCCGAGTAGCCGTACCAGTGCTGGCGCGGCAGGTCCCAGGTGGCGGACGCGCGCTGCAGCATGCTGAGCCGCACGTAGCGGGCCTCGACGGGCGCGTCGGGCGTGCCGATCGCCTCCTCGTCCCGCTCTCCGTCGCTCGTGACCGTCTTCGCGACGGTCCAGCTCGCCTCGAGGGCAGGGTCGCCCTGCGTGGTCTCGATCCGGTAGGTCGACGCGTACGACGCCTCCCAGTCGATGCCGATCGAGTCGACGCGGGAGACGCCGCCGAGGTCGACCGTGACGGAGGCGGTGAAGGGGACGTCCTCGTCGGGGCCGTTGCCGCTCGCCCAGCGCGTGCTCGCGTCGCCGTCGATCAGGGCGTCGGCCGGGAACGTGCCGTCCTTGTCCGACTGCGTCGCCGAGGCGACGACCGTCCCGTAGCGCGCCAAGTCGACCGGCGCGGCCGAGGCGGCGACCGCCGGCAGGCCGCTCAGCAGCAGGGCCGAGACGGCGGTCAGCGCGGCGGCGCCGAGCAGGCCACGGCCACGGAGCCGGGTGCCGGGCGCGTGCCGCGAGGACGAGCCGGCGGTGCGAGGTGAACGAGTGCGGACAGGACCGACGGCCACGATTACTCCCTTGTAATCACGAACTGACGCGGGACAGTCCACGCCGCCACGTCGTCGTGGCCGCGTGCTGTCGCGAGGCAGGACCGCCCTCGCCGACCCCGCGAACGGGGGCCAGGGGCGGATCGGCTCATCGTATTCACACAGGCGGCGCAGAGGCAAGGGGCCCGGCAAGTCCTCCCGAGCCTTGCGTGAACGTTCACGGTGTTTTAGTCTCAGGTCCGACACAGCCGTCGAAGCGCTTCGCCGAGACGAGTGACCAGACGCACGACGACTCGACGAGGAGGCCGAGATGACCACGATCCACGACGTGGCGAAGGCCGCCGGCGTCTCGATCAGCACCGTCTCGTACGCGCTCAGCGGCAAGCGGTCCATCCGGGCCGACACCCGCCTCCGGATCGACGCCGCCGTCCGCGACCTCGGCTACCGCGCCAACGCCGGAGCCCGGATGCTGGCCGGCACGCGGACGAACATCCTCGCCCTCAGCGCCCCGATGCACGCCGAGACGCACCCGCCCGCGTTCATGTCGTTCGTCGTCGCGATCGCGACGGCGGCCCGGCGCCACGACTACGACATCCTGCTGCTGACGGAGGCCGACCCGCTCGAGGGACTCCGCCGCGTGGCGTCGAGCCAGCTGGTCGACGGCGTCGTCCTGATGGACGTCGACACCGACGACGCCCGCCTCCCGCTGCTGCGCGAGCTCGACCTGCCCGCGACGGTCGTGGGAGTGCCCCGCGACACGACCGGCCTCGTCTGCGTCGACTTCGACTTCGAGGAGGCGGCGCGCACGTCGGTCCGCCACCTCGCCGACCAGGGCCACCGGTCGATCGGCATGGTCGGCCACGCCGCGGCGCTCTACGAGCACGGCTCGAACTTCGCGCCGCGGTTCCGCGACGCCTTCGTCGCGGCGATCGAGGCCGACCCCCGCGGGCTGCGCGGCGCCGTCGCCCACGCGCCGGCGCCCGGCGACCCGCGCGACGCGGTCGAGGTGCTGCAGGAGGCGCTGCCCGACCTGACCGCGCTCGTCCTGAACTGCAACGAGGGCGCCCACCGCGCCGTGCTCCGGTCGCTCGCCGCCCGCGGCCTGCGCGTGCCCGACGACGTGTCCGTCGTCTCGGCCTGCTCGAGCTTCGACACGGCCGAGTTCGTGCCGGCGCTCGACGTCGTGCCGCTGCCCGCCGAGGAGTCGGGCCGCCGCGCGGTCGAGCTGACCATGGCCCAGCTCGACGGCCGGTCGACGGATCAGGTGCAGCTGATCGCGCCGACCTGGATCGCGGGCCGCTCGACCGCGGAGGTCGCCGTCTCCTGACTCCTCGACGCACCTGACGCTCGACGGCCCGTCGTCGAAGCGCTTCGACGCCGCATGGCCGCCCGCGACCACGACGACCCGCCCGCACCGCCCCGCCACCCATCACACCCACCCACCACCGAGAGGCCCCCGATGTCGACGCTGACGTCCCGCTCCCGCGACCTGCCCGAGCCCCGCACCTTCACCTGGATCACCGACGGCCTCGCCCTCGGCGGCGACTGGTCGCCCGAGCAGTGGCCCGAGGAGCTCTGGGCCGACGACGTCGCCCTCATGCGCCGCGCCGGGGTGAACAGCATCAACCTCGCCGTCTTCTCGTGGGGCCTGCTCGAGGTCGCCGACGGCGAGTTCGACTTCGGCTGGCTCGACCGTGCGATGGACCTCCTCGCCGACGCCGGCATCGGCGTCAACCTCGCGACGCCGACCGCGGCGCCGCCGATCTGGCTGTTCCGGGCGCACCCCGAGATCGGCCTCGTCACCGACCGCGGCGTGCGGGTCTCACAGGGCGGCCGGCTCGGTTGGTCGCCGAGCTCCCCGGTGTTCCGCCGCTACGCGCTGCGGCTCGTCGAGACCATGGCGGGCCGCTACGCCGACCACCCGGCCCTCCGCCTCTGGCACGTGAGCAACGAGCTCGGCAACGAGAACTCGCACTGCTTCAGCGACGAGACCTCGGCCGCCTTCTCGACCTGGCTGGAGGCGCGGCACGGCACGGTCGAGGCGCTGATCGCGCACTGGGGCTCGGCCTTCTGGGGCCACCGCTACACGTCGTTCGACCAGGTCGAGGCACCCCGCTTCACCGGCACGAGCCACAACCCCGGCCTGCTGCTCGACTTCGAGCGCTTCAGCAGCGACGCCCTGCTCGGCCACTACCTCGCCGAGCGCGAGGTGCTGCGCCGCGTCACGCCCGACGTGCCGATCACGACGAACTTCATGATCCAGAACCACCCGGGCGTGCACGACTACGCCGGCTGGGCGCGCGAGGTCGACCTCGTCGCCAACGACCACTACACGATCGGCGTCGACCCGGAGCGCTGGGGCGAGCTGGCCTTCAGCGCCGACCGCACGCGCGGGATGTCGCAGGGCGAGCCGTGGCTGCTGATCGAGCACTCGACCTCGGCCGTCAACTGGCAGCCGCGCAACCGCGCCAAGTCGCCCGGCGAGCTGGCCCGCAACAGCCTGGCGCACGTCGCCCGTGGTGCCGACGGCGCCCTGTTCTTCCAGTGGCGCCAGTCGACCGCCGGCAGCGAGCAGCACCACTCGTCCGTCGTGCCGCACGCCGGCGCCGACAGCCGCGTCTACCGCGAGGTGGAGGCGCTCGGCGCGACCCTGCGCCGCATCGGCGCCGTGCGCGGGTCGACCGTCGAGCCGGCCCGCGTCGCGATCCTCTTCGACGAGATCAGCCCGAACGCGCTCCGCTCGGGGACCAATCCGAGCGTCGACGTCACGGCGCTCGACCAGCCGCTCGCGTTCCACCGCGCCCTCACGCGCAAGGGCGTGGCCGTCGACGTGGTCGCCCCGACGAGCGACCTCTCCGGCTACGACCTCGTCGTCGTGGCGACCCTCTACCTGTGCCCCGAGGAGGCGGTGGCCGGCCTCGAGCAGGTCGTCGCCCGCGGCGGCACCGTCGTCGTCACCCCGTTCTCCGGCATCGTCGACCGGCACAACCGCGTCGTCGAGGGCGGCTACCCCGGCGTGCTCCGCGAGCTGCTCGGGGTGCGCTCCGAGGAGTTCTACCCGCTGCTGCAGGGCGCCGAGGTCGAGCTGTCCGACGGCCGCCGCGGTCGCGTCTGGAGCGAGCTCGCCGAGCCCCGCGCCTGGGGCGACGCCGCTGCCGGCGCAGCCGCCACGGTCACGAGCACCTACGTCACCGGCCAGCTCGCCGGGCACCCCGCGACCTTCCGCCGCGACGCCCCGAGCGGCGGAGCGGCGCTCTACCTCACCACGCACCTCGACGACGCCTCGCTCGCGGCCCTCGTCGACGACCTCGTCGCCGAGCAGGGGATCGCGCCCACCGCGGCCGGCGACGACGGCCTCGAGAGGGTGCGCCGCACCTCCTCGACCGGGTCGTGGCTCTTCGCGATCAACCACGGCGACGTCGACCAGCAGGTCGAGGCGACCGGCATCGACCTCGTGTCGGGCCAGCCCGCCGACGGCTCGTTCACCGTGCCCGCCGGCGCGGTCGTCGTGATCGAGGAGTCCCCGGCCCGCTGACCCCGACACCCCACCCGAGAACCCTCCGCCGACCCGTCACCAGGGCGGCACCCGCGTCGAAGGAGATGCAGATGAGACACCCGAAGACCGTGAGGGCCGCAGCCCTCGCGACCCTCCTGATCGGGGGAGCCGCGCTGAGCGGCTGCTCCGCCGTGGGCGGCGACGACGTCGTCCGCCTCGAGTACTGGGGCTGGGGGGTCGGCCAGACCGAGCAGGTCGCCCTCTGGAACGCCGCGAACCCGGACGTCCAGGTGCGGCACACCGACGCCGGAGGCGGCACGGACTCGGCCGCGAAGCTCCTGACCTCGAGCCGGGCCGGCAACGCCCCCGACGTGGCGCTGGCCGAGTACACGACGATCCCCTCGCTGGTGATCGCCGACGTGCCGCGCGACATCACCGACCTCGTGGCCGACGTGGACGACGCGTTCACCGAGGGCACCTGGGCCCAGACCACGTTCGGCGGGCAGGTCTACGCCCTGCCGCAGGACGCCGGGCCGATGGTGCTCACCTACCGCGCCGACCTGCTCGCCGAGACGGGCCAGGCCGTGCCGACGACGTGGCAGGAGTTCGGCGCCGTCGCCCGTGCCGTGCACGAGCAGCGGCCCGACACGGTGCTCGCGGCCGTCCCGGCCGGCGAGCTCGGCTTCTGGGCCGGCGTCTCGGCGCAGGCCGGCGCCGACTGGTGGTCGGTCGACGAGGACGGCTGGACGGTCGGCATCGCCGACGAGCGGATGCTCGAGGTCGCCGACTTCTTCGAGCAGCTCGCCGCCGACGGCTCGATCGACACCGACCCCGTGCTCTCGCCCGAGTACAACAAGCGCGTCAACGACGGCACGATCGGCGGCTGGGCCGCGGGCATCTGGGCGCCGAGCGTGCTCGGCGGCGTCGCCCCTGACACCTCCGGATCGTGGGAGATCACGCCGCTGCCCGAGTGGACGCCCGGCGACGCCGCGGTGCCGTTCCAGGGCGGCTCGGCGCTGATCGTCACGAAGAACAGCGAGCACCCCGAGGAGGCGGCTGCCTTCGCGAAGTGGATGAACGCGAGCACCGAGGGCAACCAGTCGCTGCTCGACGTGCGCGGCGTCTACCCTGCGTCGATCGAGGGCCAGGAGCTCGCGATCGGCAACGCGCCGCCCTCGCTGATGCCGCAGCAGACCGAGTTCTACGACGTCGCCGCCGAGGTCTCGGAGGACGTCCTCCCCACCACGTGGGGACCCAACGTCGCGCTCGCGACGACCACGCTCACCGACGAGCTCAACGCCGCGATCAGGGCCGGCACCCCGTGGCGCGACGCCTTCGTCGCGACCCAGGCCGTCGTCGTGGCCGACATGGAGGAAGTGGGATACCAGGTGACCACGAATGGCTGACACCGCGCTGCGCCCCGAGCTGACGCACCCCGTGACCGCGAGTCCGGCCCCGCGCCCGGCACGCGGCCGCCGCCGGAGCCCGCTGGCTCCCTACCTGTTCGTCGCGCCGGCCGTCGTGCTGTTCGTGGTGTTCATGCTGATCCCCCTCGGCTACACGATCTGGTCGAGCCTCCGGGCCTACCGGATCGAGGAGGGGGCGTCGGTGCTCGGCGTCCGCGTCGACCGCTTCGTCGGCCTCGACAACTACGTCGCCGTGCTGCAGGACGCCGAGCTGCTCGCCAGCTTCGGCAGGCTCGGGATCTACGGCGTCATCGCGGTGCCGTTGACGCTCGGGCTCGCGCTGCTCTTCGCGCTGCTGCTCGACGTGCCCGCCGTCCGCGCCAAGCGGTTCGCGCGCACGGCGATCTTCATCCCCTACGCCGTGCCCGGCATCACCGCGGCGCTGCTCTGGGGCTTCATGTACCTGCCGAGCACGAGCCCGTTCTCGTACGTGACGAACGCGCTCGGCTGGGGGCCGATCCCGTTCCTCGAGGCCGGCGGCCTGTTCGGGTCGCTCGCCAACATCGCCGTCTGGGGCGGCGTCGGCTTCAACATGATCATCATCTACACGTCGCTCCGCGGCATCCCGGCCGAGATCTACGAGTCGGCCCGCCTCGACGGCGCCAGCGAGCTCCAGGTCGCCCTGCGCATCAAGGTGCCGCTCGTCGTGCCCGCGCTCGTCCTCACCGGCGTCTTCGCGCTGATCGGCACGCTGCAGCTGTACGGCGAGCCGAACACCCTCCGTCCCCTGACCACCGAGATCACCCAGAGCTGGGCACCGCTGATGACCATCTACCGCGACGCGTTCCTGACCGACGACCTCCCGTCGGCCGCCGCCTCCTCGACCATCCTCGCGCTCGGGACGGTCGCCCTGTCGGCGATCGTGCTCGGCGTCGCGAACCGCCGCCGGAAGGAGGGCGTCTCGTGACCGCCCTCGACACGCGCCGCGGCGCCCGTGCCGAGGCCGACACCGGCCGAGGAGGCGCGGGCACGGCCGGCAGGACCACCCGCTCGGGCGGCCCCTCGCCCCGAGCGAGCCGCCGGGGCAAGCTGCTGCCCACGATCGTGCTGCTGATCGGCGCGTTCTACTGCCTCGTGCCGGTGGCGTGGGTGTTCGTCGCCTCGTCGAAGTCGCCGGGCGAGCTCTTCACCTCGTTCTCGTTCGCCCCCGGCACCGGCCTGCTCGGCAACCTCGGCGACCTGTTCGCCTACGAGGGCGGCCAGTACGGGCTGTGGGCCGCGAACTCGCTGCTCTACGCGGGGGTCGGCGGCGTGCTGTCGACGCTCGTCTCGACGATGGCGGGCTACGCGCTGGCGAAGTTCGCGTTCCGCGGGCGCGACCTGATCTTCTTCATGATCCTGGCGGGCGTGCTCATCCCGGGCATCACCCTGGCGATCCCGCAGTACATCCTGCTCAGCGAGATCGGGCTGGCGGGCGGGCCGATCTCGGTGCTGCTGCCGATCATCATCAGCCCGTTCGGCATCTACCTCTCGCGGGTGTTCGCCCAGTCGGCGGTGCCGCAGGAGATCCTCGAGGCGTCGCGGATCGACGGCGCGGGCGAGTGGCGGATCTTCCGGCACATCGTGCTGCCGATCATGGTGCCCGGCATGGTGACCGTGTTCCTGCTGCAGTTCGTCGGCATCTGGAACAACTTCCTGCTGCCGTTCGTGATGCTCAGCGACCAGGCCGACTACCCGCTCACCGTCGGCCTCTACACGCTGCTGTCGAAGGGGTCCGGCGCCCCGGCGCTGTACTCGCTCGCCATCACCGGGGCGGCCGTGTCGATCATCCCGCTCACGCTGCTCGTGCTGTTCCTGCAGCGCTTCTGGCGGCTCGACTTGATCTCGGGAGGGCTGAAGGGCTGATGACCGAGCCGATCCGCACCTCCTCGGCCGTCGCCTCGCCGGCCACCTCCTCCCCGCACCCCGCGCACCCGGAAGGCAGCACCGCATGAAGTTCACCGACGGCTACTGGGAGATCCTGCCCGGCGTCACCGCGCTGTACGCCCAGGAGGCGCACGACGTCTGGGAGCAGGACGGCGGCCTCGTCGCCTACGCCCCGACCAAGCGCATCGCCGGGCGCGGCGACACCCTCAACCGGCCGATGCTCACCGTGTCGCTGTCGTCGCCGGCCGAGGGCGTCATCCGCGTCCGCATCGACCACCACCAGGGCGCGCGCGGCCGCGGCGGGTTCGACCTGCCCGGCGACGACGGCTCGCGGGTCGGCGAAGTCAGCGTCGTCGACGGCGTCGGCACGCTCACCTCGGGGGCGCTCACCGCGACCGTGGGCGAGGGCGCCCCCTGGTCGCTCGAGTTCAGCTCGGGCGGCGAACGGCTGACGGGGTCGGGGCACCGCTCCGTCGGGTACGTGACCGACGCCTCCGGCCGGTCGTTCGTGCACGAGCAGCTCGACCTCGGCGTCGGCGAGCACGTCTACGGGCTGGGGGAGCGCTTCGGGCCGCTCGTCAAGAACGGCCAGACCGTCGAGATCTGGAACGCCGACGGCGGCACCTCGAGCGAGCAGGCCTACAAGAACGTGCCGTTCTACCTGACGAACAAGGGCTACGGCGTACTCGTCGACGACCCCGGCGCGGTCTCGTTCGAGGTCGGCACCGAGTCGGTCGAGCGCGTGCAGTTCTCGGTCGAGGGCGAGTCGCTCGAGTACCTCGTGATCGCCGGGCCGACGGGCAAGGACGTGCTCGAGCGCTACACCGCGCTCGCCGGCCGGCCCGCCCTCGTGCCGGCCTGGAGCTACGGCCTCTGGCTGACCACGAGCTTCACGACCGACTACGACGAGGCGACGGTCACGTCGTTCATCGACGGGTTCGCCGAGCGCGACCTGCCGCTGTCGGCGTTCCACTTCGACTGCTTCTGGATGCGCGAGTTCAGCTGGACCGACTTCGTCTGGGACCCGCGCGCGTTCCCCGACCCCGACGCGATGCTCGCCCGCCTGCACGACAAGGGCCTGCACGTCTGCGTCTGGATCAACCCCTACATCGCGCAGCGCTCGCCGCTCTTCGCCGAGGGCGCCGCGGCAGGCTACCTGGTGACGAAGGCGAACGGCGACGTCTGGCAGTGGGACATGTGGCAGGCCGGCATGGCACTGGTCGACTTCACCAACCCGGAGGCGGTGGCCTGGTACCAGGGCTACCTGCGGCAGCTCACGGCGCAGGGCGTCGACTCGTTCAAGACCGACTTCGGCGAGCGCATCCCGACCGACGTCGTCTGGCACGACGGCAGCCACCCCGAGGCGATGCACAACCTGTACGCGCAGCTGTACAACCAGGCGGTGCACGAGGTGCTCGTCGACGAGCGGGGTGAGCGCGACGCCGTCGTCTTCGCCCGCTCGGCGACCGTCGGCGGCCAGACGATGCCCGTGCACTGGGGCGGCGACAACTCGTCGAGCCACGTGTCGATGGCCGAGACGCTGCGCGGCGGGCTGTCGCTCTCGATGGGCGGCTTCGGGTTCTGGGCGCACGACATGGGCGGCTTCGAGGGGCTGCCCGACGCGGGCGTCTTCAAGCGCTGGCTCGCCTTCGGCCTGCTCTCGTCGCACTCGCGGCTGCACGGGTCGAGCTCGTACCGGGTGCCGTGGCTGTTCGACGACGAGGCCGTCGACGTCACGCGGTCGTTCACGAAGCTCAAGCTCTCACTGATGCCGTACCTGTTCCAGGCGGGCGTCGAGGCGCACGAGAAGGGCATTCCGGTGATGCGCCCGATGGTGCTCGAGTTCGACCGCGACCGCGCCGTCGTGCACGTCGACACGCAGTACATGCTGGGCCCCGACCTGCTCGTCGCGCCGGTGTTCTCGGCCGACGGCACCGTCGAGGTGTACCTGCCGCACGGCCGCTGGACGAACTGGTTCACCGGCGAGGTCGTCGAGGGCGGGTCGTGGCGCACCGAGCGGCACGGCTTCGACACCCTGCCGTTGTACGTGCGCGAGGGCGCGGTCGTCCCGGTCGGCGCCCGCGACGACCGGCCCGACTACGACTACCTCGACGGGCTCACGCTGCACGTGTTCCCCGGTCCCGACGGGGTACGAGAGGTCACCGTCACGGACCAGGCGACGGCCGAGCCGACCGTCTTCCGCGTCGAGAGGCGAGGAGGCGCGGCGGAGGTGACCGGGCCCGAGGGCGCGACCCTGCCTGCTCTGGTGGTGCGCGCCTCCTAGGCCGCCGTCCCGACTGCCGGCCCGGGCTGGCCCTCGACCGGGGGCCAGTCCGGGTACGGGGCGACGCCACCGGTCGGGGTACGGCCGGTCGGACGCCAGCCGAGAGAACCAGCGCGATCATTGTGCTTGTCGTGGATCAGGCGTATATCTCGAGCAACGGGGAACATCAGCACGTCCGACACGTGTGCTCTGGTGCCTCCTCTCCGCAGTCAGGTGCCGCCATGGCCCGCACGACGTCCACCCTCCCTCTCTCGCGGACGGCCGTCGTGCTCGGCGTCGCCGCTGCCCTCACGTTCACGGCCGCGCCGCCGGCCCAGGCCGACACGGTGATCCCGGGCCCGGTGGGGCTCGGCACCGCGGCGACCTACGGCGTGCTCGCGAGCTCGGCGATCACCAACACCGGCGCCAGCGTCGTCGACGGCGACATCGGCGTGAGCGCCGAGGGCGCGATCACCGGGTTCGACCCCGCGACGGGCCCCGGCGTGATCGCCGCGGGAGGCGTCGTGCACGTCAACGACGCCGCCTCGGCCCAGGCGCAGGCGGACCTCACGACCGCCTACGACGTCGCGCGGTCCCTGACCCCCCAGGAGTCCGGCATCACCGAGCTGGCCGGTCGGTCGCTGACCCCCGGCGTCTACTCGGGCGGCGAGGTCGCGCTGTCGGCCAACGGCGCCCTGACCTTCGCCGGCACGGCCGAGTCGGTCTGGGTCATCCAGGCGTCGAGCTCCCTCACCATCGGCTCGGCGACGACGATGATCCTGCCCCCGGGCGCGAGCGCCTGCAACGTCTTCTGGCAGGTCGGCAGCTCGGCCACCATCGGCACGGGATCGCAGTTCCGGGGCACCGTCCTCGCGCAGACCTCCGTCAGCGTGAACGACGGCACGACCGTGATCGGCCGTCTCCTCGCCCGCACCGGCGCCGTGACCTTGATCAACGACGCGATCACCGTGCCGGAGGACTGCGCGGCCGGCGACGTGACGAGCAACCCGACCATCACCTCCGGAGCGCCCACCACGGCCACGGCGGGCAGGCCCTACACGTTCCCCGTGACGGCCAGCGGCGCGCCCTCGCCGACCTTCACGGTGACGGCGGGCACCCTGCCTGCCGGGCTGAGCCTCGACTCCGGCACCGGCGTCATCTCGGGCACGCCCACGACGCCCGGCTCGACGACCGTGACGATCACCGCGTCGAACGGCGACGCGCCCGACGACAGCGAGACGTACGTGATCACCGTCGACGCAGCGGCGGTCGTGCCGCCGGTCGTCGTGCCGCCCGTCACGACGCCGCCCGTCACCACGCCGCCCGTGACGCCCGTCGTCCCGGTCACGCCCGTCGCCGACCGCACCCGCGGCCAGCTCTCCGCCGGGCGCCTCGCGAACACCGGCGCCGAGAGCACGGTGCCCGCACTGCTCGCCGGGCTCGCGCTGGTGTCGGGCGTCGCGCTCGTCGTGACGGCCGCCACGCGTCGCCGCCGCGGCGCGCACGTCGCTCGCTGAGGCGACCTGGCTGACCGGCTTCGGCCGGGGCGGAGCCGCAGGTGTGCTTGCATGGGCGCCTGCGCTCGTCCTCCGCACGACACGGACGCTCGCGGCCCGATCGAGAGGTCCCCATGACCGACGAGACGACCGAGGGCGACAACGGCGTCCTCGCCGCCATCCACGCGATGCAGGACGCCGAGGCCCTCTTCCGGGCGCGGCTCCGCAAGAAGCTGGGGATCGGGGCGAGCGAGCTCGCCGCCGTCCAGTTCCTCGCGCGGCTCGAGCTGCGCGGTGCCGACGCCCGCCCCGTCGACGTCGCCGCCCACCTCGGCATCTCGACGAGCGCGATGTCGCCCGTCGTCGTGCGGCTCGAGGGACGGGGCTACCTGGTCCGCCGGCCCGACCCGGCCGACGGCCGGGGGATCCGGCTCGCGCTGACGCCCGCGGTGCACGCCGCCGTGCTCGCGGCCGCAGGCGGCGACAGGCTCGGGGCCCTCGCGGAGGTCGCCGGCCTCGGCGACGTCGAGTCGCGCCGACTGGTCGTCCTGCTGGCCGGGATCACGTCGGGCTACGACGACGGCGCCGCGCCCGACGTGCTGCTGCCCGCGAGCTGACCGGGCCGGCCGGGCCGTCCCGCGGTCGCCGCGCGCGCCTCCCTCGCGGGGCCTCTGGCCGTCCCGTCTCGTTCCGAGCATCCCGTCGCACCACGACGAGACGGGATGCTCGGGACGAGACGGGACACGGGTGCGGCTGATCAGGCCCGTGCTCGGGGGTGGTGACGCGGGGTCGTCGGTGCGAGAGGATGGAGCCGCTTCATCCGTGCCTGCACCTCCGTGCCCGCGCATCTGTGACGAACCGGCTCGCCGGGACGTCCTGACAGAGGCGGGCCCGTCTCACCAGCGATGGGCGCAGGCCGGGAACGGACCAGGAGAACCACTCATGACCAGCACCGAGACCGTCGGATCCACCGGGACGACCGGCACCGCCAGCACCAGCGCCGCCGACGCCAGCGACCTGGAGGCCCGTCTCCCCGGGCACATGGAGGACTCCGCCGCCGTCGAGCCCGAGGCGGAGCCGCACTTCGAGAAGGTCCAGTTCGCGACCGACGACCTCGAGGAGGCGCGCAGCAGCCTCGAGAGCGTGCTCGACGGCCGCCAGTTCCGGGCACGCCTCGCGGGGGAGCCGTTCGTCTCGCGTTTCGCCTCCGCGGGCGACTCCCGCCTCAGCCTGCAGACCGGCACCTTCACCGCGCACCTCCAGGGCGTCATCCCCTGGTCACGCGACTACGTGATGTCGTGGTTCCGCTCGGGCTCGGTGACCGTCGACTACCCGGTCGGGCAGCTGACGAGCGAGGGCTCGCGGCCGTTCCTCACGCCGAGCGAGACCTCGTTCGCGTTCTCGATGACGCCGCACCGGCACGGCATCGTCCACGTCGACGCGGCGTTCCTCGAGGCGGTCGCCAGCGAGCGCCACGCGGGGCCGCCGCAGCGGATCGTCTTCGACTACGCCGCCGTGCCGACCGACGAGGCGCTCGCCGCGTGGCGGACGACCCTCGGCGAGGTCACCCCGCTGATCGTCGGCGAGGAGACGCCCGCGCTGGCCCGGCACGCCGCCCAGCAGGCGCTCGTCCGGGGCATGCTCGACCTGTTCCCCTGGCGGGCGATCGACGTGCCCGACGCCCTGCGGACCGAGCGCACCCGCCGCCTCCGCCAGGCCGCGGAGTACGTGCACGCCTACGCCGACCAGGCCATCACCTCCGCCGACATCGCGACCGCGGCGGGCATGCACACCCGCACCCTGCAGCTGCTGATGAGCGAGCACCTCGGCTCGAGCCCCACCAACTACGTGCGGCACGTGCGCCTGGACCGGGCCCGGCAGGACCTGCTCTCGTCCGAGCCCGGCTCGGTGCTCGTGTCCGACGTCGCCCGCAAGTGGGGCTTCGGCAACCTCGGCCGCTTCTCGGCGTCGTACTCCGCGCGGTTCGGCGAGTACCCGCGCGACACGCTGGCGCGCTGAGCGCGCTGACCGGGGCGGTCTCGGACGCGCCCTCGGTGCCCGGCCCGCGCCTCCTGCGGTGCCGGCCGGCGCCTGCCGGACCGTGCTCGCGCCTCCTGCGGTGCCCGGCCCGCGCCTCCTGGGTGCGGTGGTTCACAGCGAGCTCGGGGTGCTCTCGCGGGGGCCGGGCGTACGGTCCGCGACATGAGCACCGACGACAAGTCCGACGAGACCATGACCAGCCCGATGATGGACGGCGCCGAGGAGGCGACGGCCGAGGAGAAGACGGACGGCCTGTCCGAGCAGGCCGACGCCGACCACCGCGACGGAGGCGGCACCGGCAGCCGCGAGGGCGACGTGCGCGAGCGCGCCGCCCAGCACGACGCGCAGTCGGACGTCTAGCCCGCGAGGTCGCTCGGCCGTGGCCGCGGCCGCGGGCACGTCACCCCGAGCTACACCCCCGATCCCGCACGACACCTCGCGTTCAGGGGGTGTAGCGCCGGTTCGGGGGTGTAGCTCGTCGTCGGCTGCGGCGGGCGCGGGCGTGCTCAGGCGCCGGCGGGCACCGGCGCGCGGAACCAGTCGAGCAGGGCACGCACGGCGGGGTCGAGGTCGACCCGACTGCGTTGGTCGTCGAGTGCCGCACCGGTGACGTCGGCGTAGCCCGGGATCGCCTCGGCGAGCTCGTCGGTCGCCGGCCGGTAGCCCATCGACCAGTCCGCGAAGCGCCGCTCCTCGATCGGCTCGCTCAGCAGCACGGCCAGGTCGGTGTGCCTCGGGTCGGCGGCGATCACGTCGTAGCGGGCCTGCACCGCGGCGTCGGGACCCTCGAGCACCTGGACGAAGCGCCCCTGCTTGTGCATGAGGAACCCCGAGAGCCCCAGCCGGCGGTTGTTCGCACGGCTGTTCATGAGCAGGGTGGCGAGGTCGCCGTCGTCGAAGGGGGTGCGGGCGGCACTGGTGTACACGATCGAGAGCATGGGGGCCTTCCGAGGGGGTCACTCGAGCTTGCCTGCTCCGCAGCGTGCCGTCACGCCCCAGAGCGGGGGCTGCGCCCGGCCCTCAGCACCCGCCCGCACCCTCGGGATCCGCGTACGCCCCCGGGGCGCGCGCGATGGGCGCCCGCGGGTGATGCGGGTGCGGACGACCCGATGCAGGGGCGCCGCTAGTTCGACGCGACCTCGGAGGCGGAAACGTCGTCGGCTGCGGTTTCGCGGCGACGCGTCCGGCGACGGCCCCGTAGCAGGATGAGCAGGTACGCGAGGGTGCTGGCGAGGCAGAGGGTGACTCCGGTCCAGACGACGTGCGCCGCGAGGCCGTCGAAGACTGCCCCGAACAGGAACGACAGGCCGATCGCGAAGGAGGTGAGCAGCAGCGAGAGGACCGGCTCGAGCCACGCCGGGCCGAGCAGTGCGGCTCGTGAGATGTCGCGTCCCTCGACGGCACGGCTCCGGGCGTCGTCCAGCCGGTCGCGGATCGTGAGGCCGATGACGGGGCCCCAGAAGCAGACGACCGCGGGCTGGCCCACCTGCGACACGGCGATCACGACGATCGAGGACACTGCCCCGGCGACGTACCACCGCGGGAACACGCGGCTGATCGGGACGGCGCGTCCGGGGCCGTCGGTCACGCCGAGCTCGCAGTCGTGGGCATGCCGCCACGTTAGCCGCGCCGTTGCTGCTGCGCGCCGCCACGTCGAGCTGGGCGCCTTTCGAACCCGCGCAGCCGTCGAGCCGCGCGCGCCCGTCGAACCGCGCACACCCCTCGAACCCGCGCGCGCCCTGCGGCGCGCACGGGGGTGTGCGCGGGATCGGCGGGTGTCGACGCAGAAGGACGCGGCACCAGGGGCTGGCGGCTGGCGGCCGGCCGCCGGGCTCGCGCCGCGGGTGCCGCCCGCCGGCCACGCGCCCTCAGCGCGCGAGCGTGTCGCGCGGGTACTCGCCGACGTGGTCGGCGTAGCTGGCGGAGAAGCGGCCGAGGTTGCCGAAGCCCCAGCGGCGTGCCACGGCGGCGACCGTCGTCTCGTGCGGCGAGGCGGCGAGCAGGTCGGCCCGCACGCGATCGAGTCGGACCTGGCGCAGGTAGGCCGACGGCGACGTGCCGAGGTGCTCGCTCATCGCGAGCTGCAGGCTGCGGGTGTGCAGGCCGACGGCAGCCGCGACGTCGGAGGGGCTGATCGCCTCGGCCGCGTGCGCGTGCAGGTACTCGAGGGCGTGCCGCACGCGGACGGTGCCGGGCGTACGGAGCGAGCGGGGGACGTCGACGACCTGCCAGCGCCAGGTGCGGAGCACGGCCCGCGCCGTGCTCAGCTGCGCCTCGAGCCGGAGGAGGGGAGGGACGACCTCGCCGACGACGGCCTCGGTGGCCCCCGCCATCGTCGTCCGCCAGTCGGCGATCGCCTCCGCGCCGGGCGCGCTCGACGTGTCGAAGGCGACGCGCTGGGCCGGCCCGCCGTGCAGCTCGGTCGCGGTCTGCTCGAGGAACGCGGTGCCGAGCCGGACCAGGTGGCTCTGCCGCGGCCGGAACTCGAACTGGAACGAGTCCTCGGCGGGGATGAGGAACGGCGTCGACCCCTCGGTGCGGTACGCCTCCGACCCGCGACGGACCGTCGCCGACCCGCTGCGGAACCACATGACGAAGTGGGTGTCGGGGAAGGGGATCTCGCCCTCCATGTGCCCGCTGAAGTGCGACGTCTGCAGGCTGACCCGCTCGTCGCCCGCCGTGACGTAGCGGTACGAGAAGGGCGCGCTGGAGGGGCGTGCGTCGAACCGGCGCCCGCCGTGGTGGTCGGCGCGGCTGCGCAGCACCTCGTGCAGGTCGGTGCCCTGCTCGACGGCACGGCTGTACGCCGGCACGTCGAGGCGCACGGACTCGTCCGACATCGGGGATCGTCTCGTCTCTGCAGGGGTCTGGGCAGGAAGAGCTGCATCGTGCCACACGCCGCCGACATCCGACCTGAGGGCGGATCAGTCGCCGTGCGAGAGCGCCCCTGACACGTCGCGCAGCGCGTCGATCTGCCGCTGCACGGTCGCCTGCTTGGCCTCGATCGCGCGCATCGCGTCGGCCCCGGCGACGAAGCGGGCAGGCAGCTCGGGGCCGTCCGACAACCGGACCATCGCCTCCGCCAGCTTCGCGGGGTCGCCTCCCTGCGTGCCGTTCATGCCCTTCCAGGCCTCGATCGTGCTGGCCGTGCCCTCGGCGTAGTCCTCGACGTGCAGCTCGGGCCAGGTGGTCGACGAGCCCTCGACGAGCAGCTCGGTGCGGAAGAAGCCGGGCTCGACGGCCATCACCGAGATGCCGAAGCGGGCGACCTCGGCGGCCAGCGAGTCGGACCAGCCCTCGAGCGCGAACTTCGACGCGGCGTAGGCCGAGGTGAACTCGGCGCCGACGAAGCCGGCGGTCGACGTGACGGTGATCACCTGGCCAGAACGCTTCTCGCGCATCACCGGCAGCACGGCGCGGGTCACTGCGAGGGGGCCGAAGAAGTTCGTCTCCATCTGCGAGCGGAACTGGTCGGCGCTCAGCGTCTCGAAGTACCCCGCGAAGAAGTTCCCGGCGTTGTTGACGAGCACGTCGACGCGTCCGAACCGGTCGACGGCCTGGGCCACCGCGCGGTCGGACGCGGCCGGGTCGGTGACGTCGAGGGCGACGACGAGGAGGCGGTCGTGGGCTCCCACCGCCGACTCGACGGCCGCGACGTCGCGGCCGGTCGCGACCACCGAGTGGCCGGCGGCGAGGGCCGAGCGGACGATGTCGGTGCCGAGCCCGCGGCTCGCTCCGGTGACGAACCAGACGTGGCTGTCGGTCATGAGGGTGCTCCTTCGTGTGGTGCGGGCGTGCCTGAGGCGCGCGAGCGCGCCTCCGTGTCGACGAGGGCGAGCGAGACGTCCCACAGGCGGTCGGCCTGGGCAGGGTCGAGCGCCCAGGCGCGGACGCCGTGCAGCCCGTCGACGATCTCGTCGACCACCTCGGCCTCGTGGCAGTCCTCGTAGTAGCGGCCCCGCACCTCCGCCAGCTCTGGCGCGGTGGCGAGCAGCACGGAGGTGGCCGCGCCCTGCTCGGGCGTCTTGACCGCGTCGGCCGCCGCGACCTTGGTGGCGGCGAGCACGTCCGGGTCCCAGTGCTTCTGCAGGCCCGTCCAGATGCCGCCGGGCATGCACGAGTTCGCGACGATGCCGTCGTCGGCCCAGCGGGCGCTCGCCCCGACGGCGAAGAGCGCGTTGGCCGTCTTCGACTGCGCGTAGGCGAGGCCCGGCTCGTAGCGCCGACGCCGGAAGAACAGGTCGTCGAACACGACGGGCGACCCGCCGTTGCCGCTCGACGAGACGGAGACGACGCGGGCACCGCCAGCCGCGGCCAGGGCGCCGTGCAGGCCGAGCGCGAGCGCGAAGTGGCCGAGGTGGTTCGTCGCGAACTGGAGCTCCCACCCCGCGGCCGTGTACGTCTCGGGGGAGTCCATGACGCCGGCGTTGGCGACGAGGATGTCGAGCGGCCCGGTCCACGCTGCGGCGACGCCCCCGACGGAGGCCGGCCGGTCGAGGTGCAGCTCGACCACGTCGGGCGCGGGCCCGCCCGTCGTGCGCGCGATGTCGTCGGCCACCGCACGCCCCGCGGCCACGTCGCGCACGGCCAGCGTCACCCGGGCGCCGGCCCCGGCCAGGGCGCGGGCCGTCTCGACCCCGATCCCCGAGGAGGCGCCCGTCACGAGGGCCGTCCGCCCGCCCAGGTCGACGCCCTCGAGGGTCTCGGCCGCCGTCGTCGTCGCCCCGAAGGTGCTGATGTCGCGTGTCGTCACGTGGTCCCTCTCGCTCGATGCCGCGACCCTACGCCGGGCCGCTGACACCGTGTCCCGTGGCGGTCCGCCGCCGCCTCCTCCGCCCGCCGCCTCGCTTCGTCGGTGCGCGCCCGCCTGAGGCATGCTGAACGAGCGCGGGGAGTCGCTCTCCGCGCACCGACGGAAGGATTCCCCGTGCACATCGACCTCACCGGCAAGACCGCCCTCGTGACCGGCTCGACCCAGGGCATCGGCCGCGCGATCGCGCTCGGCCTGGCCAGGGCAGGCGCGACGGTCGCCGTGAACGGGCGCACCGCCTCCCGCGTGGACGAGGCGATGGCGAGCCTCCTGGGTGACGCGCCCGGCGCCTCCTTCGTCGCGGCCCCTGGCGACGTCTCGACCGACGAGGGCGCGCAGCAGGTGCTCGCCGCCGTGCCGCAGGTCGACGTGCTGACGAACAACCTCGGCATCTTCGGATCGGCCGACCCGCTCTCGATCGACGACGACGAGTGGCGCCGCTACTTCGAGGTCAACGTGCTGTCGGCGGTCCGGCTGATCCGCTCCTACCTGCCGGGCATGACCGAGCGCGGCTGGGGCCGGGTGCAGAACATCGCCAGCGACTCGGCCGTCGTCATCCCGGCGGAGATGATCCACTACGGCATGTCGAAGACCTCGCTGCTGGCGGTGTCGCGCGGCTTCGCCAAGGCCGCCGCGGGCACCGGCGTCACCGTCAACTCCGTCATCGCGGGTCCGACCCACACCGCCGGCGTCGAGGACTTCGTCTACGAGCTCGTCTCGCGCGACCTGCCCTGGGAGGAGGCGCAGCGCGAGTTCATGAAGGAGCACCGGCCGCAGTCGCTCCTCCAGCGCCTGATCGAGCCCGAGGAGATCGCGTCGATGGTCGTCTACCTGTCGTCGACCTTCGCGTCGGCGACGACCGGGGGCGCCGTCAGGGTCGACGGCGGGTACGTGGACTCGATCCTGCCCTGACCCGGCGCGCCGTCAGGCGGCGGACGCGGCGGCGCGGCGCGCCCGGCGGTCGGCCTCGAGGCCGTCGAGGAGGCGGGTGTCCAGCGAGTGGGCGAGCGCGACCTCGGCGACCACCGCCTCCTTGTCGGCGTCGGTCCACGGGGCGGCGTCGAGCTGCTCGCGGTAGGTGGCGCGGAAGCACGCCGGGTCGGCGACCTCGGCGAAGACGTAGAAGCCCACGCCGTTGACGTCGAAGCCGTAGTGCTTCTGCAGCAGCGTGCTGATGAAGCGCCCGCACGACAGGTCGCCGAGGTAGCGCGTGTAGTGGTGGGCGATGAACGCCCCGGCCGAGGTCGCGGCCACGGTCTCGAGCCGCTCGACGTACTCGCGCGTCGCGGGCAACGCCGTGACGCGGTCGCGCCAGGCGTCGCCGAGCAGGAACTCGAGGTCGGACTCGAGGGCGGGCAGCCGGCTCATGCCGGCCGTCACGAACGGCGCCGCGACCGGGTGCCCGGACATGGACCCGGAGGCGCCCTCGAGCGCCCGGTACACGAACCAGTACTGCGCCACGAGCTGGGCGTAGTCGTCGACGTCGCAGGTGCCGCGCAGCAGGTCGGTCATGAAGTCGGCGCCGCTGCTGGTGCCGTGCCGGCTGGTCGTCCGGGCCCGCAGCAGCTCCGAGAAGGGGACGACGTCGTGGGCCACGGGTGACTCCGATGCTCGGATCGGGCGGTCGGTCGACCACCCGTCCTTGAACCGTACTTAGGTCACCCTTACCGCGCAACCCCCGCGCCTCCGAGCTCGCCGAGAGCCGTCGGTGAGGAGGCCGTGCCGCGAGGGCCGGGGGCATGCTGGGCCGATGGACGACGACGAGAAGAAGGGCATCCGCGACGACTTCCACGACGCGGTGAACATGACCCCGCACGAGCTCGAGCAGTGGCTCGAGACCGACGAGGCGAAGGAGGTGGGACAGAAGTCCTCCGACGGCGCCGAGTCGGTGGGGCACGACAGCGGACGCCGGATCGTGACGATCCTCCGTACGAAGGTGGCCGACCTGGGCGACGACGACTACGCCCACATGAAGAAGGTCACGGGCTACGTGCACCGGCACTCCGCGCAGGGTCCGGAGGGCGACGCGCACGACTCGAAGTGGCGCTTCTCGCTGATGAACTGGGGCAACGACCCGGAGAAGGCGACGAAGGCGAAGAAGTAGCGGCGACAGCAGCAGCGCCCCGCCGCGCACGGCGACGGCCCCGCCCCTCCGCGAGGGAGGAACGGGGCCGTCGTCGTCTGCGGGCCGAGGCCCGGCCGTGCGGACTACGCCTTCACGTCGCCGCGCCAGGACCCGTCGGCCTGGCCCTTCGACTCGATGTACTGCTTGAAGTTGGCGAGGTCCTTCTTGATGGCCCGGCCGTCGGAGCCGATGGCCGCGCCGAGCTTCTCGAGGATGCCCTCGGTGGTCCAGTCGATCTGCACGGTGACGCGCGTCTCGGTGTCGCTCAGCTTGTGGAACGTGACGACGCCGGCGTGGTCGACCTCGCCGCCGGTGCTCGTCCAGGCGACGCGCTCGTCGGGGTGCTGCTCGGTGATCTCCGCCTCGAAGGTCTTCTCGACCGGTCCGACCTTGACCTTCCACACCGTGAGGGTGGGGGTCGTCTGCGTGATCGACTCGACCTCGTCGAGGAACTTCGGGAACTCCTCGAACTGGGTCCACTGGTCGTACGCGGTGCGGACGGGGACCTCGACGTCGATCGTCTCGATGGCCTGTGCCATGGTGTTCTCCTCTTGTCGTGATGTCGTGGGGCGGGCGAGCCCCGGGGGCCGACCCCGGAGGGGCCGGCACTGGTGGGCGACCTCGTCCGAGGCCGTGCCCGCCGACGTGAACGGTAGGAGGCGCGGGCCGGCCCCGTCCACGTGCAGGGGCGATGGTCAGGTGCCGGGTGACGTGGCGTCCCCCGGCACCCGCTGCGGGCCGGCAGCGTACTCGCCCGGCCGGCCCGCGCCTCCTCGGGGCCCGCCTAGCGCGGCGTGACCGCCGTGCTGCGGAACGACGCCGGGATCGCGAGCGTGCGGACCCCGACGTTGCCCGGGGTCGTGTCGCAGCCCGTGTCGGTGTGCGACACGGTGGTCTGCGGCCCGCCCGACGACGCCTGGGCCGTCACCGTGATCGTGCAGCCGACCATCTCGACGGTGAGGTGCTGCCACTGGCCCTGCGGCACCGTGGCAGCGAGGGGGGTGCGGGCGAACTGCCGCCAGGTGCCTCCGACGTGCTTGCCGACGATCAGCGACGTGCTCGAGATGCCGCCGTAGTAGCCGTCGAGCTGGTCGGTGCCCGTGCCCGGGTCCCGCACCCGGACGTTGAAGCCCGCGTCGAGGTAGGTCGCCGACTGGGCGTCGAAGCGCACCTCGCCGGTCAGCGAGAGGTCCCCCCAGCTCTGCGACGTGTCGACCGACTTGTCGCCCTTGCCCGACTGCCTGTTCGAGTAGGTCTCCGTCGTCGCGTCGGCGGCCCAGCTGCCTCCGTAGGTCGTGAACGAGGGCGCGCTGCCGGTCTTCCACGGGGCGTTCCATGTGGCGGGAGGAGGCGACACGGCGAGCGATCCCTCGGTCACCGTCACGAAGCGCCAGGCCCCCGTCGCCTCGAACGTGCGCAGCCCGACCATGCCCTTCTGGTGCACCGTGCCGCAGCCCGAGTCGAAGTGGCGGAACGCGGTGACGGCGCCGGGACCGGTCGCCCCGACGGTGCTCTGCGAGACCGTGACGTTGCACCCTCGCACCTGCACGACGAGGTGGTACCAGGTGTTGTACGCGATGCCGCCCGGCACGTCGACGGTGCGGAGGAACTCGTACGACCCCTTCGTCATGCGCCCGAGCTCGAGCTTGCCCGTCGAGCTGACGTAGGCCCAGTACCCGTTGTGCTCGTCGAGCCCCGCCGACGGCGAGCTCACCCGCGCCAGCAGGCCGACCTGCTTGCCGCTGTCGAGCTTGACGTCGGCCTGCACGGTGTAGTTCGTCCAGTCGGCGCTGCCGGTGACGGCCTTGGGGGCGGCGCCTGCCTGGTCGTTCCCGCAGGTCTCGTAGTACATGCCGAAGTCGTTCGGCGTCATCGTCTGCCAGCAGCCGCCGTAGGTGGTCCAGTCCGAGGCGCCGCCCGCGAAGCTCGACCGGTACGGCAGGGCGTTCGTGGTGCGCGCGAACGACGAGGCCGTCGTCGCGGTGTTCCCCGTGTCGCGCACCGCGGCCGTCCAGGCGCCGGAGGTGGGGCTGGCGGTGCAGAGCCCGGCCACGAGGGCGGCGAGCAGCAGGACGACGACGAGGAGGCGCCGGCCCGTGACCGGACCGCGCACGACCCGGCCCCTCACGAGGCGCCCGATCGTCGGCCGACGGTCTGCGGGGCGAGCCCGACGACGAGGCACCAGAGCAGCGGGAGGCAGCAGACAAGCCCGAACACGAGCCAGCCGAGGGGCGGCAGGTGCGGCGCGATCGAGACGAGGACCCCGCCGCCGGCGGGGGCGTCGGCCGAGAGCGCGGGCAGGTCGAGGGTGCCCAGCTCGCCCGACGCGAGCACGACCGCCGAGCCGTGCTCGGTCGCGAGCCGCGACGGCAGCATGCCCGTCGAGGCGACGGTCGCCGTGCCGCCGAGCCCGTCGTCGGAGGCGGTGGTCCAGAGCACCGTCGCGGCGGTGAAGGGGCGGAGGACGGCCGAGACCGCCGCGACGACGACGGTCGACCCGACGACCCGCAGGGCGGAGCGGTGCGTCCGCGAGGGCACGAGGAGGGTGACCGCCCGCAGGGCGACGCCGCCGGCGACGAGCCACGGCAGGGCCCGGGCGAGCCAGCCGACGCCGGGCAGCAGCACCGAGGCGCGGCCCACGAGGTCGGCGTCGGTCAGCCGCCACGGGTCGTCGGCCTGGCTCGCGTCGCCGCGGGTCGCGACGCCTGTCGAGCTGACGTCGACGACCCGGTGGGTGAACGTCGTGCCGGTGCGTCCGGGCGGGGTGAAGGTGACGACGTCGCCCGCCCGGAGCTCGTCGACCGTGACGGGCGTCGTCACCACGAGCGTGCCGACGGGCGCGGCCGTGCCCATCGAGGCGGTGCGCACGACGAACGTGCGGGCGCCGGCCAGGTGCAGCACGGCCAGCGCGACGAGCAGGCCGAGGGCCAGGGCGACGCCGACGGCGAGCAGCACGTCACGTCGGCGGGCCGGGCGCCGGGCCGACGACGGCGTCGCGGCCGTGGTCGGCTCGGACGCGGTCGTCGACCGGCTCAGGCGGTGAAGGTCCACTTGAGCGGCACCGTGGCCGTGAGGCCCTGGTAGTCGTTGCCGGCGGCACCGTCGAGCGTGACGGCGAAGACGAAGTCCGCCTTCTGACCGGCGGGGACCACGGGCAGCGTGAAGGGCGTCGTACGGGCGCCGAGATCCGCGAGCGTGCCCGTGAACACCGTCGTGGTGCCCTGGGTGAGCACGAGCGAGACCTTGCTGCAGATGTCGGTGGCCGTGCCGCTCGTGTCCCCGGTCTTGCCCGCCACGCAGGCGCCGGTGCTCGCGAGGGTGAAGGTGCTCGCCTCCAGGGTGCCGTCGTTGAAGACGCTGACGTTCACGTTGCGCGCCGTGCCCGGCCTGAGCGTGCCGCCGCCGAACTTGTTGTTCGACGTGCAGGTGGCGGAGTTGCCGCCGGTCGACGCCGAGGCCTTGTCGGCGCCGTTGCTGTAGCAGGTGGCGCCGGGCGTGCCGACCTCCCGCATGAGGAGCGTGCCCGTGGTGGCGGTGTTGTTCGCGTTCGCGATGCTCGCGGTGAACGCGGAGAGCGTCCCCGACATCGTCAGGGCCATCAGCACGGCGGCGACGAGGCCGGTGACGACGGCGAGGGGTGTGGTGCGGAGGCGCGCGCGGGCGCGGTGGGACGAGGAGGCCATGTGATCGGTCTTTCGGTCGGGTCGGTCGGTCACGGTCGCGACCGGCGCGGTCGTGACGAGCCGATTCCCAGCGGCGCCGCACGACGGTGACGACTGATCCCCCACCGGTCGATGCAACGCTATCGATGTCCACAGAAATGAGGACTCCCCAGTTCGGGGCGGCCGTCCTCGTCTCACGATCGCGTGCCGGTGCCGTGGGCCTCCGGCGGCAATCGGGTCTCGGGCGGCTAGAGGAGGCCGAGCACCGTGAGCAGGCCCGCCGTGGCCGTCGCGCCCGCCGCGAGGGCCGAGCCGACGATGACGAGCAGCGTCACCCGCCGCTCACGGTCGCCGACGGGCCGGACGGAGGAGGAGCGGTGCGGTTCGGGGTACGTCACGGGGGCTCCCTCCGGTCAGGCCCGGATCGTCCCGGGCGCGCCCAGCATGGACCTGTCGTGGCGTCCGCGCACCCACCCCGTCCGGGGCGCTTCGCTCAGCGGCCAGCGGACGGTCGGGAGGACGGGCGGTCGACGGACGGCCGGAGACCGTCCGGCGAGCCGCCCCGGGTGGTCAGGGGGCGGCGGGTCCTCCGACGCCGCCCAGGTCGACGGCCGTGCCGCCGAGGCCTTTGCCGTTGCCGGTCCCGACCCCGGCGCCGTTGCCGGTGCCGTTGTTCGCCCCCGGTCCACTGTTGCCGTTGCCGTTGCCGTTGCCGTTGCCGTTGTTCCCGCTGTTGCCCGGCGCGGTCGGCTGGCTCGGCTGGCTGGGTGCAGGCTCCTCGACCGGGGTGCTGGGCTCGGGCGCGGGGGCCTCCGAGCTCGTCTCGTCGGTCGGCTCGGCCGTCGACGGCTCGGGTGCCGGCTCCTCGTCCTCGGTGGAGGGCGAGGGCGTGTCGGCAGGCTCGGTCTCGGTCTCGGCCGGAGTCGTCTCGGACGGAGCAGGCGAGTCGCTGGTCGCCGGGGCGACGGGCTCGTCGTCGCCCTGGGTGACGGCGAAGCCGATCAGGGCGGCGGCGCCGAGGGCGAGCGCGACGAGGCCGGCGATCACCGCACCGCGACGGCTGCGTCGCTCGGGCGCGGCCGCGGAGCCGTCGGGGCTCGTTCCCGTGCCGGCACCAGCGGCGGCGCCGGCACCGGACCCCGCGGGGCGTCCCGTGCCGCCGTCCACGGCGCCGAAGCGCTCGGTGGCGGCGTCGGCGGCGCCCGACCCTGCGAGGGCGCCCGCGGCACCGGCTCCGAGGCCGGCGGCTCCGAGCCCGGCTGCCGCACCCGCCGGCAGGCGCCTCGTCGCGGCGTCCCCGTCCGCGCTCGGCATCAGTGCCGTGGCGGCGCCGGTCCGGGCGTCGTCGGCGCGTGACCCTCCCGCGACCAGTGCGTCCGCCCGGGCGTGCACCTCGAGGGCGGTCGGCCGTGCCTCCGCCTCGCGCGCGGTCATCGCGCGCAGCAGCGAGGCCCACTCCGGGCCGAGCGCGTCGGGGACGACGGGGTCACGGTGCAGGCGCCCGGTCAGCGACTCCATCATCGAGCCGGGGAACGCCCGCTCCCCGGTCAGCGCCTCGAGCACCACGAGTCCGAGCGAGTAGACGTCGGAGGCCGGCCCGACCCGCGTTCCCAGGGCCTGCTCGGGGCTGAGGTACGCGGCCGTCCCCAGCACGGCGCCGGTCGCGGTCACGCGCGTCGAGTCGACGAGCGAGGCGATGCCGAAGTCGGCGAGCTTGGGCGACCAGCGGCGACCGGGCACGGGGGAGGGCGCGAGCAGCACGTTGCTCGGCTTGACGTCCCGGTGCACGATGCCGGCCGTCTGCACGACGTGCAGCGCGCCCGCGAGGTCGACCAGCAGCTGCGCCGCGTCGGTGGTGTCGAGCGGGCCCTCGGCCAGGCGCGACGAGAGCGACGGGCCGTCGACGAGCTCCATCGCGAGCCAGCCCGGGCCGCTCGTCGGCGCGACGTCGGCGTCGTACAAGGTGACGAGGGCGTGGTGGCTGAGCGAGGCGAGCACGGCGACCTCGTTCTGGGCCCGCTGGGCGTCGGCCGGGTCGGAGCCCTGCGCGCTGAGCAGCTTGACGGCGATGGTCCGCCCGAGCAGCTGGTCGTCGGCGCGGTGCACCGTCGACATGCCGCCTCGCCCGAGGACGTCGCCGAGGAGGTAGCGGCCGGCGAGGAGGCGCGGTGCGTCCCGGTCGTCCGCGGTCGCGTCGTCGTCCCGGTCGTCCATGACCCCGAGGCTACCCGGCGGGACGGGACAGGTGCCCGACGTCGACGACGGGGCCGGGCCGCAGCCAGACCGGCGAGCGGCGCCTAGCGGGCCGAGACGGGAGCCGTGGTCTGCTGCTGGGCGATGACCGAGCTGAGCTCGTCCAGGAACGCGCTGACCGCCTCCGCCTGCTCGGCGGGCACGCCCATCAGGAATTTCCGCACGTGGGGCGCACTCGTCACCGTGTCGCAGGCGTCGCGCCCGGTCTCGGTGGTCGTCACGATCTTGCGGCGGCCGTCGGCAGGGTCGGGGGTGCAGGTGATCAGCTCGGCGTCCTGGAGGCGGTGCAGCAGGTTCGAGACCGCAGGCGTCGAGAACCCCAGGGTCGCGGCCAGCGTGCTGGGCGTCATCGGCTCGTCGGTCTGCTCCGCTGCCAGCACCAGGGCCAGTGCGTCACGCTCGGTCCGTGGCAGCGCACCCGCCGAGCCACGGCGGTCGAGTCGCTGCTCGGTGATGCGCCAGGCCTCGAGGGCGGCGTGCAGGCGGGCTGCCTGGATCTTGTGCGGCATGCGGGGGTCGTGTCCTCTGAGTGGTCAGGTCGTCGGGGTCAGGAGGGGCAGGAAGAGGCTGTCGTCGCGGTCAGTCGAGGTCGTCGTCGTCGATCGAGGTGTCGAAGTAGGCGACGTGGTCGTCCGGCGCGGAGCCGAGGATGCGGTCGGCGAAGGTCACGAGGCGACAGCCATCTCGCGGTCGTCGCGGGCCGACACGGCCTCGGGGTCGACGAAGAAGCTGGCGTAGCTGACCTCGAGGGGCCGAACGGCGTCG
This sequence comes from Frigoribacterium sp. CFBP 8766, assembly GCF_014841435.1. Lineage (NCBI taxonomy): Bacteria > Bacillati > Actinomycetota > Actinomycetes > Micrococcales > Microbacteriaceae > Frigoribacterium > Frigoribacterium sp. CFBP 8766. The sequence goes on from NZ_JACYTX010000009.1 coordinate 35,120, forward strand.
AGGGAGCGGGCGCCGGTCTCGACCGACTCGGCCATCGAGGCCACGACGTCGCGGACGCGGCGGCGACGCGGGTAGGTCTCGATGCGGGCCGCGGGGACCGACCGCTCGCGCACGTAGAAGCTGTCGAGTTCGGTCGCCGTGGGGCGCACGGCAGCGCCCACTCGACCGCTGACGGCGGCGACGAGGCCCTCGTGCGTGAGGCGACGGAGGTCGACGCTCATCGGAGCGCCTCCGAGTCGAAGAGCTCGGCGAGGTCGAGCGGCTGGGTCTCGGCCAGGAGGTGGTGGCCGGCGTCCGTCACGGCTGCGGTCGCGGAGGTCGAGGCGCTCATGCGCCAGCGCCCATCGCGAACAGCATGCCGGCGATCAGCGTGCCGCAGGCGGCGAGGGCCGAGGTCGCGACGACGAAGAGCGTCAGCTGCCGGTCGGCGTCCCGGATCTCGGAGAAGGGGGAGTGGTGCGTGGTGGTCATGTCCTGCTCGTTCCTGCCAGCCCTGCGCTGACCTCGAGGTGCATGTGTTCGTGAGGCCCTGTTCCTCGGCCTCGTACCGCCGTGAATCGGTACGTACGAATGGTTACACAGACTCGCTAGTCACTCTAACTAGATGGGCGAGAGAGTTCGCAGAACGGACATGGCTCGATGACGAGAGACCTCGACGCGCCGTCTACGGGCCCGTCGGAGCGGCCGGCCCCGCCGTCGTGGCCGGCTCGGCAGGCGGCTCGGCGTGGTGCTCCAGGGGCGTCACGCGCACCGTCGCGATCCGGTAGCCCTCCATGCGGACCACCTCCAGCGTGGCGCCGTCGACGGCGAGGGTGTCGCCGACGACCGCCAGTCGTCCGAGAGCGTCGAAGACCCAGCCGCCGACCGTCTCGTACGGGCCGTCGGGCAGCGAGACGCCGGTCTGCTCCTCGAGCTCCTCGACGATCAGGCCGCCCTCGACCTCGCGGCTCTCGCCTGCCTCCAGCGCGCCCTCGCCGCGGTCGCCGGTGTCGTACTCGTCGTAGATCTCGCCGACGAGCTCCTCGAGCAGGTCCTCCAGGGTGACGATGCCGTCGGTGCCGCCGTACTCGTCGATGACCACCGCGATCTGGTGGCCGTCGTCGCGCATCGTGCTCAGCGCCGCCAGCACCTTGGTCGTGCCGGGCAGGGCGAGGATCGGCCGGGTGATGTCGGCGACGGTCGTCGCCTGGTCGCCGCCCGCCGCGGGCACCGACGCCATCAGGTCTCGCACGTGCACGAAGCCGAGCACGTCGTCGCGGCTGACACCGACCACGGGGTAGCGCGAGTGCGGCAGAGCCAGCACGGCGCGGTAGCCGTCGCTGACGGACGAGTCGCCGCCGAGGAACGACACGTCCGGGCGCGGCCTCATCACCTCGGCCACCCGGCGGTCGTCGGCGTCGAGGACGTCGGCGAGGATGCTGCGGCTGTCGCGGTCGATCTCGCTCGTGTTCGAGATGATGTCGCGGACCTCGTCGGCCGAGACCTCGTCCTCCTTCTGGTCGGGGTCGAGCCCGAGGAGGCGCCCCACGGCGTTGGTGGACACCGACAGCAGCCAGATGACCGGCCGCATCAGCCGGGCGAGGGCGTTGAGCGGCGGTGCGAGCGCCTTCGTGAACGCGACGGACTTCTGCATCGCGAGCCGCTTCGGCACCAGCTCGCCGAACACGAGGGAGAGGTACGCGACCACGAGCGTCATGCCGATCAGCGCGACGGTCGACGCCACGCTCTCGCTCAGCCCGAGGGTCGTCAGCCCCGGCACGAGGTCGGGCGCGATCGTCGAGGCGCCGTAGGCCGACGAGAAGAAGCCGGCGAGCGTGACGCCGATCTGCACGGCCGAGAGGAACGTGTTCGGGTTGCGGACGAGCTGGCCGATCTTGCGGCCGCGGTCGCCGCTGGCCTCGATCGCCCTGACCTGGCTGTCGCGCAGGGTGACGATCGCCATCTCGGTGCCCGCGAACACCCCGCCGATCAGCACGAAGAGAACGACGAGGCCGATGTTGAGCAGGGTGTCCGTGTCCATGCGGGAAGTCTGGCGACGCAGGCCGGGAGATCACCTCGAACGTGCGCGAGGTGCACGCTCTGCACGTCGCGGGGCGCGCCTCCTCGGCTCGGCCTGGTGTCGGGTCGTGCGTTGACCGCGAGGGGCGCGTCAGGCCCGGTCGTGCAGGGTCACGTGGTAGCCGTCGGGGTCGGCGAAGGTGAAGGTGCGGCCGAACGGGCCGTCGATCGGCTCGGCGACGACGGTCACGCCGGCCTCGACGAGGGCGTCGTGGATCGCCTGCACGTCGGTGGCGTGCAGCCAGAGCGCGACGCCGAGGCCGGGCTGGGCGACGGCGTCGAGGTCGGTGCCGGGCAGGAGGCCCCGCAGGGCGAAGGCGATCGGCGTCGTCGTGAAGACGACGGCGTGCGGCGGGCCGGCGGGCGAGCGGACGAGTCCGAGGTGGGTCTCGTAGAACGCCCGGGAGGCGTCGAGGTCGCGGACCTGGAGGGAGACGAAGTCGGGGCCGGTGACGGGCATTGGTGCTCCTGTGCTGATCGAGGTGAGGTGGCGGTATCGCTTGTGTCAGTCTGCTGACACACGTGAACCTATGTCAGAATGCTGACATGAGTCAAGGCATCGACCTCGAGACGTCGCTGGGCTACCTCCTCAAGAAGGCGTCGAGCGCCCTGCGGGCGGCGATGGAGGAGGTGCTCCGGCCGCTCGGCATGACGGTCACGCATTACTCGTGCCTCGAGCTGCTCGCGCAGCGACCGGGGCTGTCGAACTCCGAGCTCGCCCGCGGGGCCTTCGTGACCCGGCAGTCGATGAACGTCCTGCTCCAGGCGCTCGAGCGCGACGGGTCGGTGACCCGGCCCGCGGAGGCACCGGTCGGCAAGGCGCTGCCCGCCCGCCTGACTCCCGCGGGGCGGCGACGCCTCGCGGCGGCGACCGCGGCGGTGCGCGGCGTCGAGCTGCGGATGCTCTCGGGGATGAGCGAGGCCGACCGGCCCGAGGCTCGCCGCCTGCTGCGCAGCATGGTGGTCGCGCTGCAGGCCGACCCTGGCTGACGACCGGCTGACGACCGGCTGTCTCGGCGTCGAGGCACCGGGTTGAGAGCGATCGCTAAGGGTAGGCTAACCTCAGTCCTCGTGACCCCGACCGACACGGCCCTCGTGCCGCCCGCCTCCTCGGCCCCGTCCGCCGAAGCGTCGGCGGACGTCTTGCCGGCCACGGTCGGGCGACCCGAGGCGACCGNCGACGCCCGGCTCGAGCTGCGTCCCGGCCGGGTCACGGCGCTCGTCGGCCCCAACGGCAGCGGCAAGTCGACGCTGCTCCGCACCGCCGCCCGGCTGCAGCGGGCGCGGGCGGGGACGCTGTCGCTCGAGACGACTCAGCCCGACGCCGCCGCGTCCACCGACGGCCTGGCGCTCTCGGTCCGCGACTTCGCCCGGCACGTGGCCCTCCTCACGCAGGGACGCCCGGTGCCGAGCGGCCTCAGCGTGCGCGACGTCGTCCAGTTCGGCCGCTACCCGCACCGCGGGCGCTGGGGCAGGGCCGACCCGGGAGGCGCGGCGGCCGTCGACCGGGCCCTGCAGCTCACGGGTGTGGAGGGCTTGGCCGAGCGCGGCGTCGACCAGCTCTCCGGCGGGCAGCTGCAGCGGGTCTGGCTCGCCAGCTGCCTCGCGCAGCAGACCGGGGTGCTGCTGCTCGACGAGCCCACCACCTACCTCGACCTGCGCTACCAGGTCGAGCTGCTCGACCTGGTGCGCGACCTCGCCGACGAGTCGCAGATCGCCGTCGGCGTCGTGCTGCACGACCTCGACCAGGCCGCGGCGCTCGCCGACACGGTCGTGCTGCTGCACGAGGGCCGCGTCCGAGCCACGGGCACGCCCGCCGACGTGCTGACCCCCGACCTCCTCTCCGAGGTCTGGGGCATCGACATCGAGGTCGACACCGATCCCTCCACCGGCCGGCTCCGCACCCGTGCGGTCGCCCGTCACCACACCAGAACCGAGAGGCTCCACCCATGACCAGCAGACGACGCGTCCTCGCCGTCACCGCCCTCGCCGCCTCGGCCGCCCTCGCGCTCGCCGGCTGCGGCACCACCGAGGAGGCGGCCGGCGGCTCGACCACCGGCTCGGGCTCGGGCGAGCAGATCACGCTCACCGACGGCACCGGCACCGAGATCACGCTCGACGGCCCGGCGACGAAGGTCGTCGGCACCGAGTGGAACGTCGTCGGCGACCTCGTCTCGCTCGGCGTCGAGCCCGTGGGCGTCGCCGACGTCGAGGGCTACGAGGCGTGGTCGTCGGCCGTGCCGCTCACCGGGGACCCGACCGACATCGGGACCCGCGGCGAGCCCAGCGTCGAGACCGTCGCCTCCCTGGCTCCCGACCTGATCGTCGCGACCACCGACCTGCCCGCGGACGCCGTCGAGCAGCTGCGCGACATCGCGCCGGTGCTGCAGGTCGTCTCGGCCGACGCCTCCGACCAGATCGGCCAGATGGAGACGAACTTCGGGATGATCGCCACGGCGACCGGCACCGGAGAACGGGCCGACCAGGTGCTCGACGCCTACACGAAGGCGGTGCTCGACGGCGAGCGGGCCCTGGCCGACGCCGGCTTCGCGGGGACGAGCTTCGCGTTCGCGGACGGCTACGTCGACGCCGGCCAGGTGAGCATCCGTCCCTACGCGCCGGGCTCGCTGATCAGCGAGGTCACGACCACTCTCGGGCTGCTCAACGCCTGGACGCTCGAGGGCGACCCGGCCTACGGCCTCGCCTCGACCGACGTCGAGGGGCTGACGCAGCTGCCCGCCGACACCCAGTTCCTCTACTTCTCGAACGCCGTGGACGGCGACCCGTTCGCCGACACGCTCTCGTCGAACGCCGTGTGGCAGTCGCTGCCGTTCGTGCAGTCGGGCGACGTGCACCGCCTGCCCGACGGCGTCTGGGTCTTCGGCGGACCTGCCTCGATGACGGCCTACGTGAACGCGCTCGTCGAGACGCTGACGGCCTGATCCGGTGACCGTCACGGAGCCGGCGCCCGTCGCCGACGCGGCACCCGTCGCTGCGGACCGGCAGGAGGTGCGGGTCACGACCCTGCCCCGTGCCGGCCTCGGCGCCGTGGCGGTCGTCGTCGTGCTGGCGGCGGTCGTCGTGCTCCTCGCCCTCGTCGACGTCACGCAGGGCACCGCGGCGGTCGGGCCGCGCGAGGTGTGGCGGGCCCTGACCGGCTCCGCGACCGCGGGCGACGCCTCCGTCGTCGTGGCGTCGCGCCTGCCGCGGATGGCGGCGGCGATCCTCGTCGGAGTCGCCCTGGGCGCCGCAGGGGCGGCGTTGCAGACCGTCAGCCGCAACGTCCTCGCGTCGCCGGACACCCTCGCGGTGAACGCCGGCGCGTACGCGGCCCTCGCGGTCGCGTCGGTGACCGGCCTCTCGCTGCCGCTGGTCGCCTCCTCGGGCATCGCGTTCGTCGGCGGGCTGCTCGCCGCGGGCGTCGTCCTCGCCCTGTCGGGCCTCGGCTCGGGGTCGGTCCGGCTCGTGCTCGCGGGCAGCGCCCTCGCGCTGGGGCTCGCCAGCGTGACGAGCGCGCTGCTGCTGCTCTTCCCCCGCGAGACCGCGGGGCTCTACCAGTGGGGACAGGGCAGCGTCGGGCAGAACGGCTTCTCGTCGGTCGCCCAGATGGCCCCGGTCGTGCTCGTCGGCCTCGTCGTCGTGCTGCTCATGACGCGCCGGCTGGACGCTCTCGGCCTCGGCGACGACGCGGCCCGCAGCGTCGGGGTCGACGTGCGCACCACCCGCGTCGTCACCGTCGTCGCGTCGGTGCTGCTCTCGGCCGGGGCGGTCACCGTCGCCGGGCCGATCGGCTTCGTCGGGCTCTGCGCCCCTGCGTTCGTGCGGCCGCTGCGGCGGCTCGTGCCGAGCGTCCGCCGCACCTGGGTCTTCGTGTCGCTCGCCGGGCTCGCCGGCGCCGTCGTGGTGCTCGCCTCGGACGTGCTGCTGCGCGCCGTGGTGGGGGCGGAGGCGTCGGTCCAGGTGCCGACCGGCATCGTCACGTCGATCGTCGGCGCGCTCGTGCTCGTCGTGCTGGCCTTCCGGGCGGCGGACCACGGCGGGTCGACCCCGACCGAGCAGCACCGTGTGGTCTCGCGGCGTCGCTTCGCGCTCGTGCTCGCCGCGCTCGTGGTCGTGCTGGTCGGCGTGGCCGTCGCGGGCGTGCTGCTCGGCGACGCCGTGCTGCTGCTCGGCGACGTCGCCAACTGGGCGACCGGGCGCGCCGGGCCGGTCGTCGGCTACGTGCTGGACACCCGGGTGCCGCGGGTCGTCGCCGCCCTGCTGGCCGGCGCGGCGCTGGCCCTCGCCGGGGGGCTCGTGCAGTCGGTGACGCGGAACCCGCTGGCGGAGCCGAGCATCCTCGGCGTCTCCGGGGGAGCCGGGCTCGGCGCCGTCGTCGCGGTGACGAGCGTGCCCGCGATCTCGGGCTGGGGCGTCGCCGGGGCCGCGTTCGCCGGGGCCGTCGTCGCGGCGGTGGTCGTCTTCGGCCTGGCCGCACGCGGCGGGTTCCCGCAGAACAGGCTCGTGCTGATCGGCGTCGGGGTGGCCGCCGCGGCCGCCGCCGCCATCAGCCTGCTGATCGTCCTGACCGACCCCTTCAACGGCGCGAAGGCCCTGACCTGGCTGTCGGGGTCGACCTACGGTCGCTCGTTCGCCGACTCGGTGCCGGTCGCCCTCGCGCTGGTCGTCGGCCTCGTCGTCGCGGGGACGAGCCACCGGGCCCTCGACCTCGTCGCCCTCGACGACGACACCCCCCGGCTGCTCGGCGTCTCGCTGTCGAGGTCGCGCCTGCTCTTCCTGTCGCTCGCGGTGCTGCTGACCGCCGCCGCGGTCGCCGCCGTCGGGGGGGTCGGGTTCGTCGGGCTCGTCGCCCCGCACGCCGCCCGCTCGCTCGTGGGAGCCCGACACGCCCGCGTGCTGCCCGTCGCCGTCGTGCTCGGCGCGGCGCTCGTCGGCCTCGCGGACGTCCTCGGCCGCACCGTCATCGCCCCGGCCCAGCTCGGCGCGGGGCTGCTCACGGCGCTGATCGGGACGCCGTACTTCGTCTGGCTCCTCTGGCGCGGCCGCGCCGCCCGCCAGCGCTAGCCCCTGTCCCTCCTGCCGCCGCCGTGCCCTCCCTCCTGCCGCCGCGCCTCCTGCCACCAGGCCTCCTCTTCCCCCTCCCGTCGCTCCTCCCGCCCCTGTCACCACCGAGTGGTCCGAATTCGGCCCTGCTGGTGGTCTGGACGACCATTCCTGACCACTCGGCCGGGCTGGGCGTCGAGACGCCCGGCGGCGGCTGGCGAGTGGTCCGCATCGGGCCCTGTCGGCCGTCTGGACGACAGTTCCTGACCACCCGGCGAGGCGGCGGCGTCAGACGACGCACAGCCGAGGGCGTTGTCGGAGGCGGGGCGTAGGTTCCGAGCATGTCCGAGACGCCTGCTGCCGACGTCCCCGCCCGCGCACGGCTGATCCTGCCCGGGCAGTACGGCGACGAGTTCGACGACGGCGGCCCCGTCGTCGTGGTCGAGGCGCGCGACGCCTTCACCCGTCGGCCGATGCACCGCGCGAAGGCGCACCTCTGGCTCTCCGCGCTGCGGCACCGGGTCGCCGCGCTCGGCGACCGGGCGACCCACGTGCAGGTCGAGACCCTCGACGAGGTGCTCGACGACGCTGCCGGGCTCGGCCCGTTCGAGGTCGTCGACCCGCCCGACCGCCAGCTCCGCGCGGCCGTCCGCCGAGAGGGCCGCGACGTCCGCGTGCTGCCGAGCCGCGGGTTCGTGACGAGCGAGGAGGAGTTCGCGACCTGGGCGGCCTCCCGCAAGGGGCGCCTCCTGATGGAGAACCACTACGAGACCGTCCGTCGTCGAGAGGACTGGCTGATCGAGGGCGACGGGCCGGCAGGCGGCAAGTTCAGCCTCGACGAGCAGAACCGCAACCCGCCGCCGAAGGGCGCGACGACGCTCGGCCTGCCCGACCCGGTCTGGCCCGACGAGGACGAGATCGACGACGCGGTCCGCGCCGACCTCGACGCGTGGGCAGCCGACGGCAGCGTCGTGTTCGTCGGGGCCGACGACCGGCGCCGGTTCGCGGTCACGCCGGCCGAGGCCGAGGCCGCCCTCGACGACTTCGTCGAGACCCGCCTCGGCGACTTCGGCCCCTTCGAGGACGCGATGCTCTCGAACGACTGGACGATGTCGCACTCCCTGCTCAGCGTGCCGATGAACCTCGGCGTGCTCGACCCCCGCAACGTGATCGAGCGCGTGCTCGAGGCCCATGCCTCAGGAGGCGCGCCCCTCACGAGCGTCGAGGGCTTCGTCCGGCAGATCGCCGGCTGGCGCGACTACGTCTGGCACCTGTACTGGCACCTGGGCGAGTCGTACACGACCGACAACAACGCCCTCGGCGCGACCGAGCCGCTGCCCCGGTGGTGGCGGGAGGTCGACGCGACCGAGGTCCAGGCCGAGTGCCTGCGCAGCACCCTCGACACGGTGCACCAGCACGGCTGGACGCACCACATCCAGCGGCTGATGATCCTCGGCAACTGGGCGCTGCAGCGCGGCTACCGGCCGGCCGAGCTCACCGACTGGTTCACGGACGTCTTCGTCGACGGTACCGAGTGGGTGATGCCGGCGAACATCGTCGGCATGTCCCAGCACGCCGACGGGGGAGTGGTGGCGACCAAGCCCTACGCCGCCGGGGGCCGCTACATCCACTCGATGAGCGACCACTGCGGCTCGTGCCCGTTCTCACCGACCGTCCGGGTCGGGCCGAAGGCGTGTCCGTTCACGGCGGGCTACTGGGCGTTCCTCGACCGGGTCGAGCCGGCGCTGCAGGGCAACCCCCGCATGATGCGTCCGCTCCAGGGTCTCCGCCGGCTCGACGACCTCGACGAGGTGGTCGCGCAGGAGGCGGCGCGCACGACCCCCTGACCGGTCGCGTCCCGCTCGGCTCGCGCCCCGCCTCGCCGTACCTCGACCCCGGACGGCTGCCTGGCCGTCGAACGAAGCACCAGAACTGGGGGCGTCCTCGATTCCCTCCCCGGGGCCTCGGGCTGCGAACATCGTGCAGACCCGACGCGACCCCGAGGAGGCCACGATGACCGAGCAGGAACGACGCCGACCGCTGTTCGTCGACGACGTCACCGACCCCGGCGTGTGGGAGGCGGCCGCCGAGCGGCGTGCGCTCGCCGCTTCGGCCCGTCGCTCGTTCGCCCGCCGCACGGCGGACCACCTCGGCGAGGCGCTCGGCGTCAGCGCCGCGCCGCGGGTGCTGCTCGACTCGGCGGACGACGCGCAGGTCCCCGCCCTCTGAGCTCCTGCTGCTCTCAGCGACGCGGTCGCCGACACGGTCGCGAGTCAGCTGGCGGACGTGCCCGCCGCCTCCTCGTCGTCCGTGACGAGCTCGCTCTCGTCCGTGTCGTCGAGCTCGTCGTTGCCGGCCGCCTCGATCCAGTCGGTCGCGTGGTCCGAGAGGTAGAACTCCTCGGCGTCGACGTCGGCGGCCCAGTCGTCGTCGGCCGTCGGCTCGCCCGTGACGGCGGTGATCTGCTCGAGCACCCAGGCGGGGACGACCTCGCCCGCGTTGTCGATCAGCCACTGTCGGGTCGAGGGGACGAGCTCGGACCACCATTCGTCGATGCGCATGCACCGAGCCTGTCACGTCCGGGGTCCTCGGCGCTCGCCCGGGCCTCCTCGTGTCGAGGATCAGGTGTCGGCGTCGTGACGCGTGACCGCTGCCGGGCAGGCGGCGTCTCGACGACAGGCACGCCTGAGTCCTCGACACGTCGTGCCGCAGCCGCGCTCGTCTCCACGCCGAGCTCGTCTCGCTCGTCGAGCTCGCTCGGCAGGCTGAGGTCGACGCGCGCGCCGCGTCGGTCGCGCACGCCGCGTCGGCCGCGCCGCAGCGCAACTCAGGAGGCGGGCATCGCGGACTCCTGATCCGTGCACGACTCAGGACCCACGCTCCCCCCGCCGCGCAACGCAGGACAGATCTTCCTGAATGAGGAGAGAACCGTGGGGCAGCCGGCGGTCACCAGCCGCGGGTGAGGCCCTCGAGCCCGAGGTCGAACGCGACGACGACGTCGTGGTCGGGCTGGAGCAGCATCTGCAGCTGCAGCCCCATGTACAGCGCGACGACGCTCGTCGACAGCGCGGCGACGTCGGTGCCCGCGGGCACCTCGCCCTGGCTGAGGTCGAACGCGAGCCCCTGGAACACCATCGCGTGGAAGTCGCGGTAGCTGTCGCGGACGAACCGTCCCGAGAGGTCGCCCGCGTCGGCCGAGCCGATCGAGAGCGTCATGAGCGAGCGCGACAGCCCGCGGTGCACGTTGCTGTGCGCGACGAGTCCGCGCACGAAGCCGAGCGTCGCCGCGCCCGCCGTCTCGCGGGCGACCTGCTCGAAGCGGTCGAGGTTCCACCGGTCGACGGCGGCGAGCACGAGCCCCTCCCACGACGGGAAGTGCCGCTCGACGCAGGCAGGCGACATGCCCGCGGTCCGGGCCACGGCGGAGACGTCGGTCGCGTCCCAGCCGACGGCGTCGAGCGTCTCGACGGTGGCGGCGACGATGCGCTTGCGGTCCGCGACGCTCGTCTCGAACGCGCTCGGTTCGTGGTGCGCGGTGATGGTGCTCACGCGGTCTCCTCGGTGGCTGGCGGCCGCGGCGGGTGGGTGAGTCCCCGCCTGTCGTCCGTGTCCCCAGCTTGGAGCAGGCAGCCGGTCCCGACCACCCCCTCCGCGCCCCCAACCCGGGTGCCACGCGGCGGTCCCGCAGACGGCACGGAATGCGCCGGCCAGGCCAGGAAGAGGCGCGACGCGGGCCCCGGGGAGGCGCGGCGCGAGCCCCCGAGGAGGTGCCCGTCAGCCCTGCCGCGCCGCCCACTCCTGCGAGTGCTCGGCCTGCTCCCGCGTGAGGTCGGTGACGCCGCCGCAGTTCGTGCACTGCACGTGGTACCGCTTCGACACCGTGAACAGCGGCACGAAGAACAGCGTGAAGCGCGTCGAGCGGCGGGCGACCTGCTGGTCGACGGTGCGTCCGCAGAACCGGCAGGCGAAGACGACGACGGTCAGCAGGGCCTGGCGGACGGAGGTGCCGAAGAGCAGGAACATCCCCCGACGCTACCGAGGCCCCGGCCGCCGACGTTCAGCGAGCGCTGGCGCCGAGCTCCGACCCCAGCTGCGAGTCGAGCGCCGCGAGCTCGGCGACGAACCGCTCGCGCAGCGCCGCCTTCTCCGCCGCGGGCAGCCACGACGCGTCGACGCCGGCGAGGGCCATGCCGCGCACCTGGTCGGCGCTCGCGCCGATCTGCTCCGCGACGATGCGGTACTCCTGGGCGAGCGAGGTAGGGAACATGCCCGGGTCGTCCGACGCCGGGACGACGTTCAGCCCGGCGTCGAGCATCGCGGCGATCGACGCGCGGCGCCACGGCCGCCACGAGCGACGCGACGTCGTCGACACGACCGTGAAGGCGACCTGCTCGTCGCGCATCCGCGCCACGACGTCGTCGTCCTCGAGCACGTAGTACCCGTGGTCGATGCGGTCGCAGCCGAGCTGGTCGAGGCAGGTGATCGTGTTCACCGCGGTCGGCGAGTGCTCCGACGAGTGCGCGGTGCGGCCGAGGCCGGCCTCCCCGGCGAGTCGGTAGGCGTCGACGAAGCGCTCGGGCGGGCCTGCGGTCTCGAGGTTGTCGAGCCCGATGCCGGCGACGTACTCGTGCGGGTGGTCCACCACCTGCTGCACGAGGGCGAGCGCGTGCTCGCCCGACTGGCTGCGGTCGATGCCCTGGATCATCCGGCCCGTCATCCCGAAGTCGCGCTCCGCCATGCGGATGCCCTCCGCGTACGCCTCGACGGAGCCGGCGTAGCCGAGCGACTCGAGGTGCGGCGGCACGGCGTCGAAGAACAGCTCGAGGTGACGGGTCCCGCTGCTGCGGTGCGCCTCCTCGAAGGCCTCGTACGTGATGCGCGTCAGGTCGTCCGCGTCGCGGAGCACCTCGACGACCCACTCCGACGCCTGGAACAGCGAGTACGACACGTCGGGCTCGCCCTCGCTGCGGCCCTGCGGCACGGGGATCCGCGTGTCGCGGTAGAGCGCCGGGTCGGGCGGCAGGGAGTTGATGTCGGCGAAGATCCGCTCGGGCTCGGCGGGCAGCGCGAGGCCCTCCCGCCGGGCGAGCTCGGCGAAGGTGGACGCCCGCACGGTGCCGATCAGGTGGCAGTGCAGGTCGGTCTTCGGCATCCGGTCGAGGTACCACCCCGGCAGCGAGGAGGCGGTCGAGGAGCCAGCGGTCGGCGAGCCGGCGGCAGGCGAACCAGCGGTCCGCGAGCCGGAGGGCACCGGGTCGGAGGTCAGGAGGCGTGCGTCGGCACCCATCAGCGCGACGTCACTTCACGAGCGAAGCGGTCGACCCACTCGGCGCGCGTCGGGACGAGCTCGGTCGGGTCGAGCGTGGCGTAGCCGGCGGCGATCGGGTCGGCGGCGATGTCGCCCACGACGTCCTGGATGGTCGAGGGGACGGTCGCGTCGGGGTTCACGGGCAGGTCGCCGACGATCTCGGCGGACGACGACTGCGCCTCGGCCGACAGCAGGTAGTCGATGAACTGCGAGGCGCCGTCGACGTTCTCGGCGCCCGTCGGGATCATGGCGCGGTTGGTGGCCATGTACTTGCCGGTCGCGGGCGGCGTCCAGGCGACGGGCTCGCCCGAGGCGACCAGGTCGGTGGCGAAGCCGCTCAGCGCGTCGGCGGCGACGATCTCGCCCTGCGTCAGCAGGTTCGTGACCTCGGTCGACGAGCTGTAGAACTGCAGCACGTTGGGCGACCACTCGCCGAGCTGCTCGAGCGCGGCGTCGATGTCGTAGGGGCCGTCGCCGAACTCGGAGGCGACGCCCGAGACCATCAGCTGGCCGGCGGTCACCGAGATGTCGGGCAGGGCCACGCGGCCCTCGAGGTCGGAGTCGCCGTACAGCGACCAGTCGGCGGCCTCGTCGGCGTCGAGCTCGTCGGTCGAGTAGAGGGTGCCGTTGAGCTGGTAGCTGTAGGCGGGGCCGACGTAGGCGTCCTCGGTGGCGAAGTCGGCGATGGCCTCCAGGTTCGGCACGTCGGCCGCCTCGACCTGCTGGAACAGGTCGTCCTCCTGGCCGAGGGCCGCGTAGTAGTCGCTGATCAGCATGACGTCGATGCCGGGGTCGCCGTCGGCGAGCTGCAGCTTCGACAGCCGGTCGGCGTTCGAGCCGGTCTCGATCTCGACCTCGATGCCGGTGGCCTCGGTGAACGGGTCGACCACCGCCTCCTGGAACTCCTCGACGCCGAACGGGAACGTGCTGACGACGATGCTCTCGGCGTCCGACGACGAGGCGTCGCCCGACGAGCAGCCGGCGAGCACGACGGCGGAGACGGCGAGGCCGGCGGCGAGGGCCAGGGGCCGTGTGCGGGAGGTGCGGGTCATGGTGGTCCTTTCGAGGAAGGGCAGAGGAGGTGCGGGAGGCGCGGAGGGCCGGAGGCGCGGGAGCGGTCCAGGGGAGAGGGGCGGAGCGGAGGGGCCAGGTGAAGGAGGCGCGGGCCGGCTCAGTCGGCCAGCGCGACGAGCCGGGACACCGGCGCGGTCACGACGACGTCGTCGCCGGGCGCGAGCGACGACGTTCCTGTGGCCCGGACGTCGGAGACGAGCCGCACGCGAGCGCCCGAGGCGTCGATCGCGGCGACGGTGACGAGCAGGTCGACGCCGCGGTACGCGACGTCGGTGACGGTGCCGGGGAGGTGCAGGCCGGCCGCGGCCGGTGCCGCCGCCCGACCCGCGCCTCCTGCGGTCGGCTCGACCACCAGGTGCTCGGGCCGCACCGTCAGCGAGGTGCCGTCGGCGGCGGCGACGAAGTTCTCGTAGCCGAGGAAGTCGGCGACGAAGCGGTTCGCGGGGGCAGGGAACACGCTCTGCGGGGCGCCCTGCTGCATGATGCGTCCGGCGCGCATGAGGACCATGTCGTCGCTCATCTCGAGGGCCTCGTCCTGGTCGTGCGTGACGAGGACGACGGTGAGCCCGGTCTCGCCCTGGATGCGGCGGATCTCGGCGCGCATCTGGACCCGGAGGCGGGCGTCGAGGTTCGAGAGCGGCTCGTCGAGCAGCAGCAGCTTCGGCCGGATCGCGATGGCCCGGGCCAGGGCGACGCGCTGCTGCTGGCCGCCGGAGAGCTTCTTCGGCTTGCTCGCCGCGAGGTGCCCGAGGCCGACGAGGTCGAGGGTCTCGGCGACCCGACGGGTGCGCTCGTCGGCGGGCACCCGGCGCAGCTTCAGGCCGTAGCCGACGTTCTCGGCGACCGAGAGGTGCGGGAACAGCGCGTACGACTGGAACACCATGCCGAGCCCGCGCTTCTCGGGCGGCGTGCGGGTCATGTCGTCGCCGTCGATCAGGATCGTGCCGTTCGTCGGGGCCGAGTAGCCCGCGAGCATGCGCAGCGTCGTCGTCTTGCCGCAGCCCGAGGGGCCGAGCAGGGTCGTCAGGGCTCCGCGGCGGATCGAGAGGTCGATGCCGTCGACGGCGGTGAAGTCGCCGAAGACCTGGCTGACGCCGCGCAGCTCGGCGGCGGGGCGCTCGGCGGCGGCGTGCTCGGCGCTGGCGTGCTCGGTGACGGGGCGGGTGCCGGCGGGGTCTGGGGTGCTCACTTGTTGATGCCTCCGAAGATCTTGGCGAAGCCGACGGTGCGCTCGGCGACCACGGCGACGACGACGGTGGCCGCGAGGATCAGCGTGGCCATCGCCGCGACCATGGGGTCGTAGCTCTGCTGCACGTAGTCGAGCATCGTGACCGGCAGGGTGCGGAAGTCGCGGCTCTGCAGCAGCAGCGACAGGGGGACGTTGTTGAACGAGGTGACGAAGCTGAGCAGCGCCGCCGAGAAGATGCCGGGCCGCAGCAGCGGCAGCGTCACGGTGAAGAAGGCGCGGACCGGGCTGGCGCCGAGTCCGCGGGCCGCCTCCTCGAGCGACGGGTCGGCGAGGGCGAGGGAGGCGCCCGTCACCCGGACCGCGTACGGCATCATCAGCGCGGTGTGGCCGATCAGCAGCGTGGGGAAGTTCGCGAGCCCGAAGCCGATCATCAGCTGCTGGTAGAGCGCGAGGCCGACCACGAGCTCGGGCACGATCAGCGGCGAGAGGAACATGCCCTCGATCAGGCCCTTGCCGGGCAGGCGTCCGCGGTGGATCGCGAGGGTGACCGGCACGCCGACCGCCAGCGCGATGACCGTGGCGAGCACGGCGAGCTGCAGGCTCGAGACGAGGGCGCCGGTGAAGGGCGCGTACGTGACGGCCTTCTCGAACCACTGCAGCGAGAAGCCCTGCGGCGGGAACGTCAGGGTCCGGCCGCCCGTGAAGGCCGTCGCGACGACGAACAGGATGGGCACGATCATGACGACGTAGCCCGCGACGGCGAGGGTGCCGGCGACGGGACGGCCGGTGCCCGGGGTCTTGCTGCTGCGGGCCGGCTTGCTGTCGCGGACGGCATCGGCGCCGACGGTCGCGCTGCTGTCGGCGGTCGTGCTGGTGCGGGGCGTGCTGGTGCGGGTCACTGGGTGGCTCCCTTGCGAGCGACGAGCGACGAGAGGCCCGAGACGACGAAGACGAGCACGGTCATGATCAGGGCTGTGGCGGAGGCGCCTGCCCAGTCGATCGTGACGCTCGAGTACGAGAAGAGCTGGGTGCTGAGCATGCGCTGGCTCGACCCGCCGAGCAGGTAGGGGGTCGTGTACGCGGTGACCGAGCCGGCGAAGACGAGCGTCGCCGCGACGACGATGCCCGGGCTCGAGAGCGGGACGACGATGCCCCAGAAGGTCCGCGACCGGCTGGCGCCGAGGCCGCGGGCGGCGTCGTCGAGGCCGGCGTCGACCTGGGCGACGGCCGAGTAGCACGAGATGATCGCGAGCGGCAGGAACAGCTGCGTGAGGCCGAGGACGATCGCGAGCTCGGTGTAGAGCAGCTGAGGGGCGCGGTCGACGAGGCCGAGCCCGACGAGCAGCTGGCCGATCGCGCCCTGGGAGCCGAGCACGACGAGCCACCCGAAGGTGCGGACGACGTTGCTGAGCAGCAGCGGGAAGATCGCGAGGGCGAGCAGCACGCTCGACCAGCGCGACGTGGAGCGGGCCAGCAGGTACGCGATCGGGAACCCGAGCACGACGCAGACCACGGTGACGATCAGCCCGAGGCCGACGGTGCGGCCGATGATCCTCAGGTCGTACGGGTCGGTGAGCATCTGGCCGACGCGGCCCAGCACCTCGCCCGTGCCCACGCCGGGAGGGGCGACGAGCATCGCCAGCGACGGGACGAGGAATCCGACGAGCAGGAAGGCGAGCCCGGGCAGCAACAGCAGCAGGGCGGTCTTGCGAGTGGTCACGACGAGCCTTTCGTGGCGGTCGGGGTACGACGTTCGTACGGGGCCGCCTCGTCGGCGCCCAGGTCGCCGAGGGGGGCGGCGACAGGGGAGTCGAGGAGGCGGTGCAACCGGTTGTGCAACCGGTCTCATCAACCATAGGGTCCCCCTGGGGGCAGCACGACCACCGCGTGTAACGATCATGTGAAACGTGGTCTGGCCGTGCCCCTAGGCTCGCTGCAGGCACGAAGACGGAGGGGACGCGCATGTCGACACTGGCCGACGTCGCCGCGCTCGCGGGGGTCTCCAAGGCGACCGCCTCCCGCGCCCTCAGCCGTCCCGAGCTGGTGCTGCCCGAGACCGCGGGCCGTGTGCTCGCCGCCGCCGAGCAGCTCGGCTTCGTCGCGAACCGCGCTGCGCGCCAGCTCGCCCGGGGTCGCAGCGGGCTGATCGCCCTGGTCGTGCCGACGCTCGAGAACTCGTACTTCACGCCCGTGATCGCGGGCGCGCAGGCGCTGGCCGGCGAGCACGACGTGCAGCTGACCGTCGCCGTGCACCCGCTGGCGCACCCGGACGAGCTCGTCGCGTTCGAGCGGCTCTCGGCCCAGGTCGACGGGTTCATCGTGGTGGCGCCCCGCGGGCCCGACGAGGTCGTCGCGGCCGCCGCCTCCTCGAAGCCGACCGTGCTCGTCGACCGCGAGGTCGCCGGGCTCTCGTCGGTCGTGGCCGACACCGCCGCGGCGTTCGGCTCGCTCGTCACGCGCCTGATCGACGACGGCCACGATCGCATCGTCTACGTCGGCGGACCGGAGGGCTCGTGGCAGGACGCCCAGCGCACCGAGGCCGTCACCCGTGCCGCGCACGGACGCGCGTCGCTCGTGCGGCTCGGGCCGTTCCCCTCCACGTTCGCGGCGGGGGTCTCGGTGCTGCCCGCGGTGCTCGAGGCGCGAGCGACGGCCGTCGTGCCCTACGCGACCGCGATCGGGCTGGGGCTGATGTTCGCGCTGGGAGACCGGCCCGCCTCCTCCCGGGTCGTCGTCAGCTCGGAGCGCATGGTCGTCGACTCGCTCGGCCTCGTCGGGGTCCCGGCGATCGACGTCGACGGCGACGAGCTGGGCCGCGTCGCGACGGGCCTGCTGCTCGACCTGGTCGACGGCCGAGGAGGCGCGGGCACGGAGCGCGCACAGCGTCGCCTCCCCGTCCCGGTGCGCTGGCCTGCCGGGGCATGACGCTGCCCGGAGTGCCCGGCAGCCGGTCGTTCATCGGGACACTTTGCGCGACCATGTTCGGCCGGCTGAGGCCAAGTGGTGCCTGGCCTGCGGATTCGCGTATGCCTGTCCCGCAAAAATGCCCGGTGAAGGGGGTACAAACGCTACAGTCCTTGAATGCTCATCGGATACGCGCGTGTGTCGACCTCGGGACAAGATCTCGCAGCACAACGTGACGGTCTTGCAGCACTGGGTGTTGACGATCAACACGTGCATGTGGACCACGGGCTGTCGGGAACAACTCGAGCCCGCCCGGGCCTCCGGGAAGCGCTGGCGGCATGCCGTGCCGGCGACGTCTTGGTCGTCACCAAGCTTGATCGACTTGCCCGGTCGCTGCGCGACGCGACGGACATTGCGGACGAGCTGACGAAAAAAGGCGTCGCCCTGAACCTCGGGGGAGCGGTCTATGACCCCACCGACCCCGTCGGTCGGCTCCTGTTCAACGTCCTCGGCATGGTGGCCGAGTTCGAAGCCGACCTCATCCGCGCCCGCACCCGCGAGGGCATGGCGATCGCCAAGGCCGCCGGCAAGCTCCGTGGTCGCAAGCCCAAGCTCACCGCCTCGCAGGAGAAGCACCTCGTGCAGCTGCACCGCACCGGTGCGCACACCACGAGCGACATTGCCGAGTTGTTCGGCGTTGCCCGGTCGACGGTCTATCGAGCGATCCAAAGAGCAGAGCAGGCCTAGATGGCACCCGGAAGAACGGAACCGCCCCGCCGAGAGCGGCTGAGGAACGGCCGCCGCCGTCCAGCGCCACCGCGGACACGCGCTGAACGAGACGAGTGGCGACGGGCTCGCGCCAACAGTGGAGCTCCTGCCTGGTGGCCTCGATCGTCATTGTGGCTGTGGAGGTGGTTTGTCCGGCCCGTCCTGCGGTTCTTTGAACGCTTCCTACGCTTCGTGTTCGACGGCCTGTAGGACCCAACACTGGTCCATTAGCCCATCGGCCACCGGGGGCGACCTCGTAGGGTCGTTGCATGGATCAGGGCGAAGTTGTCGAGCATGTCGCGCTTAGGGCCCGGTCGGCAGGCCGCCCGGTTGTGGTCGGTATCTCGGGCTTCTGCGGGTCGGGGAAGTCCACGCTTGCGCGCCGGATGGTCGAGGCTCTGCCTGGCGCAGTGAGGATGCGCGGTGACGACTTTCTCGATCCCGCACGCTCTCACCTTCGCTCTGCAGACTGGGACGGAGTGGATCGGCAACGTCTTGTTTCGAGTGTCTTGGAGCCCTTCCGCGGCGAGCTGCAGGGCGAGTTCCGACGGTATGACTGGGCGGTAGGGGCCCTCGGCGCTCCGGAGCCGGTTCCTCGCGCCGAGATCCTCGTCGTCGATCTCATCGGCCTTTTCCACCCTGAGGCCCTGCCTTCCCTCGACGTCACGGTCTGGTGCGATGTCGAGCTCGACGTCGCCGTCAGCCGCGGCATGGCCCGCGACAGGGAACTAGGCCGACGCCACGAGGCGTTGTGGACCGACGTCTGGGCTCCGAATGAACGCGACTTCGCCCAGGAGTTCATGCCGCGAGAGCACGCAGAGATGCTGTACGCATCGTCTCAGTAGGGGATCCCCCACTGGATCACTTGCTGTGGGGCGAGCGCACTCGGAGAGGACGCCGTCGTGGTCGTTCCGTGTCGTCGGTGAGCGTGGGCGGAAACGGTCCCTAACGTCGTAGCGTCTAGGGATGCAGCAGCCCAGGGGCCTCGATCAGCTCGTATCGGAATGGCGGAGCTCCGGACCAGGACGTGCGCGCTTCGTGCCGGGCTTCGACCCATCAGGTGGAGGAGCAGCGGCGACAGTTCTCGTGCTGATGGAATCACCCGGTCCTGCCACGATCAAGCAGGGCGAGGACGCGATCAGCAGTGAGGACAACCCGGGGCCGACGGCGTCTGCGTTCAGGCGAGCACGGATCGAGTCGGGTCTGGGCAGGAACGTCTACCTGCGATGGAACATCGTCCCGTGGGCCCTTGGTCGGGCGCCGACCGTCACCGATCTCGACGAGGCACGCCCTGCCCTGGCTCAGCTGCTCGTTTCTCTGCCGCAGCTGCGGGCGATCGTGACCTTCGGCACTCCGGCCCTGACGGGCGTGATGAGGTACTTCACCCTGGAACCGCGTGCGAGGGTCGTGCCCGTGCTCGCGGCACCCCATCTGTCGCCGGCGAACGCCACCCGCGCCGGCGAGAAGCACCTGCGGGCCGTCACGGCCCTACGGCACGCTTCGCTTCTCTGATCATCTCGGCGAGGAGTCGGGGCTGTGCTGCGACGCGGCGATCACGGCCAGGAGATCCTGCGCCCCGGCGCTCAGACCGGCCGACCACACGGCGCGGAACGGGCGCCTCAGGTCGACGGCTGCCGGGACGGTGACGAGGCGCCCGGCACGGAGGTCGTCCTCGACCAGCAACGAGCTGATGACTCCCGGACCCACACCGCCGGCGATGGCCGCCCGGATGGCGCCCGTCGACGACAACTGCGCAGCGGGTTCTGCCATCAGGGCAGGGTCGATCCCCAGGGCGAGCTCGAGGGTCCGGCGGGTGCCCGAGCCCGACTCCCGAGACACGAGCGGTGTGGATGCGAGATCCGCTGCCGTCACGGGTTCGGACTTCGATGCCCATGCGTGCCTCGGCGAGACGACGACGAGCAGTTCGTCGACACCCAGGACGGTCGTGGCGAGCCCGTCGGCCTCATCAGGGGTCTCCGTGAACCCGAGGTGCGCGCGCCCCGAACGGACCTCGTCGACGACCCAGTCGCTGTTGCCCGATTCCAGGCGTACCCGGACACGATCCGCTGCCGCTGTCATCCAGCGTGGCATCAGCGCCTCTGACACCGTCTGACTCGCCGCGACGAGGAGAGCGTCGGAGGCGCCGGTCATCAGGGTGTGCAGCGATCGTTCGAAGGTGGTCGCCGCCTCGAGCAGGGGTCGGCCCCACTCGCACACCAGGAGTCCGTGCTCGGTCAGCGCCGAGCCCGCCCGAGAGCGGACGAGCAACGTACGACCCAGCCGCCGCTCGGCGCCCGTGATGCGAGACGACGCCGCCTGCTGGCTGATGCCCACCGATGTCGCGGCCCGGCCCAGACTGCCCGATCTCGAGATCGCCTCCAGCAGTCGGAGCGTCTCGAGATCAACAGGGAGTCCGGTCACAAGGATCGATTGTGACACCACAAGCATCCGCCCGTATCGGCAGCCGGACGCACGTACGAAGATCGAGGCATGCCTGCCGCGATCACACCGACTGTCGCCCCTCCCCGCACGCACGGTCTGTTCCGCCAGCTCGAGCACCGCGGGCAGATCGTGTCGAACCTGACCCCGAACTGGTTCGCGTCGATCATGGGGACCGGCATCGTCGCCAACGCCGCGGCGACCCTGCCGTTGCAGTTCCCGGGGCTGCGCCCTGCCGCGACCATCGTCTGGGCACTGGCCAGCGTGTTGTTGGTCGCTCTCAGCACGGCGACCGTCATGCACTGGGTGCGTTACCGAGCCACCGCGCGGGGGCATCGACTCAATCCGGTGATGGCGCACTTCTACGGGGCACCGCCCATGGCGCTGCTGACCGTCGGCGCGGGCACCCTGCTCTTGGGCAGAGACGTCCTCGGTACGCCCCTGGCGGTCGGCATCGACTGGGTGTTGTGGACCATCGGTACGGTGCTCGGCCTCGTCAGCGCGATCGCGGTCCCGTACCTGACGTTCACCCGGCACGACACGGCCCCCGACAGTGCGTTCGGCGGCTGGCTCATGCCCGTGGTTCCCCCGATGGTGTCTGCCTCGACCGGTGCGCTGCTGCTGCCCTTCCTGCCCGCGGGGCAGGCCAGGCAGAACATGCTCTGGGGGTGCTACGCGATGTTCGGGTTGTCGTTGCTGGCGTCGATCGTGATCATCACGCTGATCTGGTCACGCCTGGCCCAGCACAAGATCGGCCCGGCCGGCATGGTCCCGACCCTCTGGATCGTCCTCGGCCCCCTGGGGCAGTCGATCACCGCGGCCAACCTGCTCGGTGGCAACGCCCACCTCGCCGTCGACCAGGGAACCTCGCACGCCCTGTTCGTCTTCGGGCTCGTCTACGGTGTGCCCACTCTGGGATTCGCCCTGATGTGGGCGGCACTGGCATCGGCCATCACCCGCCGCACCATCCGCCAGGGGCTCCCGTTCTCACTCACCTGGTGGTCGTTCACCTTCCCCGTCGGCACCTGCGTGACAGGCCTGAACGGTCTGGCCCTGCACACGGGACTCGTCGCGCTGCAGGTACTGGCGGTCGTGTTCTACATCGGGCTCGTCGGGGCCTGGGTCACGGTCGCCGTGCGCACCTTCCACGGCAGCGTCATACGCGGAACGCTCCTCGCGCCTCCCCGTCCCCTGCCCTGACCGCGGACGACGAGGGTGCGTGGGGGAGTGGCTCAGATCGAACAGGCGTCGTTCCAGTCACGGCGATAGGCCTCGGGGTCACTGACGTCGACGATGGCCGAGGCGGCGCCCTTGGGCTCGTCACGCGACCGGTAGCTCTCGAACGCCACCGCACTGCGGTCGTTGCTCGCCGGATCACGCACCCCGGAGGCTTCGACCCACAGAGTCCAGTTCCACCGCGTCCGGACGCCAGGCTGCAACGCGCCTTCGCCGACGACCAACAGCACGTCCGTGCCGGCGGGTGAAGACTCGAAGTCTGCGCCCGTGAATGATCGGACCGACGACGTGAGGCCTCTCGCGCTGATCTCCCGAGCTAACTGACTGCCCATGTCCGAGAGATGCTCGCCAGCATCGCCATCCACAGCCACGATGCCTCCACCGGACGGAAGCTGACTCAGCATCTCGGAAACCAAGTCATGGATGACGGTGTTGCTCATGATGCTTTCTCCTGCTCACTCGTTCGTCGAAACGGAAAAGGGAGTCGGCGGCCGCCGACTGATGCGGCTGCACGAAGCGGTCGCGAACCTGATGCAACCACGAGCATGCGCCGACGTTCAGCCCTGTAGAAGCGCGTGCTTGGAGCGCCCGATAGGGGATCGGGCACCGGACGCGTTATCGACTCAAGATCATCGAGAGTGCGAGCCCGTTCAGAGGGTGCTCGTGCCCCCAGCGGCCGCGCCATCGCTAGGGTCAGGACATGGACGAGGCCGACAGAGAACTCCTCCGCGAGGCCGAGGCTGAAGTGGCAGCGCTGCCCCACCGCAACCCCCTCACCGACCTGCCACCCCGCCCGGGCGGCGGCCCCGCTGCCGAGACCGCGCCGACCGGTCGGGCTCGCTTGCTCGCCCCGCTGACCCTCATCGTCTGCTTCGTCACGGCCTGTGCCGAGGGTTCGTGGCTGTGGTTCTCCGCCGCAGACTGGACCTCCTCGTTGTGGTTCGCCGTGCCGTTCCTCCTGGTTGCCTCGATCGTGCTTGCAATCGTCGCCGGAGCTCTGGGCGGCCGCGCTGGCCGGTGGGCAGGAGTCTGCGGTGGCATCGCCGTCGTACCGCCCGTGTGCTTCGTGGTGTCGCTACCCCTGGCGCTCTTCGCGTAGTTCAACCCGGCTAGGGCCGATCAGCTGCACGATGATGCCCGGGCGGCGTCTGTGTGACGGGGTGCGCTGTGGGCGTCGAAGGCGCCGACGCGGAAGGCCGGGGTACGGTCTCGCCATGGGGGAAGACGAATGCGAGCTGTAACTGCTGGGGTGGTGGTGGTGGTGGTTGGGGCGTCACTGGCAGGATGCGCGGCGACTGTCCCTATGAGCTCAGCCGACGAGGCCAACGCAGTGGGGTGCGCGCAAGTCACAGTGCATCTTCCTGAGACCATCGCTGAGACCGAAGTGAAACGTGAAACAGACGCCCAGGCCACTGGTGCTTGGGGTGAGCCCGCATCTGTCCTGCTTCGCTGCGGGGTCACAGAGCCAGGTCCCACGGATCTGCCGTGCTACACGATCCAGGGAGTGGATTGGATCGTCGACTCCCCACCAGACGACCCTGACACCGCCATCCTGACCACCTATGGCCGCTCTCCAGCCGTTGAGGTCGTCTTCGACACAACGACGCTGACGGGCGCTAGCGTCATGGGAGACCTAGCCGATGCCGTCGGGTACCTTCCGGCCAACGGGCGCGCATGCACGAGCGCCGAAGACTTAACCTCCTGAGCCAGGCGTACGGATGCGAAATCGCGGCACGAGCCTTTCGTAGCCAGCCCTGACGTGAGCCGCCTCTGATGGCTTGGCGCCGTAGACCGACTCCCTGCGTCTAGAGCGGGCCAACCCCAACCCAAAGGGCCGGCAGCGACGTGGTGAGCAACAATGCCGCCGTTCCCAGGCTCACGACGGCTAGGGGCCGGCGTGTTTCGCGTCGGATGCAACTGGCGATCGCGAGGCCAAGGGAGGTGGCGGACATGATGCCGACAGGTACCCAGGCCGCGAGAAAGATCGGGTAGAGGAACAGCCAGCCTTCGTTGTCCCAGAGGACGACCGGGGCCCACATCGTGGCGTACAGGATGACGTAGGAGATGAGAGCCACAAGGGCCACGATGCCGGCTGCCACGGCAAAGGAACTGGCGGCCACGAGACGAGACGGGCCGGTACGGGGTTCATGGGTTTGGCCAGGCCGCTCCGGGGTGGTCGTCACGATCGAAAGCTAGCAGTCCCCGATGCGGCGTCAACCGCCGGTCGACACCTCAGCATCGATTACTGGCGCCCGATAGGGGATCCCGCACCGGGATGGTCGTCACGGTCGGGAGTTGGGCCCCTTGCACCCGTAGTCGTCTCCGAACGCCTCATGAACGCGGTTTCGCGCCTCTCCGCTGCCCCACTCGTCGACGGTCTCGCAGTTGTCAGACGTCCGCGTAGCGAAGACGCCGTAAGTCCCCACCCCGACGTACGTGTAGACCGGTCCGACGTTGCCGCCGGGCTGAGCGGCCCCGGTACCGATGTCGGCGGGCAGATCGAAGACGAAGCCGTCAGGGAAGACCAACCGAGATCCACCCGGCGCGCATGAAGCGTCCTCGTTCAGGGACTCCACCATCACGTCCTCGAACGTCGTGCAGTCCGCGATCGCAGACTCGGCTGCGTCGAGCGTCAGGACCCCCTCATGGCTGCAAGCAGCGAGGGTCAAGAGGCCTGGGACCAGAGCCAACGCCACACAGCGTCTCCTTCTCATGGCCACACCCTAGGGGGCGGCCGGTCTCGCAAGCCGGACACTGCTTCGAAGGGACGCCACTGGCCGTGCCCGATGGGCGACCGTCCTGCGGCCGCACCTGAGTGGACCTGTGGGCGTTCTCGCGGCCAGGATGAGGCGATGACAGAGCTGCAGGGCGCCGCCGTGGTCGTCGCGCCCCTGTTCGCGATCTTCGGTGTCTGTTTCATCGTGTTCCACCAGCACATCTCCGACGCCGCTCGCAGGGCCTACGAGGACCAGGGGCGGCGGATCGGCCCCCAGGCCCAGTCGCCAGGGCTGATGATCGTCGGCGGGATCGGCATGCTCATCATCTCTACGGTCATCGTGCTCTACGCCTTCACCGACGTTTTTCCGTCTCCTCCTCCGCAGTAGCCCTCATCGGGAGCGCTGTCCGTTAGACGATCGGCTCTAGGACAGATCGCGAAACCTGCATACTCGCTCCATGAGCAATCCCGCAGGCGCTTCCGGCCGTGCCGTGCGGCGGCGGCTGCGAGAGACATCGTGCCCGGACTGCGAACACTCATGGGAAGAGCACGGGGGTTCGACGTTGGAAGGGCCGGCGGCCTGTGGGGAGTGCGAGTACGAAGAGGACCACGGGCAGCAGGTGCCTGGTCAAGAGAAGTGCTGGAACAGCGTGCCCCATGCATTGTTCGTGAGGCCGACGGCCCGTGAGCTAGAGCGAGCAGCGCCACTCCGCAGAAAGATCCTCCGGCGTTTCGGGCATTTGATGCTGGCGGTGCGGCATCTAGTAAAGCGTTGGCCCTGACCAAAGGTGCCCGATAGGGCATCGGCGTCCCGCACACTGGGTCTCATGCAAAGGGAGGTGTCTCTCGTCCTCTTCGAGGGTCAGTCGTGGCCGCTTCGCGAGAACATCCTGCTCAATGACGAGGCGCGAACTACCTACTCGCCAGAGGAGTACGGGCTTTCTGCACGGCTGACGCAGCAGCTCTACGACTGGACCGAGTGGTGGCACACCCACGAGATGCGTCAGTCTCCTAGCCATGACCGGTGGGCGGCTCGGTTAGCTCGAGACCTGCAAGCTGAGCTCGGCCCAGAATTCGTCGTACTTCTCGACTAGGCGCCCTGAACAGCAAGTTCGGGTCGAATGCCCGATAGTCGATCGCTGGTCGGGCCCTCGCAGTGGGGTGTCGCGACGAGGTTAGCTACATGCCATCCTTCGACCGTGCGCCCTCGATCGCTCTGCATGCCCGTCGTGACCCTCTGCGCTGTCAGCCTCGTCGGGTGCTCCGAGGACGCTACCGGTGACCAGGCCGGCGACATCGCTCTGTGGCTCGACCAGGCGCCTTCAGCGGTCCAGGGCGACGGCGAATATCTGGCCGTCTTGGCATCGCTTGTCGAACGGGGCGAGGAAGCAGACGGTGACGAGATCTCGGCGGCCTTCAAGGAGCCCGTGACGATCAGGGGAGTCGAACTCGAGTGTTTCGGCGACGGATCCGTTGAGGGGCTGTTCGGTCTGACGTCGGCTGCGGGTGCCGTCGATATGACGTCCGCCCGTGCGAGCTGCGCCGAGGGCGTGCTCGAGCTGGACATCCCGGAGTCGTCCCGCGAGGGCGTGACGAGAGTCAGCTTCTCCTCGGTGGCGAGCAACGAGAAGGGCGCGTGGCGCGTCATCGTCCGATAGGGGATCCACGAGCGGTCAAAGATGCCCTCGGTATGGACCGCCCACGTGGGCTTGCTGAGGGCGGGGCAGATTCTCGGGCCGCTCAGGCGGACCGGAGTGTCTCAAACGCGGCGGTCAGCACCTCGTGAACGCCTCGTGTTTCACCGGGTTGCGCCCAGACGGCAAGGGCGCTCGAGAACGTACTGATGCTGACTCCCACGAGAACCTGTGCTCGGAGGTCGATGTCGAGTCCTACCAACCTGTCGGCAACGATCGGCTCGAGTAGGGCGGCCCAAGCTAGGTGCTTCTCGGCATTCCGAGCGTGCAGAGACGGGGCATCCGCCAGTAGCCGCACCGCGATCTTGTCTCGCTCGGTCTGTGGGCGGGTGCGAAGCATCGCGCCGTAAGCGGCCTCGAGTGACTTCAATATCGGTTCGTCCTGGGGCCGCGCCAGAAGAGCATCCCTGACTACCGAGCCGTAGGCGCTGAGGCCCCCGACCACCATGTCCTCCTTGGCCGGGAAGTACCGATGAACGCTGCGAACCGAGACGCCGGCGGCCGAGGCAATCTGCTCGACCGTCACGCCGTCGAAGCCTCGTTCTGAGATCAGGTCGATTGCGACGTCCGCGAGTTGCTGGCGAACCGCGTCGCGGGCGGCGGCCCGCAAGCCGCCAACAAGTTGCTTATTCTCCGCCATGAGAGCTACTCTACAGCTGCCACAAGTGGCAGACTCTGCCACGTAAGGCGGAATCTGCCTGGCTGATAGAGGAGACACACATGAAGCAACGGAACCTCGGAGGCCAAGGCCTGACAACGTCACTCCTGGGCTATGGCTCGATGGATAGCGGTCTGGGAAACGGTGGCACGTACGACGACGCATCGATCGCCGCTATCCGCCAGGCATACGACAGCGGCGTCACGCACTTCGACACCGCGGAGCTCTACGGATGGGGCCGTGGTGAACGCCTCCTCGGCACCGCTCTCGCTCCGGTCCGTGATGAGGTGACGATCGCCACGAAGTTTGGCTTCACACCGTCCTTCGGACAGGACTCGCGGCCCCGACACATCCGCGACGTGGTCGAGAAAAGCCTCAGGGCCTTGGGGACGGACCGCATCGATGTCCTCTACCAACACATCCACGATCCAGCGGTCCCGATCGAGGACGTCGCCGGCGTGATGGCCGAGCTCGTGAACGAGGGCAAAGTGAAGTACCTCGGGCTCTCGAACACGACACCGGAGAATGCTCGCCGCGCCCACGCGGTGCATCCGATCAGCGTTGTCCAAGTGTCCTACTCGCTGTTCGATCGTGGGGCAGAGGAGTACTTCCCCCTGAGCGACGAGCTCGGATTCGGTGTCGTTGCGTATCGCCCCTTGGCACGGGGGTTCTTGACCGGCGGGGTGAAACCCCTCTCGGGCTACCCCGCTGATGACTTCCGACAGCGCAACCCCTGGTGGGCCGAAGGCAACTACGACGCGAACAGGAACATCGTCGACCAGCTCGATGCTCTGGCGCAGAACCGGGGCATGTCCTTGGCTCAGTTGGCACTGGCCTGGCTGCTCACCCGCCGGGCGAACATCGTGCCAATCCCGGGCTCGCGAAATGTTCAACGGGTCCTCGAGAACGCCGCAGCTGCCGACGTCGAGTTGAGCAGCAGCGACCTCGCACGGATCGAGACCATCGTGCCGAACGGTGCACACGTCTAGTTCGTCCCTCTCTTCCAACCGCCTCCTGGCGGCGACATCCTGACCACCACTGAAAGGCAAGATCATGCAGCACCGCACACTGGGCCAGCAGGGCCTCACCACGTCCGCCATCGGCTACGGATCCATGGGCATCTCCTCGTTCTACGGTCCCGGCGAAGAGGACGCCGGCGTCGCAGCCATCCGCAAAGCTCACGAGCTCGGAGTGACGCTCTTCGACACCGCTGAGATGTACGGCTGGGGCGAGAACGAGAAAGTCGTCGGCCGCGCGGTGAAGCCTTTCCGCGATGACGTCGTCATCGCCACCAAGTTTGGTTTCAAGCCGGACTTCAGCTTCGACAGCCGCCCCGAGCACATCCTCGAAGTCGTCGAGAACAGCCTCCGTTTCCTCGACATGGACTACATCGACGTTCTCTACCAGCACCGCCCGGACCCGAACGTGCCCATCGAGGATGTCGCCGGCACCGTCAAGGAGCTCATCGACGCGGGCAAGGTCAAGTACTTCGGCCTCAGCGAAGCGGGCCCGGACACGATGCGCCGCGCACACGCTGTTCAGCCCGTCTCGGTCCTGCAGACCGAGTACTCCCTGTTCGATCGAGAGATCGAGAAGCTCTTCCCCGTCCTCGACGAGCTCGGCATCGGGCTGGTCCCCTACTCGCCGCTGGGCCGCGGGTTCCTGACCGGAACCGCGAAGCCTGGTGTTGAGTACGACCCGTCCGACATGCGTCACACCGCGGCACGCTGGCAGCCCGGCAACTACGAGAAGAACCTCCACGCCACTCGCCAACTCGCCGAGCTCGGCGAGGCCAAGGGCGCCACCGTCGCACAGCTCGCCTTGGCATGGCTCCTCGCGCAGGGCGAGCACATCGTGCCCATCCCCGGTACACGCAGCGCCACGCGCGTCGAGGAGAACGCCGGAGCCGCCGACGTGACCCTCACCCAGGCAGACCTCGACCGCATCAAGGAGATCCTGCCCACCGGCGGGTTCGGATCCCGATTCCCCGCCGGCATGACCGCTGAGTGGGAGTGATCACCTCCTGAACACCCAGGGGGCGAGGAAGCTGCGCTGCCTCGCCCCCTGACCTCCGGGTCCCTGTTCCACTTCTAAGAAGGAGCACCACATGAAGATCCAGATCACTCTCCCCGATGGCGAGGCCACCGGAGAGATCGTCGACTCAGCGGCCGGCCACGAGCTCATGGCTCTGCTGCCCGTCACGATCGAGATGTACGACCTCTTCGAGCGGGAAAAGCCAGGCCCGCTCCCTCGCCCCTTGGTCACGGCCACCGACACGATGCTCACCTACAGCGTCGGCCAGATCGGCTACTGGGCCGACAGTCACGACATCATCTTCTTCACCGCTGATGACGGCAAGCTCGAGATCCCGGAACCCGGCATCGTCCACCTCGGCACCGTGACCAGCGGCCTCGAGATCATCGCTGATGCCGGCGACGCCTTCACCATCACGATCGACAAGCTCTAGCTACACGCAACAGCACAGCCCCCGACGGGCCGGATCGTTCACACGATCCGGCCCGTC
>NZ_JACYTX010000010.1:0-34602 GCF_014841435.1 Frigoribacterium sp. CFBP 8766
GTAGGGCCGGCATCCCGGTGGAACCCCATCCCGCTTCGTGAGCGGGATGGGGTTTTTCTATGCCCACCAGGCCCGGCGCCAGGGGACGCGACATCGCGCATGCAAGCAAGGCGAGACATTGGGGGCACACAGTCCCCGCCGCCGCGGACACCCGAAGTCGACGCGACGGCGGGGGCTGGGCCTTCCCGAGTCCTGAACCGTCTCGGGGCATGTCGATCGTAGGAGCATTCCTCACGAAAGGACAGTGCTCCTCGACGGGGATGTCCGTGAACGTCCACACGCCCCCGCGAGGGCGGGGGCGTGTGTGGGCTGCCGGTCGTCTGCGGATCAGGAGCAGACAAGCGGTGTCGTGCCCGGGGTACCACCGCCGGGCACGCTCAGAGTAGGACCGCTGCCCCTGATCCGCTAGGCGCCCGCGAAAGTCGTTCGCACGTGGGGACGTCAGCTCCACGCAGGGCGGGGTTCGGCGGTGAGCTTCCTCAGCGCCATCAGGGCGTCCCGAATGCGGGTCTTCATCGTCCCTATCGGGACACCAGCTTTCGCTGCCGCTTCGGATTGGGTGTACCCGCCGAAGTACGTCAGCTCGAGTGCTTCCCGATGAGGGGCCGCAAGGGCTTTCATGCTGGTCGTGACACGGCGGTGCTCGATCAGGGTTTCTGCCTGTTCCGCGACGTCGTCCCGGCTGACTTCGAGATCTCGAAACCCGGCGAGGGTGTCGCGGTCACGGGCGGCCTGCGAGGACCGGACACGGTCGATCGCGCGGCGCCTGGCCCGGACGAGCAACCACGCCAGAGCTGTGCCCCGGGCCGGGTCGAAAGACGCCGCTTCCTGCCATGTGGCGAGGAACACCTCTTGAGCGACCTCCTCGGACTGCGCCGGGTCCACCAAGATCCTCCGAATCAAGCCCAAGACCCGAGAAGACGTCCGATCGTAGAACACGGTGAAAGCGCGATCGTTGCCCTCTGCAACGAGAGCGAGGAGGTCCTCGTTCGTCCATTCAGCGGTGACAGGCAGCACAGAAGCAAGCGACACGAGAAGGTCCGATCAGAGAAGCCACGGGGATGAGAGACACTCCCCCGAGCGCTGCTGTCAGCGTA
The DNA here is from genome assembly GCF_014841435.1 of Frigoribacterium sp. CFBP 8766. NCBI lineage: Bacteria > Bacillati > Actinomycetota > Actinomycetes > Micrococcales > Microbacteriaceae > Frigoribacterium > Frigoribacterium sp. CFBP 8766. The sequence goes on from NZ_JACYTX010000010.1 coordinate 1,098, forward strand.
TGCGCCCGCCTCCTAGCCGCTTCCCCCACTTCGGGGAACACGCTTTCAATCGCCGCGCCCCACTCGACCCGCAACCTCGATCCCCTAGAGGAATCCCCTATCGGGACACCTCACAGGAGCGAGCTCGCAGGCGGCCGGGAATACGGTTCGTCGCCCAGGAGGCTCAGTCGACGCGCGCGATGCGGACGTCGATCCTCTCGACCGTGATGGCTGCCTGGTTCAGGCGGGCCAGCAGGGCGTCGTGGACTCGGTGAGCAACGTCGGGCGAGATGCTGTCTGCGTCGGTCGCGATGGTGAGGGCGACGACACCGTCGTCACCGATCTCGATCCGAGGAGGCGGTGGCGGGGTGCTCGGGTCGGGCGTCTGCCGGGCAGCGAGGAGAGCAGGCAGGGTCGCCCGCGGCTGATAGATGTGGGCCACACCAGGGACGCCGTCGACGAGCGTCTCGAGTTCGAGGGCGAGTGCGTCTCGGGCGGCGTCGTCGAGGGCGTGGCTGGTCATCGTTCTTCCTCCCGGACGGGTGCGGCTCCGTCTGACCGGATCGTGACGTCGATGCTCTCCACGTTCATCTCGGTGTGCGTCCGCAGCGCCTCCTCGACGGCTGAGCACACCGCGTCGGTCACGGCAGCCGTCGTCGCGCCGTGATCACGGATGATGCGTGCCCACACGCGGATGACGACCGGGGCACCGGGTGTGGTGACGTCGCCCTCGAGGGTGCACCTGCCGATGAGGACGCCGTCGACGGTGTCGCCGGCGCGGCGGACGATGCTGCGGACGGCTCCCTCGGTGATGACGGAGTTCTCGGTCTCCTTCAGCGGCGGGAGGGGGATGTCCCGGCCGGCGTGGGCCTCGAGGCTGATGTTGGTGATGATCTCGGTGATCCAGTCGTCTTCTCGCGCGTCCTCGTCGAGCGCGTCGGCCTCGAGGGCTCCGTGGGAGAGCATGCGGACCCTGGTGAGGGCGTCGAGGGCGTTCTGGCAGGCCGGTGAGTCGTCGATCGTCGGGTCTGCCGGGGTCATCCCGGCGTCGAGGTAGTCGGCGAGTTCGTCGATGGTGTGCCCGTCGAGCCGGTCGGGCTCGAGGGACAGCGTCTCCACATCGTCGCCGCTGACGCCGGCGGCTTCGAGGTCGTCGGGAAGGTCCGCGCTCATCGCCATGCCTCCATCTCGGTGATCATGTTCTTCCGCGCCCGGGAGAGGAGCCCCCGGACGGTCGACACAGGCAGCTCCAGGTCGTCCGCGATCTCGTCGTACGAATGCCCGACCATCTCCTTCAAGATCCACGCCCGCCGTTGGGGGGCCGGCATCGCCTCCAACGCCAGGGTCAGGGCGTGCTCCCGCGACCGGGCCTCGACGACACGGTGCGGCGTCTCGTGCTCGGGACCTTCGGAGTCGTGGTCGGCGATGTCGTCGTGGTCACGTCTGGCCCTGATCCTGTCCACGCACCGCCTGCTGACGATGCGCATCAACCAGCTCTTCACCTTCGCCGGGTCCTCGATCGACGGCAGCTGCTTCCACGCCGTGACGAAGGTCTCCTGGACGACGTCGTCGACGTCGTCGGAACGACCGAGGACCCGCCGCGCGTAGGAGCGCATCAACGGCCCGTACCGGCGAACCAGGACCTCGAACGCCCGGACGTCACCGTGCCCGGCACGCTCAACGAGGGTGTGGTCGTCAGCGTCCGCGAGGTCGACACGGCGCGGCTGATCGGACACCCGTCAGTTCTACCCGGTCCACGGCTCCCCGTGCGGCAGAAAGGCGTCCGTGAGCGGGGCGAATCGCTCCCCATCACGACTCGGCCGAAATTCGTCGACAACCGGTGTGACGAATCCCATAGTCGTTGCGACCTAGTAGTGACGCGCTCCTGCCGCCCCTCGACCCGACGAGAAGCACGCGTGCTCCCCACCCGACTTGAATGAGGAACAACACCCGTGACCCTGCTCGCGCCCGCACCCATCACCCGCCCCGCCGCCATGACCCTCACCGAGGCCGAGCCCGGCTTCTGGGTCGCCAGCACGAGCGGCGCCTTCGCGGGAACCGTAGACCACCACGGCGACCACTTCTACGTCCGCGACTGCTTCAGCCAGTACCTCGGCGACTACAACGACCTCGCCACAGCAGCCGCCCGCCTCCGCACGGACGCCAGCGTGCGAAACGCCGCGTGACGACCACACTCCCCCCGAGGACGGCGGACGCCAGCACCTCCCCGGTGACGTGGCACGAGACGGCCCCCGGCATGTGGACGAGCCGCACCGGCAAGGACATCGCCGGCGCCGTGCAGCTCGTCGGGACCTTCATCACCACCAATGCCCGCGGCGACGTCGTCGGGACGTTCGACACCCTCCTCCAGGCACAAGCCGCCCTCGTCGCACCGCCCGCCCCCTCAGGTCGGCCTCGCCCTCACAGTCGACACCGGCTCCTGCCGTGGTCTCACCGCCGGTGACCACAACGCACCTCGTGACGGACACCGCACGCGAGCCGCGGCGCTCACCTGGTCGCCAGGCCCGCACGTACGACTCGATGCCCGACGTTCCTCCGGCACTGATCGTCACCTACGCCCGCCGAGAACAACGCCGCCGCCTCTACCCCGTCCCGATGGGGCCCACCTACGCCGACTTCTTCCTCGAGGACACCACCCACCATGCAACTGCCTGACCCGAACATCGCTCTCACCGCACCCATCACCCCCTCCACCCGGCCGCCCCTGCCCGCAACGGAGCAAGTGGACATGGAGCCCCTGCTCGCCGACCGTGACCACCCCTGACCCCCACCGGCCCGGAACACGCCCGGCCCCGACCTCACTGCAACGCCTCCCCCACCACGAACTCGTTTCCTACCTCAAGCGGCACCTCGCCGTCCCGCTCCTCGGCGAGACCTGCGATTCGCCGATCATGATTCCAGGGGTCATGGGCAATGGAGAGGGCACCGTCGCAAGCTCGTGAGCTACCGCGGATGGGTGGCTGCGCAGCTCGACATACCGGGCGCTGCCGCCGCGCCTGCTGCCTAAACCTTCTTTGAATCGAGGATTGGCGCCTCTAGTTGTCTTCACCCGTGCACGACGCACCCGCAGTCCCTAGCTGCGGCCGAGGTGAAGACCCCGCGAAGCAACGCTGCTTCGCCCCGCTGGGGTGTTGTGGCCCGAACCACGACGCCCCAGCGATACCCCAACTCGAACGGCAAGAAGAACCGAACGGCGCGAGCGAGACAATCAACGGGGCCAGCAAATCAAAGGCGGGAATGTCCGACTCGTGCTAGACGAGCATTCAGGCTTGCGCCGGTGAACGATCTCCTGTCGGGCGCGAGGCAGGCGCTCTTCGAGCAGCGCCGCGAGTCGATCGAGATCCTTGCGGACAGCGTCAGCGTCGGAGTGGAAGTCCGCCTCGGACATCCCGTCACGGCGGAAGAGGGTGAAGACGGCCTCACTGCCTTGGTCGTTGGCCACGACGCGGAAGGCGTTCCGCACTACAGATCCGTTGGGAAGGGTCACGTCGTGGTCGAGGATCCCCAGCTCCACCGGCCCCGTGAAGGCCACCTCGACGACGCCCATGGGCGAGTCGGTGATCCACCGCCCGTCCTCCTGGCGGATCCCGGCGCTCAGACCAGCCGCCCACGCGGGTAGGTTCTCTGGATTCCCGGCGACACGGGAGACTGCGGCGACGTCGTGGTCGAGCGAGCGTGAGATGTGGACGACAGGCCAGGTCATGCCCGGAAGCTAGCAGCCCACTGAATCGAGCGCACCGGCTCAGGATCCCTATCCGGCGCTGTCACGGCGCCGGATGGAACGGAATGTCTCAACCTTCTTCGTGCGAAGCGCAGCGATGTGGCCGGCAGCCAGGCCAGCGCCGACGAGGAGCAGCGCGATCAAGGACGTCACTCCGGAGCCTGGCCCTCCACTGTTCACGGTAAGACCGATGAGGCTCACCCCGATCGAGAGTGCCGCGAGGGGAGTCAGGGCCCAGGTGGCGGCGCGACGTGACGCCTCGCTGTCGACGGCCTCCAACCTGAACAGGCGCAGCGCCTCGAGGGAGCTCGTTCGAGCGTGCGGCGCCAGCAGCGCCAGCGCCGCGGCAGCGACAGCGGCGAATGCGATGACAGTCCAAACGGTCATGGAATCTACCTCCGACATCCCACGCTAGTCACGAGCTCGCAGGCTGTCGCGGCAGGCTCCCGCGCACCCCGCACCTACTGGCCCTCGAGAGTCCGGGGCTGGGTCGTCGTGCGTCCTGCGGGCACTGAAACCATGGCCAAGTCATACGCCGAGGCGGCGCCTCACCAGTAGCGGCCGACCACGTGAACGGTCAGCCCATTGAGCGTGGCTCTGGAGTAAACGAAACGTGGGTCGGAGAAGGAACCCAGGATGGGGCCCACGCCCGCGCCCTCGATCTCAGCCGTAAGCTCCGTCGCGGTCATCCCTGGGGGCGGAGCTACGTAGAACGCCGACCAGCAGCGGTCGGCGCGGCAGTGCTTCTCCGTGTCGACTACGACGGAGCCGGCTGGGAAACGCATGGCCGCGGCCGCGGGAACGTCACCGCTGGTCTTGCTGGACTCGAAGAGGAAGCAGAGACCCCAAAAGACCAGGAGGGCAACGACACCGAGCCCGATGGCGGCGCGCTTGATTACCGGAACAACCCCCGGCCCCGCCGGAGACGCCTTGGCAAGGATCATTCTGGTCCGCCCTCCGCACTGTTCTGCAGCCAGCCTCGACCAGTCGCCTCATCAGCACCCTCGGGCGATCGCTGACTCAGTAAGTGGTCGAGGTCCGCTGACCTCATGTGGCCGTTGTTGCCGCCGTCGACGTCAGTTTGGATCAGGACGACCTCCCGGACTAGAGGTGATCCAGAAGAACTTGCCAGATGCGCAGGACGTTGCGGTGTCTGATTGTCTGTCGGGCCCTAGGAGCAACGCCAGCACGCGGCTACATTGCGGGGGCAGCCAAGACCTCGCTGCCGATGGCGGGGTTCCTGACCCTACTCAGGTTCCCCGTCAGGCCCTCCCCCACCGGAGACCCACACCCCGTGGAGGCCCATCCAGTTGAGCCCTCCGGCAACGGCCTCTAGATTCTTCCCGTGAAGATGCGGAACTGTATGAAGTGGTCCTACCTCGGAGAGTCGTTCGAGGTGTGCGACTTCACGGCGTTCTTCCGGGTCCACCGACACGGGACAGCCACCTCAACGGCCGCCGTCCACGACGTCCACCCGTCCGACCATTGGACGACCGTCGCGAGAGACGGCAGCGAAGTATTCACCTTCGCCGCCCGCAGCGGAACACCGATAACAGTCGTCGCCCCCGCCGCAGTCGGAGCGATCTTCCGCCGATGGTTAGACGGCCTGACCGCTGTCGAGGCGTGATCCGGACACCCGGATCAAACGCGTCACGGTTGGGGGCGTCACACCGAACCGTGTCGCCAACGCGCCAACGGAAGTTCCCTCAGCCGCCCGGCGCCGCAGATCGGTGATGTCATCGTCGGTCAGCTTCTGCGGAGAACGATGGGTGATCGGACCTCCCGCATCGACACGAGCGCGCCCCACGACGAGGCTCGAGACCGTGCTCTGGCTAACGCCAAACTGCGCAGCCAACTCCACTTGAGTCGTCCCGTTCCTGTATCTCTGCCGAAGAGCCACCACTTGGGAATCACTCAGGCGCACAGGCATAGACCCATTCTCGCCTCCGACGCATCGCTTCCTACCCGTCCGATGATCGGCATCTGGACGCTGTGTCTAGCTGCTCGTCAACTCGTCCCTAGCTGCGCGGGAGAGGGGATAGGCACGGTCGAGGCGCGGGCTGAGGACGACGAGGAACAGGAACATCGACAACAGCCACCCGGCGACCCAGTACGCGGGAATCGAGAAGATGGCGACGTTCGGCACGACGTCGGTGGCGACTGCGACGACCACGGCGATCGTGAAGAGCACGCCCACCCCGTAGTACAAGGCTCGGAAGCCCTCCTCGACACGGCCCCGCCGTTCCTGCTGGCGAGTCGTCCGCTCGTCGAGGGCGGTGACCGAGCGGCCGTAGTCGTCCTCGGCGACGGTGACGAAGAGATCACGCACCGGGACACCGAACGCCTTCGCCACTCGCGACAGCGTGTCGAGGCTCCCGTCATTGCCCGCCTCGAGCCTTTGGACGGTGCGGACGGTCACGCCGCTCTCGTCTGCGAGGCGTTCCTGGGTCCAGCCCATCTGGGTCCGGAGATCGACGATCCGTGTCTCGTTCATGAACCTCACACTAAGAACGACCAGCCCCAAGGTCCACGACATCGACCCGACAGGGACCCGACACCTTCGCGACAGAGCACCTCGGGGCACCCCGTCCCCCATCACGCCGCAGCCGCAGCCGCAGCCGGCGGTCTCAGATCGGGTCCGATAAGGGATGGGCTATCGAGGGCTCTGACCACGCTTCAGGGTTCGGGCGTTGATGCAGGTCGTGATCACCGCACCAGCCAACGTGAAGTACAGGGGCGTTCGAGAGTTGTCCAGCGCGATCAGTATCAGCGCCGCGATGGCCACGAGCGACGCGATGATCAACAGAAAAAGCGCTACGGACCGCTTCGTGCTTGGGTCGCCATTGGTCTCCACCGCACCACACTCTCTCGCCGGACAGACCAGGTCAAGGCTGCTGCGCACGCCTTCTAGCTAGTCGGTGGCTTAGCGGTACAGCCCGTCAATCGACTAGCGGCGCTCGATACTGGCCGTCGCCCAACCCCACTCACTGCCTGCGACGCGTCGCTGATGTAGTTCAAAGACGCTCTGGGCTTCGAACCGCTCCTCGACTGACCAGACCAGCGCATTTTCGTCTGGGCGACCGGGAAGGAGATACACCCAGCTTCGGCACGCGTGAGCTTGATGTGATCCGCCAGGTAGAGGTTGACGACCTCTACCCGGGGAACAACCAGAACGACTCACGGAGCCGGAGCGTGACGGTGTGCATGAGCGGCATCTTCCTGTCGGGTCCCCGACATTTCAAAGACACACTGAAGCGACGTCAGCCTGACGCGTCTCCCCTGGTCCCTCCCTTCGGTGTCACGTGCACCTGTGGAAGTGGCGGTGGAGGTGCCTTACTGTGGGGCCGGTGACGAGGCAGACGAAGGGCACCGCTGCTCCTGCTCGGATCGCGGCCCTCTCTCAGGGCGTCCTGCGCCGCTCGCCCGCACTCGTGGCCCTCGGGATCTTCCTTGGCGTCGTCCTGCTCTTCTCCGCCTTGCTCGCACTCCCCGTCGCGACGGCCGACGGCACGAGAACCCCGCTGCACGACGCGGTCTTCACCGCCGTCTCGGCGATGACCGTCACCGGGCTCGTGACCGTCGACACCGCGACCCACTGGTCTTTCTTCGGACAGGTCGTCATCCTCGCCGGCGTCCAGGTTGGCGGCCTCGGCATCGTCACCATCGCCCTGCTGCTCTCCCGGGCCGTCACGCACAAGCTCGGCGTCCGCGGGCGGATCATGGCCCAGCAAGGCATCGGCACCAGCAAGCTCGGCGAGGTCCAGTCGCTGCTTAAAATCGTCGTCCTCACGACGGTGGTCGTGGAGGCGGCCCTCGCACTCGTCCTCGTGCCCGCGTTCATCGTGCGGGAGGGGTCGTTCGCCTCGGGCGCGTGGCACGGCGTCTTCTACGCCATCTCGGCGTTCAACAACGCCGGCTTCGTCACCCACGCCGAGGGCCTTGAACAGTTCGCCACCGACCCGTTGATCATCGTCCCGCTCATGGTCGGGGTGTTCGTCGGCAGCCTGGGCTTCCCCGTCTTCATGGTCCTCATGGTCTACAAGACACACCTCCGACGCTGGAACCTCCACACCAAGCTCACCCTCTCCGTGACCACCGGCCTGCTGATCTTCGGGGCGATCGTGTGGACCCTGCTCGAGTGGGGCAACACCGCCACCATCGGCGACATGGCCCCCGGCGACAAGATCGTCCACGGCCTGTTCGCGTCGACCATGATGCGCAGCGGAGGCTTCGCGCTCGTCGACACCGGCGCCTCCCACCCCATCACCCTCCTCGCCACCGACGCCCTCATGTTCGTCGGCGGAGGATCCGCCTCCACAGCGGGCGGCATCAAGGTCACGACGATCGCGCTGCTGTTCCTCGCGATCGCCGCCGAGGGCAAGGGCGACAGGAACGTCCGCGTCTTCCGCCGCACCGTGCCCGAGGCAGCCCTGCGCGTCGCGATCAGCGTCATCTTCCTCGGCGCCACCCTCGTCCTCGCCGCGACCGCGCTCATCATGACCGTCAGCGACGAACCCCTCGACCGCATCCTGTTCGAGGTGATCTCCGCCTTCGCCACCTGCGGCCTGAGCGTGGGGCTGAGCGCCGAGCTCGACCCCTTCGGCAAGTACGTCCTCGCCGCCCTCATGTTCGCCGGCCGCGTCGGGCCCATCGGCCTCGCCTCTGCCCTCGCCGTCCGCCGCCGCACCCTGCTGTACGACTACCCGGAGGACCGCCCCGTCATCGGCTGACCCCGGACCAGGGACTGGGACCGGACGGGCACGCCGCCGGGCGGGGAACGGCGACGGGCGCCGTCTCCGAGGAGACGACGCCCGTCAGGCCGATGCCGCGAGGTCAGCGCTCTTTGGTACCGTCCTGGTCGGCGGTGCCGGGTGCGTCCTCGTCGAGGCGGGCGTCGATGGCCGGGTCGGGCGACACGACGTCGACCTGCAACGGCGGCTCGGCGACGACCGCAGATGCCGACGCCGAAGGACCCGAGACGGAGTCCGCGCGGGCTCCACGGACGCGGCGCTTTACCGCCTCCCACGGCCGGGCCAGGCCCTTGCTGCCCGCTCGGCCGGGCGCATCGACCTCGAGGCCGTAGTAGGCGCCCACGTGCTCGAGGAGGACGTCGCGTTCGGCCTTGTCGTACGCGCGTCGTTCGCGGTTGAAGGCGATGATCGTCGACCAGCACGTCAAGAGCAGCACGATGCTGAACGGCAACGCGGTCGTGATCGCCGCGGTCTTCAGGGCGTCGAGGCCACCGGTCAGGAGGAGCGCGACAGCGAGCAGGGCGGCCACGAGGGCGAAGAACACGCGCAGCCAGTTCTTCGGCTCGATGTCCCCGCCGGACGCGATCATCGCCATGACGAGCGATCCGGAGTCCGACGACGTGACGAAGAACACCCCGATGAGCAAGATCGCACCGAAGGTCAGGACGGTGCCGGCGGGCAGGCCGCCGAGCAAGGCGAACAGCGACCCCTCGACGTCGACCGAGCCGTCGGCGCCGACGAGGCCGCCGGCACCGTCGGTCTGCTGGTGGATCGCGGCGCCGCCGAGGACGGCGAACCACAGGAAGGTGAGGGCGGTCGGGACCAGCAGGACGCCGAAGACGAACTGGCGCACCGTGCGGCCCTTGGAGATGCGGGCGATGAAGATGCCGACGAACGGCGCCCACGACATCCACCAGCCCCAGTAGAAGGTGGTCCAGGCGCCCTGCCACTCCTCACCGGCTGCGCCCTGCTGCGCGGTCACGTTGAACGACAGGCCGACGACGTTCTGCAGGTAGGCGCCGATCGACTGGACGAAGTCGCGGAGCAGGAACTGCGTGGGCCCGACGATCAGGATGAACAGGAGAAGGGCCGCGGCGAGGATCAGGTTGAAGTTCGAGAGGATCTTCATGCCCTTGGTGACGCCGGTGACGAGCGACACGATGGTCACGGCGGTGATGACGGCGATGATCGAGATCTGGCTGACGATGCTGCTGTCGGCGATGCCGGCAGCTTCCAGGCCTGCGCCGATCTGGATGACGCCGAGACCGAGCGACGTCGCGACGCCGAAGAGGGTCCCGACGAGGGCGATGACGTCGATCAGGTTGCCCCAGCCGCCCCGGACGCGATCGCCGAGGAGGGGCTCGAGGGCCCAGCGGATCGAGACCGGACGGCCACGGCGGTGGATCGCGTAGGCGAGTGCCAGGCCGAGCACGACGTAGATGGCCCAGGCGTGCAGCCCCCAGTGCAGGAACGTCTGGGTCAGGGCCTGCTGGGCGAGCTGGTCCTCTGTTCCGGTGACGCCGGGCCGCGGGGAGGCGAAGTGGCTGAGGGGCTCCGAGACGCCGTAGAAGACGAGGCCGATGCCCATGCCGGCGGCGAAGAGGAGCGCGAACCAGGAGCCGGTGGAGAACTCGGGTTCGTCCTTGTCCTTGCCGAGCTTGATGCCGCCGAACCTGCTGAATCCGAGGAACAGGCTGAAGCCGACGAAGAACGCGGCGATCAGGACGTAGTACCAGCTGAAGTTCCGGACGATGCCGCTCTGCAGGCCGAGGAACAGCGCCTCAGCCGAGGCGGGCGCGATCAGGGTGTAGGCGACGAAGCCGAGGACTACGACGGCGGCAGGCCAGAAGACCCATCGGCGCAGTTGCGGGGTGGTCGAGACGGTCTCCGTCAGGGAAGCGGGATGGTCGGCGGTGGGCCCGAAAGGGGGCGGTGTTGTCGTGGCCATGCATCCATGGTGACGGTTCAGAGGCGTCGCGGCCGAGTTGAGGGGGTATTCAGCGATGACATCTCGACAACGATCCCCGCCCTCAGCCGGAGGTACCGCGCACAAGACGAGCACCGCGAGCTCAGGCACTGACGGGAGAGTGAGCCTTCGGCCAGCTAGGCGTCCTGATGCATGTAGTGCCGGTTGCGCGGCCTGAGAACAGCTGTCGCAAGGCCAGCAGCAACGACCGAGGCAATGAGGATCGCGACCTTGGCGTCGTCGTCGTGGTCGCTCCCGAGCCCGTAGCTCAGTTCTGCGACGAGCAGGGAGACGGTGAAGCCGATGCCGCCGAGGAGGGCGACACCGGTGAGGTCGATCCACGTGATCGTCCGGTCTAGCTCCGCCCGGGTGATCCGCGTCGTGATCCACGTCGTCGCGAGGATCCCGATCGGTTTGCCGAGGACGAGGGCGGCGATGATGCCTATTGTGACCGGACTGGAGAGAGCCGTCCTCAATCCGTCGAGACCTCCGAAGGCGACCCCGGCGGAGAAGAACGCGAAGACGGGGACGGCGAAGCCGGTGGAGATGGGCCGGAAGCGGTGCTCGAAGACTTCGGAGAGCCCGGGGCCGGTGCCCGGCCCGCCGCTGGCCTGGCTGCGGATCACGGGCACGGCGAAGCCGAGGAGGACTCCTGCGACGGTGGCGTGGACGCCCGAGGCGTGGATGAGTCCCCACACCAGGACGGCCACCGGCAGCAGGATGAACCAGTTCGCAGCCGGGTGCAGGCCGAAGAACCGGCGGAACTTCTGCGTGAGGAAGACGTACGTGGCGAGCGGAATGATCGCCAGCACGAGGGGGAGGACCTCGATGGCGCTGGTGTAGACGAAGGCGATGATCCCGATGGCGATCAGGTCGTCCACGACCGCGAGGGTCAGGAGGAAGATCCGCAGCGCAGCAGGGAGTCTCGAGCCGACGATCGCGAGCACGGCCACGGCGAAGGCGATGTCGGTCGCCGTGGGGATCGCCCATCCGCGCACCGCGTCCGGGTCACTGACGTTGATGGCGGTGAAGATCAGAGCAGGAACGAGGACTCCGCCGAACGCGGCGGCCACCGGCACGATCGCTTTGTTGATCTTGCGCAGCTCACCGGCGACGAATTCTCGTTTGAGCTCGAGGCCGACGAGGAAGAAGAAGATCGCGAGCAGCCCGTCGGCGGCCCACTCCCCCACGCTCAGGTGCAGCCCCAGAGCCGCCGGGCCGAACTCGAAGTCACGGATCGCGAAGTACGCACCAGATAGCGGAGAGTTCGCCCACACGACGGCGACGACCGCCGCGATGACCAGGACGATGCCGCCCACGGTCTCCTTCCGGAGGATCTCCCCGAGACGGGTGGACTCCAAGGAGGTGTCCGCAGCGAACAGCCCGGGGGCAGCAGCAGCGGCGGGAGGGCGGGATGGGGTCAGGTCGTCGTGTGCCATCGCTCCTTGTCTTACCAGACAGCGGCAGATCGACACCCCACCGGCAGGGACTCAGGGCCAAGGCTGGACCGCCACGGCGTCTCGCAACACGATCCCCATCTGGGACAGCCTCTGAAGCGATCAACGATCCATCTCATGACAGGATCTGCACCGTGACCCTCGCGCTCGTGTGCCTCACCGCTGGCCTCATCGGTCTTTGTGCCGGCGTGTTCCTCATTCGGAACCGAGAGGTCGTCAGTGCGAAATTCAGCGTCGCCGCGGGCGTCGTGGTCATCGTCGGATCGCTGGTACCGCTTCTGCTCGGTGCCGTGGTGCTGCTGGTGACGGTGGCGCCGGGCATCTCCCTCTCGTAGCCGGCCATCGACACTCTCGAAAGGACCCCTGTGGCGTTCTCCCTGACCTTGATCATCATCGGCGCCCTCGGCGTGGTCGGGGGCATCTGGCTGGCGATGGACAAGCGCGCAGCGAGCGTCGTCGGTGGCGTCATCATCGCGCTGCTGTCCCTCGTGCCGGTCCTCGTCGGGGTGGTCTTCCTCACCTGGGACACCACCAGCTGACGACTCATCCGCAGGGCGCACCCCTCTCGGGCGCCAGACGGACGCGTCCATGGTCGCCCTCGCCGAGGATGGGCAGATGGACGAGTACGCCCCGCCCCGCCTCGGCCGGCAGCTGCTCCTGCTCGCCGGCCTGTTCTTGGTCATCGGGCTCATCGTCGCGGGTGTCGTGGCGGCGCCGATCATCGCGGTGAACACGAAGCTGAACGAGCCGGGCGAGTACGGCGTCTGCAACCCCTTCTCCACGCGCTGCCACGACGTACCGCTTGAGACCATCAGCGCCGTGACAGGGGTGGACTTCCCCGAGGGGGCCAAGGTCATCACCTCGGAAGCCGTGGAGCATTCGATGCTGGGCATGGGCATCGAGTACGTCGAGGGCGCCGTCGAGGTGCCCGACGGCTGGGTCATCGAGCAACTGCCGGACAGCCCCGGGAACTCCACGATGGTCGAGCAGGAGCTCCTGGACCTCGGGGCCGACTCGATCGTCGTTTCCGCGGAGAGGACGGGCTACCTGCAGCACGGTCAGGGACAGGTCGGCGACCAGAACGTCGTTGCGGTCTGGAGGCGCACCAACCCCTGAGACGAACCGGCTCGCTCGACGCCCCGCGAGCTGCAGCACGCACTGGGATCATCTGTCGGAACCGGTAGCGGGTTCGAGAACGTGCCCGCTCGCCCTGCCCCCGTAGCCTCGTCTCCTGTGGAGCCCAACGTGAACGAACACGAGAACGGAGACGACGCCTCAGCCCGAGCAGGCGCGCTTCCTCGACGACGCCGACAGCGCCGAGTCGCCATCTCGGCCGCCGCAGTCGCCCTCACGTTGCTCGTCATCGCCGCACTTCTCTTCACGGGCACGCTCTGGCCCACTCGCACAGCGGCCCTCCGGTACCCGGTGCAGGGCGTCGACGTGTCCGCGTACCAAGGCACGATCGACTGGGACGTCCTGGCGTCGCAGGACATCGACTTCGCCTGGATCAAGGCGACGGAAGGCTCGAGCTACCAAGACCCCCGGTTCGCCCGCAACTGGGCCGAAGCCCACGACACCGACCTGCTCGTCGGCGCCTACCACTTTTTCAGCGTCGACAGCCCGGGAACCGACCAAGCAGCCAACGTCATAGCCACCGTCTCCCGGAACCGGGGCGACCTGCCCGTCGTGGTCGACGTCGAGTGCTACGCCAAGTATTGCGATAGCCCTCCCCAGGCAGCCACAGTCAAGGAAGCGCTGGACCCGATCCTGCTTGCTATCGAACAGCACTACGGCCGACCGGCCGTGCTGTACGCGACCCGCGACTGGTACGAGCGATACCTCGCCGGGAGCTACCCCGACAACCCCATCTGGTTCCGCTCGGTCGCCACCTCCCCGCATCTCACCGACCACCGCGACTGGGCCTTTTGGCAGTGGTCGGCACGCGAGCAGCTCGACGGGTACGACGGCGACGAAAAGTTCATCGATATGAACGCCTTCAGAGGCAACCGCGAAGAACTGGAGTCGTTGCTGCTGCCCTGACACCCCGCCGTCGCGGCCGCCCTGATGCCCGCAACCGGATCCCCTATCGGACGATCGACGTCAATCCGCCGCAGCGGTTTAGCGTCACTAGGCTTCACGCAACATGTCTCCCAGCCCGTTCGGCGAAATCCCTGCCCTGCCGATTGCCATTCCCTTCGGCATCATCGTGTTCGCCGCCCAACTGGTCCTCCTGATCCGAGGACAGCGATTTACATGGCCGCGGGCTACCATCGCAGCCGCTATCGCCATCTACGCCGCGGGAATCTTCGCAAACACGGTCTTCCCGATTTTCCTCGACCCGGCCCCGAGCAGCGAGCCGTGGTCGCCGGCACTGGCGCTGATTCCGTTCCACGACTACGAACTCCGAGACGCACTCACCAACGTGGTGGTGTTCATCCCACTGGGCATCCTCATCCCACTCTTCATGCGCCGCCCGTCCGGATGGAAAGTGCTACTCACCGCCGCGGCGGTCAGCCTGACGATCGAGGTGTTGCAACTTCTCACGCAGAAGCTGTTCTCCGGAGGTCACGTCGCGGACATCAACGACTCCATCTGGAACACCCTTGGTGGTGTCAGCGGATTCGCGATCTCCCTGGCGCTGACCCGTGTGCCGATCCTGTCTCGATTCGTTGCCCGGTTCCGCTGGCACACCGATCACCAGGCGTCCGACACCCCCTGATCCCGTCAAGAGCGTCCTCTGATCGATCGTCTAACGGGCACCCTTACGCAGTCCTTTGACCGAGCTGCGGGGCGCTGCCAATCAATGGTCTCCGTAGTTGACGCGGTGTTCCCTCCATGGTCCGCCGATGACGCTGCCACCGAGAGGTGGTCGCGCCGCAGTCACGTCACGTTGACCAAGTCCGGTGGGTGGTCCACAGTGATGATTCATGAGCCGATTCGTCCCCAGGTCAGCTGTCCGCATGGCCGGCGCCGGCGCCGTGGCCCTCGTGCTTGCCGCAGCGTGCATGAGTTGCGCTGCTTCGGTCGATCACACCGTCAAGGGCAAGATCGAAGAGCAAGCGGAACAGATGCGGAGCTACCTGGAGTACATCGGCGATAACCCCACGGGAGACTCGGTCGAGCATCGAATACGAGCGGGCGAGCTGTACACGGACCTTGCGCTCGACGGCGCCGAACCGGCAAGCGACTCTCCCGGAGGTCCTCCGACGAGCGTCGTCTACGGCCTGAGCACGGACGAGCAGGGGGTCGTGTGGGTGTCCTTCCTCATAGCCGATCAGAGCACCGGCAGTGTCGGGCTATTCGGCTCCGACACACGCGCCCTCGTCGCTTGCATGACCCTCACCGCGAACCCTGAGGGTCATACGCGGGGCAGCTCGGCCGAGTGCCCCGACTACGTCGACACCCTCTACAGCGCCTACCGCCAAGTGGCCGTGAAGCCCTAGACGCGGGTGATGGAAGCGATCATGTCCAATTTCCGATCTCGTACCGGGCACGTTCCCGACTGAGATCGCTGAGAACGACAGCCGCCTGAGAGCGAGGTGAACGTCTGCCGTTCACCTCGCGACATCGCGAAGGGCGGCGGCTCGTCACGGCGGAACGCCTTGGCTACCGCCAGAGGGCCACGGCGGTGAGAACGATCGCGATCGCGCCCGGTGCTGATACCGCTACGCCCAGCACGAGAAGACTGCTTCCCCTCGCTGCGGAACGGCGGGTGTCCAGAACACCCCAAGCAATGCCCACGAGATGAGTCGCGAAAGACACGAGCGGCAGCCACAACCCTTGTGCCGCAGCAACTGCTTGGACATGCGTCTGGTGCCCTTGAGGCACCGACTGGAGCAGGACGAGGGTCAACCCGAGGACGACGGCCACGATCGCGATGGCCACCCAAGCTCCCACAGGCCCCCACAGGGCGCACACCCGCTTGCCTGTCCGAGGGAAGCGCCCACGCACGAGCACGGACACGAGTGCGCCACCGACAGGTACACAGACTGCATACGACGCGAGAAGACGGAGACTCTCACCATCGTCGAAGGTGAGGATCGACTGCCTCAAAGGGGAAGACACGGCGGCTCCACAGAAGGCTGCGGACACAGCCAGGACCAGAACGAGGATCGAGACCAGATGAGGAGCGACGACCTGGACCCGGCCGCTGCGTCCGAAGCCAGCTACCGAGGCCATCGCGACCGGCTCGCGCCCTCGTGCATGACTCCTGAGGTCGTGAGCCCAGATGCTGACGCGTCAATGACCATGGAACACAGCTTGCCCGCGCCGAGACGCAGAATCATCACTCGAAAGACGGAGATCAACTCACCCCCGCCGCCACCCACCCGGACCCGGCATGCTCCTACTCGAAGCACCTCGTAGAGCAGTCCTCCGCTTGCCTCAATGAAGCATCCCCTATCGGGCATCCGACATCGACCACGCGGTGGAGCCATCGTGTGGGCAGATGACATGCTAAGCAGATGAGCCGTCTACGTCGCGCAAGCCTTGCCTTGTCGGTGCTGTGCATGAGCGTCCTCGCCGCCGGCCTCGTCTACGCGGCCCTAGCGTCTCCACCGACTTACTCGACAGGGTGGCTTTTTCTCGGAACGGGAAGCGCCCTCCTTGTCGCTGCCTCCATCCTTTGGGCCTCGATCTCAGGAACTTTCGAGCACGCCGGCGCCAATGACTGGTTCATCTGCGTGAGCCGGTGATCGATCGATCACCGACCACCGCAGCTTTCGGCTTCCCCTTCCCGCGGGCAGCGCACATCAATGGCTTTGGGCGCCGCAGGCCGTGGCAGAACATACCGGTGGCTTGGGGCTTCGCTGAGCGGAACGACAGCTCGCGTCTCAGAGGTGTACGACGATTTCGACAGAGGCCATCACAGAAGTGAGCAAGAGCCAGGATGACAGGGTGACTGACGAACAAGCCGTGGCAGATGGCCCGCGCGCCTCGAAGACCCGAGTTGGCCGGCCCAGCAGTCCCACTCCGTGGATGATCTGGGGCATGGGGCGAGCTTGGGCTTGGGGCTCACACGGTGGCCTGCTCGAGTTGACCGACATCGGCGACAAGAGGATCGTTCGCCTGTCGTCTTCCTCTCTCGATCCGAAGGGCGCGCACCTCCGGTTCGAGCGTCGAGTCCGTGGCCTGGCACCCGAGGGCGACGAGTACATCGAACATGACCTCCTGACGGGCCGCCAAACGGTCGAGGCGCCAACGTCTCTTACGCGAGCCCACGGGCCAAACGGTGAAGTCCTCGACGTCACCGTGACAGTAAGCGGATCGGGTCACTCGACGCACTCGAAGTACGTCATCACCCAGAAACGCTCGGTCATCGAGCTTCCCGTCGACGAACGGTTCGGCCACAACCAGACGGGGCCTGCTGCACAGTTCACCTCGGACGGACGGCACCTCGCGCTGAGCCATCAGACGCCAGATCGGCAGATCAGCGGGGTAACCACCGTCGACTTGGTAGACAACCAAGTGGAACGGTTCGACGGAGTCGAACTGGTCGGCTCCGGGTGCTGGAGCCCGGACGGCTCACGGCTTCTCGTGGCTTCAAGTCCAGGCGGCTACCCCGAGGTGCTCGACACACGACTCGGTTCTCTGACTCGCCTTGACACTGTCATCGAGAACCCACGCAACACCCCCTTGGTTGACAGTCGTCGGGTGGATCAACGACACCAGTCTCCTTGCCTATCGCGACGTGGGAACACGCATGCGCTTCATCGTCGTGGACGTGGAATCGGGGAGGTGTCGAGACCTCCTCAGCGTTGCGCGGCCGGCGCCGAAGAGCGAGATCAGCGGCGTCTTCATGGCGCAATACGCCGCCCAAGGCTGCATTGGTTTGCCGGGACCCCAACGTCAGCCCTGACCAAAACCCAACCCCGACGGATGGCCGATCGTCTATCGACCCTCGGTGGCGCCAATGACACGCTCACGGAATGCGCCGGGTACGTCGTGCGGGCCCTTGTCGGCAAGTTGATCGTGGAGGACCTTCCGGGCTCGGGAAAGGCGGGCACGAACTGCCGTGGCCCGCTTTCCGAGGATTAGAGCCACCTCTTCCTGGGTGAAACCGTCCCAGTAGACGAGGCGCACGATCTCCCGATCCACCACCGGAAGCTGCTCAATTGCCGCTCGTACGTAGGCGACTCTTTCCATGTTCTCAGTTGAGGCATGTTGCTCGAGGGCATCGGCAGACACAGTGAGCCGAAGGCGTGCGCTCAAGGCAGTCCGCCGGGTTCGACCTCGTAGGTGTTGCGAGAGCTTCTTGCGAGCGATGCCAAACAGCCAGGCACGAAGCATGTCCGGTTCGATTGTGCAGGTCGTGCTCGATTGCCAGGCTGCGAGGAACGTTTCACTGACGAGATCCGCGGCGTCATCGGCTGGTACGTCCCGTCGTATGAAGAACCCGAGCAGCCCTCTAGCCTCGTTGCGGAACAAGTCAGCGAGATCTGCGCCTACTTCTCTGTGAGGGTGAGGCTTCGTCGTTCCCGTCAATGGAGTTGTCCGTCGCAGTCCGAATCGATCTCTGCCCAGCCACTCACGGTGCCGGCGGGCAGGCCGAGTTCCTCGGATACATCCATGACGATGAAGTCGAGCATGGACACGGACAGGGCCGATTCGTCTTCGAGGGGCTGCTGATCTCCGATTCCCGGGATTTGCGCTGTTGACTGCACTGACTGGGGGAGATCGCCGGGGGTGCCTGCCTTGTCGCCAGCCAGAACAAGGGCGTATTCGTAAATGCGCTGACCGAGACCGCTCGTGGTGAAGTCGGCATTTCGGTAGTAAGTGGAGACCTCGGTGAACCTGGGCGAGAAGTACGAGCTCTCGATGGTGGCAGTGCACGAGACTGCGACCCCAGTGTCGGTGACGTAAGAGACGGGGATCGGGGTCTCGATTCGCGTCAGGCCATCGATGGCGACTGCGCCGGCCGTGAGTGCTCCGACGGCAAGAATGCTGCCGGGCACGAGCCACAGTGCTTTTCGGCGCCGGGGAAGCCGCCGGCTCCCAGCGGCAACGCGAGTCTCTGCCACAAGAGCATCGAGGGCCGCCCCCGTAGCGACTGAGGAGATAAACGCCGGGCGGCTCTCAGCGAGGATTTCGTCAACATTGTGCTTGGGCAAGGTGATCCGATCCAACCAATGACCGCGGGCTCTCCGCCGTCACAGAAGTAATGCCCAGTGAGCACCAAAGTGTGACATCGAGAATCGACTTTTCCTCTTTCGTAATTCCTTGAAGTGCAGGCCGTGGCCCAGCAACACCTGGTCACCGAAGATTGATCGTCTATCGGGCCGGACACGTAGCGCTCCAGCGTTCGGCCTATGGTGCCTTTATGTCGCCTCGAAGCAGCCAACAGATTTATCTTCTTTGCGCCGTTGGCGTTGCGGTCGGCATCCTCCTGCTGGTCTTTTTGGACGGCGTGGCTATCCCTCTTGCAGGACTACCTCTTGGCCTCTCGCTCGGAATCGCGCTCCGTACCTGGTGGAAGAAACACGGCTGGAACCCGGGCATCACCATCAGGGAAGACGTGGCCGAGGGCGAAGCGTCTAGAGACGAGGACCACAACGCCGACGGGACGTCGCGAAGGCCAATGGGCCGCTGAGAGATCCTCTACCAGGCACGCCCTAGGCCTGCTGAAAAGCGTGGGAGAGAATGCCTCATGACGACCTCGGAGGCGCTTCGCCTCGCCTATGCGCCGTTCCTCTTCGTGGCACTAGGCCTGCTTGCGTACATCGGCATCAAATACAGCCAGGGCAAAGAGCTACCCCGGCAGAAGAGACTCCGCATCGTTGGTCTTGCCTCGATCATCATGCTCATCGGCGCTGGCCTCTACATCGCAAGCTGGTTGGTCTAGAGCCGCAGCCGCCGGCAGGCGCATCGGCTATCGGACACTTGCTCCGCTGCTCCGCCAATCTCTTGATGCGAAACGTCGAACATCGCAACTGACCACCGAGGCGAGGTGACAGGCTCAGTGCATGCTCACCGATGATGAGATCTTGACCGCGATGCGCATGGCTGTCGGAAAGTGTCGGTCTGCGGGATCGAACCTGGCATATCTAGACTATGAAATGAGGGACATCCGGGCCTTACCCGGTCACCTCGATGTCGAACTCGTTCAGCGGGACGGCCACTCCGCGCGTCTTCTGATCGCCCTCCCATCCAGCGGTGAACTCCAGTATTGGCTCTTCGCACCTCCCGAAGACGCCCAAAGGTGGGTCAGCCAGCTATTCATCTGGATTGACGAGGAGGTCTTCACTAGCGGGCTCTCGGACGGGCGCGCAAGGTTGGAGAAGGACGGTGACAGTTATGTGCAGACCGCTCCCTACGGATGGCGTTTGACCGACGCGTCCGAGGATGCGCGACTCTCGAAAGCGGCCGGCTCCCAAGGTTGGTACGGATGACCATCGTCTATCGGGACAGGCCAGCCTCACTGGGAGTGGACGATGCAAACGCTAGTCAGCCCATTCGAGCCGAGTTCGGGCAGGGTTCTCCGCCATGAGGCGACTGACCGCCTGTGTGGTCAGCGGGGCGACACAACGAGGTGACCGCGGAGCAGCGTGCTGCCATCGGGCACGGCCGGATCTTCAACAGCCGACCACGAAGCTGAAGGACCTCCGCTCATGGAGATCGTGAGTGTGGCCCCATCGCCCGGGCTGCAGCCGGACATCATGTCATCAGGTTCGCCCTCGACAACCTGAAGGAGGACGCAGAAGTCGTCATCCGCGTTCCGGGCCGCCCAATACCGATTTCCCTCAGCCTCGCCGAGGTACCGCGCCGACTCCGAGTCCAGATCATCGAGGACCACACTCTCGACTTGCGGCAGGGCATCAGAACTGACCTTTTCCTCAGCCAACACGTCATCCGTTGTGGCCACCGAGCAACCCGCTAGTGCCCCGGCACCTAGAAGCACTACCGCCAGCCGTGCCCACTGCCCCGTGTTCATGTCCTCATCCTGGCCGAGCAATGAACCCAGCACCAGGGCGGCCCGCCTGGCAGTCTCTCGGATTGCCGACCCAACCGTCGCAGGGAACCATCCCCTATCGGGCCCTGCTGCCCGCGTCGTTTAGCTGGTCCACGAGCTGAGCCATGCGAGTGACGCCGATGCGGAGGACGAGGGATTCTGAGAAATGGCGCATCCAGACGCCTTCGACGTCGTAGACCGTCACAGCACCCTCCCGAAGGAGGATGCGGGCAATACCTACGGCCTCGATGTCGTACTCGTTGGCAGGAGCCCCGTCCGGACTTCCCGGCTCGAGGCCATACGGGTCGAGGGCGGTGAGGACCGCCAGCACCTGGGCGACAGTCCGACGGTGGGCGGGCACCTTGGCTTCCATCCCGCAAGCATGTCGTAGGCCGAAAGACCGAGAAGCGATGGGCTATTGGAACCTTGCGACGAACGCTGGCCATGACGGGACTCGATCGATCCACCTCTCAGAGCTGACGCCATGTGTCGTGTCTCAGCAGGGGCTCATCCTCATGCGCGTCCCTTGGTGCCGCAGCAGGCAAATCGCCGGAGAGGGGTCATGCCCGCGGCCATGACCCCTCTCGAGCCGCACTATGGAGCGACGGGGTAGTGGCTGACCACGGCGACGCGGTTCCAGGAGTTGATGACGATGGCGATCCACGTGACCGCCGCGATCTGTGCGTCGTCGAGGGCGCCCTCCACGCCGGCGCCGCGCTCGGGGACCTTGCCGTGGTCGCTGAGCAAGGTCACCTGCTCGGTGAGCTGCAAGGCGGCACGCTCCTCTTCGCTGAAGTACTGCGATTCCCACCACGCGGACACGACCGCGAGGCGGTCGGCGGTCTCGCCGTGCTCGCGAGCGTCCCGGGCGTGCATCCGGAGGCAGAACGCACATCCGTTCAGCTGGGAAGCGCGGATCTTCACCAGTTCGACCAAGCGCTCACTAAGACCGGCCTCGGCGGCCGCCGCCATGACCGTGTGGTTCAGCTGCATCAGGGCCTTGTACGCCGTGGGGTACTGCTTGCCGATGTTCACGTGACTCATCTGTGTTCCTCTTCCTCTCAGCGCAGCGCGGGAGCGAGCGTCCATAGACAAGACGGCACAGGGCGACGCGATGTGAGGCGAGTCAAAAACCGGCACGCGGGTTCACCCCTCGGACGCCCACAGGCTCAGCTTCTCGGGGTTGACGACCATTCGTACGTCGGTGACCGAGCCCTCGAGCACGTCGAGGGTGACGACGCCGGTGATGCGTCCCTCGCGCCAGATGGCGAAGCCGAGCCCATCGTGGGTGTCCTGCTCGAGGACCTCTGCCCTGGGGCTCTTCGCGAGCACTCCGAGGAGGAACCGGGCGACCTTGTCGGCGCCGCGGATCGGCTTCCGGGCCGCGCTGACGATCCCCCCGCCGTCCGAGCGCAACACGACCGCAGGGTCCAGAGCCGTGACGAGCGCGCCGAGGTCACCCGTCTGCGCGGCTGCGGCGAACCGACGCACGACCTCGTCGTGCTCGCGGCGGGGCACTTGTCGGGAGGGCACGGCCTGGACCCGGGCGCGAGCGGAACTGGCCAGTTGCCGGCAGGCGGCAGGCGTCCGGCCGACGATGTCAGCGATCTCGGGGAACGGGACGCGGAACACATCGTGCAGGACGAAGGCGACCCTCTCGGCGGGTGTCATCGCCTCCAGCACCACCAGCAGGGCAGTGCTCACCGTTTCATCCAAGGCCACCCTGTCCAGCGGGTCCTCGACGCGCTCCCGGAACGTCGAGGTGGGGACCGGCTCCGGCAGCCACGGCCCGACGTAGCGTTCCCGACGTGCCCGAGCAGAGCCCAACATATCCAGGCAGACACGGCTCGCGACTCGCGTCAGCCACGCTCGGGGCACCTCGATCGCATCCCGTTCAGGCCTGCCCATCCGGTACCAGCGGATGTAGGTCTCCTGCACCGCGTCCTCGGCATCGGCGACGATACCGAGCATCCGGAACGCCAACGAGAGCAGATGACGGCGCTCACCGATCAGCTCCCCGTCGACTGGCGTTTCGTCTTGTGCGCCCATCTGGCACCTCCTCTCTCCCTGACCATGACGACGCAGCGCACCCGAGTGTGAGGCGCGATGGCCTGACACCCTGACGGGGTGCGTCGTCCTGTAGGTCATGAACAGCATCTCGCGGCGAGTGATCCTCGCCCTCACCGCCGTCCAAGGACTCTTCGTGGGCGTCTGGGCCGAGTTCGCGCCCCGCTCCTTCTACGACTCGTTCCCTGGGTTCGGCCTGCACTGGGTGAGAATGATGGGCGCCTGGAACGAACACCTCGTCAGCGACGTCGGCAGCTTCTACCTCGCCCTTTCAGCGATCACCATCATCGCGATCCCCGCCCGCACCGCTGCGCCCGCCCGTCTCACCGGCGTCGCCTGGACCGTGTTCGGGGTGCTCCACCTCACCTACCACGCCACCCACCTGATGGGCTCCGACTTCGACAAGGTCGGCAACCTCACCAGCCTCAGCATCGCCGCCCTTCTCGGCATCACCCTCCTCCTTCCTCCCCGGACCCCGGAGCGCCGACAAGAACGGCGCGCATGAGGGTCGCGATCGCCGGAGGCACCGGCACGGTCGGCCGCCACGTCGTGCGGGCCGCGAAAGCCGCAGGTCACGACACGGTGATCCTCTCCCGCGCCACCGGCGTCGACCTGATGAACGCCGCTGGCCTTGCCGACAGGCTCGCCGGCGTTGATGCGGTGATCGACACCTCCGCGCCCTCCACCCTGTCCACGAAGAAGGCGATCGCCTTCTTCGGGACCATCACCCACAACCTCCTGGCCGCGGAACGGGCAGCAGGTGTGCACCACCACGTCCTCCCATCGATCATCGGTGCCGCAGACGCGGACTCCGGCTACTACGCCGGCAAACGATTCCAGGAGCAGCAGGTGATCAGCTCAGGAGACTCATGGTCCTTGCTGCGCACCACGCAGTTCCATGAGTTCGCCCAGCAGACCGTGGACCGTGGGACCACACTGGGAGTCTTCCTCGCACCAAAGATGCGGAGCCGTCCGATCGCGGCCTCCGCCGTCGCTACCCAACTCGTCGCCATCGCGGCCGACGGACCTCAGGGCCACGTCGCCGACCTCGCCGGACCGAAGGAAGAGTCCATGCCCGACCTCGTCCGCCGCTACGCCCGAGCCGCAGGGAGGCACAACCCCGTCCTGTCCGTCACCCTGCCGGGGCCAATGGGACAAGCGATGCGCAGTGGTGGGCTACTCCCCTACCCCGGCACCCGAGAAGACACTCAGACCTTCGACGAATGGCTCACGGCCGTTCAGAGATAGGCATCCCCCACGGGCGGGGCCAGTGCTAGCGTCTGTTGCCTCACAACGGAGCCCGCGCTCCGGGGTGACGCGCCGTAGAACGGCGAACCATCGTCTATCGGGCAGACGCGGGTTGCTGGCTAACGGCGCGCTCGCTGAACTCGGTCATGCCAGGAAAAGCCGCGAAGCAGGCGGTCGAGTGGACGTAGGCGGACCGGTTCAGGCCGGTGCTCGGTTGGAGGAGCATCGCCACGATGATCCACATCGTTCACCGACTCGGCGGGCCTGAGCGCTCTCGCGTCAGCCTCGGCGAACCACCCGCGTTCTTCGAACATGACGACCTCCGTCGGTTCCGAGAAGCATCCCAGCGGGATGGGTCGCGGTCAACGATCGTCTGTCGGACGTCGTCGGCCGCGCACGCTGGATGACAGAGCACGAGGGTCACGACGCTCGCTCGGACCACCACTGTCGATGCAGACACGACCCGCGGAAGAATGGCGAACATGACCCATTCGATCCAGGCGACGCTGACAGAGCGACTGACGCTTTCCCGCCCGACCGAGCGAGATCTCTCGGAACTGCATGCCCTCCACGTCGACCCGGAGGTATGGAAACACCTCCCGTCCGCACGCCACACCGAGCTGGCGGACACTCGCGAACTGGTCAATCGATACCTGGCGGGATGGGATGCCAACGGCCTCGATGTCTGGGTCGCGCGGGACACGGCGACGAGCGCGCTGGTCGGCATGGGCGGCCCCAGCCTTCGCGGGGGCCTTGCGTGGAACATCTACTATCGGCTGGCACCATCAGCGTGGGGACGGGGCCACGCGCAGGAGATCGTCGCGGCGGCCCGGGAAGCAGTGTCCGCGACAGGACGCGACCTACCGCTGGTCGCGTCCCTCCTCGAGCACAACGAGGGATCGCGTCGTGCGGCCCAGCGCGCAGGCCTAGAGCTCGTGTGGCGCGGCCCAGACGCAGGCAATCCCGACCCGGACGCGGTACGACTCCTTTTCGCCGACCGCCCGCTCAGCGAGGACGCACTCCGCCTCTTCTCCTCGTAGACCAGAGCCAACGGATTGCCAGCACGGACCAGCCGTCAGGCAGGAACACCGTCGTCGCTCCCCTCCCAGTAACGGATCCCCTATCGGACGCCGCGGAGGAGCCTGGTCGACGCTCGCCCACGTCGACGGATAGACAGATAGGAAATGAGCGTTCCATGCAGCATCCTGTTTTCATGACCACACGATCGGAGACGGACAGCAGCGTTGTGCTCTGGCGGCCTACGGGCCCGGAGGAACTCGAGCTCGTCGAGGCGAGTGGCTGGTCGCTGTGGCCCCCGAGACTGCCGGATCAGCCGATCTTCTACCCGGTGTTGAACGAGGACTACGCTGCGCGCATCGCCCGAGACTGGAATGTGAAGGCCTCGGGCGTTGGCCATGTCACTCGGTTCTCGGTGCGTCGAAGCTTCCTCGAGGGCTTCGATGTCCAGCAGGTGGGTGGGCGAAGCATCCTGGAGTACTGGATCCCGGCGGAACGCCTCGATGAACTCAACGCGAATCTCGTGGGGCCCATCACGCTCGTCAGCACGTTCCGTCGCGATGACGCCGACGGCGAGATCAAAGAGTTCCGCGCGGAGTGGCCCGCCCGTAATGCGCCGTGAGGCAGTGGTCGGGGAGCGATGGTCTATCGGGCACGCTAAGAGCTGGTCTTGCGGCCCGCGAGCTCGCGCCAAATTCTTACCCGGTTGCACTTCAATTGCGTTGCTCGCGACGGGCATGTGATGCGTGACCGCGACAGCTCCCATGAAGCGTGAACCGTGCGAAGGCGGGAAGCAGGCAGTATCAAGGCCATGAGCGTTCGCAGAAAGCCATACGTATTCATCAATGCCCCCGAGGCGATAGTCGTCTTCGCTGCCCCGATCATCGCGGTAGGGCTTACCGTGGGCTTCCTCCACGCGAACATCTGGGCCGTACTTCTCGTTATGGCGGTGGGCTACGCCCTATCGGTGTCGTACTTTCGTCGGCTAAGGCCCACTGTTTGGGTCGACTTGGTACTGCTGGGCAGCCTGCCAATCGGCGTCGTCGTTCTCATCCTGGTCCAAGACCACATTGGGCCTACGTACTACGCATGGCTCCTCAGCTGCCTCTCCGGGTTGATCATCGGCGGTCGCACTTGGCGCCGTCGACAGCGGATCAGGCCGCGCGGCTGATCTCCGCGGGATCCAGCGTGGCCGCCGACGTGCATAGCTTTTAGACGGTGGCAGAGATTTCGTCCTGACCACGGGGCCCAGCATCTACATCCCGCCCGTCAGCCGATCCCTTATCGGGACGCCTCGTCAAGGCTTGCGGCGCACACACTGTCGGTAGCCGAGCCATGCTGCCAGCACGAGCAAGCTGATGACGACGATGGCCGCGCCCACAAGGCTTGCGGTCGAGAACATGTGCACCCCCTCGGCTGTGAACGTCGTGTCCGACAGGGGCGCATAGGCGAACCACCCGAAGGACACCGGCTGCGCCGCCGCGACGGCAAGGACGACAACGCCCACAACCAACGCGGCCAGGCCGGCAACCAGAACGAGGCGGGAAGTCAGACCGGCACGACGCGTCATGCCTGGACCATAGCGCGCCGGTTCGCGCACCAGGATGCCCGCGACTTGCCCGTCGTCCAACAGACTGATGGATGTGGCCGGTGGCCGATCGTCTATCGGGCGCGTCGGGCTCTTCGATGAACGAACGTAACGACAGCCACGCCAAGAGCTGAAATAAGCGCTGCAACTGCGGCTACCCG
Organism: Frigoribacterium sp. CFBP 8766; assembly: GCF_014841435.1. NCBI lineage: Bacteria > Bacillati > Actinomycetota > Actinomycetes > Micrococcales > Microbacteriaceae > Frigoribacterium > Frigoribacterium sp. CFBP 8766. The sequence continues at coordinate 28,021 of NZ_JACYTX010000010.1, forward strand.
TCCCACGCGCTGCGCATTAAGCGCCGACTCAAACTGCTGCTTTGTCTGAATGATCTCCGTCCCCTCAGGCACTGGCCAGGGAAAGACCGGTGTGAACCACCCTGCCCTGACGGTTGCGATAGCGCAGACGACGAGCGCTGCGACGGTCAAAATACTGAGAACTAACGCCCACCGAGTGGGGCGAGATGGACGTGCCATGGGGTCACGGTAGCGCGCTTGCGTGTTGCAGCCGAGCGGCCTGCGGTGCCGCCACACTGAGACCCGTTGGCGATCGGCTATCGGGACGTGCGATCGCGAACCGTGCATTACGGTCGAGCCGTAATTCTCGTCTGTTGGGCAGTCGCCATCCTTCTTGCGTTGATCGCAGTCGCGTTCGCCTTTGCCGACCGGCGTGCCGGACGAGCATTGTCTCGACGGGCGTACATCACGCTGGGCGGATCCGTCGTGGTCGCCCTGGTCGGCACTGGGTCCGTGTTCATCTGACCTAGCACCGCCGCGGGAGCCCGAACGACCATCGGTAAGCGGGCACGATCGGGTCAAAATTTCCGATCTCGGCGAAGCGTGAGTGGGACACTGCCGCAGTGATTAAGAACGTCCAGGTGGAGTTAAACATCTATGGCCAGCAGGGCTCTTCGGTGCACGTGACACAGCTCTTGGGCGTCACACCGGACGAGCAGTACGAGATCGGCGATCTCAAGGGTGACGGCCCCCGCGTCTTCGACGTGTCGATATGGAACCTATTCAGCAACCGTCACGTCGACGCTATCCGCGCAGAGCACGGGCAAGACCCTTGGGGGCGTGTGCAGTGGATACTGCTACTGCTGCCGCATAACTCGGCGACACTTTTCACCAAGCTGCGCCTCGAGGGCTACCTCATCACACTGGCCGTGTCCCTCATCACCGACCACGAAGAAACCACCTTCACAGTGCCCGCGCAGGTCTTGCAGCAGGTGGCAGCCGCTGGGCTTGATCTCGAACTGACACCCAGATCAACTAAGCACACGCAGCTCTCGTATCACGACGTCTGGTGATTCTGGCGGAGCCCAACAGGACACGTCACCACCGGCCGGCAGCCGACCGTCTACCGGACAGACGCGGGGTGCTGGCTAACGGCGCGGTGCCTGAGTGCGGTCATGCCAAGGAAAGCCGCGCAAGAGGCGATCGAGCGGACGGAGGCGGACCGGCTCAGGCCGGTGCTCCGCTTGGGGAGGATCGCCACGATGATCCACACCGTTCACGGAGTCGGCGGGCCTGAGCGCTCTCGCGTCAGCCTCTGCGAACCACCCGCGTTCTTCGAACATGACGACCTCCTTGGTTCCGAGAAGCATTCCAGCGGGATGGGTCGCGGTCAACGATCCCCTAACGGACACTCTCGGCTAGAAGTGTCACCACGTGTTTCCCTGGCGTGCGACTGGAGTCGAATGCCCGATGAGCATCTGCCACTTGGTCCAGCCCCTGGTAGGTGTTCGCGATGACGACGGCAAGTGTGCCGTCTGCGATCGCCTGAAGATATGTGTTCAGGGCGGCGGCGGGAAGGTCGGCTGCTTCTCCGCCGTAGCTGGTGAGGTTGGTGCCATTGGGGATCGTGAATGGGGAGAATTCTGGAATCGTCCACATGTCGCTGAGAGCGCCGACGAAGCAGACCGTTCCTCCGTGCTTCACGAGGGTGAGCATGTCCGGGAGGCGGGCGGCGCTGATGAATTCGAGGACTCCGTCGAGCCCGTCGGGCGCGAGTGCGCCGACTTTGTCGGTGAGGGTCTCGTCGTCGAGGAGGACGTGGTCGGCACCGATGTGGAGAAGGAGCTCAGTGCGGTCTTTGTTTCGGGTGGTTGCGATCACGCGGGCACCGAGAAGGTGTGCGATGGCGATGGCGGTCAACCCGACGGTCGAGGTCCCTCCGTGGATCAGCACAGATTGGTTGGGCTGCAGGCGTAGGCCGGTCATCAGGGCGCCGTGGGCTGTCTGCAGCATCTCTGGCAGGGCGCCTACGACGGCCCAGTCGAGCTCGGTGGTGAAGGGGATGGTGTTCGAAGCATCGACGACGGTGTACTCGGCGTAGCTGCCATCGATGGTGCGGCCGAGGCCGCCCATCATGGTGGCGACTTTCTGCCCGAGGGGTAGATCGACGCCCTCACCGACGGCGTCGATGGTGCCGGTGGCTTCGATGCCGAGAATGCGTGGGAAGGTGAAGTCTGGCCCCGATTCTCCTCTTCGGCTGGTCACCTCGGACTCGTTCACGCTGAACGCGTGGACATGGATGCGCACCTGCCCCGCCGAGACTTCCGGCAGGGGAACTTCGGTGACGATGAGCCCGTCAGGCGCGACCGGGACCGTGAGTCGGATGGCTTTCATGGTGTCGGGCATTGCGAATCTCCTTCGAGTTCATCGCGGCTAGCGATCTTCGAGCAGGGCGTGGAAGGCGCGGCGGACCATGGCCTCGTCGAGCGGTGCGTCGTCGTGGAACAGGCGATAGCTCCACCAGCCCCACATGAGCGCATCGACTGCTCGGGAGGTCGAGTCAGACAGCCTGCTTCGGAGAATGACGAGCGATTCTTCCTGGAAGCGACGGAGGACATTCGCTGCGCGGGTGCTCCTGGCGGCGTAGTGGGATAGCTCGTTGTAGAGGCGGAGGTCTTGGCGTCCGGGGCTGGTCGCTCCGATGGTCGCTGAGACGAGGGCCGCGACGACCGCATCTGTCGTCGATGCAGCTCGCAGTGGTGCGGCGAATCTCGACTCGAGTTCGCTTTCGAGTGATTCGAACGCGGCGACGATGAGCCCGTCGAGGTCGGAGAAGTAATACGTCGCCGAGCCCAGCGGAACACCCGCAGTGCTGGCGATTCGCCGGTAGGAGGCCGCGTGGACTCCCTCGGTGCGGATCACCTGCAGTGCGGCGCTCAAGATGCGCGCACGCCGTTCAGGGTCGTTGGGCTTGCCTTTCCGCACTCATTCTCCTTTGTCAGTCCAAGTGCGTACCATCGTACGTACTTTCCGGAGTTGACGATCGTGGAGGACACATGAAGGCCGACACCATGCAGGAGCACGCCCGGGCACGAGCTACGGAGTTGCCTGGTGCAGACCTCGAGCATCCGTTTGGTCCCGACTGGGACGTGTTCAAAGTCCGGGGCAAGGTCTTCATGCTCACGACGGAGATCACCGGGGAACCGATCGTTGTCCTCAAAGCCGCACCAGAGGACGCGAAAGCCCTTCGCGAGCAGCACGACGACATCACGCCCGGCTACCACATGAACAAGAAGCACTGGATCACCGTCCACCCGGGAGGTGATCTCCCGGCTCCCCTCGTTGACGACCTGGTCACCGAGTCGTATCTGCTGGTCGTCGAGGGCCTCCCCCACGTGAGACGGCCCGTGGACCCGACGACGTTCGGCCGGCACGAGCGATGATCTTCTCGGGCGTGCAGCTGCAGAAGGCGGCCCGTGACGCAGCCTCGACGCTCGAGTATGTCAGCCGGGGGCGCCCGTTCACCCCGCATCTGGACGTGTGGAAGGTGCGGAACAAGGTGTTCCTCCTCGTCACGGACGACGATCCTGACCTGCAGATCATCACGGTCAAGGCCGATCCGCACTACGCCGACGCGCTCCGCCGCGACCACGAGTCGATCACTCCGGGGCGATACCTCGACAAGGACCACTGGATCTCGGTCGGCGAGGGTTCTGGTGTGACGAAGCGTCTCGTCGAGGACTTGGTGCGCGGTTCCCACGAACTCGCCGCCGGCGGCCAGATGGGTCGGCGCTCATGAGCGCGCAGCCGTCGCTGTTCGACGTCGACGACTCGTCCCAGCCCCTCGCCGATCGGTTGCGGCCCCGGACGCTGGGCGACGTGGTCGGGCAAGGTCACGTGCTCGACGAGGACGCACCCATCGGCCGAATGGTGACGGCGCATCGACTTGTGTCGATGATCCTGTGGGGGCCTCCGGGCTGCGGGAAGACCACCATCGCCCGGCTCCTCGCTGACCAGACCGGCCTCGCGTTCGAGCCGCTCTCGGCCACGTTCTCCGGTGTTGCCGACCTGCGGAAGGTGTTCCGAGCAGCCTCGGGACGCCGCGAGATCGGGCAGGGCACGATGCTCTTCGTCGACGAGATCCATCGCTTCAACCGTGCTCAGCAGGACTCGTTCCTGCCCTATGTCGAGGACGGCACGGTCGTCCTCGTCGGTGCGACGACGGAGAACCCGAGTTTTGAGCTCAACGGTGCTCTCCTGTCGCGCAGTCAGGTCTTCGTCCTCCGCCGACTCGACGAGGGAGCCCTCGACACGCTTGTTGACCGCGCCGAGGAGCTCCTGGATAGACCGTTGCCTCTCACTGCCGGAGCCCGCGAGGCGCTGATAGCTATGGCGGACGGGGACGGGAGGTACCTGCTGAACATGATCGAGCAAGTGCGGCACCTGCCCGCGCCCGTCGATCAGGCGACCCTCGCCGCGGCCGTGCAGAAGCGGGCACCGCTGTACGACAAGACACAGGAGGGGCACTACAACCTCATCTCCGCGCTTCACAAGTCCTTGCGCGGTTCAGACCCGGATGCGGCCCTGTACTGGCTCGCCCGGATGCTGGAGGGAGGGGAAGACCCGCTGTTCATCGCGCGCCGCCTCACCCGGTTCGCCACCGAGGACATCGGGATGGCCGACCCTGCAGCCGTCCAGCAGGCCCTGGCGGCCTGGGACGTCTACGACCGCCTCGGTTCACCGGAGGGGGAGCTCGCCATCGCGCAGGCTGTGGTCTACCTAGCGACGGCCCCGAAGTCGATCGGCGTGTACCGCGGTTTCACCCGGGCGCAGGCAGCCTCGAGACGCACGGGTTCGCTGATGCCGCCCGCCCACATCCTGAACGCACCCACACGGCTGATGAAGGATCTCGGCTACGGCGAGGGCTACCAGTACGACCCGGACACCGACACCGGCTTCTCTGGCGCCGACTACTTCCCTGAGGGGATGCCCCGCGAGACGTTCTACGAACCCAGCACCGGTGGCTACGAACGCGCCATCACCGAACGCCTCCGCCACTGGGCCGCCCTCCGCCAGCAGACAGCCGCATCCCACGACCACTCGCCTCACGTCGACGACTGACACCGAAAGGAACACCCCGATGGACACCGCCCCCACCCAAGACCAGACATCAGTCCGCTCGTGGCTCGGAATCCCCTACGCCACCGCGGCCCGTTTCCGCAGCCCACAGACCGTCCCCTTCGACCCCGACCTGCCGTATGACAAGAAGGGCCCGGCGCCGCTGCAAGCGGGCGACACCAGCTGGCTCGAGGCCGACAGCGGCTTCAGCGAGGACTGCCTGAACCTCAACGTCTGGGCACCCGAGACCGCCGGCGAAGGGCCGCTGCCGGTTGTCGTCTACATCTACGGTGGCGGCTGGATGCTCGGGTCGAATACTCAGACCACCTCCAACGCCTCCGGTCTCGCCGCGACCGGACGAGTCATCGGAGTCGCGGTGAACTACCGTCTGGGCGCCTTCGGCGCGCTCTCGCTCTCCCACTACGGTGGGGCGCTCAGTGAAGCGAGCAACCTCGCCCTCCAAGACATCATCGCGGCCCTCCGGTGGGTGCGTGAGAACATCGCCCGGTTCGGTGGTGACCCGGACAACGTGACGGTCACCGGCCACAGTGCTGGCGCCTACTCGACCCTGAACCTCCTGGCTGCTCCCTCTGCTGCGGGCCTCTTCCACCGCCTAGCTGCGTTCTCCGGGATGCCCGCACGCCTCGTGCCGGCATGGGGGGCCGAGAAACGTGCCCATGCGGTGCTGACAGCTCTTGGCCTCGAGGACCACCCCGAACAGCTGCTCGACGTCGACGCGTTCGAGCTTGCGGAAGCTATGGCGAAGACCCAGTCATCTGATCCAGGCGCCGCCCACGGTGTCGACAACGACATGATCGGTCTCGTCGACGACAGAGACCAGCCACACGGTGTCCTCACTGGCCGCCCCATGGACGTCCTCCACTCAGGCCAGCACCGCGACGTCGACATCCTGTTCAGCAGCACGACACATGAGATCGACTACTGGGTCCTCTACCGGACGAAGGACTTCGACCCAGGAAGCATCGACGCCATCATCGATGACTTCTCGGACCGGAACCGCGTTCCCCGAAGTCGTGCCCAGAAGATCGTTGCTGAGTACGACGTCGACGGGCGCACCCCCATCGAGGTCAGAGGGGCACTGCTGACTGATCTCACCTTCACCCTGCCGCAGACCCGTGGGGCCCTCGCTCACGCGGGCGCTGGTGGCACGGCGTATCTGTTGTCGATCGGCCCCGCCGAAGGCGCCCCTGCCTTCCACGGGACAGAAATGTACGGCATCGTCGGGCAGACGCGCCCGGACTCCAGCGAGGAGCAAGTGGCCCGCGACAGCTTCGTCCGCGACGCACTGCTCAACCTCGCTGAGGGTCGACGCGATGCGCTCTGGGCGCCGGTCTCGGCTGAGGCCACGGCGAAGGGCATCGGGAACTCTCCCTATGATCCGACAGCTCACGCGCTCGAGGTGCTCCGCACGTTCGAGGGCATCGACAGGCCCTGAGAAAGACAGCCCCCGACGGGCCGGATCGTGTGAACGATCCGGCCCGTCGG
>NZ_JACYTX010000011.1:0-5743 GCF_014841435.1 Frigoribacterium sp. CFBP 8766
GCGACACGCCCGGGATGCGGCAGGGTTTGGACGATGTGCCTGGTGTGCCTGTAATGTTTCCTCTTGTCACCACGGAGGTGCGGCGGAGCGAAGCTTCACCGGCCACCAGATGACACTGACCTCCAAGTCCTCGAGTTGCTGCTGGTTTGCTAGCTGGCCTCGGACCAAGTGGGTTGCGAACACTGATCCAGATGGTGTAGCGTCATGGCTCGTCGTGAGAACGACACCGGCTCTCAGGAGTCGAAGAGCGATGGTCTTGCAACAGGAAGATCGGTGCTAAGGTTTCACAGCCGCTCCGGGCGATGGTCTCATATGAGATCGGGTCTCTGATGCGTTTGGTCCTTGAGAACTCAACAGCGTGCACATTGTCAAATGCCAATTTATACCCTGGCATTGTCGAAGGCTTCGGTCGTCGATGGTGTTTAGGTTTCTTTGAGATTGACGGACAATCAACAATCGTCAGATTGTTTTGTTCTTTCAGTCAGCATCAAATTCAGCAGTTATCACCTTTTTCCGGTGGTTCTGTTTTTTCTTTTACGGAGAGTTTGATCCTGGCTCAGGACGAACGCTGGCGGCGTGCTTAACACATGCAAGTCGAACGATGAACTCCAGCTTGCTGGGGGGATTAGTGGCGAACGGGTGAGTAACACGTGAGTAACCTGCCCTTGACTCTGGGATAAGCGCTGGAAACGGCGTCTAATACCGGATACGAGCTTCAGCCGCATGGCTAGGAGTTGGAAAGAATTTCGGTCAAGGATGGACTCGCGGCCTATCAGCTAGTTGGTGAGGTAATGGCTCACCAAGGCGACGACGGGTAGCCGGCCTGAGAGGGTGACCGGCCACACTGGGACTGAGACACGGCCCAGACTCCTACGGGAGGCAGCAGTGGGGAATATTGCACAATGGGCGCAAGCCTGATGCAGCAACGCCGCGTGAGGGACGACGGCCTTCGGGTTGTAAACCTCTTTTAGTAGGGAAGAAGCGAAAGTGACGGTACCTGCAGAAAAAGCACCGGCTAACTACGTGCCAGCAGCCGCGGTAATACGTAGGGTGCAAGCGTTGTCCGGAATTATTGGGCGTAAAGAGCTCGTAGGCGGTTTGTCGCGTCTGCTGTGAAATCTGGGGGCTCAACCCCCAGCCTGCAGTGGGTACGGGCAGACTAGAGTGCGGTAGGGGAGATTGGAATTCCTGGTGTAGCGGTGGAATGCGCAGATATCAGGAGGAACACCGATGGCGAAGGCAGATCTCTGGGCCGTAACTGACGCTGAGGAGCGAAAGCATGGGGAGCGAACAGGATTAGATACCCTGGTAGTCCATGCCGTAAACGTTGGGAACTAGATGTGGGGACCATTCCACGGTCTCCGTGTCGCAGCTAACGCATTAAGTTCCCCGCCTGGGGAGTACGGCCGCAAGGCTAAAACTCAAAGGAATTGACGGGGGCCCGCACAAGCGGCGGAGCATGCGGATTAATTCGATGCAACGCGAAGAACCTTACCAAGGCTTGACATATACCGGAAACGGCCAGAGATGGTCGCCCCGCAAGGTCGGTATACAGGTGGTGCATGGTTGTCGTCAGCTCGTGTCGTGAGATGTTGGGTTAAGTCCCGCAACGAGCGCAACCCTCGTTCTATGTTGCCAGCACGTTATGGTGGGAACTCATAGGAGACTGCCGGGGTCAACTCGGAGGAAGGTGGGGATGACGTCAAATCATCATGCCCCTTATGTCTTGGGCTTCACGCATGCTACAATGGCCGGTACAAAGGGCTGCGATACCGTAAGGTGGAGCGAATCCCAAAAAGCCGGTCTCAGTTCGGATTGAGGTCTGCAACTCGACCTCATGAAGTCGGAGTCGCTAGTAATCGCAGATCAGCAACGCTGCGGTGAATACGTTCCCGGGCCTTGTACACACCGCCCGTCAAGTCATGAAAGTCGGTAACACCCGAAGCCAGTGGCCTAACCCCTTGTGGGATGGAGCTGTCGAAGGTGGGATCGGTGATTAGGACTAAGTCGTAACAAGGTAGCCGTACCGGAAGGTGCGGCTGGATCACCTCCTTTCTAAGGAGCATGTACCAGCCCCGCGGTATACACGGGGATTCATCTGGTCAAGTCAGTTCCGAAGCGAATGTCTTCGGCTGGCGCTCATGGGTGGAACATTGACAATGACTTTCCGGTGAGCCGGTCAGCTTCAGTACGTCACCTTCTAGGTGTCTGGAACGAGAGGGCTGGGGAGCGGGGGAGTGTGCACGCTGTTGGGTCCTGAGGGACCAAACCGGTTGGTCGGAAGATCAACGGGTTGACTCCTCTGGGCCAGGAAAGTCCTGCATCAATCGCAGGGTGATTCTGGTGCCGCCCGTATTTTGAGAACTACACAGTGGACGCGAGCATCTTAGTCGCAAGCAGGTGCCGGCCTTCGGGTTGGTGAGTGTTTGTGATACTAAGTGCAATTTCTTAGACCAACCCGCCTTTTAGGTGTGGTTGGCGAATGAGATAACACTGAGCTGCCAGTCTTTGGCTGGCAGCAACTTTGTGGTCAAGTTTCTAAGAGCAAACGGTGGATGCCTTGGCATCTGGAGCCGAAGAAGGACGTAGAAATCTGCGATAAGCCTCGGGGAGCTGATAATCGAGCCCTGATCCGAGGATGTCCGAATGGGGAAACCCCGCCAGGCGTTTTGACCTGGTGACTCCCGCCTGAATATATAGGGCGGGTAGAGGGAACGTGGGGAAGTGAAACATCTCAGTACCCACAGGAAGAGAAAACAACAGTGATTCCGTCAGTAGTGGCGAGCGAAATCGGAAGAGGCTAAACCGGTCATGTGTGATAGACGGCGGTCGTTGCATGGTCGGGGTTGTGGGACCCGTTGTCCTGTTCTGCCGGACAGGAGCAGTTACAGCGCAGTATAGGCGAACAGCTTTGAATGGCTGGTCATAGAGGGTGCGAACCCCGTAGCCGAAATGCTGGCGCTGGCTGAATGGGGATCCCAAGTAGCTCGGGGCCCGAGAAATCCCGTGTGAATCTGTCAGGACCACCTGATAAGCCTAAATACTCCCAGATGACCGATAGCGGACAAGTACCGTGAGGGAAAGGTGAAAAGTACCCCGGGAGGGGAGTGAAATAGTACCTGAAACCGTTTGCTTACAAACCGTTGGAGCCTCCTTGTAGGGGTGACAGCGTGCCTTTTGAAGAATGAGCCTGCGAGTTAGCGATATGTGGCGAGGTTAACCCGTGTGGGGTAGCCGTAGCGAAAGCGAGTCTTAAGAGGGCGATACAGTCGCATGTCCTAGACCCGAAGCGAAGTGATCTATCCATGGCCAGGTTGAAGCGACGGTAAGACGTCGTGGAGGACCGAACCCACTTCAGTTGAAAATGGAGGGGATGAGCTGTGGATAGGGGTGAAAGGCCAATCAAACTTCGTGATAGCTGGTTCTCTCCGAAATGCATTTAGGTGCAGCGTTGCGTGTTTCTTGCCGGAGGTAGAGCTACTGGATGGCCGATGGGGCCCAAAAGCTTACTGACGTCAGCCAAACTCCGAATGCCGGTAAGTGAGAGCGCAGCAGTGAGACAGTGGGGGATAAGCTTCATTGTCGAGAGGGAAACAACCCAGACTACCAGCTAAGGTCCCTAAGCGTGTGCTAAGTGGGAAAGGATGTGGAGTTGCAGAGACAACCAGGAGGTTGGCTTAGAAGCAGCCACCCTTGAAAGAGTGCGTAATAGCTCACTGGTCAAGTGATTCCGCGCCGACAATGTAACGGGGCTCAAGCACACCACCGAAGCTGTAGATTTCGTATTATAGACAAGCCTTCGTGGTTCAGTCGTACGGAGTGGTAGGAGAGCGTCGTGTGGCCAGTGAAGCGGCGGTGTAAACCAGCCGTGGAGGCCACACGAGTGAGAATGCAGGCATGAGTAGCGAAAGACGGGTGAGAAACCCGTCCTCCGAAAGACCAAGGGTTCCAGGGCCAGGTTAATCCGCCCTGGGTAAGTCGGGACCTAAGGCGAGGCCGACAGGCGTAGTCGATGGACAACGGGTTGATATTCCCGTACCGGCGAAGAACCGCCCAAGATAATCCAGTGGTGCTAAGAGTCCTAACCCGGCTGAGTGGATCCCTTCGGGGTGATGCCGGCCGGTCTAACGCTCGACCCCATGCTGGTGCGTTTAGCGTATTAACAGGTGTGACGCAGGAAGGTAGCTGAGCCAGGCGATGGTATCCGTAAGGTGAACCTGGTGTAAGGATGTAGGGCTGACGATAGGCAAATCCGTCGTCAATGCGCCTGAGATCCGATGCGTACCCCGATTGGGGGAAATCAGTGATCCTATGCTGCCGAGAAAAGCATCGACGCGAGGTTCAAGCCGCCCGTACCCCAAACCGACTCAGGTGGTCAGGTAGAGAATACCAAGGAGATCGAGAGAATCGTGGTTAAGGAACTCGGCAAAATGCCCCCGTAACTTCGGGAGAAGGGGGGCCGGAACCGTGATGGGATTTACTCCCGGAGCGGGAAAGGCCGCAGAGACCAGTGGGAAGCGACTGTTTACTAAAAACACAGGTCCGTGCCAAGTCGCAAGACGATGTATACGGACTGACGCCTGCCCGGTGCTGGAAGGTTAAGAGGAACGGTTAGCGCAAGCGAAGCTGAGAATTTAAGCCCCAGTAAACGGCGGTGGTAACTATAACCATCCTAAGGTAGCGAAATTCCTTGTCGGGTAAGTTCCGACCTGCACGAATGGCGTAACGACTTCCCAGCTGTCTCAACCGCGAACTCGGCGAAATTGCACTACGAGTAAAGATGCTCGTTACGCGCAGCAGGACGGAAAGACCCCGTGACCTTTACTACAGCTTGGTATTGGTGTTCGGAGTGGCTTGTGTAGGATAGGTGGGAGACTGTGAAGCTTGGACGCTAGTTCAGGTGGAGTCATTGTTGAAATACCACTCTGGTCACTTTGGATATCTAACTACGAACCGTGATCCGGTTCTGGGACAGTGCCTGGTGGGTAGTTTAACTGGGGCGGTTGCCTCCTAAAAAGTAACGGAGGCGCCCAAAGGTTCCCTCAACCTGGTTGGCAATCAGGTGTCGAGTGTAAGTGCACAAGGGAGCTTGACTGTAAGACTGACAAGTCGAGCAGGGACGAAAGTCGGGACTAGTGATCCGGCAGTGGCTTGTGGAAGCGCTGTCGCTCAACGGATAAAAGGTACCTCGGGGATAACAGGCTGATCTTGCCCAAGAGTCCATATCGACGGCATGGTTTGGCACCTCGATGTCGGCTCGTCGCATCCTGGGGCTGGAGTAGGTCCCAAGGGTTGGGCTGTTCGCCCATTAAAGCGGTACGCGAGCTGGGTTTAGAACGTCGTGAGACAGTTCGGTCCCTATCCGCTGCGCGCGTAGGAAATTTGAGAAGATCTATCCCTAGTACGAGAGGACCGGGATGGACGAACCTCTGGTGTGTCAGTTGTTCTGCCAAGAGCACCGCTGATTAGCTACGTTCGGAACGGATAACCGCTGAAAGCATCTAAGCGGGAAGCCGGCTTCGAGATGAGATTTCCATACCCTTCGGGGTGAGAGGCTCCCAGCTAGACTACTGGGTTGATAGGCCGGATGTGGAAGTGGGGACTAACGACCCATGGAGCTGACCGGTACTAATAAGCCGATAACTTGACAACACTCTTCCCCTGTAGAGGAGGAAGAAAGATTGCTACGCGTCCACTATGTGGTTCCCGAAAGACGGTCGGCAACGATCCGCTTTACGGAACA
>NZ_JACYTX010000012.1:0-4991 GCF_014841435.1 Frigoribacterium sp. CFBP 8766
TGCCTCCCGATAAGATCACCCACACACCACACTCAAGGAGAACCATGGCGGAACGCGTCGTCCTCGCATACTCCGGAGGTCTCGACACCTCCGTCGGCATCGGCTGGCTCGCTGACGCGACCGGCAAGGAGGTGGTCGCCCTCGCCGTCGACGTCGGACAGGGCGGCGAGGACATGGACGACATCCGTCAGCGTGCCCTCGACTGCGGTGCCGTCGAGTCGGTCGTCGTCGACGCCAAGGAGGAGTTCGGGCGCGACTACCTGATGCCCGCCCTCAAGGCGAACGCGATGTACCAGAAGACCTACCCGCTGGTCTCGGCCCTCAGCCGCCCGCTGATCGCGCGCCACCTCGCCCGTGTCGCGAAGGAGCTCGGCGCCGACAGCGTCGCGCACGGCTGCACCGGCAAGGGCAACGACCAGGTCCGCTTCGAGGCGGCCGTGGCCGCGCTCGCGCCCGACCTGACGAGCATCGCGCCCGTCCGCGACCTCGCCCTCACCCGCGACAAGGCGATCATCTACGCCGAGCAGCACTCGCTGCCGATCCGTCAGAGCGCGGCGAACCCCTACTCGATCGACAAGAACGTCTGGGGCCGCGCGGTCGAGACGGGCTTCCTCGAGGACCCGTGGAACCCGCCGATCGAAGACCTGTACGAGTACACGCAGGATCCTTCGGTCATCAAGGACGCCGACGAGGTCGTCATCACCTTCCAGGCCGGCGTGCCCACCGCGATCGACGGCGTCTCGTACACGCCGCTCGGCATCGTGCAGAAGATGAACGAGCTCGCGGGCGCGCACGGCGTCGGCCGCATCGACGTCGTCGAGGACCGTCTCGTCGGCATCAAGAGCCGTGAGGTCTACGAGGCTCCGGGCGCCGTGGCGCTGATCCAGGCGCACGAGGCGCTCGAGGCGCTCACGATCGAGCGCGACCTCGGTCGCTACAAGCGCGGCGTCGAGGCCGAGTGGTCCAACCTCGTCTACGACGGCCTGTGGTTCTCGGGCCTGAAGCGCTCGCTCGACGTCTTCATCGACGACACGCAGAAGTACGTCTCGGGCGAGATCCGCCTCAAGCTGCAGGGCGGCCGCGCGGTCGTCACGGGCCAGCGGAGCGACCAGAGCCTGTACGACTTCGACCTCGCGACCTACGACACGGGCGACACGTTCGACCAGTCGCTGTCCAAGGGCTTCATCGAGATCTGGTCGCTGCCGAGCAAGATCTCGGCGCGTCGCGACCTGGCGCAGCAGTAGTGGTCGACGCGACCCCGGGCCAGAACCAGCGGGCGGGGGAGGCGGGCGCCCTGTGGGGAGGCCGCTTCGCCTCCGGCCCCGCCCCCGAGCTCGCGGCCCTGAGCAAGTCGACGCAGTTCGACTGGCAGCTCGCGCCGTACGACATCGCGGGGTCACGGGCACACGCCCGTGCCCTCGCGGCGGCGGGGTACCTCGACGGCGCTCAGCTCGACGGCATGGTCGCCGCCCTCGACCAGCTCGAGGCCGAGGTCGCCGACGGCTCGTTCGTGGCGGCGGAGTCCGACGAGGACGTGCACTCGGCGCTCGAGCGCGGCCTGATCGGCATCGCCGGCGCCGAGCTCGGCGGCAAGCTCCGCGCGGGCCGCAGCCGCAACGACCAGATCGCCACGCTCGTGCGTCTCTACCTGCGTGACCACGGTGCGGCGATCGGCCGTCTCGTGGTCGGGCTCGTCGACGCGATCGCCTCGCAGGCCTCGGCTCATCCCGATGCCGTGATGCCCGGGCGCACGCACCTGCAGCACGCGCAGCCCGTCCTGCTCGCGCACCACCTCCTCGCCCATGCCTGGCCCCTGGTCCGCGACCTCGAGCGCCTGCGCGACTGGTCGCGTCGTGCGTCGGCCTCGCCCTACGGCGCCGGCGCCCTGGCGGGCAGTTCGCTCGGCCTCGACCCGATGCTCGTCGCGACCGAGCTCGGCTTCGAGCGCACCACCGAGAACAGCATCGACGCGACGGCCAGCCGTGACGTCGTGGCCGAGTTCGCCTTCGTGGCGGCCTCGATCGGCATCGACCTGTCACGCCTCGCCGAGGAGGTGATCCTCTGGTCGACGCGGGAGTTCGGCTTCGTGAAGCTGCACGACTCGTTCTCGACCGGGTCGTCGATCATGCCCCAGAAGAAGAACCCGGACATCGCCGAGCTCGCCCGGGGCAAGTCGGGGCGGCTGATCGGCAACCTCACGGGCCTCCTGGCGACGCTCAAGGGCCTCCCGCTCGCGTACAACCGCGACCTGCAGGAGGACAAGGAGCCGGTGTTCGACTCGGTCACCCAGCTCGAGGTGCTGCTGCCCGCGTTCACGGGCATGATCGCCACGCTCGAGTTCGACGAGGCCCGCATGGCCGAGCTGGCGCCGCAGGGCTTCTCGCTCGCGACGGACGTGGCCGAGTGGCTCGTGCGCCAGGGAGTGACGTTCCGTGACGCCCACGAGATCAGCGGCGAGCTGGTGAGGTTCTGCGAGCAGCACGGGCTGGAGCTCGACGAGCCGACCGACGCGCAGTACGCCGAGGTGTCGTCCCACCTCACCCCCGAGATCCGTGCGGTCCTGACCGTGCGCGGCTCGATCGGCAGCAGGCAGGGCGTGGGCGGGACGGCTCCCGAGCGCGTCGCCGAGCAGCTGGCCGAGCTGACCGAGCGCGTCGCGCACCTGGTCCGCGACCTCGACCCGGTCTCGGCGTGACCGAGCCGCGTCGACCGCGGACCCCGCGTGCCTGGCTGCTGCCCGCGGTCGTCGCGGTGTGCGTCGTCGTCCTCGTCGCGGTCGTCGTGATCGCGACCGCCTCGGGCCAGCGGTTCTTCTGAACGAGGTGACCCGGCTGCTGACGCGGCCGGCCCTCGAGGTGGGCCCGCTCCTCCTCGGCTCGGTGTTCCGGGTCGGGGAGGTGGCGGTCAGGCTCACCGAGGTCGAGGCGTACCACGGCCAGGGGCAGGATCCCGGGTCGCACGCGCACCGCGGGCCGACGCCGCGGAACTCGAGCATGTTCCGCGAGGGCGGGACCCTCTACGTGTACCTGTCCTACGGGATCCACCGGTGCGTCAACATCGTCTGCGGCCCTGAGGGCTACGCCTCCGGGCTGCTGCTCCGCGCGGGCGAGGTCGTCGACGGTCTCGACGTCGCTCGGTCGCGCCGGGCATCCGCCCGGAACGACGCCGAGCTGGCGAAGGGACCCGGGAGGCTCGGGTCGGCGCTCGACATCGGTCTCGACGACGACGGCAGCACCCTGGGGCACGGGCGGTTCTCCCTCGAGCTGCCGACCGGTGCCGCCGGCGAGGTCGTCGCCGGTCCCCGCGTCGGCGTGTCCGGCCGGGCCGGGACCGACGAGTTCCCGTGGCGGTTCACGCTCGCAGGTGAACCGTCGGTCTCGGCCTGGCGGCCCGCGGTCAGGCGCGGCGGCGGCACGTCCGCACGCTGATACCGTTCTCGGGTGAGCAGCGAAACAACGGCCGACGTCCTCGCCGGCCAGGCCAACGACCCCACATTCGACGACGTCTGGGACGAGCTGCAGTGGCGCGGCCTGGTCCACGTCTCGACGGACGCCGAGGCGCTGAAGTCCGTGCTCGCCGGCCCGCCGATCACGTACTACTGCGGCTTCGACCCGACCGCGCCGAGCCTGCACCTCGGCAACCTCGTGCAGCTGCTGCTGATGCGTCGCCTTCAGCTGGCCGGCCACCGGCCGCTCGGGCTCGTCGGCGGTTCGACCGGCCTGATCGGCGACCCGCGTCCGACGGCCGAGCGCACCCTGAAGACACCTGAGCAGACCGCCGAGTGGGTGACGCGGATCCGCGTGCACGTCGAGAAGTTCCTCGCCGCCGAGGGAGAGAACGGCCTCCGAGTCGTGAACAACCTCGACTGGACGGCGCCGTTGTCGGCCATCGAGTTCCTCCGCGACATCGGCAAGAACTTCCGGGTGGGCACCATGCTCAAGAAGGACGCGGTCAGCGCGCGCCTCAACTCGGACGCCGGCATCAGCTACACCGAGTTCAGCTACCAGATCCTGCAGGGCCTCGACTTCCGTGAGCTCTACCGCCAGCACGAGTGCGTGCTGCAGACAGGGGGCAGCGACCAGTGGGGCAACCTCACCAGCGGCACCGAGCTGATCCGTCGCACTGAGGGCGTCGCGGTGCACGCCATCGGCACCCCGCTGATCACCAACAGCGACGGCACCAAGTTCGGCAAGAGCGAGGGCAACGCCGTCTGGCTCGACCCCGAGCTGACGAGCCCCTACGCGATGTACCAGTTCTGGCTCAACACCGACGATTCCGACGTCGTGTCCCGGCTGCGGGTGTTTACGTTCCTCGACCGAGCGGCGATCGAGTCGCTCGAGCGAGCGGTGGCCGACGAGCCGTTCCGGCGGGAGGCGCAGCGCACGCTCGCGTGGGAGGTCACCCGCCTGGTCCACGGCGAGGCCGCCACGCAGTCGGCGATCGACGCGGCCGCCGCCCTCTTCGGGCAGGGCGATCTCGGTGTCCTGGACGAGGACACCCTCCGCAGCGCGGTCGCCGAGCTCCCGTCCGCGGAGGCGGACGCGACCACCACGGTGGCGCAGGCACTGGTGGCCACCGGGTTGTCGGCATCGCTCGGTGCCGCCCGCCGGAGCACAGGCGAAGGCGGGGTCTACCTGAACAACGTCCGCGTGGTCGATGCGGATGCGCCGGTGGGCGAGTCCACCCTGGCCGGCGGCACCGTGGTCCTGCGTCGCGGCAAGAAGACGCTCGCCGGCGTGACGGTCCGCTGACCCGCCCTGTTCCGTGACGACAAAGGCCCGCCCCTCTGCAGGGGCGGGCCTTCGTGCATCCGGCGACCGCGAAGAATGATTCGTGGGGTCAGCCGCGTCACTGAACGTGTCCCTGGAGGCCGTGTGCGGCCCTCTGGCGGCCGATCAGGGCCTGGACCCTTGATTTTCCGGGGATCGTGCTCGCGACACGCCCGGGATGCGGCAGGGTTTGGACGATGTGCCTGGTGTGCCTGTAATGTT
>NZ_JACYTX010000013.1:0-505 GCF_014841435.1 Frigoribacterium sp. CFBP 8766
CGTCGCCTCCGGCGCCCTCATCTTCAGCCTCGCCGCCTGCTCCTCCAGCGACGCCGGCTCGACCTCGTCGTCCTCGGCCGCCCCGTCGTCCTCGTCGTCGGCTGCGTCGACCGAGCCCGTCGCGTCGCTGCCTGACCTCAGCAAGGGCGTCGACACCCAGGTCGCCGTCGACGCGTCCTTCGTCGAGGCCCTCACCAGCCTCGGCCTCACCCCCGGAGTCGTCGGCACCGCCGGCTTCGACGCCACCACGGGCACCTTCTCCTTCCCCATCACCGGCGGCAACGTCGACTACTACGACCCCTCCTCCGACGTGCGCCCCTACGTCCAGGGCGAGATCGACCACGACGGCTCCGGCCTCAGCCTGACCGCTGCCGACGGCACCGTCGTCGAGCTCAGCGACTTCCGCATCGACCCGGGCGAGAGCAAGCTCTACGGCACCGTCACCGCCAACGGCGCTGTCGCAGCCGAGGACGCCTACCTCTTCAACCTCTACGGCGGCACCCTG
>NZ_JACYTX010000014.1:0-287 GCF_014841435.1 Frigoribacterium sp. CFBP 8766
GAGTACAATTGTGCTTTGCCACTTGAACAAAAAATTCATTGATTCATCGACACTCGGGTATGTTTTGTCGTGTCGTTCTGCGCACTCAGTTAAATTTTTTGTCTTACTCTCTTGCTCTCAGCACATCAAGTGTTGTTACTTGTTGTTACTCAGTCGCCTGCCTTATGCTTTTGGAGAGCGAAAGCACAACGATCAGAGAACAACAACAAGTGGCTTATTTTGATACTTATGCGCCACTTGCTACTTATGAGTACAATTGTGCTTTGCCACTTGAACAAAAAATTCAT